>CABIYE010000001.1 GCA_902362865.1 Clostridiaceae bacterium
AAGACCCCTTGAAGACGACGAGGTAGATAGGGCAGAGGTGGAAGCATGGCAACATGTGGAGCTGACTGTTACTAATCGGTCGAGGGCATAACCAAAGCAAGGTGGATAGGAAAAAGATGGATTGAAAAGTATTTCTTATATGCAGTTTTGAAGGTACATAAAATTACTTAAACAGACACTTTTTAGCAGGAAGTGTCTTTTTTTGTTTATATGAATTGAATATAATAATGAATATTTTGCGAGACTCCTTGTATTTTTTTCGATTTCTATTTATAATGCAGATGAATCAAGTAAAGAAAGGATTAACTATGAAAAGAAAATTTAACAGAAAATTTTGTGGCATCCTTGCTCTTACGGTCACTCTAGTGGCAATACCGGTGTCGGCCACCGATGTTCAGAGCCTGGAGAATAAGACAAATGATTTACAAGAAGAACTGGAAGGTGTTAATCAAGAACTTCTGGAGATTAGTAACCAGATAGAAGATACGGAAGCCCAGATTGAAAATGTAAATAATGAAATGCTTCGTCTTGAGGATTCTCTTTCGATTTCAAAAGAAAACGAAGAGCGTCAGTATGAGGCCATGAAAGCACGTATTAAGTATATGTATGAAAATGACGGCTTTTCTATGTTGGAATTTTTGTGCTCGGCAGAAAGTATGTCAGATTTTCTGAACAAGGCAGATTTTGTTCAGAATATTAGTAGTTATGACAGAGAGAAATTTGAGCTGTTGAAAGCAATGCGGGAAGGAATCGATGAGCAAGAAGCAAGTTTAGAAGAAGAGCAGGCCTCTTTGGAAGAGCTTGAAAGTCAATTGAAAGCACAGCAAGAATCATTAGAGAAAAAAGCGGAGGAGACTTCGACGGATTTGAAAGCCTTTAATGCGCAGCTTCAGGCTCTGCGAGAGGAAGAACAGCGCAAAGCGGAAGAAGAAGCAGCAGCGGCAGCGGCTGCGGCGGCTGCTGCTGAAGCCGCAAGTCAGAGTGCTTCAGCCTCTTCGTCTTTTGGAAGTTCTAATGAGAATTCGTCTGGAAGCAAGGATACGGGCAGCAGTAATTCTTCGTCAGGTAATTCGGGTTATGTCTATGCTTCTGGCGGAGCGTTGACACCGGAGAAGGGCGTTGTTTATTATGATGGACATCGAGAAACTTACTAT
Organism: Clostridiaceae bacterium; assembly: GCA_902362865.1. Lineage (GTDB taxonomy): Bacteria > Bacillota > Clostridia > Lachnospirales > Lachnospiraceae > Claveliimonas > Claveliimonas acetigenes. Next base: position 1,155 of record CABIYE010000001.1, read on the forward strand.
TCTCAGCGAGTGTTGCCGGGGGGCGGTCTCAATATTCCGGGACGTCATGTGGCGGAGGATGGAACAATCAGAGATATTGACGGCTATATTTGTGTGGCAAGCAGTGATTATCCCAGAGGAACTATTGTTAATACATCACTGGGATTAGGAAAGGTCTATGACAGTGGGTGTGCAAGCGGTACGATTGATATCTATACAGATTGGTAAAATGAATGATGAAAGGATTTATTTTTTCTTATAAAAGGTGTATGATAAGAGATAGAAAAAATAGATAATGAGAGGAAAGAAAGATGCAGACAGCAGAATGGAAAGATGATTATAAGGAATTTGAGTTTGTAACTAGACAGTTTTATGCAGGAGAGGTTCCGATGCCGAAGTATAAAGGATTTTCGGGTGGATTTGGAAGTTATGCGCAGAGGGGCGGACAAGCAAGTATGCTGAGACTGCGTTTGCCTGGCGGACGAATTACGAAGGAAAAGCTTGGTTTCATTGTGAATAGTATTGAAAAATACCAGATCAACAAATTACATTTTACAACATGTCAGACGGTGCAGCTTCACAATTTGAATGCGGATGCGGTGTGCGAGCTTGCCGTGGAAGCGTTGGATTATGGAATTGTTACGAGGGGCGGAGGTGGAGATTTCCCGAGAAATGTGATGGTATCACCTCTTGCCGGTGTAGAAGAAGGTGAGTATTTTGATGTTTCGCCATATGCACAGGCTGCTGCAGATTATCTTATGGGATTGATTAAAACGGTAAAACTTCCGAGAAAACTGAAAGTATGTTTTTCTAATTCGCCGGCAAATTTGACGCATGCTACTTTCAGAGATCTTGGATTTGCTGCAAGGGAAGATGGCAGATTTGATGTCTACAGCGCCGGAGGCCTTGGAAACAATCCAAAGCTGGGGATTTTGACTGCACAGGCTGTGGAAGGCAGAAAGATCCTTTATTATATTCAGGCGATGGTAAATTTGTTTACCACATATGGAAATTATGAAAATCGTGCAAAAGCAAGAACCAGATATATGCAGGATGTACTTGGTGATAAGTATGTAGAGGAATTTACAAAGAAGCTGGAAGAAGTGATGGAAAGCGGAGTGAATCTGGATATTGATGTTGAGGAAACTCCGGTGACTAAGCAGGGCGATGGCGTGAAGGTTGAAGACAGAAGAGTCAGTCCGCAGAAACAGGAAGGGCTTTATGCTGTAAAATATCATCCGATTGGCGGATGTCCGTCTCCTGAAAAGATGACAGAGATTTATCAGGCAATTCTAGATATGGATCAGGTGGAACTTCGTCTTGTGCCGGATGAGTCTGTGTATATTATTAATTGTAACGGCAGTGAGGCAGAAAGAATCCTGAAGCTTACTGATGATGGCGCAAAGAATGTATTTGAGAATTCTGTTGCATGTATCGGAGCGTCTATCTGCCAGGTGGGAGTAAGAGATTCCCAGAAATTAATGGCAGATTTGTTGGAAGCTTCCAGAGAATGGGGGTATGCGGACGGCGTATTGCCGCAGATTCATATCTCAGGCTGCCCATCATCCTGCGGAACTCACCAGATTGGAAGGATCGGATTTCGGGGCGGTGTCAAGAAAGTAGAAGGAAAGACAGAACCGGCATTTGTCCTTTATGTAAACGGGGAGGAAGAAGAAGGCGGCGAAAGATTCGGCGAACAAATTGGTACGATTCTGGAAAGAGATATTCCAACATTTTTAAAGGCGCTGGGGCAGGAAATATCTGACAGCGGCTGCAAATACGATGAATGGTATGCGGAACATGCGGACAGGTTTAAGGAGATTGCGGCTCCGTATGTAGGATAATAAGATTTGAGAAATGCAAAAGCAGAGTGTTCAGGAAAGTGTTACACTCTGCTTTTCTTTTACAGAAGGGCACTTAAAGGTTTGAAGCTATAGCCCATTTCTTCCCACTTGGTCAGAAGTTCATCCAGAATTTCCGCATTGGTAGAAGAAGTACTGTGAAGCAGAACAATAGCGCCGGGATGGATGCGGCCAAGCAGTTTGTCGAATGCCTCAGTTTTAGTCGGCTGATCATCCTGATACCAATCCACATAGGCGAGACTCCAGAAGAAGGTCTTATAACCCATTTCCTGAGCCATTTTAAGATTACTTTCACTGTATTTACCCTGGGGAGGCCGGTAGTATTTAGTCATAGAGTCCCCGGTAATATTCTGGTAAATGGTTTCAACTTTGTTTAGTTCTTCTGAAAAAGCTTCTTTTGACGATATTTGGGACATGTCGGGATGGGAATAAGTATGATTACCGACGGTGTGTCCTTCTTCCGTCATACGCTTGATTAAATCAGGATTTTCTTCAATAAAAGTTCCTACAACAAAAAAGGTGGCAGGTGCTTTATGAATTTTTAAGGCATCAAGAATCGGCGCTGTATTTCCGTTCTCGTAGCCGGCATCAAAAGTGAGGTACAGTACTTTTTCTTCTGTCTGTTCTGCATAGTAGGCATCGAATTGTTTCAGCTCTTCTGCGGTAGCATTTGCTACGGGCGGCTTCCCATCCTCCTGAAAACTGAGTCCCCAGTTTCCTTCCGCGGAAGTTTCTACTACTTCCGAATCAGCAGCTCCTGAAGATTTCGCATCAAAATGATTGGCAGATGCTATGTTGAAGTGATCGACTGCCTGGGCGGTAAAACGTCCCGTTAAAAATGCTGCTGCAAACAGGAAGAGAGTTTTGGCAATTTTCTTATAATTAGGTCTGTGCTTCATAAAAGCCTCAAAAGATATTTTTACTTTATTCTATTCCACTTGTACTTTCGTTAGTCATTTTATTTACTTATGCGCTTTAAAATCGTACGCTAACCGTTCCTCGGAGATGTTCAGCTTTTCTTCCAGTTTTTCCAATTCGTACTCCTGCGCCTGATAGTCTGTGTAGGAGAGCCCGCCCTGTAGATACTGACTTTCAATATAATCATCATAGTGTTCTATTTTTTCTTCCACATCTTCTAACTCGCTTTTTAGAACAGAAAAACGTCGAAGGTTTTCGGCCGGAATTTCTCCCGGTACGGCACTATTGGAGTGAAGAGTTACGTCATCTACTGCTTGGGAGAGAAATTCCACAGATTCTTCTGCAAAATAGCTGCTTTTGTTATTTGTATTTCTGCATCCTGTAAGAACAGGAAGGCATAATATAATAAAAAATAAGGTTAATAAAAATTTTTTCTTCATGAGTATTTCCTCGCTTTTTGTATTTGTTAAAAGTATTTTATTTTTTTAGTTTTATCATACGTGGAAAAAGAAGCAAATTTAGCGGATGTTTATAAAGTTGGTTGAAATTGGAAAATAGCAGGCGTATAATAAAGTAGATTAAAAACAGGAGGTAATGCTTATGTTAGATAAAAAAGTGGTAGAATTGTTAAACCAGCAAGTGAATAAGGAATTTTATTCCGCTTACTTATATCTTGATTTTTCTAATTTCTATTATGATGAAGGATTGGAAGGATTTGGAAATTGGTATAAGATTCAGGCACAGGAAGAACGGGATCATGCGATGCTTTTTATTCAGTATTTGCAGAATAACGGCGAGAAAGTGACACTGGAAGCAATTGATAAGCCGGCAGTTACACTTGAGAGCGCCAAGGCTGTACTTGCAGAAGGATTAAAGCATGAGCAGTATGTGACAAGTCTGATCCACAACATCTATGATGCGGCATATTCTGTAAAAGACTTCCGTACAATGCAGTTTTTGGACTGGTTTGTAAAAGAGCAGGGCGAAGAAGAGACCAATGCAGAAGGACTGGTAAAGAAGTTTGAGTTATTCGGAGATGATCCGAAGAGCTTGTATATGTTGGATAATGAGCTGGGAGCGAGGGTATATTCCGCGCCATCATTAGTATTATAAAAAAAGTATTGACAAGAAGCGGTCACTTGTGATATAAATAACTAGTGACCGCTTGAGGTTGCAAATTACATATAGGGGATTGGTCAAATGGTATGACAGGAGTCTCCAAAACTCTTAGCGGGAGTTCGATTCTCTCATCCCCTGTTAAAAATCTAGTAAAAGAAAGGCTTTTCGTATGCCTACTAGAAAAAGTTAACACGAAAGTTAACACAGAAGCGATTGAATGAAAGGTGACAATATAAGTACAATGAAAGAGTGTATTTATATTGTCACTTTTTTGTGTTGGGGGAGCCTTTACATTCGATATAGCAAAAAGAATTTTAAGATAGGCGATATGTATTGGATGCACACATATCAAGAAAATAATTTATCGAACCGAACTTGTTTTTTATCTTGAATATCTTCGTAATTACGAAGATAATTAGCGTAAAAGGGAGAAGGAGAGCGATTATGTTTAAAGAAATGGCCGCAGCCATGCCAGATAGAGAAATAGAGCGGTGCATGTCTATCTTGGTGGAAGGTAGTGTTATTTTGAGCATTAAGCGGGATGTTATACAGAATGCAATTGATAAACATTCAAAGTAGAGACGCAAAACAAAAAGAATACTCTTTGTCATTGCTCCCTGATTCGGTTCGAGAAGTATCGGATGGAATAGAGTATAGAAATGATGGAGAATATCTGTACATACAATATATGGTTGCAAAGGGATATAGTGAGTATTGGAAGAGTAATATGTTTATATTAAACTATTCATCTATTTCATCGCAATTGAGAAAAGCAAAAGATAAAAAGAAAGAATTAAAAAGTCAAAATACGGCCTTATTGGAAGAAAATAGCAATTTAAAACTTGAAAATGATGAACTCTCGAATGGCGCGCAAAAACAATTGTCGGATATTAAGAATGCTTATGAAAAGGGTGAGTGGCAGAATGTGATAGATTTATCAAGTGCTCTTCATGAGAAGTATAATGGAAGTGAAGAAGATATAGAAGCACAACAGTTAGCAAAAACAAGTCAGGAGAATATAGATAAACAAAAGGCGGCAGAAGAAGCTGAGAAAGCTAAAGGTTATGAAACGGGTATTACATATGATCAACTTGCAAGAACTCCCGATGATTACGAAGGACAGAAAATTAAGTTCTATGGAAAAGTCATTCAGGTAATGGAATCAGATAGTTCGGTAACAATAAGATTAGCGGTGAATGATGATTATGATACAATATTATATGGACAATATTCTAAATCAATAGTATCATCACGGGTTTTGGAAGATGATTATATTACTGTATATGGAACTTCAGTAGGAACTATTAGTTATCAGTCTACAATGGGTGGAACGATAACTATACCGGGAGTTTATATAGAAAAAATAGAGCAGTAAATGTATAAGTACCTTAAGTCTATTCAAAAATGGGTAAGTAGAAATTGAATGAAGGAATACTTCAATGTTGAAAATTCGACTCAATACATGAGTAAAACACCTGCCACGTTTGGACAAAAATGTTTTGGTTTTGAAATTCTTGCTACTAATACCATATATAGTATGTTAAATTAACGAAAATGGCCTTATTTTTGGCTTGAAGCTGGACACCCTAAGAAGATTACACCCGACATCAGAAAAACCAAATTTAAGCCATAAAACACTTGATAACTATAGAGAATTAAAATAAAGAAATGAGCCTGACGGATTGAAAAATCAATCTTCAAGGCTCTGGGTTCTAAGTTGGAAAGTATTATAATCTGAGAAAGATATGCTTATTAGTTGTAGATTAGGGGTTGTCGGGAAATAGACAGCCCCTTTTTCTTTATTGTATTTTTTTAGAAGTATGATAATATAATAATAGATAAGATATTAGATATTTTGATTAAAAAACGGTATTTTAGATATTATATTATCTGTAAAGGAGAAAAATGGAACAGTTTGTCGGAACTCTGGATATGACTACCAGCCGTAAGGCGGCGTTTCAATACAGTGATGAATGGATGGAAAATGGATTTTCTATCAGTCCGTTTTCCCTGCCGCTAAAAAAGCAGGTGTTTATTCTAACAAAAGATTATTTCAGCGGTTTGTTTGGTGTTTTCCGAAAATATGCAGATAAAAATTGGAAGAGATATTATGAAAACAGAAGAATTATTGACAGGACTGCTTTCTGATTATATTCATGACAGCAGAGGAAAATATATATCAGCAGAACTTTTGAAAACGGAAGTGACAGAAGAGGGCTGGGAAGAACTTTTAATGTTGGCGCGCATACATGGCGTGGGCGGCATGGTGTATCTTGTCCTGAGAGATTTCGGAAGTGATATGAAGGAAATAGCCGGACGGTTTCGGCGGGAGTTTGAGTTGGCTGTTGTGCATGCGCTGAAGCAGGAGTCAGGGATGGAGAGCCTTGAGCTGGCGCTTGAGAAAGCAGAGATACCGCACATTTTTTTCAAGGGATGGGAGCTTAGAAATTATTATCCTGTGCCTGAAGTTAGAATGATGTCGGATGTAGATTTCCTGATACGGGAAAGAGACAGGAAGAAGGCGTGTGAAGCTCTTGAAGCGGTGGGATTTCTGGCGGAAGGCGCGGAGAAAGAGGTATTGTGTTACTATAAGGAAGGACTCCATCTGGAGATGCATTGCCGGATAAGGGCAGTGCTAGACAACGGGGCGGACGGTACGGGATGGTTTAGAGAGGCATTTTCTTATGGCGTATTTGAACCGGGAGAATACAGTGGATATTTTGAACCGGAATATCATTTTGTCTTTCTCTTATTTCATTTGGCGAAGCATATGAATTCTACGGGAGCGGGAGTGAGAATGTTTCTGGATATAGCGGTGTTCTGGAGACGGTTTGGAAGCGGTATGGACAAGGAGAGGATTCGCCGTATGCTGGATGAACTTCATCTGGGATTATTTTCAGAGCAGGTATTCTGGCTATGTGGGGAATGGTTTCATGTAGAGATACCGGGCGGCAGAAAGCCGGAAAAAGAGCTGTATGAGATACTGGCCGATTATGTCTTTTCAGGCGGAACATTCGGAAAGCGTAAGCGTACGATTGCAGATATGTATTCACGGGAAAGTGTGACAGAAGAAAATATAGGAAGTATGAGCCGGCAAAGACGGGAAGGTTTGCTGCGGTATTTTTTCCCATCCCGGGAGCGTATGGCGGGAATCCTTCCTGCCGTAGAGAAATATCCGGTTTTGCTGCCGGCAGCGTGGGTAATTCGGTGGTATCATGGACTCTTTTTGCGGAGAAAGCAATCCGTAAAAGTGCTGAAGGCGATTGGAAAGGGGAATCCTGCTGCAGAGAGAGAGTACCGGATGCTGAAGGGGTTAGGTTTAAAGTAAGAGGAAGAGGCTGTGCAGCCTCTTCATTTTTGGGAATCTTCCTGAAAGTACAGAAATTGCTGTTCGAGGTTTTTTTGTTCTGATTCAGACAGGCTGTCAAGAAGCTGTTCCATGTCTTTTCGGATCTTTGCCGGATTATAGGGAATTTCCAGAGCAAAATCGCTGTAGGCGCGGATTTTTTCAAAATACAGGGATGCCTCCGGCAGTTCGCCTGAAGCCCGGCACATGTGGTACATAACAACACAATCCGATGCATCGGTGTCTGCACATCTTTTGCAAATCCATTTTCCAAGAAAATAATAACTGCCTCCTATTTCATAGAGGAAACCAGAGGAATGTAATAATTGCTCTAACATAATAAAATCCTTTCGTCAGATATATAATTGTTAATCTAAGTATACTAAATTTTACATAAAAATAAAAGGAAATAATTTTTTTTAAAAATATGAAAATAAAGCTTCCCTTTTTCGATATTTTGAGGTAATATAGATAACGGACACACAAGATATTGTGTAGACGGTGGAAGAATGTCAACATTTGGTGCAATAAGAGTGAGGAGAGGACTATGGATATTGTAGTAAAAAATAAAGTAATTAAGAGAAACGGGGAAGAAGTTGAGTTTGATATAACCAAGATCATTAATGCTATCAATGCAGCGAATAATGAAGTTGAAAATATTTATAAGATGAATGAATATCAGATTCGGGCAATTGCGGATGATATTGCACAGCAGGTGCAGAAGATTACGCATGCGGTAAATGTAGAAGATATTCAGGATATGGTAGAAACCAGCATCATGGGAATGCGTGGATATGAAGTAGCTCAGAAGTATGTGCGTTACCGCTATAAGAGAGAGCTCGCCCGTAAGTCTAACACGACAGATAATGGAATACTGGCATTGATTGAGCATTTGAATGAGGAAGTGAATCAGGAGAATTCCAACAAGAATCCTGTGATTAATTCTACGCAGCGCGATTATATGGCGGGTGAGGTGAGCAAGGATCTGTCCAGGCGCGTGCTTTTGCCGGAGGAAATTGTACAGGCACATGAAGAAGGTATTATCCATTTTCATGATTCAGATTATTTTGCACAGAAAGAGCATAACTGCGATTTGATTAATCTGGAGGATATGCTTCAGAATGGAACAGTTATCAGTGAGACGTTGATTGAAAAGCCTCACAGCTTCTTCACTGCATGTAATGTAACGACGCAGATTGTGGCACAGGTCGCAAGCAACCAGTACGGCGGACAGTCGTTTACTCTGGCGCATCTGGCACCGTTTGTGGATATCAGCAGGCAGAAGCTGAAAAAGCTTGTCATTGAAGAGCGCCGGGAGTGCAAAGAGAGCATGGATGAGGAAATCATCGACAGAATTACGGAGAAGCGTCTGAAAGAGGAGATAAAGAGCGGTATCCAGACAATTCAATATCAGTTAATTACGCTGATGACATGTAACGGGCAGGCTCCTTTTGTAACGGTGTTCATGTATCTGGATGAGGTGCCGGAAGGACAGCTCAGGGAAGACCTTGCCATGATTATTGAAGAAGTTCTTAAGCAGAGGATGCAGGGGGTTAAAAATGAGAAGGGCGTGTGGATTACGCCGGCTTTCCCGAAGCTGATTTATGTGTTGGATGAGGACAATATTACAGAGGATGCTCCTTATTGGCACCTGACAGAGCTGGCGGCAAAGTGTACGGCTAAGAGGATGGTTCCGGATTATATTTCTGCCAAGATTATGAAGGAGCTTAAGAGAGGAGAGGTGTATCCGTGTATGGGATGCCGTTCTTTCCTGACGGTAGAGGATTCCCAGATGAAGGAAGACGGGAAGCATAAATTCTACGGAAGGTTTAACCAGGGAGTTGTTACCATTAATCTTGTGGATGTGGCATGTTCTTCGAAAGGAGACATGGACAGATTCTGGGAAATTCTGGATGAAAGGCTGGAGCTGTGCCACAGGGCGCTCCGCTGCCGTCATGAGAGACTTTTGGGAACAATTTCCGATGTGGCTCCGATTCTGTGGCAGTATGGTGCGCTGGCGCGCCTTAAAAAGGGAGAGAAGATAGACAAGCTTTTATATAATGGATATTCTACGATTTCTCTTGGATATGCGGGCCTTTATGAGATGTGTGTGAGAATGCTTGGAAAGTCTCACACAGACCCTGAAGCAAGACCGTTTGCAATGGCGGTAATGCAGCGTTTGAATGATAAGTGTAATGAATGGAAGCAGGCAGAGAACATCAGTTATTCCGTATATGGAACGCCGATGGAATCTACAACTTACAAGTTTGCAAAATGTCTGCAGAAAAGGTTTGGAATTATCGAAGGTGTTACAGATAAGAATTATATTACAAACAGCTATCATGTACATGTATCTGAGATGATTAATGCATTTGATAAACTGGAATTCGAGGCGGAATTCCAGAAGTTGTCTCCGGGCGGGGCAATTAGCTATGTGGAAGTGCCGAATATGCAGGATAACATCCCGGCAGTGTTGTCGGTTATGCGGTTTATTTATGACCATATTATGTATGCAGAATTGAATACAAAGAGTGACTTCTGTGAAGAATGTGGTTATGCTGGAGAAATCCTGATTAAAGAGGATGAGTCAGGGAAATTGATTTGGGAATGCCCCAATTGTGGAAATAGAGACCAAAATAAAATGGCGGTTGCCAGAAGGACTTGCGGTTACATCGGGACACAGTTCTGGAACCAGGGAAGGACACAGGAGATTAAGGACAGGGTACTTCATTTGTAGGTGAAAATATGAATTATGCTAATATTAAAAAATATGATATAGCAGATGGCCCGGGAGTGAGAGTAAGCCTCTTTGTCTCCGGGTGCCGCCATCACTGCAAAGGATGCTTTAATGCAGAGACATGGGATTTCAACTATGGACAGCCTTATACGGCTGAGACGGAGGCAGAGATTATAGACGCTTTGAAGTCTTCTTATATTGCAGGATTTACGCTGTTGGGGGGAGAACCTTTTGAACCTGAGAACCAGGTGGAGATGGTGAAGCTTCTGAAAAAAATCCGTGAAACTTATCCGGAGAAAAGCATCTGGTGTTATACAGGCTATCTGTATGATGTGGACCTGATTCCGAGCGGCAAAGTATTTACGGAAGTGACACAGGAAATGCTTTCCTATATTGATACGTTGGTAGACGGAGAATTTATCGAGGAAGAGAAGGATCTGTCGCTTAAGTTCCGGGGCAGCAGAAACCAGCGGATAATTCATCTGCATGAAGAATAAGAATTTACGGGGATGTTTTCTGGCATCCCCATTTTTAATGGCAGCTTTTCTTTAATATTTGTCTCCAAATAAAATGAAAAATCCCCGCGCCAAGGATCGTGGCGGCTATATAGATGAGAATTCCGGCATTATTTCCCAAGGCATCGGCAATATTTCGAAAGACCTTCTGGGACATACGGTGAGCCGGATTGATGTAAAACATATTGATGGAGCCCAAAGAACCAAAGCATACGTTGAATATGCTGGCAATGCCGCAGCAGGACAGGTAAATATATACACTGTTTTTGAAATCATTCCAGCTCTGCGGGCGGCAGGAAACACCTGCGGTAATTCCGATAATAATGAGAAAGATATGCCACAGGTAGGAGTGGCAGGTAAGCGGGAAAAAGCTGTACTTCATGCCACTGGTATCAAAAAAAGCAAAGATGCCACCCAGCAGCCCAAAATCCATGAGAAATGCTTCCATTGCCCTGTGGATGGATTCCGGTACGGCAAAAGGAAGCAGAAGGCAGACATACATAGGAATGCTGCACAATTGGAATGGGAAGTACCACCAGTCATAGGAGCCTGGGTTTACAATATAAGTAAGGCAGTACTGCTTCCAGATTTCGCTGAGAAGCAGGATGATACCAAAAATAAAAAAAATACGGTTCTGTCTGCGCATAATAAAATCCTCGCTTTCTTCGTATAGTATACCTGATTTTGAAGAATTTGAAAACACATTTGAAATTACGGGAAAATGTGGTAAGATAGACAAGGAAATTTAAAATAGAAGGAAATGAGACAAATGAAAACGAAAAATGCATTGATATTATTTTTGACAGCATTCATATGGGGAACGGCATTTGTGGCACAGAGCCTGGGAATGGATAATATGGAGCCGTTTGCCTTTAATGGGATCCGCAGCATCATAGGAGGAATCGCGCTGCTGCCCTGCATTTTTATATTGGATAAGCTGGGAATGGGAAAAGAGAATAAAGGAACGAGAAAGGATCTGATTCTTGGCGGTATCTGCTGCGGTGTGCTTTTATTTGCAGCAAGCAGTCTGCAGCAGCATGGAATCCGGTATACAACAGCCGGAAAAGCAGGATTTATTACAGCATTTTATATTGTGCTGGTTCCGGTGCTTGGGATTTTCTTCAAGAAAAAGACCGGATGGAAGATATGGACGGCGGTTGCGATTGCGCTGGTTGGGCTGTATTTCCTGTGTATAACGGAATCTTTCCATGTGGGAAAGGGAGATGTTTATATTTTCTTGTGCGCACTATTGTTTTCACTGCATATTCTCACGATTGATTATTTTGCCCCCAGGACGGATGGAGTGAAGATGTCCTGCATTCAGTTCTTTGTGGCAGGGATTCTTTCCATTCCGCCGATGCTTCTGACAGAGACAACCACGATCAGCGCTGTGAGGGCAAGTATGGGACCAATTTTATATGCGGGAGTGCTGTCCTGTGGTGTTGCCTATACGCTGCAGATTATCGGACAGAAGAATATGAATCCGGCGGTTGCGTCTTTGATTTTAAGTCTGGAGTCTTGTATCTCCGTGCTTGCTGGCTGGGCGGTGTTGGGGGAACAGTTGTCCGCGAGAGAATCCCTGGGATGCGTATTGATGTTTGCGGCCATTATTCTGGCTCAGTTACCAGATAAAAAAGAGGAGAGTTATTGTGAAAATACACAATAGCAAGGGGTAGATTATATGTAAAAATAAACAAAAATTTTGAATTGTGTATATATTTACTTACCAAAACAAAAATTTTGTGATAAGATAATAGTGGAATAAGTTTGAAATCCGTGTCGCTGTACCAGTGAGCGGATTTTTTTACAGGGCTATATTATGAAAGAAAGGAGAATCAGAATGTTCGAGACAGGAAACTATGTTGTTTGTGGTCAGCATGGGGTGTGCAGGGTTGAATGCATGGGACCGTTAAAATTGACTGAGGTGTCCGGAGACAGAATTTATTATACCTTGTCACAGGTATATTCACAGAGCGGCGTTATCTATGTACCGGCAGACAGTGATAAGATTATTATGCGCCCGGTTATATCGCGGGAAGAAGCCGGAAGGCTGATTGATGAGATGGAAGATATGGATATGCTCTGGGTGGAGAATGAAAAGAAAAGAGAAGATGTGTTTAAGCAGGCACTGCGAAGCTGTGATATCAGAGAATGGGTGAGGATTATTAAGACGCTGTATGCCAGGAAACAAGAGAGGCTTGCCCGGGGGAAGAAAGTGACTGCAAGCGATGAGCGGTTTCTTCATGCTGCGGAAGAAAACCTGTACGGAGAACTGGCGGTTTCCCTTGGTAAGAAGAAAGAAGAGATAGAGGAATATATTATAAACAGGATTGAAAAAAGAAAAGTAGATGCTGTTTCATAGAGAGAGACGGAGGTATTTGCAGCCTCCGTCTTTCGTTTTATGAGTTTTTGCCAATATGATAATCTTTTTTCAGCGCAAGCATCGTATACCTTGCTATCATGTCTACAATAATAAATCCGAATGCAATGGCAAGGCAGGTGGCAAGCAGAATAATTGTTTCGGAAAATGCCAGTTCTATATTTCTGCTTACGCATCCGTACATCATGTAATATAGATTGGGTCCCGGTATCAGTGGGAACACAGATGCAGTAAGGAAGATGGTGGAGGGGGCTTTATTTATTCGGGACATGATGAATGCATAAAGCGCCACAAAAATGGAGGCCACCAGAGTTGCCAGAAAATTGCTTGGTTCAAGTTCATATACGATCAGATAAATCCCCCAGGTAAAAAATGCTCCCACGCTGGAATACAGTACCTGTCTGCCGCGGATTTTGAACCACAGTGCGAAGCCGGTGCATGCAACGGTACAGGAGATAAGCTGAACCGGAATGCTGTGGTTGAGAATGAATCCCTCAGAGGAAACATCATTCAGAAGGAGCATGGCAAGTGCGATTCCGAATGCAATTCCGGCCGCTCCCAGGAAAGAATTCATAATATTGAGTGCGCCGGATATAAAATCACGCTGCAGAAGATCCCGGATTCCGTTGGTGGTTCCCAGGGCGCTGATTAACAGCATGACGATTCCGATCATAATACGGTCAGGATGGTTTCCGATGCCAAGCCTTACCATTCCGAGGATAATCAGTTCTGACAGGAAGGAGAGAGTCATATTATAGATCAGAAGATTGTTTTCTCTTTTACTCAGCCAGTTACCTACAACAACAATCATCAGAGACACAACAGCTGCAACGACGGCGTCCATAAAGTCGCAGCCGAAGAAAACAGCAAACCCGGTTCCGCCCATAACGCCGGCGAAATATTGTATGGCAGGATGCTGCTTTTTACGATTCATGGTTTCTATAAATTTTTCATGTAATTCTTTTTCATCAGGACTATTCTTGCAGACATAGCGGCATAGATTGTTCAGATAATCCAGCCGGTCAAAATTAATATCTGTTGCTTCAATGTGGCGGATCTGCGTAATAATGTCACCGTCTGGTGTCTCTACGGTTATCTGGATATTGCTTGGGATTACAAATACATCATAATGAATGAATCCGTAACCTTTACACATACGGTAAAGACTGTCCTCCAGCCGGAAATTCTCAGCGCCGCTTTTTAACATAGCTTCTCCAATGTCAAGAATGCCCTGCAAAATTCTTTTGTAGTTCATAAAATCCTCCTGAAAAATCGAAAAAAGTAACAAATGAATCATAGCATGGTTTTGTAAAATGTCAATGTAGTTTTTGCAAAATTTTTGTTGACAAGTCGTCCGGATTCATTGATGATAGAGAATATGGTTAATAGTATTCGAGAAAGACAGGAGGAGACAAAAAGATGCGGTTTGTGATACAGCGTGTGAGCCATGCAGATGTGAAGGTGGATGGCGAGACGTTAGGCGAGATAGGAAAAGGATTTATGGTTCTGATTGGCGTGGCTGATTCTGACACGAAGGAGATTGCCGATAAGATGGTGAAGAAAATGTTGGGGCTGCGCATTTTTGAAGATGAACAGGGGAAGACGAATCTTTCACTGGATACGGTAGGGGGAAGCCTTCTGCTGATTTCGCAGTTTACTTTATATGCGAACTGTAAGAAGGGGAACCGCCCCAGTTTTATTGAAGCCGGTGAGCCGAAGATGGCGGAAGAGATGTATGAATATATTATTGCTAAATGTAAAGAGAGCGTGGGGTCTGTGGAAAAAGGAAGCTTTGGAGCCGATATGAAGGTAAGCCTGACAAATGACGGACCATTTACCATTATACTGGATTCTGAGAAGCTTTAGAATTGAAGTTTACAAAAAGCGGAGGCTGCAGTCCCTGATTTAATAAATTGATTTTCAAAAGACTTCAATGCCTCCGCTTCTATCTGATATAGCTCTAATATAAATATTCTGTAACTTCGTTAGTTTATGAATTTTACGGCAGTTCCGTATGCCATGATCTCAGCGGCTCCCTGTACGACTGTGCTGGAGGCATAGCGGATATTTACTACTGCATCAGCGCCCATAGCGGCAGCGTCCTCTGCCATGCGTTTCGTTGCGGTAGCCCTTGCTTCATTCATCATTTCTGTGTAAGAAGTAAGTTCGCCGCCTACCAGAGTTTTGAAGCTGTTCATAATATCTTTCCCAATATGTACGGACTGAATCATAGTTCCTCTTACCAGTCCGATCATTTCAAATTTTTTCCCTTCAATATAATCTGTGTTTACCAGAATCATAATCTGACCTCCTTTTGTATTATTTAATTAATACAATTATATACCTGTCACTTATAAATTACAAGTTTTTTTTCGTTTATTGTGGGAATGAATAAAAAAGAGAGTTACCATTCACGGCAACCCACCAGCATGCAGATTGTTATCTATACAAGAAGGAGGTTCACTATGGGAAAGAAAATGACGAAAGCACAGATAAAACAGTTTCAAAGCGTACTAATGAATAATGAACAAAGTACCGCTACCATACAAAAATATCTTCGTGATGTGAAAGCTTTTTGGACTTTTGCCGGAGATGAGACTGTAACAAAGGAAACGGTGATTCAGTATAAGCGGTATTTGCAAGAAAATTATAAGCCTTCCAGCGTTAATTCTATGTTGGCCGCTATCAATAGTTTTTTTCGGGTAATGGGCTGGTTTGAGTGCGTGGTAAAGACACTGAAGGTGCAGCGGCAGGCATTTCGTTCCAGAGAACGGGAGCTGACAAGGGAAGAATATTTTCGCCTTTTGAAAGCGGCGAAAGACAAAGAAAATATCCGGTTGTATTTGCTGATGCAAACTCTTTGTTCTACAGGTATCCGTGTCAGTGAGCTGCCATTTATTACGGTGGAAGCGGTCAGGAGCGGAAGGGCAGCAGTTTGCCTGAAAGGAAAAAACCGGATAGTTTTGCTTCCTGCGAATCTGTGTAGGGAGCTGCTCCGTTATGCAAGGAAGAAAGGGATAAAGAAGGGAAGCATCTTTGTAACCAGAAGCGGCAGACCGATGGATCGGAGCAACATTCTGCATGAGATGAAGAATCTGTGTCCGGAAGCAGGTGTGGAACGGAACAAGGTATTTCCCCATAACCTGCGGCATCTGTTTGCCTGTCTCTTTTATAAGGCAGAAAAAGACCTGAGCCGCCTGGCAGATTTGCTGGGTCATTCCAATATCAATACTACAAGAATTTATACTTGTGTTAGTGGTAATGAGCAGGAGCGTCAGATTGAGAACCTGGGGTTGGTGTTGACGGAAAAAAAACCACATAATGTCCGTTATGTGGTGTGGATGAAGAGAAGTGGGGAAATATCTTGAGGAGAGATAAACAATGACAGATAAGGAACTGAAGCGCCTGAGTCGTGCGGAACTTTTAGAACTGCTTTTGACACAGATGGAAGAGAATGAAAAATTAAGAAAGCAGCTTCGGAAGGCACAGGCTGCCCTGAGAGACCGAAGAATTGAGATAGAGAATGCAGGGAGTATGGCAGAAGCGGCTCTTCGGCTTACTTGTATATTTGAAGATGCAGATCGGGCGGCAAGGCTGTATCTGGAAAATATTCAGCGGATGGCCCGCAAGGGTGGTGAAGAGCTATGACTGGCAGGAGGTTCACGGGATGCCTCCGGAAAAAAAGAAAGAAAAACCGGACAAAGATTCCGGAATCTATGCCTACGGCAGATCAGGTCCGGGCAGAGCTTGCACGGGAGCGAGGACGTCTCCGCTATGGACAGATCCTTCGAAGCACGCTGTTTACCTTTGTAGTAGCGGCAGCGGCAGCAGTCCTTGTTGCAGTACTGGTAATGCCGGTTTTGCGGATTTATGGCAGTTCTATGAATCCGACGTTGACGGAAGGGGAAATTGTGGTTTCGGTTAAGGGGGCAGATTTTGAGCAGGGAGACCTGATTGCTTTCTATTTGGGAAATAAAATCCTGGTTAAGAGATATATAGCAGGTTCCGGACAGTGGGTAGACATTGATGAAGAGGGAAATGTCTATGTGGATAAAAAGCCGCTGGAAGAGCCGTATCTGACCCAAAAGGCACTGGGGGAGTGTGATCTAGATCTGCCATATCAGGTTCCGGAGGGAAGAATATTTGTAATGGGAGATCATCGTTCTACTTCGGTGGACTCTCGCAGCAAGACAGTGGGCTGTGTCGCTGACGAACAGATTGTAGGTAAGATCGTATTCCGGGTCTGGCCGTTGAGTGAATTCGGAACGGTGAAATAGAGAGGATGGTGAGAAACAAATGAAAAGAAAATGGCGGATGATTGTGGCTTTTTTGTCGGCTTTCGTGGTATTTTGTACGACATATGCTTTGATTTTGCCGGCCATTACATTGGAAAATCAGGAACTTCATACACATTCAGAGGCTTGCTATGACGAGAATGGCGCGCTGATCTGTGGTTTGTCAGAGACAGATACGAAACGGCTGATGGGGTACGCGTCAGAGACCGGGAACGGAAGAGTTATTATTACGGTTTCAAAAGGAGGTCTGGTTGTACAACCGGATCCTGTTTCGGGGGAGTATGAAATTTTTGCCGGTAAGACATATAATGTGGATGTTGCCTATAACGGTTTAAAGATTGACCCTGGCAAATATTACGTTACTTTTACTTCTGTTGCAAATATTAGCTTGGATCAGAGGGGAACGCTGCTGCTGGAAGCAAATACCGGGGAAATGGCAGATGTGGGAAGCTGGTATTTTCAGGAGAACGAGGATGGGACGGTATGGCTGATATTTGATATTAATGACAGGATACAGTCCTTCTCCCATATCGATTTGGTTGCTGATGTGGTGTGCCAATTTGATTATATAGATAAACCGTTGGAATTTGACGGAATCATCAAAGTTAATTTGAAATATAACGAGAATACTTCAAAAACTGTGGTGAATAAGTGGGCAAGAAGTACACAGGATCAGCCGGGTAAGATTAAGTGGGGTACGGAAATCTACGGGAATTCACAGTCTGAAATTACTGGAAACCTGCTGACGGATACCATTTCGGGCGGAAATCATTATTATACAGAAGATGATATGGAGAGGGGGATTGCATTTGAGGCAACCTGGTATGATGGGAATTTTGATGATCCGAACAATAGAGGGGAAAGTCACACCTGGACGGTAACGAAGGATACGCCGGGATTGACATGGACAGAAGACGGCTGGAATTACATTATGCCGGAAAAAGTCCAATGTACAAAATGTAAGAAAGAGATTACTCTCGGCAATGATAATTGGCTGTATTATTTTGCCTATACAAGCACGATGGGGGAATCAGATAAGGATTATGGGAACAAAGCGTCCATTGACGGCAGTGAAGACACCGGAATCCTGGAGGCTGTTCCCTCAGAGAGCACGGGAGTAATTGTAAAAACTGCCGAATATAAAAATAATGGAACCGACAAATCTGATGATGAAATTGAGTGGACGATCAAGACGACGATTTTCGGTAAACAGAAAGGAGAATATGATTATTATTGGCATCTTTGGGATGCGATGACTGTCGATGTGGCGAAAAGAAGCGATCCCCTGCATAATGGCTTGGATCAGGCAGCCGTAACAGCGGCAATTAACGGAGAATCGTTTCCGGTGCCGGAGATAAGTAAGGCAACTGCTGATGATCGGATTTGCTGGGAATGCAGCTGGACCGAAACATCCGAAGGCGGTGTTGCATCAAAACGGGAAATTGCTTTGTATAGCCGATGTAATTGTACAGAAGATACTTGTTCACGGTGGATGGACGGGAAATGTCAGGATAAAGAGGAGAATGGATTTTGCCACTGCTGGTGTTTTAAGGATGATGTAGAGCTTACTTTTATCTATAGAACAGAGGTTGGGACATTGGTTGAGGACTATACGGATCAAGGTACTCAGGTTTCTAACAATGTCCAATTGAATAATGTGTATTTCCCAAATGGAGTGAAGAAATCGCGAAATATCGATTCGTCCGGAGCAAGAGTTCCTTTGTCCGGTGTTTTCTCCAAAGGATTAACCGATCTTCCGGATGGAGATAATGATTATAAAGCAGAATACACGATTACGGTTAATGAGATGATGGAAGACCTTGCGCCACTTCAGTCGCTTGTTATTGATGATACGATGACCTCAACATTGGCATTCCTGCCGGATACGATGAAAATCTATAAAGAAGATGCCAAAGGCATAAAAGAACAGGTGCCTTCAGAACAATATACATTGAGTTACCGTCCGAATGAGAAAAATGAAGAGACGGGTGAGCTGGAAAACCTTCTTAAGATAACATTGCAGGCAGAGGCGCTGGGACCCTATAAATATACGTTGGTTTATCAGGCCGGAGTCAGTGGGGGAAACGCGCACTATACTTACAGCAATAAAGCTTCAATCAAACTTTCCGGACAGACCTATGATGTTGGTGGTACAGAATACAGAGTCCCGGCTGCGGCAATTAGCGGCCAGAGCTATGGCGCAACGGTGTACAAGTTTGACAGTGATACCGGATTACCGCTTAGAGGAGCTGAATTTGGTTTATATAAAGTGATAGATGGGCAGGAAGACGGCGAGCTATTACATACATATACTACCGACAGCAGCGGTATCGTTCAGGTGGAAACAAATACACAAGAGGGTGTCGGCGTTTTCCTGGAAACGCATGTGTTATATTACCTGAAGGAGGAAAAAGCACCGGATGGATATCAGCTGGACGATACCAAGCATTATTTTTGGTTCTGCGATAATGAAGATTCTGATTCGTGCAGTAAGTCGGCTGAATTTGGAGGTTCGCAGTATAATGGGCAATGTATTTATACATTTGAAACAAATCCTACAATATACGATATCCGGATTTCAAACAAATCAATTTCAAATGCATATGAACTTCCGGAGACCGGAGGCCCGGGTACAACAATATTATATATTGGTGCCTTGCTGATTATGATATCAGCAGCCATTATATTATATAAAAATCAAAAAAGAAAGGAATGAAAAGATGATGAAATATGGGAAGAAATGGATTAGTTGTTTATTAGTTCTGGTTCTGGCTTTTGCCATGGGCAGTACAGCATTTGCAACAACGGTTGAAGTGAGCGGTGATAAGGATAATTTGTTGGCAGATCACACTTTTGAAGCTTATCAGGTTTTTAAAGGGGATGAATCAGATGGTGTGCTGTCTAATGTTGAATGGGGAACCGGTATCAATTCTAATGCTTTTTTAACTGCCTTGAAAGAAAATGGGGACTATGGCTTCCGGTTTTCTGATGATCCGAGTACTGGTCAGGTAAACGAGGAGTGTAAAACGGCCGCGGATGTAGCAGATGTATTGAGTAAAAATTCGACAGATGATGCATTAGTCCGAGCTGTCGCAGAAATTGCTTTTGAAAATAAGAGTGAGATTAAGACGCCCTTGAGTGTTGGCGAGAATACGTTGGAAGCTGGTTATTATCTTATTGTAGATACGACAGATGTGAGTGGAGAGAATAAGGTTCAAAATGCAGCATTGCTTCAGGTTGTGGGAGATGTTGTCCAAATCAATGTCAAGACAGATCGGCCTACGTTAGACAAACAGATTAAACATAATGAAACAGGTAGCTGGGGTGTTGTGGGAGATAATCAGATCGGTGATACAGTAGAGTTCCGTACAATTACTACGGTGCCTGATACGACCTATTATACGGCCTATACTTATACTATTACGGATACTATGTCCGAGGGTCTGACTTCCAATGTAAAAACGGCTGGTGATCTTAAGATTTTAGTAAATGATACGACAAAACTGGATGCAGAATATTACAGCGTCGAAGCCGATGGGAATACTTTCAATCTGACAATCGACATTAAATCTGCGGTTGCAGCTAATGTTATGAGAGCCGGAGACAGTCTTTATACTTACTATTCTGGTGTTTTGAATGAAAATGCTAAGATTTATGATAATGGTAAAGAGGAGAATACCGCATACTTGACCTACAGCAACGAGCCAAATGGCAGCGGCACTGGTAAAACACCGGAGGAGAAGGTCTATGACTGGACTTTTAAAATGGGGATTCATAAAGTGACAAAAAATGCAGACGGTACGGATAAATCTTTGACAGGAGCAAAGTTTGTACTTTCAGAAAATAGTGGATTAGAAGTGAAAAATATGGGTCTTCAAGATGGTGTTCCTCAAAATACGGATGGATTAATCGCTTTGATTGCTAACAGTGATGGTACTTATACAGTTCCACCTGCTGGTTATGTGGGAGAGCTTACTTATGTGATTGAAGCTGGCAGCGCCACAATTAACGGACTGGATGATGCGACAGATTATTATTTATATGAGACGAAAGCACCGGACGGTTATAATTTGCTGTCAGAGCCTGTTAAGTTCACGATTACCGCTGCGTATACCGAAGATGGAAGCGCTCTATCAGACGGGAAGCCGACTGTAGTAGTTGGAACGGAAGCTTCATCTGCAACGCTTTCTGCAAGTATAGTAAATAAAGCCGGTTCGAATTTGCCTGAAACTGGAGGTACGGGAACAACTCTGTTTTACATAGTCGGTGGCATTCTGGTGATTGGCGCTGCAGTTTTGCTGATTACCAGGAAACGCATGAACTCTGAGAAGTAGATTCTATGGTTTATGGAATGTTTTTCGCTGCGGCTTGAAGACCGCAGCGGCAAGGAGAACCCTGCATGAAGAAAAGAAGACTTTCTACTATTATTTTAATACTGCTTTTTCTCGCAGGGCTGTCTTTGCTGCTGTATCCTACCGTCAGCAATTATTGGAATTCCCTGCATCAGACCGAAGCGATTGCTGAGTATACCGGACAAGTGGAGGATCTGGATAGTGACAGGTGTGAGCAGCTTTGGGCTGAGGCTGAAAGCTATAACCAATCTCTGCGGCAGAAAGAAGACCGCTATCATCTGTCTGAGAAAGAACAGGAAGAATACGAAAGACTGTTGAATGTTTCAGATAATGGGATCATTGGTTATATAGAGATTCCTGTGATAGACTGTTTGCTCCCTGTCTATCATGGAACTGATGAAGCGGTGCTGCAGATTGCTTTGGGGCATATTGCGGGGACGTCCCTCCCGACAGGCGGCAGGGGAACTCACTGTGTTATCTCCGGGCATCGGGGTCTGCCGTCTGCCAGGTTGCTTACCGATTTGGACAAACTGGTGGAGGGAGATGAGTTTATCTTACATGTGCTGGATAAGATATTGACTTATGAGGTGGATCAGATTCTGATTGTGGAGCCTCAGGAACTGGATGCCTTGGAAATTGAGGAGGATAAAGATTATTGTACGCTGGTGACCTGTACACCCTATGGAGTTAACACACATCGGCTGTTGGTGCGGGGACACCGGGTGGCGAACCGGGAAGAGTCCAGTGCCGTTCGGGTAACGGCCGATGCCATGCAGATTGAATCGGTAGTTGTGGCTTCTCTGGCAGCAGTACCTATATTATTGATCTTATTAATTATTCTGCTGCTGTCGGGGCGGCGCAGGAAGAAATCATGAGGTGATGCAAATGAAAACAAGAAAATCTGTTGTAATCCTGCTGCTCAGTATTTTGGCGGCGCTGCGATTCTTTCCGACGCAGGCTATGGCAGCGGACAGAATGGATCCGGGACAGGAGGTGAGCCTGACCTTGTCTTATCTGGATGAAGGAATTCCCCTGGCAGGGGCGGAATTTGACCTGCATTTGATAGCGACAGTGGATGACTATGGTGAACTTACAATTTCGGAAACATTCCGGCAGTTCAATGTGGATATCCGTGGTGAAAATGATGATGCATGGAAGGCGTTAGCTTCCACTCTGGAAGGATTCGTTCTTCGGGACAAAATTACGCCTGTGGACAGCGGAAGCACCAATGAACAGGGAACGCTGGTATTTCCCCGGCAGGGTGGCCGGTTGGCGTGGGGACTCTATCTGGTGCAGGGACATCGCCATATTCAGGGAGGCTATGTCTATGATGCTGCGCCTTTCGTGGTAATGCTTCCATCCTGGGACAGGGAGGTAAATGAATGGGTTTATGATGTAACAGTAAATCCTAAGTATAGTTCCCAGCCGGAGTCTGATGATAGGATTACCCGCAAGGTGCTGAAAGTATGGAAGGACGAGGGAAATGAGAAGAGTCGGCCGGAAGAGGTCATTGTACAGCTGCTGCAAGATGGTGCGGTCTATGATACCGTGGCGTTGAACGCTGCAAATAACTGGCGGTATACCTGGGAGAACCTGGATGGCAATTCCAGGTGGACTATGGTGGAAAAAGAGATGGACGATTATACCGTTACTGTGACAAGAGAGGGTGTTACTTTTGTTGTAACAAATACGTATACCGGGGATACACCTGCGGCGCCGCCCGGCAAACCTGCCGAACCGAAGCTGCCTCAGACCGGGCAGCTTTGGTGGCCGGTTCCGTTTCTGCTGGCAGTTGGCATCTTGCTGGTGCTGATTGGTCTGATTTGCCGCAGAGGTATCGAAAATGAAGAAAGGTAAATCTTTGATTTTTCTAGGACTGCTGCTGATTGTGGCTGCCCTTTCCCTTGTTGTTTACAATCTGTATGATGAGAGGCGGGCAGCAGATGCTGTAGACCAGGCAATGCAGGAGCTCCCTGCTAAAATGCAGGATATTATCTCTGGCGAAGATGCTACAGAGGTTCCGGATTATCTACTCAATCCTAACATGGATATGCCGGTGAAAACTGTTCATGGAGTGGACATTGTGGGGATTCTGAACATTCCGGGCCTGGAACTGGAACTGCCGGTTATCAGCCGGTGGAGTTATTCCAATCTGAAATCTGCGCCTTGTCGGTATGCCGGGAGCGTCTATCTGAACAATCTGATCCTCTGCGGACATAATTACCGCTCCCATTTCGGCAGCCTGAAAAACTTGCAGGAGGGTGATATTGTTATCTTTACAGACATGGATGGCAATGAGTTTGTTTATGAAATTACACTTCTGGAAACGCTGTCTTCTTCCGACGTGGAAGGTATGGAGAACGGTGATTGGGATCTGACCTTATTTACCTGTACCATTGGAGGGTCTTACCGGATAACGGTGCGCTGTGAATTGATACCGGAATAGAAAGTGGTACGGAACTTCTGAAATTGAAAAAATTGCATTGCAAAATTAAGAAAAGGCATGGATTCCGCTTTCAGGAGTCCATGCCTTTTCGAATCGGGGTAACAGGATTCGAACCTGCGACCTCACGGCCCCCAGCCGTGCGCTCTAACCAAACTGAGCCATACCCCGATGTATTTATTCTATCGAATTGTATCGAAGAATGCAAGCCCTATTTTTCTTTTTTTAAATATGATAGACTGTAGATAGTAATCTGTTTATAGAAAATCCATATCTGCAGGGAATGGCAGGAGATGAGGAAAGGAGTACGGATATGAAGGTAATTGTTGTAGGACCGAGAGGGAAGATGGGGAAATTAATTACGCAGATTGCAGCGTCGAGGGAAGATATGCAGCTGGTTGCAGGAGTGGCGCCGGAGGGAAGAGATTATATTGGTATGGATCTGGGACAGGCAGCGCTGGTAGGCTATGATTTGGGCGTACCGGTGGTGGACAATCTGGAGTCTGTGATTGATGGCTGTGATGTGATTATTGATTTTTCTACGAAGGAAATGGCGATGGTGGTATTGGAACTTGCCAGAAAATACAAGAAGGCGCTGGTATGTGGGACAACCGGTTTCTCAGAAGAAGAAATGGAACGGTTCCGGGCAGCAGCGTCAGAGATTCCTATGCTGTATGCTGCCAATACTTCTAAACTGGTGAATGTAATGAATAAACTGTTGGAGATTGTGGCAGAGAAAATAGGAGAAGAAGCAGATATAGAGATTCTCGAAATGCATGATCAATGGAAAAAGGATGCTCCAAGCGGTACGTCTAAGGAGATGGGGGAGATTATGGCACATGCTATGGGGAAGGAGATTTCGGATCTTGCTGTATATGGCCGCCATGGCGAATGCCCCAGGGAGAAAGGGACGATTGGCTACCATTCTCTGCGCGCGGGAAATATACCAAGCAGCCATAGTGTATATTTTGGATTTATGGGTGAGCGGCTGGAAATCACGCATCATTCCTATAACTGGGAATGTTTTGCGAGGGGAGCCTGTGACTGCGCGGCCTATCTTGCAGATAAAGCCCCGGGATTTTATACAATTCAGGATGTATTGAATCTGTAGCATTGCATTTTAGGCAGAAAAATACTATAATCTCTTTATATCAGCTGCCCATTTGCCGGGCAACTTATATGATGTTGGGGTCAAAAGAAGAGCATTCAGAATAAGACAGAATAGGAGATAGATATATGAAAAAAAGAGTTGTAGTTGCATTGGGACATCGTGCGCTTGGCACGACACTGCCGGAACAGAAGGAAGCGGTAAAGCACACTGCAAAATCGATTGCGGATTTGATTGAAGCAGGGTATCAGGTTGTGATTACCCACAGCAATGCGCCGCAGGTGGGGATGATTCACACCGCTATGAATGAATTTGGGAAAGCGCATCAGGATTATACACCGGCGCCGATGTCCGTATGTTCTGCCATGAGCCAGGGATATATTGGCTATGACCTGCAGAACGGTATCCGGGAAGAACTGCTGGACAGGGGGATTTTCCGCACGGTCAGCACGATTCTTACGCAGGTTACGGTGGATCCTTATGATGAAGCTTTCTATACGCCGACAAAGGTTCTGGGACGTTATATGACGGTGGAGGAAGCGAATCAGGAACGAAAAAAGGGCAATTATGTGGTGGAAGAGCCGGGAAAAGGATTCCGGAGAGTGGTTTCTGCACCGAACCCGGTTGAAATTGTAGAAATTGAAGCGATTCGTACATTGGTTGATGCAGACCAGATTGTAATTGCCTGCGGCGGCGGCGGTATTCCGGTGCTGAAGCAGGATCACCGCCTGAAGGGAGCCAGCGCGGTGATCGAGAAGGATCTTGTGGCGGGCAGGCTTGCAGAGGAAATTAATGCAGATGAATTGATTATTCTTACCAGCGTGGAAAAGGTTCGGATCAATCTGGGGACTCCTGAGGAAGAGGAACTGGGAGAAATTACTGTTTCTCAGGCAAAACAGTACATGGAAGAAGGACATTTTGGTGTATACAATATGCTGCCTAAATTCCAGGCATCGGTTGAATTTATTGAAAAGAGAGAAGGGCGTCAGGCGCTGATTACTTCTTTTGACAAGTTGAAGGAAGGAATTAAGGGAAAAACAGGGACAATTATTAAATAGCGAACGGTTTATTTTCTGCTGTACCGGGAATACTTATGGATGGATAACGCCAGAAAGCGTTCTCTGAGAAAAGGAGGAAATAAGCTATGAAAGCAAGAGTGAATGATGGATGCATTTCCTGCGGGGCATGTGTAGCAGCGTGTCCGGAGGTGTTCCGTTTTAATGACGACGGAGTTGCCGAAGCATATACGGATGTGGCTTCTGAAGATGAAGAGGCAGCGGTTGAGGCAAGAGATAACTGTCCGGTAGCTGTAATTGATATAGAGGAATAAGTACAGAAGGCTTCCTTTCCGCATATACTATCTTAGAGGTGATAGATATGAGGCTTTGCGAATTTGAAAAAAAGGAAGTAATTAATGCATGTGATTGTAAGAAGCTGGGCTGTGTGTCGGATTTGATTTTTGACGAATGTAAAGGCTGTATAGAGGCAATTATTGTTCCCAAAAGTGGGAAATGGGGCTGCCTGTTTGGGGACGGCGGTGAATATATCATACCTTTTTCCTGTATTAAAAAGATTGGGCCGGACATTATTATCGTGGAGATACACGAAGAGAAAAACCGTCAGAAGTGAGACATAAAATGTTTTGACAATGCACTTTTCCGGTTTTATACTATAGATGAATACTTTGCAAATAACCGGAAGGCGTACCATGGACGGAGTGCGGTCGGTTCCTGCCCGGAGGGAGAAAGGACAAAAGAAGATGAAATGCCCATATTGCAATCACCCGGATACAAGAGTTATTGATTCCAGACCCGCTGATGACGGGAATTCTATCCGCAGAAGACGTTCCTGCGATGTATGTGGGAAACGGTTTACCACCTATGAGAAGGTGGAGACAATCCCTTTGATTATTATAAAGAAGGATAATAACAGAGAGCAGTACAGCAGGAACAAGATTGAAGCAGGGGTTCTGCGGGCATGTTATAAGCGGCCGGTATCTGCGGATGATATACAGAAGACGATTGACTGTGTGGAAACGAAAATATTCAGCCTGGAGGAAAAGGAAATTCCCAGCAGTACAATCGGAGAGCTGGTTATGGAAGAACTAAAGAGTCTGGATGAAGTGGCTTATGTCAGGTTTGCATCGGTGTACCGGGAATTTAAGGATGTGAATACGTTTATGGCTGAGATTAAGAAAATTCTGGACAAGTAATAATTGCAGATAGAAATGGAACGTGATAAGATTAAGGAGAAGCAAGTGCTGCTTCTTCTTTTTTAATCAATACGTACCCCTTGTTCATGAAGGGGAACATTTTTAAATAAATCGGGTGATGAATATGAAAAATTATAAATTGACGATATCCTATGACGGCAGCCGCTACAGTGGATGGCAGCGCCAGGCAACTACGGATAATACGATTCAATATATTATAGAGCGAAGCCTGGGAAGGCTGGTGGGCTGCCGGGTACAGGTAGAAGGATCGGGACGCACGGACAGCGGTGTGCATGCGCGCGGGCAGGTGGCGAGCGTAAAGCTTGGCAAGCTGTATGACCCGCAGGAACTAAAGAATGCTTTGAACCGGTATCTTCCGGAAGATATTCGGATTCAGAAGGTAGAGCTTGCGGGGAATAATTTTCATGCCAGGAAGAGCGCGCGAGGGAAAAAGTATGAATATTATATTGACTGCAGGGAGAAACCGGATGTGTTTTCCAGAAGATACTGTTATCATTATCCGGAAAAGCTGGATGTGGAAGCGATGCGTGCGGCTGTACCTTATCTGATTGGGACGAAGAACTTTAGCAGTTTTACAGACAACAGGGAATGTAAAGACCCTGTGCGCCGCATTTACAATATAAAAATCGTACAGTCCGGTGAGAAGGTGCGGATTACTTATTATGGATCCGGGTTTTTGTACCATATGGTGCGGATACTTACGGGAACGCTGATTGAGATTGGCGCAGGCAGGAGGGAGGCTTCGAAGCTTCCGGTGGTAATCGCCGCAGAAGATAGGGAACTGGCGGGATTTCTGGCGCCTGCGAGAGGTTTGTTTTTAAGAAAAGTATATTATTAGGTGTGAAATATATTTTGGAGGGTATTTATGAAGTTTATTTCTTGGAATGTGAATGGAATCCGCGCCTGTGTGCAGAAGGGGTTTATGGATTTTTTTCAGGAGGCGGATGCAGATATTTTCTGTATTCAGGAGACGAAGATGCAGGAGGGGCAGTTGACGCTTGATACGCCGGGGTATCATCAGTATTGGAATTATGCGGTGAAGAAAGGGTATTCGGGGACTGCTGTCTTTACGAAGGAAGAGCCGGTTTCTGTGAAGTATGGAATCGGGATAGAAGAACATGATCAGGAAGGACGTGTGATTACGCTGGAATTTCCGGAATATTACTTTGTCACAGTGTATACGCCCAATTCTCAGAGTGAGCTTGCAAGGCTTCCTTACCGTATGCAGTGGGAGGAGGATTTTCTGGCGTATCTGAAGAAGCTGGAAGAGAAGAAGCCGGTAGTGTTCTGCGGGGACCTGAATGTTGCCCATAAGGAGATTGACCTTAAGAATCCGAAGACCAACAGGAAGAATGCCGGATTTACTGACGAAGAACGCCAGAAGTTCACGGAGCTTCTGGAGGCGGGATTTATCGATACGTTCCGGTATTTTTATCCGGAGAAAGAGGGGATTTACTCTTGGTGGTCCTACCGTTTCAGCGCCCGTGCTAAGAATGCCGGATGGCGTATTGACTATTTCTGTGTGTCAGAATGTCTGAAGGACAGGCTTAAGGATGCTGAGATTCTGACGGATGTCATGGGATCGGATCATTGCCCGGTAGTATTAGAGATAGAATAGAAGAGAGAATGGGACGGAGGGTATATCGAATCAGATATACCCTCCGTCTATTCCTATGATTTGTCCGGTCAGATAGGAAGGAGCATGGGCGATGCCCCAAACAAGAGCGGCAGCTTCTTCCGTTTCTCCGAAACGTCCGGCAGGAATCTCATATTCCAGTGCTGCACGTTCGTCGTCAGAAAGCTGACTGTTCATATCTGTATCAATTACTCCGCAGGCAATGGCGTTCACCTGAATATTACTTGGCGCCAGTTCTTTGGCCAGTGCCTTTGTGAAGCCGTGTACCCCGGACTTTGCCGCTGAGTAGGCAACTTCGCAGGAAGCGCCTGCAGTACCCCACATAGAAGAAATGTTGATAATCCGTCCGGCTTTTCTGGACACCATAGGAGGAACTGCGGCTCTGCAGCAGTAAAAGACGGAGGAGAGATTGGTGTGAATTATTTGTTCCCACTCTCTGTCGGACATATCTGTCAACAATCCGATATGGGAAATCCCGGCATTGTTTACCAGTACATCCAGGCAGCCGCAGGATGCGTGGATCTTGCGGAAGATATGCGCTACGTCTGCGGGGCTGCTAACGTCGCCGGGAAGCAGTTCGCAGGAACCAGGGGTGGAAGCTTCGATTTCTTCCTTTACATTTTGCAGCGCATCCATACGGTATCGGCAGTTCAGGAAGACATGCCATCCTTCGGAAGCGAATTTCAAAGCAATGCTTTTTCCGATTCCTCTGGAGGAACCGGTGACAAGAACATATTTTTGAGGCATAAGAAACTCCTTTCATTTTACGAAAATTGTTACTGTTTATTATACATGGGAATTGTTGATATTTGAATCCCCAAGTGGTATTATTTATGTAATAATGCAAAGAACGGAGGAAGCGGATGTTTTCTAAATTCAGCGTAAAGAGGCCTTATACGGTTATTGTGGGAGTGGTTTTGATTTTTATTCTCGGTGTGGTGACGTTTACCAATATGACGGTTGACCTGCTGCCGGATATGAACCTCCCTTATGCTATGGTTATGACGGTTTATCCGGGAGCCAGCCCGGAAGAGGTGGAGACAACCGTTACCAGACCGGTTGAACAGGCGATGGCTACCGTAAGTAATATCAATAATATTCAGTCTTCATCCAGTGAGAATACGTCCACTGTGATTCTGGAATTTGACCAGACTGCCAACATGGATTCTGTTACCATTGAGATGCGCGAAAATCTGGATCAAATCAGCGGTTACTGGCCGGAAGAAATAGCAAGTCCCATTATTATGAAATTGAATCCCAGTATGATGCCGGTGCTGATTGCAGCAATCAGCGCAGGAGGGGAGGATGCTGCTCGCACCAGCAAGGTAATTGAAGAGCAGGTAATCCCGGAACTGGAAAGTATTGAGGGCGTGGCGTCTGTTACTTCTGTGGGAAGTATCGAAGAGTCTGTTGAGATTACTGTAAACGAGAAAGAGATTGAGAATCTGAATGATGAAGTGTCTGCAAAGCTGAATCAACAGTTCCGGGAAGCGCAGAATGCATTGGAAGAGGCAAAAGCACAGGCAGAGCAAGGCAGGGCAGCTCTGGAGGCAGGACAGGCACAGGCAGCGGCCCAGATGGGTGATGCGGAGGCGCAGATTTCCGTAAAAGCAGAAGAACTGAAACAGGCACAATTTGAGATTACGGAGAAGAAAGCAGAGCTTCAGATGGGCGAAGCGCAGATTAGCCAGGGACTTTTGGCGGTACAGGCGGCGAAGGCGGGATTGCAGGCGCAGCTTGGACAGCTTGAAGCTCTGCTGCAAAGTGAGAAAGAGCTGCAGGCAGCATATGACGCGCTTCTTATGAAAGCCCCGGAGGATATGACAGAAGAAGAAACGGCGCAGCTGGCAGAAATTGAAGCACAGCTTGCGGAGATTCAGGGACAGCTTGCGGGAATGGGCGGCTACGATGCGGCGCAGGCACAGCTTGCAAAAGCCCTGGAGGAGGCAGAACAGCAGGAAGCAGAGTATCAGGAGCAGAAAGAACAGCTTACCGCAGGAATGGAACAGCTGGAATTGGTGCAGGCGCAGCTGAATGAGGGAGCGCTTACACTTGCGCAGGCAAGAGGCCAGCTTAGTTCCGGCCAGATTCAGGCAGCAGCAGGCATCAGTCAGGGAACTGCGCAGATGGCGGCAGGCGAGACGGCTCTTGCCCAGCAGGAAACCCAGTTAGAGACCGCGAAGGAAGAGGCCTATGAGAAGGCGGACATGGCTGGGGTACTGAGTGCGGATATGGTAAAGACATTCCTGACAACCCAGAATTTCCGTATGCCTGCAGGGTATGTGAATGAAGATGGAATGGATTATCTGATCCGTGTGGGAGATAAATTTGACAGTATTGCGGATATTGAGAATCTGGTTCTGCTGGAACTGGAAGGAATGGGACCGGTGAAATTATCGGACATTGCTACAGTAAAGCTGGTGGATAATGCAGACGAGACTTATGCGAAGATTAACGGAGAATCCGGAGTTATGCTCAGTATCCAGAAACAGACAGGTTATTCTACCGGAGATGTAAGCGATCGGATACTGGAGAAGTTGGACAGCCTGGAGAAAGAGGAAGGAATCGGAGTAAAGGCAGTTACTTTGATGGATCAGGGAATCTATATCGATCTGATTGTCAATTCCGTGCTGCAGAATCTGGTATACGGGGCAATCCTGGCGATTATCATTCTGTTTGTTTTCCTGAAGAGTGTAAGACCGACTTTTGTGATTGCATGTTCAATCCCGATCAGTATTCTGACGGCGCTGGTGGCAATGTATTTTTCGGGGGTTACGCTGAACATCATCTCTCTTTCCGGTCTGGCGCTGGGCGTAGGTATGCTGGTGGATAATTCAATTGTGGTGATTGAGAATATTTACCGTATGCGAAATGAAGAGGGGGCTTCGGCGAAGGAAGCGGCGGTGGAAGGCGCAAGGCAGGTGTCAGGGGCGATTGCGGCTTCTACGCTTACGACGGTTTGTGTATTTGTTCCGATTGTATTTACAAAAGGGATTACCAGGCAGCTGTTTGTAGATATGGGGCTTACAATTGCGTATTCTTTATTGGCAAGCCTTCTGGTAGCGCTGACGGTGGTTCCTATGATGTCCGCAGGCATCCTGAAGAAGGCGCGGCAGCAGGGGGAGTCGGCGTTTTATGGCAGGATTAAGGAAGGTTATGGGAAAATACTAGGGAAGGTGCTTACGTTCCGGCTTCCGGTGCTGCTTGGAGCACTTGTGTTATTCGTTGCCAGCGGGGCGCTGTCTCTGTCCAGAGGAACGGAATTTATACCGCAGATGGAGAGCACGGAGCTGTCAATGACTCTTCAGATGCCTCAGGACAGTACGCTTGAGGAGACGGCGGCAGTGGCAGATGAAGTGATGGAGCGGGTAGGCAAGATACCGGATATACAGGATATTGGAAGCATGGTTGGAAGCACAGGACTTTTGGGAGGCAGTTCTGTAAATGAAGCAGAGTTCTATGCCATTACGAAGGAGAAGGCGGAACTTAACAATGCGCAGCTAAAGGATCGGATTGAAGAAGTGACGGAAGGGCTGGACGGGGAGCTTACGGTAAATACTTCGTCCATGGATTTGAGCGCCCTCGGAAGTTCAGGAATTGTCGTGCAGATTAAAGGAAAGGACCTGGACAGGCTTCGTGAGATAGCCGGAGATATCAAAGAAATTGTTGAGGGAGTAGAGGGAACGCAGAATGTACTGGACGGAACGGAGGACAGTACACAGGAGTTCCGTGTGACCGTGGATAAGGAAAAGGCAATTGCCCATGGGCTGACAGTGGCGCAGGTATACCAGGAACTAGCCGGGAAGCTTTCTGAAGCGTCTGCGGCCACGGCGCTTTCATCCGATACGGAAGAATATGATGTTTATGTAAAGGATGACGTGAATGAGAGCATGACCAGGGAAGATGTCCGTAACATGACGCTTGAGGTTACGAAGCAGGATGGAACGACGGAAACGGTGAAGCTTTCGGATGTGGCGGAGTTTGAAGATGCAAAGGGACTGCAGGCGATTAGCAGGAAGGAGCAGAGCCGTTATATGGCAGTAACGGCAGAGATTGCAGAGGGAGACAATATTGGTCTTGTCAGCGGCAGAGTGAAGGAGGCGCTGGAGGACTATCAGCCTCCGGAAGGATACAGTATTGAGATGGCCGGGGAGGATGAGACGATTAATGAGGCAATGACGGAGCTTCTCAAGATGTTAGGGCTTGCGATTGTATTTATGTATTTGATTATGGTTGCACAGTTCCAGTCTCTGCTTTCGCCGTTTATTGTCATGTTTACCGTACCGCTTGCGTTTACCGGCGGTTTTTTGGGACTCTGGCTGACCGGAAAGCCGGTTAGTGTGATTGCTATGATAGGGTTCGTGATGTTGTCCGGAATTATTGTAAATAACGGAATCGTGTTTGTGGATTATACGAATCAACTGATAGAAAGCGGGCTCCCGCAGAAGGAGGCGCTGATCGAAGCAGGCAGGACAAGGCTCCGTCCGATTATTATGACGGCGCTCACAACGATTCTTGGACTGTCCACCATGGCGGCTGGCGTGGGGATGGGTTCAGATATGGTTCAGCCAATGGCGATTGTGACGATAGGAGGGCTTTTGTATGGCACGGTTCTCACATTGTTTGTAGTGCCGTGTGTGTTTAGCCTGTTTCACCGAGAGAAGCACTCCCGGTCGGAAAATCCGCCGGCAAATAATGGATTTTCTGCATAAGAAAGGGAGGAAACCGATGATTAACAAAGCGATTGAATTTGCAACGAAGGCTCATGAAGGTCAGTACCGGAAAGGAACGAAGCGTCCCTATATTGTTCACCCGATTGAGGTGGGGGATATTGTGGCTGCCATGACGAAGGACGAAGAGGTTATCAGTGCCGCCGTCCTCCATGATACGATTGAGGATTGCGCGGGGGTTACACAGGAAATTCTTGCCAAGGAATTTACTCCCAGGGTTGCGGATATGGTGGCCCAGGAGAGTGAGGATAAAAGCAAAACCTGGATGGAGCGCAAAGAGGCGACGATCCGTCGCATAAAAGAGGCACCCAGGGAGGTACAGATGATTGGCCTTGCGGATAAGCTTTCGAATATGCGGGATATTGATAGGGATTATCCGGTGCTGGGCGATGAATTATGGAACCGGTTCCGTATGAAGGATAAAAACATGATTGGATGGTATTATAAGGGAATCCGTGATGCTTTAAAGGAAGAATTTGAAGGAATTCCGGCTTTTGAAGAGTATTGCAGGCTAATTAATAAGAATTTTGGTTAGAGGAGAAAATAAATGATAATCAGCGCAAGCAGGAGAACCGATATTCCGGCTCTGTATCCACAGTGGTTCGTGAACAGGCTGCTGGCGGGAGAGGTGTTGGTTCCCAATCCATATAACAGGAAAAAGGTGGCGCGCATCCGGCTTTCACCGGATGTGGTGGATTGCTTTGTGTTTTGGACGAAGAATCCGGAACCTATGCTTCCCTATTTAAAAATGATTGATATGCTGGATTATCAGTATTATTTTGAGATGACCATTACGGATTATGGCAAAGATGTGGAACCGAACCTGCCGTCAACGGAAGATTCTATCGCAAGTTTTATCCTGCTCAGTGAGCGGCTGGGGAAGGAACGGATTGATTTTCGGTTTGACCCGATTATTTTAAATGAGAAATATTCGCTTTCTTATCATCTGGAGAAATTCGATATGATGTGTTCCTGGCTCCACAAGTACACTACCAGGTGCATTATCAGTTTTGTGGATGCTTATAAAGGTTGCCCTTTTCAGGAACCGGAGGAAGAAGATATGCGTATGGCGGCAAAGGGGCTGGCACAGATCGCGGCAAAATACGGACTGCCCCTTTATACCTGTGCGGAAAGAGTGAATCTGGAAGAATGCGGAATCCGGCATGGAGCGTGTATTGATAAGAATAAAATCCGGCAGCTTGTGGGATACAAGCTGGATGTGAAGAAAGACCGCGGGCAAAGGAAGGAATGCGGCTGCTGTGAAAGTATTGATATCGGTATGTATGATACCTGTATCCACGGATGCAGGTACTGTTATGCTACGGCCGGTTGCGAGAGCGCCAGGAAGAAGCAGAAGCTTCACGATCCGGAATCTCCCATCCTGATTGGGCGGTTAAAGGGAGACGAGGTTATTACGGATAAAAAAATACAGTCGGCAAGAGATAATCAGTTGTCTTTATTTGACTTTATGTAGCAAAAGAAAGGGTGAAGGAATCAGTTATGGAGAATCTTGCATTTAGCTTAAATGCTGCAGTACCAGTATTTTTGATGATGGTGCTGGGGCTTTTTTTTCGGAAAATAGGATGGATTGATGAGGATTTTGCGGCAAAGATGAATAAGTTTGTATTCATGGTTCCGCTCCCGACGCTGGTATTCAAAGATCTGGCAACGGTGGATTTCAGGGAAGTGTGGGACGTGAAATTCGTGCTATACTGTTTTGGCATCACCTTACTCAGTATTGCATTGGCAGCGCTGCTATCCTGTCTGTGGAAAGACCGTTCTATCCGGGGAGAATTTATTCAGGCGTCCTATCGGAGCAGTGCGGCGCTTCTGGGAATTGCATTTATCCAGAATATCTATGGGACTGCAGGGATGGCGCCCCTTATGATTATTGGGAGCGTTCCCCTTTATAATATCATGGCAGTGCTGGTGTTGTCATTATTCCGGCCGGATCAAGGCGGGCTGGACAGAAAGGTTATCAAGAGGACTTTGAAAGGGATTGTGACGAATCCGATTATCCTGGGTATTGGGGCAGGTCTTTTGTGGTCGGCGCTGCGGATTCCTATGCCGGTTATTGTGGAAAAGACGGTAAGCAGTGTAGCGGCAATGGCTACTCCTATGGGATTGATGGCCATGGGAGCTTCCTTTGACATCAAGAAAGCATTTGCCACCGGGAAGCCAGCTTTGGCGGCTGCGTTTATCAAGCTGGTGGGATTTTGTATCCTGTTTCTCCCGATCGCAGTTGGGATGGGATTCCGGCAGGAGAAGCTGGTTGCTATTTTAGTAATGCTTGGATCGGCGACCACAGTTAGCAGCTTTGTGATGGCGAAGAATATGGGGCATAAGGGAACCCTCACCTCCAGTGTGGTAATGCTGACTACGCTGTGCAGTGCATTTACGCTGACAGGGTGGCTTTGGATTTTGAAAAGCCTTAGTCTTATATAGAGCTTATCTATATTAAAATAGAGATAATCGATTAGACGGAGCTTACACAGAATGTTAGAATGAAAAAGGAATTAGATGAAAAATGGGAGGTCATAATGGAACAAAAGAAAAAAAAGAATCTAATTGGGAAAATTATTGTTGTTGTATGCATTCTTGCGGCGGTTGCGGCATACTTCTTTATCCCCTCTGTAAACAGTCTGATGAAAAGAATTACGAAGATGTTTGCCAGCGGTGATTTTACAGTGGTGAAGGATTTTGTCGCTTCCTATGGCGGTTATGCGGCGGCGGTATCCTTTGCATTGATGATTCTGCAGTCTATCGCGGCGCCGCTTCCGGCATTCTTGATTACCTTTGCGAATGCGAATCTGTTCGGCTGGTGGCAGGGAGCCATCCTGTCCTGGTCCAGCGCTATGGCAGGGGCGGTGGTCTGCTTCTATATCGCAAGAATTCTGGGCAGAGATGTAGTCGAGAAGCTTACCAGTAAGGCCGGGCTGAAGCAGATTGACGAGTTTTTTGAAAAACATGGAAGACTCAGTATCCTGATTGCCAGGCTGCTTCCTTTTATATCCTTCGATATTGTAAGTTATGCGGCTGGCCTTACGTCTATGTCTTTTGGAAGCTTTTTCATTGCAACAGGAATCGGCCAGCTTCCGGCGACTATCGTATACTCCTATGTAGGTGGTATGCTGACTGGAGGGGCAAAACTGTTTGTGACAGGATTGTTGATTTTATTTGCATTGTCAGCTTTAATCGTACTGCTCAGACAGCTTTATATGGAGAAACAGAAGAAGAAAAATGAAGACTAAATATGGAAAGATTATTGCCTTTGCGGTAATTGTGATTCTACTGTTTGCGGCAAACCATATTTTCGGATGGTCAGAGTATCTCGGAGATACGAAAAATCTGAGTTTTCTGCAGGATATGGTAGAAGAGAATATCTGGATGGCAGGATTGATTTATGTGGTGATTACCATAGTAGGGTGCGTGGTACTTGCGCTTCCGGGGATAACCTTTGCCGTATTTGCAGGATTGATTTTCGGACCGGTGCTGGGGACGGTGCTGTGCTCCCTTGCCACGACCATAGGAGCGGCACTTGCTTTTCTTGTGGGAAGGTTTTTCCTGAAAGACAGTGTGAAACCGATGGTGGAGAAAAATAAATATTTGAAGAAGCTTCTGTTTGATGAGACAGGGAAAAATGAGATTATCGTGCTGATGATTACCAGGCTGGTGCCTCTTTTCCCTTACAATCTCCAGAACTTTGCCTATGGGATTACAGACATTCATTTCTGGCCATATACGGTGTATTCCCTGATTTTTATGCTCCCGGGAACCGCTCTTTTTACGGTGGGTACAGCGGGGCTTACTTCAGATGGGAATAAGTGGATCTATCTGGCGGTTGTTGTTGTTTTGGCGGTATTTGTGTTTGGTACAGGATACTGGCTGAAGAAAAAATACATTAAGGGAGAGTAATTGTGGCTGAAGAGAAAAAACAGTGCATCCATTGTGGGGCGTGTACCGGGAATTGTGATTTTCTGCGCAAATATCAGATGGATATTGGCAATGAAGAGAAAGTGAAGGAACTTGCCTACCATTGTTTCTTATGTGGAAAATGTGGGTCTGTGTGTCCGGCAGGGATTGATGGAAGAGAAGTGTTCCTGCAGGCAAGACGCAGCCTTACGGCAGAAAACGGCGGTAAAGTGGCGGCGGACGGATATGATATGCTGGTGAAAGAGAAACAGAATTACATTTTTCGGAATTATAAAAATGTTACAGCAGGAACCGTGCTTTTTCCGGGATGTAATTTTCCCTCTTTTTATCCGAAGACGACGAAGATGCTGGCAGCACTTTTAAAAAAGAAAGGAATTGGTACCGTCTATGACTGTTGTGGGAAGCCGATTGCAGAGTTGGGACTTGCCGTGCAGGAAGAGCGGATTATCCGGCAGATCGATGAGCGGCTTAAGAAAGCCGGAGTGGAAGAGGTGATTATGCTCTGCCCCAACTGCTATTATTTTCTGAAAGGCAAACTGAGTGTGCGGGTAACCGGAATTTATGAAGCACTTGAACGGCTTGGGATTGGCAGGAGAATAGAGGAAGATAGGATGTATCTTTTTACGCCGTGTCCGGACAAAGAAAGCAGGCTTTGGCAGCAGCAGATGAGAAGCTTCCTGCCGGAGAATGTGCGGGTGATTGATGAAATCCAGTGCTGTGGCCTGGGAGGCTGTGCGCGGGGGAAAGAACCGGAGATTTCTGCGGGATTTACCGAAAAGTTAAGAGAGAAAAATTATAAGAATATTTATACTTATTGTGGTTCTTGCGCGGGGAAATTCGCAAGAGACGGTATGAAGAATGTTCATCATATGCTGGTGGATATTCTTGAGACAGGCGAACTGCCGGACACAGCTAAGTCTATGATAAACCGGACGATGAGCAAGTTTTGGTAAGAATGTGGGCAGAAGCCTGAATAGATAGAAAAGAAAGAGGAGAAAGAAGATGAAAAAGAGAGTAGTATCCGTGTTGTTAGCGGCAACTATGGTGTTGTCACTTACTGCATGCGGAAGCCGAAATGACGAGTCTTCTTCTGAAAAAAAGGAAGCAAAAGAAGAGGTAAATATTGAGGATATGAGCTTTGATGAGCTGAAAGAAGAAGCCAAAGGAAGTACGGTAACCTTCTATGGCTGGGGCGGCGACGAGAAGCTGAATGCGTGGCTGGACGATGTGTTTGCACCGGCTATGAAGGAAAAATATGATATTACCATGGAGCGCGTGCCTATGGATATCGAGCAGGTTTTAAGTCAGCTTTCCGGCGAGATTGAGGCCGGGACGGAAGACGGAAGTATCGACATGATCTGGATTAACGGAGAAAATTTCCAGTCTGCAAAAGAGAACAATATGCTGTATGGACCGTTTGTGGACAAGCTTCCGAATTTTGAAGAATACATTGACACAGAGTCAGAGGATGTTACCATGGATTTTGCTTATCCGATAGAAGGATATGAGGCACCTTATGGAAAAGCACAGGTGGTTATGATGGTAGATACGGCTGTGACACCGGAGATGCCGGCGAATGCAGAGGAATTCATGGAATTTGTGAAAAAATATCCGGGCAAAGTAACCTATCCGGCACTTCCGGATTTTACAGGGAGCGTATTTGTAAGAAATATTATCAGTGAAATCTGCGGATGGGAGCAGTTTATGGATATGGAGCCGGATAAAGAGACGGTAAAGGCTGCCATTGAACCGGCGCTTGCATATCTGAGAGAGTTGAATCCATATCTTTGGAATGAAGGCAAGACATTTCCGGATTCTTCTGTGACACAGGATAATATGTTTGCAGATGGTGAACTGGTATTTAACGTAACTTATGGTGCATATGATGTCCCGGTTGCCATTGAAGATGGAAAATATACAGAGACTACCCAGTCTTTCCAATTTGACAAAGGTACCATCGGCAACACGAATTTCATGGCGATTGCAGCAAATTCAGGAAATAAAGCGGGAGCCATGGTTGCCATCAATGAAATGATGTCTCCGGAAATCCAGGCGGACAGATTCGCAACGATGAAGACGCTTCCGGTTGTTGATTATGACAAATTAAATGACGAACAGAAGGCGGCATTTGATGAAGTAGAGCTTGGCAAAGGGGCAATCCCGCAGGATGAACTGTTATCTAAACGTATTCCTGAGATGCCGGCAGAACTGGTGCCGATTATTGAAGAAATCTGGCAGGAAGAGGTTGTAGGAAAATAATGCGAAAGAAATGGACGCCTTATGCGCTGCTGGTTCCGCAGCTTGTCCTGAGCGTTATATTTTTGATTGGACTTATTACTGGAATCACTCAGAGTTTAGGGGTGGTTCCAGCTTTTGGATTAACGGAACCGACGCTTACATATTACAAAGAAGTGCTGACAAGGCCGGACATGCTGCAGTCAGTGTTGTACAGTCTCCATATTGCATTTGCCTCGGCTTTTTTTGCGACGGTTATCGGCGTGATTCTTTGTGCGGTGATTGTGATGCAGGGGAAGACGAAGGGAGGCTTTATGAGAATCGTACAACTGCCGATTGTTGTCCCCCATGTAGTTGTGGCTCTTTTTATTGTGAATATTTTTTCTCAAAATGGTCTGCTTGCAAGGATGGCTTTTGCGCTGGGAATTATCGGAGACCAGCAGGATTCTCCTGTGATTGTTTATAATGCAAATGGAATGGGGGTTATTCTGGCGTATTTGTGGAAGGAGATTCCCTTCATTATTTATTTTGTGATTGCGTTGATGGCAAATATCAATGGCAATCTGGGAGAAGCAGCAGTGAATCTTGGCGCAGGCAGGATACAGTCCTTCTGCAGGGTGACGCTTCCGCTTTGTGCCCATACGATTCTAAGTGGCTTCCTGATTATTTTTGTATTTGCGCTGGGAGCTTATGAGCTGCCGGTCTTGTTAGGGGCAACGGCGCCGAAAGCATTGCCGGTTCTTGCGTATATCCAGTATACGCATCCGGATTTACGAAACAGGCCGTATGCAATGGCGTTAAATGGGATTATTATTGTGATTTCTCTGATAAGTGCGGCTGTTTATTTTGTATTGATGAAAAAGAATATAAAGAATTTGGCGAATAAGAGATAAACTATGAAATCGAAAACAAGTATAAGTTCTAAGATTATATTGACTATATTTATGCTGGTAATCATTCTGCCGGTACTTACTCTTCTCGTGTGGACATTTACAGAGCGGTGGGCATGGCCGGATTTGTGGCCGCAGGTATTTTCCATGCGTGCAGTGGATGAAATCCTGAGGAGAAAGGAAGAGCTTATAAAGCTTTTTGCATCCAGTATCCTGATTTCCCTTGTGGTTGCTGTCTTGTCTATTGTGATAGGAACCATGACAGCAAGGGCGTTGGTGCTTTATGATTTTCCGGGAAAGGATGGGGCGTATTTCCTGAGTATTCTTCCCTTTATGGTTCCCGGGACGGTTTTTGCCATGGGTGTGCAGGTGACTTTCATTAAATTGGGACTGAATAACAATGTTTTGGGAGTTATTATCGCTCACCTGGTCTGCTCCCTTCCCTATGCAGTAAGGCTTTTGATGGATGGCACGATGGCGGTGGGAAATGGATTGGAAGAGCAGGCACGTGTTCTGGGAGCGACACCATGGAAAGCATTTTACAAAGTGACGCTTCCCATGCTGGCTCCGGTCATGTTGTCGTCTTTTAGTATGGCATATATTGTGTCCTTCAGTCAGTACTTTCTGACGCTTTTGATTGGCGGCGGGCAGGTAAAGACATTTACGATTGTAATGGTGCCGCTGCTGCAGGGAGGAAACCGCAATATTGCCAGCGTTTACAGTACAGTTTTTCTGGGCGTTACTCTGATTATTTTTGGCGTGTTCGAGTGGGCGGCGGGGCGTCTTGGCAAGAATTACGGCAGCGAGTATTATACGTAGATAAAGGAGCAGACAGATGGGACTTACAGTGGACAGACTAAGTGTAAAACTGCAGAAGGAAGAAGTTCTCCATCAGGTGAGCCTGGACATCCGGGATGGAGAATTTATCTCTTTGCTTGGTGCTTCCGGGTGCGGAAAGACGACGCTGTTAAAGAGTATTGCAGGACTGCTTGAAATAGAATCCGGAGAAATCCGTATGGGCGGGCGAGACATCAGCCGTGTGGCGCCGGAGCGCAGAGGGACGGTGATTGTATTCCAGGATCTCCGTCTGTTCCCGCATATGACGGTGGAGAAAAATATTGCATTTGCTATGGAGGTTAAGAAGATTCCGAAAGCGGAGCGCAAAGAGACAGTGAGAAGGCTGCTGAACGAGGTACAGCTTCCGGGCTACGAGAATCGTCGGATAAAAGAGATGTCGGGGGGACAGATGCAGAGGGTGGCGCTTGCCAGAGCGCTGGCGGCGAACCCGAGGATTCTGCTTTTGGATGAGCCTTTTTCCGGGCTGGATGAGAGATTGAGGCTGGAGATGGGGGCATTGGTGAAGAAGCTCCACAATGAAAGGAAACTTACGACCATCCTGGTGACTCACGACAAGCGGGAAGCTCTTCAGATGTCTGACCGCATTGTACTGATGGATCAGGGGCATATCCTTCAATATGCGTCGCCGGAGGATATTTTTTATCATCCCGCGTCCAGGAAGGTTGCAGATTATTTTGGGAAAGCAAATTATATCAGCGGCCGCGTGGAGGAACACTGTTTTTCCTGTGAATTCTTTGAGATGGCGGCAGAAAAGGAAGACGGAGAGTATGAGGTAATGCTCCGGCCTTTCGATATTCTGCCGGAGCCGGAAGGAAGCGGCTGCCTGGTGGAAGAGATTGTCTTTATGGGAGAAACGGTGCAGCTGATGTTAAAGACGCAGAAGGGCCGGATCTTCTGCCAGATGGTGAGCACAGAATTCAGAAGAATGCATATCTGTGAAGGGGATGAGATTGGAATCCGGATCAACGAAGCAGAGGCTGCGGGGAGACAGAATCTGTTTAAGAAGGAGACAGCAAATGAAGCATATTGTATATGATTGTGATAATACCTTTGGGGTGCCGCGATGTGACGTGGATGACGGACTGGCGCTTCTGTATCTGCTGGGCTGTGAAGAAGCATGGGTACACGGAATTACAGCCGCTTACGGGAACAATAAAATAGATGTGGTCTATGAGACTATCCGAAAGATGCTGCGGGAGATTGGGAGAGAAGACCTGACTCTGAAAAAAGGCGGAGCAGGAGCGGGAGATTATGAGAGTGAGGCGGCAGATTACCTGGTGGAGATGGCAGACAAATATCTGGGCGAACTGTCTATACTTGCCACAGGTTCCCTTACGAATCTGGGCGGAGCATATAAGAAGGATTCGCATTTTTTTGAAAAGGTAAAAGAGATTGTGCTGATGGGCGGCATTACAGAGACGCTGACATTTGAAAAGAAGACTATGAAAGAGCTTAATTTTTCCTGTGATCCGGAGGCTTCCTTCGCGGTGCTGCGGTATGGGAAAAATGTGTCGGTTGCCAGTGCCAACAACTGCATGAAAGTATTATTTACGAAAGAAGATTATAGACGGGAGCTTTATAGGACGGATAAGCAAATTGCAGTATATATCCGGGAAAATACAGACTATTGGTTTGGGTTTAATGAAGAGGATTACGGAATACAGGGGTTTTATAACTGGGATGTGACGGCAGCGGCATATCTGATGCATCCGGAGCTTTTTGAGGATAGAAAGAAAAGGTATGCGTTTTCTGTAAAAGATTTGGAGATAGGTTTTTTACGGGAGGATGATAAAGGAGAGACCGTGTGCAACCTTCCGGTTATCCGTGACGGCGAGAAGTTTAAGCGGAATATTTACGATACATGGATGCGGGTGGAGATGCCGGAGAGGAGGGAGAAGTTTTGCGGAAAGCATTGATTGTTTTCAGCCGGGTTCCGGTACCGGGAGCGACGAAGACCAGACTTCAGAAAAACTTTACCGGAGAAGAGTGCGCCGAACTTCACCGGGCAATTCTGATGGATCTTAAGCCCCTTACAGACGGTGAAGACTGGGACAGCTTCGTGTATTATACCCCTGCCGGAGGCGAAGCGGTGATGCGGAAACTGCTGCCGGGGGCGGCAGGGTATGAACCACAGCCGGAGAAGGAATTCGGTGCCAGAATGAGCGGCTGTATCGGACAAATATTAGAAAAGGGTTATGATGCCTGCGTGCTGGTTGGGACAGATATACCGGCGTTGGATACGAAGATTATCGGGCAGGCATTTGCAGTGATGGAAGAGAAGGATATGGTGATTGGCGCTACGGAGGATGCAGGATATTATTTGATTGGAATGAAAAAACTCCGGGATGAAGTATTCCGGGATCAGGCGTATGGTACGGGAAGCGTGTTCGCAGATACGCTGGAGAAGATCAAAGGCTGCGGCTGTACTTATGGAGTGCTTCCTGTGCTGCGGGATATCGACGAACCGGAAGATGTGTCTGCCTATCTGGAAATGTATGAGGCAGGCAGATTGGACAAGAAAATGCATACATGGGAATGTATTTTAAGGCTGAACGAAAAGTATCAGCTTCATAACGATTAGGAGGAGGAAAGAAAGATGAAGGACATGAAAAGAGTAAGAAGAGCAGGAGCGGCGCTGTTT
Organism: Clostridiaceae bacterium; assembly: GCA_902362865.1. GTDB lineage: Bacteria > Bacillota > Clostridia > Lachnospirales > Lachnospiraceae > Claveliimonas > Claveliimonas acetigenes. Next base: position 45,365 of record CABIYE010000001.1, read on the forward strand.
CTGGCGCTGGCTATGGCGGCAGGAACCGTGGGATGCGGATCCAATGAGACGGCATCGGAGACGGACGCGGCGGATGATGGAGAAAGATTTCAAGGGGAATACATTATCACTGCCGATGAAGCAAAGGAGCTGGTAGGAGACGATAACGTGGTATTCGTAGATGCCAGAGGAAGCAAGCAGGCGATCCTCGGTACGATTGACGGGGCGATTGCTACCACATGGCAGGAGCTTTGTACCTGCGAAGAAGGGAAGGCCGGAGATGAGAACTGGGGCAAAATCCCGGAGGCAGACGATCTGGCAGAACGTCTTGGTGAGCTGGGACTTTCAAAAGAGAAAGAAATTGTTTTTGTGGGAGAAACGAAAGATGGTTGGGGAGATGACGCAAGGCTTCTCTGGGAGCTGGCTGCGGCAGGCTATGAGAATGTGAAGATGATTGACGGCGGTTATGCGGCTGCAAAAGCGGCTGGTGTGAAAACGCAGCATCTTGCGTCTAAACCGGAAAAGACAGAAGTGGAAATCGATGAGATTGATAATACCCATGTAATGACGACGGAAGAACTGCAGGCAAATTACGATGATTATACGATCGTGGATGTCAGAACAGACGAAGAGTACGACGGCGCTGTTCTTTACGACGAGGCACAGGGTGGCCATATGCCGGGAGCCATCCATGTAAGGTACACCGATATGTTCAAGGATGACGGCACTCTTAAGCCGAACGATGAGATCGTGGAGATGTTTGAAGCGGCAGGAGTGGAAAAGGATGATAAGGTTGTGGCATACTGTACAGGCGGAATCCGTTCTGCGTATGTACAGCTTGTTCTTGAGATGTGCGGATATGAGAACACCTGGAATTATGATCAGTCATACTGGCGCTGGTGTGTCGTAGGTGAGGTAGAGTAAATACATGGTTTCAATCATTATTCCCATATTGAATGAAGAAAAAGGAATCAGGCGGATTCAGGAGAATTTAAAAACCCTGGAAGGTGAATTTGAAGTGATTTTCAGCGATGGTGGAAGTACGGATCGGACTCTGGAGAGAATTGATCCGGACTTCCGTGTAGTCCATAGCCCCAGGGGAAGGGGAATTCAGATGAATACCGGAGCAAAAGAGGCGCAGGGGGACGTGCTGTTCTTTGTGCATAGTGATGTGCTTCTGAAAAAGGACGTCCTGCTTCAGATTCCTGATAAAATCAAGAGGGGAGAAGCGGCGGGCTGTCTTAAGATTGTCTTTGATTCGTCCCATATCCTGATGCGGATCTGTGGGTTTATGTCTAATCTGCGGGTAAAGCTGCGCAGGATTGTTTTTGCTGACCAAGGTATCCTTATACAGAAGAAATTATTTGAAAAAATGGGTGGGATGCCGCAGATGCCTCTGATGGAGGATTATGAATTTTCCCTGCGGATGAAAAAGAAGAAAATCCCCATCATAAGGATCGACAGCAGTATTCTGGTGTCTTCCCGGAGGTTCCAGAAATATGGTATGCTCTGGACTATGTGGCAGATGCAGAAATTCCAGCTGCGTTACCGGCTGGGAGGAGATGTGGAGAAGATTGCAAAAGAATATGAGAATATAAGATAGGCGGGAGAAGAACAATGGTTAGTGTATTGATGAGCACTTACAACAGAAAAGATTTGCTTCCTGAAGCGATAGAAAGTGTGTTGAATCAATCCTATACAGATTTTGAGTTTATCATTATAGACGACGGCTCGACGGATGGTTCTGAGAAAGTAATCCGTTCCTACAAGGATGAAAGAATCCGGTATATCCGTATGCCGGATAATTATTATTACTGTTATTCTGCAAATTATGGGATACAAAAGTGTTCTGGAAAATATGTTGCGATTATTAACAGTGACGATCAATGGAAGAAGGACAAGTTGGAAAAACAGGTTGCATTTATGGAATCCCATGCGGAATATGGAGCCTGTTTTACGGAAGTAAGGCTAATTGACGACGGCGGGAATCCGGCAGAGGAAGCTTTCTGTATCAGGCTGGATTCTCAGGAAGCGTATCTGCGGTACTTTTTCAGGCACAAGAATATGTTGTGCCATCCATCGGCATTGCTCCGCAGGACAATCCTTGATAAGGTAGGAGGCTTTAACCTGATGTATGGCCAGCTCGCGGATTTTGACCTGTGGATACGGATTGTGACAGAAACACCTATCTATGTGCTGCCGGAGAAGCTGACTCTTTTCAGATGGCATGAAGACGGGCAGGGACAGGTGAGCAGCGTTACCAGAGAGCATGTGGCGCAGAATTATAATGAGCAGCTTTTTGTCAGAAGAGATCTGGTTGAGCGGCTATCGGACGAACAGTTTTTGCGGACATTCCGGGAAGATTTCCGGAACCCTCTGTCCGCATCCCATGAAGAGCTGGAATTTGAAAAGGCATTTCTGATGATTGATTATTCCGGGGAAGCGGCGAGTATGAAGCTGATGGGGATGCAGAAGCTGGATCTGCTGCTCAGAAAGCCCGGTGCGGCTGATTTGCTGCGGGAGCATTTCCAGATGAAATTGCAGGATGTTTACCGGATGAACCAGGAGTGGATGTATTTGGCGCCGGATGTGCTGAGCAAGCTGGGTGAGCTTAAGATTGTGAATGCGGATCTGGAAAATCACCGGAAAGTGCTGGCCCAGGAGAGGGGGCGGCTGACAGAAGCCCAAAGTCTGGCTGAAAGACTGGAGCAGGAGAAAGAAATTTTATATCAGAAAAGAGAGAAACTTTTGCAGGAAAAGGAACTGCTGGTTCAGATAAATGCACAGCAGGAAAAGAAGCTTCAACGGGCAAATGAGAAGATAGCGGATCTGGAGGCGCGTGCAGCGAAGGCAGAGGCGGAAATCAGAGTCTATGCGGATTCTACAAGCTGGAGAATTACAGCACCTTTCCGGAAGATTATGGAGAAGGTAAAAAGAAATGGATAGGATTGAAGGATTAAGAGAATATATAAAGATGCCGGAATACCGGGAAGCGCTGGGGATTCCGGCGGGCGCAGGAGAGTTGTATCAGCCGCTTGCACAGGGAGAATATAATATTAATTATTGGTTTGTGCATCCGGTGACGGCAAAGAAGCTGGTGCTCCGGGTGAATACAGGAAGCCAGATGCACCTTGACCGTCAAATTGAATATGAACATAATGCCCTGAAAATCCTGGAGCCATCCGGGAGGACACCGAAGCCCCTTTATGTGGATGGCAGCAGGAAACACCTGAATTATGGCGTTATGGTGATGGAATATCTGGAAGGCCATGCCCTTGATTACCGAAAGGATCTGACATTGGCGGCACATTGCCTTGCGGACATCCACAGTACGCCGGTTCCGGATACGTACATTGGGTCGGGTGAAAGAATTTCGGGGACAAAAGAGAGCGGTCTTTTGCAGCCGGAGAATCCGCTGCAGGCGATTCTTGACGAGTGCAGGGAGATGGTTCAGACTTATTATCAGTCGGATCTGGGAGAAATTCAGAAAAAGAAACAGATAGAAAGACTGCTTCTCGCAGGGCAGAAAAGGGTGGATGCAGTGGGAGATTATACGGGATACCGCTGCTGTATCAATACGGAGTTAAACTCCGGCAATTTTCTCATTAATGGAGCGGGGAAGCCGAATTATCTGGTGGACTGGGAGAAGCCGCTGTACGGCGATCCGGTTCAGGATCTGGGGCATTTTCTGGCACCTACCACTACATTCTGGAAGACAGATGTCATCTTAAGCGAAGAAGAAATGTCAGATTTCGTTATGCAGTATAAAAAGGCGGCGGACGGCAGGTTTGATGTGGCGGGAATCGAAGAACGTCTGCGTCTGTTCGTGCCAATTACCTGTCTGCGTGGAATAACCTGGTGTGCCATGGCGTGGGTACAGTACCAGGAACCGGGGAGATTAATCCGAAATGAAGAAACCTTCCGGAAAATGGAAGATTATTTAAGCCGGGAATTTCTGGATATGATAGAAACAAGGTACTATTAATTTCTTTTGAATAGTGCCTTAAGACTTTCTGAAAATTCTCGAAACTCCTTGACAAATCAGGAGTCGATGGCTATCATATTCAATGTGCAAAGGCGTTGAAGAAGAGGAGTACGCATAGATTCGTCCTGAAAGAGAGAACTGCTCGAGGGCTGAAAGGCGGTTTCGGGAAAGAGGTGCGGAAGGTAGCTTTGGAGCCGGATGGCTGAACCTGAACAGACGGATCGTAGACAGAATCCCGGAGGCAAGGTCATCCCGTAGTCGTTCACGTTACAGAACAAGATGAGATATGTAGAAGATTTTCTTTCTATATATAAATAAAGGTGGTACCGCGATATAGTCGCCCTTTAGTTTTTAAAGGGCGATTTTTTTAAAATGTGAAGAAAATATACAGATAGAGGAGAGAGTTATGAGCCAGAATATGGAAACCACTTACAATCCGAAAGCGATTGAACCGAAGCTTTATGAAAAATGGTGTAAGAATAAGTATTTTCATGCGGAAGTAGACAGAGACAGGAAGCCATTTACTATTGTGATGCCGCCGCCGAATATTACCGGTAAGCTCCATATGGGGCATGCGCTGGACAATACATTGCAGGATATTCTAATCCGTTACAAAAGGATGCAGGGATACAATGCCCTTTGGGTTCCGGGGACTGACCATGCGGCAATTTCTACAGAGGTCAAGGTTACGAACCAGTTAAAAGAAGAAGGGATTGACAAGAAAGAGATCGGCAGGGAGAAATTCCTTGAGAGAACCTGGCAGTGGAAGGAAGAGTACGGCGGAACCATTAAATCTCAGCTTAAGAAGCTGGGAATATCCTGTGACTGGGACAGAGAGCGTTTCACCATGGACGAGGGATGCTCAAAAGCAGTAGAAGAAGTATTCATTAAATTGTACGAAGAAGGATATATTTACAAGGGTTCCAGAATCATCAACTGGTGTCCGGTATGTAAGACGTCTCTCTCTGACGCGGAAGTTGAACATGAAGAACAGGACGGATATTTCTGGCATATTAAGTACCCGATTGTTGGGACGGATGATTATCTGGAGATCGCGACGACCCGTCCGGAAACCATGCTTGGAGATACGGCAATCGCCGTACACCCGGATGACGAGAGATATAAAGCGATTGTAGGAAAGACCTGTAAGCTGCCGCTGACAGACAGGGAGATTCCGATTGTCGCAGATTACTATGTAGACAAGGAATTTGGAACCGGAGCGGTTAAGATTACACCGGCGCACGATCCCAATGACTTTGAGGTAGGAAAGCGGCATAATCTTCCTGAAATCAATATTATGAATGATGATGCGACGATTAACGCACAGTATGGCGGTAAATATGCGGGAATGGACCGCTATGAGGCAAGAGAGGCCATGGTGAAAGATCTAAAGGAGCAGGGATATCTGGTAAAGGTAGTTCCCCATTCCCACAATGTGGGTACACATGACCGCTGCCACACGACAGTTGAACCGCTGGTTAAGCAGCAGTGGTTTGTGAAGATGGAAGAGCTTGCGAAGCCTGCAATCAATGCCATTAAGACGGGAGAGCTGAAATTTGTCCCGGAGCGTTTTGACAAGATTTATCTTCATTGGTTAGAGAATATCCGCGACTGGTGTATTTCCAGGCAGATCTGGTGGGGACACAGGATTCCGGCGTACTATTGTGATGCGTGCGGCGAGGTAGTTGTGGCAAGACAGATGCCGGAGGTATGTCCGAAGTGCGGCTGTAAACATTTTACACAGGATGAGGATACTCTGGATACATGGTTCAGTTCAGCACTGTGGCCGTTCTCTACACTGGGATGGCCGGAGAAGACGGAAGATTTGGATTATTTCTATCCGACGGATGTGCTGGTAACCGGATATGATATTATTTTCTTCTGGGTAATCCGTATGGTATTCTCCGGATATGCCCATACAGGAAAATCACCGTTCCATACCGTATTTATCCATGGACTGGTGAGAGATTCTCAGGGACGCAAGATGAGCAAGTCTCTTGGAAATGGAATCGATCCGCTGGAGATTATTGACAAATACGGCGCAGACGCCCTGCGTATGACGCTGGTAACAGGAAACGCGCCGGGAAATGACATGCGGTTTTATAATGAACGAGTTGAGGCAAGCCGGAATTTTGCTAATAAGGTATGGAATGCTTCCCGCTTCATTATGATGAATATAGAAGGCAGGGAAATCACAGAGCCGAAGGATGTAAACGCTCGTCCGGGGGATTGCTGGATCATGTCCAGATGCAACAATCTGGTGAAAGACGTAACGGAGAACATGGACAAGTTTGAACTTGGAATTGCGCTTCAGAAGGTATATGACTTTATTTGGGATGAATTCTGTGACTGGTATATTGAGCTGGCGAAGTACCGTATCTATCACGCTGAGGAAGACGCAGAGGCGGCGAATGATGCTATGTGGACGTTGCGGGAAGTTCTGAAAAAGGCGCTGAAGCTTTTGCATCCTTTCATGCCGTTTGTGTCCGAGGAGATTTACAGTAACCTTTGTCCGGAAGAAGCGTCGCTTATGATGTCGGAATGGCCGGTATATGATGAGAGCTGGAGCTTTCCGGAGGCAGAAAATATTGCGGAGCATTTCAAGGCAATTGTAAAGGGCGTCCGCAATGTCCGCGCAGAGATGAATGTGCCGAATTCCAGAAAGGCAAAGGTCTACGTGGTATGTGAAGACCAGACACTGTGTGCTGGATTTGAAGCTTTAAAGCAGTCTGCGATTATGATGGCTGCGGCAAATGACTTCTTAATCCAGCAGGATAAGACAGGAATTGCTGATGATGCGGTGTCTGTTGTAGTTCCGGATGCTACGGTATATGTACCGTTAGAGGAACTGATTGATTTTGAGCAGGAAATGGAACGGCTTCGTAAAGAAGAGAGCAGGCTTACAAAGGAAATTGCCCGTTCCAATGGAATGCTGAATAATGAGAAGTTTGTAAGCAAAGCACCGGCGGCTAAGGTGCAGGAAGAAAAAGATAAACTGGAGAAATACCAGCAGATGATGGATCAGGTTAAAGAGAGGCTTGAGGGATTAAAAGCAAAGATGTCATAGAAAACACAGGGGACGCATTTGTCCCCTCATGTGGAAACAAGGGGATGCTATGAAGAAGATTCATTTCAAAAAGCCGGATGTTAAAGGAACTGTAAAAAAAATAAAGCATTTGAAGCGAGAAGATATAAAGGCGTGGTGGAAGGCAAAAGGCGAGAGACGGGAGCGGATACTGAATGAGCGGCGCAACAGTGCGTTTGCGAAGAAGATGAAGCCTGTCTATGCATTTATGAACCGTTTTTCCCTCCTGTTTCATGCCTTGCTTGCCTGCATGATTAACTTCGCCATAGAAGGTATTTCCAGGCGTTCTCTGTTTGAGGCATGGGATTACATGACAGAGACGCCGCTGGTATTTTTATACAATGCGTTCATGATATTTATGACGTTTTCTATTGTATATCTGTTCAGAAGGCGAGTTTTTGTCAGGATTATCATCAGTGTGCTCTGGATGGTTCTTGGCGTATGCAACGGCTATATGCTGTTGAAGCGTGTCACGCCCTTTAATGCACAGGATTTGAAGGTGGCGACGGATGCAGTTTCTTTGATTAACAATTATTTCAATCCCTTTGAGCTGGTGATACTTTCTGTGGGGATTGTGGCAGTCGTGGTCTGGGTAATCTCCATGTGGCGGCGGGGAGGACAGTATGAAGGCAAACTTCACAGAGTTGTGGCACTGATTGGTGTTTTTGTATGCTTCGGTATCTATTCTGTTCTAACAACCGCGGCGCTGGACAAACGGGTGATTTCCAATTATTTTGGAAATATTGCCTTTGCTTATGAGGATTATGGGCTTCCCTATTGTTTCATGGCAAGCCTGTTCAATACAGGGATTGATGAGCCGAATGATTACAGTGAGGAAACCATGGCTGAAATCAGTAACAATGGCGAGATTACCAAGACGGAAACCAGTCTTACCCAGGAGGAAATGCCGAACATTATTTTTATTCAGCTGGAATCTTATTTTGATGTGGAAGAGGCAGAATTTTTTACCACTTCGGAAGATGCATGCCCGAATCTTCACAAGATGTATGAGAATTTTTCCAGTGGTTACTTTAAAGTACCATCGGTAGGAGCCGGAACGGCCAATACAGAATTTGAAGTGCTGACAGGGATGAATCTGCGGTACTTCGGACCGGGTGAGTATCCTTTTAAAACTTATGTGAAGGAGAAACCGTGCGAGAGTGTGGCGACGGCGCTGTCTGCGCTGGGCTACGGCACCCATGGGCTGCACAACAACGGCGGTAATTTCTACAGCCGTGCCAGGGTCTATAACAATATGGGCTTTGATACATTTACAAGCAAAGAATTTATGAATATCCTTCAGACTACGGAGAATGGATGGGCGAAGGACGATATTCTGATAGAGCATATTCTGGAGGCGATGGACACCACAGAGCAGCAGGATCTGGTAGTGGGAATCAGTGTCCAGGGACACGGAGATTATCCGGAGGAACAGGTGATTGAGAATCCGAAAATCAAAGTGCAGGGAATTGAAGATGAAGCGTTGAAAAATAAATGGGAGTATTACGTAAATCAAGTGTATGAGATGGACGCATTTGCCGGAAAGCTTGTACAGGCGATTGAGGACAGGGGAGAGCCGACTGTCATCGTGTTCTATGGCGATCACCTTCCTACGATGGGGCTGAAGGCAGAGGATCTTAAGAGCCGCTATCTCTATAATACCAATTATGTGATCTGGGATAATATCGGACTGCCTAAGGAAGACGGCAATATTCCGGCCTATCAGATTGTGGCAGAGGTGTTTGACCGTCTGGGTATTCATTCCGGTACGGTATTTAATTATCATCAGGAAAGGAATCAGACGAAGAATTATCTGTCGGATCTGGAGCTTCTGCAGTATGATATTCTCTACGGTGAGCAGTATGTATATGACGGGGAGCCGCCGATTACAGAGGGGCATATGCAGATGGGGGTTAAGGATGTTACTTTGTCGGAAATTGTTTCTCATCTGGATGGAGGGTATAGCCTTTATGGAGAGAATTTTACAAAATCCAGTAAAGTGTATGTAAATGGCGAGAAGCAAAAGGGAATAAAGTTCCTGAATAATACCAGGATTGAGCTGCCGGAGACAACGCTGGAGGATGGAGACGTGATTACCGTCAGTCAGGTAGGCTCAAGCAACACCATATTCAGGACTTCATCGGAGTATATTTATGAAGACGGGAAGCTTACGGAAGTTCCCGGCACAGGAACCGGAAAGGAAGGGGTATCCTGGGTAGAAGCAACGAAAGAGGATGAAGAATAGCAGCGATGAATTATCAGGAAGCAGTTGATTATATAGAAGAGATTCCAAAGTTTACGAAAAAGCATACTCTTTCACATACAGCAGAATTCTTAAGAAGACTGGGAAATCCACAGACAGGGCAGAAAATCATCCATGTGGCGGGAACCAATGGAAAAGGCTCTGTCTGTGCCTATATGCAGGCGATTTTGCTGGCGGAAGGGAAACACGTGGGATTTTTTACATCTCCCCATCTGGTTTCTATTAATGAGCGGATAAGGATAGATAATAAGCAGATAGATGATGAGACATTTCTGAAAGCATTTCTGCGCGTGAAAGCAGTGACAGATCAGATGGAAGCGGAGGAAATCGCCCATCCGTCTTATTTTGAATTTCTGTTTGGTATGGGGATGACGGTATTTGCCGGAAAGAAACCGGATTATATTATTCTTGAAACCGGACTTGGCGGAAGGCTGGATGCTACGAATGCCGTCGAAAATCCGGCGCTTACCATTATTACTTCTATCAGTCTGGATCATACCAGGTATCTGGGCAATACAATCAGAGAAATTGCAGCGGAGAAGGCGGGAATCCTGAAAAAAGGGATTCCTGTTATCTGTGACGCGGGAAATGAAGAGGCGCTTGCAGTAATCAGAAACCGGGCGGAATCACTTTCGTCGGAGTGTAGAGAAATCTCGAAAAATGCGTTCAAAATCATTGAAATTACGGACAAACATATTGCTTTTTTCAGAAGAAGTGCGTATGATGATAGTATTCCGTGGAGGCTTAGGGGCTGCGGTTTGTATCAGGCGATGAATGCGTCTATTGCCATTGCGGCGATGGAATATTTATTGTTAGAAGGAGAGAGGGCAGCCGGAGACACAGATAGGGAGAGCTATTATTCCAGATGGCGGGCAGCACTTTCGGCTGTCACCTGGGAATGCCGTATGGAAGAGGTCCTTCCGGGTGTTTTTATTGATGGAGCTCATAATCCCGGGGCAGTCGAAGCTTTTGTGGAAAGCGTGCGTGCGGTGGAGACAGCTGCATGCCCGAAGAGCGAAAAGGGAGAACTTCCGGTAATCCTTTTTTCGGCGGTGGAAGATAAAGAATATGAGCAGATGATTGCATATCTGTGCAGGCATTTGAAAGTAAAGACATTTGTAATTACGGAAGTAGAAGACAGAAGGAAGGTTCCGGCGGACAAGCTGGGACGGATTTTCAGAAAATATACAGAAGAAAGCGTCTTGGTGAGAGCGGACAGAAAGGAAGCTTTCCGGGAGGCGTTAAGCCGGAAGGAACCTGGTGGGAAGGTGTACTGCCTGGGGTCGCTTTATCTGGCGGGAGCAATAAAAGAAGAATTGGACGGGAGGAAGACCGTATGTTAGATTATGAAGAAGAACTGAAGAAATTCCAGCCAAGCCTGGAAGTGCAGGACATAGAGGAAGCCGTATATCAGGAAGATCTGACGGATATGTCAGATATCCTGCGGGAAATGATTGAACAGACGAACAAGTAGATTTTAAGGAAAGATACGAGGAGCATATGGAGTATACACAAAAACTGGTGTACCAGTCGAATTACTGGTATAATGACGGGCTTAAACGGGCAAAGATAAGAGACATGTCCGGAGCGGCAGCCTCCTTGAAGAAAAGTCTGCAATATAACAGAGAAAATACTGCGGCAAGGAATCTTCTTGGTCTGGTATATTATGGGCGGGGAGAGATAGGAGAAGCTCTGGTGGAGTGGATTCTCAGCAAGAATTTTCAGTCTCATGATAATATTGCCAATTATTATATACAGAAGGTACAGGGAGATCCGGAAGGGCTGGCAGCGGTAAACCAGGCAATCCGTAAGTATAATCAGAGCCTGGAATATTGTGGGCAGGAAGGGGAAGACCTTGCCATTATCCAACTGAAGAAAGCGATTCAGTCTCATCCGTCTTTTTTGAAGGCATATCAGCTGCTGGCGCTGCTTTATATGAAGACGGAGCAGTATTCAAAGGCGAGACAGACTCTAAGGAGCGCCCACAAGCTGGACACAACCAATGATATCACGCTCCGTTATATGCATGAGATGAAGCAACTGCGCAAGAAGGGAAATGCGCATCCAAGAAAAGAGGAGAAGTCCCAGGCAGTATCCTATCAGGTGGGCAATGATACTGTGATTCAGCCGGTGGCTGCAGGGATTAAGGGTCATGCGGGGCTGATGACGATTGTGAATATCTTGATTGGTCTTGTGGTTGGAATTGCGGTTATGTGGTTTATGGTAATGCCTGCTGTTACCAGATCCAATAATGAAAAGACAAATCAGCAGGTAGTGGAATTTAGCGACCGGATTGCTACCCAGGAGGCGCAGATCAGTGCCTTGAAGAAAGAATTGGAAGAATACCGTTCTAACGGGGAGGCGGCAGAGGCGGCACAGCAGACGGCGGAATCCACTCAGGAGAGCTATGAGATTGTTATGAGCATTTATAACAGTTACACGGAAGGGGATATGACGGATGAGGCGATGGTAACGGAGCTTTTGAAGGTAAATCCTGATGCACTGGGAATTGCGGGAAGGGAACAGTATGATTCCATGACCGGAGAACTGTATGACCGCTATGGCTCGGTGTTGTATGAGAGTGCCAGAGAGAATTATGATCTGGCTAATTATACGGAGGCGATTACCAGCCTGACTACTTTGATGCAGATGAATTCCGGTTATCAGAACGGCTATGCGATGCTTCTTCTGGCACAGTGCTATGAGGCAAGCGGAGACAGTGAGAATGCTAATGTCTGGTATACAAACCTTGACCAGAATTTCCCGGGAGTGAAGGAAGAGGCAGCGCAGAACGCGCAGGAGAGTGCAGATTACAGCGAAGATGACGGTTATTATGATGAATATTCGGAAGACTATGAATAGAAAGACAGATACGAAAGAAGAGATATGCAGGTAACTGCATATCTTTTGTTTTATAATAAGGGGAAACGAGGAGGAGTTTTATGAAATATGAAGTGCAGGAGAACTGTCTGACTATTTTTCTGCCCAGCGATCTGGATCATCACAATGCAGAAGAAATCAAGAAAGAGGCGGACCATCTGGTAGACCGGAACCATATTCGTTATATTATTTTTGATTTTGCCGAGACGAATTTTATGGACAGTTCGGGAATTGGTGTGATAATGGGGCGTTATAAGAAGATTTATATGTTGGGGGGAGAAGTCTGGGCCGCTCATACCAGCGAGCGGATGAAGAAAATATTGACGATGTCGGGAGTTACGAAAATTATGAAGATCTATGAGGAGGAAAAATAGGATGGAACAGATTGCGAATGAAATGGAATTGATATTTGACAGCAGGTCTTCTAATGAGGCCTTTGCCAGAGTGACAGTAGCTTCTTTTATGACGCAGCTCAATCCGACGCTGGAGGAGGTATCGGATGTAAAAACAGCCGTTTCAGAGGCGGTTACCAATGCGATTATTCATGGATACGAGAATGAATTACATAAAATCTATATCCGGGCGTGGATTCAGGGAAAGGATCTGTATCTGGAAATCAAAGATAAGGGCGTAGGAATTCCTGATATTAAGAAAGCGATGGAACCTCTTTTTACAACCAGACCGGAAATGGAGCGCTCAGGAATGGGGTTTTCTTTTATGGAGGCATTTATGGATGAGATAGAAGTAATCTCTAAGGTGAAGGAGGGAACCACGGTAAAAATGAAGAAAACAATTGGCAAAGGACGGGGGTTATGGACCACACAATCGCTTTAATCAAAAAATCTCACGAAGGGGATAAAGAAGCGAGGGCACAGTTGGTGGAAGAAAATACAGGGCTGGTCTGGTGTATTGTGAAACGGTTTTATAACCGGGGAGCAGAGGCGGAAGATTTGTTTCAGATTGGGAGCATTGGGCTTTTGAAGGCAATTGATAAATTCGATTTGTCCTACGATGTGAAGTTCTCGACCTATGCAGTTCCCATGATTTCGGGAGAGATTAAGCGGTTCCTTCGGGATGATGGAATGATTAAGGTTAGCCGATCGCTAAAGGAGCTTGCCTGCAAAGCATTCAGCTGTCAGGAGGGGCTGAGAAGGAAGCTTGGCAGGGAACCGCTGCTTGCAGAGATTGCGGCGGAACTTAAGGTGGATAAGGAAGAACTGGCGGCAGCGATGGAAGCGAGTGCAGAAGTGGAATCCTTGCATAAAACCATTTATCAGAAGGATGGGCATGAGATTTCCCTGATGGATAAGCTGGAGGAGCAGGAGACAGGGGAAGACAAGGTGGTGGATCACATGCTTTTGTCGGAGCTTTTAAAAGCGCTTAATGGGGAAGAGAGAAAGTTGATCTATCTGCGGTATTTTGCCGGCCGGACCCAGTCGGATGTGGGGAAAATCCTGGGAGTGTCGCAGGTCCAGGTATCAAGGATGGAGAAAAAAATCCTTGGGCGGCTGCGAGAAAAATTATAAATAAAAACAGCAAAAAGCATACCGGTGCATATTTTTCCGGAGATTATCCATACTAACACAAGAATCAGGAATTCTTTTATTTATTTTAGAAGAAGGAAGGTGCATAAGGATGGATGAGGCCAGAAAAAAGCTCAGGGTATGCTTAATTTGTGTAGTGGCGGCGGCAGTTATTGTGGGAGTTATTTATTATTTCGGAGATGTAAGGAATGCAGAGAATGTAAACGAAGGGACACTGGTAACGATATCAGAGAACGCCGGATGGAGGCATTTTTATGGCGGCAATGAATGAGACAGTGTATATAAAAGGTGATAAGAATGTGGAAGTGACGTCACCGGAAGTGTCTCTTGGGCAGGTCGTAAAAATTGAGTGCGGTAATCCGGAGATTGTCCCAAAACTGAAGGCGCTGAAGCTTCTGAAATTTGTTGATAATCCGAAGAAAGAGAAGAAAAAGGGAAGGAGCCGGACGGTAGTATCGGTTCTTAAGGTTATTGAGTGTATTCATGAGCAGTACCCCAATATCGAGGTGCAAAATATGGGAGAGAAGGACATGATTGTCACTTACGAGAACCAGCATACTCCGGGAGGAATGGTACATGCGGTGAAAGTGGTCTGCGTGGTGCTGATTACCTTTGTGGGGGCGGCATTTTCGATTATGGCATTTAATAATGACGTAGATACGACAAAACTGTTCGGCCAGATCTATGAGCTTCTTGCGGGTAGACCTTCCGACGGATTTACGATGTTGGAGCTGTCCTATTGTATCGGACTGGTTATAGGTATTCTTGTCTTTTTCAATCATTTCGGCAAGAAGCGGTTTTCCGTTGATCCCACGCCGATGGAAGTGGAAATGCGGCTCTATGAAAATGATATTGAAACGACACTGGTGGAAACCTATGGAAGAAGGGGGAAAGAGCTGGATGTGGGGACTACAGATTGTGCTGGCAGTCATAGGTCTTAGTGCAGGAATTACAGTGGCAGGAGGACTGTTTTCTTTTATCAGTGGCCTGGGGGTTATCTCTGATTTTGCAGACCGGACGCATACGGGGGAGCATATTTTATTATATGAGGATGCCACCGCCCTTGGAGGGATTCTGGGAAATATTTTTATTATTTATCAGATAGAGATTCCCTGTGCAGAAATTCTGCTCCCTGTATTTGGGATACTGGCGGGGATTTTTGTGGGCTGCTGGGCTATGGCGTTGGCAGAGATGCTGAATGTCTTTCCTATTTTTGTAAGAAGGGCAAAGCTGATCAGATGTATTCCGTGGGTAATACTGGGAATGGCACTTGGAAAAGGCATAGGAGCATTTCTTTTCTTTTTTCACCGCTGGTAGTATCAGTCCGGCAGTAGTTTATGAATTTGGAGGAAACACAATGAAACAGATGACAGAGAGTGAAAAACAAGCTTATCAGGAGTATGTAAAACAGAAGACTCCTATGCACAGCCTTCCGGCAAATATGGCAAAAGCCTTTGTCGTGGGAGGAATCATCTGTGTGATAGGGCAGGGAATCTTAAATTATTGTGAGAAGCTGGGACTTGATAAAGATACCGGCGGAGGATGGTGCTCGTTACTTCTGGTGCTGGGCAGTGTTCTGTTGACAGGATTAAATCTCTATCCGCGTATCGCCAAATGGGGAGGAGCGGGAGCGTTAGTGCCGATTACCGGATTTGCTAATTCGGTGGCTGCTCCGGCAATTGAGTATAAGAAAGAAGGCCAGGTCATGGGAATTGGCTGCAAGATATTCACAATTGCAGGTCCGGTTATTTTGTATGGGATTTTTACAAGCTGGATACTCGGGCTGATTTATTGGATTGCGTTGAAAGCGGGGATTGTAGGATGATGGAGAAGAAAAAAGGCGGACAAAGTATTGCATTTGACAGAGCACCTTATCTGATAGAGAGCGCCTCCGTCGTGGGAAAGAAGGAAGGCGAGGGACCGTTGGGAAAGTTTTTCGATATGGTAGAAGAAGACAATCTGTTTGGGGAAAATACCTGGGAAGAGGCAGAAAGTACCATGCAGAAGGAGGCATGTACACTGGCGCTTGGGAAAGCCCATGTGAAACCGGAAGAGGTAAGATTCCTCTTTGGCGGCGACCTTTTGCGTCAGGGAGTTGCCACATCGGCAGGGGTGGAGAGCCTGCAGATTCCGCTATTTGGGTTGTTTGGCGCCTGCTCCACTTCGGGGGAAGCGCTGGCACTGGCATCCATGTGTGTGGCGGCAGGATATGGGGAGTATATGCTGGCGGTGACATCCAGCCATTTCGGGAGCGCGGAAAAGGAATTCCGTTTTCCGTTGGGATATGCCAATCAAAGACCTCTGTCGGCACAGTGGACGGTGACGGGGAGCGGTGCTTTCCTTGTAGGAACTAGAAAAAGCCATGTGAGGATCAGTGGAGTGACTATTGGGAAAATCGTAGATTATGGACTGAAGGATTCTCAAAATATGGGCGCGTGTATGGCTCCTGCGGCAGCAGATACCATCCTTTGCAACATGGAAGATTTTGGAAGAAAACCGGAAGATTACAGTAGGATTATAACGGGAGATCTGGGGTATGTGGGACAGACGATCCTCTTCGATTTGATGCGCAAGAAGGGACTGGATATTATGAACAGCCATATGGACTGTGGAATGGCTATTTTTGACCAGCAGACGCAGGACACCCATGCCGGAGGAAGCGGCTGTGGCTGTGCTGCGACTACACTTGCGTCTTATATTCTTCCTAAAATCAGTAAAGGTGAGTGGAAAAGAGTATTATTTGTGCCGACCGGAGCGCTGATGTCTACGGTAAGTTACAATGAAGGAGCCAGTGTCCCGGGGATCGCGCATGGGATTGTGATAGAACATTGTTAATGCAGGAGGAAAATGATGGATTACGTAAATGCATTCTGGGTAGGAGGACTGATCTGTGCATTGGTACAGATCCTTCTGGACCGGACGAAGCTTATGCCGGGAAGGGTAATGGTACTGCTGGTGTGCAGCGGAGCGGTGTTTGGATTTTTGAATCTTTATCAGCCGCTTATAGAGTTTGCAGGCGCCGGAGCAAGCGTTCCTCTTCTTGGATTTGGCAATACCCTGTGGAAAGGGGTGAAAGAGGCGGTAGAATCGGATGGGTTTATCGGTATTTTTATGGGAGGGTTTACGGCCAGCGCAGTGGGAATATCGGCGGCGCTGGTATTCGGCTACCTGGCTTCCCTTGTTTTTGAGCCAAAAATGAAAAAATAAAAGAAGTAATTGTTTTCCGACTATAAAAATGCTATGATTAAAATGATGTGAAATAAAAGTAAAATATTGTCAAAAATAGGAGGAAAACGGTGGATTACGTGAATATTATTATCCCTTTTGTAGGGGGGCTGGGGATGTTTATTTACGGTATGCAGATTATGTCCCAGGGACTGGAGAATGCAGCCGGAAATAAAATGAAATCCATTTTGGAAGTCCTGACCAGAAATAAGCTGATGGGCGTGCTTCTCGGCGCTGCGATTACGGCGGTCATCCAGAGCTCATCTGCGACTACGGTTATGGTAGTAGGTTTTGTAAATGCCGGCATTATGAATCTCACACAGGCGATGGGAGTTATTATGGGAGCTAATATCGGTACGACTGTAACCGGATGGCTGGTATCAGCTGTGGAGTGGGCAGAATTTTTAAGCCCGGCAAGGCTGGCACCTATCGCGGTAATTGTCGGCGTGGTAATTATGCTTACAGGAAAGCGGAGGTCTGCAAGAGATATCGCCAGTATTATTATCGGCTTCGGACTGCTGTTTATCGGGATTACCAATATGTCTTCGGCGGTGGCGCCGCTGCAGGAATCAGAAGCTTTCAGCAGTATTTTTGTGAAGCTGGGGCATAATCCGCTTCTTGGTATTTTGGCGGGCGCATTGATTACGGCGATTATTCAGAGCTCCTCTGCGTCTGTGGGAATCCTGCAGAGCCTTGCGGCTGCAGGTTTGGTGCCGTTTAGCGCAGCAATCTATATTATTATGGGCCAAAATATCGGTACCTGTGTGACGGCAATGCTTTCCAGTATGGGAGCGAAGAAAAATGCCAAGACGGCAGCGCTTATGCACCTGCTGTTCAATATTATCGGAACGATTATTTTTAGCATATTTGCCATTTTGTTCTTTAAAGTCATTAATCCGGCGGCGGGAGTCGGCATGATCAATCAGACACAGATCAGTATGGCGCATACGGCATTTAATATCGGAACGACAGTGCTTCTTTTCCCGGTATCGAATCTTATTATTAAACTGGCAAAGAAGATTGGGCGTGTGGAGGAAGATGAATTTGATGAAGGCAAGGTTCAGCTTGATGAACGTATCATGGAAACACCTGTTATTGCGATTCAGTCTGTAGTGAATGAAGTTGCCCGCATGGGTGATATTGTTGCAAGATCACTGGAGGTGGCGAAGAAGGTTCTGTTTGTGGAGAGCTATGAAGATGTTGTCTTTTTGAAAGAAGAAGAGTCGAAGGTGGACAGGCTGAGTGCAGGAATTACCGAGTATGCGATTAAGCTTAGTTCCCTCCAGATTAGTGAGAAGGAACATCAGGATGTGGCGCACCTTTTGCAGACGGTGTCTGATATTGAACGGATCAGCGATTATTGTGAAAATATTTCGGAATTTGCCGAGAACCTGTATCAGAAGAAACTTAGATTTTCTAAAGTGGGAACAGAGCAGCTCAAAGAAATGCTGGATGTGTGTGCAGATAGTTATCAGTATGCTATAGAAGCTTTTAAAGAGAGAAGCAAAGAGAAGGCTCTTAAGGTTATTGAGAAAGAGACAAGAGCAGATGATTTGGAGATTACGCTGCGGAGCAAGCATATCAAGCGTCTTACCAATGGAGAGTGCAATACGGAAGCAGGGATTGTCTTCTTGGATACTTTGGTCTGTCTGGAACGTATTTCAGACCATGCAAGGAATATTGCAGAGGAAGTTATGGAGCAGATGGTATAGCCAGAGTGAAAGAAAGAGAATAAAGAGATATAAGGGACTGCCATGACAGAAGGAAAGAATTCTGCCATGGCAGTTTTTATTAATATTAATGAAAATTTAATAATTTATTCTATTAGTCCTTCGTTTTATTGTGTATGATTAGCATAGAGCAGTAAGGAGGGGATAGAATGCGGAGTGTGATTGAGGTAAAGAATCTGTATAAACTTTACCGCGTAGGTGATGAGGTGGTTCGGGCACTTGACGGTGTGGATTTTCAGATAAAGAAGGGAGAATTCTGCGCCATTGTCGGAACTTCCGGTTCCGGCAAATCTACTTTATTGAATATGCTTGCCGGTCTGGAACATCCCACCAAAGGAGAGATTATTATCAGCGGACAGCATATTGAGCGGCTGAATGAAGAGCAGCTTGTGAAATTCAGGCGGGAGCATGTGGGATTTATTTTTCAATCATTCCATTTGCTTGGGACTATGAATGCTGTGGAGAATGTGGCGCTGCCTTTAAGCTTTCGCGGGGTGCCAAAGAGCGTACGGCTGAAGAAAGCAGATAAGATGCTGGAACTGGTGAAGCTCGGGAAGCATAAGAAGCATTTGCCAAACCAGATGTCCGGCGGACAGCAGCAGCGTGTAGGCGTCGCCAGGGCGCTGGTGGTTGATCCGGATATTATCTTTGCTGATGAACCGACCGGGAATCTGGATTCCCATACGTCGGAAGAAGTGATGGAACTTATGCAGCAGGTGGTGAGGCGGCAGAAGATGACGCTGGTTATGGTGACCCACGATGCCCATCTTGCTACCTATGCCGACCGTGTTTTCCATATTATTGACGGTAAGATTGTGAAGATAGAAGATAACCGGAAGAACGGAAATGAAAAGAGGGAGGAAGAGAAGGATGATTAGTTTTAAGAAAGCAGCGGCAGGAATATTGAGTATTGCATTGCTGGCAGGGATGTTTCTGCCTGTAAACAGCCGGGCAGAAGGACAGGGACAAGAAGAAGCGGCGGTTGCAACCCGGAGTGTATCAGCGCTGTCCGTAGAGACGCCGGATAACGGAGTGCTTACTTATGAATACGGGACGGCGCAGGATTTTATCCTGCAGGTCACGAATCGAAGCAGTGAAGCCGTTGCCAATATCGTAATTGCGCCGAAGCTTAGGAATGGAACGGACGTCTGGCCTTTTAAGACGGAGTACCAGAGTTATAAAAGTGTGATTGATGCTTTGCAGCCGGGAGAGACGAAGGAGGTTTCTTTTAGCTTTACAGAGCGGGACGATATTGCGACGGGTACCTACAGCCTGTGTTTTCAGGTTACAGCGCAGTCTGCGGGCGGGGAGGAACTTCCGCCGGGTGAAGAATATTTCTTTGTAAATACGACGGCGAAGCCGGAAGATCCGGTTACGGATCCTGCTTTCGAGCCGCAGGAAGAGAGCGGAATGGAAGAAGAATTATTGGAGGCGTCAGCAGGCGGGTTCGCGAATGGAGACATATCCTACAGCGGCGGAGGCGGCGGAACATCTGCAGCGTCTGTCCCCAGAGTGATTGTGACAGGATTTTCCACCAATCCGGCAGAAGTAAAAGCCGGAAGTGACTTTGTACTTACGATTCATTTGAAAAATACTTCCAAAAGCACACGGGTAAGCAATATGCTTTTTGAACTGGCGGCGCCGACAGAGGGAAATGATGAACAGACATCTGCTCCGGCATTTCTTCCTACTTCAGGTTCTAATTCTATTTATCTGGATGGAATTCAGGCGGGAGGGACCGCGGATATTTCCATTCAGCTGAATGCAAAGGCAGATTTGGTACAGAAGCCATATGGAATTAATCTTAGTATGAAGTATGAGGACAGCAGCGCTTCCCAGGTGGAGGGAGAAGCCAGCATTTCTATTCCGATTAAACAGGAAGCAAGATTTGAGTTTAGCGAATTTGAGGTTACTCCGGAAATGATTGAGGTGGGCGAGGAAGGGAATGTTACCTGCAGCCTGTATAATCTGGGACGGATAAAATTATATAATGTGAAGGCTGTATTTGAAGGAAAAGGAATTAAGAAGGAAGAGGTATTTGTCGGCAATGTAGAACCCGGCGGAAGCGCTTCGATAGATGCGATGCTGGAAGGAACAGATGTGAATGCGGATACAGACAAGATTAAGATGACTTTGTCCTATGAAGACGAGTCGGGGAATGTCAAAACCGCAGAGCAGGAATTTCAGCTTATGGTTACGGAGGCTATGGAAGACAGCGGTGGTATGGTAATGATGCCGGATGAGCAGGAGAAAAGCTTTCCGGTCATTCCTCTGGTAATAGCTGCGCTGGTGCTCCTGGCAATTGTTGTAACGGTTGTAGTAAGAAAGAAAAAGAAAAAGCAGATATTGTCAGCGGAAGAGGAGGGGTTGCTGGATGAACTGGATGGACCTTCTGAGGATGAGTAGTGGGAATTTAAAGAGAAGAAAGCTTCGGACATTCCTTACGGTTCTTGGTGTAATTATCGGTACAACCTCCATTGTGGTTATGATTTCTCTGGGGCTTGGGATGCAGAAAGAGATTTATAAAGAAATAGAACAGTCCGGCGGGCTGAATACGATTACAGTAAGCGGCGTAAGCGCCGGAGACAGCATGATTTATTACGGAGACGGGGATTCCGAGGAATCTACGAAAAGGCTGACGGACAGCGTGGTGGATGAACTTGCTAAGCTTCCGCATGTGACCCTTGCTTATCCGCAGTATGATATGTCAGTTATTCTGCTTAAAGGACCTTACGAAGGATGGGCGCAGCTTACGGCGCTGACACCGGAGGGAATGCTGGCTCAGAATATAGAGCTGACACCGGGAGCGCGGCTTCCTGAGCCGGGAAGTAAGTTGGAATTATTGTATGGAAACGGCGTGATTACGCAGTTTACAGAGAAGGGGAGCCAGTTAGGATATTATGAGACAGGAGAAATTGCAGACATTGACCTGAGCAAAGATTCCCTGTTCTTAATCCTGGATCAGGAAGGATATTATGAAAGCCAGGAACAATCAGGGACTGCAATAGGTACGGACACAGAAGGAACCGGGGAAAATGACAGTACGCCGGTGAAGCCGGTGCAGAAGTATTCCGTCCTTTCCTGCGGCGTTACAGCCGGTGATTACGAAACTTATACGTCACAGTACTATAATGTGTATTGTGATCTGGATACTTTGAAGCAGGTACTGAAAAAAGAATTTTCCGGAAGAGCGATTCCGGGGCAGCCAACGACAAAATCAGGTAAGCCGTATAAAGATTTTACCTATTCGTCTATTCAGGTTAAAGTGGATGATATAGAAGAAGTAGAAGCAGTTTCGTCAGTAATTCGCTCTATGGGGTATAACACCAGTACAAATGTAGAATACATGGACTCCATGAAGAGCCAGCTGGCTATTATTCAGGCAGTGCTGGGAGGAATCGGAGCGATTTCCCTTCTGGTGGCAGCCATCGGGATTGCCAACACGATGATGATGTCCATCTATGAGAGGACGAAGGAAATCGGAGTCATCAAAGTACTTGGATGCAGTCTGAAGAATATTAAACAAATGTTCCTTATGGAAGCAGCATTTATCGGATTTATCGGCGGAGCCGCAGGCTGTATCCTGAGTTATGGTTTGTCGGCAATCATTAATTTTGTCACAGGCCATGGGGAAGCAATGGGATTTACGGGAAATATCTCTTATATCCCTATATGGCTGGTTTTTGCGGCAATGGGATTCGCCGTATTTGTTGGCATGGCGGCGGGATATTTCCCGGCATTGCGGGCCATGAAATTAAGTCCTCTTGCGGCAATCAGGAACGAATAGAAAAGCGGGTGGGAAGCTTGACAATTTATCCATTATTGCAATATACTTAGAAAATAAAAAAGAAATGGATAATCAAAGGAGACTTTGCCATGTTTCGTTTATGGGGAAAAGAATTTAAAGATAATAAGTTAATCCGTGATACGGTGGTCTGCGACGATACAGATGATACCCGGACACATAAAATCTTCCATGCACTGGAGCAGATCTGTAATGAGTTTGATTTAAGTAATCCCATTTGGCTTGACAATACTATTGTGGAATTCCAGAAGCATGCGAAAGCAAGGTTCTATCAGGACAACTTTGTAGACTCCATTGATTTTGATTATCTGGAAATCCATGTAATTGAAGAATGATTTGGCTAAAACCAGCACCGTAAAGGCGCTGGTTTTTTGCCGATGTTTTTTATGGGAGCAGTCCCTGGATTAGAATTACAACAATAAGGATTGGCAGGACAAACAGAAAATACCATTTCATCCAATTGGTAATTTTAATTCCTTTTCCTGTGTTGGCTTCTTTCTGATATTTTTCAAAGCCCCATCCCCATTTGGTAACGCAGAACATAAGGTAAATCAGAGAGCCTATCGGCAGGAGCAGATTGCTTACAAGAAAGTCCTCGCTGTCTAATACGTCGCGCCCGCCGATGAGATGTAAATCGCTCCAGAGATTGTAGCCAAGGACGCAGGGAAGACTTGCAATCAGGATTACGATACAGTTGATTACGGCGGCTTTTTTTCTGCTCCAGCCGAAGTTATCCATGCAGGAAGACATAATATTTTCAAATACGGCAATGACCGTTGAAAAGCTGGCAAAGGTCATAAATAGGAAGAAAAGGCTGCCCCAGATACGTCCGCCCGTCATATTCACGAATACATTCGGAAGCGTAACGAAGATAAGACTTGGTCCGGCATTGACTTCTACGCCGTAGCTAAAGCATGCAGGGAAAATAATAAGTCCTGCGCTGATTGCCACGAAGGTGTCCAGTGCGCAGATGCGGATGCCTTCACTTGTTAAGGTATGTTCTTTGTCCATGTAACTTCCGAAAATTTCCATTGCGGCAACCCCAAGACTTAGTGTAAAAAAGGACTGGTTCATTGCTGCGGCGACTACATTCCCGAATCCGACGCGCTGGACGGTCTCCATATTGGGAATCAGATAGAAGCTTAAGCCTTCCCGGGCGCCTGACAAGGTAATGCTGTGGATGGCCAACACAACAATGAGGATTAAGAGGGCACTCATCATGCCTTTGCTGATCCTTTCCAGACCATTTTGAAGCCCGCGGCTACACACAAGGAATCCGGCAAGAACGACCACGGCCATCCAAATTCCCATTTCCAGAGGGTTGGACAGGAGTGTGGTGAATACAGAGCCACTGCTCTCGGCGTTCATGCCCTGGTGAAAAGTCCCGGCGGCGAACTTGAAGAAGTAGGATACCATCCAGCCGGAAACGGTAGTATAGTACATCATCAGCAAGTAGCATCCGAGAATTGCGAACCAGCCGTGGATATGCCATTTGGTTCCCGGCTGCTCCAGCGCTTTGTAGCCAGAGACTGCGCTTTTTCTGCTTGCCCTTCCGACAGCCAGCTCCATGGTAAGTACGGGAAGTCCCATGGTGATTAAGAAAATGATATATAAAAGTACGAACCATCCGCCACCGTTTTCTCCCACCACATAAGGAAAGCGCCAGACATTGCCGATTCCGATGGCGCAGCCCGCACTTACCAGTAAAAATCCTAATCTTGATTTAAAGGATTCGCGTTCCATAATAAAAATTCCTCCCATTCTCTTTATAGTAACAATACTTATTTTAGAAGTAAAAATGGTAGTTGACAATGGGGCAATACAAATAATAAAATAAGAATAACTTATACTATGGAGGGTGTAATGAACCAGAATCAACTAAAATATTTTGTGGCGGCTGCAGAAACAAGAAGCTTTTCAAAGGCCGCAGAGGAATTTTTTATTTCTCAGGCTGCGATTACCCAGCAAATAAAGTTTCTGGAGTCAGAACTTGAGGTGCAGTTGTTTGACCGGAGTACAAGGCCTGTAACGCTGACAGCGGCGGGCCGTACTTTTTTCGTAGAAGCGAAGGCAATTCTGGAGCGGATGAGCCGTTCGCGTAATCTGGTCCGGGATACGGCGGCAGGAATGTCAGGAACGCTTCGAATAGGGTATCTGCGGGGATATGAAAGAAGCAGCCTGTCATCCGGAGTACAAAAGTTCCATTACAGGAATCCCAATGTGCTGGTAACCTTTTACCGGTGTTCCAGTGACATTCTGGCATCGGGAATTCTTCAAGGCGATTATGATATCATTTTTACCTGGGATAGCACGAATTTAAAGCAGAATGTAAATATAGCCTACAAACTGATAGAACGGGCGAGACTTGTCGTTGCGTTGTATAGTCGGCATCCTCTGGCGCAGAGACATGCAATTGATCGGAAGGAACTGTCTGGAGAAAGTATAATTTTTATGTCTCCCAGTGAGACGGATGATTCCTATGGGGACGCTTATTTTATGAATTTATACTACGAGGCAGGTTTCAAACCGAATATCCTGGCAAGAACCGCAGATACGGAAAGCGTCCTGATGATGGTAGCTGCGGAAGAAGGCATCTCTATTCTGCCGGATTATTGCACAACAAAATTATACCATGCGGAGAATCTGGCGTTTGTGCCGCTTAAGGGAGAGTGGGAGAAGGAAGAGATTATTGCAGTCTGGAAGAAAGAAAACAGGAATCCGGCACTTAGGCGTTTCGTAGAGACACTTGGGCAGGAGATGAGCGGAGATATAGCAGAAAAAATTATAGATTAGCACAAAGTAATAAGCTGCGGTATATACCGCAGCTTAGAAAAGAGGATAAAGAGAAAAAATCTATACTAAAAATAACTTAATGTCTTTGGACGAAGCTGACGAAAATCCAGACTCATCTGTCGTAAATCATCGGCAGCCTCTTTGTTTGTATGAATTTAGTATATAATGGAAATGTGACGAATCTGTGTCATCTATCTGAAGAAAACGTGAAAATATCATTAGAAAGTTCTAAAGTTTCTTAAGAAGATATGATTTGGCAATCCAGAGAAAAGATGATATGATGGAGAAGAAAAAAGATGCTCAGAGAGTCGGATGTTTAGAAAAAAGGAGTAGAGAAAAATGATGAGAAAAAGATTATTAGCGATGCTTCTGGTTCTGGTTCTGTCTTTTTGCCAGGCGGCAGTGGTATTTGCTTCTGAAGTACCGCAGCAGAAAGCGGGGCTGGAGACGGAAGAAGAATCAGGGGGAGAATTATCGGTGTTGGAAATCGGAGATTATCTCAGGCAAGGGCAGACAGAAGAGATTGTAGAAAAGCTGGAGATGCCCATTGTGTCATCAACACAGTTTTTTTACTCGAGCGCTGCACATGCAAAAGATGGGCTGCGTGTCGAATGGTATGACGATGGAGCAGCACGGCAGATTTCAGTTTTGTGTGAGGATAACAAAACGGTCAGCATAGATGGGATTCGCTGCGGAATGGATAAGGAGCAGGTGCGGCGTATTTTGAAAGCTGCAGGTTACCTGCCTCCGCAGTTAACAGGAGGCGGAGAGACAGGCGCATCATATGAGGAATATTGTGATAGCCGTCCGGATTTCTTTTTTGTCCTGGATTTATACTACGATGCAGACGGAATTCTGGAAGGGTTCTATTGGAATAATTATTCCCAGGGGGATATCCTTCGCGAGCCACTTTCTGATGTAACCCGTTCAGATTGGTTTTGCGGGGCGGTTACCTATGTTTATAACAACTGGCTCATGACAGGGTTGGGTGATTTTGTTTTTGGACCAGGTGAACCTCTGGCGAGGGCGCAGTTTGCGGTGATTATACACAGGATGGAGAACAGTCCGCAGACAGAATATTTTTCTGCCTTTCCGGACGTAGAGGATGAGCAGTGGTACACAGAAGCCATTCTATGGGCAAATAAAAATAAAATCGTAACCGGGTATGCAAATGGGAGGTTTGGTCCGGCGGATCTGATTACCAGGGAACAGATGGCGGTGATGATGTACCGATATGCGAAGACAAAAGGATATGATACGCAGGCAAGGGCAGAGTTGTCTGGGTACAACGATGTTTCCCTTGTCAGCGCTTTTGCAAAAGAAGCAATGGAATGGTGCGTAGCGGAAGGGATTATTTCCGGCAAGGATTATGGGACAAGGCTGGATCCGCAGGCAAATGCGGCAAGAGCAGAATGTGCGGCAATTATAGCGCGGTTTGTAAAGAAATATTCAGAAACGGAGATTCCTGAAAAATTGGACTATGAGAAGATATATGGTCCGCTAGTGGATATGTGTGCGAACAGTTATGGAGAATATGCGAAATATAATACCTATTTTCTGTATGATATCAACCATGACGGAGTGAAAGAGCTACTGCTGCAGGAAGGAACCTGTGAAGCGGATTATCTGTATTATATCTATACGATAGAAAAGGGAAGAAGCATCTGTCTCGGGTATACCGGAGGCGGGTGGACCATGTTCTATAAGGATGAAAGTGGAGGAAAAGAAGATTATATTCTGCGTTTGAGCGCCCATATGGGATATGAAAGGATAGAAAAGGTATGGATAGATTCCTTTGAGGTGAAATATCAGGTTCTGTCTGAATCGGAAACGGAAGGCGAGTACTATTCCAATCCTTATCCGCTGGAAGCACATTATGTGACAGATAAAACCGGACTTCGGTAGTTGGGAGTATATTTTATGAAGAAATTATTAGACCGTATTTTTATAGAAGGTCTGAGCGGAATGGCTCAGGGGCTTTTTGCTACGTTGATTATTGGGACGATTATCCAGCAGATTGGCTTGCTTGTGGGCGGCAGCCGGGGCGATATGATTTATGTGCTGGGGAAGGTGGCAGCATCCCTGACAGGGGCAGGCATTGGCATCGGTGTTGCAGCTAAGTTTAAAGAGAGCCATTTGGTTATTGTCTCGGCGGCTACCGCCGGAATGGTGGGTGCTTTTGCAAGCAAGCTGCTGGCAGGAGAAGTGCTGGCGGAAGGAAGTATGGTGTACGCAGGACCGGGAGAACCGCTGGGAGCATTCATTGCAGCTTATGTGGGGATTGAACTGGGACATCTGGTGGCGGGAAAGACAAAGCTGGATATTCTGCTGACCCCGTTAGTAACGATTGGTACAGGCTCTGCTGTGGGACTTCTGCTTGGACCGCCGATTTCCAGATTCATGGCAGGACTGGGCGGAATCATTAACTGGGGGACAGAACAGCAGCCCTTCTTAATGGGAATCGTAGTTTCTGTGGTGATGGGAATGGTACTGACCCTTCCCATCAGTTCAGCAGCCCTTGGCATTATCCTGAATCTTTCTGGTCTTGCAGCCGGGGCGGCGACCATAGGCTGCTGCTGCAATATGGTAGGATTTGCGGTGGCAAGCTACAGAGAGAATAAGATGGGAGGACTTCTGGCACAGGGAATCGGAACCTCTATGCTGCAGGTGCCTAATATTGTGAAGAAGCCGGTTATCTGGCTGCCGGAGATCCTTTCCAGTGCCATTTTGGGGCCGGTAGGGACGATGCTGTTTCATATGACCAGCAATGCCACCGGTTCCGGTATGGGGACGGCAGGACTGGTAGGACAGATTATGACATGGGAGACTATGATTCAGACAGAACCCGCACAGATGGTTCTGATTAAAATTCTTGTTATTCAGATTATTCTTCCGGCGGTTGTGACACTGGCGATTTCTGAATATATGAGGAAAAAGAAATGGATTAAGCCCGGAGATATGAAACTTGATTTGTAAGAGAAGAATCCTACAATATGAAACCGGATATTACAAAAGAAAAGAGGAAGAGTATATGTTGGGTACAGGATTGATACATGTGTATTACGGAGATGGAAAAGGAAAGACGACCGCTGCGGTAGGACAGGCGGTTCGTGCGGCAGGAGCGGGGCTGCGGGTACTGTTTTTTCAGTTTATGAAGGATAATACCTCCAATGAGCGGCAGATTTTGGAGAAGATACCGAATGTTACCTGTCTTCCGGGAAAACGGCACATGAAATTTTACAATCAGATGAATAAGGAAGAAAAAGCAGAGTACAGACGTTATAATACGAAAGCATTAGATGAGATTGGAAAATTCTGCGTTAATTTCGATCTGCTTGTTCTGGACGAGGCGGTGTGTGCGGCAGATCTGGAATTGTTAAGTGAGAAGAAATTAATTGATTTTCTGCGGCACAAGCCGCGTGGACTGGAAGTAATTATGACAGGACATCATGTGTCAGATGCTATCTTTAACGAGGCGGATTATGTTACCGAGATGACGAAGGTGAAACATCCTTATGATAAGGGCAGGACAGCGCGGGAAGGGATTGAATTCTAATTCTTAAATAAATATGAACTCCATGGTAGTTCCCTGTCATTTATGGTATACTGAATAAGTAAGCGATGAGCTTATGATATACAAAGTGTTGGGGGAGAACCATATGAAACTTGCTCTTAAAAACTACGAGGATGTAGACAGCTGGAAGACGATTATGTTCCTGTATACATCTGCGGTTAAAGAAGTAAATACGAAGCTGGAGATACTGAACGACGAGTTCCAGCATGTGCATCAGTATAATCCAATTGAACATATTAAGACAAGGATTAAGACGCCGGAAAGTATTGTAAAGAAATTAAAACGCAACGGGCATGAGACGTCCATTGAGAATATGGTAAAATATGTCAATGACATTGCGGGAGTACGGTTAATCTGTTCTTTTACATCTGATATCTATAAGCTTGCAGAGATGATAGGGAATCAGAGTGATTTGAAAGTCTTATCAATTAAAGACTACATAAAGAATCCCAAGGAAAGCGGTTATAAGAGTTATCACATGCTGGTTTCCGTCCCTATTTTTTTATCTGACAGCGTGGTGGATACAAAGGTAGAGATACAGATCCGGACCATTGCCATGGATTTCTGGGCGAGTCTGGAGCACAAGATTTATTACAAATTTGAAGGGAATGCACCGGAATATATCAGCCGGGAGCTGCAGGAATGTGCGGAGATGGTATCGACGCTGGATGAGAAGATGTTGTCTTTGAATGAAGCAATTCTTGCCTGCCTGGATGAAGAAGAGGAAAGCGGATGTTAGACGGGCAGACAAAACAGGAGGGAAAACTTATAAGGTTTCCCTCCTGTTTTTGTTGCCCTTTTTGGACAGTGCTTATTCAAATACAGGATAAGTTGTTACAAATCTTGTGATGATTGTAGAAGCCTGTGCACGTACAGCGCTTCCCTGTGGGTCAAGTTTACCATTATTTCCTGTGATGATTTCATTTGCAACAACCCATTCCATAGCATCCTTTGCAAAAGCAGTTACACTGGATGCATCCGGGAATGTACTCAGATCGTCAGATGCCGTAACATCCCACTTCTTATAATTTGCATAACGGTACATAATCGTAGCCATCTGCTCACGGGTGATCGGGTCGCTTGGCCCGAACAGACCGGTGTTCGTGTAACCTGTGATAATCTTATTCTGGTTTGCCCAGATAACAGCGTCTTTGTACCAGTCTTCACCGGCATCCGGGAAAGTAGGTTCTGTAGTATTTACCTTTGGTGAACCTTCCATACGGTACAGGATCAGTGCGAACTGTGCACGTGCAAGATCCTCGGTTGGCGCGAAGGTATTTTTATCTTTACCGGTCATCAGCTCCGTGAAGTAAGTAAATTCTACGTAGTTATAATACCAGTCAGCTCCGTAAACATCTGTAAATGGAAGGCTGACAAATGCATCGCTGACGGTCTTATTTCCTGCTCCGCCTGTGATGATGAAGATATTGTTTGTATCAAATCCCAGATCTTTTAAGATGGAGATAGCCGTCTTAGCACATCTGTTGCCGCTGAAGCAAGTAATATAAATTGGAGAGTCTGCATCTAAGTTTGAGGAAGCCCATTCAGCGAAAGCGATCTGAAGGTCTGCGTTCTCCACATCCTTTAAGTTACAGTTGATTGCTCCCGGAAGATGTCCTTCTGTGTAAGAATCTGCATCTCTTACGTCGATATACTGGATATAGTCTTCGCTATCCAGATCGTCGACTGCTTTCTGCGCCTCTACATATTTCCAGTCAATTTTCTCATCGTATCTGTTGGTAGTAAGAGCACCTTCGATTTTTTCCAGAGCAGCAGCTCCGCCTGTAATTGTGAAGATTCTGTCTTCGGCAATTCCTGCAGCGAGAAGGTTTCTGGTAGCTCTCTGCGCGCCTCTCTGGCCGCTGTTGCATACGATATAGATTGGTTTGGTGTCCCCTTCACCCATGAATGTAGCCTTTGCATAATCTACCAGTCCGGCATCCAGGGATTCATCATCTAATGGGAACTGCGGGCACCAGAGGGAGTTCGCAATACGTCCGGCTGTGTAGTTTTCAAAAAGACGTACATCCAGAATGTATGCGGTATCTTCTTTTGATGCAGTCAACGCTGCCTCAGGAGTTACAAATTGGTATTCCGGCTCATCGGTAACGAATGCGCCGCTGAGTGTTGCATCGGAAGCGCCGCCGCGGATGATATAAGCCTTGTCGGTATCATAGCCCAGATCCTTCAGGATAGAGATAGCGGTCTTCGCGCAACGGTTGCCGCTGTAGCAGGTAATGTAAATCGGCTGGTCGGCATCCAGGTTTTCGGGAACCCATGCGGCAAAAGCATTCTGAAGAGCAGCATCTGCCGGAGTTCCAAGGGAACAGTTAAGAGCGCCTTTTAAGTGGCCTTTTGCAAAATCAGCCTCACTTCTGACGTCAATAATCTGGATTTCGTCATTATCTACTGCTGCAATGGCGTCTGCAGGTTCTACGTATTTCCAGTCAATAGCATCGTTGTGTCTTTCTGTGGTAAGAGCGCCTTCGATTTCTTTCAGAGCAGCAGCGCCCCCTGTGATTGTGAAAATCCTTGCTTCATCAATCCCTGCTGCAAGAAGGTTTGCAGTAGCTCTCTGCGCGCCTCTCTGGCCGCTGTTGCATACGATGTAGATTGGTTTGGTGTCCCCTTCACCCATGAATGTAGCCTTTGCATAATCTGCCAGTTTAGCATCCAGTGATTCGTCATCTAACGGGAACTGTGGGCACCAGAGAGAATTTGTAATCCGGCCTGCCGTATAGTTCTCGAAAAGACGCACGTCCAGGATGTATGCGCTGCCGTCAGCAGCAGCTTTTACTGCGTCTGCCGGTGTGACAAAATTATAAGTTGCTTCCGCCTCTTCTGCTGAGGCAATTGGGTCTTCCTCTGCAGCAAATACAAGGCTTGCGTTAGAAAATACCATTGTACCTGCAAGAAGAAGAGCTAATAGTTTCTTTTTCATAAAAAACCTCCTTAGTATTATTATAGATTAATGGTAAACTACCACCTTTATTATAGTATTAATTGGATAAATCTGCTAATAGATTATATTGATAAATGATAAATATAATAGATAACTCCTATAAATGTAAGCTGGAAATGAAGGGAAACTGTTTTTACGCAGATTTAACATTCCGACGGTTTCAGATTTAACATTCCTCCTATATGATGGCAACTGTGAAGAAAATACAAATCTGAAAACAAAAGGAGATTATAATTATGAAATTGAAAAAGTTTATTGCAGTATTAGGAGTGGCAGCAATGATGACAGGTCTTCTGGCCGGCTGTGGAAATAGTGCAGATGAAGGAAATGCAGATGGAGGAAGCGAGGCGGCTGCAGAATGGGATTCCGCCAATGATATTACCATTGTTTCCAGAGAAGATGGTTCCGGAACAAGAGGCGCCTTTATTGAGCTTTTTGGAATTGAAGAAGAAGTCGAGGGCGAAAAGGTAGATATGACAACGGAGGAAGCACAGATTACAAATAGTACTTCTGTAATGCTTACTACAGTAGCAGGTGACGAATACGCAATCGGCTATGTATCTCTCGGCTCTCTGGATGATAGTGTAAAGGCTCTGAAGATTGACGGGGCAGAGGCAACTGCCGAGAATGTAAAGAGTGGTACATATAAAGTGTCCAGACCATTTAATATTGCAACCAAAGAAGGGGCAGATAATGAAGTAGCAAATGATTTTATTACTTTCATTATGAGTACAGAAGGACAGCAGGTTGTGGAAGAAAACGGATATATTCCGCTGGACGGAACACAGGCATATGAAGGAACAGCTCCTTTCGGTAAAGCAGTGGTAGGTGGTTCTTCTTCTGTATCACCGGTAATGGAGAAATTAATTGAGGCTTATAAAGAAGTGAATCCAAATGCAGAAATTGAGCTTCAGACAACAGATTCAACCACTGGTATGGAATCTACAATCAATGGAAGTTATGATATTGGTATGGCGTCCCGTGAATTAAAAGATACAGAATTGTCAGAAGGACTGACAGGCCAGGTCATTGCAACAGATGGTATTGCGGTTATCGTAAACAATGACAGTACTGTAGATGAACTGAGCAGTGAACAGGTGAAATCCATTTATACAGGTGAAGCCGTAACATGGGCAGATGTAGTGGAGTAGTAACGAAATCATCTTTAAAGAGGGAATAGAATCAATGAAATCAAAAGCATGGACAGAAAGCTTCATGCGGGGAGTGTTCTTCATTGCCGCCTGCGCTTCGGTGCTGGCGGTAGCTCTCATTTGTGTATTCTTATTTGCAAATGGGATCCCTGCCATGAAGGAAATCGGATTTGGAGAATTTTTGAGTGGGAAAATGTGGAAACCCAACAATAAGATATTCGGGATTTTTCCTATGATAATCGGAAGCTTGTATGTGACTGCCGGGGCAATCCTCTTTGGGGTGCCGGTTGGAATCCTGACTTCCGTGTTTATGGCAAAATATTGTCCAAAACGTATTTATAAACCATTAAAGGCAGCGACAGAACTTCTGGCGGGGATTCCGTCTGTTGTATATGGCTTCTTTGGATTAGTGGTGCTGGTACCGGCGATACGAAGCGTTGGAAGGATACTTTGGCAGATGGGGCTTATAAAGTCACCCGGAAATGGAAATAGTATGCTGACAGCGTCACTTCTTCTGGCTATGATGATCCTGCCTACCATCATTGGTGTAACGGAATCAGCAATCCGGGCGGTCCCGGAGCATTATTATGAAGGTGCCCTGGCATTGGGTGCAACCCATGAAAGAAGTATTTTCCGGGTTGTAATCCCGGCAGCGAAGAGTGGTGTGATTGCAGGGATTGTTCTGGGCATCGGGCGTGCGATCGGTGAAACGATGGCAGTTATCATGGTGGCGGGCAATCAGGCGAGAATGCCAGCCGGAATCCTGAAAGGAGTCCGGACGCTGACAGCAAACATCGTTATTGAGATGGGATATGCTACGGATTTACACAGAGAGGCGCTGATAGCGACAGGCGTGGTATTGTTTGTATTTATTTTGATTATTAATTTCAGTGTGGCATTGTTGAACAGGAGGGGCGGACGTGAATAAAGAGACATTTAGACAAAAGATGAAATCCTATGCCCTGCATCCGGGTTCATTGCTTATGATGCTTCTTGTGATGCTTTCAGCGGTTATTACCTTTGCAGTTTTGCTTTTTTTGATTGTATATATATTGGTACACGGTATTCCGTACCTGAAGCCGTCTTTGTTTTCTTTTACTTATACTTCTGAGAATGCATCTTTAATGCCGGCGCTGATTAATACTGTTATTATGACGCTGCTTTCCTTGCTTATCGCAGTTCCGCTGGGAATTTTTGCGGCAATTTTTCTGGTAGAATATGCGGGAAGAGGCAATAAGTTTGTTGAGGTTATCCGTCTTACAACAGAGACACTGTCAGGAATTCCTTCTATTGTATATGGGTTGTTCGGTATGCTGTTTTTTGTTACTACATGTGGATGGGGGTTTTCGCTTCTGGCAGGAGCGTTTACCCTTTCTATCATGATTTTACCTCTTATCATGCGTACAACAGAGGAAGCGTTGAAATCTGTTCCTGATTCCTACAGAGAAGGAAGTTTTGGGCTTGGAGCCGGGAAGTTAAGAACGGTGTTCCGTATCGTGCTCCCATCGGCCGTGCCGGGAATTCTTGCGGGAATTATTCTGGCGATCGGAAGAATTGTGGGAGAGACGGCTGCGTTGATTTATACAGCAGGAACGGTGGCAGATGTGCCGTCAAGCGTCATGGGTTCCGGAAGGACGTTGGCAGTCCATATGTATAATCTTGCGAGTGAAGGACTCTATATGGATCAGGCGTATGCAACTTCGGTGGTGTTGCTGATTCTGGTGGTTGGAATCAATACGCTTTCCAGTGTAGTGGCAAAGAAGTTTACCAAGGCATAACCGTCTTAAATCTAAGAAAGGAAAACGAACATACAGATATGGGAAAACTAAGTATTAAAAATCTGAATTTATATTATGATGATTTTAAAGCCTTGAAAGATGTGAATCTGGAGATTGAGGCAAATAAAATCACAGCATTTATCGGACCCTCCGGCTGTGGTGATTATGTTAAAATAAGACTAAGTTAGCAGATTCCTTATAAAATAAGGGCTCACGCCAATTTAGTCTTTTTTCTATTATACCATAAAAGGTAGAAAATTCATAGACCGGGAATGAATTTTTCATAGTAAAAATCAAATGGCAGGGGCTCTTAAAGATAGAAACCTATTGCTACTGGTCCTGTCAAAATTATATCCATTCTCACAGGCGGTCAAGTTTGTGAAAAACCATTCGGTTACAATATATTGAAAAAAATATGTTAAGGACTAGGTTAGTTAAAAGATTCTGTTAGCTGGCTTAGTCCTTTTTTTCTTGGGAGGACAGAGCAATGATAAAGGTGATTATGATTGTTGGAATAATTTTTTTCCTCGTTTCGTTGTATGCGTGTCTGGTGGCAGGCAAAAGAGCAGATGAAGAAATAAGTGCTTTATTTGAAAAAGAAAAGAAGCAGGGGAGTGAGGAATAAACGTATGAATGGAGGTATTTATAGCACTGGAAATGAAATTGTAGATGAAAATGCAAAACTGAATATATCTGGAAATATCATTCCGCAGGTGTGGTATCGGACAATCATCAGAGAAAGTGGAAAGCCAAATCTAACAGCTATTATTATACTGGCAGATATTGTGTACTGGTATAAGCCTACAGAAATCAGAGATGAAGGAACCGGACAGGTCATTGGGGTAAGAAAGAAATTTAAGTCAGACCTTCTTCAGAGAAGTTACCAGCAGATCAGCGAACAGTTTGGGATTTCCAAAAAAGAAGCGACAAATGCAGTGGTATTTTTAGAGAAGCTGGGTGTGGTAAAACGGGTATTTAGAACCATTTCCATGAATGGGATTGTTGTAAATAATGTTCTGTATCTGGAATTGATCGTAGACCGGTTAAAAGAATTGACTTATCCAGAAGAAACAGGAGCAGATCCGGTTTCCTTTGAAAAAAGAAGAGAGAAATCCAAAGCAGAGAAAATCAGTTCCCATACAGCCATAGAGGAAGAGATACATTTTGTAGAAGAGAGGGCTGTCCCTTTCCAAAGGAAGAGGGTGTCACCATTCAAAGAGGGAGCATACCCCGACAGGGAAACAGAGCCCTGGATACCCAAAGAGGTACCTCAGACTGATAGCGGGCAGACAAATACAGAGATTACTACAAAGACTACAGCAGAAAGTACCCAAAAGAATACAACAGAAATAGGGAATGGGTATAGAGATAATCCTATCTTATCCTATCAGGCAGCAGAAGAACAGTTCAAAGATCAGATTGATTATGATGCGATATGGATAGACAGACCTTTTGACAGAAAACTGCTCAATGAGATTGTAGGGCTTGCAGTAGATGTTTTGACGTCCAATGCAAAGACCATAAGGGTAAATCAGGAAGAACGACCTCTTGGCATTGTACAGGGAATGTATAAAAAGCTGGATAAGTTTACCGTAGAGTATGTGATAGACTCAATTAAGCAGTGTACAAGGAAAGCCAATAATATCCGGGCAGTGCTGCTTACCGCTTTATACAATGCCACATTGACAGCAAACAGCTATATATCCAATCTGTTTGCTTATCAGGAAGCTATCCCTCAGACGTAAGGAGCGTGATAGAAAGTAACAAAATTAAGAAAATTCAGGACAGCTCATGGATATACACAGAGAGAACTTGCGGCTGTCTTGGGTATCAGTCTTCGGACGTATCAGAGGATTGAATACGGACAGCAAAAGCCAAATGTCTATGTAGTTGTCCTGCTTCAGCGGCTATTTCAAAAAGATATTAGTGAGATTATGGAGGAATATACAGAATGAGGGAAGAAAGGTTTCGTATTCAGTGCCCCAAACATTTTCTGGTTGGAGATTCAGAGCATTTTGAAAAATCTTCACAGGAAAAGGATTCGGATTTTGTAGTAGATTATGCTCCACCGGAAATATTTGAAGCCGGGATTGTTTTACAGGAGATGGGGACGGAAGGAGAGACCTATTGCACAATGTATGTCTATTTTGCCCCAGAGGAACACATGCCGGTTTATATGGACAGCATGAAATACGACTTACAAAAAGTATCCATTCGGAAAATCTTTGTTGATACCGAAGAATATCTCATAAAAGTAAATGAGAAGACAAAAAAGTTTTGTGCAGGTGAGGACGGTTGTTGGGGTTCCTATACAGAACTTTACCGGAGAGAGAACGGGGAACGTCAGACGGATGCAGTGATTGTTTTTCTGTGTATGCCAGATGAAATGAAGTTTCAGGAAATGGAAGCGGTGATGGGGGAACTGTTTGACAAACTTCCTGTGATAAACAAAGAAAAGAAAGAAGCAGGTCAAGAACCAAAGAGAACAAGATAAAATACAAACTATAACTTTCAGGAGGATAAGAACGTGGAAACTAAAATGATTATTGGAATTGATCATGGAAACCGTAACATGAAAACTGCAAATACTGTATTTTCAGCAGCAATCCAGCCTTTGCAGGCAAGGCCGGACAGCCTGGAACACATTCTGGAATACCAGAACCAGTTTTATTATGTGGGTGGGAAAGTACCGGAAAAGGAATGCGTAGATAAGACAGAGAATGAAAACTATTATCTTCTTACCCTTGCAGCACTGGCGCAGGAAATGCGCTGCCGGGGACTGACAGACGCTTCCGTAAAAATGGGAGCTGCCCTGCCACCCAGAAGATTTCAGCAGCAGAAAGAAAATTTTAAGAAATATCTGTTAAAGACAAAGGAACTGCATTTCCGCTATGAAGGAGTACATTATCATGTGTCTTTGGAAAATGTGTTTGTTTTTATGCAGGGGCATGTGGTGATCCATACGCTTTTAGAAGCGGTTCCCGGTTATTGCCTTTTAGTAGATATTGGTGGAGGGACTACCGACCTGGTAGAGTTTGTTGACGGAATGCCGGACGGGAAGTATTCGATTTCGGATAAGGCAGCTTTGTATTGTATCGGAAAAGTCAATGAGGAAGCCATTGCAAAAACAGGGGCAGGGGTACCGGCATACATTACAGAAGCATTTATGAGGACAGGAAGCTATGACTGCCCGAAGCAGTATCAGGAAGTGATTATAAACTGTTTGAAATCCTATGCAGAGGAAATTTATGGTATCATACAGGCAAATCATTATAATCTGGACCTGACCAAAATGGTATTCATGGGAGGTGGTTCTTCCATTGTGGAGCATTTTGGAGCTAATGAGGGAAAAGATGTACAGTTTGTGACGGATATACATGCCAATGCAAGGGGCTGTGAAGAAGCAGTGAAAAGTATTATCCGGGCAAAACAGAGGAAAATGCGGACGGCATGATAGGAAGTGAATGCTTATGGATACGGAAAAAGTATATACTACTTCACTGCGGCTGTATAAAAACAGGCCGGTACATCATCAGGCATACCGATATCTGAAGGAGTATAACAAAGATATTTTCAAGACGAAAGACGATTTCATAGCAGAAGCAATCGTTTATTTTGCAAAATACCTGCAGCAGGAAGAAGATGTACAGCAGATGAAACTATTAAATACCCTTCTGGAGAACCAGAAAGAACAATTTTGTAAAATCGTAAAAGAAGCGGTTTCAAAGGCACAGGAAGAAGCCTTTGAGAAGCGGGGTGTGCTGGAAAAGACCGTTCAGGGAGAACTTTCTGACGGTGGAACGATAGCAGAGAACAGGGAAAAGGAAGAAGCCTGTATGGAAAAAGATTTACGGTTTGCGGAATTTTATGGGGCATTTGAAGAATAAGGAGGAAAAAGATATGGCAGTAGGAAGAAGTGTATGGGAAGTTGTAAAAGGGATTTTCATTGCAGTGGGGAAACTGCTGTATCTGACAGGGAAACTGGTGATATGTTTGTTTCTGCTGGTTCTGCAGCTTGTTTTGGCAGTGTTCCATGCAGGAAGCAGGGAATAGAAAGGGGATTGACGGGTGCATTGGATACGGGACAGACCGTATACAAAAGATAGAAAAAAGAAGATAGAAAATGGAAAGCAGGCTTGTGTGGCCTGCTTTTTTTGACGAAAAAATGAAAAGGAGCAAAGCTATGATGAAAGGAAAAAAGAAAAGGCTGCTGGCTGGGACGCTGGCACTTCTTCTTAGTTGTTCTACGTTACTCAATACAGGGATCACCGCACTGGCTTCTGAACAGTCTGAGGAACATGCACAGATACAGGAAGTAAAACAGGAGGAGGCTGCTTCAGAAACATTACCGGAGTTGGAAGAGGTAAAGGAGCAACTAACAGAAGAAGAACTGGTGTATGCAGAGGATCTTACCATAAAAGCAGGAGAGTCCTTTGACCTGGAAACAGATTACAGGGGTTTTCAGAAAAATGATGAAAAAGTAAAGGTAACGTTTCTGAAAGCAGAAGGGGACTCCGGCAATTCTTTTGATTTCAATACCCCAGGTTCTTACCAGGCATTTTATCGTGTTGATCCGTTAAGCGGAAACCCTTCCTATCAGATTATGAGAAGAATTGTGGTAGAAGCAAGGGAAAACAGTACACAGGAACCCCAGGGAGAAGTAAGCCAGCATACCGAAGATGGCTCCGGTGAGGACGGTGAGGCGGACCCTGACCCGGAGATACCGGAGGTACTGACGGAAGAACCGGAAATGCCAGATGCAGGGGCAGAGTTGATTGATCTGACACCAAAAGAGGATAAGGGAATGTTCTTATCGGTTGTTCCGGCAGCAATGGAGCAGCAAAAAGGAAGCAATGTACATCTGGTACAGGGAGAGAAAATCCCATACCCTTCTAACGTGGGGAACTATTCTACTTCCTATTTCACCGTAAATGGCCATGTGGCATATTGTCTGGAGTCTATGAAGGCTTCCCCGCCGACCTCGGATTATGTAGCCAATGAATTTGAAAGCAACCCGGAATTACAGAAAGTCCTTTATTATGGATATGGCGGTCCCGGGGACATTACTGGGGAGTATATGCCCTCTTTTGACTGGAAGACAAAGTATATTTTTACGCATTTAGCTGCCGCTTATTCTTATTGTGGCATGGACGGTTTTTATGGCTGTACCTTTGAAGATATTAAGGCAAGCGGTGTGTGGGGATATATCCAGCATATTTACAGCCTGGAAGCACCTCCGACAGCAGCAATCACGTTGTCCCCAAAGGAAGCAAAGGGTTATGAAAGTGGAAAGGAACAGCGTACCGGAGAATTTACTTTAAAAGGTGACCATAGAAACTATATTACTTTAAAAATGCCAGAGAATGTGACTTATCACAGTGGAAGTACAAAACAGACAGGAACCGTAAAGATCAATGGAAATACCACATTCTATTTCAGTGCTCCCAAAACTGTAACTGGTACATGGAACAGTGGTAAGCTGAAAGGACAAATGGGAACTCAGTGGAAGACCTTAGTATTGTCTACGGGTTCTGGTTCTCAGGATATTGGGTATGGGGCATTTTTTGAAGAAGAAAGTGCTTCTGTGGAATTTACGGTGAAGTGGCTAGACCTGGCAAGGGTAAAGGTAACAAAAAAAGATAAGAACAGTAAAGTAAATCTGTCCGGCGCTGTTTTTGGTATTTATTCAGACAGTGCATGTAAAAACCTTCTTGTACAGATGCCGGCCACAGACAGCAATGGTACTTCTGAGGTGGAACTTCCGAAAACCCAGGATACGGTATATTTAAAAGAAATTTCTGTTCCAGAAGGATATAAGCTGAATACAGAGTCTTTTAACGTGAAGCTGGAAACAGGAAAAACAACTTCTGTTGCAGTGACGAATGAGGAACAGAAAGGAAAAATCACAATCCGTAAAAAAGGTGAGGTTCTGACCGGAGTAACCGGAGAAGAGGGAAACCTGACTTTTGTATATGGAAATGCGGACTTTGCAGGGGCAGAATATAACATTTATGCGGCAGAGGATATTTACAGCCAGGATAAAGTGACGAAGGTGCATAAAGCAGGGGATTTGGTAGAAAGTCTGACAACAGGGGAAGATGGAAGCGCTGTTTCCAAAGAATTGTATCTTGGAAAATATAAGGTTGTAGAACAGAAAGCACCGGAAAATCTGGTGATTGGGAAAACAGAACAGGAACGTACCCAGTTTGTAACCTTGTCCTATGCAGGACAGAATGTAGAGCTATCCCAGGGGGAAACCGTTTTTACCAATGCAAGACCGGAGATTTCCGTAAATGTAGTGAAAAAATCGAAACATGATGATGTTACCCTGGAAGGTGCGACGTTTGGCTTGTATGTAGAAGAAGACCTGACAGCAGCAGACGGAAAGGTCCTTGTAGAAAAAGGAAGCCTGGTGGAACGTGCTGTTTCCGACAGGGAAGGAATGGCTGTGTTCCATGCAGATATTCCTTTGAATTTCCATTACAGTGTAAAGGAAATCCAGGCACCGGATAAGTACTATATGACAGATGAGGTGTATCGTTTCTTCTATGAATATAAAGACGACAGCACCTACACATATACTTTTTCCCATGATTTTAAAAATGAGGAAGTACGGGGAGAAGTTCATGTAAGTAAGATTGACCAGGATTCCCAGGGATTTATTTCCCAGGGTGACGCAACCTTAGTAGGGGCAAAATACGGATTATATGCTGCACAAGATATTGAACACCCAAATAAGAAAGATGGGATTGTCCATAAAAAAGGGGAACTTGTAGCGCAGGGTACGATTTCCAGTGAAGGAACCGTAGATTTCAAAAACCTGTATCTTGGAAATTATTTCGTAAAAGAAATAGAGCCGGCAGAAGGGTATCTGTTAGATGAAACAGAGTATCCCGTAGAGGTTTCGTATGAGGGACAGGAAGTACAGATTGTACACCGGGAGGTGACTGTAAAGGAAACTGTAAAGAAACAGGCCTTTCAGCTTATCAAGATCTCAGAAGACGGGGAGCAGACAGAAACAGAACTGGTAGAAGGAGCTGGATTTAAGGTATTCCTCATCAGTGAGCTGTCTGGTGTAAAAGACGGAAGTTTGAAGCCGGGAAATGGTTCTTATTATACCCCGGAAGATTTTATCACCTATGATTACAGCAAAGACGAAACAGCTTCTTATTGGGAGAATGGTAAAAAGATTACGGTACCAGAGCTGTTTACGGATAAGAAAGGATATTTAAAGAGTCCAGAACTTCCTTATGGAACCTATGTGGTGTTTGAGTCTACGGTTCCGGAAAATTTAAAAGGGATTCGTCCATTTATTGTACAGATTTCGGAAGACAGCCGGGAACCCCAGGTATGGCGTGTGTTTGATGACCGTCCTTTGCAGTATTACTTCAAGATTGTGAAAAAAGATGCCCAGACGCAGAAGCCGGTGCTGGATAACAGTGCAGCTTATAAGATTTATGATGTGGAAGCAGAAAAATATGTGGAAATGATCGTAAGATATCCAAAAAAAGAAGTGGTATCTGTGTTCAGGACCAACGAAGAGGGATACCTGATTACACCGGAGCAGTTAAAATGTGGCACTTACCGGATTGAAGAAGTGGAAGCACCGGAAAATTATGTACAGGTAGGATTTGAAAATGTCCTCTTAAAAGACGGGAAGGAAGTTCCGCTGAATGAAGTTGCAGACGGGGGAGCTTACCAGGAGGCAAAGAAAGCGCCGATCACCATTACCGTAGATTCTGATACCGTACACCAGGTAGAGGAGGAAACTGGTAAATTTATTGTTGTCATTGAACAGTATAATGATGAAGCAGTAGGAAGTCTTACAATCCATAAAAAAGGAGAAAAACTTTCTGGTGCTTCTAAAGTAGAAGAAAAGTTCCTGACAAAGATGAAAAACGGTGTAGCAGGTTTCGTAAATCAGGTAAGCAGTTTCTTCACTGGGGAAGAGGTCATGGAAAAAGAGAAAGGTTATGAATTTGACTATGAAGAGGGAAATATGGAAGGTGCAGAATTTGCCATTCATGCAAAGGAAACCATTTATACCCCGGACGGACAGAAAGACGAAGCAGGAAACCGCATTGTAAAATATGAAAAAGATGCCCTGGTAGCTCGTATGGTGACAGATAAAGAAGGAAAGGCAGTCCTGAATAATCTTCCTATCGGAAAATACTATGTAGTGGAAGAAAAAGCAGGTCAGAACTGCGTGCTTGACTCGGAAGCAAAAGAATTTGAAATTGCATATAAGGGACAGGAAGTAGCAGTGGATTATGTAACAATGGAACTTACCAATCAGCGACAGAAAGTTTCCCTGAGTCTTCTGAAGAAAGACGCAGAAACCGGAAAACCGCTGGAAGGAGTGGTATTCGGGCTGTATGCGCAGGAGGATATCAAAAATGCTGCCGGGGAAGTAGTTGTAGAAAAAGATGCCCTGATTGAACTGGGAACAACAGATGAAGAGGGCAAGCTGGTATTTCAGGCAGATCTTCCTCATGGAAAATACTATATTCAGGAAGTAGAGCATAAGCCGGGATACCTGCCAAATGATGAGGTGTATTCCTTTGATGCGTCTTATACAGACCAGACCCTTGAACTGCTCGCTTTTTCAGAAGAAATTTCTAATCAGCCTACCATTACGGAATTTACAAAAGTAGATTTAACCGGTGGACAGGAAATTGAAGGTGCAAAAATGCAGATTTTAGATCAGGACGGAAAGGTGGTAGAAGAGTGGGTATCTAAGAAAGAACCCCATGTAGTCTATGCACTGGAACCAGGAGAATATGTACTGCATGAAGAGCAAGCGCCTACGGAACAGGGATATGTCCGGGCAGAAGATGTGAAATTTGTTGTGGAAGAAACAGGGGACATACAAAAAGTGAAAATGGAGGACGACCATACCAAAGTTTCAATTTCCAAAACAGATATTACAGATGGAAAAGAAATTGAGGGAGCGAAGCTGCAGATTCTGGATCAGGACGGGGAAGTGGTAGAGTCCTGGACCACAGGAGAGGAACACCTGATTGAGTACCTTCCGATAGGTACTTATACTCTGCATGAAGAAGCGGCAGTTGACGGATATATTGTGGCCAATGACGTGGAGTTTACAGTAGAAGAAACGGGAGAAATCCAGAAAGTAAAGATGGAAGATGAGCGTGCTATGGGACAACTGGTTATCGTAAAAACGGATGCAGAC
Organism: Clostridiaceae bacterium; assembly: GCA_902362865.1. Taxonomy (GTDB): domain Bacteria; phylum Bacillota; class Clostridia; order Lachnospirales; family Lachnospiraceae; genus Claveliimonas; species Claveliimonas acetigenes. The sequence continues at coordinate 89,312 of CABIYE010000001.1, forward strand.
AGCAAAGCGGCTCTGGAAGGAGTAGAATTTGTTCTGCTGGAAAAGGAAACCGGAAAAGAAGTAGGACGTTTGAAGACTGGAAAAGATGGAAAAGCAGTTTCAGAACTACTTCCAATTGGAACTTATGAAAATGGTGTTTTCAAAGAACCGATCACCTATGTGCTGAAAGAAACTGCCACCTTAAAGGGATATGAGAAGACGGAAGAAGAGTGGGAAATCGTATTTACCTATCAGAATGATAAAACACCAGTCATTGAAGTGGTAAAAGAGATCCAGAATAAAAAAATACCAGAAACACCAGGTACCGTAAAACCAGGACCAAAAACGGGTGATGATACAAACTGGTTCCTGCCTTTGCTGGCTCTTGGTGTAAGTGCAGGTATGGTAGCAGGCCTACTTTATTACAGAAAAAGACATAAAAAGGCATAGAAAATAAAAATCAGTTTTTAAACTTGGGAAAGGGCGGCTGCGGCTGTCCTTTCTTTGGCAATATGAGGTGAGAAGCATGGAAGAGAAAAAAAGAATACGGTTTATTGACAGCCATTATCATACCCTGTTCAGCATAGCAGACGGGGACTCCATAGAGATTGTATATCCAGATGGAAAAAGGGAAGAACGGGTTTGTACCTATATTGATGAATACCACACACAGGTAGGGGCAAGGGTGTTCCATATTTGTGAATTTGCAGAAATCATGGAAGCAAATGGAAAATCATATTGCCCGGCAGAATGCAAGGAAAAGGAAGAAAGAAAAGAGGCAGTCAAAGGGGAGAAGAAAACCGGAACTATCCGTATGGAAAGGAGCAGGCGTTGAGGATAGGGATTATAGATGCAGATCTTTTATACCGGAAAAGACACCGGTTTCCTAACTTGGCATGTATGAAACTTTCCGCTTATTGGAAGGAGCAGGGATTTGAAACAGAGCTTCTTTTGGATTACAGCCAGGCAGGGGAATATGACCGGCTCTATGTATCAAAAGTGTTTACGGATACCTTTGTGCCGGAACATATTTTGACGAGGGAAACAACCGTTTATGGAGGGACTGGATTTTTTTACGATAAAGCACCGGTACTTCCAGAAGCGATTGAACACCATACACCGGACTATCATTTGTATGACCAGATGGTAAAAGAACATAGCGAAGGAGAGAAAAAGAAGAAAGAGTTCCAATTTTATACGGAGTATTCCATTGGTTTCCTCACCAGGGGGTGTTTTCGGAAGTGCAGTTTCTGTGTAAACAAAAACAGCACCGGTGCAGCACCAGCAAGCCCATTGGAAGAATTTTATGACCCGTCCAGAAAGAAGTTATGCTTTTTGGACGATAACTTTTTTGCCTGTGCAGGGTGGGAAAAAATCTTTTCCAGTGTCCTGGAAACAGGCAGGCGGTTTCAATTCCGGCAGGGGCTGGATCTGAGGATTATGCAGAAAAGGCAGATGGAACTTCTGGCATCTGGAAAATTGGATAATGGTATGATTTTTGCCTTTGACCATATCAAAGATCAGGAACTTATTGTAAGAAAATTGGAACTTTTGCGGGAAGTGATCCCAGTTTCTTACCAGAAAATTAAGCTGTATGTACTGTGCGGTTATGACTGGGAAGGGACCTGGAAAGCAGATTTTTGGGCAAAGGATATTCGGGACGTTTTCATACGGATTGAGATTTTGATGCGGTATAAGTGCCTGGCTTATCTGATGCGCTATGCAGCATGGGAACAGGCACCGGAGGTTTATAAGGGAATGTATATCAACCTAAGTCGTTGGTGTAACCAGCCGGCCCAGTATTCGAAAAAGAGCCTACGGGAATTTTGTACCGGACAGGGAGAGTATAGTTCCTGTTTCCGCTACCTGACTGCTTTTGAAGCTCTGCACCCGGAAATGGCACATTATCTGGATATGAAATATGAAGAGGTGCAGTATGGGAAAATTTACGGCTGAAGAAATTCAGATTGCAAAGGCAGTGGATTTAGTGGATTTGGCGGAGCAGATAGGGATTCCATTGAAAAGGAAAGGCAGGTTCTATCAGGCAGTGGGTATGGACTCTGTGATGATCTTCAACCGGTCTTCCTGGTGCCGGTTTAGCCAAGGGGTAGGTGGCAGCACCATTGACTTTCTGGAATATTTCAGAAACATGGATTTTGTGGAGGCAGTCAAATATCTGCTGGAGTTTGCCGGATATATCCGTACTGAAACCATGCAAAAATTTCAACCGGAAAGACAGACTGAAAAAATAGAAGAAACAAAACAGAGAAAAGACATACCGAAAGAACCTTTTGTACTTCCTTCAAAATCAGAAACCAGCCGCCGGTTATATGGCTATCTGATAAAACAGCGGAAGCTGTCAAAGCAGATGATTGATTTTTGGGTAAAAAAGGGGATTTTGTATGAGAGCGGAACGTACCATAACCTGGTTTTTGTGGGAAAAGATACGGAAGGTATCCCACGTTTTGCCAGCCAGAGGGGAACCCTGGATAAATATGGAAAACCCTTTAAAGGAGATGTTACGGGGAATGACAAAACTTATGGGGTTAATCTGGTAGACCAAAACAGTGATACGCTCTATGTATATGAGGCGGCCATTGATGCCATGTCCGATATGGAACTGCGGGAAGACTATCAGAACAATATCCTGGTACTTGGAATGCTTTCCGATGGTCCTTTGGAAAAGTTCTTAAAAGATTATCCTCATATCAGGAAGATACAGTTCTGTTTGGATAATGACCTGCCGGGAAGACAAGCGGCAAAAAAATTGGCAAGAAAATATACCCTTATGGAGTATGAGGTTTTTGTACGTCTTCCACCTATGGGAAAAGACTATAATGCTTTTTTGCAGTATAAAAAGGAAAACCAAGAGCTTTCCAGCCTGGTAGAAAAGGAAAGGCCGCTTCTTACTGAAACAAAAGGGACAAACATACAAAAGATAGAAAAAATGGTAGGACACAGGAACATAGTACCATACCAGATAGCACAGGCAAGATAGGAGGGTATTCTTTTGGAAAATAGCTATGATGAGGAATGTTTCAAAAAATGGGAGATCGACGAATGCGAAGCGGAGATGGAAAAAGTAGTGCAGTGGATAGGAAAGAGGAAACTGCATGGACGTGTACGGGTTGCGTTTATCGAAGAGAGCTATGAGCGGCAGGGATACCGCATGGGGATACCCAAGCAGGCGTATGTGTCCAGGGTGCTGGCAAACATCAGGAAAGAAGAGCGGTGAGAAAGAAATAACCAATCCGAAAGTGGGGGTGTTAGGAAAGGAGGTGGTGCAGACCAACAGAATTTTTGACAGAAGGATAAACTCTGGATACGGGAAGGGGTGATTCTATGATTGTAAGGTAATGCCAGATGGATATTTCGTTTGTAGCTGTGGATTTCTCATGAAGACTATAAAAAATTTAGGAGACAGGAGGAAATAAGTGAGTAATCCTAGGTAAAATGTGTAGCTACACCTCATGAAATATGAGGAATGAAATATAGTTTGGTGAATTTTTGTGAGTTTGATAAATATGCAGCAAAGAGTTATTGTGCGATTCATGGTACAAGTGAAACATTGAATCTGGGAGATATTACAAAAGTGGACGAAAGGGAGATTGAACCGTTTAACATGATTTGTGGCGGAAGCCCCTGTCAGGATTTTTCCCTGGCAGGCAAGCAGGCAGGCGCAGTTTGGAAATGCCGAAGCTGCGGGTATGAGTATAACCCTCTGCAGGTACATTATTCCAAAAGGGACGCCTGCGGCATGTGTGGTTCCCATGATATTGATAAAACACGTTCTTCCCTTCTGGTGGAGTGGCTCCGTATGATACGGGGTGTCAAACCAATATGGGGAATTTATGAAAATGTAAAAAATATTGTAGGAAAAAAATTCCGGGATACCACATTCCGGTTGTTTGAAGAAGAACTGCATGAATACGGATACCACACCTATTGGAGTGTTCTTAATGCAAAGCATTACGGAATACCCCAGAACAGGGAACGGGTATATCTGATTTTGATACAGAAGGAAATGGATAATGGAACATTCCAGTTTCCAGAACCGCTGGAGTCCTTCCAGTGCCTTATGGATATTCTGGAGGATACGGTAGAGGAAAGATACTACTTATCCCAGGAAAAAGTACGCCGCTTGATTGAAGATATGGAAGAGAGAAAAGCGCTTTTGTTTGAGCCGGACGAAAAAAGCCTGAAGGCTTTTCGGGAAAACCGGGTAAAACGGGCCGGAAATATCAAAGGGGTGTTTGAACAGACTGGACGGGTTTATCTGCCAGACGGGTGCTGCCCTACGGTAACTGCCTGTGGTGGTGGCGGACATCAGCCCAAAATTCTTCAAGTGGGAGATATTCATACCGGCTATGGTTCAAGCGGGGTTATTTATTCCCCTTTAGGAAGCAGCGGTGCGGTTTTAGCAGGGCATGACCAGCCAAAGATTGTAGAAAAATGTCCAGGAGCAATCCGGGGCAGGTATGACCCGGAAGGCCGGATTGTGCAGACTTTGGAACTGGGAGAAAAAGAAGTCTGCCATACCCTTACTTCTGTACAAAAAGATAATATCATTCTGGTACGTCAAAAGACACAGAAAGGTTATGAGGAATGTTTGGAAAATGGTGTTGTAAATCTTAGTTATCCGTCTGTGGAAAAACGGGGAAGGGTACAGGAGCATGGGGAACTCTGCCCTACGCTTACGACATCAAATGGGATACACCGTTTAGAGTCTTTGATCCGTATCCGGAGGCTGACACCTTTAGAATGCTTCCGGCTTATGGGCTTTTCCGATGCGGATTTTTGGAAAGCAAAAGAAGCAGGCATAAGCAACAGCCAGCTTTACAAACAGGCAGGAAATTCCATTGTTGTTGATGTGCTGTACTATATTTTTCTGGAACTATACAAAGCCATGCCATATCTGTTTGAGGATATTCGGCTTTCTTCCTTTTTCAGTGGGATTGGAGCTTTTGAAAAGGCATTGGAGCGTTTGGAAGAACAGGTAAACCAATAATTTCATAAGAGAAACCCAAAGCGGCAAATGGTCCATAGAGAGTCTTCCCATACTTGTTGGAAAGAGAGAAATTGCGGAAGAAGAAGCAGCCAGCAGGGAGTCTGTGCAAAAGCGTTGATAGCAGAATGGAAGAACTGCTGCCACATCAGACACAGGAGGCTGGCAGATTTGCTAACAGAACTGGGGTTTTGTTAGCAGAAATAGAAGTAGGAAGTGGAAAAACCGATAGCAGATGTTTGGAACTGCTATCGGTTTTTCCCTATATGGAACGCAGGTCTGCTATCAGTATCTGCGTTTTGCTATCTATGTTATCCGGGGTATTAGGGGGTGCCCCCTAACAAGATGGGATTTTGTACGGTAAAATCCGTATCTTGCAGAGGACTGGCATAGCCAGTCCGGACGCCGGGAAGTTATACGGTGACCGATAGCAGGTCTTAGGAGTTGACTGCAGATAGCGTTGGAGTAGAAATCGGTAGATGAAATATGTGATAAAGATAAGGAAAGGGGGAGCATGAAAAAAGAAACAATGAAATGCAGAAAAGAAATCCGGCTGTACTCATGGGAGTTGGAAGAGTTACAAAAACAGGCAGAAAAGATGGGGCTTTCCGATTCCCAGTACCTTCGTATGCTGATTACCAACCGTCCCAGGGATTACCCGGAAATCCGTCAGGAACTGGAACGCATGAACCAGGAAATCAACCGGATTGGTGTAAACATCAACCAGATTACCCATAACAATAACAGCGCCCTTTATTCCAGGGAAGATAAACACCGTCTGTATGTGTTTTTGAAGCAGATAAAAACACTGGTAAGCCAGGTGCAGGAAAGGCTGTAGGTTATGGCAATTACAAAGTGCCTGCACATGAAACAGGCAAAAACGGGTTATCCGGCAAAACATCTGGCAAATGGTCTTCGCTATATTATGAACCCGGAGAAAACAGAACATGGCCGCTATGTCTGTGGACATAACTGTATTCCTGAACAGGCATTATCCCAGATGGTAGATACCAAACGTCATTTTGGAAAGCTGGATAAAAGGCAGGGCTACCATTTCATTCTTTCATTTGAGGAAGATGAGGTTTCGGAAGAAGAAGCCTTCCAAATGGTAGGAGAGTTTGTGACAGAATTTCTTGGGAAGGATTTTGAAGCGGTTTATGCAGTCCATAATGATACGGACCATATTCATGGGCACATTATTTTTAATTCAGTACGCTGTACTACGGGATATAAATACGATTATAGAAATGGGGATTGGGAAAACATTATCCAGCCTCTGACCAACCGGATATGCAGGGAGCATGGTTTATCTGTGCTGGATCTGGAAGAAGCCAAGGAAAAACGCAAACAAAAAGGACAGGAAGAAAAATCTCTTTCTGAACGGGACAGGCGGATCAGAAGAGATGTGGACCAGGCATTACAGGACGCAGGTTCTTATGAGGAATTTCTTGAAAATCTTTCCAGCATGGGATATGAGTTGCGGGGAAGAAAGCGCCTTTCTGTTCGGGAACCCGGAGCAGGAAGGGCAAGGCGGCTTGACCAGCTAGGGGAAGAATATACAGAGGAAAAGCTTCGGCAGCGTTTTGGACGCCTTCCAATCCCGGAAATGACCGGAGAGGAGATACCGGTAGAATGGACGTATGTGTTTATCCCATACCGGGAGCGGCATTTGACCAGATACCAGAAGGAATGTTTTCTTCGCAGGTATCGGCAGGGGAAACCAATGGCAAACTCTAAAACCTGGAAATACAGGGCAGCAATCCATGAATTGAAAAAATTGCAGGAGGAATTTGATTTTCTGGCAGCTTATCGCATACAGGATAAGGCGCAGTTGAAAGCCATTTCTGATGCAACAAAGGAACAGCTTTGGGAAAACAGCAGGGCAAGAAAGCAGCTACGAAAAGAAATGGTTCCTTATGAGGAAATGCTTCTGCTTCTCAATAAGCTGCAGGAAAAACAGATGGAAGCAGAACTTTATCAGGAAGGGTATCAGGAATTTTTTCAAGACCACCAGACATACCAAAACCTTCTTGGGCAGTTAAAAGAAATGGGATATTCCTTGTCTGATGCAGAACAGACAGACGCTTATTTCTTTGAGAAAGAGGAGCGTTTGCGGATCGAACGGAAAAAAATCTTAAAAGAAAAAAGGATTGCAGAGCGTCTGCGTGAAAAAGCAGAAGAAAAAGAAAAGTTGGAAGCACAGCAGAAGGAAAAGAATAGGAAACCGTCTGCGAGGGGCAGAGGAAAAGGAGGGTAAATGACAGTAGAAGGACAACGGTATCTGGAAGAATGCCGGAAAGTTTTAAAAGAAGAACAGATGGACGCAGTTTCTATGGGGCTGGATTTTGGTCTTCCTGTTTCAGATATTCAGAAAGTAGTTAAGAGCAACCAGGAAGCCCCGGTGATGAAAGCAATCATCATAGGGCTTATGGAAGGGATTGGGGAAATCGACTTTTTATGCGAAGGAAATTATAACCAGTTCCAGGTACGGGAAATCGTAGAGGGCTTAAAAAACGGGCTGGATCTGGAAGAGGTGAAAACCTATGCCGGAAATGAACTGCCGGCCAGCCGTATGCGGACCATGCGGATACAACTGGAAGAGTCAAAGGCAAAAAAAGAAGTTCCGAAAGATGAAGAAATGCGTTCTTATATGAAAAATCTTATGGGGATCATGGAACAATCCATTCAGCAGTTCCGGGAAAGCAATGACCGTTTTACAGCCTTGTCCTCTCTGGTAAAGGAGCATGTTGTTGAAGAGAAAAACCAGGAGATTAAAGACCTGTATGAGAACCTGCAATATAAAGATAAAAACATACAGGAATTAAAAGAAAAGCTGGCAAAGAAAGAGCAGGAAATTCAGGAGCTGAAAAAAGAAGCAGAAAAATACAGGGAAAAAACAGAAGCTGCTTCCAGGGAAACAAAAGTGGTATTGGAAGAAAAAAGCATACAAACAGCGGAAGGGCTGCAAAAAAGTAAGCGCCGGCTGCTTGGGATTGCCATGCTTGGAAAAAAAGTACCCAAAAGTGTTGTGGAGAAAATTCTGGAATATAACTTGTCCGCAGAACAGTTGGAAGAAATTCGCCAGTGTGTAGAAAGTGGGCTGGCAGATGCAGAAATTCTTCAGGTGATGGAGAACAGTCCTTCACCGGAGAGAATGAAAAAAATGCGGGAAATTATCCTTTTGATGCGGAAACGGAAGGCGGGTGTGTAAATGGCAGAACTTGAACATGTGGTAAAAATATTTTCCCTTTTGGAAGCTGCCGAAAAGGAACAGCCCTTTCTTACTAGGGAGCAGAAACAGGATTTGTACCGTATTGCTTTTCATAAGGAGTCTATGGAAGAGGTAGAAAAAATTATTTTGCAGTTACAGGCGCCTCATGCAGGAAAGGAAGAAAAAGAGCGTATTCTTTATCATTACCTTGAACCGTTTTCTCAGGTTCCGGAAAATATTTTGCAGATTGAGAATTATATTTTTCAGCTTCAGTATATGACCTATGAAAAGGAAAAAGCAAACCACATGCTGGAGGCTCTCTTAAAACAGGAAAATATCCAGTATGACCTGGAAGCCATGCTTGCAGAAGGAAAAACAAAGGCGGCTGTTTTAGCAAAAAAAGACAGGGCAATGGGATAGGAGGGAGAGCATGAGTGAAATACAAGATGCGGCGCAAATCATTAAAGTTTCCTTTGAAGGCGCAGAAATCATTCTGAAAATGGGAAATACAGGCTGGCAGTTTGTAAAAGATATTTGTGCGGTATTTAAAAAAGTTCTGGACCAGGAAAAATTGTCAGGGAAAACTTCTGTACAAAAGCTCCTGAAAATGGGAGGCGATTTGCAGGTTTTCCGTTTTGAAACAAAAGACCTGGAACGGGTAAAAGCCCTGGCAAATAAGTATGGGATTTTATATTCCATTTTGCCGGATTTGAATGAGAAGGACGGTATGAGTGAAATTTTGTTCCATTCCCAGGCAGCGCCCCGTATTCAGTCCATGATGGCAAAAATTGAACATTCCAATATTGGGACGTTAGATGAATACTATGAAAATGCAGAGCCGGATAAGGTAGAGCAGTTGGTAGAAGAAGTAAAAAAGCCTGTCCTGCCGGAGCCGAAGGAGTGTGAACTGGTTGCGCGGGAACTGGCGAAAAACCAGGTGGAGAAGATCAGTGATGTCCGTTCCCGTCTGAATATGACCTGGCTTCAGATCTGGCCGATTATCTGCTACATGGAAGAACAGGGGATTTTGGAGAAAGGGAAGGAAGGTACGGTGACACTGACCAGGACACCGGAACAGATCGAAGAATTGGTAGATTCCCAGCAGTGGAAACAGTTGTTTGGGGAAGAGGAAGCCCAAAGACGCAGCACTGGAAACAGCCAGGAAACAGAAGAAAAGATGCAGGTCATTCAGCGTATCCAAAAGGAAAAGCGGAACAATCCAGGTGTGAATGCCATTACCATAGACCAGAAGCTGGTATATGAAGAAACAGAGCATCATATCAAAACCAGGATTCCGTACCGTAAGAATGAATTTATCTGGCTGGACAAATCGGAAATTAGCTGGATTAATGACCATAAGACTATTTTTGCAGGATTGGAAAAGAAGAAGGAGTATGCAATTTTAGACCTGGAGGACCGTTTTCTTAGAAAAACTTCGGGGGAAGATTTATATAGGGAAAGCTATGATCCGGTACGCAGGGAACGTGCCAGACAGGAGCAGGAAAAGATACGCAGAAGAAGGGAACATAATTACAGGAAGACACAACAGAACCTGGAAGCAGGGAGAAGAAGCATACAGGGGCAAAGGAGGTAGAGAACCGGAGCAATTCAGAAAAAGAAGAAACAGTCCTGGGGTATGTATTTCATTGGAGGCGTAGCTTCCGGCTATGGAGGTTATCTCTTGAACGTGTGTTATCAGCCTGGAAAGGATATCAACTATTTTTTAAACCGTCTGGATCAGGTGATGGCAGCCCCGTTTGCCAATTATTGGAACGAAACTTCCTTAAAAGCAATCATTCTGGGGATTTTTGTATATGTGATCGGTATGGTCATGTATGTCACCAGCCGGAAAAACTATATGCCGGGTCAGGAATTTGGTACCGCTGTTTTTGCAGATCCGAAAAAGGTGGCAAAGCAGTTTGCGGATAAAGATGAACACAATAACCTGATCTTATCCCAGAATGTCAGGCTGTCCATGAATACCAGAAAGACTAGGAGAAACCTAAATGTCCTGGTAATCGGAGGAAGCGGCGCTGGAAAAACCTTGTTCATGGTGAAACCCAATCTCCTTCAGTTAAGCAGGGCTTCCCAGATCATTACAGATCCCAAAGGGGAGATTTTAAGATGCTGCGGAGGTATGCTGAAAGCGCATGGATACCGGATACGGGTGCTGAACCTGGTGGAAATGGAGCAGTCTAACGGATATAATCCATTCCGCTATATCCGCTCTGAAACAGATATTGTAAAACTGGTTACTAACTTGATCAATAATACCACACCGAAAAACGCACAGCCCAGTGATCCATTCTGGGAGAAAGCCGAGTCTTTGTACTTGCAGGCTATTTTTCTTTATGTGTGGCAGGAGTGTGAAATGGAGAAAAGGAATTTCCGTATGGTTTTGCAGCTTTTGAATGAGGCGGAAGTCCATGCAGACGGTTCCCCTTCTGATTTAGACCGGCGTTTCCGCAGACTGGAGAGAAAAAAGGGAAGCAACCACCCTGCTTTAATCCAGTATAATAAAGTGGTACGGGGTGCAGGAGATACGGTAAGGAGTATCATCATTTCCGCAAATGCAAGGCTGGGATTGTTACAGAACCCACAAATTTTGCGGATTCTGGATCATGATGAAATGGAGATTGAGGAGATTGGGATTGGTGTTGATGGGGACAGAAACCGGAAGACCGCACTTTTTTGTGTGACGCCGGATTCGGATAAGAGTTATGCCTTTTTAATTGGTATGCTTTATTCCCAGATTTTCCAGGAATTGTATTACCAGGCAGACTTCCATTACAATGGAAAACTTCCCATTAACGTGAATTTTATGCTGGACGAATTTGCCAACGTGCCATTGCCAGATGACTACTGCAGCCTACTTAGTACCATGCGTTCCAGAAATATTTCCTGTACCATTTTTATCCAAAACCTTGCCCAGATCAAGGCTTTGTTTGAGAAAACCTGGGAAACCATACCGGGTAATTGTGATTCCCTGGTATATCTTGGTGGGAATGAACAGTCCACGCATAAGTATATCAGTGAGTCCCTGGGAAAAGGAACCATTGATAAAAAAAGCAGTGGGGAAACCAAAGGCCGGCAAGGGAGCAGTTCCCGGAATTATGATGTGCTGGGGCGTGAGCTTTTGACACCGGACGAAACCCGAAAGCTGGATAACTCAGAGTGTATTTTGTTAATCAGGGGTTGTGATCCTATTATTGATAAGAAATACAATACTTTTGCACACTCCAGATTTTCGGAAACAGAAGATGGCGGGGGTGCGCCTTATATCCATGACAGAATGGCTGCCCAAAAACAGGCGGTACAGATTTTAAGTGAAGAATCCCTGGATTATTATAAGAAGAAAAAGGAACAGGGAGAAGATGTTCAGATTGTGGAACTGTCTTTTGATGAAATTTTTTCTTATGAGCCTATTCCTAAGAAGATTTTTTCGGAGGAAGAGCTGAAAGAGAACCAGAAGAAGAGAACGGTAGAGGAGGTGAGGCCGCCGAAGAAAACGGAAAAACCGGTACAGACAGAGGAAGAAAAACTTTCTGAATTATTGGAAAGCCATGTTTATAATGAGGAACAGTTGGGAGAAATCATGCTTGCCATTGGTGCTGGAATTTCGTATGATAAAATCCTTCAAATGGCAGATACAAAAAACAGTGCTGAAAAGATGAAGGAAATCCGTAAAAAATTTACAAAAGAAACAGCCTCGGATTAAAGAAGGCAGATTTTTGGAAACCTGTAGTTTTTGCATTACGCAGGGCAGGTTTTTAAAAATCTGTCTTTTTGCGTAATGCGGTATCAATCACATGAAAAGGAGTAAAAAGATATGAAAATCAAAGAGGTTATCAGAAAGAAACAGAACCGCTTGAAAAAATCTCTACTGGGAGTCCTGGCAGTAAGCGCTGCCACTGTTTCCCTGTTCCCCCAGACTGTCATGGCTTCCGGGGTAAGTGACGTAACACAGCCGCTTATGAATTTAAAGACACTGGTGATCAGTATTATCGGTGCGGTGGGTGTGATTATCCTGGCAAAAAACGTGATGGAATTTGCACAGGCTTACCAGCAGCAGGACAGTTCTTCTATGAACAGTGCCATTAAAGGAATTGTTGCAGGGCTTATTATGGCAGCTATTTCCTCCGTTCTTACTTTCCTGGGAATCAGCTAAAACCGTTCTTCTTTTTGAGATAAACAGATAAGAAGAGAGGTGAAGTGATGTTTAATTTAGGAGAGGCGATCCTTGCACTTTTGGAAATCGTGTTTGGATTTTGGAATAATCAGGTCAGCCTCGTATTTGAACTTTTAGGACAGTCCCCTACCGGGTTCAAAGGGGGCGGGCCCTGGGGGATCATTGAAGGGATTGAACCCCTTTTTGTTGGGATAGGCTCTGCCCTGGTAGTCCTTTTTTTCGTCATTGGGTTTTGTGCAGAGTCGGTAGATATCCGGGAAGAAATCCGGTTTGAAGCAATCCTCCGTATGTTTATCCGGGTTGCCATTGCACAGTGGCTGGTATCTTATAACATTACCATTATGAAAGCCCTGTTTACTTCCTGTGGAAACCTGGTGGGGCATTTGGGACAAAACCAGAGTGTGGAGTTATCCATTGACCCGGCGCAGGCAGAAGTGATCAAAGATTTAGGATTTGGAACCAGTATCGTGTTCCTGATACTTGCTGTTTTCCTATCTTTAATCGTTATTATCTGTGGGTTCTTCCTGCTGTACAATGTTTATTTCCGCTTTTTGAAAATTATGGTAATTGTACCTTTTGGGGCGATTGCCAGCAGTACCCTGGCTGGAAACCGGGGGCTTAGCAATACCTTTGTAGCCTATATGAAATATTTTATCAGTGTCGTTTTTGAGGCAGTCACAATGGCACTGGCAATCCTTTTGTGTAACCAGTTTATTTCCTCCGGACTTCCGACCTTTACCGGAGATTATGAGGACTGGGCCAAAACCCTGATTTATTTGGGGGAAATGACCTTTACGGTTGCGCTGACGGTAGGCACTGTAAAAGGAGCGCAGAACCTGACTTCCAGGGCACTGGGATTGTAGGAGGAAAGGATTGTGCAGGAAAAAGGGATACAGATGACACTATTTGAATATTTTCAGGACGCAGAATGCTTCAGCCTTAAAGAAGCAGTGGCTTGTGTAGAACAGGTAAAAGAGGTAAAAGAACCCAGTATCCGGGCAAGAATTTATGAGGGAATAGAAAAGGGGCTTTTTTCCAGGATAGCCAAAGGAGTCTATACGGTTACCAAAGAACAGGACGGAGAAGAGGTAACTTGTATGATGGTTCAGGGGAATGGCAGGGATTTGAGCTTTTTAAAAGATAACAGTATAGATGCCATTATTACAGATCATGCTTATGACCTGAAAAAAAGCCTGAAAGGGGGAAATCGGGATTTTGCGGCCTATGAATGTTTTCAATATACGCAGGAAGACTTTGATGAAAAATACCGGGTGTTGAAAAAAGGGTGTTTTCTGGTAGAGTTCATGCCGGAAGAAAATGGGGAAAATTATGAATACCTCTATCAGATGAAAAAAATGGCGAAAGAAGCAGGGCTTGAATATTATGCAAAAGTCGCCTGGAAAAAAGGAGATTTCGTTGCCAATACGGGAAGAAAATCTAAAAATACGGAAGAGATTGCATTTTTTACGAAAGGAAAAGCCAGGAATTTACGCCCAGATGCGAAAAAGGATAAGGCGGAGCCAGGAATATCCCACTATATGTCAGGCGCCAGGGGAATGCTTCCAACGGTCTTTGACATTGAACCGCCAGGGAAAAACTCCCGTATTCATCAGGCAGAAAAACCAGTGCAACTTTTGCAGCAGATCCTTGGATTTGTAACAGAAGAAAAGGAGTGGGTACTGGATCAGTTTGCAGGTTCGTTTTCCCTGGGGGAAGCAGCACTTTCCAGTGAACGGAATGCAATCTGCATTGAAATTAATGAAGAATATTTTGAAAAGGGAAAAGAAAGGCTTCTGTCTGCAAAGAGCAGGAGTCGGTAGGAAAGGAGGATATGTAAATGGAACAGGAAGAAAAACTCAGCCTGGATTTTGGCAATGGGGAGATCTATGAGGTCTGGCTGGAAGTTGCAACTTATCCGGCTGATAAAAACATCAAAGTTTGTGTGTTTACGGAAAAAGAGGAAGAGATATGGAAACTTTTTGAATTGACCACAGATATGGGAATTCCGCTGGAAAAGAACCAGACCTTTTTGCTCCCAGGCTATGATCTGGAGCAGATAGTAGAATTTATCAAAAAAAACGCGATTGGACAGTTAAAAGAAGAAATCTGCTGTTCTGGCTGTATGGAATATCCACTGTTTGAATTTCAGGAAGAAACTTTAAAGAAATTGGACCCGGAGGGATATGCAGCCTATGAGCAGGCATACCAGGAACGGGGAGAAGTAAAGAATCCAGAATTTCAAAAGGAAATCAAAACAGCGGATTTTCAATGGGCGTATGGAACCGAAGAACTGGCATTGCGGGTAGATTATTATGCAATGAACCAAAACCTTTATGTGGAGCTGTATAGCCGGGAAGATGGGATGTGGGAACCGTTTTCAGATTTGACCGTAAACCTTCCCGGATATTGCCTGGAGCCTGGAACTGCCTGTATCAGCGGTGATTTTAGTAAGGAAAATATCCAGTTTATTCAGGAGCATGGATTGGGAACACTGCTTCCCTGGAAAGCACAATCCGGTATGGGGCAGTATGCGGTGGTGAAATTTCATCTGGAGGAACTGCGTAAGTTTGACCAGGCTGGGGTTGCCGCCTTTTGCAATCAGCATGGATTACAGAAAACCATGCAGGAAGAGCGAAGACAGAGTAGATAAAAAACAGAGACAGGAGGTTATGTATGGAGATTGAATTAAGTGAGGACCTGCAGCATTATAAAGAATCCCTGGTTCTAGGGCTTACAGCAAAACAGTTTTTGTTTTCGGCGTTGGCATTGGGCGTAGGAACTGGGATTGTCCTGCTTTTGTATGAAAAAATCGGGATTACTTTGAGCTGTTATGTGGCAACCCCTTTTGTTGTACCTCTGGCACTGACTGGGTTTTATAACTATCATGGGCTGACATTCTGGCAGTTTGCAGGGAAGATGATTTATTTTTCCTTTTTTAACCGCCCTTTGGTGTATGGCTCTACGGAATCGGTGCAGGAACTGAAACAGATTTATATGGAAACCCGTCAGGAAGAAGAACGGGAAGTACAGCAAAGGAAAAAGGAACAGAAAAAAGAGAAGAAAGGTGGTGATGTCAACGTGGTGAAAAAGAAGGCAATCCGTATGGGGATCGTAACGGTAGTGATGATTGTACTTGGTGCGGCAGCAGCGGTGTGGTATAAGATGTACCGTTGACCAGAATATTCAATCAAGGCGTGAAATAGCGCCTGCTCTCCATTTCAGGAGAGGGATACACAGACATGTAGCGGCAGATGGAAGCTGCTGTGTTTGTGGCCCCATCTGCCTGAAAGGAGGAAATTAGAGATTGTCAATTTTTTCAGATAAGTTTGACCAGTTAAAAAAAGCAGATAAAGCAGTAAAATCCCCGAAATATCTTCAGGAAGTCATGGGGATTGGGAGAATTGCAGAAAATGGCATTTTTGAAGTAGGGAAGGGGGTATATTCCAGGACATACCGTTTTTTGGACATTAATTATGTAACCGCAGGTGCAGAAGAACAGATGCGAATCTTAAAGCAGTATTGTAAGACGGTAAATGCCATTGATGTATATTTTCTTATTACCATTTTTAATCGGAACAAAAACATGCAGGATTTCCGGGAGCATGTACTTTTCCAGGAAAAAGGAGATGGTTTTAACTGGCTGCGTGGAAGTTATAACCAGATTATTGAAAAGCGCATTGTAGATGGAAGGCAGGGGATTGAACAGGAAAAACTGCTGACTGTATGTGTAGAACGGAAATCCTACGAACAGGCAAAAGCATTTTTTGCCACTTTTGAAGCGACCTTAAAACAGAACTTTGGAGAACTTGGCTCCTGCATTGAAGAATTAAATGCAGAAGAACGGCTGCGGGTACTTTTCAATTTTTACCGTATAGGGGAAGAGGAACAATTTTCCTTTGATTTCAGACAGGCATTAAAAAAGGGCGGTGATCCTAAAAATGATATTTCACCAGGGTATATGCAGTTTTACCCAGGTTATTTTGAAACGGAACGGAAAAAATGCAGGGCATTATTCATTAAAAAATATCCTTCTTCTTTATCGGATACCTTTTTAAATGAGATTACCAGCCTTCCGGTTCATAGTATTACTACAATCTGTATTGTACCAGTACCAAAAGAACTGGCAAATAAGGTTCTTCAGAAGAAATATCTGGGCATTGAAAATGATATTTTAAAGCAGCAGAGAGTCCGTAATAAAAATAACGACTTTTCCAGTGACATTTCTCATATCAAGAAAGTCCAGAAGGAGAAGATTGTAAATCTTATGGACGACGTGCGGGAAAATGACCAGAACCTGTTTTATACAGGGGTTAATTTCTTGATCATGGCAGAGGACAAGAAGGAGTTAGACAGTGTAACCGAAACCATTAAAAATATCGGCAATGGACGCATGTGCCAGATTGAAACCCACTATTATCAGCAGAGGGAAGCTATGAATACCATACTTCCAGTGGGAAACCGGCAGATCAGCACAATGCGGACCATGCTCACCAGGGATATTGCAGCCCTTCTTCCCTTTAATGTACAGGAATTAAACGAAAAGTCCGGCGTCTGCTATGGCATTAACCAGGTTTCTCATAACCTTTGCATTGGAAACCGGAAAAAACTGGCAAATGGAAATGGAATGGTATTCGGTGTTCCCGGCTCCGGAAAATCCTATTTCAGTAAGTCGGAAATGCTGCAGGTGTTCTTAGGAACAGATGATGATATTATCTGTATCGACCCGACACTGGAATATTTTGATATTGCAGAAGCCCTGGGAAACCAGGCAGCAATCATTAACCTGTCTACCTATACAAAGAATTACATCAATCCTTTGGAGATGGACGTTTGGGCGCTGGATTTAAACGATTCTCAGGGATATATCCGGGATAAAGGGGAATTTATGCTGGGGCTGTGTGAACAGTGTTACGGGGATAATCTAAACAGTCGCCATAAATCCATTATAGACCGTTGTGTACGAAAGTTGTATATCGACATTGCAAAGGCAAGGGAAAAGCATATCCCTACCATGTCAGAATTTTATGAGTTATTGTTGGAGCAGCCAGAAGAAGAGGCAAAGGACATTGCTTTATCGTTGGAGCTGTTTGTAAATGGCTCTTTAAATATTTTCAATAACCATACCAATGTGAATGTACAGGCAAGGTTCATTGTCTATGGTACCAGGGACCTGGGGAAAGAGCTGGGAGCCATTTCCACTCTGGTCATGCTGGAAAATATCAGTGCCAGGATTGCAGAAAACGCAAAGAAAGGAAGGGCAACCTGGCTTTATATAGATGAGTTCCATACTGTTCTTGACCGGGAGTATAGTGCGAAATTTTTGTTCAGCCTCTGGAAAAAAGTGAGGAAGCAAGGGGGACTATGCACAGGAATCACCCAAAATTTGGTTGATATGCTGCAAAACTATACAGCCATGACCATGCTTGGAAACAGTGAGTTTATTGCCCTGTTAAAGCAGTCCAATGTAGACAGTCAGGAATTATCCACTGCAGCAGGAATTCCAGAAGCACAATTAAAATATGTAGATAATTCTCCTTCCGGTACGGGGATCATTAAGTATGGAAATACCTGTATTCCATTTGATAACCGTATGGAAAAAGAAGCCAATCCGCTGTATGCGCTTTTCAATACCAACCTTCACGAAAAGGCGTTGCAGACAAAGCAGGAGTAATGTAATCTGAAAGGAACTTTTTCTTTTATCTGTAAAGGAAAAGGTATGACAGACGAGAAAAAAATTAGGCAACAGCAAAAATTATAAGTCGGTAAAGTAGAAAAAGGATAGGACAAAAAGAGTGCAGTTCTTTTATCAGGCACTCTTTTTGTATATCATGGGAAAGGTGGCAGAATGGCTGAAACATATCAAATAGAAATGAATTTAGAGCAGTTGGAAAGACTTTTAAAAAATCTGCCGGAGGGAATTATGCTGGAGATTTGCTTTGGAAAGGAAGAACATGGAGAAGACACATAAAATAGATGTGGTAAGTATACGCCTGGTGGAAGAACCTCCTCTATACAGTAGCAAAGAATTAAAAAATCCCTGTGATGTGGCAGAACTCTTTCAGGATTTTTTAAAAGATTGTGACCGGGAAATGTTCTGTATTTTAAACCTTCGGACAAAAGGACAGGTAATCAATCTCAATGTAGTGGGTGTCGGGACTCTGAACAGTGTATTGATACACCCGAGGGAAGTGTTTAAATCTGCAATCCTGTCTAATGCCAGCAATATCATCCTGGCACATAACCATCCTTCGGGAAATCCGGAACCTAGCAGGCAGGACATGGACATGACAAAAAGATTGGCAGAAGCTGGGCGGCTTCTGGGGATTGAAGTGCTGGATCATGTGATTGTATCAGATGACCGGTATTTTAGCTTCCGGGAGGAAAAGCTATTGCCGGAATATTTCCAGATGGATGGGATAGCTGCGGAGCAATCCTTTCCGTATGCAAAGAGTGAAAGAGAGAAGGTACGTTAATGGGATTGACGGATTAATACGGGAACCATATAATGAGTACAATGGAAAATTTGTTTATAGAAACAAACACGTTGATGGAGAATGTAAAAATTCTGTGATTAGCGTTTAAAGTGTGTTATATTAGGAGGAGAACGATGGGATTAAAAGATGCGAAAGAAGGAAAACTTCTATATCATTTAACAGAATTAAAGAATCTGGAATCTATTATTGATTTTGGCCTTGTGCCGAGAAAGATTCTAAGGGAGAATACGGTAACATTTGGAGATGTAGCAGATCCAGAAATTATACGCAAGAGGGAAAGTCTGGGATTGGACGGATACATTCCATTTCATTTTCATCCATATTCAGCTTTTGATGTGGCTGTAAAGAAAACTCATGCGGGAGAGGAAATGATCTATATCTGTATTACCAGAAATTTGGCAAGGCGCAATAATTTCAGCATTTTACCTAAGCACCCATTGGCATTGGAAGGATGCCAGTTATATGATTATGATGAAGGTTTTGAAATGATCAACTGGGATATTCTTACCAGTGTGGGGCAAAATGACGTGGAAGCCAGAAATATAAAGATGGCGGAATGCCTGAGCCCATTGGTTATTCCTGTTGATGCATTCCAGTGCATCTATGTTTCATCTGAAGAAACTAAAAACAGAGTAACAAATTTACTGAAACAGAAAGGCGTTATCTTTCCACCGCCATTTATTACGGTGATGTCCCAATGGTTTGAATAACGAGAGGAGGTGGTTGTGTTGATTAAATACACAACTGGAGATATGTTTCAGTCTGGTGCAGAGTGTTTAGTTAATACAGTCAACTGTGAAGGCTATATGGGAAAGGGAATTGCGTATCAATTTAAACTGAAATTTCCGGAAAACAATAAAGCCTATATAAAAGCATGTAAAGACAAAACACTTCATGTCGGAACAATCCATACTTTTGTAGAGAATGGCATTACAATTGTAAACTTTCCGACGAAAGATAAGTGGCGTGAAAACTCTAAAATAAGTTATATAGAAACAGCACTGGATGTTCTGGTAGAAAGGCTTCCGAAACTGAATGTAAAGTCCGTAGCGATTCCCCCGCTGGGATGTGGTAATGGTGGTTTGGATTGGCAGACAGTAAAAGAACTGATACAAAAGAAATTAAAACCAATTGCTGATGATTTTACGGTTTTGATTTATGAGCCACAGAGAAATTATGTGCAGAAAGCAGCTACTGCACCTAAACTTACAGCAGCCAGTTTAGTCTTGATGAAACTCAAAATGGGACTGAAACGTTGTACAAAACTTCGTCTTCAAAAAGCGGCGTATTTTATGAATTTATATCTGGAAGAACCTTATTTTTCCTTTCAAAAGTATAAATATGGTCCATATGCCCATTCCATTGATATTGTTGGCAGAAATATCGGAGAGTATCAGAGTTTTTATGGATTAAATGATACAGAATCGACGTATCAGTTAGCTTATCAGGTGATATGCAGTGAAAAAACAACAAAGCTATTGAACCGCCTTTCTCCTGCAATTGAAAAGGCTGTTGCTTATGTAAATGGGATAGAGAGCGACCATGAACTGGAAGGACTTGCAACAGTAACTTATTTAGTCCAGACTTTTTCAAGAATAGATGCCAGCCAGATCGTATCTGAATTTAAACAGTGGTCAGATGACAAAGCAACCCGTTTTACTGAGGATGAAATAAAGAAATACATTGACTGCTTGGAGCAGATGGGTGTGATAGAACGGGATATTATGGGAAACTATTGCATTTCAGAGTATCTTTCTTACAGATAAACAACAATTAAAAAAGAAAATAGGAAGTAACACGAAGAGCATTATCGCTAAAAACGGTAGTGCTTTTTTTGTGCATAAAAAGGAGGTATTGCTACGTGGAAAAAGGTGAGATGGGCGAGAATGCCACCGGACGTTTGGCAACGTATTATGTGGCAGAATGTATGGAATTTAACCGCTATGGAGAATACAGGGAGGATATCCACAGTGCAGAAGAGGCAGTAAAGATCTATCAGAGTATTCCTTCTGAAAGGTTGAATGCAGGAAAAGGAATTGGGCTTCATGTGGAGGAAGAAGATGGTATTCCATTGGAATTTTCCCTGGTTTATAACGGAGAGTTGGATGTGGATCTTTTGAGAGATATCTATGATCCAAACCAATACCCAGAGGTTTTTATAGCTGCCAGGGAACTGAGTGCTTATCTTCCGGAAACAAAAGTCATTGATACCAAAGGGCTTTTAAAAGAGAAAACCTTGGAGGCTACTGTTTTTGCAGATGAAATGATAAAACTGGAAAAAAATCTTGACCCTGATTTTTACCATACCTTTTATCCGAAAGAAGCAGAACATAAGGAAGCTATTATATGGAAAGCCTTATGTCAAGATGGAAAAGAGGAATACAGCAGGTGGCTGGGAAGCAAGATATTTGAGCAGAAACCAGAGCTGAAAGAACAGGCAGACAAACTAAAGACAACACTGGAACAGGTAAAACTTATTCCGCCGGTGGACTTGAAACCCTTTGTGTATGTGCGGATCAGTGAACACCCGGACATTCCATTGGAAGAAGCCATGCCATTAAATCAAGCGGTAGAATTGTTCGGAAAGCTGGATCGGCAGGCAGTGGAAGAGAAAGATATGGCAGGTTATTACAAAACACATTTTGAAATCTGTTTTCTCTCAGAGGGGGAAGTCATGTCTTATACCGGGCGCCAGGATTTTGGTGACGGGGAAGGAAATCTGCTGGATCATGTAAAAGCATTTGCAGATTATTATCTCCATACAGAAGAAGGGCAGAAGCTTATGAAACAGACCGCCAGGACAACAGAAGAATGGGAACATGAACAACAGCAAATGAGATGGGTACTGGAGGAGATGCTTCCTACCCTTCAGTATTTCTGCAACCTGGAAAAACTGGAAACAGCGGTTCTGGAAGAACAGGAAATAGAAAAGAAAGTCCCTTTACTGACGCAGGGGGACGCATCACGAAAAGCATATCAGGAAGCCATGCTTGCCTATATCCGGGAAAGCAGGATTGCATTAAATACAGGGAAGGAGCTGCCTTGTATGCCGGATATCCGGGATTTTGCAACTGCCTGTCCGGATAAATCATACAAAGAACAGGTTATGGAAGAGATACGACAGGAAGCAGAGTCATACGGTATGACCGTAGAAGCGTATGCAGCAAATGGATATGAGCCGCCAAAAAGGGGCGGCAGATAAAATTAGGAAAGGAGGCGGAGTTTTGGCCATGTAAAAGATATCTTCCCTCCTGAAAAAAATTGGATTTAGAAAAAACAGCAATAGAACGTATCCGCACTGCCAGCCAGATGTCCCTGCAACATTATGGGCTTCCTTTGGTAGTGACGGACAGTGGAGGAAAAGACAGCGCCGTATGCAGGGAACTGGTACGGCGTTCCGGCGTGCCATTTGAACTGATGCACAACCTGACTACTGCAGATGCCCCACAGACTATTTATTATGTGAGGGAACAGTTTCAGAAGGCAGAACAGGCCGGTATAACTTGTAGTATCAATAAACCTTACTATAAAGGGCAGCGGATAACTATGTGGAGCCTGATCCCCATGAAAATGATCCCTCCTACCAGGACTATCCGGTATTGTTGTGAGGTTCTAAAAGAAAATGGTGGGGCTGGGCGTTTTATCACCACAGGTGTCCGGTGGGCAGAAAGCCGAAAGCGGAGGAAAAACAGGGGGATTTATGAAAATTTTGTCCCAAATGGAAAAAAACGTGCCATTATTTTAAATAATGATAATGATGATACCAGGCGACTCTTTGAATCATGCCTGTCAAGGGGCAAACACGTATGCAATCCCATTGTTGACTGGAGTGACCAGCAGGTCTGGGAGTATATCCAGGCAGAGAAAATACCCATGAACCCTCTTTACGAAATGGGATTTCACTGGGTTGGCTGTGTAGGCTGTCCTATGGCAGGAAAACAAAGATACCGGGAGTTCCGCATCTTCCCGACCTATGAGAGGGCTTACCGGCGGGCTTTTGCTAAAATGCTGGAGTTAAGGAAAGCTGCAGGAAGGCAGTGCAATTCCCGCTTATGGTCAGATGTAGATGCTTTTTTCCGTTAGTGGATGGAGGATCCTGGTATCCCCGGACAGTATGAATTGTCCTTTCATGAAGATACCAATGAGATTTATTATGACTATTTGTAGTGGAAGAGAGGAGGAATTATCGCAAAATATCAATTATCTTTTGGACTGCAGTATGAAGCCTGGATGCTGGAAATCCGTATTCCGGACTGGCTGGAGTTTCCTTCTAAGGAGCAGGCACTAAAATATGGTGAGCAAGCTGAGGTTTCCGTTTTCTTAAAAGCGGAAGCTATTTTTTTGCTCTTTGATGGCAGTAAGGAGAAGATTTTACCGCAGCAGACGGAACTTTATCAGTTTTCCTACCTGAAAGAAAAGACTTATGACAGACTGGGACCGCCACTTTCCCCGGAAGACATAGACCATTTGGTAGAAGTGGGGGAATTGGAGCAGGTACTGTTCAGTGAAAAATATATCCTGACAGAAGATGATTACCAGGAATTTTCCGGAAACCTTATGGAAGCCTTTCAGGAATTGGAAAAGGAGTACGGTCCACCACCCAGAGAAAAGGAACAGGGGTATCTGTTTCAGGCGCTCTGGTATCAGGCAGAAGAATTAAACCCCGGAGAGGGGGACTGCTTTGGAGATTAAGGTAAAAAAAGAAAAAGAGCCGGAGCTGAAATTAAAAAAAGAAGCCCAGGTGACGGTGCATAAGAAAAATCCTATTTTATCTGCAAAGGAAAAGAAAGCTGCTTTTACCTCTAAGCCGGTGGCCGATCTTTTAGGGCAGAGAAAGAAAAAAGAAGGGGCAGAAAAAGGGAAACAGCCGAAGCAGGGCAGAGAAGCGCTGTTTGAAAAACAAAAGGAAAAGAAAAAGCAATCCGGGAAAGAGGCAGCAATCCGGGGAGCAGCAGAAGATAGAAAACAAAATGGAAAGGCCAAAAGCACCGTATCTGTACCGGGAACCTTACAGCCGGATCAGATGAAACAGGGGGTAGCACCAAACAGTCAGCCCTCTGCTGGTTTCCAGGCGAAGGAACAGTATCGGAGGGAACAGGCTGCAAAGCTGGCGGAAACAAAAAAATCTTCCCTGGCGAAGCAGACTGCCATAAAAGGGGTACGCCGGGGAGAGGCTGCTATATTGACCCAGTTAGAGGGCGGGGAGGAAGTCAATGATTCCCTTTATGTCATGGGGACAGCAACAAAACCGGCAGAAAAGCTGTGGAAGGATCGGAATTATAGAAAGGCAGAGCAGGAATTAAAGGTAAAACAGGCAGATGGGAAGATCACCAATAAGCAGTTTTACAGACAAACAAGAGCAGTGAAAAAGAAACAGATGGAGAAACAGAAAAAACAGGCAGTCCGGCAGAGAAAAATCCAGTATATGATCAATAAGCTCACCGGAAATGGGCAGCAGGACAGTTTGGCACAGGTGGCAAAAGATATTGTAAAGATGAAAGCCTCTGTGTTTATGCTGAAGGTGGTCCAGTTTGCCGGGGCGCTTTTGGCTCCGCTGTTCAGTATTCTTCTTGTGGTGGCAATCCCTGTAGTGATTATCTTTTTCCTCTTATACTGTTCGCCACTTGGTGCGTTCATGCCAAATCCGTCTGAGGAGAACCCTACCGTCCGAGAAGTTTTAAGCGGTTACTACATGGACTTTAATACAAAACTTGGACAAAATGGGAAAGATGGGGCAGTTACCTATCTCCATGAGAAAAACGGGAATTATGTGAGTAATTACTATGATACTTTAATGGTTTATATGGTGAAGTATGGAACCGGGGATATAGGTGTGGATATGGATCAGCGGCATAAGGACAAGCTGAAGGAAATCTTTGATGAAATGAACAGTTTTGAAAACACGACCATAACCACCACCATAAAGGCAGGGGAAAGCCTGGGAAATGTTGTCACCAGCGGTTATTGCCAGTGCAGTATCTGTTGTGGACAGTGGGCAGGAGGACCTACAGCCTCCGGTGTCATGCCAAAACCGGACCATACCATTGCAGTAGATGCACAAAACCCCTTTGTCCCTATGGGAACCAGGATCATTATGAACGGGATTGAATATACCGTAGAAGATACCGGAGCATTTGACCGGTATGGGGTACAATTTGATGTTTTCTGTGCAGATCATGCAACTGCGTCTGCCTGGGGACATCAGACTTTTGAAGCGTTTCTGGCAGATGGGGACGAAAATGAGATTACGGTAACAAAGAAGGGCTGCTACGTCAAGAACCTGAATTATGAGGACTATATTGCACTTGGAAAGCTGACCGAAAAAGAAGAAGAACTTTTAAGGGAAGTCATGAGTGAGGAATTCCGAAATGAGATCCCTTCCTTTGGCGTAGGAAGTGACGTTGCAAATCTGGCACTGACGAAGGTAGGCTGCAAATACAGTCAGGAACACCGGTATGAGGAAGGATATTATGATTGCAGTTCCCTGGTACAGCGGTTGTATCAGGAGGTAGGCATTTCCCTTCCGGCGATTGCCTCTACCCAGGGAGAATTTATGGTAACACATGGGTTGGAAGTTACAGAAGGCGAACTGGAGCCGGGAGATCTGATTTTTTATTCTTATGAGCAGAATGGGCAGTTCCGCAATATTTCCCATGTGGCAATTTATGTTGGTAATGGCAGAATGGTACATGCAGCCAACAGCAGACGTGGAGTAGTGAATGACCCGTTCAATCCGTCGAACATTGGGCTGTATGGAAGACCCAGCCGCTTGCAGTAAGAAAGGAGAAGCATGGACGAAAAAGAATATGAAGTGACCATAACAGAAGTCCTGGAGAAAAAAGTAAGATACCGGGGCAGGAATGAACTGGAGGCAACTGCAAAAGCAGAAGCAGATTATTATGCAGAAAAAATCGTGCTGGGGGCAGATGATTTTTCCTATCGTGATATTTCTGCAAAAGAACTGGTACCTGTAAAAGAAAGAAGGAACAGCAGATGAAGCATATCACAAAAGTACGGGAACTGTATGAGGAAACCATACACTGGATTTCAGAGTCGGAGGATTCCTGGAAAAATTTTCTTTTCTGCATGGGGCGCTTGTATCAGTTGGACTTCTTAAATACCTGTATGGTATATGCCCAGCGCCCAGATGCGTCCGTTCTTGCAGGATATGATGCCTGGCTGGAAATGGATTTGCCGGTTGCCAGAGGAAGTAAAGGAATTGCAGTATTTCCTTCCAAAATTTTCGGGGAAGGAGTTACCCATGTTTATGATATTCAAGATGTAAAGGGACAGGGAATCCGGCCCTGGAACTGGCAGGTGAATGGGACAAACCGCAGACTGCTGGCAAGGGAGCTGTTCCCGGAAATCTACGAACAGGAAAAAAAGTTTAAAAATTCTTTAGACGCCTTTACAAGAACAAATGTTTGGTTTATGATAGAAGAGGAATATGAAATTTTAAAATCCTTGCAGAAGCTGGCTGTCCTTACCGGAGAGGGACAGGAGGTAAAAGAAAACCAGATTACAGAGTTTCTTGTAAACAGTGTCTGTTATGCGGTGGAAAGCCGCTGCGGTATCCGAGATGACACCCTGGATTTTTCTTTTATCTGCGGTTTTTCAGAGAATGAGGAGGTTCTGTACCGGACAGGACGGTTAGTATCCCATTTATCTGGGCGGATTGTGTTACAGATTGCAAGGACCATGAAGAACATAGACCTTGAAAGGAGGCAGTATTATGGAAGGGATCGCAGGAATCCAGTACAGGGAAATGAATGGCGTACAGATACCAGTCTTAGAGGGCGTGATGAGCGAGGAGAAGATACTGGCGTCCCTGAACCGTTACGGCAGGATCGCAGCACAGGAAATGAAGAGAACGGACCAGGCACAATACGAAATGATGCTCCTGTCCGGGAAACTGATGGAGCGGCTTATGAAAATCCAGACAGAAGCGGAGGAATACCACGAGAAACTGGCAGAAAGTCTTCTGAAGACCTGGACCAGAGAGGACAGGACCGACCCTTACAATACGTTGGAAATGACCAACCTTCGGATACAGGCGGACATGGAAGCGCAGAAACAGGTTATGGAGGAGATCATTCACCCCAGGATCGGATAAAACAGGAAAAAACAGAAGAGGATACAGAGAAAGGAACTGCTTCGGCGGTTCCTTTTCTGTCTGGGGAGATAGAACCTGCACAGCCGGAAAACTGGCAGAAAGAGAAAATCCTTCTGGAAATGACAGGGCAGGAGATACCATATAAAATTTATGAGTTTTACCGGAACAATCCAGAGGAAACAGACCGGGAAGCCTATCTTTATGAATTGTATGGAGATGTAAAAAGAGAAGCCCATACAAAAGACGGTATCCTGACCGCAGAAAGCGGTTCCAGTGGTTTTTATATTCTTTGGAGTGAGGGAACTTCCATGAAGGAGGCGTTCTGGTACTGGGACGAAGTTTCTTTGGAAATTGGGAAACGGATTGAAAAAGGGACCTATCTTCCTTTGTTATCTGTATCGGAGGAAGCCTTAGAAAATGGGGAAGAAACAGAGGAAGAAACCTTACAGCCAGAGAAAGTGCAGGAAGTGATTGAGGAAAAGGAACCAATCCCATTAGAAGAGATTGGCATAGCCTTTTATAAACAGAATATCCAGGCGGATATTTTAAAGAAAATGCTCTGTCTGGTCTATACGACCAATCAGCTACCGGAAGAAAAAGACCATTTTTTGAAGATGCTTTTGCTTCGGGAAGTACCGGAAGGCCAGCCTTATTATCTGGTGCGGACAGAACATGGAAGCTATGAGCTTTGTATTCAGGAAAATGGGATTAAGATCACCCTGCCGGAAAGCCAAGATTTTCTGCAGGAACTTTCCTGGGATCAGTTTGGCGGGCTTACTGCACATCTGGCAGAGGAGGACCAGATTGCCTATACCGAAGATTCAGAAACCTTAGAGCAGCAGGAGAATATGTACCGTCTGCTTCCCTGGTTTCCTGCATTATGGGAAGAATATAGCGAAATTCTTAAAAAAGAAGAGCTTTGGCAGGAAGGAAGAACCTCTGTCCAGACAGAAGGTAAGGTAGAAGCCGGAGATTATTATTACCCAGAAGGGTGGCTTCAGTTTACCGGTGGGGATAAAAGCCGGTATCAGAAAAATATCCGGGCGATCCGTATCTTAAAAACACTGGAGCAGGAAGAGAGAAATGCCACAAAAGAAGAACAGGAAATTCTTGCGGGGTATGTAGGGTGGGGCGGGTTGCCAAATGCTTTTAACAGTAAACGCCCGGAGTGGAAAAAAGAATATCAGGAATTGAAGGAACTGTTGACCGCAGAAGAATACGCCCAGGCAAGGGCCAGTGTCAACAGTTCTTTTTATACGCCGCCGGAAGTCGTGCGGGGTGTTTATAAAGCCCTGGAGCAGTTTGGATTCCAGAAGGGAAAAATTCTGGAACCGGCTATGGGGATTGGAAACTTTTTTCATGGTCTTCCGGAAAATATGCAAAAATCCCAGCTTTATGGTGTGGAGATTGATGCCATAAGCGGAAGGATTGCACAAAAGCTCCACCCTTCAGCCAGTATCCAGATCAAAGGATTTGAAAAAACGGAATTTGAGGATAACAGCTTTGATGTGATTGTGGGAAACGTGCCTTTTGGGGACTTCCGCTTGTATGATCCCCGATATAAAAAGATGAAGCTGAAAGTCCATGATTATTTTATCCGGAAAAGCCTGGACCTCCTTCGGCCAGGAGGCATTTTGGCAGTGGTAACTTCAAAAGGAACGTTGGATAAAAATGACAGCACTGTGAGAAAAAATCTGGCAGAACAGGCAGACCTTTTAGGGGCAGTCCGGCTTCCGGCAGATTCTTTTGGAAAGAGCGCCAATACCGCAGTTACCAGTGACCTTTTGTTTTTTCAGAAAAAAGCAGAGCCTTCGATTGGGGAGCCGATCTGGACTTATACAGGGCTTACAGAAGACATGGTGCCGGTGAATGAGTATTATCTGGAACACCCGGAAATGATGCTTGGGAAAATGGTCTGGTTTGAACAGTTTTTCGGGAAAGATTCCAAATATACAGCCCTGGTCAATGAAGCGGAAGACTTTGACCTGGAAAAAGGAATTTTGGACGCAGTTGGAGAGCTTCCTAAAAACTGTTATGAAGAAAGCATAGCAGAAAAAAAGAAGGAAGAGCAGGACGTCTTAGCTGCTTCTCCAGAGATACCTAATTATACGTTTACGGTGATACAGGACGAAGTATATTACCGGGAAGGGGAGTCTTTATACCGGAGCCAGGTAAAGGAAAGTGTGAAGCGTCGGATACGTGCCATGCATAAGATCCGCCTTCTGGTGCGTGAAATTTTACAGATACAGCAGGAAAATTGTTCTGACCAGGAACTGAAAAAGGCACAGGAACAGTTAAACCGTTTGTATGATGCCTTTGTGAAAACGCATGGATATTTCTGTGACCGGACAAATAAAATGGCGTTCCGGCAGGACAATGATTATCCCCTGCTTTCTTCCCTGGAAGTGGTTGACGAGGACAAAAATGTAACCAAAGCTGATATTTTTTACAAAAGGACCATACGCCCCAGAGATGTGATAGACAAAGTGGAAAATGCCCAGGAAGCATTGCATATCAGTCTGTCAGAATATAACCGGGTGGATATTCCCTATATGCTCTCTCTTTATCCGGGAAACAGGAAAGAAATGCTCCAGGAATTAAAAGGGTTAATCTACCAGAACCCGGTACTGGCAAAAGAAGAAGATCCCAATGCAGGGTGGGAAACCGCAGATGAGTATTTAAGCGGCAATGTGCGGCAGAAGCTCCGTACTGCTAGGATTTATGCGCAGAATAATCCCTTGTTTGTAGACAACGTGGAAGCACTGGAAAAGGTACAGCCAAAAGAACTGACAGCGCCTGAGATCAGTGTAAAACTGGGAACAACCTGGATTGAAAATGAGGATTACGAACAGTTTATCTATGAGCTTTTGGAAATCCCGGAGAGCAACCAGAGAAACTATTGCGCTCATAGTGGCCATGCCCTCAAGATTGAGCGCTTAGATGCAGATATGTCTTACCATATTGACAGGGGAAACTTTTTTGGAGGAACCATTCGTACCAGACAAACCTATGGCACAAGATTTATGGATGCGATCAGCATTATAGAGGAACTGTTAAACAGCCGGATTGTGACCATAAGGGATCGGGTGCAGGAAGGGGAAAAAATACGTTATGTGATCAATCGGAAGGAAACCATGCTTGCCAGGGATAAGGCGGAGCAGATAAAAGAAGCCTTCCGGGACTGGATTTTTAAGGAGCCGGAGCGCAGAAAAAAATATGTGGATTTTTACAATGAAACCTTTAACTGCGACAGACAACGAAGCTATGATGGCTCTTATTTAAAACTGCCGGGACTGAACCCTCTGCTAAAGCTGCGTCCTTATCAGAAAAATGCTGTGGCAAGGGCATTGCTGTGTGGAGGAAATACCTTGCTTGCCCATACGGTAGGCGCTGGTAAATCTCTGGAAATGATCTGCATCTGTATGGAGATGAGGAGGCTGGGGCTGGCAACGAAACCCCTTCTTACCGTTCCGAACCACCTGACCTTCCAGATGGGAGCAGAATTTTTGCGCGCCTACCCAGATGCGAAGATCCTGATTACCAGAAAAGAAGATTTTCAGAAGGAAAACCGCAGGCGTATGATTGCCAGAATGGCAACAGGGGATTATGACTGTATTATTATTGGCCATACTCAGTTCCAACGAATTGCCATTTCCCCTGACCGGCAAAGAGCCATGATGGAAGAGCAGGCAGAGCAACTGGTAGAAGCCATTAACCGGGCAAGGGAAGAAGAGGGAAAGAACTGGTCCATAAAGCAGATGGAAAGCAGAAAGAAAAAACTGCTAGAGAAAATCGAAGAACTGAACAATGAAGAAATCAAAGATGATGTGATGTACTTTGAAGAAACGGGCGTAGACGCCTTATTTGTAGACGAAGCACACCTGTTCAAGAACTTGGAAGTTTTTACGAAAATGAACAATGTTGCGGGCCTGGGTTCCAGCGGTTCCCAGAGGGCTATGGATATGCGAATGAAAATCCAGTATATCAACGAAAAAAATCAGGGAAGGGGCGTCATTATGGCAACGGGAACCCCTTTGTCAAATTCTATGGTGGAACTTTATGTGATGCAGTTATATCTGCAGGAAAGGCGGCTTCACGAAAAGGGGATTTACCATTTTGATGCATGGGCTTCTGTGTTTGGGGAAGTTACCAGTTCCCTGGAATTGGCACCGGAGGGTACCGGTTACCGGATGCGGACCAGGTTTAATAAGTTTATCAATCTGCCGGAACTGATACACCTGTTTAAAGAAGTGGCAGACATCATTCTGCCTGATATGCTGGATATTAAGCGGCCAGAATTAAAGGACGGAAAATATAAGGTTATAGTATCGGAAGCCTCTGATTATGTCAAAGAACGTATGCAGGAAATGGTGGAAAGGGCAGAAGCAATCCATAGAGGTGTGGTAGATCCAAAGGACGACAATATGCTCCGGATTACCGGGGAAGCAAGGCTCTTGGGTACAGATTCCCGGCTTTTGGACAGTTATGCTTCGGTAGATTCGGATTCCAAACTGAATAAAGCAGTAGAAAACATTTACCAGGAATATGTACAGTCCCAGGAACAGAAAGGAACCCAGATTGTCTTTTCGGATATTGGGACACCCGGACCTGGAAAAGCATTTACCGTCTATGATTATTTAAAACAGGAACTGATTACCAGAGGTGTTCCAGAGGAAGAAATCTGCTTTATCCATGATGCAAAAACAGATGAACAGAGGGACCGCATGTTTTCCGATGTCAGAGCCGGAAGGAAACGGATTATTATAGGAAGTACCGAAAAACTGGGGGTAGGAACCAATATCCAGACCAGAATGGTGGCGGCTCATCATATCGACTGTCCCTGGAAACCCTCTGATATTGAACAGCGGGAAGGGCGTATTATCCGCCAGGGGAATGAAAATGAGGAAGTCAATATTTACCGCTATGTAACAAAGGGTTCTTTTGATGCTTATTTATGGGGCATTGTAGAAACAAAACAGCGGTTTATCAGCCAGGTATTTACCAGCCGGGAACTGGCAAGGATCTGTGAGGATATAGATGAAACCGTACTAAACTTTGCAGAGATTAAAGCGGTAGCTTCTGAAAATCCCCTGATCATGGAAAAAATACAAGTAGATAATGAAGTAGCACGTCTGAGAATTTTAAAAGCTGCACATGAAGGGAAAAGGTTTGCCCTGCAAGATGCGGTCACTTTCCAGTATCCGAAAAGGATAGAAAGTCTGAAGGGAGAACTGCAATTACTTCAAAAGGATTTGGAGCGCAGGAACCAGGCTATGGAAGTACAACCGGGGTTTGCAATCACGCTGCAGGGAAAAGTTTATGAGAAACACAAAGAAGCAGGCGAAGTTCTGCGTGGGATTATAGAAGGAGTGACGGCTTTTACCAGGTACGAAGTCGGTATGTATAAGGGGTTTCAGGTATCTGTTCAGAATGATATGCTGGGGCCGAGCTTGTTCCTTCAGGGAGAGAAGGAGTATAGTGTGGAGTTAAAAAGCAGTGACTCCGGCAACATGGTTCGTATAGAAAACCGCTTGAATGCCCTTGATAAAGCAGTGGAGGAGGTTCAAAAAGAAATTAAGACCTGCGAAAATGAGATAAAAAATGCAAAGCAGGAATATGAAAAGCCCTTCCCGTATGAGGAGCTTTTAAAAGAGAATATTACCCGGCAGATGGAGATTGATGCAGAACTGGAAATCAAGGACCAGGAGGAGTGTGTGGAAGTGCAGGAGGAAACTAAAAATCTTCCATGCCAGACAGCAGTTCGGTAACGAAAAATAGAGTAGAAAAGGAGATCACAATATGGAATATAATATCAGAGTATATAAACCGGAATTGAAACAGGAAGAAGGAAAAATCAATAACCTGAAAGGATTTGCTACCATTACCTTTGATGAGGCCTTCTGTGTGAAAAGCCTTGCAATTAAAGAGTCCTCGAAAGGAAATCTGTATCTCGATATGCCCCGTTACAGAGATTATGAAACAGGGGAGTATGTTCCTTTTTTCCGGTTTACGGATAAGGAATTTCAAAAGGAAGTGTTGGATACCGTAAGGGAAGCCTATGAGAATATGACAGAAACGAAAACAGACTGTAAGGGCTGTTGGGGAGAGGAAGAGCTGTATTACAATCTGAGTGTAAATCCGGTACAGGGAAGCGATACATTTAAGGCAGATGTAGCCATTCGTCTGCAGGACGTATTGGCAATCCAGCAGCTTCATGTGATCCAGGCATGGAACGGAAAAACTTTTGTAGGTATGCCTCAGAAAAATTCTGCAAAAGGAGAGAGGGAGGATATTGCCCATGCAGTCAATGCAGAATTTAAGGCAGATCTGGAAAGTGCAATCATGGACGAATACAATAAAAAGATGGAATATGCCAAAAGCCAGAAACAGCAGCGAAGAGGGAGATAGGAGCGATTCATAAAAAGACTGGTATTTTTGGAACAATAATGGTAGAATGAAGGAAATATCAGCATGGGAGGAAACAGTATGCCAAGACGTAAAAAAGTAGAAAATCTTTCTCTTGAAGAAATGCTTATGAAGACAGAGCAGGAGATTAAAACAACAGAGGCAGAATTAAAAGAACTGCGTTTGAAAGCAAAAGAACTTAGGAAGAAGATTGAAGATAAACAGAAAGATGAAATCTTTAGCGCCTTACTTGCTTCCGGAAAAACAGTGGAAGAGGTCATGACATATTTAAAATCCGGTAATGAAGAAAAAGCGGAATAAAATAAAGGAAAATGCCGTTACGGGTGATAAACCTGTAGCGGCATTTTTTGTGGTCATAAAAATAATATTTGGTGGACAAAAATAACTATTATTTGTATTGAGTGCTATACTACAAAACATCTAATACATATGGATTAGGAATAAACACAGGGAGGTAAGAAATACATCAATGGTTTCAGAGAAAACAAGAAGTCCCACAAAAATATATTAAGCAAAAGGGAATAGAAATTTTGAAAACACTGTAAAGTGTAAAAAATAGTTAGTGAAAAGAAGAAAGGTTGGGTATAAAAATGAAAATTAACGATTTTAAAGAAAACAATGAAAATAAAAAGGAAGTTATGGAGAAAAAGATGGAAGCCTTAAAGCTGGAAAATATCAATAGTATGTGGTATTTCATTGTTGCAACTCTTAAGGCAGTTGTTGGTAGTAAGGGACACTAATAAAAAAATTGATTTAAAATGGAGGAATTAGAGATGAAAATTAATGAATTTAAAGAAAATAACGAAACAAAAAAAGAGGTTATGGATCAGAAAATGGAGGCCTTAAAACTGGAAAATATTAACAGCATGTGGTACTTCATTGTCGCTACCCTTAAAGCTGTCGTTGGTAGTAAAGGACACTAAATATAAAAAGACGAGAGATTTGTAGACTTATCATATTTTATGAGAAATAGGTGTTTATAGAATGCTTCATATATTTTATAAACACCTATTTGGAAAGGATACTGCAATGAAACTGATTAATTATAGTTTGAAAGTAGGGAAAAAAAAGCTACTTGAAAATGTAAACATTTCATTTGATAAGAAATATATAAACCATATTTTAGGAAGCAATGGCGCTGGAAAATCAAGTTTTGCTAAAACATGTGTAGGAATGTTAGAATTTGAGGGAAAAATTGAAGAAAATCAGGAGGCAATTCTTATTGGAAGCAGTAGTAATATTCCGGCAGAGTTTACTCTTGATGATGTGATAAAATTATTAAAAAAGAAATTTGAAGCACAGAAAATTATGGGTTTATATGACCTGTTAAAATTAAATAAAGTATCTAAAAACTTGCAAATCAAGAAGATGAGTGATGGTCAGAAGCAAAAAATAAAATTATTGGCGTTTTTATCAGCAGACCCTAAAGTGATTATATTAGATGAATTTACAAATGCTTTGGATAAAAATAGTTCTATAGATTTGTATGAATTCCTTATGGAATATAAGAAAACTCATGAAGCGGTTATTATCAATATTACACATAATTTATCTGATTTAGAATATATGGAAGGGAAATACTATTATATTAACAATCTGGAAATTACAGAAATTGCTTCTAAAGACGAGATTGTAGCTATGTATATAAGGGGGGAATAATATGGAAATAAGAAAAAATATAAAAAATCACTTTTTTTTATTTTATTTACTTACTGTAGCAATCTGTTTTGTTCTAGGATATGTACTACTTGTAAGTCTGGATAAGATTTCCAATCCGACAATTAGTGAGCTATACGTTAGCATTTATACGGTAATCACACAGTTTGGAATGCTTATTTTTCCAGTATTGATTATTCAGTCTTTTGTATCAGATTACAAAAATAAAAATATCCTATTTTATAAACTTATGGGATACAATTGGCTTCGCTATTTTTTGACAAAAATTGTGGTGATATTAGCTTGGATGAGTATTATTGTTTTTGGTGGAGTTATAGGTATAAGTATTGTGTATCAGGATTTCTCTTATACTTTGGCAACTTTGTTCTACTTCGAAAGTGCAATTATTTATGAAATATTATTGGCAAGTATGTGGGGATTTTTGTTTAAAAGTGTTATTGGAGCCTATGTAGTAAATTTTGCTTTTTGGTTATTTTCAATGGTGGCTTCGATTGCTAACCCCAAATTGAGCTTTTTGGTTAGGTATGACGCTTCAAATCCTGTTTTCATAAAGTTTAACCAGTACTTTAATACACGAAATAGCGATTATTTGATGATTCAAGAAAATATTTTATATTCAATAGCATTATTTGCTACTGTATTATGTATAATTTTTATTTTTAGAAGGAGATGGGAAAAAAATGGAATTTAAAGGATGTGGAATTTTATTAACTGAAAATTGTAATGCAAGATGTAAAATGTGTTGTGACTCAAGAGGGCTTGTAAGAGGTAAAACTCTTACAATAGAGGAATTAGATTTGATTCTAAAAAATATTAAGGAATGTCCGTCTATAGATCTCATTGGTGTGACTGGCGGTGAACCTATGCTATATCCTGATTTGGTAGAGCATATAATTAATTTTGATTATGGTAGAAAAGTTGGAATTACAATTAAAACTAATGGATTCTGGGGAAAGGACATCAATAAGGCAAGAAATTTTATTGAAAGAAATAAATCTAAGATAAAAATGATTTCCTTTAGTTATGATCAATTTCATAAGGAATTTATTGATTTGCAGAATATCTTAAATATTGTAGATATTGCAAATGATTTAGAGGTAAGTACGGAAATTGTTGGTTGCTTCTTAAAAGATGGTATTCAGCCAGGTGATATTATCAATGAGATGGGGGAACATGCCTTTAAGACAAATTATGCATATCAACCAGTTATTAATACCGGATCAGCAGAGATATTTTCTGATTCCCAGTTTATAAAAGTTATTGATTTGAAGAAACATGAAGCGCGCTGTATTGGACTTTTAGATCGAACATTATTGATTAATGCAAAGTTAGAAGTATATCCATGTTGCTCACAAGTCGTAGAAAATACGCTTTTATTAATGGGAAATTTACATGAAGAGAGCTTGAGTGCAATCATTCAGTCTATAGATTATAATAAGGTTTTACATAAAATCTATACAGAAGGTTTTACACCATTTTTGGAATTATTAAAGAAAAAGAATATAGAATATCCGCAGAGTTTGACTTCTCCGTGTGAGCTATGTGGATTTTTATTTAAAGATGATTGGTTTTTAAGATTGCTGAAGGAAGAAGGATATTTTGAAAATATTTAAATATGAAGAATATACCATAGCTCAGGACAGTAAAAGAGATTTTACGATTGTAGAAAAAAATAATAATTTCTTTAAATTGGATAATGCAACATTTGATTCACTGTTCGGAAAGGAAAAACTGGAGTTCGTAAAAAATGATAAAGATAATATACTATATATGATGGGAATGATTTTCATGATTCTTCTGACATTATATTTATATTTTAGAACTACAACGTATTCTATTATAGATGTAAATTTTCTTCCAGCAACTTTAGTTTTAATAATAAATATATTTATTCATGAACTTGGACATGTATTATTTTTGAAAAAATTTTATCCTAAAAGTCGAGTCAAAATAGGGTTTAAATTTATGTTTATTTGGCCTGCATTTTATGTAGATACTTCATATAGCTATATGGTTTCTAAATACAAAAGGATTGCAATTTATCTGGCTGGAAATTTTATGAATTGTATTTATGTATTGCTTGTACTATTATTTTTTCCAAAACAGCTACCGTATTGTTATTTGGTGATTTCTAATGTGCTGGTGAATTTCATTCCAATAGTAAAAAGTGATGGATATTATGCAGTTGTTACATTATTCAATAAAACAAATATAAAAAAAGACAAAGTAGCTACCACATTAGAAGATGCTATTAGAGGTATAATTATGTTTGGCGTTTTAGGGATTTTTTCATGGTTATCACAATAGGGAGGAAAAATATGGAAAAGATATTATTTACATCAGAATCAGTTACCGAGGGACATCCAGATAAAATTTGTGATGCAATTTCCGATGCGATATTAGATGCACTGATTGAAAAAGATCCAATGAGTCGTGTTGCCTGCGAAACCAGTATAACTACAGGATTAGTATTAGTTATGGGGGAGATAACAACGCAAGCATATATTGATATTCCTCAGATTGTTAGAGAAACCCTTCGTAACATTGGATACACAAGGGGAAAATATGGATTTGATGCTGATACCTGTGGAGTTATTACATGTATTGATGAGCAGTCTAAGGATATTGCACAGGGGGTAAATGAAGCATTAGAAGTAAAAGAGCAGAATGAGTGCGAAAATGCAAAAAGTATGTTAGGTGCCGGTGATCAGGGGATGATGTTCGGTTATGCAACGAATGAAACAGATGAATTTATGCCGTATGCTATTTCGTTGGCTCATAAATTAGCTAGACAGCTTGCGAAAGTCCGCAAAAATGGAACTCTTGCTTATCTTAGACCAGATGGGAAAACGCAGGTTACAGTAGAGTATAATGAGCAAGGGAAACCTGTACGATTAGAAGCGGTGGTTTTGTCTACACAGCACGATCCTGAAATATCTCAGGAACAGATACAAAAAGACATTAAACATTATGTCTTCGATTGTGTTTTACCTCAGAGAATGGTAGATTCTGAAACCAAATTTTACGTAAATCCTACGGGACGTTTTGTAATTGGTGGACCGCATGGTGATAGTGGTTTAACAGGGCGGAAAATTATTGTGGACACATATGGAGGATATGCTCATCATGGCGGCGGAGCTTTTTCTGGAAAGGATTGTACAAAAGTAGATAGGTCAGCAGCATATGCAGCTCGTTATATTGCTAAAAATATTGTAGCGGCAGATTTGGCACATAAATGTGAAATTCAACTTTCATATGCAATTGGTGTAGCAAAGCCAATCTCAATAGGAATTAATACATTTGGAACAGGTGAATTGCCAGAGGATATGTTAATTCATATTATAAGAGATAATTTTGACTTGAGTCCTACTGGTATTATAAAAATGCTTGATTTAAGACAGCCTATATATAAGCAGGTGTCAGCATATGGACATTTTGGAAGATTAGATTTAGATTTACCATGGGAAAGATTAGATAAGGTAGAGGATTTAAAAAAATATAAGAATGATACAGAAAAAGGCACTGATTAGTGCCTTTTGTTATGCGCTGGAGAAGACGAAAAAGAATTCATGGACAAAAATCCCTGAATTTATGGACATAATAAGAAAAAAGCAAAAGGTTTTGCTATAATTCATGACATAGGGAGGGATTAAAAGTGTTAAATAAAGTGTCCAGTAAACTTGCAAAAAGAATAGCAGATGGCTCGGAAAGGAGAAAAGAAGCTGTTTATACTTATGGCATAGAAATTATTTTGTCAACAATGATTGGAATAAGTTCAATATTGATTGTGTCAGGTTTATTACACGAATTTAAATTAGGTGTAATATTCCTATTGGTGTTTGCACCATTGAGAGTATTTACGGGTGGATATCATGCAGTTACATATTTTAGATGCTTTTTGATTAGTAACATTTCGTATTTATTTTTATTACTTTTTAACAATATAATTTATACAAAGCTTCCATTAGAAATATGGTTGATTTTGCTAGTATTAAGTAGTTACTATATTGCTATCCATGCACCGGTGGTTAATGAAAATCAGCCTATTGGTGAAAATAAAAAAAGTCGGTGTAAGATTATGGCTAGGAATATTTTGAACATAAATGTCTTTGCTGCATTATTTTTATCAGTAGTAGATAAAGAGATCATGGGTATGATGGTATTAAGTATTTGTTTGGTAGCAGTATTTATGCTGATTACTGATAAACCTAAATTTTTATTGTATACAAAGAAAGGAGTTATAGGACTATGAAATTTCTTGCTATGTGTATAGAAGCTTGTGCAATATGGGGAGCAAATTGTGCATCTGTTTGTCTTTCATATCAGCCTAAATTACCGGAATGTCTGAAATAAGGTAAAGTTAATACATGTATATAAATAAAAGATGCCAGAGTGTTGATATTCCGGCATCTTTTATGCTAAATGAAGTATATAGGGAGGAATAGAAATGCAGATAAGAGAGAATGGAGTATATATTGAAGCAATTAAATTAGCAGCAGGAAGTGTACAATATAAAGATATATCCGTAAAAGATACATTTATTGATGCTGTTTTTCAGTTGTATCAATACTATCAAAACACAGAAAATATTAAGTATTTAGAAACTTCAATTTTGCATATACAGGCTTATTTAGAAATGGGATTTCCGTATGAAGAAGGGAAAGATGTTTTTGACCTTGTTTTAAAAGAGTTAGGAACTACAAGAGAGTTAAAATTCCCCCAAAAATTTTACTTTGCAAAAAAGGTAAAATTGAATAAAACTCAGGTACGATCTATGATAAAAAAGTGGCCAGCATCTCCGCATCAAGAAATGAAAATAGATGAGGTAGTAGCAGATATTATAACAAAAGTAAAGCAACATGAAACAGGGATTTATTATTATAAATGCGCAGTAACAAAAGACATGTATGAATTGGTAATAAATGAAAAAGAAATGTTTTTCCATGATTTAAGGAGAGGAATTTTTTATACATTTATGATTTAACAAATCACTAGAATCTGCTATAATAAAGTGATTGCTCATAAGGAGGCGTATCATGATTTACATTGCTATATGTGATGATAACGAAAAAACAGTAGAAATATTAAAGAAAAAAGTAATGGAATTTTTAAAAAAGAGTAACGAATTTGCAGACATAACGGTTTATACTCAGAGTGAGAATTTACAATATGATATTCAGGAAGGGAAATATTATGATCTAATCCTTAGTGACATTGAAATGCCTAATATAGACGGTATGAATTTAGCTGCATATGTTAAAAGGTATTTACCGGAAGTGCTAATCATATTTATTACATCACATTTAAAATATGCCGTAGATGCATTTGAATTGTCAATCTTTAGATATATACCCAAAAACTCAATAGGCTCTAGGTTACCACA
This sequence comes from Clostridiaceae bacterium, assembly GCA_902362865.1. Lineage (GTDB taxonomy): Bacteria > Bacillota > Clostridia > Lachnospirales > Lachnospiraceae > Claveliimonas > Claveliimonas acetigenes. The sequence continues at coordinate 129,789 of CABIYE010000001.1, forward strand.
GGCGTTGAAGGATGCTATCAATATGATAAAGATACAGACAGATGAATTTTATGCAATAAAAACACCAACTAGAGTAGAAAAAATACCTTATCATAAGATTTTGTATATTCAAAGAGAAGGAAAAAATTCTGTAATAACATTATTAGATAATTCAGTGACCAAGGTAAGAAAGAGTCTTACACAGGTGTTTAAAGAATTTCGATCTGATGATTTTGTATATGTTGATCGTGGGGATATTGTTAATCTAGCCCATATTATGGGAATAAAAGATGGAATTGTAGAACTGAAGAATGGAATTCGTTTGCCAGCAAGCCAGGCAAAACTGGAACAAATAAAAACGAAGTTAAGTGACTTCTGGAGTGAACAGATATGAATATTGTATATAATGGAATTGAAATTTTAGCAAGTTCTGTTGAAGTATTTGTATTATATAAAATATATAGTATTTTGTTATATAAGCAACGAGGAAAGCAAAACTTTATATTAGATAGAGAATTAGCAATAATAGGAACTGTATTAATACAAATTTGCAATCATGTATCAATATTTTCTTATTTTACGATTATATTATTTGTATTATATATGAGTATTACCGCTAAAATTATCTACAGGAGAAAGTATATAGAACTATTTTCAATCGCAAGTTTTTATGTATTATGTTTAAGCTGTTTCGACTTTTTGATTTTTACTCTTGTATCGATTTTTTATGGTGGCTATGATACATTTACCGCGCTAGTTTCTACAAGAGGAATTTTACGTGTAGTAATGATTTGTGTTATAAAGTTTTTATGGATACTGCTGTATTTTATGATAAAGAAATATTTATATTCTTTTTCATTGAAGAAGAACTATGTATATACAATTTTAATTATATCCTGTGCGGGATTTTTGGGATTTGTATACTTAGTTAATCAAACATTTAAGGCATTTAATTATACAATGGCAGGTGTGTGGTTTGTATTTATAGCTCTTTGGTCATTACTTTTTTTTACAGTTTATTTTGTAATAGAAAGCAAAGAAGAAAAAATGAAATTAGATTTTGCAGAAATGCGAAATGAACTGCTCGAAGAAAATTATAAAACTATTAATGAAATTTATACAGGTAATGCAAAGCTATACCATGATTTAAATAACCATTTGAATGTATTATATCAGCTTTTAGATGAAGAAAAAACGTTGGAGGCAAAGAATTATATTACAGAAATAAGTCGCCCAATAATGCAATTATCGAAAACTACTTGGACAGGAATAGACGTTGTTGACGTAGTGATTAATAGTAAATTGGGAAAAATGAAGGAAAAAGGAATTACCTGTAATGTGAATGTGGAATTCCCGCAGAATACCAATATTAAACCACATGATATGTGCACAATATTGGCAAACTTATTGGATAATGCGATTGAAGCTTCTGAAAAATTGAAAATACCTGGAAATATTTCGTTGACTATACGCCGGATTAATCACTTTTTACTTATAAAGGTTTCTAATGCGTGTGAAGAAAATAAAGAGTCATTTGCACATTTTCCTTCAACAACAAAGAAAAATAGAGAATTTCATGGTTGGGGACTTCCGAGTGTAAAAGATGCAGTTGAAAAATATAATGGTACACTAAAGTGCATAAATGAGGAAAAACAATTCATAGTAAAAATTATGTTGTTTTTTGAAAAAAATACAAATTAAAATAGCCAAAGTGGGAAATTACAATCTTATTTTTATGTTTTGATGGAAAAACGTAGTAAATGAAATTAAAGACATTTAATTATATTAAAAAAGAATAGTAGGACACTTATAATCGGTGATATAGAGAATAAGAAAAGAATGTTGCAAAAGCGATATTCTTTTTTTTATTCAATATTTTGAAATAGAACGAAACCAAACTCCAATCCTTTCCGTATTGATAAAAAACAGACAGATGGGATTTGGACAATGGATGAAATTATTTTAATGAGAAAACTGAAGAGGAAAGATGAATGGGCATTGGGAAAAATCATTGATTTATATAGTTCCTATATCACATATATCGTCTGGGAATTACTGCATAAAAAAGGTACCAAGGAAGATATAGAGGAGGTGGTTGCAGATACTTTTATTTCCCTATGGCTGACAGCAGAAAGGATTAATTATAAAAAGTACAGCAGTGTCAAATCGTATCTGGGAATGATTGCAAGAAATAAGGCGAAAGATTGGTTAAGAGCTTATCGTGGAGAAATTCTGGAACTTAATGATGATATTCTTTTGATTGATGGTGATGTAGAGCACTTGATTTTACAGAAAGAGCAACAGTTGATCATTGGAAGAACATTGGAGAAATTAAGAGAGACGGATAGAAAAATTTTTATTATGTATTATTATCGGTATAAAAAAATAGAAGAGATTGCAGAAACATTAAAAATGAATCCTCAAACAGTAAAGACCCGTCTGCGGAGAGGAAGAGAAACTCTGAAAAGGATTCTTCTGGAGGAGGGATATGATGCCAGTGAAGTTTAAAATAAGTGAAATGTTTGATAATTCCTGTGAGCTATTTGAAAATGAAATGCAACATAAAAATATTGAAAGTGAGAAGCGAATAAAAGAAATTGTTTTTCTTGAGATAGGTCACACCAAAGCCAAAAGAAATCGCAGGAGATATATAGCTGTTTTGGCAGCGGCAATGGGAATTGGAGGAATCACTGTTGGGGCACATGAAGTTTTAAAATCTGCAGGTGAAATCAAAAATAATGAGGAAGTGGTTTTAGAAAATCAGAACGGACTTGCTTTATATGAAAAGGAAAACAGCGGAGCTATACAAATGGAAGTGGAAACGGACATCATTTTACCAGAAAATTTATATAAAGATGGAATTCCTATTGCAAAATATATTATGGAATTAAAAACAGAGCGTAACGGATCAGTGCCAGAGTGTTATTTGGATAACGGAACCATGATTGTTCTTATAGATTTTGATGGAGATACTTGGAATATGAAAACAGGGGATACTTTTATATTAGATTTCATACAGTCTGATAGTGATGAGAGAGGTAAAGCAAGAACATTGGAGATTGGATATATTTTTAATGGAGAGGTGATAGATGAGAAGGTTATATCAGAAACAGAAAATAAGATAATCCTGGATATTCCTAAATCAGGACAATATGGTGTATATTTAAAAAATGTATCTAGTGACAGAGTGACGATTTCGCAAGGAATATTGACTGTAGAAAGGGGAAAGTGAAAGATGAAAAAAACAAGAATATTTTTTGGAATGTTAGGGCTTATTTGCTTGGTTGCTATGCCAGTTTCAGCAGCCGATAATGTAAGAAATATAACAACTTATAGTATTTGTAGAGAAGATTTATATAAAGATCAGATAGAGGATAGAATGGTACTACAGCAAATTAGTATTGAAAGTGGGAAAACGGTATCCTTTTATGACTCCAATGGCTCTATGTTTTATGTGAGTGGAGGTACTACTGTTACTTTTCGGGTAAACTTGAATGTATCTTCCTCTGTAAAGATGGGGTATATCAATCAGAATGGAAGTAGAACTCAAAAGTATAGCGGTTCAGGAACTTCTCATAAAACATCATTTACAATACCGTCTAGTGGATATTATAGATTCTATGTAACCAATAGTGGATCTAAAACAGTAAAAGTAACGGGAGGTGAAATTAGTTTCTAAAATTATGAGAAGGAAAATATTTAAAATAATAAAGTGGTTGGCTATTGTAATTCTGATTCTATGCTGCATGGGGATCACATGGAACTATTTTTGTAAAAAGAGAGAAATACCAAAGATACAAGCAGCTTATGGCAATGCAGTTAAAGTCAATGGGAAAAAGATGACTGTGGAAATTGCTGGTTTGCAAGCAGAAGAATCCCCCGTTATTGTGTTACTCCCAGGACTGGGATCTCCTTCTCCGGTATTAGAGTTTAGACCGTTAGCTGAGAAATTAGGAAAGACATATAAAGTGATTACAGTGGAGCCTTTTGGCTATGGACTGTCTGATCCCGCAGATACAGAGAGAAGCATAGAGAATATCGTAGAGGAATTACATGCCTGTTTAGAGGAGATTGGAGTTCACCGATATTATCTGATGGCTCATTCTATTAGCGGATTGTATTCCCTGTATTATGCTAATACTTATCCAGAGGAAGTTCGTGGTTTTATAGGGATAGATTCTTCTGTACCAAAGCAAAATGAGAATGAACCCTTTGATACAACAAAATTAAATCTTCTGATGGCCTATTTAAGTAAAACAAAAAATGTGTTGGGAATTAGCCGGATATTTTCAATTGGAAATCCGGAAAAGGCTATCTATGCAGACCAGAATTATTCTTATTCACAGGAAGACTTAGAAGTTTTTCGGATACTTTCCCTTGATAACTCTTATAATAAGACTGTAATGAATGAATTAAAGCAGGTAGAAAAGAATCTGGAGATAGTACAAGATATGAAATTTCCAGAAGAAGTTCCAGTGCTAAATTTTGTTTCAGAAGATAATTGTGAAATTTTTCCAGAATGGGAGAAACTGCATAGAAGTGTGTTGAGCGATAATCAGGAAAATAGATTGGTAATGTTAAAGGGGGGACATTATCTGCATTTTGAGCAGAAGGAAAGAATAAATTATTATGTAGTTAAATTTATAAACTAGACAGAAAATGTCGGTACAGGTGATAGTAAAACCTGTACCGGCATTTTTATTTACAGAAAGGTTACTATTGAGTAGGTACGGACTATCTACTATTTACGTATGAGAAACAGAATAGTCTATTTAAGGTTTAGCACAGCTAATTTATAAAAGAAGCTGCATGATAGGAATTAAGGTTTCTGAATCAATTTCATCGTCAAGATTATTTTCAAACTTACTACTAGAGGTATTTTCCTCGTTGGTATTATTTGAGGATTCTTTAGTAGTGTTTTTTGAATTATTACACATAGGTTTTTCCTCCGTTAATTTTTTTTGTGTGCATTAATATAAAAAGACAGAGCTATACATATTGATAAAATAAAAATTGAAATACCAGTTAATATTAAAAGATGAAAGTAATTAAAATATAAAAAGTGAGAAGCCCTTTCACTAAAAATATTCACAAAAAACATAAGCGCAAAAGCAGGTATAAGCCTAAACCAAACAGCAAATTGTTGATTACGAATGTTTTCTATTTTATAGTATATGACATACTGAACACTACATAATGAAAGACATGTAATGGCAATAATAAATATTATTTTATAATAGCCCATTGAATCATCTATAGAATATTTTCGGCCCGCATAATAAAAAATAATGAAACTTAGTAATGTCGAAAGGAATATATTTATAAAAAGATAACAGTAGCGTGCTAACACCTTTTTCTTTGTAGAAACAGGAAGCATATTATAAAAACAGGATTTATAATATGAGGAAACGTTAAAAGGAACTGTTGAAAAAATAAAAGTCATCATAAAAAGTATTCCTATTGAAAAAGTTGGCATTGCTTTAAAAACTCCTAAATACACTGAGAAAAGTATTGCACATAATATTATAATAATTTGTGATGAAATAAGTCGATAGTCCAATTTGATTAATTTATTCACAATATGTATCCTCCTTTGAGTGATATAATAATATTTGTTCAAGTGTAGGTCTTTTAAAAGACAGGTTATTTGGAAGAAAATCTATATTATCAGAGCGAACTAGTCCTTCCAAATAATTGTCTTTTTGTATGAAACTAACACATTTTTTTTTGAAAAAATCTTGGTGTTGAATTGAACCGGTGATAAGAATGAAATTATCAAGTAGTTCATCATTTGTCCCCATTAATGTGCATTTCCCATCTAAAATCATATATATATAATCAGCTATGTTATCTAATTCTGATAAAATATGGGTGGAAAATAAGACACTGTGTTCGCCATCTTTTATATAGTCCTTTAATATTTGTAAAATTTCTGTTCTAACAACAGGATCTAAACCATTTGTGGCTTCATCTAAAATAAGAATTTCTGGTTTTCTGCTTAAAACGCAAGCAAACATCAGGCGGACTTTCATACCTTTAGAGAAGGTGCCTACGTTCTGGTTACATGGTAATTTCCACAAACTAATATACTCATCAAACGATAATGGGTCAAAAGTCGGATAGAAGTCTTTAAGTATTTTCTTTATTGTATGGATTTTAAAGAAATCTGGAAAATAAAAATCATCAGCAATATAACCGATTGAGTTTCTATAATCCTTTTCTGAATCAGAAAGCTTTTTTCCATTAATATATATAGTGCCAGAATCCGGTAAATATTGATCGGTGATTAGTTTTATGGTAGTTGTTTTTCCAGAACCATTAGGACCTATATATCCTATAATGTAACCTTTAGGCAATTCGAAGTTTATATTATCTAAATAGAAGTTATTAAATGTTTTTGATACATTATTTAGTTTTAAAATACACATATTATTCCTCCTTTTTTGTTTGTAATTCGTTATTGTATATTTTAGAAAAGTCCTCTATTAGTTCATTATATTCTATATCAATATATTGTGCATTGCGAATAGCCAATCTGAGATATTGGTAAATATTATTTTTGTAATAATACTGTATTTCTTTATTTTCCCTGCTACATGTTATGAACCCTTTTCCAGGTAAAGAAGTAATGAAGCCTTCTATTTGTAACTTATTATAAGCATTAGTTACTGTAATAACGCTAATGTCTAAATCTTTTGATAATTGGCGAATAGAAGGAAGAGGAGTATTGGAAGGGATTTTCTCTAAAACAATTTGCTCACGAATCTGTTCCACAATTTGCATGTAAATTGGAAGTTCGGAAGAATTGCTTATTAGTATGGTAAAGTCCATTTTGTGTTCACCTCCTTTGCGAAATATCTGTATATATATAATTATATACGGTTAATAAAAATGTGTCAAGATATAAATAAATATATAGAATGATGAAATATTGTATTATCTTTAAAATTGTATTGCATGTTTGATTAAAATTGGGAATGAAGTAAGATAAAACTTTGTCATTCAATCACAAAAATGGTATATCATGCATTTTGTCTTGTATTAAAATCCATTTTTTGTAAAATATGTTTAACAAACAAATAAATTGTTTAGACGAAAGGAGAGATATGATCATGAGTGCTTTAAAATTTGTAGGGAAGCACATGAAAAGGCATAAAGGGAAAATAATAATTAGCCTTGTGCTATCAATAGTCATATCATTGGTTTCTAGTTTGGGACCCTATATCATGAAATTGATTGTTGACGTTGGTATTCCAGAGGGGAGAATAGAGTATATTCTGATATTATCAAGTATGGCTGTTGCTGTATATTTTTTATACTCTATGGGAAATTTTTTACTATCATATATTTTTACATTACTGAGTGAAACAGTGAATCTTGATATTAAAAAAGAAATTTATAATAAATTGATGTATTATCCGCTTTCATTTTTTGGAAATAAGGAAAAGGGATATATATTGGCAAGAACTAATGAGATCAATTCGATAAAACCACTTTTTTCAAGTACTACATGTAAACTGGGTTTAAGTATTATAGAATTCGTGATTGCATCGGTCTTTTTATTTTCTATAAATACTAGTTTTACTATATGCATTTATCTGTTTTTGCCGATTTATTTTCTTCTAATAAAAATGATGATGAATAAAACCAGATATATAGTCGGAAAGAATATGGAGGAAGTAGCCACTGCAAATGGAACAATACAGCAAGTTCTTTCAGGAATTGAACAGGTAAAAATTTCCAATAAAGAAAAAACAGAGTCGCAGAAAATAAATAATTTGAATGAGCGAATAAGTAAATTATCAACAAAACAGAGCGTATTGCTTAATCTTACATCGGAATCAATAATGTTGATTTGCAATATTATTTCTGTCCTTGTACTAGTTATATCAGCTATTCACATTTCAAAAAACAATATGACAATGGGAGATTATTTTGCTTTTTCAGGATATTTGCCAAAACTATTAGCACCTGTTCAAGCGTTGGCTTCATCACTAATCAGTATTCAGCCAGCTATAGCTTCTTTGAAAAGACTAGTACAGTATTTCTCAGAAAAGATAGAGGTAGAGAACGATCTTCCATATCTGAATATAAGTAATGGACAAATAGTCTTTGAAAATATGTCCTTTAAATACGAAGAAGACAGTAAAATGATAATAAATAAGTTGTCTGTAAAGATTCCTGGGAAAAGTAAAGTACTTATTAAAGGGAGAAATGGAAGCGGAAAAACTACGTTACTTAAATTAATCATGGGATTATATACAAATTATACAGGATACATATATATTGACAATAAAGATATAAAGAATTACAGAAAAGCCAGTATTCGTAATCAAATTAGTATAGTATCTCAAAATATTTTTTTATTTTCAGGAACAGTTAAAGAAAATATTTTATATAGTGTGGATAACTTTACTGATTATGAGTTAGTTGAGGCATTAAAGGATAGTGGCTTGGCTGAAGCCTTTAGAAAAGGTCAATTAAATCTTGAAAGTAATGTAGGGGAAAATGGGATGTTACTATCAGGAGGACAAAGACAAATGATAGCAATTGCTAGGGCGATAATGAAGAAATCTAAAATATTGATATTTGATGAAGCTACATCAAATTTAGATTCAAAAAAGACTGATGATTTATATAAAATGATTCATGAAAAATTTAAAGAAAGTACATGTATTATAGTTTCGCATGATTATATAGATGGAATTCGATTTGATAAAATAATTAACTTAGATAAGGAGAATAAAAATGAAAAAACGAATGACACTGACATTTAAATCAAAAAAAGGAAACGAATATTTATATGATGATTCCACAGGCCTTATTTTACCATGGAGTAAGGAAGATGAAAAAATTTTGAAACAATTGCTAGAAGGTAATAAGACAGAAGATATACTAAAAGATGGTGATGTACACGAAAGTAAAGTGCATTATTTATCCTACTTGTTGGATCAAACTGGAGCCTTTTTGGAAGAGTGTGATATTCGCGTGAAATATCCAGGAGAAGAGGAAATTGTTGACTTTATCGGTAGTAATTTAGCAAGACAATTGATTTTATCAGTAACAGATGATTGTAATTTAAGATGTAAATATTGCATTTATTCAGACGCATATCATTTGACAAAAGATAAAAGTTGTAAGTATATGACAGAGGAAACTGCTAAACGTGCTATTGATTACTTTTTTGAGCTGATTTCACCTCAATTAAGACGTAATCCAAGAAAGAAAATAGGAATCACTTTTTATGGTGGTGAACCTCTTATGAATATGAAAACAATTAAGTACGCTGTGAGATATATTAACCAATTTTATAAAGAAAATGTTTATTATATGCTTACAACAAATGGATTGTTACTGAATGATGCGAATATAAAATTCCTAGCAGAAAACGAAATTGGTTTAGCTATAAGTATTGATGGTCCACAAAAAGAACATGATCGGTTAAGAGTTAAAATTGATGGAAGTGGAAGCTTTGAACAAATTGCAAATAATATTAAAAAGCTGAGTGAAGCATATCCTTATTATTTTCGTACAAGGGTAAATGCGGTTTGCGTTTTTGATCCTAAAACAGATATTGAAAAAGTTGAAGAATTTTACGAAGAGTTGGAAAAAACATATAACATTCCTAGAGCCATATTTGTGAATAAAGTTTCCGATAATGAAACAAATTATTATGATCAATTTTCAGATACCGATAATCAAAAATATGATGATAGAATAAAAAATTTAATGCGTAAATTTCATGAAAAGAAAGTAGCAGATAAAGAAATAAGTTCGTATTTGTCAGCTATAGCAGGTGGGGGACCAATGTCTGTAATAGTTAGGCGGAGAATTGATGAAATTCAAGGACATTGTATTAAGAGCAGTGGAGCATGTATTCCGGGACAGAAAATATGTGTTAATTCATCAGGAATATTTGATATATGTGAAAGAGTTAATGGACATAATTCTATAGGAAATGTTGAACAAGGGATTGACGGAAAAGCAGTTTTAAAAATTATGAAAGAATATAATGAGGTTGCTTTAGAAGACTGTTCTAATTGTCCGATTAAAAAGCTTTGTGGATATTGCTATTTGAATTTTGAAACAGAAAATGGATTTAAAAAGAATAAAGCTGGGTGTGCATTTCATCGTAATGTTGTAAAAACAAATTTATCACGATACGTTTCAATTTATGAAGAAAACCCAAATTGCAGATATTTTCTAGATACAGATACTGCAGAATTAGAAAATAATTAAATGTAATTCAAAGATATAGGAGCTGGAAACAACAAAGAAATGAAATGTAACAGGAAAACGTCCACCGAAAAGTGCTGTTGCAGGAAAGAAGTCAGTAATACAACAAACAAAGAATGAGCCAGTAGTCGGCAGGAATATTTTCCAGAGGGCGTGACCCTGTTTAGGAGCTGAGCTGACACCCTGGTTATGGACAGGCGGGACGAGAGAAGTTAGGACTCGGCATAGACTGATGATCCTGGTAGACATGGGAGGTTCGCTACCGTAGATGGATGGGTATACACAAGGCCATGTAGAACGAAAGACCAAGACGTTTTACTTCGTGTACCCAAAATCCTCTATTTTCGTACCAGATACAGAGAAATGTCCATTCCTATGGCTCCTTCTTCTGAGATATTAATTGATGAAAGATTAAAAAATCCTTGATTTTCAAGGAAAAAGACTTGACTATATAGGGAGGATAATATATGTTTTTCAGATTAAATGCATTTGCATTTTTGGTTGCAGGAGAAAAAGATTATAGTATTTATGATATGAAAAATAACTTTATCTATATGCTTAATCGCGAAGCAGGAATGCTTATTAAAAGGTTAGAAAATAATGTGGACCTGGATACCTTAAAAGAATATGAAAAGCACAAGAATGTGTGTATGGACTTTCTTGGGATGTTGGCTCAAAAAGGACTTGGAGATTTTTTTGAAAATGAAGTTCATATAGAAAAGTTTCGCTTTAATGCACCAATTCAGAAAAAAGGTATGCTTGAACCAGTTCCACAATATGTAAAATGTTATTTAGAGATTAGCAATGAGTGTAATTTGAAATGCTCTTTTTGTGGAAAATCAAAATATATAAATTGGCTGGGATGCCAGAGCTGTTTTAGAAATCAAAATCATCAAGAGGCTAGTATTAAATACGACAAATTAGTAAGTGAACTTGAAGAGATTGGTGTAAAAGAATTGATTTTAGGTGGAAGAGAGCCATTTTGCAAATCAGAAGTTATTTACAAACTTATAGAACAGTGCAAAAAAAACAGTAGAATAAATTTGATAATTACTACGCCTGGAAGTGTTGAAGCAAATGAAATATTAAAAGTTTCCAGTTTATATGAAAAAATAAAATTAAACATTGTTGTTTTTGCCACACGTAGATTTTCTGAGTTTTTGAGTGAAGAAATGCAGGAGTTTATACGAAAACAAGAAAAACTATTCAGCGTACTACACAAGAATAATATACCGTATTCCGTTACTTTACAGATATATGACAAAAATCGGAATTATGCAGAGGCTATTATTAGGGATATTAAAACAGAATTGGGTATAACTCCTATGATAGCTGATATTGTGGACATGGAAAAAAGAGAAAAATTGACACATATTGGAATGAATCAAAAGATGTTATCTCAGTATAGAAATCCGCGAGAATTTTATTTGAGAAAAAGTTATAATCCATGCTTATACGGTGTTTTTTCTATTGATTTATTTGGAAATGTGAATCCGTGTCCGGGAATACATAAAGCATTAGGAAATATAACCGACAATACACTGCATGAAATTCTAAGTAAAGATGACCTTTATTCTTATTGGACTTATTCAAAAGATAAAGTTGTGTATTGCAAGAATTGTTCTATGAGATATTTTTGTTCTGACTGTAGTGTGTTTGAATTAGCGTCTCACGAAAGTTCAAATGTACATAATATGTTTTGTCCGGCAAATATTGAAGAAAAAGCTAGTGATATCTCAAATGTGGAATTCGTTGGTTGGAACAAAGAGTATTTGAGCCTCGACTATTAAACGATTATAATGCTATTTTATAGCTTTATAATAAATAAACGAAAGGAGGAAATGTGATATGGGAGAAGTAATGCCAGTAGATAACTGTTCAGGTACATTGTGCTCAGGATCATGCGCAGCAGGATGTGCAGCAGGATGTCTGGTTGGTGGAGGTAGTACAATTGCCTTCGGAACGCTAGGTGGAACAGCAGGCGGAGCATTAACCGCAAATGCAAATGGTGCTTAATAAGAAAGACTGATTTTGAGTAAAACGAAAGGAGGAAATGCGATATGGGAGAAGTAATGCCAGTAGATAACTGTTCAGGTACATTGTGTTCAGGAACATGCGCAGCAGGATGTGCAGCAGGATGTCTGGTTGGTGGAGGTAGTACAATTGCCTTCGGAACGCTGGGTGGAACAGCAGGCGGAGCATTAACCGCAAATGCAAATGGTGCTTAATAAGAAAGACTGATTTTGAGTAAAACGAAAGGAGAAAATGCGATATGGGAGAAGTAATGCCAGTAGATAACTGTTCAGGCACATTGTGTTCAGGATCATGCGCAGCAGGATGTGCAGCAGGATGTCTGGTTGGTGGAGGTAGTACAATTGCCTTCGGAACGCTGGGTGGAACAGCAGGTGGAGCATTAACTGCGAATGCAAATGGTGCTTGATTATTTTATAAGTAAATTGTTTTAGGGTGTTGCAGAATGCAACACCCTTTTTGTATGTTGAATACGGTTTTGATACATGAAAATCTAGCACATAAGGGGTAGATCGAGGTATAATCCTGCTGAGTATTTCATACAGTTTTAGTATCTATATTATAAGATTCTATGATTTTATTGAGTATTAAGAGGAGATATTCTTTCTTTTCTTCTGGGCATTTATTAATGCTTTGTAAAAAAATACGATCATTAATAGAAGGACCTGTGCCGAACAGAATATATTCGGTTGAAAGGTTTAGAGATTCTGAAAATAAAAAAAGTTTTTCAATTGAAAATCCCCGAAGACCAAATTCAATATCACTGAGAAACTTTGAAGTAATACCCATTATTTCGGAAAGCTGTTCTCTACTCATGTTGAGTTCCTCGCGATGTTTTCTAATCCGTTCACCAATTGCTCTTTTATCAGGTTTTTGCATACAGTATCACCTCCTATGTTTCATATCATTATATTTTATGCTTCCGTGTTCAGAAATAATCTTTAAGCGTTGAATAATAGAACTTAAAGTTGTATATTGATATAAAATGGAAAAGGAGAAGATGTGATGGAATATCAATGTATTGAATGGAGTCAACTTTTAGAGAAAAAAATAAAAGAAAAATGTCCATTATGTATTATAGAGTGGTTTTATGATAAAAATAATTTACAAGGACAGAAAAAGTCTATAGCAAGAGTTGAAATATACTTAATTCAAGTAATTCATGACTTATATTTTTATGGTAAAGTGTTTCATTTTTATATACGAATTCATAAATATAAAGATTGGTATGTTGTACGAATATTTACAAAAAAGAGTTTGTCGCAAAAATTAATAAATAAAATAAATAAGAAATTGAGAAAAAATAAAATCACTATGGTTAATGTTGTATATCATAATCAATATACAGTAATAAAAATGATTTGCTGAGTATTCTGGTGTCCGTGTCTTTACTATTCATGCAGAGAAAACGGAAATTCCTTTTTTGGGAAAACCAATTATCGTGAGATTCTCAGGCTATCAAGCCTAAATTTCAGTCAACAGAATATTGTTGAGCGCTGCGGTGTTTCTAAGAAAACGATTAATTGTGTGCTATAGTGTACTAAAAAATTATCTATATCATAACTATTGGATGCAAATAGTACCGATGCTGTGCTTGTCGAGAAATATCCGGAGCCCTTGTTAGAAGCAGTATGTAAAAGATATTATTCTATATAACATCACTGAGTTATAAAGTTATTAAAAACATTCGTGTAACTAGTTTGCTAACCTAAAATTAAAAGAAGTTCCATTAAAAGATAGGTTTGGTATGCTGGTATATATCGAATTTATTACTGGTACAAACACAGATTGTAGTAAAACGTATATGATCTATGCTTTTGACGTAGAAGCCTATAAACATTATTGCAACACCAAATATGTCTGTCGTTCAGAACTGCTTATTGATCTGGAAATAGCAAGGACAGCAGGTAGCTATATTAAAATCTTGGAAAAATATGTCAATCTATTGATACTGATATCGGATGAATGATTCCTACGGAAGCTTACTGAATTAAGAATAAAAGGATCTCTTGGCTCTGTTCCATTGGAAATGTAAGAAATCTATCAGGATTTTCTACTCTCAGTGTGAGTTCGAAGAATCTAGAAACAACTTGGCGGTGATGTTAGCCTCTGGCAGATACAAACACACCTATCATATCAGCATCACAAGTATAAATGACTTCTAAAGGTTATATAAGAACCTAATCGTAGTTTAACCTGATAATTCGTAGTTTGTCCATTGCTATTGCATTTAAGATAAAAGAAAAATATAATCTTATATGTAATAATATAATAGACACGAAACGGAGGAAGGATCAATGAATGTAAAAAGAGGTATCGCTGAATTTATTGCAAAGATGTCATATAAGGAGGCTGAAAGAAGTGCAAATACAACTTGTGTATTTTTTCATGGGCAGCCTAAAATGCCTCAATGCGTACATAAATTGAGAAAAGAAAAAAATAAAAGATGGTTGAGAGAGTTGTAAAAATACTCATTAAAAACAATATTATACATCAGCAAGATTCAGAATTATACCAATATGGATTGACGTTGTTAATAAAAAAAATATTTCATATAGTTACAATCTTATTATTGGGAACGATTTGCAAAAAATTCATATGTACAGCAGTGTTCTTGGTGGCATATGCCGGTATACGAAAGTATGCCGGCGGATATCATGCAAAAAGTTCGAAAGGATGCTATGCTTGTACAGGGATTGTTACTTCGTTTTCCATACTTCTTTTTTATATTCTTGAATATGTAGAATTATTCGTGATATATATTATTTTAGGTATTTGTGCAGGGGCTATTAGTACTTTTTCTCCACAAGAAACTTCAAATAGACCGTTAAGTCGAGAGGAATTGACAATATATAAGAAAAAAACAATAAAAACTTTAATTATAGAAGGGATAATTTGTCTGTTATCCCTATTTTTTAAGGAAATTATAAATGGAATTATATGTGCTTGGGTTATAGAAACAATTATGTTACTGATTGGGAAAGGAAGACAAAAAACATAAGTGATTTTCTAGATATTATTTATTAAAAATAGTGAAAAATCCTCTTTTTTTAGGTATGATATAAAATTATAAATATACTTGCGTTGGATAACGGAGGTGATACAAATGATAAAAGTAGCTATTTGTGATGATGATAAACAGATATGCAGCAAACTGATTGCTATAGTGAAAGAATATTTTGCCGATATCGGAAGACCTGTGTGGGTGGCTGAATTTACAAGTGGTTTAAAATTATTAAAGGCAAATATTCGTTTTGATGTCATATTTTTAGATATAGATATGCCAGGGCTTAATGGAATAGAAACTGCAAAGAAGTTAAGAAACTGGGATGTAAATAGTAAAATTGTTTATGTAACAAATTACAGTAAATATGCAAGTTGTGCTTATAAAGTACATGCATTTGATTATGTTGAAAAACCAGTGCGAGAAAATAGAATCTTTAACGTTCTAAAAGAAGTTATACATTACTTAGATAATTCAATAGAAAAACAGAAATTTGCATTTACAACAGAAAAAGGAGTTTTGACATTAGAATTAGATGATATATATTATTTTGAGTATATGTCAAGGCGAGTTTTGATTAATACATCACAGGGTGAGTACATAGCTACGTACAGTTTGAAAGAATTGTATGAAAAATTTAATAAATATAATTTTGAATCGCCACATAAGAGCTTTATCATAAACATGCTACACATTAAACGCATCAAAGGGTTTGATATACTTATGGAAAACGGAGGTACTATCCCATTGGCACAGAAACGTGCAGTAGGATTTAAAGCAAAGTTTAATGATTTCTTGCAATCAACATTTGATAAAATTTAAATGGGAGGTGTTTGACGTGCTTCGGCTTATAGGGGTTATGTGTTCCTGTATAGTAACTGGATATGTCTTTTTTGATGTTATGGAATCTTTATATGAAAGAAAATTTAGTTATAATAAACTAACATTTACAGGAATATATGTCATATATGTGATTTTGAGTGTCGGAATAGCATGGTTTGGAATTCCGATATTAAATGTTTTGTTTTCAACACTTTTGTTATACGGATTAAGCAAAAGTTTGTATATAGCACATGATAAAAGTATATTAATTAATTCTGGAATAATAATTATCTATTTGGCAATTGCGGATATAGTGGTAACAGTTATTTTCTCCACAGTGTTACAAAGTAGTACATATAATACTATAACCAATCCTAAATATTTTTTGGTATCAGGTATAGGAAATGCAGTTATTATTTTATGCACATATAAGTTAGTAATACAAATTTTGCAACACTGTCAAATAAATACTATTTCAAGAATTTTACATTTCTATATGATTTTTCTTATGGTTTTTGAATTTAGTATTTTAGGTTATTTCGTCAAACACGAAATAGGGAAAAAAAATAATATAGAATTATTAATTGTAAGTTTTGGGGTGGTAATTCTTGATGCGGGAATTCTTTATTTGTATAAGATGTTATCCAAAAAGGCTACAATGGAAAAAAGAGCAGAATTAGTTGAACAACAATTAGAGATGACGCAGAGGTATTATGAAGGTCTACAAGATAATTATGAACAAATGCAGCAGATACTACATGATACCAAAAAACATATACAAGTTTTGAGTGAACTGACTGGAAACGATAAAACAGATTACGAAAAGGAATTGATTAGTAATATTACAGAAATTCAACCACAATTTTATTGTAGCGATAAAATAGTTTGTGCAATCATATGGAACAAAATGCAGATATGTGAACAGAGAAGAATTGAATTTGAAGTAAATATGCAAGATATTACTTTTGATTTTATGGATAAAACAGATATTACAGCTTTATTTGCTAATTTGTTAGATAATGCTGTAGAAGCGTGCGAAGAAAGCAGTATTCAATGTAAAAAAATCATTTTACGTATCCATAGATTTAAAGAATATATTGTTATAAAGGTGTGTAATACAATAGGTACAAAACCTAAAATTAAAGAAGGGAAGTTGGTTTCAACTAAAAATGGGCATCTCGGTATGGGCATGATGATTTTAGAAAACCTAGCAAATAAATATTGTGGCAATATGGACTATGAATATTCAGATACATATTTTGAAACAAATTTAATTTTATCAGTATACAATGGAATGTGTGAGCGATAGTGTATTAGAATACTCACAATAGGAAATTTGGAACAATGGGTAGGGCACATTATGCTTTGCCCATTGTTTGTATCTAAATAACAAAAAATGTATTATTTGGGATAACGTATAAAGTATCAAGAAAATTGTTAATAGCATAAAATAGTATGATCCAATTTAGTAGACGCTAATGGAGGTGAAAATGAATGCAAACCGTTTTTCCAGAATATAAATCTGAAATTGTATTAGGAAATGGTAAATTTCAACTTGATTCCATGTCATATACTGTTATTTATGAAGAAAAAGAAATCAGTTTAGCTCCCAGGGAATTTGAAGTTCTGTATCTTTTAGCACAAAGACCAAATTGGGTTATTCCAAAGAAGAATATCTATTGTTCGGTCTGGGGGAGTAATTATTATGATGATCAGATTCCGTACAAAACAGTGGAACACGTAGTATGGAAGATACGAAAAAAGATGGGGCATGATATTATAGAAACATTGATCAATGTAGGGTATAGACTAAAAAAGATGTAAAGGCAGGATAGTGTGAGTAAAAGTTTTTATATTCTGATTGAATTTTTGGAAGATACGCCATATAATATTGGCAACTACTAAGAAGGCGCGCACATACGTCATTTGACTAAATATCATGTTGTAACCAGAAATTAATATAAACCCTTACAGAACTTTTGTGGATAATCCAAAGAAAAGGAGGCTGCCTATGAACGTATATGAAGAAATAGATCAGGAAACAATGATGCTGCTTTTAAATTCTTTGTGTAAACGGACAGTGGAAGGAAAACAGATATGGGAAAATATGGAGTATAATCCTATTTCCTTTTTACAAAAAGATATTTATGAAAAAGAAGGTACCTGTATATCACAAATGTTTGAAGCAACGACAGTATTCAATGGTATTGAATATGAATTAGAGCTTTCAGAGTCAATCGAACTTCCGTCTGGCAAGGGAGATATTTTTGGAACCATTTCTTATGAAACAGAAGACGGAGAAGAGAATACGTATGATTTCTCTTTATTTTTTGATGTAGAGAAATATGATGATGCGAATGCGGAAGAATTGCAGGGTATTTTTGGAAACTCAATCATTGTACAGTTTACAGATGCAATGGTGGGAGTATTTGAAAATTCAGATGCGGTAGCGGAGGGATTTGCTTATGCAAGATACTTTCATCAAACAGGAATTGATCCGGAATGGGAAACCAATCCTCTTGTGAAATTGGGTGAGAAACTGATGCAAGAGCACACAATGTTGGATTTTCATAAAATAGTATTGGATACAGATTATAGAAAAAGTTTATGGAAACGACCATGAACCTTCTATAACAGGATACAAATTTTGGGGAAACCATTGATATTTCTTAGGATATCACATATAATATAGTTAAGCCAAAAGGTTTCGTGTAGCGGCACGTAAAAGCTGTACTGCGTCTAGGCAGGGTAAATATTGGGACTATTTTATACTCGAAAGAGTATTACGCCCACACCAGGGAGATACGGTGAGTCCGCACCGGGGACTGAATGATACCGGCGACATTTCAGACATTCGGAAGGGTGTCGCGGCTGACAGCCAGCATAAAACCGCTTTTTAGAACAAAGAGAATGATAAGAGAAGAGGAGGTGCTTTTATATGGCTACATCAAGTATTCTTACCAATGTTGTAATTGAAGATCCGAAAAAAGCAGAAGCATTTGTAGATGCACTTGAAAAGTCCAGTCAAGATCCAGTATGGAAACCTTCTGCACCGTCTATTCCAATATTAGATAGTGTAGAAGAATTACGCAGATTCCTGGGTAGGAAAAGGAACTAAGAGAGATGTATTATGCAGTTGTAAATATTTTAGATTATATAGAACTTATAGGAGAGGAGTCAGTGGTTGATGTCCTCTCCGGTTTTTCGTGTCCGAAGAATAAAGAAATAGAAAATTTTGTCCGGAATAATGCGGTAGAGTTCGCAAAACGGAAGATGTCCATTACTTATCTTTTGTTAGATGAGTATAGCAGGGTTTTGGCAATTTTTGCAATCACACATAAAGCAGTGCAAATCTGGGGAAAAAATCTTTCTTCTACGTTGCAAAAAAAGATACAGCGGTATGCACAAAAAAATGAGAAGACAGATGAATATGCTCTTTCTGCTTTTCTGATCGGTCAGTTTGGAAAAAATTATCAGCATAAAGACGCACCTGTTCCAGATGGCGGAAAGATGATGGAAGCGGTATTGACCATTCTTAAACATGTACAGCGTGAAATTGGCGGTGGCGTTGTGTACTTAGAGTGTGAGGAAAAGCCGGAGCTATTGAATTTCTATCAGAACGAGAAAAACAGATTCCGGAAATTCGGAGAACGTTTATCAGAAAAAGAAAATGTGAATTATATTCAGATGCTACGAATTTTATAAAAAAGAATAAGGATACATAAGGTGCAGGTGATTTCAAAATCTTGGGATCACCTGTTTTTGTATCAAGCACTAATATTCTCTAAAAGATGAAAACTCATATCAAATTATTTCTGACAGAACCAGAGTTTCACATGGTTTTCACTTCAATAGCACATCAATTTCAAAAGAAAATGTTATCTTTTAATCGTAAGCGATGAATAATCACCCGGTCACGACTTCCTGGGAACCTTAAATATTCAGGTTCCCACGTTCTTCAGGTCTTACTTTTTCGATATCTATGATCCCGGTACATCTTTCTTTTATAAAGTCACTCCATGGCAGCAGCTGTTTTATGCCTGCGGGCTCATTTTTATAGTCCGGCATATACAGCAGCAAGGTGTAGAGATAATGATAGATGTTCAGGTTATTGGCTTTCGCTGTTTCTATGAGACTCAATACAATGGCACTTGCCGTTGCTCCATCAGCAGTATCATGAAACAGAAAGTTTTTACGCCCCGTCACATAGGTTTTTGCCCGACGTTCCGCTGCATTATTAGAGATCTCGCATCTTCCATCCAGTAGATAATTCATAAGGGTCTCTTTATGATTAAAGGCATAGTTTACCGCTTTTTCAAGCTTACTCCCGCCAGCAGGCTCCAGGGTTTCCAACCATGTCCAGAATTCATTCCAGATGGCAGGTTCTGTTTCCTGGCGTTTCTGTTTTCGTTCTTCCTGTGGAAGTTCTTTGTAGAGACGTTCCATATAGAAAAGACGGTTACAGAATGCAACTCCTTTTTCGGCAGGGAGCAGGGAACTGTCTTCTGCAGTTCCCTGCGGAGGTTCTGCAAGTTCCTGTTCAGAATTAATGTCCAGAAGTTTCAGCTTTTTCTGACGTGCTTTTGGGACTGCTTCAAAGAACTTACGCCTGCAGTGGGCAAGACAGCAGACCAGGACAACATCTTCGATCCTGCCGTATGCACTATACCCATCACACTGGAGCATCCCAGTGAAACCATGGAGAAATTCTATCGGATAATCCCCGCTCC
Organism: Clostridiaceae bacterium; assembly: GCA_902362865.1. Classification (GTDB taxonomy): domain Bacteria; phylum Bacillota; class Clostridia; order Lachnospirales; family Lachnospiraceae; genus Claveliimonas; species Claveliimonas acetigenes. The sequence continues at coordinate 150,591 of CABIYE010000001.1, forward strand.
GTCCGGGTCTGTAATCATACAGGATGATCGGTGGTTTTCCATCAGTCCCGCTCAGGTAGATCCACATATAGGATTTTGAAGTGGCAGTTTTTCCCTCTTCATGAAGCACCTGACAGGGTACCTCGTCTGCATGGAGGATCTCTCTTGCCAGCAGTTCCTGATGCATTACTTCATAGACTGGAGAGAGATATTCCAATGAACAGTAATTGTACCAGTGCGCTGCAGTTTCTCTTGGGACAGGCACCCCTTTTTCCATCCAGTCTTTTGACTGACGGTAAAAGGGAAGGTGCAGAAAGCTTTTCTGGTACATGACCATTGCCACCATATCCGGCGATGCGGGACTATGGGCAAGAAGCGGTGTCGGTGTTTTTGCCTCTACGATCATTGTTTCATCCTCCTGCCGACATACAGGACACATAAGGGTTTCCTGCATGTAATGGACCCTTACCACTTTTGCCGGAGTGATACGCAGTTCTTCCCGGACAAACTTATACCCCAGGTGTTCCATCGGGGAACCACAGTCCGGACAGATCCTTTCTTCCGGGGGAACATCGCAGGAGATCTCTTTTATGGGAAGGGCCTCATACAGATCTGCACGAACAGACTTTTTTCTTCTGGTCCGTGTATGTTCTTTTACAACGGTCACCGTTTCTTCCTCCTGGATTCCTTCCTCCTGATCAGGACGCCTGGTCTTTTCGCTGGATGTTCCAAAGATCTTCCTTTTCAGTTCATCTATCGTCTCGTTCAGGTTCGCAATAGTGCTGCGGAGCTCTTTTATGGTAGCTCTGAGATCCACAATGGTCTGTTCCTGTTCTTTATTCGTGTTTAATAAAAGCTGGATCATATCTTCTGTATCATGAGGCATGGCATTTCCGTCCTTTGTTTTCTTATCCCTATTATAAAAGAAGTACGGGGATATGGCAAACAGACGGGACAGATGGTACTGTCAATCTGACGGTACCTCAGTTGTGGATATCTTTCCTAAAAAAATGAAAGATATGCCTGTATGCTCATTCTTTTAGGAAAGATATCCACCTGCTGTTTTAAAACAGATGTTTTTTTGAGTCTCATCCACATCGCATTCGAAAGGAAAAAAGAAAGCAGTGGATAAGTGTCTGGCGGCTGCCTGCTGTCACGGATATAGAAAATTTAAAATTCTCTGTTTTGCACAAAGGATCAGAAATCTTTTTTTCTGCCTGTGCCTTTGATTGCTTTGGGCTGATCGATGGAAAGACCTTCCATAAGCCACCGGAATTCCTGACGCGTCAAAAGACGGGCTTCCGAAGCATTCCGCGGCCACTGGAACCTGCCGTTTCCGTCAAGCCTTTTCTGGAGCAGCACAAAACCATCCTTATCAAAATGGAGTGCCTTAAGTTTACGGCTATCCCTTCCACAGAAAAGATAAACTGCATTTGCATACGGATCGAGTTCATAAGTATCGCGTATGATAGCCATAAGCCCGTCGAAACTTTTTCGCATATCTGTACGTCCGGTGATAACGAAGATCTTAGACACACCGGACAGATCACCTAACATAAATCCTGCAGCGCTGATAACGTATGAAATATGGTCTCACGGTCTGCTGCGTTGGTGATCTCAATCTGGAAACTGTGATAAGTGATCTTTATAACAGAGTCTGGAATGGTATCCGTTTTGAGCTGCACTGAGGATGGGCAGACTGCCGGTTCCTCAAAAGAAAGCGGTACAACTTCCTGTTTTCCTGAAAAAGAAGAATGGACTGGTTCCGGTATCTCACAGGCTTTTTGTCGAAGTCTTCGTATCTGGTAATAAAAGTTGCTTGTATGGATATGATGTTCCTGACACCAGCATTTATCAGAAAGACCACTGGACCGGCATTCCTGGATCAGATCCAACCATTCTTTATCTGTACGTCTTGGATTTTTTTTAGGCATAAAAATTCAACTCCTGTTTTTTATTTGGAGTGAGATTAGCACAGGTACCAGAAGAACTGAAGTGAAATGGTCCTAAGTGCAAAAAACTGGAAAAGTTATAGAGATACCACTCCTTAGAGGGATTATCTCATAAATTTTGGATACTGAAAAACCGGTGGATTATTCATCGCTTACTTTTAATCCATAGGAAGTTCCTATAAAACGCTTGTAGAAAGGAGGATGTGACATGTTTGAACCATTATCAATGTTAAACGGAACATCATTAGACGAGGCTATGTTGACAGACTTTGTCCCTGCGGCAAGTGCGGGAGGCGCAATTTTAAGTATTATTGTAATTGCGATTGTTCCTATGTAGTTTTGGACAGGGCGGTGGGCAGGTATCTGCCCATCGCTTTGTAGAAAAGGAGGTTATTATGAAGGAATTAGAAAAAGTAGTACAGGAAGAAATGTTTGAAATCGAAGTACAGTACTGTGATCCTGATGATTGTTTACAAGATTGTATGGAGAGTGGATACAATAACTGTACAGCAGTAGTAACTGGTTGGTGGTAAAACTTGCAAATGCAGGCAAAGGCAGTTTAGAAAAAGGCACTAGGTAAGAATAAAATTTTCTGTTATCTAGTGCCTTTTAATGTGAGGGAGAGAAACTATGTATCCACTTCTAGTTGAAAATATGACAGACGAGGAAGCCTATATACAAAATTTAAACATTGAGGTAAATTCCAAAGAAGTTTGCTTTTTTATGTGTGGGGAAAATTTTGGACGGATACTTTTTGAAATCTTTTGCGGATATAGAAAACCGAAAACAGATGAGATATTTGTATGTAATAAAGACTGGCTTGATTTGGACGAAAATAGTCGTTCTCTTTTAAACAGGCGCTTGTTTGGGATAGCGGCAGAAGAGTTTCCGCTGATTGAATTTATGACGATTGAAGAAAATATTTCTATGCCAAGTCTGTTAGACGGAGATAAAACCAATATAGAGGAATTGGTTAAGGCTTTTGACATAGGGTACTTATTACAAAAATATCCTTCGGATCTTAATCATAGAGAAGAAATGAGATGTATCTGTGCGCGTGCCTTTTCCGGAGGCAGGAAGGTTGTTGTGATATTCGATTTATTCAAAAGAATGCAAGAGCAGAGCAAGGCAGAACTTGCAATACTTACTTATCATGCAGCAAAAAGTTTGGGAATATCTGCTCTTTACATAAGTGAAGATTTAGACGAAAATTATGGCGCTTATGATTTTATATACAAATACCGACCGGAGAAAAAGGAATTTTCTATTATTGATTTTCGTGCATGAATGGAGCTGTAGAAATGGAACGTGATAGAGAATGTAGACTGCTGTTAAATGATTTGAACGATATTCTTTCTGAACAATGTTTGGAACAAAGAGTTAGGTGCAGGTATTTGAATGATCCGGTGCAAGAGTTGGCAGAGTGTATCAATCAACTGCTGGATATTTGTGAGAGGGCAGTAACAATGACACTGGATATAGAAAATGATTATCGTACTATGCGGGCGGAACTGCAGAGCAATATCCGAAATCCGCTAAGCTGCATAAAAACAAGTTGCTTTCTAATCAATTCACTTGCAGAAAAAAATATCCAGTCTGAAAAGCTCCAAGAGTATCTTCAAATTATAGAAAAAGCAGCGGAGGATATAGAGAGTGCATTAAAATAACTGATAATTGAAGAAGTGCTGGGCGAGGAGTTTTCGTCCAGTATTTCTTTCTGGAATGAGAAAAGTTGAATTTACAAATCAAGAGGAGACATACACATGAAGTATGTTTTTCCAGAATATAAAGAGAATGTAGTGTTGGGCAACGGGAAATTACAGTTAAATCCAATGTCCTATCAGGTTATCTACGAAGGAAAGGAGATAGACCTGACACCCAGGGAATTTGAAGTTTTATATCTACTGGCTTTAAAGCCAAACTGGGTAATGCCAAAGACAACTATTTATCATTCTGTATGGGGTATTCATTATCATGATGATCAGATACCATACAGAACAGTAGAATATGTGATATGGAAGATAAGAAAAAAGATGGGACATGATATTATCGAAACGTTGGTCAATGTGGGGTATCGGTTGAAAAAGTTATAGTTTTTGGGAGATATAATTGAGATGAAATAGTATGTTATTATTAATGGAGGATTTATTACATGAACGGAAATAAGAAAAGTGCAAAACAGTATCACCAATCTGTAATTACTGCTTTAGAGAAAAAAGTAAATGACATGAAAGATTCCGCTTATTCAGGATTGTATAGTGAAATAGCATTTATCATTGGAATAGCAGTTATCATGATAGATACCTTTTTTCCACCAGAGGAAACGAAAGTTAATTGTGTATGGAAAATAATACTGATAGCTGTATCTATAGTCTGTATGCTTTATTTCGCCAAAAAAGTGAAAACAGTGAATGAAGTGGAAGAAGAGAAAAAGTTTTGGCCGAACTTTTTTATTCAATGGGCAACAAGTTTAGGATATATAAACATGCCTGTAGCTGTGATAGCTATTTTGGTAACCTTTGATAAGGGCAAAGCATGGACATTATTTATGATGGGGGTTGCTGTAATTCTGACAGGTTTAACTTTAATAGAAGCACTTGTAAAAACTTCTAAAATTTTAAAAAAAGAAAATGTTGGTAAGCGGAAATAAGATTGATTAAAAAAATTGAGGTAAAAGGTAGACGGTGTATTTGATATTATTTACATCTTTTTGTTGAAATTTGATAATCATTTTTGGTGATGAATATTACATCATTATTATTCCAATCTGCTGGAAAATACAGATAAAAGGATTATGGATATTTATCTTGAATTCGGATTTGAAAGCCAAAGGACGTTTAACCAGGCGTTTCAGCAGAAGTATGGGAGGACACCTAGCAAATATCGAAAAATATGGTGGGATAATTGAATATTATGAGAGTTGCAGAGAATATATAGGGAAATATTATTTGCGGTTTGAAAGAATTTGGAGCGGATATGCGATTTAGCGCATATCCGCTTTTGACATTGTAGAAAAGATTTTTGTTTTGAACGGTTACGTTGGTAGACAGTAATATTTTTATATGGAAGATGTGAAAAAATAAAACTATTAATATTCTAACAAAAATTACATAGACAGTCGATTTTATTACATGAATAAAATTTCAAGAAATAAAAGGTGTATTATCTAAAATGTAAGGAACAGAAGAAAATAATTCAACCATTTCAATTTAGAATTAGTATCTGTACTGTACAAAATTGATTTATGAAAGGAGAAATAATTATGAGTGAAATGAGAAATCCTATTACAAGAGAAGAAAACTTTAGCAATCCAGCTGGTAACGTTATGATGGAGCTGCAGGAAGCAGATTTAAACAAATTTGTAGCAGGAGCTGGTGAAACCAGAAATTCCGGCGGAGTTTTATGTACAAGTACAGCAGAATGCTATTTTGGTACTTTGCTGAAACCTTGCTGCCCTAAGAAATAAACACAGGTGTTGATAAAGAGGGTAAGCGTTAATTGAAGTTTGTGCAGTACAGATACGAATTGTGAGTTGAAATGGAAAGCAGAATGGGGTGTTTAAGAACATGAATACTGAGAGAGCATCATATTTTACAGAAAGAAGTTATACAACATCAGAAGCAGAAAATAAAAAAGATATATTTGAATATTGGAAAAAGATTTTAGGAGAAGATACATTAAGAGTTGCTGAGAAATGTTATGGTATTGATTTAGTAAAAGTTTTAAATTCTGAAAATTATGTATGTGAAAACAATCACGTGATGTCAGAAATGGAAAAGGTAAAAATAGAATTATTTGAAAAACCAATCAATTATAACTATTCCGGATTCAAAGGAGAAAAATTGGCATTTGATAATTTTTTTATACCTTTAATCAATTACGGAATAGACATATTAAAAAATGGAACAAGTCTTTTTTTGACGGATTCTATTATAGATACATACGCAAATACCTTATTAGAGAGATTAGGGAAGATCAGTCTTGGAATATTAATGTTTGAAATGTATCTTTGTAAGAAGACGGGAAAACTGAATGGAAGAAATTCAGAGGAAGAATACGATTATTATAATAATAATTTTTTAAGTAAGAAATCGTATAAACAGGAGATTTTCAATATATATCCATGTTTACTACGTTCAGTTACAGAAACCGTAGAAAACTTATCTTCTTATTATGTACTTTTATTAGAAAGACTTAATAAAGATAAAAATGAAATTGCGAATAAATTTTGTGGAGGTTTAGAATTTAAAAATGTAGTTGAAATAAGTTCTAATATCTCGGATTCTCATAAAAAAGGGAATAGGGTAAGTATTCTTAAGTTGGATAATGGCACTAAAATTGTGTATAAACCACGTTCATTAAAAATTGAAAAAGTGTATTTCGATTTTCTGGGAAAGATAAATGCTGGTTGTAAATATGAGATGTATGAACCAAAAATATTAGATTGTCAGGAGTATGGTTGGGAGGAATTTGTATATTATAAAAGTTGTAAAACAGAGGATGAAATCAGACGGTATTTTTATAGATTTGGAATATTGATTTTCGGTAGTTATATTCTTAATACAAATGATTTACATGAAGAAAATGTGATTGCCGCAGGAGAATATCCAATTATTATAGATGCAGAAACTATACTAGACAACCGTAGAAGAGGGAGAACAAATTCTGCAAAGGAGGAAATAAATTATATCCTTCATGAGTCAGTATTATACTCAGGTTTATTGCCACACTATAGGTTTTCAAATTTGGGCCAAGGCGTAGATATGAGTGCAATTAAAGGTAGTGAGGGAAAGGAATATCCTATAGTTATTCCTAAAATAGCGGATTTATGTACTTCAAATATGAGATTTGTATATGAACATCCTACAACTGGAGTAAATCAAAATCTTGTTAAATTAGATGGAGAAAATGTATCAGCATTTCATTATCTAAAAGAAATAAATGCAGGATTTGAAGATGCGTATAAATATGTTTTGGAGAACAAAGAAAAGTTTCTTGAATATGCCGACATGTTTGGTAATTTAAATATTCGCCATTTAGTTCAGGATACCCAAAGATATTCTATGTTATTACACACATCTTTTCATCCGGATTTTATGCAAGATGGAAGAGATAGACAAATGTTTTTGTGTAGTTTATTTAAACAGTATGAAGCTACACAAGGAGATAAAGGTGTTGTGAAATGTGAGATAAAAGACATGTTAAACATGGACATTCCATATTTTTATCTCAATACATCAGGTAAATCTCTTTTCGGATCAGAAGGTGAGAAAATCGAAGACTATTTTGAATATACCAGTTTGGAACACTTAAAGAAAAAGATAGTATTGTTAGATGAAGATGATTTAAAAAGGCAATTAATGTTCATGAATATTATTCTGACAGAGATAAACGAATTTCAGGTTGAGGATAAAAAGATAGAGCTTCAACAAATGAAAATGATTCCGCACAGAGAAAAAAATAAGGCTCATCTGTTAAAAGCTGTTCAGAAATTGGCTGATTCTCTTATAAAAACTGCTGTTTTTAATAAAGATAGAACAGAAGTTAATTGGATTGGTGTTACTCTAATAGGAAATGAAGATGACTGCTCATGGGATATAAGACCACTTGGTACCTATTTATATGAAGGAATGTCTGGGCTAGCAATTTTCTTTAACGCATTGTATGCTGTTGATCCCCAAAAGGAGTACCTTATTATATGCAATGCGATTGAAAAGGAATTATTTACATACACAGATGAGATGTGTGAACGAAATGAGGGAATAGAAAATGAAAGCAGTGGCGCCTTTGGTGGAGAAGCGTCTATAATGTACACTTATGAGGTACTGTATAAAATTACAAATAAAGAAAAATATTTGGATTATGCAAAAAAGCACTATAAAATATTAAAGAAAGCGATTACCAGAGATAACAGTTTTGATCTGGTCTATGGTAATGCAGGCGCAGTTATTACATTGATCAATATGTATCAGCTAACTGGAAATAAAGAGTATATCGCTTCGGCAGAAATAGCAGGAGATATAATAGTAAATGCTCAGGAAAAGGAAGGCTCTATTAAAGGCGGATGGAATGGAGATGGAAGAACTTCGCCGTTAGCGGGATTTTCACATGGAGCATCTGGAATAGTTTTAGCACTGGCAAAACTATGGCAGGTAACTCAGAAAGAGGAGTATTTATTATCACTGCTCGATGGCATTAAATTTGAAAATTCTTTATTTGTGAAAGAAAAAGGAAATTGGAAAGACGAAAGGGTATATGCAGGAGAAAAAGCATCTGATGGAGGAAGTTTTACCGTTGCTTGGTGTCATGGCGCTGCAGGCATATTGCTTAGCCGATCTAAAGTAAATGTCATATTGAATGGGCGGTATTCGGATTTGATAGAAAATGATATAAAAGTAGCAGTGAATACAATATTAAAAGAGGGAATTTTAGGAAACAATTGTCTATGTCATGGTAATTTAGGTAATACAGAAATTTTATTTGAATATTTAAAAGACCATTCAGATAAAAAGATAGAAAAATATTATGTAGATATTCGTGATATTATTGCTGAGAATGTATGTAATGGTGTATTTGATTGCGATAATGCGTATCTATATGGATATAAATTGCAAGGATTTATGACAGGACTATGTGGCATGGGATATTCTTTGCTGCGAGATATAAAAAAGGATTTACCTTGTGTAATTGCTCTGGAAGTCTAAAATGATAGTATTGGAAATAATAGAATTTATTATTTCCAATACTAATTTATTATACTAGGGAGGTGTATTTATGCACAAAAAAAGTGTGCCATTGATTCGCCAGATGGGGACAACAGACTGTGGTATAGCAGCATTGACAATGATCTTCCAATATTATAAATATAAGATAGATATTAGTGAATTAAAAGCTACAACAAGTATTGGAAGAAATGGTATGTCTTTAGCAAAAATGAAAGAAATTACGGAAGAACATAATTTTTCATTCAAGGCGTATGGAAACTACGAAACCGAAGAAAATTTGATAAAATGTTTACCGATTATCATGTGTTCAAAAGAAAATCATTATGTTGTAGTTGCGGAGAAAAAATATGGGAAATATATACTTTTAGATCCTTTAAAAGGAAAAGAAAAGGTTGATTATTCATATATTAAAAAGAATTTTTTAGATGTACTTGTATGTGTTCGACCAACAGAAAAGAATTATAAACGTGAGAAACGTGAGTCTTTTCTTATACCTATAAATAAAAGCAAATTATTTCTGGCAAGTATTCTAACGTTGGTTACACAGGGAATTATATTGATTCCACCGCTCATTATAAAAAAAATAGTCAATGAAATAACGTATGATACATTAGGCTTCAATTTTGTAAAATATGCGTTACTGATATTATCAGTGGCATTAAGTTATTTACTTGCAAATTTAGCTAAAAAAAGGGTAATACTTATTTTACAGAATAATATATACAAAGATACTATATTTTTAATGCTGAATAAAATATTTGATATTGATTTAAGTTATTTTGAAAGCCATTCATCAGGAGATATTGAAAATCGCTTTAATAGTGTCAGTGATATATACGAATTTATATCAACAGCTCTAATTTCAACAGTGATAGATGTGGTTACTGCTGTTTTTTGCGGAATAATGATGATAACACAGTCAATACCATTGTTTGCAGTTATAATAGTAATGACTGTTATACAGATAACAATAGTAATGATTTTAAATCAAAAAGCTAGAATAAAGGTTAAAAATTATATTGCAGATCAGAGTGCATTACAGGCACGAATGGTAGAAACTTTGACTAATATCCAGCAAATAAGGTGCATGAGAATAGAGAATATGCTGAGTGATAGTCTGAAACAGGATTATAAGCATTTAATTAAGAGATTACGTGAGCGTGTACAAATAAGTGATATTATGGAGTCGGTGGTGGGGGCTTTTTCAATAGCTTCTTCATTGATACTTTACGTTATAGGAGGATACTTGGTTTGTGATAATAGGTTGGAATTAGGAACGTTAATAGCCTTTGTCACACTTGCCGGATATTTTACAGGTCCATTTCAAACTCTATCTTTGGTGGTACCTCAAATTAATGTTTTAAAGGAAACAATGATTCGTTTAAAAGAGTTAATGAATTATAAATCTAACCGTAAAAATGGTACTCAGCATATTAATTCATTTGAGTCTATGGAAATGCAGCAAGTAACATTTTCTTACTATGGAAGCACGAAGCCAGATGTAGAGAATGTTAGTATGATGCTAAAAAAGGGGGAGAAGATAGCATTTGTAGGAAGTTCAGGAAGTGGAAAGACTACAATTACAAAATTATTATTGAACGTCTTTTCTCATTATCAAGGACAAATTTTAGTAAACGGGGAAGATATAAAACAAATATGCAAAGAGGATATAGATCGGATATTTGCCATAGTTACTCAGGTTCCAATGGCAATGAATGGAACAATTAGAGAAAACGTGGATATTACAAATACGTTGACAGATGAGGAAATATATCATTATTTAGATTTAGTAGAACTGAAAGATGATATAGAAAAATTCCCATTGGGACTTAATACATTTGTGGGAGAAAATGGACAGAACATTTCAGGAGGACAAAAACAGCGTATTGCTATAGCAAGAGCATTGGCACTGAAACCGGAAGTTATTATTTTTGATGAAGCCACAAGCAACTTAGATCCTCTTACAGAACGAAGAATATGTAATAATTTGAAACAACTACATATTACCCAGATTGTAGTTACACATAGACTGAATGCCATACAAGATGCTGATACAATATACGTAGTTGAAAAAGGAAAAATAATTGAATCCGGAACACATGTGGAACTACTTCAGTTAAAGGGAGCATATTATGATAGTGTAAATAATTAAGAACAGGTGAAAGTCAGATAATGGCTTTCACCTGTTCTTTTAAGAGATCTTTTCTTCATACGGATCAATATGTTCAATAGGTATCTCTAATATGACCTTTAAGCCATGAGGAAGTATATTTTCATATTTGATATTTCCGTTATGGGCGGTTAATATTTGGTAAACCAATTTTAGACCAAATCCATGAACAGACTCCCCATTTGAATTGTACATATTATTAGGAAAAATACCACTATTCATTTTTTCTATTTGTGTAGAAGTCATACCGCCACCATTATCAATGACGGAAATAATACAGGTATCATTTTCTTTTAAAATTTCAACTGTTATTTCACAACCATGAGGATTATGATTAATACAATTTTGAATTAGATTGCTTAGCATTCTTGAAAAAAGTTCCGTATCTCCTTTGATCAATACTGGAATCATATCAGATGATGAATGAAAATCAAAAGAATATTTGTTGTCTATTGGTCCATTCATAAAGCCAATGATTACTTGGCGGGCAATCTCCACAGGAGAAAAACTGGTTTTTATTAAAGGCTGCATAGAGTATTCTAGTCTTGAAGTTAAATTTAAATCTGCGATTAGGCTACGGAGTTTTTCGCTTTGTTTACGAATTATACTTGCTTGTAGTTGTACAGGTTGCGAAGCATCTTCATTTTTTTCGATTTCAGAAGCATATCCCAAAATAATAGAAAGAGGTGTCCGGACATCATGCGAAACACCATTAATCCATTCGGCACGCGCCTGTTCTTTTTGTAGAAGATGTTTTCCAGCCTTATTTAGTTCAGCATTTATACTTGAAAGTTCACCTGTTTCTGAAAGGGTAATGGGTTTTCCCTGAGCAATAGAGTCAATACCGTCAATGATTGGCACTATAGATTTTTCTATTTTATGTGTATTACGCCAGAATAATATAAATATCAGTAATATATTAAAACAAATCATTAAAAAGATACCGACTATTAGGCTGTGAATATAATTAATATCTATTGAAAAATTGTATTTTGTTATACTATTAGGTTCGCACCCGATAACCAATAAGCCGGCAGAATGTTCTTGGATAAAAACAGGATATTCTTGTAAGTACCACCGACTAAACTTGGCTATTTGTAAATTTGAATAGGTTCTTGGCAATTCTTCGGGTAAAAATTTTTCCCAAATGACATTTCCTTGTTCGTTTAAAATCATCGCCCAGGCACTTTTATTTTTTAGAATATTTTCTATATAATCAGTAGAAGAAATTGTTCCATCTACATTGAGCGTGATATTTTTGCTAATGGTTTGGACGGGTATATCTGGATCAGTAGAATTATTCCATGCCATGAGTAAAGTCCCACATATTAAAATAATATTTAGTACAAAAAATAAAATCAATATAATAAGGGTGGAAAGAAGATATTTTTTAAAAAAACGCTTGGCAAGCTTCATTATTTTACTCCTTTCACTAGCAATTTATACCCTAGCCCCTTAACTGTTAGCAGTGAAACAGGAGAAGAAGGATTTTTTTCGATTTTTTCTCGAAGATGCCGAATGTGTGTCATGAGGGTAGTTTCATACCCTTGCCACATTTCACCACAAGCAGTTTGGCAAAGAGTTCCTATTGTTACAATGTGATTGGCATTATCTACAAGTTTTAATAATATATTGTATTCTTTAGCAGTCAAAGGAATAATTTTATTTTCACGATGTATTTCTGCCTTATCAATATCTATAAAAGAATTTTCTAATTCTATAATTCGTTTCTCTGTAGGATAACTTCTTTTTAAAATAGCTTGAACACGTAACAATAGTTCTTTAGGCAAAAATGGTTTGATTAAATAATCATCTGCTCCCAATTCAAAACCAGAAAAACGATCTTCGGCTGCATCTTTGGCGGTCAGCATAAGAACCGGAAGTTTACTGAGGGCTCTGATTTCTTGCAATACCTCAAATCCGTCCATACCAGGTAACATAACATCAAGAATAACCATGTCAGGTAGAGTTTCTCTTATTATTTGTAAAGCCATTTCTCCAGATGTTGCGGTCATTATTTTTGTATAGCCTGCTCTTTCAAAGATTGTTTTAATAAGGGTGAGTAGTTCTTGTTCATCATCAACGATAAGTATAAATTTATCATACATATATTTTTATCTCCTAAAATTTTATAGTTTAAATTATTATACATCTTGTGGAAAAAGAAGTATAGAGAAAGAGGAAAATCTCAAGGTTACCTCAAGGTTACTTCAAGGAAATCTCAATGTAGTTGGTATATAATTACAGTATAAAAAAAGGAGGTATAAAAAAATGAGTGAATATATTATTCAAACCAATAATTTAACAAAACAGTATGGAGAGCAAAAGAGTGTTTCTGCAATGAACTTGCATGTGAAAAAAGGAAGAATTTATGGACTGTTGGGACGTAATGGAGCAGGAAAAACGACTACAATGAAAATGCTGTTAGGATTAACAAAACCGACATCGGGAAACATAAAAATATTTGGGAAAAGTATGGAAACCAATAGTAAAGATATTTTACCGCATATAGGTAGTTTAATAGAATCACCAGGATTTTATCCTAATTTGACTGGGACTGAAAATCTTCGTATTTTTGCGGAGCTTAGAGGATTAAATAAAAGTAAGTGTGTAAGAGATGCTTTGGAAGTTGTCGGTTTGCCCTATCGTGATAAAAAGTTATTTGCGGAATATTCACTTGGGATGAAACAACGACTGGCCATTGCATTGGCAGTTATGCACAATCCCAATTTGCTGATATTAGATGAGCCTATTAATGGTTTGGATCCTATAGGTATTGCAGAGGTACGTTCGTTTATTAGAGAGTTATGTGATGTTCAGGGAAAAACTATTTTGATTTCTAGTCACATATTATCAGAGATAGAATTACTGGCAGATGATATAGGGATTATTGATAAGGGAATTTTACTTGAAGAAGAAAGTATGAAAGAATTGGCGAAAAAAAATAGTCGCTATGTCAATTTTATGGTATCGGATAGCCAGCGCGCAGCGGAAATTTTAAGAAAAGAATTTGAATGTGATGATTTTCAAATATGTGATAAAAATAGACTTCAATTATATAATACAACAATCCCTAGATCAGAAATTACTTATGTTTTTGTAAAGCAAGGATTGGAAATTACAGAAGTTCATTTATGCGAAGAAACATTGGAAGATTATTTTAAAAGGGTGACCGGAGGTGAAGGAATTGCTTAAATTAGTTAAGGTTGAATTTCAAAAATTGAAAAGAAAAAAGTTTATTCTTTTAGTAACTTTAGCTGCATTTATGTTTCCGCTTCCATTGGCTTATTTAATGACAACACCAGCTATGATGGAGCAATATATTGATAAAGCGGACGCATTTGACGGACTATTCAATATGGTATTGGGGTATGGAATCCAATTTTTATTACCCTGTATTATCGGAGTAGTAGCTGCTATGTTGTTTTTTATTGAACGTGATAATGATACATTTAAAAATATTAAAACAATCCCATTATCCAGTACGCAAGTAGTTACAGCAAAAATTATAGTGCTATTTATTATAGGCGTTGTATTTTGCATAGCATCAACGGTAGCAACAGTTCTGGTTGGTATGTTTACGTTAGATGTATACGGTTTAGGATACAAAATATTTCTGGCGGTTGAAACAGGAATATTTATTACCGCAGGAACATTACCATTGATTGTTATAGTGGTATTTTTTAGTCGTACTTATGTTTTCTCTGTTTTATTATGTATTTTTTATAGCGTTTTAAATATGAGTGCAACAGCACTTTTCGATGCATTACCTAAGACAATATTATGGTTACTTCCTACGCCGCTTACAACATTTTGGAGTGCTGGAGATATGAAAAGACATGGAATTAATATGAACCTTGAACAAATGAATGGATTAATTCCTTCAACTTTTCAAGTAATATTAATTCTTGGGATTATGGCAGGAATTTCAATACTATTAATTGACTGTTTGTACAAGAAAAGGGGGGAATAAAATTGAGGACTATTGTAAAAACCGAATTATTGAAATTAAAACGTTATCATATTATATGGGCGGGGATAGCTCTTATGCTACTCTCTGTTCTATTGACACTTTTTACTTCTATGGCTAATGATGGATCTGTATGGGATTTTCGATACTTAATAGAGCAGGTAATCAAAAATAATATGTCAATGATTTTCCCAATGTGCATAGCTTTGATTGCTGGATATATTATATCGCGGGAAGAAAAAGACGATGTTTTGAAGAATATTATTACCATTCCAATTTCATTTAAAAAGTTGTTGGTAGGAAAACTTATTGTATGTGCAATGTTATCAATATTATTTGGGCTTATTTGTACAATATTTACGTTAATTGCAGAATGTATAGTTGGTTTTCCTGGATTTACAGTAAATTTGGTAATTCAAGGATTAGTACAAATAACATTGGAAAATTTATTTTTGTATCTAGCGGTATTACCAATTATTGTTATAACAAGCAGACTATCAGGCGGCTTTATGATAGGTGTCATTGTTGCTTTTGTGTATGGATATGGAGGTATGTTTGCAGCAGGA
Organism: Clostridiaceae bacterium; assembly: GCA_902362865.1. Lineage (GTDB taxonomy): Bacteria > Bacillota > Clostridia > Lachnospirales > Lachnospiraceae > Claveliimonas > Claveliimonas acetigenes. The sequence continues at coordinate 165,953 of CABIYE010000001.1, forward strand.
AATATGACATTGGCTAATATATATCCTATTACTGCAAGTCTGGGATTAATTGGGTATAGAAGTTATGATACATCCGTACAATGGAGTTTTCCATTGTGTTTATGTAGCTTGATAATTATTGTTGCTATTTCTGTAATTTTAGTCGCAACAATGAAAGAAAAGGAGAACAAAAAAACTCGTACAAAAACAAAAAAAGTCAAACCAAAGAAAGGGTGGTTATAAGTGAAAAAAAGTTGTTTCTTTATTCTAATGTTTTGCTTGTTATTGTCTGGGTGTTCAAAAGAGGAGGTGTTGGAAAAATATAATGCAGTAGTCGAAAAGGTGGGAGAAGTACAATTAACCAATGATATAAACCTGCAAGGGAAAAGAGATTATGGGGAAGATTATTATACGGGGACATATCAAGCAGAGTACAAAAAATTTTCTGATACAGAATATCTTTTTGGAGGAACAACAATAGAAAGAGCGGCAGGGAAGCAGGTTGAATTGTTTTGTAACCTAGAAATAACAAAAGGAGAAGCTGAAATATTCATTATTTCTGGTAGCAATGAACCTAAAACTTTAATAAAAACAACAGGTACTTATGAAAATACAATAACATTACCAGATGGCAGTAATTATATCGGGATTGTAGGTAATGATTTTTCAGGAACAGTAAAAATAGAAGTGAAATAAAGATAGAAAATGCTAAAAATGGGTAAATTTGGAAGATACCGGTTGGGTTGCATTTTACTGTGGTAAAAAGTATATGAAGAGTGGAATGGCGGTTGTTTAATACTGCCATTCTTTTTTTTGAAAATGCCTCTATGGGAATTATTACACAGCGAATCGAAAAAATTACATGTAGATGGGATAGTACATTAAATATGGTAAAATATAATCATAATATGAGATTGGAGGTATATTCTATGAAGAAACTATTTAAAGTATTCAGCCTAATGCTGGTGGTGATAATGGCTTTTCCATTCTCTGTTATGGCAAGCGAAAATGACCAGCAAAGAAGTGATTTGATTGGTGCAGAAGAAGAGGATTTTGAAAAATTGATTGCAGAAATCCAGAACATTAAGGCTACTCACCCAGATTACTCAGAAGAAATGCTCATGTCTTTTTTGGAAGCCAATCATCAAGATGTGGAAAGAGGGATTATAGATATTTGGAATGCGCTTACAGATTCAGAAAAGAAACTATGTATTCGTTATCCTTTTGATGCCCTAAAGGTAAATAAAGCAAAAAATATTGCTACTTCGCAGACAGAGGCAAAATTTGGGACAAATGGTTTAGGAAACAGAAGTGATGCTTTTCGTCATGGAATTTGGAATGCTGAAATGACTGTTTTAATAGGAAAAGAAAGGGCAGAGTTATTTGCAACTGCTCATGAAGACAAAGATGTTACAGGAACAGAATCAGATGGATATCCAAAAACAGCACATAGAGATATGGACTTACATAACAATGAAGTGGGAAGAGAAATAGGAGAAAAAAATAAAGAAGCTTCTGAAAGTGAAATGGCGGATATTATTTATCAGGAAATATATTCCGCAACAACATCATTTATATGGCTACATGAATAAGATTTGAGCAGTGCGATTGCACTGCTCGTCTTCGTATTTTGCATATTTTGCGTAATTGATTACTTCTATTATTTGTATCGCTATGAATGAAATAGGGTAGCATGATAGTACAACATGATTAAGAGGTAGGCAATTATGGAAAGTCGTATTAAACAATTACGTGAGAAAAGAGGGTTAATACAGGAAATCCTTGCAGTAGAATTAGGGATAACACAGCAAATGTTGAGTAAGTACGAAAGAGATGTTACGTTAATAAAAGTAGATATTCTGAAAAAGATTGCTGCTTACTTCAATGTAACAACAGATTATTTGCTGGGAGTTTCAGATGTAAAAAGAGATTTGAATGGGCAGATGAAAATGAACGAAGTACTAGACGAATATTACGATTTAGTGGAAGTGTATAAAGAGTTAGATCCATGTGATCAGGAGATGATTTGGTCAATTATACAAATAGTAAAAAAAACGAGTGAGAAGAAAAAATCAGCAAACATGCAGAAGAGAGTGGAGTGAATGTTAAATATAGCAATTTGTGATGATGATATTCAAATAACTGGAAAAATCGAAAGACTTCTCCAGGATATAGCTAAAAGAAATTTTGTTGATACTGAAATAGAAGTATTCTGGAATGGAAAGAGTTTAGCAGATGCTATCGCAGCAGGTGAGAGGTATGATGTTATTTATCTGGATATAGAAATGGATAAAGAAGATGGTATTTCGGCAGCTAGAAGAATTAGAACATACGATAAAAATGTGCGAATTATTTATGTTACGAGCCATGAAAGTTATATGAGGGAATCCTTTGAGGTAAGACCGTTTCAGTTTCTTGTAAAACCTGTAACAGATAAAATAATGGAAAAGTGCTTTAAGTCGGTATATGAAGACATTAATAGTGAAGATTTTTATTTTCGCTATAGTTATCAACGTATGAATCATAAAGTACCAATCAAGGATATTTTATATTTTGAAAGCAACAAACGAAAAATATTTATTGTAACGGAACAAGAAATCCTTGAACTGTACGGAAAACTTAATGAGATTGAAGAAACCCTTAAAACATGTAAAATTTCTTTTTTGCGAGTTCATCAGTCTTTTCTGGTGAATTATAAACATATCTCCGGACAATCTTATGATTCTGTAGTAATGGATAATGGACAAAAAATTTCAATCAGTGAAGACCGGAGAAAGATAATTAGTGAACAATATTGTTCTATGGAGGATACGTTTTATGTGGACGAATAGGGTATTAATGTGTGGGATAGATATATTGCTTTGCCTTTGGGCAGTATATTTATTCTTTTTTTATTTCGATATATTTTTTGCTCGTAAGAGAAAAAGGTATTTGTCGGTGATCGGTATAACGCTGTTCGTGATTTGGCAATTTGGAATAACAACGATTATTAGTTTTCCTGCCTACATCAATATTGCTGTGACGATTATGTTTACGTTTTTGGCAGTTATGATGACTTATGAAGGTAGATGGTGGAACAAAGGTGTATTTGTAATTACCTTTAATGCGATTTGGATGTTGATGGAAACCCTGTGCAACTATATTTTGATAACATACTGCCCTCAATATGCTGCAGTTCGCCAAGTAGGCTCTTTTGTTTCAAAAATATTTTTTAATGCAGTAATTCTTGCATTAAAGAAAGTGTTCACAGATGATGATATTAAGGAATTGCCGGTCAGATACAGTATTTTACTTGTGTTGATCCCAACAGGAAGCATTTATATCATGAACAATATATTTATGCTTGGATTTGCAAATAATAATGGACGTACTCGTATAAACTCTACATTTACTGTACTTATTTTACTTGGTATGAACATATTGATATTTTATGTCTATATGAAGTTGGCTGATGATTTGCGGTTAAGGAGAATGGCAGCAGTATATGAACAGCAACTGGAATTATGCGAACGTCATCAGCAAGAAAGAGAACTTTCAATGTTGCAGTTGCGGGATATAAAACACAATATGAAGAATAATCTTATTTCCATTCTTGCTTATGCAGAAAATAAAGAATATGAAAAAATGACAGGTTTTATTGAAGAAATTATGGGAGAGGGCGGTATGGTGATTGCCTCAATATCGAATAGTGGGAATATTGTGATTGATTCACTTATTGGATATTGGTATGTAACTGCCCAAAACAAAAAAATAATTTTTAAAACGGATATTTGTATTCCGATGATAATGCCTTTTAAAGGAGCTGATCTGAGTCTGATATTGGGAAATTTACTGGAAAATGCAGTGGAAGCAGCAGAGAAGGTTGAAGAAAATAAATATATAAATGTCAAAATGAAATTTGATAAAAATAATCTATTATTGTTCGTAGACAATAGTTATAAAGGGAAGCTGTTAAAAACAAGAGATAACCGCTTGAAATCTACAAAGTCAGATGCAGAAAATCATGGAGTAGGTTTAGCCTCTGTGTATCGGGCAGTAGCAAAATATCATGGATCAGTGGTAATAGAGGATTCAGAACCAGGAAAATTTAAAATTCGGATAGTCTTATATAGTAATGTGCAGGAATAATTACATGAACACTCGAAATAATTACATAAAAAATAATGAGAAAGGAAAGAATGGTAAAATGGAAAGATAAATTTGGTATGCGGTATGGGGACTGATATATGGATAGTGTGAAAATATTGCTGTTTAGTGATGATGAGAAACTGTATAACAGTACTGAAAGGATTATTGGGAAAAAACACCAATTAAAATGGTGTACTTATCAACAGTTGGAAAACAATAGATATCCAACGGCAGATGTTGTGATTTTCCATTTTACTAAAGAGATAATAGAGAGGGAAAGGGCATTTGCGGCTATTATAAAAATAAAAGGGAGTTTGGGGCATTTAACGCCTATTCTTGCTATTAGCGAAGGGGGATCAATACAGGATATTTTTTCTATACTGAAAGCAGGAGCTTACGATTATATAGAAACAATAGATAACACACGAAAATATAAGAAAAAGATAGAGAACCTGATTTTATGGAATTGGTATATAAAAAAACATACATCAGCAAAAAAGAGGCAATGTTGAGAAAGAACCGGAGAAACATTGCTTCTTTTTTTCTGCCTTTTTGGGAAAAATTACATCAATACTCGGTTTTTTTACAAGAGAACCGAATGGGAGATTTTTTGTAGTAATGTATTGGTAAACAAATGAAAGGAGATTTTAATTATGAAATCTAAAAATTTAAAAAATCAGCCAGCAAAAGTATTAGCAAATTTATCTCTGAAACTTGGTAAAATGTCAGCGGACAGTGCTTGCTGTTATATTTATCATCAGCCAAAGATGCCAGAAGCATTGAAAAAAATGAAGAAACTTTAATTTTATGGGAAAATTATCGGAAAAAATAACAAGATACGTTATTGATGCCGGTGCAGTTTCAGAGGAGTTGTATGCAGTATATCAATATGGATTTCAGATTGGATTAGAGATGTTAATTTGCCTATTCGTCTGTATGAGTATAGCGATATACTTGCATACAATCCCAGAATTCCTTGTGTCTACAGGTGTTTTTATGTTTTTAAGAACCTATGCTGGTGGTGTACATCTGAATAGCTTTAAGGCTTGTTTTACATGCTCTGTTACTGTTCAAGTTATGATTTTGCAAATTAATAACAAATATCCATTAGAGCTGTTTGTGGCTTGGGGGATTATTTTGGTCAGTTCCATTTGTATATGGAAACTTTCTCCTGTAGAAAACATTAACCATGAGTTGAAAAAAGAAGAAAAGGAACATTGCCGAAAAGTAACAGGTAAAATACTAGGAGCTATTTTCATTGCTGCTGGCTGTTGTACAGCTTTAGGTATGAAAAAATATTTATCCTTGATTGCGTTGACAGCGTTGACCGTTTTTATATCACAATGTATCGGCATCATAAAGTATAAAGTTGAAAAAGAGAAAAATTAGCGGGAATGATAAAATATTATTGTTTCCGCGTTTTTTATTTAAAATGGTAAAACTGTACAGAAATATAGAAAAGACTGTTGTGGGAGGAAAAGATGCAGAATATTTTTTCGGAATACAAAGATACCATAATTGTTGTTGACCTCATGAATCATCAAACAACTGATTTACTTGCCTGTCTCTGAATTAACCTGTATACTGCCATCAGCATACAAAAGGAAAGCGTGTGAAGAAACAGTTAGTCATCCGTCAACGCATCGATATGCACTGTACAGGATGTAAGCAAGAGATATTTACAACCAAGGCATTGGATGAGATCCATAAGGCATCTGCAGGAATCCCACGGATGATCAACCGTGTCTGTGAAAAAGCTTTGATGTATGCGTTTCAAAATCAGAAACGATTAATCGATGATTATATGATCAAGTTCGTTGTGGAACACGAGATGCTTAGGATGGTAACTTCATAAAGCAGGTACCGCCTGGAAACAGGCGGTATTGCCTAACTGACTGGTGACAGAAAGTTAACCAAACGAGCGTCAACTGATGTGAGCAATCTTGTGACATCTCATGAAATCACTAACACATAATATTGAGAAAAGAAAGGGAAAACTTTAGCTTGCTTTTATACCTTTTAGCTTAAAAATCAATTTTAGAAGGATGCCGCGGCTGACAGTCAGCATAAAATTGCTTTGAAAGATAATGGACATGGGATAACAAGATAGAGAAAAAATTATAGAGGAAATTAAGATAGATGTTGACTTGTACAAAAAACATCTGGTAAGTAATAGAGCTTTATATAACGATATCAAGAATTCTTAATAGGATTATAATTAAATAGCACGAAAAGGCAGAAGTGTTTGTATATATAAAAGTTCTTATGAAAATCTTAATAGTTTTTAATGAAAATCATAATGAATAAATAAAGGAAATTTGTTATAATTCAAATTATGGAAAGAGGGTGATGATGGTATGTGCGAAAAAATATTAGTTATAGATGATGAGAAGGATATAGCAAATTTACTGGAAGTTTATTTGCAAAATGAAAATTACATTGTTTATAAATATTACTGTGCTAAAGATGCAATACCTTGTATTGAAAAGGGCGATATAGATCTTGCTATTCTTGATATTATGCTCCCGGATATAAATGGTTTTTCCTTATGTCAGCGTATTCGTGAAAAATATACTTACCCCATTATTATGCTAACTGCCAAAATTGAGGAAACAGATAAAATTACTGGACTTACATTAGGTGCCGATGATTATGTGACAAAGCCATTTCGTCCTTTGGAAGTGGTTGCCAGAGTAAAAGCCCAGCTACGACGCTACAAAAAATATTCATCCGTTACAAGTGAAGAAGGAATAAAGCCAGAACTTTCATACAATAAATTACGATTGAACGTGCAGACACATGAATGTCTATTGGATGGTGAGAATGTGTCGCTGACTCCGACCGAGTTTTCAATTCTTAATGTTTTGTTGGAAAATGCCGGGACGGTTGTAAGCATTGAATATTTATTTCATGCAGTATGGAAAGAGGAATATTATTCAAAAAATAGCAGCACTATCACAGTGCATATCCGACATTTGCGTGAAAAATTAAAAGATACTTCTGATACCCCGAAATATATCAAAACAATTTGGGGAGTAGGTTATAAAATCTGAAAGGAGAACCCATGAAAAGAAAGCGAAAATTTGGGGTGTCAGTTCTTTTTTTGATTTATCTGGCACTTTTGGTTTGGATAATATTATTTAAGCTGCAATTCAATATCAATGATTTAGACACTGTAAGAAAGATAAATATTATTCCATTTTATTACGATAAAGAGATTGGAGTAGATTTTCACATAAAAGAAGTTCTTGAAAATTTATTGATTTTTGTCCCAATGGGCATATATCTGCAAATGCTTTTGTTTAAGAGCAAATCCTATTTGAAATTATTGATAATTGCTGGAATAAGTCTATTGCTGGAAATTACACAGTATATACTTGCTATTGGTAGTTCTGATATTACCGACCTGATTACTAACACAGCAGGCGGTCTTTTGGGTATTGCTTTATATTCTATTGTGGCTCGATTGCTAAAAAGTCGAGAAAAAGCAGATAAATTATTTTTGGTTATTGCTGTAATTGTGAGCACCTTCATAATCGGTCTGTTGGCACTTCTTTTATTTTTAAATTGATTGGAGGCGTGCTTATGAAAAAAAAGCAACTTACTACGGAAAAGCGGCTTGGAGTACAATTATATTTAGTACTATTTTTATATACTGTAACTGGTATAGGACTGGATATTTTGGCACAATTCATTTTTCCGAAATTCGATAGCAAAATTTTATCATGGCTATACTGGCGTATAGATATGATTTTTATTTTCTATCTAATCATTGGTTTTGTATGTATATTTAATTACTTCTGGAAAAAACCATGGGGATATTTGGATGAAGTTATTTCCGCAACACAGACAGTTTATGAGCAGAATGATCATCCTGTAGCATTGTCTGATCCCCTTAAAGAATTAGAGGAACAACTTAACCAGATTAAACTGTCTGTGTTGTTAAGCAAACAGGTAGCAAAAGAAGCTGAGGATAGGAAAAATGAAATTGTTATGTATCTGGCCCACGATATACGCACTCCCCTAACAACAGTGATTGGATATTTAAGTTTACTCCACGAAGCACCGGATATGCCTGAAAAACAGAAAGAAAAATATGTTCAAATTGCATTAAGTAAGGCTGAACGACTTGAAAAGCTTATCAATGAATTGTTTGAAATTACAAAATATAATGCACACACTGTCTCGTTAAAGAAAGAAAAGGTAGACTTACAGTGTTTGTTGGCACAGGTAGTTGATGAAATATATCCCTCTTTATCTGCAAAAGGCAATTCGGCTGCTTTTACGGTTGATGATGATTTAGTTGTATATGCTGATCCGGAAAAGCTGGCAAGGGTTTTTAGTAATCTTTTGAAAAATGCAGCGGCATACAGCTATCCTAATACAGAGATTATTATAACTGCAAAGCGTTGTGGTAATAGCGTTCAAATAAACTTTGAAAATCATGGGCGGACTATTGAACCTGAACAAATTTCTGGCATATTTGAAAAATTCAATCGCTTGGATGAAGCCCGCCTTTCTGATACAGGCGGTGCAGGATTAGGACTGTCGATTGCAGAGGAAATTATACGATTACATGGTGGAACCATTACTGCGTTTAGCGAAAATGAGATGGTGTCTTTTGTGATTATGCTTCCCATTTCTGATTAGGCATTTAGAAGTAAAATCTTAGGAATTTCTTAGGAGATTTTGTTCCATATCTTTGAGATTAAACTGTTTTTGTTCGGTACAATAGTTACTGAACAAGGACAGTTTTTTGTTTAAGAGAAAGGAGTACACCTATGGAATTAAAGATTGAACACATCAGCAAACAGTTCAAAGATAAAACTGCAGTCGATGATGTCAGCCTTACATTAACAACTGGCGTATGGGGATTATTGGGGGCAAATGGGGCTGGAAAAACCACTCTCATGCGAATACTTGCAGACATTATGACACCTAGTAGTGGTCGTATATCTTTGGATGGGAAAGACATTCATAAAATGGGAGCAGATTATCGCAATATCTTTGGCTTTTTGCCACAAGATTTTGGCTATTCCCGCGATTTTACGGTCAAAGACTATCTGGAATATGTTGCTGCACTAAAGGATGTGCCGCTCAGAGAAACCACAAAGAAAATCAACTATCTGTTGGATATTCTTACCCTTTCTGATGTGAAGCGAAAAAAAATTGCACAACTATCTGGTGGTATGAAACGTCGTGTAGGAATTGCACAGGCCATGCTGAATGACCCTAAAATTCTTGTTATGGATGAGCCAACAGCAGGACTTGACCCTGGAGAAAGAGTACGGTTTAGAAACTTCATTTCGGAATTTTCCCATGACCGTATTGTGTTGATTTCTACGCATATTGTTTCTGATATTGAATATATTGCAACTCGTAATGCGATTATGAAAGCTGGAAAGATTATTGATGTGGGAACAACAAGCGATTTGGTAAAACAGATTGAGGGGAAAGTATGGAGCTGTGCGATTCCTGCTCATAAGATGATGGACTATGAAATGCGTCTGAGGATTATCAATCAGCGAGGCGAGGACAATAATCAAATATCTATTCGTTATCTTGCAGAGCACTCCGAAGTAGAGGGTTCCATTCTTGCGGAGCCGCGTTTGGAAGATTTGTATTTATGGTTGTTTCCACAAGAAGATGTCGAAAGGGAGGAAAAATAATATGCGTTTATTTTGTTTAGAAGTAAAGCGTGTCCTGAAATCACGACGCACACTTATCTTAATTGCTGTGGCTCTGGTTATGTCTGTTGTTATGGCATATCTGCCGATTGCTTTTGAGTCCATAAATCGTCCAAACCCAGATGGAACAAAAACAGAACTTGATGGTATGGAGGCAATCGAATTTAAGCGTGATTTATATTCTGCTATAAATGGCGAAGTTACTCCAGAAAAAGTGAGTGAGGCTTTGAGAATTTATCAAAGTTTGATAAACGAATATGGTCCTATGGAAAGTGACACATTTCCGCTTTCTGTCAGTATTAAACAGATTGTACCTATTCGTCCATTGCTTAAAGCGTTGCCAGAACTATATGCTGATCCGTTAACTGGAATAGGACCTGATCTTATGGATATTGATCCAGAAGATGTTGCACAAAATTATTATCAGAAATGTGAAACTCATCTGGCAGATGTTATGAGGAATGAGCAACGCAATCATCCGGCCGCACAACAACAAGCCTTAGAACAATATAAAAAAGTCGATATGCCATTTCAACTTTATGCAGGATATTCCAAAGATGCGTTTGACTATGTTGAGCTTTATATTATGATTTTGGCAATTTTATGTGTTTCCATTATCACGCCTATTTTTTCTGGTGAATATCAATCAGGCGCGGATAGTATTTTGCGTTGTGCAAAGCATGGTCGTACCAGATTAGCTATTACAAAGATATTGGCTTCCAGTATGATTGTGATGGTTGTGTATACTATGTGTATTACACTGCACTTAGCAATTTCAGATATCACATTTGGAACAAATTGTTTACAATCTTCTGTTCAAATGTTGTTTTCTATTATTAACTTGCCAAACTGGGACTTAGCACAGATGCAGATTGTTATTTCGTTAGTAGGGTTGATATCTGTTTTAGCTTGTGTTTACTGTACTTTTTTTTTATCAGCAAAATGCAAAGATACATTGACGGTATTGTTGATTGCTATTGGCATAGTCCTTATTCCGACTTTTGCTTACACAGCATTAGGGGTAAATTGGATTTCAGCTATTTTTCCATCTGCGGGACTTGGTATGCAAAATAATTTTCTGTATCAACTTATCAATTTTAATTACCTACATATTGGGGGAATGAGTTTTTGGACACCGTATACTATATTAATTTCCGCATTGATTGAGATTCCTGTTTTCTTATTTCTTACAGTTCGAACTTATTGTAGGCACCAGATGTAAATATAAGGAAAAAGGGCTATATTCATAAAGTATAGAGGATTTATTACATCAAGTATCGAAATTGTTACATCAAAATATATTTTGGGGGATTTATTGATATAATCGGTTCATAATAAAAAATCCAAATGAAAGGAGTGTTTAGAGTGAAAGAGCAGAAAAAAATATCTTTAGAATCGCTGGTATCTGAAATCGAAAAAAATGGAAGAATTGGGCGCTTGGGTAAAGTTTTTAAGACAGAAAAAAATTATTATTTTTATGATACAGGAACTGGAAAAGTTGCCAAATTAAATTCGAACGTTTACATTGTACTGAAAAGTTTATTGGAGGGAATGCCAGTCGAAGATATTAAAAATCTTCAATTAAGTAAAAGTGAGTTTGAGGATGCAATTTCAGAAATTAAGTCGGCAATGGAAAATGAACATATTTTACAAGCTCCACCATTAAAAACGCTGACAGGTGATGCAGTAACAGAGTTAGATGATATTCTTGAAAATAAGGTTGAGAATGTTACTCTTGAAGTTACTGAAAAATGTAATTTACGTTGCAAATATTGTATTTATCATCCTTCTCATCCAGAATACAGGGCGTTCGGACATGAAAACATGAAATGGGATGTTGCAAAAAAAGCTATTGATTTTTTAAAAGAGCATTCCCAAAATGCAGAAAATAGGCACATTGGATTTTATGGTGGAGAACCTTTACTAAATTTTGAACTTATTGAAAGAGCAGTTGAATATGCTAAAAAATTATTTGGCGAGGATATGTCCTTTGCAATCACTACAAATGCAACATTGGTAAATGATAAGATCGCAGAGTATTTTGCCAAAAATAATTTCAATATTATTATTAGCTTGGATGGTCCTCAGGAAATGCACGATGCAAATCGGCTTATGGTTAATGGGACAGGTAGCTTTGAAAAAACAGTTATGGGAGCAAAAAAACTATTTGAAGCATTCCATAAGGAAGGAAAGAGTTCTAAGATTGGATTTAATATGGTTGTATCGGGACCAGGTTATCTTGAACAGTATACAAAAATTCAGGAGTTTATCGAAAAAAGTGAATGGATTCCCAAAGACGTTATGATTTTGACTGCAACGGTAGATCATGGACCGTCAGAGAGTGATTACTTTTTACCGCAAGGAAAAGAAGATAGATGGTTTATGGAAGAGTTTTATGAACCTTTAATGAAATGGGAAGAAGTGTATAAATCAAATCCAGATAATACAGAAAAAACTTTGTTTACGGATGGTTATATGGATAAGGGAATGATGATTATACACAAACGCTTGTTGACAGAAACACCTATTCAACAGTATGGAATGAATGGATGCTGCGTGCCGGGACAAAGAAGGATTTATGTCACTACAAAAGGTGAATTTTTACATTGTGAAAAAGTAGGAAATATACCTTGTTTAGGCAATGTGAATGAGGGATTTGATAAAGAAAAAATTAAGAAACTTTATGTTGAAGACTTTATAGAAGAAGCAAAAGAGTATTGTAAAGAATGTTGGGCAGTTAATTTATGTACATTATGTTATGTTAATTGCTACGATGCTAATGGATTACATCTTTCATATCGACATAATTCATGTCGAAACGAAAGAAAGTATTTGGAAGACAATTTAAGACGATATCATGCATTAATGGAGGCAAATCCAAGCGAATTGGAACAATATAATGAAATGGAAATTCATTAACAAAGGTAAATACGTTTATATTTACATAGATGTATTTAAATTACAAAGAAAGGAGGAATCGTTATGAAGTTTGTAAATCCAATTGGAAGAACACCTGGATCAGGAGTGCAGCCGAGAGCATGCATGTGTACTGATGGATATGCAGGTTACAGAGGCAATGATGATGGTTGTGTTCATTGTGGCTGTGGCTGTGGTGGCGAAGGAGAGTATCGTACAGGTAACAGAGTAAATGCTGTTGCTACATTCCGTTCTAGTACTCTCTAAGAGGTAGTAAAAACGAAGGCGTAGTACTATATGTGCTACGCCTTCACTATATAGGAGAAAAATCATGCTAAAAAAAATAAAAAGGAATATTTTTTTGATTTATTATACGATAAGATTAATTTGTAAAATATGTAAAGCAAAATTTATTCTGGCATTTATTTTGTCTATAATAAATGGAATTCTTCCTGTTTCGTCCTTATTGGTAATGCAACAGTTGTTAAATGAAATACAAAACAAGACACAATCATATCAATATGTGGTGTATCTTTTGATTTTATATTTCGGGCTAATTATCTCGGAATCGCTTTTACAGAATTTAGCAAGCTATAATTTAAACAATTTAAACAATCATTTAGTTTATGGAATAAATTACATTCTTATGAAAAAATGTGGGGATTTATCATTGGAAATGTTAGAGAGAACAGAAACATATGATATGATAAATCGTTTAGAACAAGAAATTGGAAATAAACCATATCAGACCATGCAAGGGGTATTAGGCTTAGCATCTAATTTAGTTTCGTTATTTTCAGCCGCAATGATACTACTTTCATGGAATCCAATTCTTGTGATTATAATGATTGCTGTGTCAATATTAATGTTTATAGGACAAATTTATGTTGGTAATAAAGAATTTCTAATGAGATATGAGCGCAGTGGAAAAGAAAGAAAAGCGTGGTATTATACATATTTACTTACACATGATACAGCATTTAAAGAGGTAAAAGCATATGGATTAAAAAAATATTTGCTGGATAAATATTGTAGCTTAGTCAAAACTTTCATAAAACAAGCCAATGAAATTGAAAAAACCAGAGCTGTTTTAAATATGATTATTTCGTTTATACAAGATATAGTTTGTATAATTATAATGATTATTGCAATATATTTGGCTTACGTAGGGAAAAAAATGATAGGAACCACTATGTCATATTTAAATGCTGTGTCCATGATGCAAAATGCTACAAATAGCATTGCCTCTAATGTTTATTCTATTTATAACGCAAATTTATATATACAATTACTAAAAGATTTTTTAGAAATAAAAGAAGGGGAGAATGCGTTAGGTGGTACAAAAGTAGATAATATAAAGACAATTGAACTAAGAAACGTATCTTTCGATTATCCTCAATGTAAAATGGCACTATCTACCATTAATTTAAAAATTAAATCAAACGAACAGATTGCAATTGTAGGAAAAAATGGATCTGGGAAAAGCACTTTATTTAAAATTTTATGTGGGTTATATAAACCTACTAGTGGGAAGCTATTTGTTAATAATCTTGATTTGGAGAATATTGATGTAAAGAGTTACAGGAATTGTATATCTGTTCTTTTTCAAGATTTTTTAAAGTATGAAGGTACATTGGAAGAGAACGTTTATATAGGAGATATTAGTACAGAAGTCGATGAAAATAAAATTAAAAATTCATTGTGCAAAGCAAACGTTGATTTTTTAAAAACCGAAAGAGGATACGAACTAAAAAGAGGATTAGGAAATTGGTTTGATGAAGGAGGTCAATTATCAGGTGGTCAATGGCAGAAAATAGCGTTAGCAAGAACCTATTATAAAAATGCAGATTTATATTTGTTGGATGAGCCTAGTTCCGCATTAGATGTAACAGCAGAAACCAAAATTTTTAAGAGTTTTTTTGAGGTGAGTAAAAATAAGATAGCAATATATATAACCCATAGAGTAAAAATTGCACAGGATGCTAATAAAATAATTGTATTAGATGGGGGTAAAATAGTAGGTATAGGAACACATGCAGAGTTATTGAAAAATTGTAGTGTATATCAAGATTTATATAATCAAGAGAACCTAAAAAATAAAGGGTAATGCATGATGCCTACTCTCCTTTTGGAAATAGAGAGAAATGCTGCTGTTCTAACATTTCCCAACAATTATTTATAGGATGAATATTCGGTGGATATGCACAACTTTAAAATTAGGCGCTTGCATAAAACGGAACATATCTAATCTGAAAAGTAAGAAGCATATTCATATTATTGTGAACTTCTGTGAAAATTAACGCTCGATTGAAACAACTGAGTGTTTTCAATGTTTCCATCGGATTTAAAGTAAAATTCTGAGAGTTAATTAACTCTACGAGGAATTATATAAAATTCACTGTAAACGGCTGAAATAAACTATTTTTAGAAAATGAGAGTTAATTTTTCAGGAAGTTCACAATTATAGAAAAGATGGCAGAGATAGAAATTATGTAAAAAGTAAAAATAACTAAAAAAGTGCCGGATGTTGGATATTTCGTTCGGTATTTCTTTCTGGAATGGGAACAGTTAGAAATTTATAAATCAAGAGGAGGCATACAGATGAAGTATGTTTTTCCAGAATATAAAGAGAATGTAGTTTTGGGCGATGGAAAACTGCAGTTAAATCCAATGTCCTATCAGGTTATTTACGAAGGAAAGGAAATAGATTTAACGCCCAGGGAATTTGAAGTTCTGTATCTTTTAGCCCAAAGGCCAAATTGGGTTATTCCAAAGAAGAATATCTATTGTTCGGTCTGGGAGAGTAATTATTATGATGATCAGATTCCGTACAAAACAGTGGAACACGTAGTATGGAAGATACGAAAAAAGATGGGGCATGATATTATAGAAACATTGATCAATGTAGGGTATAGACTAAAAAAGATGTAAAGGCAGGATAGTGTGAGTAAAAGTTTTTATATTCTGATTGAATTTTTGGGAGATACGCCATATAATATTGGCAACTATAAGAAAGCGCGTACATACGTCATTTGACTAAATATCACGTTGTAACTAGAAATTGAGATAAACTCTTACAGAGCTTTTGTGGACTATCCAAAGAAAAAGGAGGCTGACTATGAACGTATATGAAGAAATAGATCAGGAAACAATGATGTTGCTTTTAGATTCCTTGTGTAAACGGACAGTGGAGGGAAAACAGATATGGGAAAATATGGAGTATAATCCTATTTCCTTTTTACAGAAAGATATTTATGAAAAAGAAGGTACCTGTATATCACAAATGTTTGAAGCAACGACAGTGTTCAATAACATTGAATATGAATTAGAGCTTTCAGAGTCAATCGAACTTCCGTCTGGCAAGGGAGATATTTTTGGAACAATTTCTTATGAAACAGAAGACGGAAAAGAGAATACGTATGATTTCTCTTTGTCTTTTGATGTAGAGAAATATGATGATGCGAATGCGGAAGAATTGCAGGGGATTTTTGGGAGCTCAATCATTGTACAGTTTACAGATGCAATAGTGGGAATATTTGAAAATTCAGATGCGGTAGCTGAGGGATTTGCTTATGCAAGATACTATCATCAAACAGGAATTGATTCGGAATGGGAAACCAATCCTCTTGTGAAACTTGGTGAGAAACTGATGCAAGAGCACGCAATGCTGGATTTTCATAAAATAGTATTGGATACAGCTTCTAGGGAGCGTTTATTGAAACGGTAAGTAACGGGTTATAATAAGATACAACCAATCAATTTTTTGTGGAAACTATTGATATTTCTTAGGGTATCGCATATAATATAATTAAGCCAAAAGGTTTCGTGTAGCGGCACGTAAAAGCTGTACTGTGCCCGGGCAGGGTAATTACTGGGACTATTTGATACTCGGAAGGGTATTACGCCCACACCAGGGAGATACGGTGAGTCCGCGCCGGGGACTCAATGATACCGGCGACATTTTAGACATTCGGAAGGATGTCGCGGCTGACAGCCAGCATAAAACCGCTTTTTAAGATTATGGGCACTGGATAACAAAAAAGTTGTCCAGTGCTGTTTTTTTATACTATAGTGATGATTGGGAAAAGATAGATGGGAAAACAACAGGATAGAGAGAAAATTGTACAGGAGATTAAAGTAGCTGCTGATCTGTATAGGAAGCATTTAGTAGGTAAAAGATTTCTATATGTATTTGAAGGCAGATATATTGAGGTGCTTTATAAAGCTGCCAATTTTAGGCACTTGACAGGTGTGGCCACGAACCTTTCAGCAAAAAAGTTTTATAGTTATGCAGCAAAAAAAATGCTTCAGGCTTCGCAGATATTTTTTACACCGCAGCACCCTTTTTCATTGTGTAAGCGTAAGATTAAGCATATCGGACAGATTGCAATGCTGGCTGGCTCAGAAGGATTTATGCTGGAAGAGATTGTCACAGACACGAGAACTTATAAGTTTGGCACAACAGATCTTAATTTTACTCTATGCTTAAATAAAGAGTATGATGATAAGGGGCAGCAAAAGGGCGATTGCTTTGTAGTAGAATCGCTGCGAGATGAAGATTGCTTCTCTAAAAGTAGAACAGCATATACAGTAACTCATATTTTTTCAGCACCGAATGATGCGAAAAAATATACAAATTTACTGTTTTTAGATGAAAATGCAACGATAGACGGTCTTCCAGATGAAATTAAGAACATGCTGGATCAAACTTTATTACATAAATAAAAATGGAGCGTACAGGTCTTGGCGTATAGAAAATACTGCAGGATCTTTTTGCGAAAGAATTTTTAAGATATGAGAGAAAAGAGGTGCTTTCTATATGGCTACATCAAGTATCCTTACAGAGCTTGTGATTGAAGACCCCAAAAAGGCAGAAGCATTTATTAACGCACTGGAAATGTCCAGTCAAGAACCAGTATGTAGCCCGTCTGCCCCGTCCATTCCCATATTAGATAGTGTGGAAGATATACGGAGGTTCCTGGAAAGAAAAAACAAATAAGCCTATGTATTGGCAAATATCTTAGATGAATAGAAGCTATTGGAGAGGAGTCGATATGTGACGTTCTCTCCTTTTTTATGCCTAAATGAAGAGATAATGCAGTGCTTTTTCGTAAATGGTGCAAAAATCGTTTTCAACTCGTTCAGATATAATAAATCTCTAAAACCAAAAAAGGAAAGAAATGGTAATGAAACAGAAAAATCTTGCCTCCATAGTCCATTACCAGGGAAAGGATTTGTAATTATAATAGAGCCTGTAATCAACGAGGAGATAAAAGAATGCAGAATGAACTTTGTATTGTAGCAGATGCAATAAAAGCCTTGCGGGAAGCCAGGGGGCTGACCCAGGAGCAGCTTGCGGAAAAAGCAGATATTTCCGTATCCCATCTGGCAAAAATCGAAACACATGCCAGGGCCATGGGCATGAAAACTTATATCCGGCTGTTGGAAGCTATGGATATTCCCATAAAAGAACACTTCATGCACATGGGTACAGCGAAAAAAGATATGATGCTGAAGGAAAAGATCTGGTATCTGGTACAGGATTGTAATGAATGGGAAACCAGCCTTTTGATTTATTCGATAGAAGGAATTAAAAAAGGGTTAAAGGAATATCAGCAAGACAGCAGGAAGTGAGAATACAGACGGGGAGGAAAAGGGAAATGTTATCAAAAGAAAAGGTGGAAGCAGTATTATTTAAAATGGGAATGCCGGCCAATGTGAAAGGATTTGGCTATATTGTAGACAGTGTTTTGCTTCTGGAAGAAGACAGCAAGATTAAAACGACATATCTGTATTTTAAGGTGGCCCAGCAACATGGCACGACAGGACAGAGGGTAGAACGGGCAATCCGTCATGCGTTTGATATTGTCCGAAGCTGCAGAGGTGATTATGATGTGGTGAACCATTATATCGGTTTTATTAACTGTGCCAATTCTCCTTCCTTATCCATGCTTACAATGAAGATACGGGAAGAAGCACTGGAAGTACAGGAACCAAAACCGGAAAAGAAAGAAGAAAACGTAATTACAGGAATTACCGAAGCCCGGCTTCTGGAGTTAATGCGGCAGGCATACACAGAATTCTGGGCAGATATGATTATCCGGTTAAAGAAATAAAGAGAAATGCAGACAGAAAACAGTCTGCCAAAACACATCAGGGTTATGGTGTCTTTTGGCAGGCTGATGTTTTCAGCCGGAGAGAACCTTGAAAACTGAATATCGGTATGGTGATATTTTTTTGAAACAAACGTGTCATTTCTGACGCTAAAATATAGAAATATCTTAAAGGACACAAAACATTTCGGCACATTCTATTTTGTATGATGCAGGGTCAAGAGCTGTGCGAAGATACATTTGTCCGCAGTGGCAGCAAGTAAGGCAGAAAAGAAGCGGATCAAACAAGGAATCGTAGAAGATGAAGGAAAAGTGTGAGCAGCGCCCAGACATAGGCTGTTGGTGGCAGGCAGCCTGAAAGCCGAATGATAATGATACCTTTGCATAAAAACACTGCAACCAGGGTAGCGTCTGGGACATGCTGCAGCGAGAAAGGGGGCTGCAGGGTGTCAGGCGGCCAGCCGGGCCGGTCCTACATGCTCCCGTTCACACCGGGGTGAGAAAATGAAAAAATCATGCTGGCAGGGAAAGCCCTGCCGGTATGGTGTGTGAAACAGGTTCATTTTAGGGCTATGGGGAAACAACAGGTTTCCTCATAGCCCTGGAATGAAAACAGGAGCAAAAGAAAGAGGAGGCAGAGCAATGAAGAGAGAGAGGTTACAGAAACTGTTTTCAGAAGATAAAGAGATCTTTCAGGGAGGAATGCTGTTTCCTACATGGATCTGCAAAGGAAAAGAAGAGATAGAAAATAGGAATATTCCCCAGCGTGCGGCAGTGTATCTGGATATTCCCATTCCCTGTGCCGGGCTTTTGTATTATGAAAAAGAAAAAAGCCTGCATTACTGTGAACAGCAGACATACCAGGTGGTTACTTTGTTGGAAGGTGTAGGGTGTGATTATTCCATAGAAAAAGAAAACTGGCAGAGGCTGGCAGTGCTTGCACGAAAAGGCATGATTGATGTGATTGTGGTATCCGGACTCAGTAGGTTATCCTATTGTCCGGAAGAAATTTTACAGACAATGGAAATGCTCCAGTCTTTTCAGGTACAGATAGATTGTATCGGTTATGGAATTTTAGACTATGCCAGACTGAAACAGTATTTAATGCACACCTGGGAGAAACAGGAACAGTTTGAGCAGGAGTTAGATGCGTATCTGTGCAGTTGCTGTACTAGGGAAAGGATATAATGCTCTCGCGGGCAGAACTGCTGAAGATGCGGGAAATGACGTTTGAAGACATTGACCCGAAAGAGATACAAGATGTAGAGAAACTGAATATTGATGTAAAAAAGAGCAAACCGGAGAAGATCCGGGAAATCCTGGAGTCCGGAAAGAATCCTTATTTTCTGAAATATAAGGGGATCACCATAAAGATTGGGTTTGCTTCTACCAACCGTACCATAGAGGAAGCCATAGAAAGCCTTGTGCAGATGAAATGGTAAAGCCACGACAGGGATAGGGAAGAATGCGGATTGTTGGCAGATTACAGGGTGGACAAACCTTCTGGACTATGGTAGGATGATGGCAAGGACCCAGTAGCCTCTATCATTTAGGGAATCGGCTGACGAATCTAAATGATAGGAGCGAATACAATGAAAAATCAAATACTTAAAAAAATCTATCGTGCGGTTGTTTACCTGCGCCTTTCTGATGAAGACGGTGATAACAGGGAAAGCGACAGCATATCAAACCAGAGGATACTGATTCATAGCTTCCTGAAGAGCCACCCTGAAATTCAGGTGGTAAAAGAATGTGTGGATGATGGATATACCGGCACAAACTTTAACCGCCCTGGTTTTCAGGAAATGCTGCGTATGCTGGAAGAGGGGGAAGCAGACTGTATTATTGTCAAAGACCTTTCTCGCTATGGAAGGGACTTTTCCGGTGTTTTACAGTATGTGGAACGTATCCTGCCGAAAATGGGTGTGCGCCTGATCCTTGTCAATGACAATTATGACAGCCTCACGCCAAATCGTGATTTCCTTACCCTGAGATTTAAAAGTTTAATCAATGACCTTTATCCTGCGGATACTTCCAAAAGTGTGCGTTCCCATTTGTATGTCAAAATGACAGCCGGGCAGTGTGTAGCGCCTTTTGCTTTTTATGGTTATCTGAAATCCGAAGAGGATAAACATAAGCTGGTTATGGATGAAGTGGCAGCTTCTGTTGTACGGGATATTTACCACATGAAAATGCAGGGCTACAGCCTGACAGATATATCCGAAGAATTGAACCGGCGTGGGATCTTGACACCTCTTCGGTATAAGCAGGTGTATTTAAAACAGAAATTAAAGACAGGGTTCCGCTTGACGGAAAAACCGGTCTGGATGCCAACTATGGTACGTCGTATCCTTCTTGATGAACGCTATACCGGAGTGCTGATACAGGGAAAAACAACAACGCCAAACCATAAAGTAAAGGTTGTGATCCACAAAGAGGAAGCTGAGTGGATACGGTACGAAAATGCCTTTGAGCCGGTTATCAACAGACACCAATATGAAGTGGTAGGTAACCTGATGAAAATGGATACCATGAGAGGTGCAAAGGGGCTAGCGCTTCTTTCAGGCCTGGTAAAATGTGGGGACTGTAAAGAAAGCATGGTACTGAAAAGCCCAGATAAAGTTCACCACTATTATGTATGTTCGACTTCCCTTTATGAAAAGCAGTGCAGTTCCCATAGTATCAGTGAGAAAAAACTGGTAGGAGCTGTGACAGAGGCAATCCTGCATTATATTTCTGTTCTGATGGAGCTGAAAGAGATACTGGCGTATGTAAAAACTGCCTCAATCCCAAGACAGCGGCTTTTGGAAGAAGACAAAAAACTGGAGATGCTGGAAAAGGAGAGCCAGAGGATTTTAAACATTAAAGTAAAACTGTATGACAGTTTTGCAGAAGAAATCTTGGACCGGACAGAATTTGAAACCTTCAAAGCAAAGTATGACCAGTCTTTAGAGGAAATCCGGCAGGCAATGGAGTGCCAGCAAAAGGAAATCCGAAATTTGCAGGAAACCCTTGAAAAACAGCAGGAGTGGCTGGAATATTTTCTGGAATACCGAGACCGGACGGAAGTGGATCGCTTAATGCTGGTAAATCTGGTCAAACGGATTGAGGTATATGAGCAGAAGCGCATTATCATTCATTTTTGGTTTGAAGATGAATTTGAAAAGGTATTGGGACTACTGGAAACTGTAAACAGAGCAAAGCCGGACCGGAAAGTGGAAGCCTTCCTGAAAGGAAAGGGGGCGGAAGCAAGTGCCTAAGATAAGCAAAAGAGGACAGAAAAGACAAAGCAGCAAGCCGGAAATGAAGTATCTGAGAACCTATATTTATGTAAGGCTTTCCGAAAGGGACGGAGGGCATGGCAGAAGGGATTCCATTTATATCCAAAAACAGATCTGTGAAGACTACGCAAAGAAACACCCGGAAATGCTGGTGGTAAAAGTCTATGCGGATAATGGTGTGACAGGTACAACGTTCCAAAGGGACGCATTTGAAGAGTTGATGGAAGATGTGGCAAATAAAAAGGTTGACTGCATCATTGTAAAGGATTTTGCCCGTTTTGGAAGGGACGCCTTAGATGCTGTAGATTTGATTGATGTGATTTTCCCAACCTTAAATATCCGGTTTATTTCTGTTATGGACGAATATGACAGCGCAAACCCAGCTTGTGTAGAAAACAGGACCCCCAATATTTTGAAACACTTTATGAATGATTATTATGCCAGGGAAGTTTCAGAGAAACTGGTACAGGCACATCGGCTGTCCAGGGAACGGGGAGAGTTTTGGGGTTCCAGACCTCCTTATGGATACCAAAGAGCAGAGGAAAACAGTAAGAAGCTGGTGCCGGAACCAGAGGAATCAGAAATAATCCGGCAGATTTTTTACTGGTATGTGTTTGAAGAAATGTCAAGCTATGATATAGCAAGGGAACTGAATGGCAGAAAGGTATTAGGACCGGAAGACAGCTACCAGAAAAGGAAACAGGGAAAGGTGCCGGAAAAAAGGCGGTTATGGAGATCAGACGGTATCCGGAAGATTTTACAGAACCCCGTTTATATAGGTG
Source organism: Clostridiaceae bacterium (assembly GCA_902362865.1). Classification (GTDB taxonomy): domain Bacteria; phylum Bacillota; class Clostridia; order Lachnospirales; family Lachnospiraceae; genus Claveliimonas; species Claveliimonas acetigenes. Next base: position 188,839 of record CABIYE010000001.1, read on the forward strand.
CTGCTGTTTATGGGAAAACAAAACAGATGCTTGCGCAGAATATTCCCCTTCAGATGATACCAAAAGAGCAGTGGGAAGTGTGTGAAAATGCCTGGGAAGCAGTTGTTGAACGGGCGATTTATGAGGAAGCACAGAAAATTGCAAAGGAACGCTGGAAAGATACGTTGGATAACTGGGCTGCAAACCCAAAAGAAAAACAGGGGGCAGATGGTCCTTTTAAGGGAAGGATTTTCTGTGGACATTGCGGAAAACGCCTTGGAAGAAGCAGGAGCGGAGGCAATAAGAAACACAAATATATGGTTTATAAATGTCCTTCCTTTTCCCTTACAGATCATACGGAATGTTTCCGGACGGTGAATGAAATCTACATCAATCAGGCAGTCAAGGCAGCACTCCGTTACCAGATCCGGCTTGCTGTAGAAAGTAAGAAAACCTATGGTGCAGAGTTTTATCAAAAGCTGGAGCAGGAGGTGGCAGAAAAAGTAAAAAGTGCCAGACAGAAGTATGAGAAATATGGAAGAAAACTGGAAACCTTGTTTGAGCATTATGCTACCGGGCTGTTGGACTGCAAGGAATATCAGGAGATTAAATCAACCTATCAGGAAGAACAGCAAGCAGCCAGGCAGAATATGAAGCAGATACAGCTTCGTGGACAGCACCTGTTAGATCAAGTGAAGGCAAGAATGGACTGGACAGAGGAACTTCTAAAGTACCAAAGATTCCAGAAGATAGAGAAAGGGATTGCGGACCGTTTTATTGAAAAGATTACGGTATATTCCAAAGACTATGTGGAAATCGTGTTCTGGTTTGGGGATTTATTTGAAAAAGAGCTGGAAAAAGAACTGGCCAATATGGAAGGAGGCCTTCCGTATGCAGTGTGATTTTATTTTTGCTTATCTGCGTCTTTCCAGAGATGATAAAGAAAAAATGGAGGAAAGCAACAGCATTAAAAATCAAAGGCTCTTGATCCAGCATTTTGTAGAAAACCAGCCGGAGTTTGCAGGGGCAAAGCTTTTCTTCTTCGTAGATGACGGTTACAGCGGTACAACGTTTGACCGCCCGGAATTTAAGCGCATGATGGGGCTGATTACCAGGAGAAAACGGATCTGTATCATTGTCAAAGACTTGAGCCGCCTGGGAAGGGATACCATAGAAACACAAAACTATATCGAAAAAATATTTCCGTTCCTTGGGGTTCGCTTCATTTCAATCAATGATTTTTATGACAGCAGCCAGAAACCTTCCGAAAGAAAGGATACGGAGATTAAATTTAAGAACCTGATCAATGGGATTTATCCCCAGATTTGTTCCGACAATATCAAAAAAGTTATGAGGAAACAGGCTGAAATGGGACAATATCATGGTTCAATCCCAACATACGGATATTGCTTCCATGACGGTGTTCATACAAAACTTCATCTGGATACGGAGGCAGCTTCCGTTGTAAGGGGGATTTTCGACCAAAGGTTGGAAGGAAAGACCTATGCAGACATTGCCAGGGACCTGAATAAAAAAGAAGTTGAAACACCTACCGTATATCTTCAAAGGAAAGGCTGGGCGCCAGAAGCAAAGAAATCTGTGAAATTCTGGGACGGAAATTTAGTAAAGCTGATTTTGTTTAATCCGGTTTATGCAGGACTGACGGTAAGAGGGAAAACAGAAACCAGGGTTCCGTCAAAAAGAGAGTACCGATATATTTCAAGAGAGGATTGGATTTGCGTAAAAGGAGGACACGAAGCGATTGTGACGGAGCAGGAGCTTCAGAAGATCCAGGACATGGTACAGAAGGACAGAAAATATCATGGGTCTACACCGTCTTCTGAGAATATTTTTGCAGGCTTGATCCGCTGCGGGCATTGTGGTCGGAAAATGCGGATACGGACAGAATACAAAGAAAAGCCGATTTATTGTAAAAGTGTTACGACAGCCCCCAATGCTTCCTGTTATCCAAAGAAATATAAGCAGAAAGAGTTGGAAGAACTGGTGCTAATTATGATAAGACAGCAGGCAGCCCTTGCAGAGGATACCATAAAGCAGTTAAAGAAAGCCAATCAGACTTTGAATATTCCGAAACTCCGATATCGGAAAAAGCAATATGAAAAGAAGTTGGCGCTTTGTAAACAGGAGAAAATGGAATTGTATGAACAATATGCAGAAGAACAGATTTCCCTGAAGGATTACTTGGCACGAAAACAAACCTGTATGGAGAAGACAGCAGTTTATCAGCAAAAGATACAGGAGATAGAAGCAAAAATTTTAAAAGGGGAGGAGGAAAAACAAAAGGAGAAATCAGAGGGACTGCAACTTTTTGTAAAATATAAGGGATTGGAAGAGCTATCTTATGAAGTTCTGCATGAGCTGATTGAAGTCATAAATTTTTATGATCCGGAACATATTGAAATTGTATGGAAATACAGGGACGAATTTCTGGAAGCAGTAGGATAAGAAAGAACCGGGAGAGCTTATTGTCCTGGATTCTGGTAGAGAAAAAGATTTCATAAAAGAGGAGGAAAACGCTGCGGTGTCTTCCTCTTCTTTGTATTAGGAGAAAATTAGGCAAAGAAGATGGGGGAGGAGCCATGTATCTTGAAACATATTCTATGGAGGAACTGATGGAACTGATAGAAGAGAAAGGGTATTGCTCTGTGGAGGCAGTAGAAATCCTGAAAGAAATGGAACAGGCAAAAAAAGAGTATGATTTTTTACTCCGGGATTGTGAGGAAAAAGCATGGAAAACAGACCAGGTGGTAGTTGATTATTACCGGCATCTCTTAGAAGAATTGCGGAAAGCGTTGCCCTATGATGCTATGGGAGGGCAGAACACGATTCCGATTTTGGTGTTACAGGAGTTCCGTAAACCGGACATTGTAGAAAAGATCAGGGATTTTATTGGCTGTCAGGCTGGATTTTCTGATCATGATCTGTTACAGGAAATACAGAAATTTATGACCGTACATCTGGACCCGCAGGGAATTATTCTCTATATGGATGTACTGGGGAATCAGCCGGTGGCAAGGAATGCTTACAAACAGGGAGGACAAATGTGGTAAAAGAAAGAGTATTAGCGGTTTTTGACATCATTATGAAAATAAGATATAGGAAGATTATTGAAAAAGTGGTACAATAAAATATAAAGAAAAATAAGCATTAAAAGTAATATAAAAACCAAAGAAAATATGATAGGTTAATAATTTAACTTAGAAATAGAATACGAATGGAGATGTTTAAAATGGGTACATTGATACGTGAAAATAAAAGGAAAATAGCACTTAGTCTTAATATGGGTTTGTTGTTAATGGGATGTTTAATGTTAACGATTGGTGCATATCCAGCCTTATATAGTGGTGGAGCAAATGAAACACGTTTATCAATAGGAGCCACATGTATTGCATTTTGGTTTATTAGTTTTCCTGCTTTATCGAGAGAAACTAAAGAGAAAAAGATAGTTACAGTAAGCATCCATGCCATTACTGCATTTTCTGTTTTAATTATATTTTCTTGGGAGATACATTATATTCTTGTTAATTGGAAAAAGGGGTCTCACTTGGGAGATATAGGATTTTGCATAGGGGGCATAATCGTGTGTTCCTATTTGTGTTATATACTTATCTCGTTCATTAAAACATTTTATTTTTTAATACAGAAGGTAAGGAGATTACTGTTTCCTAATAGTACAAATCAAAATGTTTCCAGAATTGTACATCTGCTAGAAATGGCTTCTTCGTTAATAGTATCTTTAACAGCTTTTATCGGAAGTCTAACAGCTGCTTGTGTAGCAGTGCAAACATTTTTGGAACATATTTACTAGGAGAGAAAAGAAATTGGACAGATTGGTTATTATAGGAAATGGTTTTGATCGGGCACACAATTTGCCCACTTCGTATTATGATTTTAAGGAGTATTTGAGAATATATGCTCGTGAATTTTATGAAGCTATATGTAAATATATACCAGAAGAAGAATTGTGGTTTCAATTTGAAATGGCTTTAGGCGAATTAGATAAATATCAAGTGCAAGAAGAAAATGCTTCATATTATCTTGATTATGGTGATGAAAATTGGAAAGACAGTGCTAATCATGACTTTCAATTTATGGTTGAGCAGGATTTGGCATTTGCATCTTATATTCCATATTATTTTAAGAAATGGATTGAGCAAATAGATACAAACGTTTTACCTTTGGTATCAAAGCGTATAATAAATAATACGTGTAAGATTCTAAATTTTAATTATACGGATACATTAGAAAGAGCATATAAAGTACCTGCTGAGAATATTTTATACATTCATGGAAAAGCCCTGAGCAGTAAGAAACTTGTAGTGGGACATCATGATATTTCTACTTTTCAGTACGGAGCTGTTTCTCCATTTAATGCAGCGGAAGAACATGGAATATATATACAAGATGATGATGAAGATTTTAGAATAACTGAAACAAAAGAAATCATTAAAGCCTATTTTCAAAAGACATATAAAGATACGTTTGGTATTATACAAATGAATCAAAATTTTTTTGACTCTCTTATAAATATAAATGAAATATTTATATTAGGTCATTCGTTATCTTCTGTAGATATGGATTATTTTGTTGAGATTAGAAAGAGAGTATTACATTCGTGTAAATGGTATATTTCATATTTCTCAGAAAGTGATTTAGATAATATGGAATATTTTGCAAAAAGGTTAGATATTAAAAATTTTCAGCCGGTAATGCTAAGTAATTTATAATACGATTATACAGTCAGAAAAGACTAATAAAAGAAGAGGAAAACGCTGCGGTGTCTTCCTCTTCTTTTATTTAGAAGAAAATTTAGAAAAGAAAGAAGGGGAGAAGAGCCATGTATCTTGAAATATATTTTATGGAAAGACTGTGAAAAAGCTACCATATAATGCTATGGGAGGTCAGCACACGATTCCGATTCTGGTGTTACAAGAGTTCCGTAAACGGGATATTGTAGAAAAAATCAGGAATTTTATTGGCTACCAGGCTGGGTTTTCTGATCGTGATCTGTTACAGGAAATACAGAAATTTATTACCGTACATCTGGACTCGCAGGGAATTATCCTCTATATGGACGTACTGGGGAATTTGCCGCGTGCAAGAAATAGTTACAAGTAAGGAGGACAAATGTGGTAAAAGAAAGAGTATTAGCAGTTCCAGATACAAGCTTTTTTATTGCGGAGTTGCCGGAAGCAACCAGAAATATCATACGGAAAGATTTAGAGGAACATGCAAGGGAACATCATTACCGGCTGGAATGGGACCGGGAAAGTAAGGATTATGTGGCAATGAGCCGGAGATTTTGCGATATGGAAAACATTTATACGGATACATATCTGCATTTCTGCGAGACAGGCGAAGATATAGAACCCTATGAAAAAAGCCTGAAGCGGACTATTTCTATCAGGTTGTATCAAGATGAGGTAGAAGAGCTCTGTAGGAAGTCTGGAAAAGTTGGGCTATCAATCGGTGAACTATTTGAAAACTTTGTTGCAGATTTGATTTGTGGTACACATACCAATGGTTCTGATGAACGCATGTATATTGAGCAATGGTTTGACCGATGCTATTTCAGTATTATGCCAGAGGAAACATTTTTATCTTATCTGCTTGAAATGCAGGAGATAGACAGTGTTTTGGAATGTTGGGAAATCTTGCAGGAGTTGAAGGAGCTGGAAGAGCCGGATTGTTATGATAAAGAGGAACTGGAGATACAGCAGAACACTTTGGAAGAATATTTTCAGGAATATAGAACCTATACAAGAGAACCGACAGAAGACCAGTTGGAAGCTGCTATGGAAAAGGTGCTGGAATGGAATAAAGAAAGAGAGCATTTGTTGGAGGGAAATGTTCCAGAGAAGTCTTTGGGACGGTAGCCGGATTGGAGAAAGGAAGAAAACAGTGATAAGTAATGCGGAAAGAATTGTGTTAAGAAATATGTACCCACCGGGGTGTCGGGTAGAGTTGGAAGATATGGAAGCTGATCCGTATGTAAAACTGAGTCCCGGTGATTTAGGAACCGTACAGTTTGTAGATGATGCCGGACAGATTCATGTATCCTGGGATTGCGGACACAGCCTTGCTATGGTATTTGGTGTTGATCATTGCAGATGTATTATGAGAGAGGAACGTTTGCAGGAGATATTACAAAGAGTACAGGCTATGCCATTTGAGAGTTTGGAAAAAATGGAACTGTATATTACAGAAAAATTATCCGGAGCTTTCCCTAAAATCAGCTTTCAGGAGAAAGAAGGGCAGGAGGTTATTGCAGATATGGGAGTTGCCGCATTTATAAAGAAAGATCTTGGTGTAGCAATTCAATATGAAGCTGACAGTCAGCAACACATCTTTATAAAAAAGATGGAAATTCAAGGACAGGAATTGGAGAGGAAAAATCCTTTTCCAGTACAGAAGAAGCGATAAGAATGGTTTTCTTTAATTGCAAAAATCGACAATTTTTTTTGGATATTACTTGACAGGATAGGGGAAATCTACGCTGCTAAAGTCCATCAACCGTATGAACGATTTGGTAGAGGGATGCAGGATTGAAGGAGATATTCTGTTGGATGGACAGAATGTTTTTAAAGATATAGATGTGAATTTGCTGAGAAAGCGGGTAGGGATGGTGTTTCAGAAGCCGAATCCATTTCCTATGAGCATCTATGATAATATTGCATTTGGACCAAGAACCCATGGAATTCATTCCAAATCAAAACTGGATGAGATTGTGGAGAAATCTTTGCGTGATGCGGCTATTTGGGAAGAATGCAAGGATCGTCTGAAGAAAAGCGCACTTGGGATGTCCGGTGGACAGCAGCAAAGACTTTGTATTGCGAGAGCGCTGGCAGTCCAGCCGGAAGTGCTTTTAATGGATGAGCCGACGTCAGCGCTGGATCCGATCTCTACTTCCAAGATTGAAGACCTTGCGATGGAATTAAAAAAGGATTATACTATTGTCATGGTAACCCACAATATGCAGCAGGCAGTCCGAGTTTCCGATAATACGGCATTTTTCCTGTTGGGTGAAGTGGTAGAATATAACGATACGGAAAAGTTATTCTCCATTCCGGCGGATAAGAGAACAGAAGACTATATTACAGGGAGGTTTGGATAGAATGCGTAATAAATTTGATATGCAGCTGGAACTTTTGAATGAACAGCTTACCCATATGGGTGAATTGTGTGAGGTTGCCATTAACCGTGCGGTGAATGCACTGCAGGAAGGCAGTATGCAGCAGGCGTATGATGTGATAGAGGCAGATGAGGAAATCGATCATATAGAAAAAGATATTGAAAGACTTTGCCTGAGATTGCTTCTGCAGCAGCAGCCGGTGGCAAGAGATCTCCGGCAGATTTCTGCGGCGCTTAAGATGATTACCGATATGGAGCGTATCGGAGACCAGGCGTCGGATATTGCGGAAATTATTCTGACAGCGGGAGAATCTGAAGCAGTAAATGTAAAGAAGATTGGCGATATGGCTTCTGCGTCCGCCAGGATGGTGAGAGACAGTGTGTCTGCTTATGTAGAGAAGAATCTGGAGCTTGCCAGGAAGGTGATGGAAGCAGACGATATTGTAGATGAGCTGTTTGAAAATGTAAAGGAAGAAGTTATGCAGATGATTGTAGCAGGAAATAATGCGGGCAAAGCGATTGACCTGATTATGATTGCGAAATATCTGGAACGTATTGGAGATCATGCGACCAATATCGCAGAGTGGGTGGAATTTTCTATTACGGGAATCCACAAGGGACAGAAGAATGTTTAAGAGGAGAATCCGGCATGATATATTGTGTAGAAGATGACAGCAACATTCGGGAACTGGTAGTCTATACATTAGAGACCACGGGCTATAAGGCCCGTGGCTTTGAAGATGGAAAAGCATTCCTTGAGGCTTTGGCGCTTGAGACGCCAGAGCTTGTTTTGATGGATATTATGCTGCCGGGCGAGGACGGGATGGCGCTTCTTAAGCGCTTGAAGGCTTCTGCTAAAACCCAGGACATTCCGGTTATTATGATGACGGCGAAAGGTTCAGAATATGACAAGGTACTGGGACTTGATTCCGGAGCGGATGATTATGTGACGAAGCCATTTGGCATGATGGAGCTTATTTCCAGAATCAAGGCGGTTTTAAGACGTACAGAAAAGAATGCTATGAAAATAGAAGATAAGATTGTGTTGAACGGTCTGACGATAGATGTAAAGAAACATGAGGTGACGGTAGAGGGAGAGCCGGTAAGCCTTACATTGAAGGAGTTTGAACTTCTGAGAAGAATGATGAAGAATCTGGGGATTGTGCTGACGAGAGATCAGCTCCTGGAAGATATCTGGGGATATGATTTTGACGGAGAAACGCGGACGGTGGACGTGCATGTCCGTACCCTCAGGCAGAAGCTTGGAAAAGCAGGCGAACTGATTGAGACAGTACGCGGCGTGGGCTATAAGATGAGGGAGCAGGCATGAGACAGAAGATACAGCGGAGTATGGTGATTGTGATTGCAATTACGTTAGGGATCACGTATGTGCTGCTTACGGCAATCATTTACAGCAGAACGGTAAGACTGATGGAAGCAGAAATCAGGCAGGAAGCAGATTACATCTGCAAGGCAGTCGAAATATCCGGGCCGGGGTATCTGAAACAGTTGGATCTGGTACAGGAGAGTACCCGGATTACCTGGGTGGATGAAGAAGGAAATGTCCTGTATGATTCGGTAGATGAAGAAGGAAGGCTTGAGAATCATGCATCCAGACCGGAGGTGAAGAGAGCCTTTGAAGAAGGCAGCGGCCAGGATATCCGGAAATCGGATACGGTAGGTCAGAATATGTTCTATTATGCCAAGAAACTTTCGGACGGGACGGTGCTGCGTGTATCGAAGACGATTGATACAGTGGTTAGTTCGGCAATCCAGATTCTGCCGATTATGGCTGCTTTGGCAGTTCTGATGCTGATACTTGCGTGGATTCTGTCTAAGTGGCAGGTAGGGAGGCTGATTCGTCCGATTAATCAATTGGATCTGGAGCATCCGCTGAAGAATGAGATATATGGCGAACTAACGCCGCTGCTTGAGAGAATTGACCGGCAGAATCAGGAGAAGGATGCCGTTGCAAATATGAGGAAAGAATTTACGGCAAATGTATCCCATGAGCTGAAGACACCGCTGACTTCTATTTCAGGTTATGCAGAAATTATGATGAATGGTCTGGTAAGGCCGGAGGATATGGAAGGATTTTCCAGAAGAATTTACAATGAAGCAAGCCGGCTGATTGTATTGATTGAAGATATTATTAAGCTTTCACGGCTGGATGAAGGAAAAGTAGAGTTGGAGAAAGAAGAAGTCAATCTATACCGGCTGACAAGAGAAATTGTGCGCCGTCTTGCACCTCAGGCCGCTGCCAGAAATATTCAGATAGAGGTGATGGGAGAAGAAGTCCTGTATCATGGAATCCGGCAGGTTTTGGATGAGATGATTTATAATATTTGTGAAAATGCAATCAAATATAATAAAGTGGGCGGCAAGGTATCCGTGTGGGTGGGAAGTACCCTGAAAGGGAAGAAGATTATCGTAAGCGATACGGGAATCGGAATTCCGGAAGACCAGCAGGAACGTATTTTTGAAAGGTTTTACCGGGTGGATAAAAGCCATTCAAAGGAAAGCGGAGGAACCGGGCTTGGACTTTCTATTGTGAAGCATGGTGCAATGCTTCACAATGCGTCCATTCATGTAGAGAGTGAACTGAATAAAGGAACGAAGATGGAGCTGACCTTTTAAGGGCAGCTTTATTTTTTTGGGAATTATCGGGCATAGAGTCTGTACATTTTGGACAGATTTCGTTATAATTATCTATAGTGAAAGCAGGAAGACTGCGAAATGATGAGGAGGTTTTTTATGGAAATCAGAGAAGGGTATATGCCATACCTTGAGTACAAGACATACTACAGGATTGTAGGAAAGAAGACAGGGGATAAGAAGCCGCTTGTTTTATTACACGGCGGACCGGGATCTACACATAATTATTTTGAAGTGCTGGATCGCCTGGCAGAGGAAGATGGCAGAGAATTGATTATGTACGATCAGATTGGCTGCGGCGAGTCTTATGTTGAAAATCGTCCGGATTTGTGGAGACCGGAGGTATGGGTTGAAGAGCTGATTCAGCTTCGTAAGCATCTGGGACTTTCAGAGATGCATCTTCTGGGACAGTCCTGGGGAGGGATGCTTCTTTTGGATTATGTATGTAACTATAAGCCGGAGGGACTTAAGAGCCTGATTCTTTCCAGTACATTGCCTGCGTCCTGGATGTGGGGAGAAGAGCAGCACAGAATGATCAAGGAGCTTCCACAGGAAATGCAGGATGCTATTGAGAAGGCCACTTCTACCGGGGATTACAGCGATCCGGTCTATGTGACGGCTGAGACGGAGTATATGCTTCGCCATGCAGCAGGGGCAGTTACCGAAGACTCACCGGAGTGCTTAAGACGTCCGGTTAAGAAAGGCGGAGAAGCATATGTAGTAGGCTGGGGACCGAATGAATATACGCCGATGGGAACGCTTAAGGATTACGATGTAACAAAGCAGCTGAAGGATATTAAAGAACCTACGCTTGTAGTAAATGGCGGCAATGATCTGTGTACCCCTTATATAGCGAAGTATATGTATGACAGAATCCCCAATTCCAAGTGGGAATTATTCCAGTATTGCAGACATATGTGTTTTGTTGAAGACAATGATAAATATGTAGAAATGATGAAGGAATGGCTGAACGCTAACGACTAGAGAAAATGAATCTGAAGAATAACAGAGAGAGAATAAAAGGGTTTGTGCTGGCTTTTATGGCGGGGCTTTTATGGGGCGGCACAAGCCCTATTGCACAATTCCTGTTTGAGAGGAAGGGGGTCGTATCCTCCTGGCTTGTGCCATACAGGCTTCTTACAGCAGGAATTTTGCTTTTGGGATATGCGGTTGTGAAAAGGATGAATGTGACCGAGATGTGGAAGGATAAGAAAGATGCAGTTCGTCTGATTGCATTTGCGATTCTCGGAATGATGGGGATGCAGTATAGCTTTTTCAGTGCAGTGCAGGAGATGAATGCAGGAACTGCTACGATTTTCCAATATTTGAATCCGGCAATTCTGATTTTGTATTTTGCGGCCGTGTACCATGTAAAACCAAAGAAAAAAGAGATAGTGGCAGTACTGTGTTCCCTGGCAGGTATTTTCCTGGTGGCAACCCACGGGAATCTTCATGAGCTTACGGTTTCTCCGTTGGGAATTGTGCTGGGTCTGATTCTGGCAGTTACCACTTGTTGTTATGGAGTGATTCCTGTACCGCTCCTGAAGAAATTCCAGGCAGAGGCTGTGTGCGCATGGGCGATGCTGATCGGAGGAATTGTGCTGTCGGCAGCTATTCGCCCGTGGCGGTTCCGGACAGAGATTGATGCAGCGGTAGTAATTGGCTTCTTTGCCATTGTAGTGCTGGGAACAATTCTGCCATTTTGCTTTTATCTGGCTTCGCTGAAAAGCATTGGATCTGTCTATGCGGGACTTTTATCAGCAGTGGAACCGGTGGCGGCCACTGTTATTGCGTCTGTGTTTCTGGGAACATCTTTCCAGACAATAGATGTGGTTGGATTTGCACTGGTATTATCGACGATGTTTATATTGAATATCGGTTCTATGAAAGCATAGGGGAGGCTTTGCGGCATATACTTTTAAGTAAGAGTATAGTTTCGGAGTTCTTTATGCAAGAAAAAGAGAGTGGAAGATGGAAGCGTTACGGGACACTTACGCTGGTACTGATGATTGCGCTTATGGGTTCATTTAAATATTTGTCTGGCTTTCAGACAGTTTCCAGTAATGTAAACGGACGGGAGCTGCCGATATACAGCGTAGAGACAGATGAGAAAAAAGCAGCGTTGACATTTGACGTGGCGTGGGGAAATGAAGATACACAGAAAATCCTGGATATTTTAAAAAAATATAATGTGCATGCTGCATTTTTTATGACAGGAGAATGGGTAGAAAAATACCCGGATGAAGTAAAAGCAATTTATGCAGCAGGACATGATTTAGGCAATCACAGTGAGAACCATAAAAATATGAGCCGTTTGTCCGATGAGGAAAAAACGGAAGAAATTATGCGTGCACATCAGAGAGTCAAAGAATTGACCGGTGTGGAGATGAATTTGTTTCGTCCGCCCTATGGAGATTACAATGACGAAGTTATCCGGAATGCACAGGAGAATGGCTATTATACGATCCAGTGGAATGTAGATAGTCTGGACTGGAAAGATTATGGAGTGGACAGTATTGTTAAGGCGGTACTGGATAATAAAGAATTGAAAAACGGTTCCATTATTCTTTGTCATAATGGAGCAAAGTATACGGCTGACGCATTGGAAAGCGTGATTACAGGACTTCAGGAAAAAGGATATGAGTTGGTTTCGGTATCTGAGCTGATTTATAAAGATCATTATCATATGGATGTGACGGGAAGGCAGATAAAAGATTAAAGAAAGGGTATCCTATGGAAACAAGAATATCAGTAATCAGTATTATTATAAAAGATGACGAGGCGGCAACAGCCGTTAATGAATTGCTTCATGAGTACCGTCAATATATTGTAGGAAGGATGGGGATTCCATATCGTGACAGAGGTGTGTCAATCATCAGTGTTGTGATAGACGCGCCGGGAGAAGTAACCAGTGCTTTGTCAGGAAAGCTGGGAATGCAGCATGGAGTCAGTGCGAAGACATTAACGGCAAAATTATAGACAGAGAGTTTTTGTTAAATGATGCCAGGGTCAAAAGGTCTTTCCCACTTATGAGCAAGCTCACGTGGGTTCAGACCTTTTGACCCTGGCATCACTAAATCCTTGTAATTCCGTTTTGTAATTCTTCCGCCCATTTCTGCAAATTGTAAGTTCTTCCACCGAATAGTTTCAGGATTACTCCGGTGGGATGATTGTCATTCGCGAATGCATTAGCTTCGTCTGTGTCAACGTGCATTGCAAGAGCAAATTTAGGGCTGACTCTGACAACAACATCGGCGAATATCAGGGAACGCTCAAAGCTTTCCATTATGACAAAAACTTCGTCATTATCTTTTACGTTCATCTGGATTGCCTGAACCGGAGTCATGTGGATGTGCCGTTTGGCGACGATGACGCCGTGGTCAATATCCAGAGAACCGCAGGGACCGATCAGAGTACAGCCGGGAGTGCCTTCCGTGTCTCCTGACTGGCGGATCATGCCCTTGATTCCAAGTTTGCGGGAATCTGTCATGGAAATTTCCACCTGGGTTTCAGGCCGGTGAGGACCCAGAACCGCTACATTTTCAAAGGATCCTCTGGGACCCTTGACGGTGATTCTTTCCTCGCAGACATATTGTCCCGGCTGGCTTAAATCAGCCTTATAAGTAAGTTCTGCATCCTTGCCGAAGAGGATTTGGAAATCCTCTTCGCTGATATGTATATGCCTGGCGCTTGTTTCAATAGGTATCGCAATTCCCATTGTTGTAATACTCCTTTATAAATCGGATTATTTGCGGTATGCGAAAAGCGGAAGACCGTCTTTGGTCGGAAGTTCTACATGTCCCTGGGTCAGCGGACGTGCGTATTCAACGAATGCAGCGCTGATGTCAGAACCTTCGTTGATGATCCATTCAGCCGGAACAGGTTTTTCTTCATTGCAGATAATGTTCACATCTGCGGTGCCATAAGACAATTCATAAGGCTGGCTTCTGTGGCGGATAAATGTAATCATTTTTCCGGTCTCGCCTGCTAATGCTGCGTGGACGCCATAGCTTCCGGCATTGATGGATTCGTTAAGGTCAACACTTGAGAGCATTGAGCAGGAGCAGCGCTGGCATACGTTCAATTCGATAGAACGTACTTTTACACCCAGTTTTGCTTTTACAAGGTTCTCAAGATATTTGCCGGAACCAGTCAGCATCTTGTGGCCAAAGTTATCGGTACCAACTTCGCTTGCAAATTCACAGATAAAGGTTCCTTTGCCATCATTAATACCTTCGGAAATACATACAACGAGGTTTGGCGTGGTTTTCAGAGCTTCTTCCACTTTAGCGACAAATGCATCCTGGTCAAATGCAACTTCCGGGAGGTAAATTAATACCGGGTTGTCTCCCTCGAATTTGCGGGCAAGCACGCTGGCAGCCGTCAGCCATCCGGCATGTCTTCCCATGATTTCTACGATAGTTACGGATTTTTTGTTGTCATAAACAGAAGCGTCTGTTGCAATTTCTCTTACGGTTGTTGCAACGTATTTTGCTGCACTTCCGAATCCCGGGGTATGGTCTGTTTCTACCAGGTCATTGTCAATTGTCTTCGGAACACCGATAAAACGAATGCTGCTGTCAACCTTTTCTGCGTATCTGGATAACTTGCTTACAGTATCCATAGAATCATTTCCGCCGATATAGAAGAAATAGCCGATGTCCAGCGCTTCAAATTTCTGGAAAAGCGTCGGATATACTTCGTTATCCAGTTCTTCCGGGAGTTTATAACGGCAAGAACCTAAGAAAGCGCCCGGCGTGGTACGCAGAAGTTCTAATTCATTCGTTTCTTCTAAAGATTTCATGTCCATATAATTATCATTTAAGAAACCTTCAATACCATTTACCATACCATAGACATGTCCGATTTCATCGGTTTTCTTAAGTCCTTCCGAAACAACACCATACAGGCTTCCGTTAATAACTGCAGTCGGACCGCCTGATTGTCCGACAAGAAGATTTTTCTTTGTGCTCATGTTTGACCTCCAATTTTTTTCATATATTATTTACTATAACGGAAAATCTTCTAATTTACAATGATATACGAAAATATTTTACAAAGTTTAAGTTGGAAAAAAAGTAAGAATGCATTATACTGTAAGAGGTTATCGAACCAGGGAGGAGAAAATCATGAAGTATATTTCATTTGCAATTCCGTGCTACAATTCAGCCGCATATATGTCCCACGCTATTGAGAGCATTCTTCCGGGCGGAGATGATGTGGAAATTATCATTGTAAATGATGGTTCCAAAGACGATACGTCAAAAATAGCACATGAATACGAAGAAAAATATCCGGAGATTGTCCGGGTGGTTGATAAAGAAAACGGCGGCCATGGGGATGCTGTCAACTTTGGGCTTAAGAGTGCAGCCGGGAAATATTTTAAGGTAGTGGACAGCGATGACTGGGTAAAGGAAGAGTCGCTTCATCGCATTTTGCAGACATTGAGAAATCTCGAGGAAGAGGGCAAGGAAGTGGATATGCTGATTGCCAATTATGTGTATGAGAAGGAGGGAGCCGCGCATAAAAAGGTAATCCATTACCGGAATGTTTTGCCGCAGGATGAGATTTTCCGCTGGTCGGATATCGGGCATTTTCATATGGATCAGTATATTCTGATGCATTCTGTGATTTACCGTACAGATATGCTGAAGCTATGCCAGCTGAGTCTGCCGAAGCATACGTTCTATGTAGATAATATTTATGTGTATTATCCATTGCCGCACGTGCGGAAAATGTATTATATGGATGAGGATTTTTATCGTTATTATATAGGAAGAGAAGATCAGTCAGTTAATGAAAAAGTTATGATAAAGAGGATTGACCAGCAGATATTTGTGACAAAAACGATGATTGATATGTATCAGATGCGAGAGATTGCAAATAAAAAACTGAGGAACTATATGGTTAATTATCTTGCGATTATGATGACAGTTTCTTCTATATTGTTAATCCGTTCCAAAGAGCCGGAGAATCTGGAGAAGAAAAGAGAATTGTGGAAATATCTGAAAAAGAAGGATATGAAAACTTTCCTGCGCATCCGCTATGGGATTCTGGGGCAGACCATGAATCTTCCGGGAAAACCGGGAAGAAAAATTTCTTCTTTGGCTTATTCGGTGGCAAGAAGGCTGATAGGATTTAACTAAAGAAAGGAATATTTTGACCGTCATGGCATACACTACTGTTAGCGTTAATTCGTGTACAGAAGGAACGTCGTTTCCTGTACATGGATACGAAAAACAGGATAAGGAGTGTATATCATGGCGGTTGATTTTAAGTCAAGCAAAACGAAAGAGAATCTGATGAAAGCATTTGCAGGAGAGAGCCAGGCGAGGAACAGATATACCATTGCGGCAGAAACAGCAGAAAAACAGAATATGCAGGCGATAAGCAGTATTTTCCGTTTTACGGCAGAGCAGGAGCGCGCCCATGCGCAGCGATTTTACGAATTACTCAGAGAAATGGAGGGAACCACGGTTGAAATTTGCGGAGGATATCCGGTAGATACTTACGAGTCCATTTTGGAATTGTTGAAATCTGCAGAACACAACGAAATGGAAGAATTTGAAGATGTCTATCAGTCATTTGCCATAGATGCAAAGGAAGAAGGTTTTTTGGAGGCTGCCTCTGCATTTTTCCAGATAGCCGAGATTGAGCATATTCATGCAAAACGGTTTGGGAAATTAAAATCTTTGCTTGAAAATAACGAGTATTTTGAAGGAAATTACATGGGTGCCTGGATGTGCCTGAATTGCGGGTATATTCATGAAGGAGGAAAAGTGCCGGAAAAATGTCCGGTGTGCAGGCATGATAAGGGTTATTTTATTCCACTTGATATGGCGCCGTACACAGATTCGGATATGCTTTAACAGGAAGCAATTTGGTGATATGTCAAGAGGAAAATGAAAAAGATTTTTTTGGAAAAGGGTAACCTTAATAGACCTACGGTCTAAAAGAAACGTAAGTTCGATATATGGTGTGGATTACCTACTCTTTTCCGGAGAGTAGAGTTGGCCCTTGTCCAGCAGACCGAAGAGCAGACGTATAAATTTACGGGAAGTCAACGCGAGTGCTCGTTTATGCTGATGGTTTCTTGTTTCAGCATATTTCTTGTCATAGAAGGCTTTGTATTCGGGGCAGTGTCTTATTACGCTTCCGGTAGCTTCTATGATGTAGTAGCGCAGATATCTGTTGCCAGCTTTGCTCATGTGTTTGTCCTCCGCTACGAAGTCGCCAGAGTCATTATCGTTCCAAACGATACCGCAGTATTTTGCGAGAGCATTGGCATTCGGAAAAGCCTTAATGGAACCCATTTCGGCTAAGATACCGGCTGAATAAACCTTACCGATTCCGGGAATGGAATTCAGTACCGTGTACTCGTCAGGGTTTAGTCCCTGAACTGTTTGAAGGATTGCTTTATCAATCGCTTTCAGTTCTTTCTCAAAAGAACTGATACAGTTAAATGAAGAAGCGATTGAGATAGTAAGTGGCTCATAGAGGCATTTGTCAAGCCGGTATGAGTTGCGGGCTGCAGCCTGTAAGATTTTTGCTGTTTCTTCTGGATCAGCAATACGACCTTTGCTCTTAGAGTTGATAAAAGCGACGAGGCATTCTACTGATGAGTTTACGATATCTTCATTCGTTGTGTACTCAGTAAGAATAGCTTCGGCTGTGGCACCATATTTGTTAGCGAATGGATGTTGTCCATCACGAAGTAATGCATATTCACTGAACTTGAGATAAATGTTGTTAAGCATGTAGGTCTTTTCTCTTGCGATACATTCAGTGATATGCATACGGTGTCTGGTAAGCCGCTGTAGGGCAAGGTATTGGGAACCGCGCCATGGCTTGATTGCAATACGTCCTACACGTGCAAAATCAGCGATCACATAGGAATCTATGCCATCATTCTTTCCAATGTCGTTAAAGGACTTCTTGTAGTTCTTAACTTCCTTTGGATTGAGACAGTAAACCCTGACCGAGAATGGTGCAAGCAGGTCGCTGGCAGAAAGATAATTAGCCAGATGGACACCATAGAAACCAGTGGATTCCATACCGATAACAACGTATTTGAACGAATGGTTATGCGCTAACACATCAGAAATCATCCGT
This sequence comes from Clostridiaceae bacterium, assembly GCA_902362865.1. GTDB lineage: Bacteria > Bacillota > Clostridia > Lachnospirales > Lachnospiraceae > Claveliimonas > Claveliimonas acetigenes. Next base: position 206,737 of record CABIYE010000001.1, read on the forward strand.
TCTATAAGAACTGCACCTTCCTGAGTGTTTTCTACAGGTTTCATCTTGATGTAGAACTTCTCATGGAAATCAAGTGCAGAAATAACATGAACACGGGATGCAATGTCAATCCCAACAAACAGAGTTGAGAGGTAATCAATATGTTCTTTCACGGATCATCACCACCTTTCGATAAAAATGAAGAAGAGTAATCATGGCTTATCCCAGATCACTACGCCGCCCTAAACCTCGCGTTATGAGCATTACCTGGCAGAAATACCCTGCTGGTGGCTAGATACCAGGATGCAGCATTTGTGTAATAAGTCTTAGCGTAGTATTAGGGTTGCATGCTTTCTTGGCAATAGCAAACGCTTTGCAGGAGTGACGAAGCAATAACCATAGCTACAGTTCTTATGGAACTTATTGTAACATCTGGGACCATGACTATAAAGTAACTTATTAACCAATAGACAGAGAATGGATGAACCAGCATGATTGAAGAAGAATCTTCGGAAAGGATGTTTAGAATTATCCTTCTGTCTAATCAAAAAAGAATAAGTCTGCAAGCTGTTTTCTTGCTTACAAACTTATTATACGAGGAGTAACGAAATATGGAGATTATAAAAACAACTAAGCTTACAAAATACTATGGTAAGGCAAGGGGCATCACCCAGCTTGACCTGACAGTAACACAGGGCGAGTTTTTTGGCTTTATCGGTCCGAATGGTGCAGGAAAATCCACGACAATCCGGACGTTGCTTGGGTTGATTGCCCCTACATCAGGTAGTGCAATGATATTTGGGAAAGATGTCACAAAAGAGAAGGAAACCATTTTGCAGAACATCGGTTATCTGCCCTCAGAGGCATTATTTTATCAAGGGATGAAAGTGAAAGATGTATTGAAACTGTCCGCTGATTTGCGGAAAAAGGATTGCACTGCTGAATCAAAGCTGCTCTGTGAGAGACTGCGGCTTGATACAGACCGAAAAAATGATGATCTGTCATTTGGAAATAGAAAGAAGGTCGCTATCGTCTGTGCTTTACAGCATCGGCCGAAGCTGCTTGTGCTGGACGAGCCGACAATCGGACTGGATCCGCTGATGCAAAAAGAGTTTTTTGACATTTTACGGGAAAGAAATAAGGAGGGTACAACGATTTTCCTGTCAAGCCACATTCTTTCGGAAATTCAGCACAATTGTACCCGCGCGGCAATTATCCGTGACGGCCGAATCATTGCGTGCAATAGTGTAGAAGCTCTCTCAAAAACAAGTGTAAAATGTATTACGGTTCATGGCAGCGTTCCCTTAGAGCGCTTGAGCGGCGTTCGGGATAGAAAGGATACTGAAGGCTCCGTTCGTTTCCTTTACAGTGGTGCTATGGACAGCTTGCTCCGCGTGCTATCCTCCGTTCAAGTGGACGATCTTACGATTACAGAGCCGGATCTTGAGGAAATATTTCTGCATTATTATGAAAAGGACGGTGAGACGGTATGACACTTGTAAAACACGAGCTGAAGCAAGGGAAAATTTTGTTTATGATATGGACGGCCGCTATTGGCTTTCTCCTTGTAATCTGCGTTTTTCTATTTCCGGAAATGAAGGGACAGATGGAGAGTGTTAATGATGTATTTGCTTCCATGGGGTCTTTCACCGAGGCATTCGGTATGGATCGTTTGAACTTTGGATCACTCGTTGGATTTTACGCTGTTGAATGCGGCAATGTTTTAGGCCTCGGCGGTGCATTTTATGCAGCACTTTGTGCAGCGGGTATTCTCAGCAAAGAAGAAAAAGATAAAACTGCGGAATTTCTGCTGACTCATCCTGTCAGCCGGAAAAGAATTATTACGGAAAAGTTGGTTGCTGTACTGCTCCAAATCACAGCGATGAATATCATTATCTATGCTGTTGCTGTCGGTTCCATAGCTGCTGTCGGTGAGGAAATTCCTCTAAAAGAAATTAGTCTGTTGCATCTTGCCTATTATCTGCTTCAGATTGAGCTGGCAGGGATTTGCTTTGGCATTTCGGCATTCCTTCGCAAAGGCAGTGCGGGTGCAGGACTTGGTATTGCCGCAATGATGTATTTTTTAAACCTGATTGCAAATATTGCTGATGTCGCTGAACTTTTGAAATATATAACACCGTTTGGATATTGTGATGGCGCTGATATCGTGACAAATGGCAGGCTGGACGGAGGAATGGTCGCCATTGGTGCCGGTATAGGAATTGGGGGAATCATGATTGCCTATCTGAAATACACGAAGAAAGATATCCATTAAAATACAACAGATAATTGGCAGCAAGAGAAAACGGTGTAACTCTTTTTACTGAGTTACACCGTACCTTACATAATTATTATTTCATAACCGGATGGGTTAAAATAGATTTTACGTGGTCGATTTCCTGCTGGGATGCCTTTTCAGCAGGAACATAGTAGCTTTTTTCCCGTGCGACCTGATAAAGTTTTTCCTGTGACATTTCACATTCATTGCGAAGCTGTTTCAGGCACTGTTTCAATTCCATGTTTTCTGTCTGCGGAATCATTTCGCCGAAACGTGTCAATTCGCCATTGACACCGGTCAATGCGTCGACAACCATAGTTTTTTCGTTTAACATGCTGTACCCTCCTTATAAAAATTTCATAAGATCTTGTTTGTTCTTCATTGCGGAATTTGCCGCATCCTGAAATAATTTTTTGATTTCCGGATCTTCAGTCTGACTTGCATATTCTGTCATTTTGCAGTGGGATGTGTCGTATCCGCCAATCAGATGGCGAAGGTTCTGTAAGTCGAGAACAGATAAATCTGCCATAGCGTATTCCTCCTTTAGCTGGTTGATATTTACCTGGTTAGTATCTCGGAAAAGGGAAAGAAATATACGGTGGAAAGAATTTTTTTTGAAATGAAAATATGATACAATGTTGATGAAATTCATACGAACGGAGGGAAACAGATGAATGTTGGAATATTAGGAGCAGGCCGTATCGCGGTAGCGATGGCACAGACATTAAATGGAATGGAGGATGCATGTGCTTATGCGGTTGCATCAAGGGATATCAGGCGTGCAGAAGAATTTGCAGAAAAGAATCATGTGGAGAAAGCCTATGGTTCTTACGCAGAAATGCTCATGGATGATAAGGTGGATCTGGTGTATATCGCCACTCCGCATTCTCACCATCTGGAGCATGGGAAGCTTTGTATTTCCTATGGAAAGCCGGTGCTTTGTGAGAAATCTTTTACGGCAAATGTGAAGCAGGCGAAGGAGCTTCTTGCTTATGCAAAGGAGAAAAATGTATTTATAACGGAAGCAATCTGGACCCGCTATATGCCTTCCAGAAAATTAATTGCAGATATTCTTAGCAGCGGTGAACTTGGTGAGTTGAAAGGACTCAGTGCAAATCTGGGCTATGACGTGGTGGATAAAGAGCGCATGGTAAAGCCGGAGCTTGCCGGAGGAGCGCTGCTGGATGTGGGAGTGTACCCGCTGAATTTCGCAAGTATGTGTTTTGGAAATGAGATTGAGAAGATTACATCTGCCTGTGTATGGTCGCCAACTGGCGTGGATGCTCAGGATGCTATGATTCTTACTTATAAAGACGGGCGTCTTGCAACGCTTCACGCAGGAATGCTGGCGGCGACAGAACAGTATGGAATCGTCTATGGGACGAAAGGCTATATGATTGCTTATAATATCAACAATGTGGACAGGATTGAGATTTTTTCATCTGACAGAAAATCTATCCGCACAGTGGAAGTGCCAAAACAGATTACCGGGTACGAATATGAAATCCGGGCATGCATGCGGGCGCTGGAAGCCGGAATGCTGGAATGTGAAGAGATGCCCCACAGTGAAACGCTTCAGATGATGGAATGGATGGATAACATCCGTGCCGACTGGGGACTTCGCTATCCCTTCGAGTAACCGGCAGCGACGAAACGAAGGAACAGATTCCGCATTTCCCGCGAAGTTTTGTACATGCATTCCGGATGCCATTGAACACCTACGGCAAAGGGATGATCTTCCACTTCGATGGCTTCAATGATTCCATCGGAAGTTCTTCCGCTGATGAGAATCTGGCCGCCGGGTGTGTGGACGGACTGGTGATGGAAGCTGTTGGTATAGGTAGTTTCTCCACAGATGCTATGAAGAATACTGCCGGGTTCAAAAGAAACTCTATGGGAGACGTCGCTGCGCCGGATGGAGCGCTGCATATGCGACAGCGTAGTTCTCGGAATAAGAGTGTTATCCTGATAAATGGTTCCGCCCAGGGCGGTATTTAATACCTGCATACCGCGGCAGATGGCTAGAACAGGTTTTTGCAGTGAAAGGACATATTCCATGAAAGAAAGCTGGAATATGTCCGTTTTTATGTCTGTGACGCCGGAGGCATCCAGCGGTTCTTCATCAAAGAAGATGGGAGTAATGTCGCCGCCGCCGCAGAAGAGAAAACCGTCGCAGACAGAGCCGTATTGCTGATAATCCAGATGGATGTCTGTGCTGTGGAAGGGGAGGATGGGAAGCAGGAGGGGAAGAGCGCCGGAGCGTTGGATTGCCTCGATGTAATTCTGGCTGACGAATTGTCTTTCATTTTCAAATCCGCAGGTGATAATTCCAATAACAGACTTCATAAATCTCCCTCCATGTAATATGATATAGAATGATAAATGATATGAGAAGGAAATGGAAAATATGAATCTGATTGATATGCACTGTGACACGTTATGGAAAATGATAGACTTAGACAAAAAAGGCAACTTATTGCATAATGATTGTGCGGTTTCTTTGAGTAAGCTAAAAGAAGCAGGCTCAATAGCGCAATTTTTTGCCTGCTTTGTGTATCTGCATGCTCTGCCGGGAGTGACGGCAGAAGAAAAATACGATGCTGGGTTCAGGCACGTGTTAGAAATGGCGGAATATCTGAAGAAGGAAGTGGGCGCCTGCCCGGAAAAAATGGTTTTCTTAAAGGAAAGAGCAGCGCTTGCCGGAATGCAAAGGGCAGAAGCGGAAGCAGAGGAGGAGAAAAAGATTGGAGCCTTTCTTACGGTGGAAGAAGGCGGCATTTTAAATGGGCGGATGGAAAGGCTGGAAGAGCTTAAGAAACAAGGGGTCAGTCTGATGACGATTCTGTGGAACTATGAAAATTGTATCGGATATCCTAACAGCAGAGATAGAAAAGAAATGGCGTCCGGGCTGAAACCTTTTGGAATAGAAGTGGTAGAAAGAATGGGCGAATTAGGGATGATTGTGGATGTATCCCACGCTTCTGACGGTACCTCATCGGATGTATTGAAATACGCGAAAGGTCCGGTCGTGGCGTCTCATTCTAACTGCCGTGCTGTCTGTAATCACCCAAGAAACCTTTCGGATGATATGATTCGCAGACTGGCGGAAAAAGGAGGCGTTGCAGGGCTTAATTTTTATGGCTGTTTTCTGGACGGAAGCAATGAATCCAGGATGGATGCCATGGTAGAGCATTTGAAACATATGGTAAAGGTGGGTGGAAGCGAGTTTCCTGCCATTGGTACCGATTTTGATGGTTTTGACGGTATGGAAAGAATGGAGATACCGGATATGGGACAAATGGGGTGCCTTGCGCGGGCGCTTGAGAAAGCCGGATTTACAACGAGGCAGATCGAGAAAATCTGGTCAGAAAATGTACTGCGGGTATTAAATGTGCAATGAGTTGCCTAAAAATAACGGTTGCAATTATGGAAACTATATGATATTATTGTGATACAAACGTGTGAGTCCTATGTATGAAAAAAGATATGTTTAGAGTATATGAAAGGGGGAGAAGACAGTGAACCAGATTATTGCAGAATATTTAAAGGTAGCAAGGAAAGCCGGAGGATATACGGAGGGTTCTATGGCAGAGCGTCTGGGAATTTCCCGGGCGGCATATATGAAATATGAGACGGGAGAGCAGATTCCGGATTTGGAAATGTTGTGCAGGATAGGAGAGATATTTCGTGTTGGCAGAAAAGAAGGGAAAAGATCGAATCCCTGTCGGGTAGCCGGAATGGTGGAAGAGTCAAAAGCACAGTATGGCTGTCAGGGAGAGGAATTATCAATTGAGGAGTATTTTGCGTTGGAACGCTGTGGGGAATATGAACTGGTAGAAGGACGGTTGGTTCACCGTAATGCGCCTGGATATGAGCATCAGAGAATTGCCTTGCTGTTTTCTATGTCGCTGGAGCAGTATTTGCAGGAGCATTGCAGTAAATGTGTGGTTGTTCCTGCACCGTTCTGTGTAGTTCTTGACGAAGAAAGAGCCGTGGCAGTTCAGCCGGATATATCTGTTATCTGCAGGCGTGAATTGATTAAGGATGATATCTGTTATGGGGCGCCGGATATAGCAGTAGAGATACTGTCACCGGCAACAGCAGAGTATGATATGTTTGAAAAGCTTGCGCTATACAGAAAATATGGTGTTGGGGAATATTGGATTGTGAATCCTGGGGAGCGGAGGGTGATATTGTATGATCTGGCGGCGGACAGTGCCCCTGTCATTGCTTCCTTTGAGACATCCGTTCCGTCATTCAGAATAAAGGGATTTTCGCTGAGACTGGATGAGATGATATAAATAAAAAGGCTCCGGCAGGATGTGGTTTTATACATCCTGTCGGAACCGGAGCTTTTTGATTTCTTTTATTTGCCTTCTACTTCCTGCATTTTCATTGCACGAACCTTTAACGGAAGACCGAACAGATTAATGAATCCGCTTGCATCGTGGTGGTCATACAATTCGCCTGTGGTGAAGCTTGCCAGGGATTCGCTGTACAGGGAATATGGAGAAGTTGTTCCGGCTTTAATGATATTGCCCTTGTAAAGCTTGAATTTCACTTCGCCGGTTACATATTCCTGTGTGCTTTCAATAAATGCCTGAACTGCTTCGCGCAGAGGTGTGAACCATTTTCCTTCATATACAATCTGGGAAAGTTTATTACCCATCTCTTCTTTTACTTCATAAGTAGCGCGGTCTAATACCAGCTCTTCAAGCTGCTGGTGTGCTTCGTAGAGAATGGTTCCGCCGGGAGTCTCATATACTCCGCGGGATTTCATGCCTACAACACGGTTCTCAACAATATCGCAGATACCGACGCCGTGCTTTCCGCCCAATTCATTTAACTTGCGGATAATATCAGAAACTTTCATCTCTTCACCGTTAATGCTCTTCGGAACGCCTTTTTCAAATGTCATAGTAACATACTCGCCTTCGTCCGGGGCTTTCTCCGGTGTAACACCGAGAACAAGAAGATCATCGTAATTTGGTTCGTTTGCAGGATCTTCCAGTTCCAGTCCTTCATGGCTGATGTGCCATAAATTACGGTCACGGCTGTAGCTGTGGCTGGCATCAAACGGAAGGTCAATGCCATGCTGCTTACAATATTCGATTTCATCTTCACGGGACTGCATGGTCCACACATCCGTCATTCTCCACGGAGCGATGATTTTGAGGTCAGGAGCCAATGCTTTGATACCAAGTTCAAAACGAATCTGGTCATTGCCCTTACCGGTAGCGCCGTGGCAGATTGCGCTGGCGCCTTCTTTTCTTGCAATTTCTACCAGCCTTTTGGCAATTGCGGGACGGGCCATGGAAGTTCCCAGTAAATATTTATTCTCGTATACAGCGTGTGCCTGTACGCAAGGTACGATGTAGTTATCGCAGAAATCATCTACAATATCTTCGATATATAATTTGGATGCGCCGGATAATTTGGCACGCTCTTCCAATCCGTCAAGCTCTTCGCCCTGTCCGCAGTCGATACAGCAGCAGATAACGTCGTAGTCAAAATTTTCTTTCAGCCATGGAATAATAGCAGTCGTATCCAGTCCGCCTGAATATGCTAAGATAACCTTCTCTTTCATAGTAAACGCCTCCTAAAATGCAGTGCCTGACGGCACGAATCTTCTTTTTTATGTATTTGTTTTTTATGCAAAAACTACTATACACCATATCTTATAAATATGCAACAAGAAAATGAAAAATCTTTATTAAAGTGTATATTATTCAATAATTATGCATAAAAATTAGTTCGCATGTATATTCATGCAATTTGTGGAAATATTTTTGCTTGACAAATAAGAATATTTGTATAAAATAGTTAGAAAATAAGAGAACAGGATTCTTTGATGGGAGTGATCAACATGAATGAAATTGACAGCTGTAAGTGCAGCAAAAATATTTGTGTGACAGGCTCTGCTTTACTTTCTGTAAGCAGTGTTGTTTTTGTGCCGTGTTTCCCGTGCCCCTTAGGGGTAGTCATGGCATAAAATTCAATACTGGGTTACGGGAAAGAATATGTTTGTAATTGAGAAGGAATAAAGGCAAAACATATGCTTTTGCTTTTATTCCTTTTTTATATTTTATAAAAGCAGAAAGGGTAAGATCATGAGAAACAGAGAAATGTTAAAGGATAAGAAACGGATTGTAATCAAGGTAGGAACATCTACTATCACTTATGCGGAGACAGGCAATATTAATCTGGAGAAGCTGGAGAAATTTGTGCGCATCCTGATTAATCTGAGGAATAAAGGGAAGGAAATTATTGTGGTGTCATCGGGTGCGGTAGGAATCGGAAGGAATGTATTGGGAGTAAAAAGCGGTGTGAAAGACCGGGCAGTGCGGCAGGCGTGTGCGGCTGTGGGTCAGGGAAGGCTAATGATGATGTACGAAAAGCTGTTTGCAGAATACAGCCAGCTGACAGCGCAGGTACTATTGACGAAAGAGTCGATTATGAATGAAATGTGCGCACAGAATGCAAGGAATACTTTTGATGAATTATTTGCTATGAATGTGGTGCCGATCGTAAATGAAAATGACGCTATCTCCGTGGATGAGGAAGCCTATGGGAATTTTGGAGATAATGATACGATGGCGGCTTATGTAGCGTCCTTGGTGGATGCAGATCTGTTGATCTTGATGTCGGATATTGAAGGGTTGTATACGGATGATCCGAAGAAAAATCCCCACGCCCGTTTTGTTCATACCGTAGTAAAAATAGATGAAGAACTGGAAAAAATGGGAAAAGGCGCAGGGAGTGACCTGGGTACGGGCGGAATGGCGACGAAGATAGAAGCGGCAAAAATTGCGGTAAATTCCGGGGCGGATATGGTGATTGCCAATGGACAGAATATTTATACGATTCACGATATTATGGCAGGCAAGAAAGTGGGAACCTTGTTCTTGTCCGGCGAGAATGCCTTGGAAATGGAAAATTCACTGGCGCCTGAGCGAGAGCAGTACCGGAGGCTGGCGAAGCGGAAACGCAAAGAGACATTGAGTAAGAAAAAGGAAAATTATCAGGCAGGAGGTATGGATTATGAGTTACATGGAAGCAATTGGCAGGCAAGCTAAGGAAGCGGAGAAGAAGGTACGGATTTTAGGGCAGACGGAGAAAAACAGAGGACTTCGTGCGGCAGCGGAAATGCTGTGTGCCCGGAGCGGATTTATTTTGGAGGAAAATGAAAAAGATGTTGCCATGGCAGAAAAGCGGGGGATGAAAGAGTCTTTGATTGACCGGCTAAGGCTTACGTCGGAGCGGATAGAGGCAATGGCGGAAGGGCTGATGCAGATTGCGGATCTGGAGGATCCGGTGGGAGAGATTGTCTCTATGAAGACAAGACCTAACGGGCTTCGGATTGGGAAAAAGAGAGTTTCCCTGGGAGTTGTGGGAATTATCTATGAATCCCGTCCCAATGTGACGGCAGATGCATTTGGCCTGTGTTTTAAGAACGGGAATGTGACGATCTTGCGGGGCGGAAGTGACGCTGCCTGTTCTAACAAGGCGATTGTCCAAGTAATACGGGAAGGGCTTGTGAAGGAGAATTTACCTGAGACAGCGGTGCTCTTAGTGGAAGATACGAATCGGGCGCATGTAACGGAGATGCTTCGGATGAATTCCTATATTGATGTATTGATTCCGCGGGGCGGGAAAGGGCTGATCGACCATGTAGTGAAAAATAGTACCGTTCCGGTGATAGAGACCGGAACCGGGAATTGTCATGTTTATGTGGACGAATATGCCGATCTTCAGATGGCGGTAAATATTATTGATAACGCCAAGACCCAGCGAACGGGAGTCTGCAATGCCTGTGAATCTCTGGTAATTCACAAAAATATTGCAAAGGAAGCTATTCCTGCAATCTATGAACGGCTCAATAAAAAGCAGGTGGAAATCCGTGGAGACGAGGCGGCATGTGCAATCCAGCCGGGGATTCTTGCCGCATCAGAGGAGGACTGGGGTACGGAATATCTGGATAAAATTATTTCTATGAAAACGGTTTCTTCTATAGAAGAAGCGATTGAACACATTAATACTTACAACACCGGACATTCGGAATCTATAATTACAGAAAATTATACAAATGCGCTGAAGTTCCAGGATGAAATTGACGCGGCGGCAGTTTATGTAAATGCTTCCACGAGATTTACGGATGGATTTGAATTTGGTTACGGTGCGGAGATTGGAATCAGTACCCAGAAGCTCCATGCGAGAGGACCGATGGGATTGGAGGCGCTGACTACAATAAAATATATTATATTTGGAAACGGACAGATAAGAAGATAGTGAAATTGGTGGGCGGGTGTGTTACAATTCATAGAAAGAACCGGAATTGTAATGGAAGTACGGAGAAAACACCATGAATGAGAAAAATATGACGGAGTTGTCACAATACAATTATAACGAGGCGGCAGGGGAGGACCGATCAATTCAGGAAGCAATTGCTTTCCTGGAACATGCAGATATGCGCACGCCCTGGGAGAAGATTGAGAAATTTTCACATGGAAAGGAACTGCAGAAGCTTTTGGTGGAGGGATTGCTGGAGCATGACCCAAGCCAGAAAAGGGAGTCTGTCGCGCGGCGTGTAAGAGGCTGGATGAAGTATACCATGAACCAGACAATTAAGAAAAAGGATGCCATTGAGCTTTGCTTTATCCTGGGACTGTCTGTAGAGGAAGCGGATGAATTTGTCGCCCTTGTTTCGGAAGAAGGACTGCATTGGAGAAGCCCGGATGAAATTGTATACATTTTTGCCCTAAAACAGGGAATGAGCTATCAGGAAGCGCAGAAGCTGAATGAAGAGATGAAAAGAAAGCTTTCAACCGTCAGAGAATCCAGGGAACCGGCACAGGACAGTTTCACTCCGGTGATCAGGGCAGAGGTTGCGGCGCTTCGCACCAGGGAGGAGCTGGAAGATTATCTGACAGAAGCCGTGCCGAGATTGGGCCGCTGGCATAACAATGCTTATAAGCTTTTTATGGAAATGCTGGAAATCCTGGAGCATCCGGAACTGGATGAGATAGAACGGCGGGCGGAGGTTTTTGAAGAAGAAAGGCTGACTGCCCGTGATATTACAAGGGAATATTTTTATGGGGATCATGTGCTGTATGCTAAGGAGCAAGTCCGTGCCGGTAAGAAGAAGGAGGATTCCGGAAAGGAGAAGCTTACCTTCACAGAGATTCAGAAAAATATAAGCAGCGGATGGCCGGACGATGTGGCGCTGTCAAAGATGCGGAACCGGAAAATGGATGTGACGCGGAAAGTATTGATTTTGCTGTTTTTGGCAACGGATCCGGGAAGCCTGCCGGAAGATGAAGAAGACTTGGAGTGGGAACCTTCCGGGGAAGAAAGTTTTGAAGATCTGTACTGCCGCCTGAATGATATGCTGCTGCAGTGCGGCTATAGAGCGCTGGATCCGCGTTCTCCTTTTGATTGGATGATTCTTTATTGTATTCACGAAGGAGATATGGTGGATGTGAGCGCCAGGCTGAGGGCTATGATCCGGGCGATGTTTGGTGAAAAAGAGTAATCGCGGAAATGATTTTCAATTTCTGGTATCTGTAAATGGTATAGTTAGAAAAAGCAGGCTTTTGTAACCAGATGAAATACAGATAAAAATAGGATTAGATAGAATATGGATAACAGGATTTGCTTAAAAGCAGGAACATGTCTTTCATTTCCGGGAATGGAATGCCGGGTAGAGTCTTTTGTGGGGAAAGGTTCCAATGCGATGGTGTATATAGGGACTTATCCGGATGAGCAGTGGAAAGACTTGCGGCACCGGGTCTTGATTAAGGAACTGTTCCCGTTCCATCCGCAGGGAATGATATTCCGGGATTCGGAAGGAAATGTGTGCTGTACAGAGGAAGCCCGGCCACTGATGGAACTTCACAGGCTTAGTTTTCAGAGGGCAAATGAGATTCATTTACAAATACTGTCAGAGTATCCTGCTGACATTGACGCCAATATCAATACATTTTCACAGAATCAGACGCTGTATTCTGTTCTGGGATTCTCCGGAGGCAGAAGCCTTGATAAAGAAATGGAACAGGAGACAGGAACGCCGCTGGCGGTTTACGTCCGCAGGATGATGGGAGCTTTGGACGTGCTGGAAGCCTTTCATAATTCCGGGCTCCTGCATTTGGATATCAGCCCGGATAATATCCTTTTGATAGGAGAGGGAAAAAGAGAGAGAATTTCCCTGATTGATTATAACAGCGTACATACATTGGAGGAAATACGGCAGGGTGGGAGCTTTTATTATAGCGCCAAGGAAGGATTCGCGGCGCCGGAGATACGCTCGGGCAGGAGTTCGGCGATTGGGTACGGAACGGATTTGTATGCGCTGACGGCCGTTTTTTACCGGATGCTGACAGGCAGGAACCTGACTGTCCTGGAGACGGTGCGGGGGCAGGTTCCGGATATATCAGATGCTCCCTGTCTTGCAGATGCGCCGGAGACGGTGCGCAGTATGGTAAGAAAAATCCTGAAACGAGGGTTGGCGGCGACGGTTTCCAGAAGATACCGGGCGGCCGGACAGATGCGGCAGGATTTAGAAGAGCTGATGGATCGTATCGAAGGAAAAGGCATTACCCACCCGGCTCTTTGGGAGACCGGGCGGGCGAACATTTTACGGGCAATCAATTCGAATTCAGCTCTGAGGTACATTAAAGAGGAAGAGAAGTTGTACCCGGTTGTGGGAGAGACGAAGAGCGGAGAAAGAATTAGTTCGGAAGAACTGCTGAGCCGAATGCTGTCTCCGGGTGGCAGCTCCTTTTTTCTGCTGGGAGACGGCGGAGCGGGAAAGACTACGGCACTCTTGCGGGCGGCATATTTGCAGCCTGCAAAGTATAGCGGGGCGGAGCCTGCGGTCACCTATCTGTCCCTTTACGGATGGACAGAAGGAAAATCAGACTATATAAAAAACAGGATTCTGGAAAGTCTTAAGTTCAAACCGGAAACAGACAGTATGGAATTGGCAAGGCATGAATTGGTAAGGTTATTGTCTGTGCCTATGTATACACGATTTGGGGAACGTCCCCAATTATTGATTCTTCTGGACGGGCTGAACGAAATTTCCGGAAATACGAAAGAACTTTTGCAGGAAATCATGGAACTGTCTGCGATGCCGGGAACCAGAATCCTTCTTGCCGGGCGCAGCGACATAGAGGCGGTTCCCTTTCAGAGAATACGGCTAAAACCGCTTGAGAAAGAAGAAGTCGGGAAGATTCTGGGAGAAAACGGGATCCTGCAGCCGGAAGCAAAAGAGATGGCAGAGCTGCTGCGGTCGCCGATGATGTTATCCATTTATATCAGGACGGTAATCAGCCGTGGGAAGCAGATATTCATTCATTCTCAGGAAGAATTGCTGGATAGTTACTTCGCGGCAATTTTAGATAAGGAAATACGGGAACTTCCGCCGGATGCAAAAGAGCGCTGGCAGACGGAGGCAGCGCTCTTCTTTGTGCTGCCGGAAATCGCCGGACTTATGGAAAGGAAGGGAAGAGAGCTGTCTGCGCAGGATATGCTTCCTGCCCTGGAGAAATGCTATCGCCGCATGGGAAAGAGGATGATGACGGGAATTTTCCCGGAATGGATTGGGCATATCGCCGACATCCGCGGTGAAAGTAAAAATGCCGAAGAGTGGTATGGCACGATGGTACATGAGATACTTTTTCGGAGGCTGGGGCTGCTTGTGCGGGATGAAACGGGACGCTATCGGATGTCCCACCAGTTGATCGAAGAGTATTTGGCTATAATTCACCGGGGGTTTGAACGGAAATTTGCCCGCAGGGAAAGAAGGCAGAGGCTGCTTTTAATCCTTACTTGTGTGCTTTGCCTTGGAGGAATATATCACTGGGTGTATCTCCCCTTATTAGCGCCGGGGCAGGAGGAAGTAAAGACGCCTTATGATGAGGCACTTTCTGAAAATGTGTTGGATGCTGCGCTTTCTTCCTATATGGCGTGTGCGGATCAGTATGAAGCGTTTTTGGGGCTGCTGGAAGTCCTTTCCGCAGAAGCTGCCGACGCAGAAGCGGATGGCGGAGATGGGGACGGTGGAGAGACAGACGGCGGGACTGCATACGATAAGGCGCTGCAGGATTGCCGGGACAGCCTGGACAATGACTATCTGCCGGAAGCGGCAAGAACATCCGGGTATCTGGAGAATCTCCTTGCATCCGGGGAAGTTATGCCGTGGTCCGGAAAGCCTTTGGAAGAAGAAGCCTGCCGTGCGCTGTATGATTTACCGCGGGAGCGGGCGGAAGAATATGCAGGATATCTGGATATCCTGGTCTGGGCAAGAGAAAACAAGCAGGCGTGGGAATATTTTGGAGAAGAATATGTACAGGCGCTGGGACAGTGTTTACAGGCGGATGCTGATTTGAACGGAAAGTATTATAATCTGGTGGTTGAGCCGGAGCTGACGGCAATGGAGCAGAGTGATTCCGAAGAAGAGCGGCAAAACGGTACGCGATACCGGAAAGCTGCCGCACAGGCAGTACAGCAGGGGAACATTACGAAAGAAGCAACGGCGGATTTAGAGATTTATAAAGAAGCGCAGAAATCTGCCCTGCGGGAGTTAAAGAAAAATGGGCTGACAGCGCTCTTTGAGGATAGAGAGGATTGAACAGATGGAGAAGACGCGGAAAATACGGTTATGGATTATGGTAATGCTTCTGACTTTGACGGTAACGGGCTGCAGCGAGGCAGGGGAAAGCTCTGAGGAGGAGCTGACGTCTAATTTGGAGAACGGAAAGAATGAGACGGAATCCGGGACAGAGCAGGCGGTACAACATCTGTTAGAAGTGTGGTCGGACTATCTTCAGACATTGGATCAGATGTATGCCAGCCAACTGTGGGCGATGGATTATGTGGATGCTTATCTGGAAAGCGGAAGCTGGGAAGACCTTGGGAAGGCGAGGACCGCCTGCATCACATCGGCAGGTTCTCTGGAAGAGCTTGCAATGACAGAAGAGGATTTGACAGAAGAAGAATACCTTACACTGGCAGAGGCGGGAATTGACGCAGAATATCAGTCGCTGGCGTTTTCCGGCCTTCCGGATGAGCTGGATGATGCACATCTTGTTATCAGAGAGAGAGAGCTGGAAAGTCTGGAGAGTGACGTGTTCTATAAAGATGCGATGGAAATGCTGGAAGAGGAAGTATCTGTACAGAGGAAAAAGATTGCCTGTATGGGAGATTATGCCTGCGCTATGACGAATTATCTCCTGCTGACGGTTCAGGATTATACAGATGAACAGAGCTATTGGAATACAGTACAGAAGGAATATCTGGCATTAACGGCGGGTGGTCCGGAATGGAAAAAGACGGAGGCGGAAGTCCTGGAAGCCGGAGACAGTAGTCTTGATGCATATGAAGAAATCTCTCTGGAACATGCAGAGCTTCTTTCCCGTATGGAAGCAAATTTATATGAGACGAAACAAAAGGGGCAGAGCGGAGAAGAAGCTTTGGAAGAAGCTGCATTTCTGATTCAGGATACGCCGGATTTCCTTCCGGCGCCGGAATGGTATGATTCAGCGCAGGCAGGGTATGCCAGCTTCCGGAAGGGGAAAGACGGCAGTCTTATTTACCCGGAATCCGGTGATGAACTTGAGGGCGACGGCTTCGGAGTCTATATGCAGATGGAAGGAATCAGCAGGGAGGAGACAGTGGCCTACATGGCGGCGGCGGAGCAATATGCAGACACCGTGAAAGAAGAG
This sequence comes from Clostridiaceae bacterium, assembly GCA_902362865.1. Classification (GTDB taxonomy): domain Bacteria; phylum Bacillota; class Clostridia; order Lachnospirales; family Lachnospiraceae; genus Claveliimonas; species Claveliimonas acetigenes. The sequence continues at coordinate 222,718 of CABIYE010000001.1, forward strand.
GAAGATGTATGGCAGATTATTATGCCGGGGTATGAAGTGCAGGTGGAGTGGGAAGACCAGGTTGTGACGGTAATTTTTTATGGAGAGGATGTAACCTTTGTGCCGGAGTGGTATCTTTCGACGTGACGGGGTAACAGGTTATTATAGGATTTGGGGAAATGCATCCCAATCTGTCAGAAGATGGCAGGTTGGGATGCATTTTTTATAGGTGGAAATGATTTTCAAAACAGATGCAGGCAAGCGTATATACTGATGTCGAGGTCAAAAACCCCAACTATGATGCTTAAGCAAAGGAAATATTTTCGTTGCGATTAGTACGTATTTACGATATAATTATAACGATATTAAGTTATACAGAAAGGATAAAATGTGATGCGAGGAACAAGGGCGGGGAAGTTGAGACAAAGAGCTGCAAAGAAAGCGCTGTCCGGCGTTGTCAGCGTATGTATAGTGCTGACGGTTTTTTCTATTTTCTTTCTTCCGGCGAGGGCGGAGGATTCCGACGAAGAAGTGACGGATATGGTGGATGATGCCTGCCGGGGTGTTGTCCGTGTTTATTCAGAGCGGGGAAATATGCTTGGCGCCGGGAGCGGATTCGGCATAGGGGTTCCGGGGGAGGAAACGGATACATTTATCACGAATATGCACGTTGTGGGAGATCCGGAAACGGGTAAGCTGTGCGATAAAGTGTATATTATGCTGGATGATGAGGCGGTAAAAATGGAGGATGGCGGCGGAAGCTGGATTCCGGATTATGACCATATGATAGCCTGCGAAATTGTGTATGCGACGGGCGGCTATCCGGATTTTGCAATTATAAGGGCAGAGAGAAAAATGGAAGGGCGGATAGCGCTGCCGCTGCTGCCCAGTGAAGAGATGCAGCGTTCAGATACGGTGTACGCGCTGGGATTTCCGGGAAATGGCGACGGCGTAAACGGATATACTTACCAGGCTGCGGATGTGGAAGATGTTATTGTTACCAAAGGGACGATTTCCCGCTTTACTGTCTGGGAAAATGGCTCGGTGGATACGAAGATTATCCAGCATGAGGCTCATATCAACCATGGGAATTCCGGCGGGCCTCTTATTACAGAAGATGGGGCGGTTATCGGTATCAATACTTACGGCTTTGGAGGACAGGAAGCGTCGGAATATTCAGCGTCGGTATATATTGATTATGCAATAGAGAAATTGGATGAATTGGGAATCTATTATGAACTGCAGGGAGAGAACCAGAAAGCAGGAAGCACAGGCATTTACAGATGGCTTGTCATTGCGGCAGGTATTGTTGTTATCGCTGCGTTGGTGATTGTTTTTCAAAAAAAGCGGGCTGCGTCTGCGCCGCAACCGCAACCCGCGCCTGTGCCAAAACCATTGGAAGACAGTGGCTACCGATTGCAGGGAGTGGCAGGTGTATTTGCGGGAAAGAGATTTGCAGTGGAAGCCGGAGGGTGTCTCCGCCTTGGCAGAGATGCTTCTAAAAACAAGCTGGTTTATCCGGCAGGAACAAAAGGCATCAGCAGTATGCACTGTGAACTTTATTTCCGGGGAGGGCAGGTGTACCTCCGGGATATGGGGTCTTCGTATGGTACGTTTCTGAAAGGAAGGCGCATACCGCCTAACCAGGAGATTCCGGTACATAGAGGCGATACTTTTTATTTGGCGGATCCGGGACAAAGCTTTGTGCTGGACAGGAAGAGATAAAGGGCGTAAGGGTACGTGGTAAATAAGGAGAAGCATTATGGGGAACGAGCAATTTTATCAGAAGCTTGCACAGGATGCGGAGATTAAATGGAAAGATATCTTCTCGGAGTGCAGAAGGAAACATAGCAGGGAAGAGCTGGAATATGCCCTTTTGGCGGGGACGACACTTAACAGTGCGACAGAAGCAAATATGCTCCAGAAATGGAGAAAACCGTGGGTATTTTACCCGCTTTTGAAAGCCGGAGCTGCTCTGATTGTACTGGTTTACGGTTTGCTCTTTGTCAATTTGAATATGATAGGGAATGTGACTTCCGGATTCTTATTGATGATGACGGCAATCCCGCCTTTTGTGATGCCGGTTATTATCATGATTTTCATCTGGGAACTGAATATTCCCAGAAATCTGTCTATATATGAATTGTTCGGGTTTTTTTTGGCGGGAGGGCTGCTTTCCTTCCTGGGAACGTCGGTCATGTTTGATTTTGTACAAAGCGGCCCCGCGAAGCTGGCGGCTTTCCGGGAAGAGCCTGCGAAGCTGGCGGCGGCGCTGCTTATTCTGTATTTCTTTTCAAAGAAAAAGAAAGTCTATGGATTGACCGGGCTGGTGATTGGCGCTGCGGTGGGCGCCGGGTTCGGCAGCTTTGAATCCATTACATATGCCCAGTCGGCGGGTGGGATACAGGACATCGTCGGAAATCAGATTCTCAGGGGGATCTATGCATTGGGCGGGCATACGCTTATGTCTGCGCCTTACGCGGCGGCTGTTGCTTTAGAAATGAAGGATTCCCGGTTGTCCTGGAATTGTATCTGGAATAAAGATTTCCTGGTGACTTTTGGAAGTTCGGTTCTTCTGCACTATATCTGGAATTCGGATTTGTCTGATTTTGGAATCCGTAATCCTTCCGGGACACTGGCTTTATGTAAAAATATTATTGTTATTATCTTTTTCTGGATCGAACTTTTATATATGGCGAGAAAGTGCCTGCGGCAGGCAGTACTGATTGGGAGTGGGAGCCGTGGGAAAGGCGGCAGCGCAGGCAGCAGGAAAGCGGCGGCGACAGGAGCAGGCAGCAGGAAAGTGGCGGCTGCAGGAGCAGGAAGTATCCGGATTGAATGTACCGGAGGAGCCATTCGGGGAGCGGTATGGCAGTCAGAGGGAGCGGATATATTGATGATTGGCAGAGATCCGGATCTGGGATTTCATATTCCCGGCAAGGCGGGAGGCGTCAGACGGAGACATTGCTGTATCCGGAAAACGTCACAGGGATGGATTCTGCGGGATATGGATTCTACTTATGGGACTTTTATAAATGGCAGTCAGAAACTAATGCCGAATGTGGATTATACGCTTCACTCGGGCGATATGATTTATCTGGCAGGAAAGGAGAATGCATTCCGGGTGAGCATTAAGTAAAGATTATGGAAAGATAAAGAGAAAGGAGAAAGTGAAAGGCAAATGAAGAAGTTACTGAAGAAAAGTATTTTCGCCGGAGTGATGGCGCTTGCAGTTATGCTCACAATCTTTCGCGGAGACGCTCTGGAGAGCCGGGCAGCAGGCAAGGAAGAAACGCTGATGTTGATTGGCGGATACGATGATGCAGGTGATGTGGTATGTGTGGTACCGGCGTTTGCAGTAGATGAGGGCGACAGCATCCTTATTATTGCAGGAATTTATGATTATGATGAATGCGATCAGATCAGGCTTGTTGGTTCCGAGGTGGATCTGGATATAACGGATGTGGAAATCACTTACAATGATTCTTTGAATATCGTTTTCTGGCAAGTCGAAAACACAGGTGAATTTGATCTTCCGCAAGACGCCTGCCCGGTTCAGGGGGAGACGGCAGAGGTTGTCTATATGGGCATGGACAGTAATGATGAGCCGACTATTGAAATGAGCGAGATCACATTAGAAGACTGGCAAGGTGATCTGGGATTGGTTGTGGACGGCCTTCCCGATAATATTGGAGCTTATCCGGCGGTTGTGCTGAACGAAGCCGGAGACTGTGTGGGAGCGGTTATTGAAGAAGATACGGTAATCGCTCTGTATGGAGATGCTGACGATTTCTATGGAGAAGGAGCCGGCAGTGAAGATGAGGATGAAGATGAGGAAGAACCGGATGCCCCGGAGCCGGATGAACCAGAGGAACCGGATGTCCCGGAGTCGGATGGTTCGGATGGACCGGATAAAAAAGAAGATTCTGACAAAGAGGCTCAGATTTTCATCATTGCAGGAGTTCTTCTTTGTGTGGGGGCGGCTCTTTTGTTTCTGGCATGGAAAAAGAAGAAAAAGACAGAGTCTGGTCCGGCAAGACAGAATCCGGCAGATCCCGTTCCGGTAAATCCCGCTCCGGTAAATCCCGAGCCGGCAAATCCCGAGCCGTGGTTCCGGCCGGAAGACATATCACCGACGGAGCCGCCGGACATGGAGGATATCGGACCAACTACACCTGTGGATCCGGTACCGCAGAAAACCGGGCTGTGGCTTGTGGCACAGGGAGGTTATATGAACGGGAGAATCTATCCGATTGAAAGAACCGGCATCACAATAGGGCGGGATATATCGAATATGGTGAATTATCCGAAGGACACACGCGGAGTCAGCCGTACACATGCTAAGCTGTACTGGGATCAGAATCATCTGATGCTGATGGATTTGAACTCAACAAGCGGTACCTTTATACAGGGATTCGGAAAATTACAGCCGATGCAGCCGGTTGAAGTGTCTGCAGGAAGTGTGTTCTATATTGGTGAGAAGAAAAATGCTTTTGTAATTAAACAATGAAAAAGGAGGAAATGAATTATGGAATTTAAACAATGCAGTAAAGGACATTTTTATGACCCGGCAATAAGCAGTACATGCCCGGAGTGCGCGGAGGAGGAAAGGCTTCTCCGTCAGCAGGAAGAATACGTATATTCCGGAAACCCAGCCGATTATGATGAAACGCAGCCTGCTTCAGGAGAAGGTTACGAAGACCTGTCTCATAGGCGAGGAGTGTCTGACGATAACCGGACTCTGCCGCTGGAGAACGGAGACGGGCTTAAAACGGAAGATTTTGTTCCGCACAATGGTGTGGAAATAGATACAGGCAAGACGCTGCCTCCAGATACAGATGATATTCCGGGCTTTACTCCGGTGGTGGGATGGCTGGTCTGCGTAGACGGTCCTTCTAAGGGGACAGATTACCGGATACGTACAGGATATAATTATATTGGACGCGAGGAAAATATGGATATCTACATTAAAGGCGACATAAAGATCAGCAGAGAAAAACACGCAATGGTTGTATATGACGATGAAGAACGTGTGTTTTTCTTTGGCCCGGTAGATGGGAAAAGCGTTGTCCGCGTCAATGGGAAGTTGGTTACAATTCCGGTAGAAGTGCATAGCTATGACATAATAAAAATAGGAACTACGAAATTAATGTTTGTGCCGCTTTGTGGAGAAAGGTTTAACTGGGATGTATGATGGCGGAACTGTATTAGGTATTATAGGAAAAATACTGAAAGAACTGGAATCGGGAAGGCTTCCGAGGAGATTTCCGGCGGAAGGTAACTTTGTAATGTCCAGGAGTACAGTAATGGCGGTTTCAGTTCTTGTTATTCTGGTTCTGGCTTTTGCCGCTGCGCTATTTGCATGGCGGCTGAAAAAAAGAAAGCGAGCGGAAGATAAGAAGGGAAGGAGCGTCGATGAGATTGTACATACAGAAGAGCTGCCTCCGAAGAAGGTGGGAAATCCTGTGGGCAAGGTACATCATATCGGAAAACGTGCGAACCAGCAGGATAGCTTCGGAGTAATGGAAGTGGAGAACGGTATGTTTGCTGTTGTTGCAGATGGCATGGGAGGGTTGTCGGATGGCGATAAAGTCAGCCAGAAAATTGTCCTTACTATGCTGCAGGATGCGTCAGAGCTTACGAAAGGGCAGATGGGGAAACGGCCGCTTTATACTATGGTTTCCCGGGCAAACCGGGAGGTTCTGCGGATGCTGGCGGCGTCTCCGGGAAGCAGAAGCGGCTCTACCGTGATTGCTGTCCTGACGGAAGGAAGCAGTTTTCAATGGATTTCCGTAGGGGACAGCCGGATCTATCTGTATCACGCAGGACAATTGATGCAGATCAATAGTGAACATATTTACGAAAAGGAATTGTTGAAACGGGCAGTAAACCAGGAAGTTTCTTTTGCAGAAATACAGACGGATAAACAGAAGAAAAGAATTACCAGCTATATTGGAATGGGAGAGATCAAGCATATTGAAGGCAGCCTGAACCCGGTTAAGGCGCAGGCGGGGGATAAGCTTCTCCTGATGAGCGACGGAGTGTTTAATACGCTGCCGGAACGGGAAATATGCAGGATTCTTGAAATGGCGGAAGATGCGGAGGAAGCAGCGGAGGTTGTGAAGAAACAGGTGCTTGCGCGTCAGAATCCCAGGCAGGACAACTTCACAGCCGTGATTCTGGAACTTTGACTTTGCGGAGGAAAATATGGGACAGGAAAGTCGTTGTATTCATTGTATGCAGGGCGTTGTTTTGCGGGGAGTGTGTACAAGCTGTGGAAAACCGGAGACAGAGGACGCCCAGCGTCCGATAAATGCGCTTCCGGTCAGATATTTATTGGGACAGAAGCAATATGAGCTTGGCAGAGTGCTGGGAAGCGGGGGATATGGAATTACCTATCTTGCATGGGATCAAAAAGGAGAACGCCGGGTCGCTGTGAAAGAGTTGTTCCCGGCGCATGCGGTACGGCGCGGAGAAAATGGACGGGACGTAGTGGTAACGCAGGGGCAGCAGCAGTATTTTCAGCATGTGAAACAAAGGTTTTGTGAGGAAGCGCAAGCCTTATACGGGCTGAAAAATGTTCCGGAAGTTATAGACGTCTATCGTTTGTTTGAGGAGAACGGAACGGCTTATTATGTGATGGAATATCTGGAAGGTATGGATTTAAAAAAACACCTTCTGAAAAACGGAAGAATGAGCTGGGGACAGATTACGAATCCTCTCTGCATGATTCTGCGTGCGCTGTATGCGCTTCATGGCAGGAATCTGATTCACAGAGACATCAGCCCGGATAATATTTTCATGCTTAATGACGGCAGGGTAAAGCTGATAGATTTTGGCTCGGCGCGGAATTATTCAGATTCTAAGTATATGACAACTATTTTGAAAGCACGGTTTGCCCCTTATGAACAGTTTGAGGCAAATGGGAAGCAGGGACCGTGGACGGATATCTATTCTCTCAGCGTTACAGTGTATTACGCTCTCAGCGGCATTCTGCCTCCCAGGGCAACAGATCGTTATATTGCGTGGAGGATGCAGTCCGGGGCGCCGGACATGGTGAAACCAATCCGGGAGCTTTGTTCCGACATACCGCCGAATGCGGCGCAGGCATTGCACAAAGGGATGGCGCCTGCGGCGAGCCAGAGATATCCGTCAATCCGGGAATTTGCAGAGGCGCTTTTCCCGGGGAAAAATATTCTGACGGCCGGGAAACCTGCTGTAATCGATAACCGGCAAAGAGTGGGAGCCTGTATGAAATGTGTTGACGGAATCATGGCAGAAAGGCAGTATTCTCTTCAAGCCGATATGCTGGTAACGGTTGGGCGTGACAGCAGGTGCCAGCTCAGATATCCGCCGGATAGTCAGGGAATCAGCCGTCGGCATTGTTCTTTTATTATGGATAAGAGAGGGAAGGTCTATGTCCGGGATGAGGGTTCTACCTATGGGACGTATCTGAACGGAGCCCGCTTAAAGCCCATGGCATGGTATCTGGTTGGCAGCGGGAGCCGGATAAGTTTTGCGAAAGAGACATACAGTGTCATCTGTAGTTGAAGGAGGTAAAATGAGCGATATTTCAATCTATGGCTATACCGATATCGGAGGGCGGAAAGAAAACGAAGACTCCGGCGATATTCGTATTTATGGGAAAAATCTTGTGGCAGTCATTGCAGATGGACTGGGCGGACAGGGAGAAGGAAAGACCGCCTCAGAGACGGCTGTCAGCCGTTTGCTTGCGTGCGGCAGTAAAGAAGGATTCCCGGGAACGAAAGAAGTAAGCAGAGCCTTTTGTGCGGCAAATGAAGCCATTTTAAAAAAGCAATTAAATCAGTTCCATATGAAGACGACGGCAGTGTATCTTTGTATCTGTAAAAATCAGGCGATCTGGGGACATGTGGGAGATTCCAGGCTGTATCATTTCCAGGATGGAGAGCTCTGCCATTATACCCTGGATCACAGTCTCTCCCAGATGGCAGTGGCGCTGGGGGAGATAGAGCGCAAGGATATTCCGGAACATCCGCAGCGGAGCCGGCTTTTGCGGGCGCTGGGATGCGAGGGGGAAGAGGCAGAAGTACATGAACCGGTGACCTTGGGCAAGGGGAGACATGCCTTTTTGCTCTGTACGGATGGATTCTGGGAGTATTTTAGCGATGAAGAAATCGGTGAAGTATTGGATATTTCTGCAACAGCAGAGGAGTGGCTTACCAAATTACATGGGCGGCTGAAAAAACGCTGCGGAAGTGAAAATGATAATAATACTGCGACAGCAGTTATTCTGGAGGTATAGGGATGAAGGGAAGAAAGAGGAAGAATCTGAGGTATCCATATATTTCTGTACTGCTTCTTTTGGGAGCGCTGTTCTTTTCATCCATTCCGGCAGAGGCTTCTTCCGGCGGATTTCTGGAAGGATATGAAACAGAAGAAGGACAAATAAAACTTTTTTGTGACATTCCGGAAAATGGAGAAGCAGCCGCAGAGGAAACGCAATTTGCGGTTACACTGAGTTCTCAGGAACTTCCGGCATTGGGGATTACTACGGCAGGAGAAGAACATACACCCATGACTTTTTATTGCCTTGTGGATGTCTCCGGTTCTATGGGACAGGAGCAGATGGATCAGGCGAAGGCAGTATTGACGGCAATCAGTCAGGGGATGAACGAGAACGATAATATGGTGATAAGCTCTCTTGGCAACCAGCTCTCGGACAGTGGTTTTTTGTCTGATAAAAATGCGATTAACGCAGAAATCCAGAATCTGCAGATTGGAAATGAGGATACGAATTTATACGCGGGGATTGTAAAAAGTATTGATATATTGAAAACGGACATCAGGGTGAACCCGAAAAAATGCCTGTTAATCTTGTCGGATGGGCAGGACGACCAGAAAAGCGGCATTACCCAGAGTGAGGCAGAGCAGGCGGTCCTGGATTCATCGATACCGATTTATACAGTGGCGACACTGCCAAGCGATCCCTCTGGCGGGCAGCTTGAATTTGCGAAGCTGTTGGGCAGTTTTGCAAGGATATCGGTGGGTGGAATCCATTACGCACCGGTTGTGGATGGTACAGATGCATCATCGGTTGGACAGGCCATTTTGCAAAAAGAGAGGAACTGTGTGGTTCTGACGCTGGATACTTCGCAGGTCGATGCGGAGGGAAAGGATATTCTGCTTTTACGGGTAATCTATACGGCAAAAGACCAGACTGTCCTCGAAGATACGATGGAGATTTTTTCAGAAGACCTGAAGATTGCGGAGGCGCCGGATACGGAAGAAGGTGCAGAACCCGGATCGGAACCTGAATCAGAGCCAGAAGAACCGGAACCGGAACCTGCCCGGGAGCCGGAACCGGAACCTGAATCAGAGCCGGATCATCGGTTGTGGATTGCCATAGGGGTACTTGCGGTGCTTGTTATTATAGCAGGAATCCTCGCCGTCTTTTTCGCTAAAAAGAAGAAGGGGGAAAAATTGTCTGCAGAAGAGTCCGGGGCAGGGGACTTCGGGGTGGAAGATTACGAGGAGAAAAAAGCGGATGAAATAGAACCTTCAAAAGAGGATGGACAGGCGGAGCAGAAGGAGAACAGGCGGATTGTGTACGAAGTGCGGTTTACGGCTATCGGGTATGAAAATATTTGCCGTACGCTGCAGATGGAAGAGGGGCGTGTTATGACGCTTGGGCGCGACAAACGCTCAGAACTCATCCTGAATCCGGAAGATAAACGGTTGTCGGGCGTCCACTGTAAAGTATGCTGCGAGAAGAATCAATTCAATATCCAGGATATGGATTCGCGGAACGGAACCTTTGTCAACGGTGTCCCGATCAGGAACCTTGGAATGACGGCAGTGGAAAACGGCCACACTGCCCGGATGGGAAGCTACGAATACAGGATTACGATTATGAGAAAAGAGGAGTAGAGGAATGGAGATAAACAGATGTGTGGGATGTATGAACGAGCTGAAGCCCGGGGAAAGATATTGTCCTGTCTGCGGCTGTGACAATCTGAATATTGAACAGCCGTCGTATGCGCTGCGTCCCCATACGATTTTACACGGAAGATATCTGATTGGCAAAGTTCTTGGAAAAGGGGGATTCGGAATCACATATATCGGCCTGGATCTGACCCTGAATGTGAAAGTTGCCGTGAAAGAGTATTTTCCCATGGGGGAAGTATCCAGGGAGCAGGGGCATTCGGCAGCCCTGCGGTGGAATCCGTCGCGGGCGGGCACAGAACACCGGCAGAAGGGATATGACAGTTTCCTGAAGGAAGCCCGCAAGATGGCAAAGATTGATCAGATTCCCTCAATTGTCCGGGTGCGGGATACCTTTCTGGAAAATGAGACCGCCTACATTGTAATGGATTACGCAGAGGGAGTTACATTAAAAGAAAAGCTCCTGAAAAACGGAACCATGACATTTTCGGAATGTGTTCAGTTATTCAGCCCGATGATAGAAGATCTGGCAAAGGTACATAAGCAGGGGATGATCCACAGGGATATCAGCCCGGACAATATTATGGTTCAGCCGGACGGCAGTGTCCGGCTTCTGGATCTGGGGGCTGCCAAGGATACAACGGCTGCGCAGGGGCCGGAAAGCCAGTTGGTTACCAAGAAAGGCTTCAGCCCTCTGGAACAGTATATGGATGCGGGAAAAATCGGCCCGTGGACGGATGTGTATGCGCTGTGCGCCACCATCTACTATTGCCTTACGGGAAAAGTGCTTCCCGCTTCCATGGATCGGATAGACCATGAAGAGCTGCAGTTCCCGGAAAAGATGCGGGAGCCGTTGTCGCCGAAAGCAGCAGGCGCATTAAAAGCGGGGCTGGCGGTGAAACCGGAAAAGCGTATAAAAAGCATGGAGGAATTGCTTCAGAGGCTGCAAAGCGGGAAGCCGCCGAAGCCACCTAAACCAAAATGGCTGCGCCTGGCACTGGCAGCCGCCTGTATTGCCCTTGTTCTGGGAGCAGGGATCTTCCTTGCCGGAAGAGGCGGCGGAGTAACGGTGGAACGCATGGGGAATTCCAATGCGAATATGCTTAATTATGGAGGCTTTGCAGTAATCGCTAATGAATATGAATATTTTATCGGCGCCGACAACGCCTTGTATATGTGTGCTTATGACAAGGAGGAACAGACTTTTTACATGGGGGACAGCCAGAAAATGGCAGACTATGGCGCCTATATTAATCTGAGTGAAGAGTCTGTCTATTATATAACGACAGATTATGTAGAGAATGCGATTTACCGGATGAACCTTGACGGAACAGAAGCAGAAAAAATTCTGGTAAGTGAAGACGGAAAATTTTTCGGATGTATGCAATATGCTGCATTATCCAATGGAGAAGAATACCTCTATTATACGTTGGAAAAAGAACCTGGTACATACCTCTATGAATTATACCGGTATAATCTGAAGGATGGCGTTTCAGAACTTTTGACAGATGACGACGTAGTCTGGTTCAATCTTTATGGGAGCAGTCTCTATATGATTCTTGCGCAGGATATAGGTACGGATCCTAAAAGCGTTTTGGTTCGCGCGGATCTGGAAGCCGGGGAACAGGAAATCCTGGACGATGAAAAAATGTATAGCAGAGGCTTTGTGGAAGAGGATACGATGTTTCTGTATTCCGATAAACAAGAATCTTTAGTTGTCTGCGATCTTGACGGAGAAGAGGACAGCAGTTTGGAAGGTTTTTATGATATTGACATTGATCCAAACGGGACGATTGGCTATGGAGAGGGGTGGATTTACTATGCAAGCAGAGAAGATCAGCAGATCCATCGGGTACGGGCAAACGGAACCGGAGACAGAGTTGTGATAGAGAATCATACTGGCGTAAACATTTGTTACGACGATCATGCACTCTGGTTTATAGCGCAGAATGGCGAGGAATATACCTCTGAAATCCAGTTATATATTGCGGGAGCCGACGGCAGTTATATCTTCGAATTATTCGAACCGGAGTCGGGATGGAGATTGCCGGAAGCCATGATTGCAGATTTTGATTATGAAAAGAGCGGGGATGGGATTGCCATTACCGGATACCACGGGAAGCGGAAAGAATTTTCCATACCGGACGAGATAGAAGGGCTGCCGGTGAAGACAATCGCAGAGGAAGCATTCATGGAAAGCGACGTAGTAAGAGTGGGGCTTCCGCAGACGGTGGAGACGATTGAAACTCAGGCATTTTGTACCTGTACAAGCCTTCAATTTATCGGTCTCCCGGAAGGTCTTGTAGAAATCGGGATAGGCGCTTTTGGAGCTTGCTTTTCCCTGACGCAGGTCGAATTTCCGGAAAGCCTGCAGAAGATAGGAGGGCTGGCATTTCATGGGACCCCATTATCGGAAGTTTATATTCCGGCAAATGTAGAATCTATCGAAACAGGGGCATTTTCCCTGAGTCAGGATGCGAAACTGACAGAATTTAAAGTCAGCGAGGAAAATGAGAGATTTTATCAGCAGGATGGCGTTTTATACGTTACCGAAGAGGACATTAAATTGCTTGTAAGTTATCCTCAGGGCAGGGAAGGGGAATTTGCGATTCCTGACGATGTAGACGGGATTGCACCTTATGCATTTGCCAATTGTCATAAGATGACGTCCGTGAAAATACCGGAATCGGTTATTCGTATTTTTGAGAATGCATTCTATAACTGCGAACATCTGGGCACCATCTCTGTGGCGAAAGGATGCCAGGTAGAAGACCTGGGAGATAACAGCCCGAAGGTAGAGTACTATTAAGAAGGAGGGAAAATTGTGATGAAGATAAGTGAGAGTGGGAAGTCAAAGAAGAAATGGCTGATCGTAGCTCTGGCAATCGTTTTGGTGATTGGAATTTTTGCGGCTATAGGCGTCATGAATGGCAGTCAGGAAGAACCGGAATATTCAGAAGACTCCGGCAACGAGGAAGACCAGTCGGTATATTCACCCGATTCCGCTAATGAGGAAGACCAGGGAGAAGTAGAAGAAGTAGAAGCTGATTCTGATTATTCTGATTTTGTCTGGATGAAAAATGAAACTGGAGATGGGATTGTCATTTATGGATATAACGGAGAAGAGACAGAGGTGCAGATACCGGCTGAGATAGACGGAATGTCTGTAACGGAGATTGGCGAAAAAGCTTTTTACATTAACTCTTTTTTAACAGCAGTGAACTTGCCGGACAGTATTGTGAAGATTGGAAAAGATGCTTTTAATGGTTGTTTTAATTTGGCAGAAGTGAACTTGCCGGATAGTGTTGCAGAGATTGGTGAATATGCTTTTTGCGGTTGCAGTTCTTTAATAGAAGTGAACTTGCCGGACAGTGTTGCAGAGATTGGATCAAGCACTTTCCTCAGCTGTACTTCTTTGACAAAAGTAGATTTACCGGACGGTCTGAATAAGATAGGAATGTGCGCTTTCTCTTGGTGTGAGAATCTGAGAGAAATAGATTTCCAGGATTGCAGTGGTCTGCAGGAGATTGGGATGCTTGCATTTAGTGAATGTGGGAATCTGGGAAGCATTTCCGTTCCCCAAGGCTGTAAAGTAGAGGATCAGGGTGAGAACAGCCCCCGGATAGAATACTATTAAGAAAGGGCAGTGTGTGATGGAAATAAACAGGTGCTTAGGATGCATGAATGAGTTGGAGGCAGGGACAAGATATTGCCCTGCCTGCGGCTTCGATAATCAGAATACAGAACAGGCGCCGTATGCCTTGCGGTGCAATTCCATTCTGCACGGCAGATACCTGGTGGGAAAGGTGCTTGGGAAAGGCGGATTTGGAATTACTTATATCGGTCTGGATCTGACGCTGGAAATCAAGGTCGCTATTAAGGAATACTTCCCCATGGGAGAAGCAACCCGGGAACAGAGCGGCACGTCCGCTCTGCAGTGGAACTATTTTGGAGAAGGAGCCGCTCTGCGCCGGAAAGGCTATGAGAGTTTCCTGAAGGAAGCACGGAAAATGGCGAAGCTGGATCAGGTGCCATCCATTGTCCGGGTGCGGGATACCTTTCTGGAAAATGAGACTGCCTATATCGTGATGGACTATGTGGAGGGGACGACGTTAAAAGAAGCGCTACGGAAAAACGGAACGATGACATTCTCGGAGTGTGTCAAATTCCTCCGCCCCATGCTGTTGGATCTGGAGAAGGTACATAAGCAAGGCATGATTCACAGGGATATCAGCCCGGACAACATTATGGTGAAAAAGGACGGTAGCGTGTGTCTGCTGGATCTTGGTGCGGCAAAAGATATGACGGCGGTGAAGGGACCGGAATCCCAGATGGTTACGAAGAAGGGGTTCAGTCCGCTGGAGCAATACGCGGACGAGGGGAACATCGGTCCCTGGACCGATGTGTACGCCCTGTGCGCTACGATATATTATTGTATCACGGGCAAAGTCCTCCCGGCGGCAATAGACCGGATAGAGAAGGATAATCTGCAGTTCCCGGAACACCTGCGGGAACCGCTGACGCCAGAAGCGACGGATGCACTGACGGCAGGACTGGCACTTAAGTCGGGAGAACGGATTCAGAGCGTGGAAGACCTGCTTAGCAGGTTCGAAACCGGGAATCAGGAGCCGTCCAGGGAAGAGACGGAAGAGACGGATCAGTCAGAAGAGATTCGGGCATCTGTAGAAAAGAAGAAGGGAACGGAAGAAAAAACTCCGCGGTCAAGGAAGAAATGGCTGATAGCGGCGCTGACGGTAGTTGCGGTGGCTGGGGTATTTACAGCTATAGGCAGCTTAGGGGGAAGTCAGGAGAAGTCGGCTTATTCGGATGCTTCGGGGGATGAGAAAGACCAGGGAAAAGAAGCAGAATCTGATTATTCCGATTTTAACTGGGAAAAAAATGAAACTGAGGATGGGATTATCATTACTGAATATAATGGGAAAGAGACAAAGGTGCGGATACCGGGGGAGATAGAAGGATTGCCTGTAAAAAAGATTGGCTCTTGGACTTTTAATGAGTGCAATTTTTTGGAAGAAGTGGAATTGCCGGACGGTGTTGAAGAGATTGGACAATGCGTTTTTTGGTATTGTTCCTCTTTAGAAAAAATAAGCTTGTCAGATAGACTTGTATAGATTGGTGATTCCGCTTTTTTGGGTTGTTCTTCTTTAACAGAAGTAAATTTGCCGGACGGTGTTGTAAGTATTGGAGCTAGAGCTTTTGATGACTGTACTTCTTTGACAGAGATAAATTTGCCGGACAGTGTTGAAATACTCGGCAATAGTGTTTTTGCTGGTTGTGTTTCTCTGAAAGAAGTAAAATTGCCGGATGAGATTGGATTCATTGATTTTTGTGTTTTTAATGGCTACGATTCTTTAACAAAAGTAGAATTGCCGGACAGTGTTGAAAAGATTGGCAGCGATGCTTTTAATGGCTGCATTTCTTTGAAAGAGATAAATTTGCCAGACAGTATTATAGTAATTTGGGATAATACTTTCAAGGGATGCAGTAGTTTAACAAAAGTAAATTTACCGGACAGTTTGGAGAGAATAAGGGAGAATGCCTTTTTGGATTGTAAACAGCTGAGAGAAATAGATGTCCAGGATTGTGGTAGTTTACAGGAGATTGGGCTGAAAGCATTTAAGGGGTGTGACAATCTTGAAAGTATTTCCGTTCCCCAAGGCTGTATAGTAGAGGATCAGGGTGAGAACAGTCCCCGGATAGAATATTATTAAGGCGTTTGCCAATAATTTTATAATGGGAAGAAAAAGCGCATCGGTGCAGCAGAAAGATAGCTGTATCGGATGTGCTTTTTTAAACGGAAATTTTTTTCAAACATTTTTAGCGAGTCTGCTATCGTTTATATCAAGCGAGGGGCGCCGCATATGGAAGTGAACCGCAGATTACAGCTCTCCCTTCAAGCCTTTCATATAGGCGATTGCCAATTGCTTTTTGGCGTCCGGGAGGGAATTGAAAATCTTCAGGCATTGCTGCTGTTCTTCCGACATATGCTTCAGATCACGGCCGGGATCGAAGAAATCAGCAAGGGATATTCCGAAACCGGAGCAGATTTTCTCCAGGGTAGTTAAGGATGGCAGGTTGTTGTTATTTAAAAGTGTGCTGATGGTGGAATAAGATAGCCCTGATGATTTTGCAAGCTGATAGTAGGACCAGTCTCTCTCTGCACAAAGTTCTTTAATATGTAAAACAGGATCATTGACTGACATAATGTTTACCCTCCGTGTTGTCTTTTTATATATTATATGCAAAAAATAATCGAAACAAAAGACGTGTATAATCGTTGTAAGCATAACGAATATACGATATAATGTGATTATATGATGTTGGGGTCAAAAGCCCCCAACTATGATGCCCACGGATTGCGACGCGTAGCTAGTCCTTTAGGGTTCCGTGCTACGCATCTACGTTTCACTTCGGTCGTTGCTAAACGAGTGCCACTGGCACTCAGCAACCCACAATCCTACCCAATATTCGCATATCGTGGGATGTACATCCCACTTTTATGCTCATATCGGGGCGGGTTCCAAGGTCTTCCCCCACTTATGAGCAAGCTCACGTGGATCCAGACCTTTTGACCCTGGCATCATTATATCTTGACAGCAGAAAAAGGCAAGGGGCGACAGAAATTTCAGTTATGATTTGGAAAGTGTGGCATTATGAGGAAAAATGAAAAGTTATTATTGCTGCAGGCGTTGAAAGGGGAGGCCGCTGCATGGAGAAAACTGGCTTTGCAGATATCGGCGGAGGAGGAAGAGGGCATAGATCAGGAATTGTGCCGTGTTCTTTTGAATCAGGCGATGGAGCTTGGAGATGAGGAAAGTTTTTTCCTGTATTATCGGATGTTCCCGGAAGAGAATATACAGTTTGACGATGAATCGTATAAGGAAATGACGATGGAATATCTGGAGACGGATGACCCGCAGGTAAAAGAAGGATTAAAAAGATATTTAACATTTTTTCGGGAAAAGAGGCAGATGAATAATTAGTATCAGTTCAGCCACAACAGCTCGAATTAGCTGCTTCGCAGCTTATTTCGCCGCATACGCGGCTAAATTCTCGCTTATGGCAGAACGCCATATACAAAGTACACAAAAAATCTTCATTTTCAAACAAGTTTGAACTCAGATTTTTGTGACTTTGTGCAAGGCTGAACTGATATAATAATTACTCAGAAAAGAGTTGCATATTATGCAAAATAAGTGTATAATCATGCAATACCAAAAATTTCTTTACAATAAGAAGAAAGTGGTATACACTTTAACGGGTGGCTTTGTACGCCCGATGCGAAAGAGAGGATGATAGCAATGATTAAAGTTGGAATTATCGGATCTACCGGGTACGCCGGAGGCGAGCTGGTGAGAATCCTGACCGGACATAGAGAGGCAGAGATTGTGTGGTATGGTTCCAGAAGTTATATAGATCAGAAATATGCAAGTGTATATCAGAATATGTTTCAGCTTGTGGATGCAAGATGTATGGATGATAATATGGAAGAGCTTGCGAAGCAGGCGGACGTGATTTTCACGGCAACACCTCAGGGACTATGTGCATCTTTGGTAAATGAAGAGATTCTGTCTCAGACAAAGATTATTGATCTGAGTGCAGATTTCCGCATTAAGGATGTGGCGGTCTATGAGAAATGGTATAATCTTGAGCATAAAAGCCCGCAGTTTATTGAAGAGGCAGTCTACGGGCTTTGTGAGATTAACAGAGAAGATGTGAAGAAGGCAAGACTGGTAGCGAATCCCGGATGTTATACCACCTGTTCGATTCTGACGGCATATCCGTTGGCGAAGGAAGGTATTATTGATATGAAGACGCTGATCGTGGACGCGAAATCGGGAACGTCCGGTGCGGGAAGAGGGGCGAAGGTTCCGAACCTGTATTGTGAGGTTAATGAGAATATGAAGGCATATGGCGTGGCGTCCCACAGGCATACGCCGGAGATTGAGGAGCAGTTAAGTTATGCTTCGGGAGAAGAGGTTGTGATTAATTTTACGCCCCATCTTGTGCCGATGAACAGAGGAATCCTGGCGACAGAGTATGCGTCTCTTAAAAAAGATGTGACCTATGAAGAAGTGAAAGCAATCTACGATAAGTATTATAAAGATGAGAAGTTTGTCCGTGTGCTGGATGAAGGCGTATATCCGGAAACCAAATGGGTGGAAGGCAGTAATTATGTAGATATTAACTTTAAGATTGATCCGAGAACGAACCGTATTATTATGATGGGGGCAATTGATAACCTGGTGAAGGGCGCTGCCGGGCAGGCAGTGCAGAATATGAACCTGATGTTCGGGCTTGACGAGGCGGAGGGACTGAATCTGGTTCCTATGTTCCCGTAGAGAGGTGTTTTATGATTAGGGCAATGACGATTGAGGATTACGATGAGGTCTATCATTTGTGGAAGAAAATCCGTGGATTCGGAATCCGGAGTGTGGATGATTCCCGGGAGGGAATTGCCAGATTCTTAAGACGGAATCCGACCACCAGTGTAGTGGCAGTGGAGGATGGCAGAATCGTAGGGAGCATCCTGTGCGGCCATGACGGAAGACGGGGATGCTTCTATCACGTGTGTGTGGAGGAAGCATACCGCAGGCATGGGATTGGCAAGGCAATGGTTGTCAGGGCGATGGAAGCTCTGAAGGCGGAGGAAATCAATAAGGTCTGTCTGATTGCGTTTACCCAGAATGATATTGGCAATGCTTTTTGGAATAGAATAGGCTGGACAAGAAGGCTGGATCTGAATTATTATGATTTTACGTTGAATGAAGCAAATATTACGGCATTTAATGAAGGATAGCGGTGAAAGTTAGGAGAGTGGATGGAATGGAGATTATCAAAGGCGGCGTGACCGCAGCAAAAGGATTTGAGGCAGCAAGCACAGCGGCAGGGATTAAGTATACGGACCGTACGGATATGGCGATGATTTACAGCCAGGTGCCATGTGAGGCGGCGGGAACATTTACAACGAACGTAGTGAAGGCGGCTCCTGTCAAATGGGATCGGCAGGTGGTAGACAGCGGAAAGAAAGTTCAGGCTGTCATTGTAAACTCAGGAATTGCTAATGCGTGTACAGGTGCAGAAGGTTTTGGGTATTGTAAGGATACTGCAGACGCAGCGGCTGAGGCGCTGGGAATTGATGCAGAGGGTGTGTTGATTGGTTCTACCGGCGTCATCGGCAAACAGATGCCGATGGATAAACTGACTGCAGGAATTCAGGTTCTTGCGGGCAAGAAGAATGATTCTTTGGAAAATGGTACGGAGGCTGCCAAAGCCATTATGACTACCGATACCTGTGAGAAAGAGCTGGCGGTTACCATTGAAGCAGGCGGCAAGACAGTAACCATCGGTGGAATGGCAAAGGGTTCCGGCATGATTCATCCCAATATGTGTACCATGCTTGCATTTATTACGACGGATGCAGTGATTACAAAGGAAGCGCTTCAGAAGGCGCTCAGTGAAGATATCAAGGATACCTACAATATGATTTCCGTGGACGGCGACACTTCTACCAATGATACCGTTCTCCTTCTGGCGAATGGAATGGCGGAGAATGAGGTGATTTCGTATGGCACGGCAGCTTATGAAGATTTTAAGACGGCGCTTCATACGATTAATGAATACCTTGCAAAGAAGATTGCAGGAGACGGTGAAGGTGCAACTGCATTATTTGAAGCAAAGGTAGTAGGAGCAGAGAGCGTGGAGCAGGCGAGGGTACTTGCGAAGGCAATTGTGTGCTCCAATCTTACCAAGGCGGCGATTGCGGGACACGACGCTAACTGGGGAAGGATTCTCTGTGCGATGGGATATTCCGGGGCACAGTTTGACCCGGAGAAGGTGGATCTGTTCTTCGAGAGCAAGGCAGGAAGAATCCAGATTGCCAGCGATGGAACTGCCGTGGATTACAGCGAAGAAGAAGCTACGAAGATCCTTTCTGAAGCAGAGGTGACGGCAGTTGCAGATGTGAAGGCGGGAACATTTACGGCAACGGCATGGGGATGCGATCTGACCCATGGATATATTGATATTAACGCAGATTACAGGAGTTAAGGAAATGGACAAGAGTATGCAGAAATATCTGGACAAGGCGGAGGTGCTGATTGAGGCGCTTCCTTATATCCAGAGATTTAACAGGAAAGTAATTGTAGTAAAATACGGCGGAAGCGCTATGGTAGACGAAGTTCTTAAGGAACAAGTGATTCAGGATGTTACTCTGCTGAAGCTGGTTGGCTTCAAGCCTATCATCGTGCATGGCGGCGGCAAGGAAATCAGCCGATGGGTCGGCAAGGTGGGCATGGAACCTTCTTTTGTAAATGGCCTGCGGGTAACGGATGAGGCAACCATGGAACTGGCGGAAATGGTTCTTGGCAAGGTGAATAAAGAGCTGGTACAGCTTGTGCAGGGGCTTGGCGTTCGCGCCATCGGTATCAGCGGTAAGGACGGCGGCCTTCTGAAGGTTAGGAAAAAGTATGCCGACGGCGAAGATATCGGATTTGTGGGAGATGTGAAGGAAGTGAATGCAGAGATTCTGTATGATCTGCTGGAGAAGGATTTTCTTCCGATTGTATGTCCGGTGGGACTGGATGATAAGTTCTACACCTACAATATCAATGCAGACGATGCAGCGTGCGCGATTGCGCGGGCGATGCATGCGGAGAAGCTGGCGTTCCTGACAGATATTGAAGGGGTCTATAAAGACCCGAAGGATCCGGAGACACTGATTTCTGAGCTTCGGGTGTCGGAGGCGCACAAACTGATGGAAGAAGGCTATATCGGAGGCGGGATGCTTCCGAAGCTTAACAACTGTATTGAGGCGATTGAAAATGGTGTGTCAAGGGTACATATTCTGGATGGGCGGATTCCACACTGTCTGCTGCTTGAGATTTTTACCAACCAGGGAATCGGAACGGCAATCCTGGACGATGGCGGGGAAATGTATTCCGGCAAATAAGAAGTAATAAAATACCAATTATCGGATATACTAAGGCGGAAAAAGAAAGCGGAGGTATATCGGATGATTGGTTTTTTTATTGCGCTTTTATCGGGTGCGCTGATGAGTGTGCAGGGGGTTTTTAATACGCAGGTAACAAAGACAACGGGAATGTGGGTCAGCAATGGCTGGGTACAGTTCAGCGCTTTTATTGTCTGTCTTGTTATGTGGCTGATTATGGGACGGGACAGCGTTGCTGCTATCGGGAAAGTGGAGCCGAAATACATGCTTCTCGGAGGCGTGATTGGCGCAGGAATTACCTGGACGGTCATAAAGAGTATGGCGCAGCTTGGGCCGGCAAAGGCAGCGCTTCTGATTGTTATTTCCCAGTTGATTGTTGCTTATGTAATTGAGCTTTTCGGACTGTTTGGCGTGGAGAAAGAGCCGCTTGAATGGCGGAAGGTAGGAGGCATGGCGCTGGCGTTGATTGGAGTTGCAATTTTTCAATGGAAATAGTACAATAACATTGTCTGGGCATAAGAGGGATATTTACAGTTTCGACATGCTGTAAAGGAGAGTTTTTATGCATAGAATAAGAAAAAATCATCGTTATGGTACAAAAGGAATCTGCCTTTTGCTGGCTGCGATGCTGGCAGTTTCGGCAGTCGGCTGCAGGAAGGAAGAGGCGGTTTCTCTGGAAGAAGCAGATTTTTCTCTGGAAGAGGAAGGGCAGGAAACCGGGAGCGAGGAAGTCGCCGGAAGTGATGCCTCCGATGGAGCCGAGGAAGGGCAGCCGGAGCAGATTTATGTATATGTCTGCGGACAGGTAGCAAATCCGGGCGTCTATGAATTGCCGCCCGGAAGCCGTGTATTTGAGGCGATCAATGCTGCGGGAGGCCTTCTGGATGCTGCGGCAGGTTACATGCTGAATCAGGCGGAGAAGATGGAGGACGGACAGAAGATTTATGTGCCATCGGAAGAGGAAGCGCAGGCAGGGGAGGCTGTGCCGGGACAGGCAGACGGCATGCCGGCAGGAAGCGCAGGCCCGGAAAGCGGCGAAGACAGCGACGGCAAGATAAATATTAATTCTGCCACGAAAGACGAGCTGATGACACTCTCAGGAATCGGAGAGAAGAAGGCACAGGCTATTATCAGTTACCGGGAGAGCCATGGTGGCTTTCAGTCCGCAGAGGAGCTGATGGAAGTGGAAGGGATTAAGACGGGAACCTACGAGAAGATAAAAGACAGAATTAAGATATAGCGAGGGAGAATGGTTATATGGGTAAAAAAGTGTTGGTTGTAGATGATGAAAAGTTAATCGTGAAGGGAATCCGTTTCAGTCTGGAGCAGGACGGGATGGAAGTGGACTGTGCCTACGACGGGGAAGAAGCTCTGAAGCTTACCAGAGAGAATCTGTATGACATTGTTTTGTTGGATGTGATGCTTCCGAAGGCAGATGGTTTTACGGTGTGCCAGCAGATCCGGGAATATTCAGATGTTCCGATTATCATGCTTACAGCGAAAGGAGACGATATGGATAAAATCCTGGGGCTGGAGTATGGAGCAGATGATTACATAACAAAACCTTTTAATATTCTGGAAGTGAAGGCGAGGATTAAGGCAATTATGCGCCGTACCGGAAAGAAAAAAGATGGAGACGGGGATGATAAAGTCCTGGTAAAAGGTGAAATGAAGATTGACTGTGAGAGCAGACGGGTGTTCATTGGTGAAAAAGAAATCAATCTTACAGCGAAGGAATTCGATCTTCTGGAGCTTCTTGCTATGAATCCAAACAAAGTGTACAGCAGAGAGAATCTTCTGAATATTGTGTGGGGATATGAATATCCGGGCGATGCAAGAACTGTTGACGTCCATATCCGGCGGTTGAGAGAGAAGATTGAGACGAATCCGAGTGATCCGAAATATGTGTACACGAAGTGGGGAGTTGGTTATTATTTTAGAGGTTAAGAAGTTTGTGAAATTCCGGTTTTTGAAGAGCCTCCGCCTCCGTATCGTCCTGATTCTGATGCTGGTAGGAATTCTCCCCTGTATTGTCATGAAGGCGATTGTTCTTGAAAGCTATGAGAAGAGAGCTGTGGACGTTCGGACAGCAGAAATACAAAATCAATGTACGATTCTATGTAATTCACTGGGCAATTCTAATTATCTGGCAGACGGCACTTCGGAAATCCTTCAGGCAGAATTGATACAGTTATCTAATATATACAGCGGCAGAGTGATGGTGATTGATAACGAGTTCCGGGTTGTAGAGGATACCTATAACCTTGACAGAGGCAAAACCATTGTGTCGGGAAATGTAATAAAGAGCTTTGCCGGAAAGGGAACCAGCCAGTATGATGACAAGAATAGTTATATTGAAGTAACGATGCCCGTTACGGCAGAAGGCAGCGATGCGGTACTGGGCGTAATACTTGTGAGTGTATCCACAGATACGATTGTGGCTACCATGGATGTGTTGGAAGGAAAAGCAAACATTGTAGAAGTTATCCTGGTTTTTGTCATTATTATATTGGCGGTTCTTGTCGGTACGAAGATGCTGCGGCCTTTTGACAGGATTACTAAATCCATTGAGGACGTGACAGAAGGATACGATGATAATTATCTTCATGAGGATACTTATACAGAAACCCATCTTATTTCGGAGGCATTTAATAAGATGCTGGGAAGGCAGAAAGTGCTGAATGATTCCCGGCAGGAATTTGTGGCGAACGTATCTCATGAGCTGAAGACGCCTCTGACATCTATGAAGGTTCTTGCGGATTCGCTTCTGGCTCAGCAGGACGCTCCCGTGGAACTGTACCAGGAGTTTATGGCAGACATGTCAGAAGAAATTGAAAGAGAAGACAAGATTATCAATGATCTGTTGTCATTGGTTAAGATGGATAAAGCGGCTGCGGAGATTAATATAAAGTCCGAGAATATTAATGAGCTGGTGGAACGGATCCTGAAACGGCTGCGTCCAATTGCAGCTGTCAGGAATATTGAACTGGTTTATGAGAGTTTCCGGCCGGTTACGGCAGAAGTGGATGAAGTGAAGCTGACACTTGCCGTATCCAATCTGGTTGAAAATGCAATTAAGTATAACAATGAAAATGGCTGGGTGCACGTTTCTTTGAATGCAGACCACAAGTTTTTCTATATAGAAGTGGCTGATTCGGGAATGGGGATTCCGGAAGAAGCGCAGGAGCATATATTTGAGCGTTTTTATCGGGTGGATAAGTCTCATTCCAGAGAAATCGGCGGAACAGGGCTGGGGCTTGCGATTGCCAGGAATGCAGTTGTTATGCACAGAGGTTCTATTAAAGTGTACAGTCAGATGGGAGAAGGTACTACATTTACTGTGCGGATCCCTATCAGCTATGCAGCGTAAGGAGGGCGGATATGAGGAAAAAGATATGGCGTATGCTTGCTTTGTTCCTGGGAATTATTCTGCTTGCTGCGTGCGGCAGGAGCCGGGAGCCGAAAGACGGAGAAGAGTATGTATATTGTCTGAGCACGGACGGAATGAATCTTATAAAGCAGGTGTGTTCATGGAGCAGTGAAAATCCGCTGGGAGAGGTGGACAATATACTGGATGCAATGAAGAATCCGGAGCAGTCTGTAGACTGTAAGTCTGCAATCCCTTCCGACGTGGAGGTTATAGATTTTACATTGGAGGATGGCAGGCTTGATTTACATTTTAATGAAGCTTACAGGAAGATGCAGAAGACAGAAGAACTGCTCTGCCGGGCAGCAGTGGTACAATCACTGACGCAGATTGCGGATGTGAATCTGGTGAAGTTTTATGTGGGAGACGAGACGCTTACACGAAGCGACGGTACGGAAGTGGGGTATATGCGGGAGGAAGATTTTCTGCAAAATGCGGGAGCCAGCCTACATTCTTATCAGGAAGCGTCCCTGAAGCTTTATTATGTAAACGCCTCCGGAGATAAGCTGGTAAGTGAGACGATGAAGGTGCGGTATAACAGTAATATGTCTATTGAAAAGGTTATCGTGGAGCAGTTGATTAAAGGCCCCAGGAGCAAGGAAATGCAGGCGGCGATTCCGTCGGAGACAAAGCTCCTTGGCATATCGGTGAGAGATGGAATCTGTTATGTGAATTTTAATGAAGGGTTTCTGTCGCCGAATTATAGTATTGATCCCACGGTTGCCCTGAGTTCTCTTGCCAATTCGATTATTGAGGGAGGAACGGCAAATCAGGTGCAGATAGCGGTAAATGGGGATACGAATGTCCTGTTTCAGGATGTGGTTGATCTCAGCAAGCCGATTGAAAGAAATCTTGACGTAGTGGAGGAAAACAATTAGTTTTGAAAGAAAGAAAATTATTTACTATATGTCTTTCTTTTATTATCGTTCTATTTGTGGTGACTTTTTTTCTTGGAGGGTATTTTCCTGGAATATCAGGACCCTCCGAAATAGAACGGTCTGTCCCGGACGGCGGAAGCGTGGTTGCTGCGGGACGGGTATACAGAAGAGAGCAGAAATCAGATTATCAGATCTTATATCTTAAAAATGTATCTGTTTATTATCAGGAAAAATCATTCAAAGAGTCCAGGTTGATTATTTATGATGAAGAAAAAGAAAGAATTGGCATTGGCAATCGGATTGTAGTGAAGGGAGAAGTTTCTTATTTCGATCCGGCAGGTAATCCCGGCAATTTTGACAGAAAATTTTATTATCAGAAACAGAAAATCCATGTTTCTGTATGGAGTGATACGGTCAGAGTCGCGAACGGGGGCGTGTATCCTGTTCGGAATGCACTGGCGGATATCAGAGAGCATTGGAAAGAAGTGTTGATTTCTTATGCCGGGGAAGAAGACGGCAGTATTCTATGCGCTGTGATTCTTGGTGATAAGTCAGGGATGGAAGAAGAGATGAAAGAACTCTATCAGAAAAATGGAATTGCACATATTCTTGCAATTTCGGGGCTGCATCTGTCTTTTGCAGGAACTGTGATTTACCGCCTTCTGCGAAAATGCAGCGGTTCCTATCTGGCAGGGGGATGCGCGGGACTCCTGTTCATGGCGCTTTATATTTTGATGATAGGGGTGAGTGTATCTGCCCTTCGGGCAGTTATTATGTATATGTTTCGGGTGGGAGCGGATATGTCAGGGAGAGTTTACGACGGGGCTACCGCGATAGCGGCTGCCATGCTAACAGTCATTATTTGGCGTCCCCTGTCTTTCTATGATGCCGGGTTTCAGTTATCTTTTGGGGCCGTAGTAGGAATGATGGTTCTCAGCCCTCTATTATCTTCAAAAAAGAAATCAAATAATTTCTTAAAAAACGGATTTATAACAAGTTTTAGTATTAATCTGGCAACATTTCCTATGATTTTATATCACTTCTATGAAATTCCTTTGTATTCTGTTTTCCTGAATCTGGTAGTCATTCCGCTTATGAGTGTCCTGCTGGCGGCAGGGATGGCGGGAAGCGCCTGTGTGTGTATCTGCCCTCCGGTGGGAATGGTGTTTATAAAGGTGTGCAGCAAAATTCTGTGGGTTTATGAAGTCTTATGCAAAGGGGCAGAGAAGCTCCCTTTGAACCGTATCATTACCGGACAGCCAAAAATATGCTGGATTGTACTGTATTACATGTTGCTGTTTCTTGGCGTGGCAGCGGCGCTTTCCCGGAAAAAAGAAAAGGATGCCATATCGGACAGGATTTTTGTGGAAAGAAGAGCAGCGGTTTTGTCCGGTGGTTTTCTGGGCGTTATGCTGATTTTTCTGACCTGCCCGGCTGTGAGACATGATGACCTGGAGGTTACGATGCTGGATGTAGGGCAGGGAGAGTGTATTTTCCTGAGAAATGAGAAGGGAATCAGTATGCTGGTGGACGGTGGAAGCAGTGATGTGAAGCAGGTAGGAAAATACAGGATAGAACCGTTTCTGGAAGCCCGGGGAGCGGGGTGCCTGGATTATGTATTTATTTCCCACGGGGATGCAGATCACAGGAATGGAGTTGAACAGTTACTGGAGAGGCAGGAACAGGGGGTGAAGGTGAATTGTCTTGTTCTGCCGGAGAAAAACGTCTGGGATGAAGGGCTGGAAGAGCTTGCAGGGAAAGCGGTGGAGCAGGGGACGAAGGTGGTGATTCTAAAGCAGGGAGATAAGATTGAGGCAGAGGGGCTTGTAGTTACCTGTCTCCTTCCGGAAAGAGATTATGCCGGCGAGAAGGGAAATGAGGCTTCCATGGTGCTGGATATTCGTTATGGATATTTTGACATGCTTCTGACGGGAGATCTGGGAGCGGAAGGAGAGAGAAGGCTTGCACAGAATCATGAGAAAGATTATGATGTTCTGAAAGTGGCACATCATGGTTCTGATTTTTCCTCCGATGAAGAATTCCTTTCGGCAGTAAAGCCGGAAGTTGCCCTGATTTCAGCGGGAAAAGAAAATCGTTACGGACATCCCGGAAAGGAGACCATCGCAAGACTTAAGAATGCGGGATGCCGGATATACTGTACGAAAGAAACAGGGGCGGTTATTCTGAAAACAGATGAAAAAACTATAGCCAAGCCGGAAATTTTCAAGTATAATGGAAGCTATGAAAAGTTTGAATGAAGATATAAAGGCAGGAAAATTTAAGAATGTATACCTTCTTTTTGGAGAAGAGGCTTATTTAAAAAAACAGTATAAAGACCGTCTCACGAAAGCCATGCTGCCGGAGGGAGATACCATGAATTATGCCTATTATGAAGGAAAGGGAATCAGTATTCCGGGAATTATTGACCTGGCGGAGACGATGCCCTTTTTTGCGGAGAGAAGGCTGATTGTAATCGAAAATTCCGGTTTCTTTAAAAATGCGGCGCCGGAGCTGGCAGACTATATTAAGACGATGCCAGAGACTACGCATTTCCTGTTTGTGGAAGAGGAAGTGGATAAGCGCGGCAGGATGTATAAAGCTGTGAAGGACAAAGGGCGTGTGGCGGAGATGACGCGCCAGGATGAGAAGACACTGCTGATTTGGCTTGGCAGGACGGTGCGGCGGGAGGGAAAGCAGATACAGGAATCTACCCTCCGCTATCTGCTTTCTATAGCGGGAACTGATATGGAGAACCTGGAAAAGGAATTGGAGAAGCTTTTGTGTTATACCATGGACAAAACAGAGATTACCAGGGAAGATATTGACGCGATCTGCACGGTTCAGATTACGAACAAGATTTTTGATATGGTGGAGGCTGTAGCATTGAAAAAGCAGAAGACAGCGCTGAATTATTATTATGATCTGCTTGCGCTGAAGGAACCACCTATGCGCATCCTTTATCTTTTGAGCAGACAGTTTAAACAGCTTCTGGAAGTGCGGGAACTTTCTAAAAAAGGGTATGGGAAGAAGCAGATTGCAGAGGCGGCAGGACTCCATCCTTTTGTAGCGGGCAAGTATATTTCCCAGTGTAAGGCGTTTTCAGGCAGTGAGCTGCGCAGGATTCTGGAAGAAGCGGCGGATCTGGAGGAACGGGTGAAGACGGGAAGATTGAATGACAGAATGAGCGTTGAGCTTTTTATAGTAAAGTATAGTGGAAAGGAGCGATGAAATTGGCAGGAATTGATCAGAGTAAAATTAGAAATTTTTGTATTATTGCCCATATAGACCATGGCAAATCTACATTGGCAGACCGTATTATTGAGATGACAGGACTTCTCACCAGCCGTGAGATGCAGTCCCAGGTTCTGGATAATATGGAGCTGGAAAGAGAGAGAGGAATTACCATTAAGGCACAGACCGTGCGTACGGTATATAAGGCGAAGGATGGGGAGGAGTATATCTTCAACCTGATTGATACGCCGGGACATGTGGATTTTAATTATGAAGTGTCCAGAAGCCTTGCCGCCTGCGATGGTGCAATCCTTGTGGTAGATGCAGCACAGGGGGTGGAGGCACAGACCCTGGCAAATGTATATCTTGCCCTAGATCACGACCTGGATGTGATGCCGGTAATCAATAAGATTGATCTGCCAAGTGCAGAGCCGGAGCGGGTGATAGAGGAAATTGAGGATGTGATTGGGATTGAGGCGGAGGATGCCCCTCTCATTTCAGCGAAAACCGGACTGAACGTAGAAGAAGTCCTGGAACAAATTGTGTTGAAAATTCCGGCGCCGGAAGGAGATCCGGATGCTCCGCTGAAAGCGTTGATCTTTGATTCTGTATATGATTCCTATAAGGGCGTGATTGTGTTTTGCAGAATTAAGGAAGGCAGCGTGAAGAAAGGCACGCCAATCCGCATGATGGCAACGGGAGCAACGGCGGAGGTTGTGGAAGTAGGATATTTTGGCGCAGGTCAGTTTATCCCCTGTGATGAGCTGAGTGCGGGGATGGTTGGTTATCTAACTGCCAGCTTGAAGAATGTGAAGGATACCCGTGTGGGTGATACGGTTACTAACGATAAGAATCCTTGTGCAGAGCCGCTGCCGGGATATAAAAAGGTAAATCCGATGGTATATTGCGGAATGTATCCGGCGGACGGAGCAAAATATCCTGATCTCAGAGACGCCCTGGAGAAGCTTCAGCTAAACGATGCTTCCCTACAGTTTGAGCCTGAGACTTCGGTCGCTTTGGGATTTGGGTTCCGCTGCGGATTTCTGGGACTTTTGCATCTGGAGATTATTCAGGAACGTCTGGAAAGAGAGTATAATCTGGATCTGGTAACCACAGCGCCCAGCGTTATTTATAAAGTGCATAAGACAAACGGCGAAGTCATTGACCTGACGAATCCGACCAATCTTCCGGATGCATCCGAGATTGAATATATGGAAGAACCTATGGTAAAAGCAGAGATTATGGTTACTTCTGAATTTATCGGCGCAATTATGGATCTGTGTCAGGAGCGCAGAGGCATTTATCAGGGAATGGAATATATCGAAGAGACGAGAGCCGTGCTCCGCTACCATCTGCCGCTCAATGAAATTATCTATGATTTCTTTGACGCACTGAAATCCCGTTCCAGAGGGTATGCTTCCTTTGATTATGAGATGCTGGGCTATCAGCAGTCTGAGCTTGTGAAGCTGGATATCCTGATTAATAAGGAAGAAGTGGATGCGCTTTCCTTTATCGTGCATGCGGGAACGGCATACGAGCGTGGAAGAAAGATGTGCGAGAAATTGAAAGAAGAAATCCCGAGACAGCTCTTTGAAATCCCGATTCAGGCGGCTGTGGGCAGCAAGATTATTGCCCGTGAGACAGTAAAAGCCATGCGTAAGGATGTGCTTGCCAAGTGTTACGGCGGTGATATTACCCGTAAGAAGAAGCTTTTGGAAAAACAGAAGGAAGGAAAGAAGCGGATGCGCCAGGTGGGTAATGTGGAAATCCCGCAGAAAGCATTTATGAGCGTGCTGAAACTGGACGATAAATAAAGGGAGAGTCATATGAGAGAACTGGAGTTGTATATTCATATACCCTTTTGTGTGAGAAAATGTAAATATTGTGATTTTCTGTCTGCCCCTGCCGATGCAGGGGAGCGGCAGAAATATGTGGAAAGCCTTTGCAGGAAAATCCGGTCTTACGGTGCGCTTGCGAAGGCTTATCATGTTGTCAGTATTTTCCTGGGAGGAGGGACGCCCTCCGTGCTTGACGCGGGGCAGACAGAGAAAATATTTGACGCAGTCTATGATACATTTATGGTGGATAAGGATGCCGAGATAACCACAGAGCTAAATCCGGGAACGGTGACAGAAGAAAAGCTTAGAATGTATCAAAAGGTGGGGATAAACCGCCTGAGCATCGGTCTGCAGTCTGTCAACAATCATGAGCTAAGGATGCTGGGAAGAATCCATACGTACGAAGATTTCATTGACACCTTTGTAATGGCTAGAAAGACAGGATTTGACAATGTGAATGTGGATTTGATTTCTGCCATACCCGGACAGACGGTGGAAAGCTGGGAAGATACGCTGCGCACGGTGGCGGAGCTTGAGCCGGAGCACATTTCCGCATATAGCCTGATAATCGAAGAAGGCACGCCATTTTATGAGATATATGGGGAAGAAGGTGCGGCATCGGGCGGAATGGCAGTATTATCTGGTGAGGGTGCAGCGCTTCCGGACGAGGACGCAGAGCGGGAGATGTATCAGAGAACGAAGCGGATTCTGGAAGAATACGGTTATCGCCGTTATGAAATATCCAACTATGCAAAAGAAGGTTTCCGGTGCCGCCATAACCTCGGTTATTGGGAACGTCGGGAATATCTGGGAATCGGACTGGGAGCCGCATCATTGATTGATAATGTCAGGTGGAATGAGTACGCCTCCGTGGAAGAATTTTGCCGGAAATATGGGGAAGGGATAGAGATTGTTCCGGAATTTATCTGTGTCAATGAACCGGAGAGTATTACAGGAAGTAAAGTGAAGGTCCCAAGAGAGGATGGAGAGCGGTTAAGTGTAAAAGAACAGATGGGAGAATTCATGTTCCTTGGGCTGAGGAAGATGGAGGGAATTTCGAAGGAGCGCTTCCTGCGGACGTTTCATGAGCCTGTGGAGAAAGTTTATGCAGACCAGATTCCTGATTTGTGTGAAAAAGGTCTGTTAGAGTGTGAAGGAGATTTCATCCGTCTTACGGAGAGAGGGATAGATATCAGTAATTATGTAATGAGTGAATTTATTTGACTTTTATTATAAAAATACAGATAAACTGTCACGCATAAATAAATGTAACAGTTTATCTGTATTTGTTAAAAATCAAATTTTTATGCGCCCTTGTGTGCCAGCGCAGCTTCCACGAATCCCTTAAATAATGGATGTGGCCTGTTTGGTCTGGATTTCAATTCGGGATGTGCCTGGGTAGCAATGAACCAGGGGTGTTCCGGTATCTCTATCATCTCAACGATTCTTCCGTCTGGGGACAGTCCGGAGAGCATCATGCCATGCTCTGTAAGAGCGTCACGGTAGTCGTTATTTACTTCATAGCGGTGCCTGTGGCGTTCTTTGATTTCTTCTGTTCCATATAATTTGTAAGCTTTTGAATCCTTGTCGAGGATACATGGGTAAGCGCCAAGACGCAGGGTTCCGCCGATATTTTCAATACCAATCTGTTCCGGCATAATATGGATGACCGGATGTGTGGTCTGGGAGTCCAGCTCTACGCTGTGGGCGTCGTTGTAGCCGATGACATTGCGTGCAAATTCCACAATAGCAAGCTGCATACCGAGACACAGGCCCAGGAAGGGAACTTGGTGGGTTCTGGCGTAGCGGATTGCTTCGATTTTGCCGTCAATGCCGCGGTCGCCGAATCCGCCCGGGACGAGGATGCCGCTTACATCGCCCAAAATCTCTTCCACGTTATCTGCAGTTACCGTTTCAGAATCCACCCATTTAATATTAACGGTGGCATGGCTGAAAATACCGCCGTGCTTGAGGGCTTCGACGACGCTGATATATGCATCGTGAAGCTGGATATATTTTCCTACAAGGGCAATGGTGACTTCCGTATTCGGATGACGCAGGTAGTCTACCATTTCAGCCCAGTCTTTCAGATCCGGTTCCGGACAGTCTAAATGAAGGCATTCACAGACAACCCCTGCCAGGTTTTCTTTCTCCATCGCCAGAGGCGCTTCATAGAGATACTCTACATCCAGGTTCTGCAGTACATGGTTGGCAGGTACATTACAGAATAGTGCAATCTTGTCTTTTATGCCGTTGCCCAGAGGATATTCTGAACGGCATACAATCACATCCGGCTGAATCCCCATTCCCTGAAGATCTTTTACGCTGGCCTGCGTCGGTTTCGTTTTCATTTCCTGGGAGGCGCGCAGGTAAGGAATCAGGGTGACATGGATTAAAATAACATTTTCATGTCCCTTTTCATGCTGGAACTGCCGGATTGCCTCCAGAAATGGCTGGCTTTCAATGTCTCCTACCGTTCCGCCTACTTCGATAATGGCAATTTCTGTATCCGTTGCTGCCGGGTTGCGGTAGAAACGGTCTTTGATTTCGTTGGTAATGTGAGGGATAACCTGAACGGTTCCTCCGCCAAAATCCCCGCGCCGTTCCTTCTGCAGGACGGACCAGTAAATCTTGCCGGTGGTTACATTGGAATTCTTGCTCAGGCTTTCGTCAATAAATCGCTCGTAATGTCCCAGGTCTAAGTCTGTCTCGGCACCGTCATCGGTGACAAATACTTCTCCGTGCTGCACCGGATTCATCGTTCCCGGGTCAATATTGATGTAAGGATCGAATTTCTGCATAGTCACCGTGTAACCACGGGCTTTCAGAAGGCGCCCTAATGATGCCGCTGTAATGCCTTTTCCTAGTCCTGATACTACACCGCCTGTAACAAATACGTATTTTACTGCCATAATTGCCTCCTTGTGTGAATGATTTCCGCCTTTTTAAAAACAGTATTATACAACTTTTTTTCTAAAAAATACAGCTTTTTTTTCATACTTTGCTTCAAATGTTGCCTGGATGGACAGCTTTTTAAATTGTTTCATATCAACAGAGCTTACCATAACAGAAGTATGAGCCTGGCATCCCTTTAGTTTGGGAAGCTGTTCCAGGGCAAGTTGTGCATATTTATCCATTGCCGCACTGACGGACAAGGCAATCAGCACTTCGTCAGTATGGAGCCTGGGGTTTTTACTCCCCAGATAGTTTACTTTGAGCTTTTGGATTGGCTCGATGGCGTCAGGAGAGATTACATGCTTTTCATGGTCAATGCCGGCCAGCTCCTTCAGGGCATTCAAAAGAAGCGCCGCAGAAGCTCCCAGCAGTTTGGAAGTCTTTCCTGTGATGATCCGTCCGTCGGGAAGTTCAAGTGCCGCTGCAGGACCGCCTGTCCTTTCGGCACAGGCAAGGGCGGCATCTACGACGGGGCGGTCGTGTACTGTAATTCCTGCCTGGTTCATCAGCATTTCTATCTTATAGACTTCTTCTTCGGAGCAGGATCCAATCAGAAGACGGCGAAGTGCGTCATAATATCTGCGGATGATTTCCTGGCAGGAAGCCTTTTGGCATATCTCGTCATTGCAGATGCAGTTTCCGGCCATGTTTACACCCATATCGGTAGGGGAGTTGTAAGGGCTTTTCCCGTAAATCCGTTCAAATGTTGCACGGAGCACAGGGAAAATCTCTACATCCCGGTTGTAGTTGACCGTAGTTTTTCCATAAGCTTCCAGGTGGAAAGGGTCGATCATATTTACGTCATTCAGATCGGCGGTTGCAGCCTCATAGGCAAGGTTTACCGGATGCTTCAGCGGGATATTCCAGATGGGGAAGGTCTCGAACTTTGCATATCCGGCGCGGATTCCACGCTTGTGCTCATGATAAAGCTGCGACAGGCAGGTGGCCATTTTGCCGCTTCCGGGGCCGGGAGCGGTAATGACTACCAATGGCCGCGTGGTTTCGATATAGTCGTTCTTTCCATAGCCGTCGTCGCTGACAATTAATGGGACATTGCTGGGATAGCCCGGAATCATATAGTGGATATATACCCGGATTCCCAGCCGCTCTAAGCGGGACTTGAACAGATCTGCACTGCTCTGGCCGGTGTACTGCGTGATAACGACGCTGCTTACATAAAGTCCGTTGTTGGTATAGGCTTCCATAAGTCTTAATACATCAGAATCGTAGGTGATTCCCAGATCTCCGCGGATTTTATTCTTCTCAATGTCTCCGGCGCTGATGACAATAACGATTTCAGCCTGGTCGGAAAGTTCTTTCAGCAGCCGGAGTTTGCTGTCCGGGCAAAAGCCGGGAAGAACTCTTGAGGCATGGTAGTCGTCAAATAGTTTTCCGCCGAATTCCAGATATAATTTGTTATCAAATTGATTAATCCGCTCACGGATGTGTGCGGATTGCATGTTAAGATATTTTTCGTTGTCAAATCCAATATTCATTTGTAACTCCCTCGTATTCCTCAAATTAAAATAAGTATACTACATTATAAGGCCAGTTTACAATCTTTTCATAATGTTTTTGCTTGTTTTTATTGATTTTAAATGAGGCTGTCCGTATAATAAAATGGTAGTGTCAGGATGTGTCGGCACTAAAATACTAGGAGGAGAAATATGGATAATCAAAATAATCAGAATAGAAATAAGAAGCCGAATCAGGATAACCGACAGGGATTCCCGTTTATTATTCTTGTGACATTGCTTACAGCGATACTGGTTCTTGCTCTGTATCAATTTCAGGGAGCAACGAATGCACAGGAGATTACTTACAATGAATTCCTGAAGATGATTGATGACGGAAAGGTAGATAAGGTTACGATTAGCAGTGATCAGATCACAATTACGGAGAAGAAACAGGCAGGAAGTAATTTTTCCAGACAATATTATACCGGAATCATCAATGATGATAAGCTGGTGGAAAGGCTGGAAGATGCAGGCGTTGAATTTACACAGGAAATTCCGGATGCTACATCAGCTATTATTTTAAATGTGCTTCTTACGTTTCTGCCTATTGTCCTGATAGCGGGATTCTTTGTATGGATGACAAGGAAGATGTCGAAAGGCGGCGGCATGATGGGCATTGGAAAAAGCAATGCCAAGATGTATGTAGAGAAGGAAACCGGAGTTACCTTCAAGGACGTGGCAGGCCAGGACGAAGCGAAGGAATCCCTGCAGGAAGTTGTGGATTTTCTGCACAATCCGGGCAAATATACCGGCGTGGGGGCGAAGCTGCCTAAGGGAGCGCTTTTGGTGGGGCCTCCGGGAACCGGTAAGACGCTGCTTGCGAAGGCAGTTGCAGGCGAGGCAAAGGTTCCGTTCTTTTCTTTGTCAGGATCTGCTTTTGTGGAAATGTACGTAGGTGTTGGAGCGTCGCGAGTGAGAGACCTGTTTAAACAGGCACAGCAGATGGCGCCATGTATTATATTTATCGATGAGATTGATGCAATTGGTAAGAGCCGTGATAATCAATTGGGAGGAAATGATGAGCGTGAGCAGACGCTGAACCAGCTTCTGGCAGAGATGGATGGCTTTGATACGAATAAAGGCTTGCTTTTGCTGGCGGCGACTAACCGTCCGGAGATTCTGGATCCGGCGCTTTTGCGTCCGGGGCGGTTTGACAGAAGAATTATTGTGGAACGTCCTGATCTGAAGGGACGTATTGACGTACTGAAAGTGCATTCCAAGGATGTGCGCATGGATGAGACGGTTGATTTGGAGGCGATTGCGCTTGCAACATCCGGTGCTGTCGGATCTGATCTTGCGAATATGATTAATGAGGCGGCAATCAATGCTGTTAAGCATGGACGGAATGCTGTATCCCAGAGTGATCTGTTTGAGGCGGTAGAAGTAGTGCTGGTAGGTAAGGAAAAGAAAGACCGCATTATGAGCCAGGAAGAGCGGCGGATTGTTTCCTATCATGAGGTAGGACATGCACTGGTAAGTGCTTTGCAGAAGGATGCGGAGCCGGTACAGAAGATTACAATTGTACCAAGAACTATGGGAGCGCTTGGATATGTGATGCAGACGCCGGAAGAAGAGAAGTTCCTGAATACGAAGAAAGAGCTGGAGGCGATGCTGGTGGGGATGCTGGCAGGCCGGGCGGCAGAGGAGATTGTATTTGATACGGTTACGACAGGAGCTTCTAATGATATTGAAAAGGCGACGAAGATTGCAAGAGAAATGATTACGCAATATGGTATGAGCGACCGGTTCGGACTGATAGGACTGGAATCTATCCAGAATCGATATCTGGATGGAAGGGCAGTTATGAATTGCGGTGAGAAGACTGCCTCTGAGATTGATGAGGAAGTTATGAAGATGCTGAAGAAGGCTTACGAGGAGGCGAAGAGGCTTCTTGGCGAGCACAGAGAATCGCTTGACAAGATTGCGGCATTTCTGATTGAGAAAGAGACCATTACAGGCAAGGAATTTATGGAGATATTTCATAAAGTCGAGGGCATTGATCCGGAGGAGAAGAAAGAGCCGGAAGAGCGTATTGGCATGAAAACAATATAGGAAATGTATAAAACTCCCGTCCCTTTATTTCAGGGGCGGGAGTTTTAGGCAGTGGGAAAAGAGCAGCAGGATGTAGGCGGGAAGGAAATTGGTATGTTTGATATTCAGGAGGAGTTGAAGAAATTGCCCGGTAGACCGGGCGTCTATCTCATGCATGATGAGAAAGATGAGATTATCTATGTAGGAAAAGCAATCAGTTTAAAGAACCGTGTCCGCCAGTATTTCCAGAGCAGCAGAAATAAGGGCGTCAAAATTGAACAGATGGTAACACATATTGCCAGGTTTGAGTATATTGTGACAGATTCCGAGCTGGAAGCGCTGGTGTTGGAATGTAATCTGATTAAGGAGCACAGACCTAAGTATAATACGATGCTGATGGATGATAAGGCTTATCCATTTATCAAAGTAACTGTCGACGAGCCTTTTCCAAGAATTATGCTGGCGCGCAGAATTGTGAAGGATAAGGCGAAGTATTTTGGACCTTATACCAGTGCCGGAGCTGTAAAAGACACAATAGAGTTAATCAGAAAACTTTATAATATTAGAAGCTGCAGCAGAAGGCTGCCAAGAGATATTGGAAAAGAGAGGCCTTGTTTGAATTATCACATTCATCAGTGTAAGGCACCGTGTCAGGGATATATTTCGCAGGAAGATTACAGAAAGGCAATTGATGAAGTGTTGTCCTTTTTGAATGGAAATTACGATGGTGTTCTGAAAAATCTGGAAAAGAAGATGACAGATGCTTCTGAGGCGATGGAATTTGAAAAGGCAATCGAATACCGGGAGTTGATTGGCAGTGTGCAAAAAATAGCACAGAAGCAGAAAATTACGGACACAGCAGGAGAGGATAGAGATATTCTGGCGGTTGCTGTAGAAAATACAGACGCAGTGGTTCAGGTGTTTTTTATTCGCGGCGGCCGCCTGATTGGGCGGGATCATTTTTATCTGAGATTGACCGGAGAAGAGTCGACTAGTGAAATCCTATCCAGTTTTTTGAAACAGTTTTATGCCGGAACACCCTATATTCCGGCGGAACTTATGCTGCCGGAGGAGGTGGAGGACGCAGCTTTGCTGGAAGAATGGCTTTCCGGGAAGCGGGGACATAAGGTTCATATTAAAGTACCCAAGAAAGGTACTAAAGAAAAATTAGTGGAGTTAGCAGGGGAAAATGCCCGATTGGTCCTTAGTAAGGATAAGGAACGGCTGAAGAGAGAAGAAGGACGTACGATAGGAGCAGTAAAAGAAATTGAAAAATTGCTTGGGCTGGAAAGGGTTGTAAGGATGGAGGCTTATGATATTTCCAATATCAGCGGTTTTGCCTCGGTTGGTTCCATGGTGGTTTATGAAAAAGGAAAGCCGAAGCGGAATGATTACCGCAAATTTAAGATAAAAAGTGTGCAGGGACCGGATGATTACGCAAGTATGAATGAGGTATTAACCAGAAGATTTCAGCATGGATTGAATGACCAGAAGGAAGGAAAGGATATGGGAAGTTTCCAGGCTTTTCCGGACCTGATTCTGATGGACGGCGGAAAAGGTCAGGTGAATGTGGCGCTTCAGGTTCTGGAAAAGCTGGGACTTCATATTCCGGTCTGTGGGATGGTGAAGGATGACAACCACCGGACGAGAGGCTTATATTATCAGAATAGAGAAATCCCGATAGACAAGAACTCCGAGGGCTTTAAGCTGATTACACGAATTCAGGATGAGGCACACAGGTTTGCAATTGAGTTTCATCGTAAGCTGAGAAGCCAGGGGCAGATTCATTCTGTTTTGGATGACATACCAGGTGTCGGGCCTGCAAGGCGGAAAGACCTTATGCGGCATTTCCAGAATCTGGATGCAATAAAGAGCGCTGAGGTAGAGGAATTAAAAAAACTGCCCAGTATGAATGAAAAATCTGCACAAGAGGTATATAAGTTTTTCCATTAATGTGGTAAGATGAGGACAGGAGCCGTGGCTGACGGTACAAAGCGGCAGAAGCAGTATGTTGGAGAAGAGCGGCGAATGCAGAAAAGAAAGGAAAATAATCATGGCGAAAGTTGAAATGCAAAAGATCGTGGAAAAGATGAATTTAAAGAATCTGACTCCGGATGTATCATTGGAGGACCGGGCGGTGGGAGTACCTGACACAAACAGGCCTGCGCTGCAGCTGACAGGTTTTTTTGAACATTTTGATTATAAGAGGGTACAGATTATCGGATATGTGGAATATACCTTTTTAAAGACAGTGGATGAAAAAGAGAAGGAGAGGATATACGATACGCTGCTGTCTTATCAGATTCCCTGCATCGTATTCTGCAGAGACCTGCAGCCGGAGCCGATGCTTTTGGAGAAGGCAAATGAGAGGCAGGTTCCTGTTTTTTCAACAAATGTAAAGACATCTGCTTTTACTGCAGAATTAATCCGCTGGCTGAATGTTGAGCTGGCTCCGTGTATTTCGATACATGGTGTGTTGGTGGATGTTTATGGTGTGGGCGTCTTGATTATGGGTGAAAGCGGAATCGGAAAGAGCGAAGCAGCGCTGGAATTGATTAAGAGAGGCCATCGTCTTGTCAGTGACGATGTGGTAGAGATACACAAGGTCAGTGATGATACGCTGGTGGGAAATGCCCCCGATATTACGAAGCATCTGATTGAACTTCGGGGAATTGGAATTGTAGATGTTAAGACGTTGTTCGGTGTGCTCAGCGTAAAAGAAACACAGAATATAGACATGGTTATTACGTTGGAAGACTGGAATAAAGATAAGGAATACGACCGTCTGGGTCTGGAGGAACAGTACACAGAATTTCTGGGAAACAAAGTGGTATGCTATTCACTGCCAATCCGTCCCGGAAGAAATCTGGCGATCATTGTCGAGACGGCGGCAATCAACCACAGGCAGAAGAAGATGGGATACAATGCGGCTCAGGAGCTTTATAGAAGAGTTCAGCAGAATTTGATTAATAAGTAGAGGATTGGATATGGAATATTGTTTTGGAGTGGATATTGGCGGTACTACCGTGAAGATGGGATTGTTTTCGGCGGAAGGTGAGCTGATTCACAAGTGGGAGATTAAAACACAGACGCAGAATGAGGGAGAGAGAATTCTTCCCGATGTGGCGGAATCTATCCTTCGAGAGATGGACGAAAGAGACATTACGGCAGGTCAGGTATTAGGAGTGGGCGTGGGTATTCCGGCGCCTGTAAATAGCGAAGGTATTGTGCAGAAT
The DNA here is from genome assembly GCA_902362865.1 of Clostridiaceae bacterium. Classification (GTDB taxonomy): domain Bacteria; phylum Bacillota; class Clostridia; order Lachnospirales; family Lachnospiraceae; genus Claveliimonas; species Claveliimonas acetigenes. The sequence continues at coordinate 262,706 of CABIYE010000001.1, forward strand.
ACCGCTAATCTTGGCTGGGGATATAAGGATGTGAAGGGAGAGCTTAGCAAATTGTTGTCCGGGCTAGAAGTAAGAGCCGGCAACGATGCCAATGTAGCCGCTCTTGGTGAAATGTGGATGGGCGGCGGCCAGGGACGGAAGAATGTGGTTATGGTTACTTTAGGGACCGGCGTAGGCGGTGGAATTATCCATAATGGCAGAATTGTAGTAGGTGAGAATGGCGCTGGCGGAGAGATTGGGCACATCTGTGTGAATTACGAGGAAAAAGAGAAGTGCGGATGTGGAAAGACCGGGTGTCTTGAACAGTATGCATCAGCGACGGGAATTGCGAGATTAGCGAGAAGGCGGCTTGCCAAGTATCATGAACAAACGATTTTAAACAGGGAAGATATTAGTGCAAAGACAGTTTTTGACGCGGTGAAGAAGAAAGATGAAGTAGCAATTAAAATAGCGGAAGAATTTGGTGTATATCTGGGACATGCGCTGGCAAATATTGCAGTTATCTTTGACCCGGCAGTAATCGTAATCGGCGGAGGCGTCTCCAGGGCGGGAGAGGTATTGCTCCCCTTCATTGAAAAGCCCTTTCGGGAAAGAGCCTTTTTTGCAAACCAGAATACGGAATTTGCATTAGCTATGCTTGGAAATGATGCGGGAATATATGGAGCCGCAAAATTAGTTCTTGATGAGTAATATAGACAGATGAAATGCCAGCATTTTGCTGGCATTTTATAATTTGTGTATTTTTATTTGCAGTTTTAGGTTCCTGATTCCGTTGACGGGATGTCTTCTGTGGATGGAATATCTTCGGGTTCTTCCGGTTCCTCCGGCTCATAGCTCGGTGTTTCATCCCAAGTGTCGGAAGGTGTATCGTTGTAATTGTCAGAACCAGAAGATCCGGAAGTTCCAGAAGATCCGGAAGAACTTTCTTCATCTTCATCTTCATCATCGTAGTAATCATAATAAGACCAATGATCTCCATCGCATCCCTCTGTTGGCACAGTTTCCGGTGAAAAATATTCTGAGACAGAAGGACAGCCGGAACGTGCCAGCAGACCGGTCTCTGTGCATACCCATTTCTTTTCAACAGAGTTGGGCATTGTGAATTCTTTGTATTCAAGATTCTCATGTATCCGACTCATGATGCTTCGCCAGAGGCGGAACCGGAATGTGGTATCAATATTGGTTAAGGATTTGTTCTCGTCATATCCGCCCCATACTGCACAGGTATAATATGGAGTATAGCCACAGAACCATAAGGTCTGATCGTGGTCTGTTGTACCTGTTTTTCCGGCTACCGGCATATTGTTGAGGGAAGCAGCGCTTCCCGTACCGCTTTCCACTACGTCTTCCATTGCGCTTGTCAGCAGAGCAGCAGTGGTTTCTTTAATCACGGTATGAGTATCGGATGCTCCTTCCAGAAGTACATTGCCATCATGATCCAAAATTTTGGTGTACAGGGTCGGTCTGTTATATACTCCTTTATTTGCTATGGCAGCAAATGCTGCGCACAGTTCATAGTTATAGACACCCTTTGTCAATCCACCCAAGGCGAGAGATTCTACTTTGTCAGATTCTTCCAAAGTAGTGAATCCGAATTTCTCAGCGTATTCGTATCCTACCTGAGGCGTAATCTCGTTAATCATCTTAACGGCACATACATTTTGGGAATACTTGATTGCAGTGCGCATGGTAATGTCGCCCATGTAGTTGTTCGTGGCATTCTTAAGGGGCGTGCCGTCGGAATATTCCCATGGCTCGTCTCTGATAACTGTGGCAAGAGTTGCTTCGCCGGTATCCAGAGCCGGAGCGTAGGTTGAAAGAATCTTAAAACAAGAACCAGGTTGTCTTGGGGATCCTTTGTAGGCTCGGTTCAGGCTCAGGCTTGTAGTCTTGGCGCCACGTCCTCCTACCATAGCTTTGACCTGTCCGGTTGCCTGATCGATAATTGTAACGGCAGCCTGGGGCTGAGGCGTCAGGTTGATGACTTCGTCATAGGTATCTCCTTCTCTGGCTATGGTAGTTTTCCATTCTGCAATCATAGCCTGTGCTTCCTCCTCACTGGAGAAGAGAAGTCCCTGTTCATCCCCATAAGTATTCTGGACATATTGATTGATATGGCCGGAACTGTAATTTTCAACCGTTCCGTCTGCCCGGGTAACAGTCAGGGCGTAATCCAGACCAACTTCCACAAGCCATGGATAATTCTCATCATTATTCATTTCTTCGTCGCAGATCTGCTGCATAGCAAGATTCTGGGTTGTGTATATCTGTAAGCCGCCGCTGTATAAGGCATTATAAGCACGTGTCTCTGAAAAACCGAGACGATCCTGCAGATCTTCGATAATCTGCTGGGACAGTGCGTCTGTAAAATACGTGGTCGGCGTATCATCCGTAATCTGGCTGTTTACATTCTGGATTCTGGCATAAACATCATCTGCCTTGGCACTGTCATATTCCTCACGGGTAATATATCCCTGATCCAGCATTTTCTGCAGGACTTCATCGCGGCGTCTCTGGTTGGCCTCCGGATTATCAATCGGGTTCAAGGTTGTAGGACTCTGAGTAATACCCGCAATAACCGCCGCCTCAGAAAGGGTTAGTTCCGATGCATCCTTATTGAAATAACGCATGGACGCGGACTGAATGCCCAGCGTATTCTGCCCCAGATTGATGGTGTTCAGGTAACTTTCCAGAATCTCGTCCTTTGACATCTGCTTTTCGATTTTCAGGGCAAGATACTGCTCCTGAATCTTTCGCTCAGCTCTTTCAAAGAAGGTGTTTTCGGATACGAAATTGGGGAAAATATTATTTTTAATCAGCTGCTGGGTAATCGTACTGGCGCCTTCCGTAAAATGTCCGCCATTTGCAACGCCCCGGACAAATGCTCTGGCGATACCCATGGGATCAATTCCGTTGTGTTCATAGAACCGCTCGTCCTCAATTGCCACAAATGCATGCTGTACATCCTCCGAAATCTCGGAAATGGACTTGTAGACACGGTTCGAGCCTGAGGTTACAAAGCGTTCAATTTCCGTGACGCCGTCGTCTGCATAAGCAATAGAAGTATAACCGCTTGGCCGTACATCTTCGGCGGTTATGTCCGGTGAATCATCAATAATCTTCTTCAGGAACACAAACCCGGCAATGATACAGGCGATGACAATAAGAAGCAGGCATAATAAAAAAGCTTTGAAGAGCCTTACGCCTATCCGCTTGCTTTGCATAGTCGCTTTTGATGTGATTTCCTTCTGTTTCTTAGAAGCTTTATTTTTTCCATAATTCATGAAGCTATGCCTCCTTTTATACTTGTTCCATTATAACAAACTTGCCTATTGAAATAAAGAAAAAAATGAAAACTTCACATTTCAGTAGGAAAATCTTAAGAAATTCGTTATAGTATATGTAGAAACAAAAAGAAAAGGTGAAAATTATGTTGAAGAATTATCGAACAGTATACCAAGGCGGAGAAGGAGAAATTGTTGAAAAAAAATCCAGGTTTATCGCGACGGTGATACCGGCGGCAGAAGAAGAAGAAGCGCTGGCATTTATAGAAGCTATGAACAAGAAATACTGGAATGCAACGCATAATTGTTTTGCGTATGTGATTGGAGAGCGAAATGAAATCCAACGCTGCAGTGATGATGGAGAGCCTTCCGGCACGGCGGGGAAACCAATGTTGGATGTGCTTTTGGGAGAAGAATTGCATAATACTGCGGTGGTAGTGACCAGATATTTTGGCGGTACGCTTTTAGGAACCGGCGGTTTGGTGCGTGCTTATTCTTCGGCGGTAAAAGCGGGGCTTGCTTCATCTGTGATTATAACCAAAAAGCAGGGGATTAAACTGGAAATCACCACAGAATATACCGGGTTGGGGAAAATCCAGTATATACTGGCGGAAAAGGGAATGACGGTTCTGGATACTCTCTATACGGATAAAGTGGAGATGACGGTTCTGGTTCCGGCGCGGGAGCTTGAAGGTCTGAAAGCTGCAATTATGGAGGGAACCAATGGCAGGGTGCGCATGGAAGAAGGTGAGACATGCTATTATGCGGAAATAGAAGGTAAAAACAGGGTCCTGGAAGACTGAGTTTCCAGGACCCCGATGGAGATATTATGAAGAAATCAACGGAATTCAGGTTCGATCAGACCAAAAGTTCCGTTTTTACGCTTATAGACTACATTTACTTCTTCTGTTTCTGCGTTGCAGAACACGAAGAAATCATGGCCCAGAAGCTCCATCTGTACACAGGCATCTTCCGGGTACATCGGTTTGATGCCGAATTTTTTGGAGCGTACAATTTTAATTTCATCGTCATCATCGGGCTCGTCAGAATCAAAAAACGCCTGATTAAAATTAACGCCCTCCTGATGCCTTGCTACTAGTTTGTTTTTATATTTCCTAAGCTGGCGCTCTATGACTTCTTCTACAAGATCGATGGATACATACATATCGCTGCTTACTTGCTCGGACCGGATCAAGTCCCCCTTGACCGGGATGGTAACTTCAATTTTCTGACGCTCTTTTTCTACGCTTAATGTAACAATGATTTCCGTATCGGGAGTGAAATATCTTTCTAACTTCTCCAGTTTGTTCATAATTGTCTTTTTCAGACTTGGTGTTACTTCGATGTTTTTTCCACTGATGATAAACTTCATGTTGTTCAACCCCTTTTCGGTATAATTTCAAATAGACAGGGAAATTGCCCGTTAATATCTGATAAAAATATCATTGTGCAATAATCTATCTGATATATTGAGTATACCATGTTTGTCGCCTAATGTATAGCTCTGATTACCTCAATTCTTGAAATTTTTCCGTTATACATTTTGGCGACCCGCAGACCGCAGTCAGAAAAGTAGGTACAGGCACCGACTCCTATTTCCACCTCATCTTCTTTAAATTTTTTCAGGATGATGTCACAGAGAGTTTCGTCATCCTCATAAGGGATGGACATTTCCATAATTTTATTGACGACTTTTACTTTGGATGTTGCCCGGAAAATATTCTTATCTGAGATGTCGAAATCACAGAAGAGAAATTTTCTTGTAGCAAAAAGTACGGCAATGGCACAGACCCCAATCAGACTGCTGAGGGCAGAAGAGTGGTCGATGATAATCTGCCTTGCAATTGCAAATAAAAGAACTTCGAATACAGTGTCCGGTGTGTGGCAGTACATCATGCGGATCAGTTCAACACCGATAATCAGATTGAAGCAGGCTTCCAGAAGATCTTCGTAATTGGGGTAAGCGCTCAGGTTAGGAATGTTAGCTAATGATCCGGCGAGACGGATACTAAGGAGGATGATTCCGATTGCAAGCATAACAGAGATGAAAAACTCCAGAATCATCGCTACACGGGATAAGATTGCTGTTGCATATTTTTTCATGGCATCCTCCTTTTGGCTATTTGCTGAGATTGCTTCGTTTCCTTAACTTCGGATCCAGGATTTTCTTGCGGATGCGAAGTGACTTGGGAGTAATTTCAAGAAGCTCGTCCGTATCGATGAAATCCAGTGCCTGTTCCAGACTAAGTATACGGGGCGGCGTCAGCCGGAGCGCTTCGTCTGCGCTGGAAGAGCGGGTGTTGGTAAGGTGCTTGGTCTTGCAGACATTTACCTCAATGTCGTCGGTCTTGCCATTCTGTCCGATTACCATGCCGGAATATACCTTTTCGCCGGGACCGATAAATAAGGTTCCGCGCTCCTGCGCACTGTAAAGGCCGTAGGTTACGGATTCTCCGGTTTCAAAAGCAATCAGGGATCCCTGTTTGCGGTACTGGATGTCTCCTTTGTACGGGGCATAACCGTCAAAAGAAGTGTTCATAATACCGTTTCCTTTGGTATCGGTAAGAAACTCTCCCCGGTAACCAATTAAGCCGCGGGCGGGAATGGAGAACTCCAGACGGGTATAGCCGCCGCTGATAGATCCCATATTGCGCAGTTCGCCCTTTCGCTGTCCCAGTTTTTCAATTACGACCCCGGTAAATTCATCCGGAACGTCAATATAGGCAATTTCCATAGGCTCAAGTAGTTTGCCCTTTTCATCCCTTTTATACAGAACCTCCGCCTTGCTGACCGCAAATTCGTATCCTTCTCGGCGCATATTTTCGATAAGTACGGATAAATGCAGTTCCCCGCGCCCGGATACTTTGTAGCTGTCGGTACTGTCAGTCTCTTCGACACGGAGGCTGACATCTGTGTTCAACTCACGGAACAGCCTGTCACGGATGTGGCGTGAAGTCACGTATTTCCCTTCCTGTCCCGCAAAGGGGCTGTCATTGACGATGAACTGCATAGCAATGGTAGGTTCGGAAATCTTCTGGAAAGGAATTGCTACCGGGTTCTCAGGTGAGCAGATGGTGTCTCCGATGGAAATGTCGGAAATACCGGAAATAGCAACGATGGAGCCGATGGTAGCTTCTTTTACATCTACCTTTTCCAGACCGTCAAATTCATATAATTTACTGATGCGGACCTTTTCCCGGCGTTCCGGGTCATGTTCATTTACAACGGTCATATCTTGATTTACCCGGATAGTTCCGTTGTCAACCTTGCCAATTCCAATACGGCCGACATATTCGTTGTAATCAATAGTACTGATCAGTACCTGGGTGTCAGCGTCCGGATCGCCCTCCGGCGCCGGTATATAGTCAAGAATTGTCTCGAAAAGAGGAATCATATTTTCCGGTCCGTCTTCCAGTTCCAGCACGGCGTAACCCGCTTTTGCCGAGGCATAAACGAAGGGGCAGTCAAGCTGTTCGTCGGAGGCTTCCAGATCAATGAAAAGCTCCAGCACTTCATCAATGACTTCTTCCGGCCTTGCCTCCGGACGGTCAATTTTATTGATACATACGATAACCGGAAGTTTCAGATCCAGTGCCTTTCTGAGTACAAATTTGGTCTGCGGCATGGCGCCTTCAAATGCGTCTACCACAAGGATGACGCCATTTACCATTTTCAGTACACGTTCTACCTCGCCGCCAAAGTCGGCGTGTCCCGGAGTATCAATGATGTTGATTTTAGTTCCTTTATAATAGACGGCTGTATTTTTGGAAAGAATCGTAATTCCACGTTCGCGCTCGATGTCGTTAGAGTCCATGACACGTTCTTCTACCTGCTGGTTTTCACGGAACACACCGCTTTGCTTTAATAATTCATCTACCAGGGTAGTCTTGCCATGGTCAACATGGGCAATGATTGCAATGTTACGGATGTCTTCTCTCTTAGTCTTCATAAAAACCTTCCTTTTCTATCTTTATTATACAAATAAAATATCTGGCGGTATTATACCACATTTTCAGAAATTTACAAGAATTATAAAAGTGTGGTTCTAAGATGGGGTTTCCCGGCATAGATTAAATAGTGACTTTATATTAGTAAAATACGATTCAGAGGAAGGGAGAAAAAAAGTCATGTCAGATAAGATTATTGAAAATAATCAGGTAACAATTATGGGAAGAGTGGCATCAGAGTTTGTGTACAGCCACGAAGTATTCGGGGAAGGATTCTATATGGTAGATGTCCTTGTGAAACGATTAAGTAACTCAGAGGACAGAATCCCGCTGATGGTATCCGAGCGGCTGATTGATGTAACGCAGGATTATACGGGAGAATTCATTGTGGCCAGCGGACAGTTCCGCTCATATAACAGGCATGATGAACAAAAGAACCGGTTAATTTTATCGGTGTTTGTGAGGGAGATTGTCTTTGCCCAGGAAGAATTGGATGGTGCGAAGACCAATACAATTTTCCTGGATGGCTATATCTGCAAGGAGCCGGTTTACCGGAAGACTCCGCTGGGAAGGGAAATTGCGGATCTGCTTTTGGCAGTAAACCGCCCTTATGGGAAATCGGATTACATTCCTTGTATCTGCTGGGGGAGAAACGCCAGGTTTGCAGCAGGCTTTCAGGTAGGAGAACATGTACAGATTCTGGGAAGGATTCAGAGCAGAGAATATGTGAAAAAGCTGTCGGAGACGGAGACACAGAAAAGAGTGGCATATGAAGTTTCTGTGAGTAAATTGGAATGTATGGAAGATTAGCCGAAAAACAGATAAAATAGAGAGCCTGACAGAAAGGGATTCATTGACATTAGAAATGAATAATGATAAACTTTTTTAAAGATACTAAATTAGGAAGTCAGGAGGAAGAATATGGCTATTTTTACAGGTGCAGGTGTAGCGCTGGTTACACCGTTTCACAAAGATGGAAGTATTAATTATGATAAACTGGATGAGCTGATTGACTATCACTGCGAGAATGGAACAGATAGTATTATTATATGTGGTACGACAGGAGAATCTTCTACTTTATCAGAAGAAGAGCATATGGAGTGCATCAAATTTACAATTGAGAGGACGAAGAAGAGACTCCCGGTAATTGCAGGTACCGGTTCTAACGCTACATATACGACAATTGATATGTCGAAAGAGGCAGTGGAATACGGGGCAGACGGTCTGCTTCTGGTGACACCTTACTATAATAAGGCGACACAGAAAGGACTGATTGCCCACTATAAGGCAGTGGCTGCAGAGGCGAAAGCGCCGATTATTATGTATAGTGTTGCCAGCAGAACGGGGCTCAATATCGCTCCGGAGACGGCGGCTACCCTGATAAAAGAAGTGGATAATATTGTCGGGATTAAAGAAGCTTCCGGTAATATCAGCCAGGTGGCAAAGATTATGAGCCTGACGGATGGGAAGGCAGATCTGTATTCCGGCAATGACGACCAGATTGTGCCGCTTTTGTCCCTGGGAGCAAAGGGCGTGATTTCCGTGCTCTCGAACGTGGCACCGAGGGAAACCCATGACATTTGCGCGAAGTTTTTTGATGGAGATGTGAAGGGAGCCTGTGAATTGCAGCTTAAAGCAATTCCGTTGATTGAGCAGCTGTTTAGTGAAGTGAACCCGATTCCGGTCAAGAAGGCTGTGAATCTTATGGGAATGGAATGCGGCGGCGTGCGCATGCCGCTTACAGAGCTTACTCCGGAGCATGAGAAAACGCTGGCGCAGGCAATGAAGGATTTTGGCATTAAGCTGGCATAAGACGGCAGGAGGAGAGACGTATGGTACGAGTGATAATGCATGGCTGCAATGGGAAGATGGGGCAGGTGATTACCCGGATTATTGAAGAAGATCCGGAAGTGGAGATTGTTGCGGGCGTGGACGCCTATATGGGAATAACGAATACTTATCCGGTAGTTGAAAGTATTGAGAAATGTGACATTCCGGCGGATGTGGTTATTGATTTTTCCAATGCGGCAGCAGTAGACGGAGTATTGGATTACTGTGCGGAAAGACGGATTCCCGTGGTGCTCTGTACGACAGGGCTTTCAGAAACCCAGCTGCAGCATATGGAAGAAGCGGCAAAGGAGACGGCGGTACTGAAGTCGGCAAATATGTCCCTGGGAATCAATCTTCTGATGAAGCTTTTGAAGGATGCAGCAAAGGTACTGGGAACAGCCGGATTTGATGTTGAGATTGTAGAGAAGCATCATAATCAGAAGGTAGATGCCCCCAGCGGGACGGCGTTGGCACTGGCGGATTCTGTGAATGAAGCGTTGGAAGAAGCGTGTACCTACAATTTTGACAGAAGTAAGGACAGAAAGAAAAGAGAGAAGAATGAGATTGGTATTGCTGCTGTCCGGGGAGGCACGATTGTCGGCGAGCATGAAGTGATTTTTGCAGGAACCGATGAAGTGATAGAATTTAAGCATACGGCATATTCGAAGGCGATTTTCGGCAAGGGAGCTGTGGAAGCGGCGAAGTTCCTCGCAGGAAAGCCTGCCGGTCGCTATGATATGTCTGATGTGATTCAATTATAAAACCGAAAGATAAAGGGTACGTATGGGAGGTAAAGAATATGGAGGATCTGAAATTCAAGTATTTGGAAAGACTTTCTGAAATTTATCCCACCATCGCTCAGGCATCGACGGAAGTGATTAATCTGCAGGCGATTCTGAATCTGCCGAAGGGAACGGAACATTTTCTTACAGATATTCATGGGGAATATGAGGCGTTTGCCCATGTTCTTAAGAATGGCTCTGGTTCCGTGCGCCGTAAAGTGGATGCTGTTTTCGGAAATACTATGAGTAGCAGGGACAAACAGGCCCTTGCTACTCTTATTTATTATCCGAGAGAGAAGATGGATAGGGTTAAGAAGGAAGAAAACAACATGGAGGATTGGTACAAGATTACACTGTACCGTCTGATTGAGGTGTGTAAAAGAACGGCTAGTAAGTATACCCGTTCCAAGGTGCGCAAGGCGCTGCCAAAGGATTTTGCCTATGTGATTGAAGAATTGATTACGGAGAAAGCAGAGCTTACGGACAAAGAATCTTACTACAACGAGATTGTGAATACGATCATCCGCGTCCGCAGGGCGGAAGAATTTATTATTGCGCTCAGCGAGCTGATCCAGCGGCTGACGGTGGATCATTTACACATTGTGGGGGATATTTACGACAGAGGACCGGGTCCTCATATTATTATGGATAAGTTAATGCAGTATCACAGTGTGGATATCCAGTGGGGAAACCATGATATTTTGTGGATGGGAGCAGCAGCGGGACAAAGAGGCTGCATTGCCAATGTGATCCGTATCTGCGCCAGATATGGGAATCTGGATATTCTGGAGGACGGGTATGGGATTAATTTACTGCCCCTTGCTACATTTGCACTGTCTAAGTATGCAGATGACCCTTGCGAGTGCTTTGGGTTAAAGGGAAGCACCAGCTTTACGGCGCAGGAAAAAGAGATGGAGATAAAAATGCACAAAGCAATCTCGATTATCCAGTTTAAGGTGGAGGGACAGATTATCCGTAAGAACCCTGGGTTCAAGATGGAAGGGAGAAATCTGCTGCACCGCATTGATTTTGAGAAGGGAACCATTGATTTGGATGGGCAGAAGTATGAACTTCTGGATAAGAATTTTCCAACAATTGACCCAAGGCATCCTTATACGTTGACAAAAGAAGAAGAGGATATCATGGAGCGTCTGGAGAGAGCCTTTTTGAACTGTGAGAAACTTCAGGAACACATGCGTTTTCTCCTGAATAAGGGAGGACTCTATAAGGTATATAATAACAATCTTCTGTATCATGGCTGTATTCCTCTGAATGAAGACGGAAGTATGAAGCAGGTAAAGATTTATGGTAAAACATATAAGGGAAAGGAACTCTACGAAGTTCTGGAAAGTTATGTGCGCAAGGGATTCTTTGCGGTAGAGACAAAGGAGAAGGAACGGGGCAGGGATATGATGTGGTATATCTGGCTGAACGAGAATTCCCCCTTGTTCGGAAAAGACAAGATGGCTACCTTTGAGCGTTATTTTCTGGCGGAAAAGGAGACGCATCTGGAAAAAAAGAATCCTTACTATTCGCTTCTTGAAAATGAGAAAGTGGTGGACAGCATCCTGGCAGAATTCGGACTGTCCGGCGAGTGCATCCATATTGTAAACGGACATGTACCGGTGAGAAGCAAAAATGGTGAAAGCCCTATCAAGTGCGGCGGCAAGGTATTGGTAATTGACGGCGGATTTTCTAAAGCCTACCAGAAAGAAACGGGAATTGCCGGATACACATTAATTTATAATTCGTATGGACTGATTCTGACGGCCCACGATCCTTTTGAGTCTACGGAAGCAGCAATCGAGAAAGGCAGTGACATTCATTCTGACAGCATTATCGTAAAACGGGTAATGGCCAGGAAGCGTGTAGAGGACACCGATGACGGTAAAAGACTGAAGGAGAGGATCCGGGATTTGGAATTTTTGCTGGAAGCATACCGGAGCGGCCGTATTACAGAAAAAATATAAAATAAAAATGTAAAAAACTACCTTTCATGCCGGAGTATATATTTAAAAAAAATGCAGATATTACTAGAAACATAAAACTGACATGAAAGGAAGTAAAAAGATGAAAAAGTTTAAAAAATTAATGACAGCATTACTTTGTGTGGGAGTATTGTGCGGGCTTACGGGTTGTGGAAACAATGGAAAAGCTGATGATGATGTGGCAAATAACAATTCTGCAACGGAAAACAGCGGTGTAGAAAATAACGAAGATAAGAATAATGATTCTAAGACGGATAACAATCATACAAATGGAACCAACGACGGTGAGGGCGTAATGGATGAAATCGGCGATGATGTACGTGATGGTGCCGAGGATATTGAAAATGACCTGGATGGAAATGACGATAGAAACCGTACGGATAACGACGCTGATAATGCCAATAATACCGATCGCAATACTGACAGCAACACGGGAAATAACAGATAACTGCACAGAAAAAAACATACCACAGGTAGATTTCCAGACGTACCTGTGGTATGATGCTTTCAGGCAAAAGACAGGAATAACGTGAATGATAAGTAAGGGAGATACATAGAATGGAAAAGAAATTATTGATGGGTAATGAGGCGATTGCTCTTGGTGCGATTCGTGCGGGAGTGAATCTGGTTGCCGGTTATCCCGGAACGCCGTCTACAGAGATTCTGGAGACGGTGGCAAAATATAATGACGGAAGTATCCATGTGGAATGGTCTGTAAATGAGAAAGCGGCGCTTGAGGTGGCCGCAGGCGGAGCCTACGCGGGAGCAAGAACGCTGGTGACTATGAAGCAGGTAGGGTTGAATGTGGCGTCTGACCCGCTGATGAGCCTTGCTTATATTGGAGTGAAGGGCGGCATGGTAATCGTATCGGCGGATGACCCGGGCCCGATTTCTTCTCAGACGGAGCAGGATACGAGGCTTTTTGCATTGTTCTCCAAGCTTCCGGTATTTGACCCGGCTTCTCCGGAAGAAGCCTATGAGATGATTGGGGATGCATTTGCATATTCGGAAAAATACGGGACTCCTGTTTTGTTCCGCCCGACCACCAGAGTCTGTCATGGCTGCGCGGTGGTGGAGATGAAAGAGAAGGAAAAAAGGGAGAGGCCGGAAGGCTTCGTAAGAGATACGGAGAGATGGGTAATCTTCCCCAGACTGTCCTATCAGAATCATATAAAGATTGAAGAAAGAAATGAATTACTTTCTAAAGTGCTTTCTTCCTATACATATAATAGGATTGAAAATAATAAAACGGGGAAGAAGGGAGTTGCCGCGGGTGGAATCAGCTATGCTTATGTGAAAGAATCATTGCCGGAAAATATTCCGCTGCTGCGCGTGGCGACGCCGCATCCTTTTCCGGAACCACTTGCGGCAGAATTCCTTAAGAGTGTGGAGGAAGTGCTGGTGCTGGAAGAACTGGAGCCGGTAATCGAAAAAGAATTGCTGAGAATTGCAGGGAAATATCATCTTCCTGTCACCATAAAAGGAAAGCTCACCAAAGACACCAAAATTGCCGGGGAGAACAGTGTAGAGAGTGTTCGGGAAGATTTAAAGCGCTTTTTGCCGGAGTGCGCGTCGCTTCAGACCGTTTGGGAGGCGGCAGAACAGGCAGAAGATATGCCGCAGCTTCCGGTACGCCCTCCGGTACTCTGTGCGGGATGTCCTCACAGAGCGTCTTTTTACGCGGTAAAGCAGGCGGTGAAGGGGAGAAAGGCGGTATTCTCCGGAGATATCGGATGTTACACTTTGGGCAACTCAAAGCCTTTGGATATGGTAGATACCTGCCTTTGCATGGGAGCGGATGTAACCATTGCACAGGGAATCCATATTGTGGAACCGGATACATTGAACTTTGCATTTATCGGGGATTCGACTTTTTTCGCGTCAGGGATTACCGGAGTGGTGAATGCGGTTTATAATCAGAATGACATTATTCTGATCGTGCTTGATAATTCTACCACGGCAATGACCGGACATCAGCCACATCCGGGAACCGGAAAGACGATGATGGGAGATGTAGTGAATCAGATCAGTATTGAGAAGATACTGGAAGCAGTGGGGGTAGCAAAGATTGCGTATGCCAATCCACTGCATTTGGAAGAAGCAATCCGGGCCGTCCAGGATGTAGCGGACGAGAAAGGGGTGCGCGCCGTTATTTTCAAATCCCCGTGTATTGCGGTGAGCAGGCCGGAGAGGATGTATCAGGTGGAAGAAGAGACTTGTACCGGCTGCAGACAATGTATCAGGGAGCTTGGATGCCCGGCAATTGTAACGGATGAGGGCAGGGTGAAGATAGAGCCTTCCCTCTGTTTTGGATGTACAGTTTGTTCCCAGGTATGTAAATTCGGAGCAATAAAGGAGGTGCCGTTTAATGCGTAAAAATTGTCTGTTATGCGGTGTAGGCGGTCAGGGTGTTGTGCTGGCTTCTAAGCTGATTGCTTATGCGGCGCTGGATAAAGGGATGTTTGTAAGGACAACGGAGACGATTGGTATGGCACAGAGAGGCGGCTCTGTGGTGAGCCATGTGAGGATGGGGGAAGAAATCCATTCTCCTATGATTCCCAAAGGGCAGGCAGATGTTATTCTTGCTTTTGAGCCGGCTGAAGCAGTGCGCAGTCTTCCCTATCTGCGGGAAGGAGGAATGCTGATTGTAAACCGGAAAGCGGTGAAACCGGTGACGGCTACCCTTGGCGGAGGACAGTATGATGGGCATGAAATGCTGGATTTTCTGAAAAAGAAGGTGGACAACCTTCTGATTATGGATGGAGAAGCTGTCTGCAGACAGGCAGGATCCGCGAAGGTGCTGAATGTAGCGCTGCTGGGAGCTGCCGCAGCCAGTGGTGCTCTGGATATTTCTATACCGGATATGGAAGTGGAGATAAAGAAGAAGGTTAAGCCGCAGTTTGTGGAGCTGAATCAGAAGGCGCTTGCCCTGGGCGCAGCAATTGCCGGTGCGCAAAGGAAAGCGGATGGGACAAAGACAGAAGTAAGATAGGATGAGACGGAGGACGGAGTTATGAAAATGACAGAACTGCAGATGAGGCTAATTAAAGAAAACCTGAAAGTATTAACCTCAAAAGACTGCTTTTATAAAGAAAAATTCAAAGATATTGATGTGGAAGCCATTCAGACACAGGAAGATTTTGAGAAGCTTCCATTTACATGGAAGGGAGATCTGCGGGAAGCGTATCCATTGGGACTCCAGGCAGTGCCGGATGAGGAAATTGTAAGAATTCATTCCTCGTCAGGTACAACAGGAACCCCTGTTATTATCCCTTATACGCAGAAGGATGTGGATGATTGGGCGAAGATGTTCGCACGCTGCTATGAGATGGCGGGCATCACTGCTCTTGACCGTATCCATATTACGCCGGGCTATGGTCTGTGGACAGCGGGAATTGGGTTTCAGTTGGGAGCAGAGCGGCTGGGAGCTATGACAATCCCGATGGGGCCGGGCAATACGGACAAGCAGCTTCGGATGATGCAGGACATGAAGTCTACGGTTCTCTGCGCAACCTCTTCCTACGCACTTCTTTTGGCAGAAGAGATTGCAAAACGAGGGCTGACGGATAAAATTTATCTGAAAAAGGGCGTAATCGGCTCTGAGCGGTGGGGCGATAAGATGCGCAAAAGGATTGCGGCAGAGCTGGGAGTGCAGCTTTATGACATTTACGGGTTGACGGAAGTGTACGGGCCGGGGATTGCCATGAGCTGTGATTATGAATGCGGGATGCATTATTGGGATGATTATGTGTATTTTGAAATCGTTGATCCGAAGACCGGAAAGAATGTACCGGACGGCGAGATTGGCGAGCTGGTAATTACGACCCTCAGAAAACAGGGGGCGCCCCTGATCCGTTACCGTACTCATGACTTGACAAGATTTGTACTGGGAGACTGCCCGTGCGGCTCCAGATTCCCGAGAATTGATACACTGATCGGACGTACGGATGATATGGTAAAGGTAAAGGGGGTTAATATTTTCCCGAGCCAGATTGAAGAGATGTTAAAGGATGTGCCGGAGGCATCCAGTGAGTATCAGTTTATGTTAGACCATTTGAATGGTAAGGATGTCTGCACTTTGTTTGTAGAGATAAATACGGGAGTGGAGAAAAGTCAGGCAGAAAAGGCGGTACAGCAGGCATTTAAAGAAAAAATCGGAATTACGGTGCTTGTAAAACCGGTTTCTATAGGAGAACTGCCCCGCAGCGAGAAGAAATCTACACGGATTTTTGATAACAGATATTAGGAGATATTTATGAGATTCAGACCATGCATTGATATACACAACGGTAAAGTAAAGCAGATTGTGGGAGGAAGCTTAAGAGACAGCGGCGACCGGGCACAGGAAAACTTCGCGTCGGAATACGACAGCGCTTATTATGCAAAATTGTATAAAAAAGACGGGCTGACGGGAGGACATATTATCCTTTTAAATCCGGCTTCTTCTGAGTATTATGTAGCTACAAAGGAACAGGCATTGCGCGCATTGCGTGCTTTTCCCGGCGGAATGCAGATTGGCGGCGGGATTACGGCGGAAAATGGAGTGGAATATATCCGTGCGGGTGCAAGTCATGTGATTGTTACCTCCTATGTTTTCCGGGACGGAGAAGTTCTGTGGGACAATCTGAAGAAGCTGGTGGCAGCAGTGGGAAGAGAGCATGTTGTCATTGATGTAAGCTGCAGGAAGAAGGGCGGGGAGTATTATATTGTAACAGACCGCTGGCAGACATTTACCAGAATGAAAGTAACCGTAGGAATGTTGGAAAAACTGTCCGGTTATTGCGATGAATTCCTGGTTCACGGGGTGGACGCAGAAGGAAAATCTTCCGGTGTGGAAGAAGAGCTGGTGAAGGTTCTTGCCGGATACGCGGGACGCCCGGTTACTTACGCGGGAGGCATCGGAAGTATGGAGGATTTGGACCGGTTTAAGCAGATCAGTAAAGGCAGACTTGACTTTACTATCGGCAGTGCGCTGGATCTGTTTGGCGGGAAACTGCCTTATGAAACGGTAAAAAAGGAATATGGACAGTCTATGAGCAGTCTGTGAACAGTTTATAAATTGGTTGAATTGCTTGCATGATAGTGCTAAAATGGTGAGTGAATCTTTTGAATATTGGACAAGGAGTTAGGAAATACCATGGGTTTTTTACAAAAAATATTTGGGACACACAGCGAGAATGAATTGAAGAGGATTTATCCGATTGTTGACCATATTGAAGAGCTTGAACCTCAGATGAAGGAATTATCCGATGAAGAGCTGAGAGATAAGACGAAGGAATTTAAGAGAAGGCTGGCGGATGGAGAGACGTTAGATGATATTCTTCCGGAAGCATTTGCTGTAGTGAGAGAAGCGGCATCACGTGTTCTGGGAATGCGTCATTACCGGGTACAGTTGATTGGCGGAATTATTCTGCATCAGGGGCGTATTGCCGAGATGAAGACCGGTGAAGGTAAGACCCTTGTGTCGACGCTTCCGGCATATCTGAATGCTCTTACCGGAGAAGGGGTACACATCGTTACGGTCAATGATTACCTTGCCAAACGTGATGCGGAGTGGATGGGGCAGGTTCATGAGTTCTTGGGACTTAAGGTCGGTGTTGTGCTGAATAGCATGGATAAGGATGAAAGACGGGAAGCATATAACTGCGATATTACCTATGTGACGAATAATGAATTAGGTTTTGATTATCTGCGAGACAACATGGTAATCTACAAAGAACAGCTTGTTCAGAGAGGATTGAAATTTGCAATTATCGATGAGGTGGACTCGGTATTGATTGATGAGGCGAGAACTCCGTTGATTATTTCGGGGCAGAGCAGTAAGTCCACGAAACTTTATGAAGCGTGTGACATCCTGGCGCGCCAGTTAGAGCGGGGTGAGGCAAGCGGAGAGTTCTCCAAGATGAACGCTATTATGGGTGAAGAAATTGAGGAGACGGGAGACTTTATTGTAAATGAGAAAGAGAAGAATGTAAATCTGACCGAAGATGGCGTGAAGAAGGTTGAGAAGTTCTTCCACATTGACAACCTTGCCGATGCAGAGAACCTGGAGATTCAGCATAATATTATTCTTGCTCTGCGTGCGCATAATCTGATGTTCCGTGACCAGGATTATGTGGTGAAGGACGATGAAGTACTGATTGTAGATGAATTTACCGGACGTATTATGCCGGGGCGCCGTTATTCTGACGGACTTCATCAGGCGATAGAAGCGAAAGAGCATGTGAAGGTAAAGAGAGAAAGCAAGACGCTGGCTACGATTACCTTCCAGAATTTATTTAATAAATTTGAGAAGAAGAGCGGTATGACGGGTACTGCCCTTACAGAAGAGAAGGAATTCCGGGAGATTTACGGCATGGATGTTGTAGAAATCCCTACCAATGTTCCGGTTGCCCGTGTGGATCTGGAGGATGCGGTATATAAGACGCAGAAAGAGAAGTTCCGCGCGGTATGTGATGCCGTGGAGGAGGCACATGCCAAAGGCCAGCCGGTTTTGGTTGGTACGATTACGATTGAGGTATCAGAACTTCTGAGCGGTATGCTGAAAAGAAGAGGAATCCAGCATAATGTCCTGAATGCGAAGTTTCATGAGATGGAAGCGGAGATTGTAGCGCAGGCAGGCCAGCATGGCGCAGTTACCATTGCCACCAACATGGCAGGACGTGGTACGGATATTAAGTTGGACGATGCGGCGAGAGAGGTGGGCGGACTTAAGATTATCGGTACGGAGCGGCATGAATCCAGGCGTATCGATAACCAGCTGCGCGGACGTTCCGGGCGTCAGGGGGATCCGGGTGAATCCAGATTCTACATTTCCCTGGAGGATGATTTGATGCGTCTATTCGGTTCAGAGAAGCTGATGAATGTGTTTAATACACTTGGAGTGGAAGACGGAGAACAGATTGAACATAAGATGCTGACGGGCGCTATTGAGAGAGCGCAGCAGAAGATAGAGAGTAATAACTTTGGCATTCGTAAGAATCTTTTGGATTATGACCAGGTTATGAATGAGCAGAGAGAAATTATATATGAAGAGAGGCGTCGGGTTCTGGATGGCGAGAGTATGCGGGATTCCATTTATCATATGATAAATGAATACGTGGAGAATCTTGTGGACAGCAACATTTCGCCGGATCAGGAGCCGGAGGACTGGGCGCTGGCAGATTTGAATGTGACTCTTCATAATACGATTCCGATGGAACCTGTGAGCTTAGAGGAAGTAAAGAACTTAAATCAGAAAGAGTTTAAGCATATGCTGAAAGAACGTGCGGTCAAGGCTTACGAGATGAAAGAAGCGGAATTCCCGGAAGCGGAGCAGCTCAGAGAGATTGAACGTGTAGTTCTTTTGAAGGTGATTGATGGCAAATGGATGGATCATATCAATGACATGGATCAGCTCCGGACGGGAATCGGCCTGCAGGCATATGGACAGAGAGATCCGAAGATTGAATATAAGATGGTTGGATATGAGATGTTCGACGAGATGACGAAAGCGATTACGGCAGATACCATCCGTACGTTGTTCCATATTCGGATTGAACAGAAGGTAGAGCGTGAAGAGGTGGCGAAAGTAACCGGAACGAACAAAGATGACAGTGCGGTCCGCGCGCCTAAGAAGCGTGAGACGAAGAAGATATATCCGAATGATCCGTGCCCGTGCGGAAGCGGTAAAAAATATAAGCAGTGTTGTGGAAGAAAATGATGAAAGAGGTGATAGAGTGGTAGAACTGGATCAGTTTAAAAGTATCATCAGCTCTTATGAAGAACCTCTCGCTGAAATGAGGGATTCACTTTGACGTCTCCGGCAAAGAAAAGCGAGTAGAAGAGCTGGAGCGAAAGATAGAAGAGCCGGGATTCTGGGATGACACAGAAAAATCCCAGAATATAATGAAAGAATTGAAGAACTTGAAGGATTGTCTGGAAGAGATGCAGAGTCTGGAGGAAAAGTATGAGGACATACAGATTCTTCTGGAGATGGCATATGAGGAAAGCGATCCGTCCATGGTTCCGGAGATTGAAGAGGAAGTCCGGGGATTTGAAAATCAGTACGAAGCTCTGAGAATCCGGACTCTGCTGTCGGGAGAATATGACCGCTACAATGCGATTGTCACACTGCATGCGGGGGCGGGAGGCACGGAGTCCTGCGACTGGGCAGGGATGCTGTACCGTATGTACGGACGCTGGGCAGAGCAGAAGGGCTTCGGAATTACTGTGCTGGATTATCTGGATGGTGATATTACCGGGATTAAGAATGTAACTTTTGAAGTCTGCGGAGAGAATGCATATGGTTATCTGAAGTCCGAAAAAGGCGTACACCGCCTGGTTCGGATTTCCCCGTTTAATGCGGCAGGCAAACGGCAGACGTCATTTGCGTCCTGCGATGTGGTGCCGGATATTGAGGATACCATTGATATTGAAATTGCGGAAGACGATTTGAAAATTGACACCTACCGTGCCAGCGGCGCCGGAGGTCAGCATGTCAATAAGACTTCTTCGGCTATCCGCATTACCCATCTGCCTACCGGGATTGTGGTACAGTGCCAGAATGAACGGTCTCAGCATCATAACAAAGAGAAGGCGATGCAGATGCTGAAGGCAAAGCTTACTCTGCTGAAAGAGCAGGAGCAGGCAGAGAAGGTGTCCGACATCCGCGGTGAAGTGAAAGAAATCGGATTTGGCAATCAGATACGTTCCTATGTTATGCAGCCGTATACGTTGGTGAAGGATCACCGGACAGGTGAGGAGACCGGCAATGTGGCAGCAGTTCTGGATGGGGCAATTGATATATTTATTAACGCATATTTAAAACAGAAAGGTCAGTAGCGATACGAGGGAGAAGATATGGTAAATGTAGCAGTACTTGGATATGGAACAGTTGGATCTGGTGTGGTGGAGGTTATCCGCACAAACCAGGAGGTTATCAATCAGCGGGTGGGTGAAACACTGAATTTAAAATATGTGCTGGATTTACGGGATTTTCCCGGAGACCCGGTACAGGAGATCATTACCCATGATTTTGAAGAGATTGTTCAGGATAAAGAAGTAGATATTGTAGTGGAGGTTATGGGAGGAATCGAGCCGGCCTACACATTTGTGAAGCGTTCGCTGGAAGCAGGGAAGAGTGTGGCAACCTCCAATAAAGCTCTGGTGGCAAAACACGGCGCGGAGCTTTTAAAGATTGCGAAGGAGAAGAATGTGAATTTCTTGTTTGAGGCAAGCGTAGGTGGAGGAATTCCGATTCTGCGGCCGCTTCATTCTTCGCTTACCGGAGATGTGGTGGAAGAAATTACGGGGATTTTGAATGGGACCACCAATTATATGTTGACAAAGATGTTCTATGAAGGCGCTAATTATGATGAAGTCCTGAAAGAAGCCCAGGATAACGGGTATGCGGAACGCAATCCGGAAGCAGATGTAGAAGGTTACGATGCCTGCCGCAAAATTGCAATTCTTGCGTCTATCATTTCAGGAAAACAGGTGGATTTTGAAGATATTTATTGTGAGGGCATTACGAAGATCACGGCAGATGATATGAAATATGCGAAAGAGATGGGGATGACGATCAAGCTTCTTGCTACCTGTAAGCGGGAAGGAGATAAGATTTGTGCTATGGTTTCTCCGTGCCTGCTCCATAAGAGTCATCCGTTATTTAATATCGACGGAGTGTTCAATTCTATCTTTGTACATGGAAATATGCTGGGAGATGCGATGTTCTACGGAAGCGGGGCAGGAAAGCTGCCGACAGCAAGTGCGGTAGTAGGAGATATCGTGGAAGAGGCGAAGAATCCAGGTAGGAATTTAGGTGTTATGTGGAGTGAGGAGAAACTGGAGCTGGAAGGAAAAGAGGAATTGAAGAGACGCTTTTTTGTCCGGATGAAAGGTTCTCCGGAAGTTGTAAAAGGAAAGCTTGCGGCGGATTTCGGTGAGATTGAATTTGTGAACATCGAAGGTATGCAGGGTGAGTTTGGATTCGTTACGGCATTGATGCCGGAGGGCGAATATGAAAAGAAAGCGGTAGCTTATCAGAGTGAGATTATCAGCATGATAAGAGTGGAAAAGTAAGAATCGGCGGATGGAAAGAGGGCGGCAGTTATGAAGTATGTGATTGTTCTTAGTGATGGAATGGCAGGAAGACCGTTAGAAGAGCTTGGCGGCAAAACGACACTGGAGGCGGCGGCAACTCCGGTTATGGACCGGCTGGCGCAGAAGGCGGAAATCGGGATGGCGGCGATGGTTCCGGAAGGAATGGCGCCGGGAAGTGATACGGCGAATTTGTCTGTAATGGGTTATGATCCCAGGGAGTATTATACAGGGCGTTCTCCTCTGGAGGCTCTCAGTATAGGCGTGGATATGGCAGATTCGGATGTGTCTTTTCGCTGCAATATTGTGACGCTTTCGGAGGAAGAAGAACCGTATGAAGAAAAGATCATGCTGGATCACAGTTCTGATGAGATTCCGACAGAAGAAGCGGCAGTATTGGTAGATGCCCTGAAGGAAGGACTGGAGAGAGAAGGCTATTCCTTTTATGTAGGAACCAGCTACAGGCATCTTTTGATTCAGAAGAACGGGAAACTCATAGAGCTGACTCCGCCTCATGATATCTTGACGAAGCGAGTGGGAGAGTATCTGCCTCAGGATGAAGTGCTTAGAGATATGATGAAGAAGAGTTATGAGATATTAAATCATCATCCGATAAATGAAGAGCGCAGAAGGAGAGGGCTGAAGCCGGCGAATTCTGCCTGGTTCTGGGGAGCCGGCACAAGACCGTCCCTTGCACCTTTTGAAGAGAAGACCGGAAAGAAAGGCGTAATGATTTCTGCGGTAGATCTTTTGAAAGGAATTGCCGTAGGTGCCGGAATGGATCGGGTCATTGTGGAAGGAGCCAATGGAGGGTTGCATACCAATTACGCCGGTAAAGCGGACGCAGCGGTAGATGCCCTGCTGCATCAGGGTTATGATTTTGCATATGTCCATGTAGAGGCTCCGGATGAGATGGGGCATCAGGGAAGTGTGGCTGATAAGATTACTGCGATTGAACAAGTGGATGAAAAGGTAGTGGGAAGAATTGTGGAAGGACTTGATGAAGCGGGTGAAGATTACCGTATTATGGTGCTTCCGGATCATCCGACTCCCATTTGTGTGCGTACGCACACGAGCGAACCGATTCCTTACCTGATTTATGATAGTAGGCGGACGGTGGACGGCGTCCATACATATAGTGAAGTAAAGGCAGCAGAAAGCGAATGGAAGTGGCCGGAAGGATATCGGCTGATTGAGCATTTACTGGAGATTTAGGGAAAAGGATGAGAGACAAAAAACAGGAGGGCGTATGTTAGTAGTAAAGAAGTTCGGCGGCAGTTCTGTCGCTAATAAAGAACGTATCTTCAATGTTGCAAAAAGATGCATTGAAGATTATAAAGCGGGGCATGATGTGGTGGTGGTTCTCTCTGCCATGGGAGATACTACCGATGAACTGATTGAGCTTGCGCATAGTATTAATCCAAATGCCAAGAAAAGGGAGATGGATATGCTTATGACTACGGGAGAACAGGTGTCTGTTTCCCTGATGGCGATGGCAATGCATGCGCTGGATGTACCTGCCGTGTCATTGAATGCATTTCAGGCAGGAATGGTGTCCACCTCCAGTTATGGCAACGCCAGATTTAAAAGGATTGACACGAAGCGTATTCAGCACGAGCTGGATGCAAGAAAAATCGTTATTGTGACAGGATTCCAGGGAGTGAACAAGTACGATGATATCACAACTCTGGGAAGAGGCGGTTCGGATACAACGGCGGTTGCGCTGGCGGCGGTGCTCCATGCAGATAAATGTGAGATTTATACAGATGTGGATGGTGTTTACACTGCGGATCCCCGTGTAGTGAAGAATGCAAGGAAACTGGATGCCATTACTTATGATGAGATGCTGGAACTGGCAACGGTAGGAGCAAAGGTACTGCACGGCAGGTCTGTGGAGATGGCAAAGAAATATGGAGTGGAGCTGGTAGTACGGTCGAGTCTGAATCGTTCGGAGGGAACCGTTGTCAAGGAGAAGGTAAAGATGGAAAAAATGTTAATTACAGGCGTGGCAGCCGATAAAAATACAGCGAGGATTTCAGCGATAGGAGTAGAAGATAAACCGGGAACAGCGTTTAAAATCTTTAATACCATGTCAAAGAATCATATTAACGTAGATATTATTCTTCAGTCAGTAGGCAGAGAGGGGACGAAAGATATATCCTTTACTGTTTCAGAGGATGATTTGGAACCTGCCCTTCAGATTTTGGAAGAACATAAGGAAGCTCTGACAATCCAGCAGATTTCCTACAATAGGGATGTGGCGAAAATCTCTGTAGTCGGCGCGGGAATGATGAGTAATCCAGGCGTGGCAGCGAAAATGTTTGAATCTTTGTATAATTCCAGGATTAACATTAATATGATTTCGACCTCTGAAATCCGTATTACAGTCCTGGTTGATGAAAAGGATATTGACAAGGCGATGAATGCAGTCCATGAAGGCTTTGCACTGGCATTGACCGATTAATTATTTTGAATGTGAATCAAGAAAACCGGTAATGATACGTTTGTTGTCATCAGAAAGAGAGCGGAATTTTGTAATCAGCTCCGTCTCTTCTTCTTTGAGATAGAGCGTATTTCCGGTTTTGATGTCAAGTGCCATGTAATATGGCACTTTTTCTTCGGAAAAGCTTTGGACAGGATTGGAAAGGTTGCCATTTACCAGCTGTTCTAAAGTTACATGATAAAAGGAAGCAAGGCGCAGCAAAGAATCCAGATCAGGGGTACGCTTACTATTCTCATAGTTTGAGTACGCCTGTCTGGAGATGTTAAGCATATCACTTAAATCACCCTGGTTCAGATTGTTTGCATCCCTTAAAGCACGAAGGTTCTTCGCAAGCTGAATATTGGCCATTGCCATACCTCCATCTGTTATTACAGGTTTAGTATAGCAATTAACCAGAAAAATAGATAATTATGCGCCGAAAAGAAGCTAAGTGGCGGAATGCAACAAAATGTTGCTCAAGGTGCTGTTATGGTAGGCGGGCGAGAAGGTCACATCCTCTGCAAACCAGGAGGGGGGGACGAAGGTGTCTGCCGCCTCTACGGAAGGAAATTCTACTTCTGCTAAGACTAGGGGAGCAAGATCGCCGTGGAAAGTATCAAGTTCAATGAAGAGGTTGTCCGTGTAAGGAATGACCTGTCTTGTCTTTTTTATCAATCTTCCGTCAATCTTTGTTTTTAAGTGTTCATATGCATTGGCGGTGAGAGGAAGATTGTATTCTTCCCGAACCATGAGGCCTTTAGATTTGTAGGTCAGAATATAGTCCTCATTATCCTTGCGGATTCGTACCACCGGACCTGTGCAGAGGTATCCCTGTTCGATATGGTGGGTTTCTGTGACAGTTAAGTTTTCGGGGATGTGGTGAATCAGATATTTTCGTTCGATTTCCATGTATGGACTCCTTTCCGTCTGTAAAAAGTAATTATTAAATATTACCATTCACAGCACCCCACCCGCATGCGCATTCGTCGCATCTTCGATGCTCCAGTCCCGCTCCTTACGGAGCTAAGAATGCTTATGCGGGTGGGGTGACTGCTCCACAGACCGGATTTGAAATCCAATATATCTTCTTACGTGCAAGCACGACGAATCCATATTGAATTTCAAATCGGCTGTGAATGGTAATATTAAAATCATAATATAAAAAAAGTAAATTGTAAATGCATTGATTTTTTTGAGGTTGTTTGTTACTGTTTAAGAGAAGATATTTTTAGGAGGGTCAATAATGAGAAAAGTAGCGGTGTTATTAGCAGATGGATTTGAAGAGATAGAAGCATTGACTGTTGTGGATCTGCTGAGACGTTCCATGATATATGTGGATACAGTATCTATTACGGAGGAATATATGGTACACGGTGCACATGGGATCGGCGTGCAGACAGAAGATACATTTGAAGAAGTGAATTTTGCAGAATTTGATATGGTCATTCTTCCGGGAGGACAGCCCGGAACTACGAATTTAAGTGAACATGAGGGTGTGAAACGAGTCATACAGGCTTTCTGTGAAGAAGGAAAATATGTGGGAGCAATCTGCGCGGCACCGGGAATCCTGGGGAACATGGGGCTTCTGAAGGGAAAACGGGCAACCTGTTATCCGTCCGTGGAGGAGCAGCTTCAGGGAGCTGTAATTGTGAAAGCTCCGGTAGTACAGGACGGTAATATTATTACCAGCCGCGGAATGGGGACGGCGATTGATTTCGGATTGAAGCTGGTGGAAATCCTTTTTGATAAGGCGGAAGCTACTGCGCTTGCAGAGACAATCATATATTTGAAATAAATGCTGGCTATTTTGCAGGATTTGTGTTATACTCTCTTAATGAGTATTTATGTAGTCGACCTGTTCTTTAGACTACGAGAAGGCAGGATAGAAATAGGAGGAAGTTATTCATGAGTTTACAGGTAGAAAAACTGGAAAAAAACATGGCGAAGCTTACAATTGAGGTTTCGGCAGAAGAGTTGGAGAAGGCACTTCAAAGTGCATATCAGAAGCAGAAATCTAAAATTAGTATCCCGGGATTCCGTAAGGGAAAGGTTCCGCGTCAGATGATTGAGAAAATGTACGGCGCTGCTATTTTCTATGATGATGCAGTCAATGAATTGATTCCAAAGGCATATTCCGACGCATATGATGAATGTGAGCTGGATATTGTGTCTCAGCCGGAGATTAATGTTGTTCAGATTGAGAAGGGCAAACCATTTATTTTTACAGCAGAAGTTGCAACGAAGCCGGAGGTAACTCTTGGAGAGTACAAAGGGCTGAAAGTAGACAAGATTTCTACCCGTGTCACACAGAAGGAAGTAGATGCGAAGATTCAGGAAGAGGCAGAGAAGAATGCGCGGACGATTACCGTAGAAGATCGCCCGGTACAAGATGGCGATGAAGTAATCCTCGACTTTGAAGGTTTTGTAGACGGTGTTGCATTTGAAGGCGGAAAGGGAGAAAATTATCCGCTGACAATCGGATCCGGTGCCTTTATCCCAGGATTTGAGGAACAACTGGTAGGGGCAGAATCTGGAAAAGAAGTGGAAGTCAATGTAACCTTCCCAGAGGATTATCAGGCGGAAGACCTGAAGGGAAAAGCGGCAGTATTTAAATGTACCGTGCATGAGATTAAGGCAAAAGAGCTTCCGGAGATTGACGATGAATTTGCGGCGGAAGTATCAGAATTCGATACTTTAGAGGAATATAAGGCAGACGTTAAGGCGAAGATCAAAGAGCAGAAAGAGACAGAAGGAAAGACGAAGAAGGAAGATCAGGCTGTGGAGCAGGCTGTTGCCAATGCTACTATGGAAATTCCGGAGCCAATGATCAATACGCAGACCAGACAGATGGCAGATGATTTTGCTCAGAGAATGATGCAGCAGGGTCTTACTATGGAACAGTATTTCCAGTTTACCGGATTGACAGAAGAGAAGATGCTGGAAGATTTGCGCCCGCAGGCGCTGAAGCGCATTCAGACACGTTTGGTTCTGGAAGCAATTGCCCAGGCTGAGAATATTGAAATCAGTGATGAGAAGCTTGATGAAGAGATTGCCAAGATGGCAGAGGCCTACAATATGGAAGCTGATAAGCTGAAAGAGTACATGGGCGAAAATGAAAAGAAACAGATGAAAGAAGATATAGCAGTTCAGGAGGCAGTAACCTTCCTGGTAGAGAATGCAGAAGAGAAATAGTATTTGCTACCAGTGACAGACATCATAGTTAGGGGGTATTTACATGAGTCTGGTACCTTATGTCGTTGAACAGACGAGTCGTGGGGAGCGTTCCTACGATATTTATTCAAGATTATTAAAAGACAGAATTATTTTTCTTGGAGAAGAAGTGACGGATACAGCGGCAAGTATCATTGTTGCGCAGTTAATGTTCCTGGAAGCAGAGGATCCGGAGAAGGATATCCATCTGTACATTAACAGTCCGGGCGGCTCTGTGACTGCCGGACTTGCGATTTACGATACGATGCAGTATATCAAATGTGATGTAGCCACCTACTGTATTGGAATGGCGGCAAGCATGGGTTCTTTTCTTCTCTCAGGAGGGGCAAAAGGTAAGCGTTTCGCGCTGCCAAATGCAGAGATTATGATTCATCAGCCGTCAGGCGGCGCGCAGGGACAGGCAACTGAGATTCAGATTGCCGCAGAACATATTCTGAAGACGCGTCAGAAGCTGAATCAGATTCTGGCAGAGAATACAGGACAGCCGATTGAAGTTATTAGTGCAGATACAGACAGAGACAATTTCATGTCTGCAATAGAAGCAAAAGAGTACGGCTTGATAGATGAAGTAATCACGAACCGTAAATAAAAAACAGGACGGGTATACTGTAAACAGTCTGCCTGTCCTTAGTTTGTCTTAGTCAAAGCGGTGCTTTAAGCATGGAATGAAAGACGGCTGAAATGTTTAGAAACAGAGAGGTGAAAGTATGGCAGGAAGAAATGATGAGCAGATTAGGTGCTCTTTTTGTAATAAAACCCAGGCGCAGGTACGTAAGTTGATCGCGGGGCCCGGCGGAGTCTATATCTGTGATTCCTGTGTAGATGTTTGTGCAGAGATTATAGAAGAAGAATTTGAGTATGATAACAGGCGTACGAATCCATTTGATGAAATCAATCTGCTTAAGCCGGAAGAAATCAAGGCGTTCCTGGATGATTATGTAATCGGGCAGGAAGAAGCGAAGAAGGTACTGTCTGTTGCGGTATATAACCATTATAAAAGGATTATGGCAGAGAAGGATCTGGGGGTAGAGCTTAAAAAGAGCAATGTCCTGATGCTGGGTCCTACCGGCTGCGGTAAGACACTTCTGGCGCAGACGCTGGCAAAGATACTGAATGTACCGTTTGCCATTGCTGATGCAACGGCGCTTACGGAAGCGGGGTATGTAGGTGAAGATGTGGAAAATATCCTGCTGAAAGTTATTCAGGCGGCGGACGGCGATATTGAGCGGGCAGAATACGGAATTATTTATATTGATGAGATAGATAAAATTACAAGAAAATCAGAGAATCCGTCTATTACGAGAGATGTGTCGGGCGAAGGCGTTCAGCAGGCGCTCCTTAAGATTATTGAAGGCACGGTGGCAAGCGTACCGCCCCAGGGCGGGAGAAAGCATCCGCATCAGGAATTGATTCAGATTGATACGACAAATATTCTATTCATCTGCGGAGGTGCGTTTGAAGGACTGGACAAGATTATTGAGACCCGTCTGGATAAGAAATCGATAGGATTTAATGCAGAGATTGCCGAGAAGCATGAGGACGATACAGATAGGCTTTTGAAGCAGGTTCTGCCCCAGGATCTTGTGAAATTCGGATTAATTCCGGAGTTGGTAGGGCGTGTTCCGGTGACTGTTTCACTGGAGATGTTGGATAGAGATGCGTTGATTAGGATTCTGACGGAGCCAAAGAGCGCCATTGTGAAGCAATACCAGAAGATGCTGGAGCTGGACGGTGTTGATCTTATCTTTGACCAGGCTGCGCTTGAGGCAATTGCAGATACGTCCCTGAAGAGAAAAACCGGTGCGCGGGGGCTTCGTGCAATTATGGAAAATATTATGATGGATACCATGTATCATGCCCCGTCGGATGAGACGCTGGTTTCCTGCCGCATTACAGAAGATGTGGTGAAGGATAAGAGCGCACCAATTTATGAGCATGACCAGGAGAGAAGACCAGAGAGTGCATAAGACATAGGCGGACGCAGAAAAAGCAGCGTCCGCTTTATTATATAACAGGAGGAAATATGGAAAGAGAAGTAAGAAGCCTTCCCATGGTTGCCCTTCGGGGAATGACGGTTCTCCCGGAGATGGTGATACATTTTGATGTTAGCAGACAGGCTTCGATAGAAGCAATCAATGCAGCTATGCTGGAAGAAGGTCAGAAGATTTTTCTGACAGGACAGAAGGATTTTAATATCGAAGAGCCGGGAATCGGGGACGTTTTCCGGGTTGGGACAATAGCCGCTGTGAAGCAGGTGGTGAAGCTGCCGAAGAACATTTTGCGTGTCCTGGTTGCAGGAGAGAGGAGAGCGGGATTGAATGTGTTGGAATTTACGGATCCCTATCTGCGGGCGAATGTTACGGTTATAGAGGATGTTGATGATATCCGGGAGCAATTTGGTGAGAATGATGCAGATACGAATCTGGAAGCTATGGCAAGAGGCCTGAAGGAAATCTATACGGAATTTATGCTGAAAAACCCGAAATTTCCCAAAGATATGGTGAAACAGATTAACGAATATACGGATCTTAAGAAGGTCATAGATATGATTGCTGCAAATTGTCCGTTGAGCGATACGGATCAGCAGGAAATCCTGGAGGAAGCAAGTTTACTGAAACGGTATCATCTTCTTGCTTTTAAGATCGTGAATGAGATGCAGATTATGGATATAAAGGAAGATATCCAGAATAAGGTGAAAGAGCGTGTAGATAAACATCAAAGAGAATATATCCTGAGAGAACAGCTCAAATTAATCCGGGAAGAGCTGGGAGAAGATAATACGCTTACCGATGCGGAAGAGTTTCAGGAGGCGGCTGATAAGCTGGAAGCTCCGGAAGAAGTAAAGGAAAAACTTAACAAAGAAATCAAGCGGTTTAAAAGTTCTATGAATAGTCCGGCAGAGAGCGGCGTTATACGTACCTATATCGAGACGATGCTGGAGATGCCATGGGATAAGATGTCGGAAGATAATGAAGATATTGCCTATGCGAAACAAGTACTGGAAGAAGACCATTACGGACTTGAGAAAGTGAAGGAGCGTGTGCTGGAATTTCTGGCAGTGCGCACACTTACGAAAAAGGGAGACAGCCCAATCCTCTGTCTTGTGGGGCCGCCGGGAACCGGCAAAACATCTGTCGCCCGTTCATTGGCGAGGGCGTTGAACCGTTCTTATGTCAGAATTTCTCTCGGAGGAGTAAGGGATGAAGCAGAGATCCGAGGACATCGAAAGACCTATGTGGGGGCGATGCCGGGCAGGATTGCGAATGGACTGAAAAGCGCAGGAGTGAAGAATCCGTTGATGCTTCTGGATGAAATTGATAAGGTCAGTACAGATTATAAGGGAGACACTTTTTCCGCGCTTCTGGAAGTACTGGATAGTGAGCAGAACAAAAAGTTCCGGGATCATTATCTGGAGGTTCCGATAGATCTGTCTGAGGTACTGTTTGTGACAACAGCAAATACGCTTCAGACGATTCCGAAACCCCTTCTTGACCGTATGGAGATTATTGAGGTCAGCAGTTATACTGAGAATGAGAAGATTCATATTGCTATGGAGCATTTGATTCCAAAGCAGCTTGACAAGCATGGGCTGAAGCCGGGACAACTTACGATTAGTAAGGGAGCCGTGTGGAAGATGGCAAGGAATTATACCAAGGAAGCCGGTGTAAGGCAGTTGGAGCGTAAAATCGGGGATATATGCAGAAAAGCAGCCAGGGAAATTCTGGAGAATCAAAAAGAGAGAATTCGGGTGACGGAAAATAACCTGCATAAATATCTGGGGCAGGAATTATATACCTATCAGATGGCGAATCAGGTTGATGAGATTGGAATTGTCCGGGGACTTGCGTGGACCAGTGTGGGCGGTGATACTCTGCAGATTGAGGTTAATGTGATGCCGGGGAAGGGAGAAATCCTTTTGACCGGGCAGATGGGTGATGTGATGAAGGAATCGGCGAGAACAGGAATCAGTTATATTCGTTCCATAAGCAGGAATCACGGCATCGCGGATGATTTCTTTGAAGAACACGATATTCATATACATATTCCGGAGGGAGCGGTTCCCAAGGATGGCCCGTCTGCGGGAATTACCATGGCGACAGCAATGTTTTCCGCTGTTACAGAGCAGAAGGTGCGCGCTGATATTGCCATGACAGGTGAGATTACCCTGCGTGGGCGCGTGCTGCCCATCGGAGGGCTGAAGGAAAAGCTTCTTGCAGCGAAGAGCGCCGGGATACGGACGGTTCTGATTCCCGGAGAAAATGAAAAGGATGTCGGAGAATTGTCGGCCGAGATTACAAAGGGACTGCAGATTCTGCCTGTATCCCATATGAATGAAGTGCTTGAACAGGCGTTGGTAAAGGAAATTTAGATTTAAGAAGAATGAGGAAAATAGAATGATTATAAAGAATGTAAATCTGGAAACGGTGTGCGGAATTACGAGCAAACTTCCGGAAAATGATAAACCGGAGATTGCATTTGCCGGAAAATCCAATGTAGGCAAATCTTCCCTGATTAATGCGCTGATGAACCGGAAGTCTTATGCGAGAATATCGGCGACGCCGGGGAAGACCCAGACCATTAATTATTATAATATCAATGATGAGCTGTATCTGGTGGATCTTCCGGGATATGGATATGCAAAGGTTTCTGAGCAGGAAAAGGCACAGTGGGGACGGATGATTGAGAATTATCTCCATTCTTCCAGGCAACTGAAAGCAATTTTTCTGTTAATAGATATCCGGCACGAACCGTCGGCGAATGATAAGATGATGTATGAATGGGTAGTTGCCCAGGGATACAATCCGATTATTATTGCCACCAAATTGGATAAGCTGAAGAGAAGCCAGGTGGATAAGCATGTGAAAATGGTGAAGCAGGGATTAAATCTTATCCCGGGAACGATAGTGATTCCCTTTTCAGCAGAGACAAAGCAGGGGAGAGAGGAAATCTGGGAGCTGACAGAGACAGAATTTCTGGGAAAAGAGACAGAATAGGCGAAATGAGGTGACAGAGTATGCAGATGAATGTCAGGGAGCGGCTGCAGGATAACCGTCCGTATTGGAAGGTAATTGTCAGTCTGGCTTTCAGCCTGATCGGAACCATCTTATTTATCTATATTGGGATATGGGCGCTTTCTTTCTTCATGCCTTTTGTCATAGGGTGGTTTCTGGCATTTGTAGCAAGCCCGCTGGTGCTTTGGCTGGAGAAAAGACTGAAGATTGTAAAGAAGCTTAGCTCTGCCATCGTGGTAATCCTGGTTTTAGTAGGATGCGTGGCGCTAATTTATTTTGCGGGCAGTAAGTTGTGGAATGAAGTTTCCAGCTTGATTCGGAACTTCCCTGAGCTGTATCAGGATTTGGAAAAGGGACTTACAGAAATTAGTGGAAAAGGCAGCCAGTTTTTTAAACTCCTGCCGGAAGGTGTACAGAACGGTTTTCAGACAATGGCAGCGAATTTAGATAAGACGGCAGGAGATCTGATTGCCGGGATTAGCGAACCCACCGTGGAGGCTGCGGGAAACTTCGCGAAAGGAATTCCCTCTATTTTGGTTTCGACGATTGTAACCATTATTTCCGCATATTTTTTTATCTCAGACAGAGAGGCTGTACTGATTTGGGCGAAGAAAATTTCTCCTGAACCGATTGTTAAGAGAATGACGATGGTTATGGATAACCTGAAATATGCGGTAGGAGGGTACTTGAAAGCCCAGTTTAAGATTATGGGAGTGGTATTTTTGATTTTATTGTTAGGGTTTTCCGTGATGCGAATTCATTTCTCCATTCTTTTGGCGATGGGAATTGCTTTTTTGGATTTCCTGCCCTTTTTTGGAACAGGAACAGCCTTACTGCCCTGGGCTCTCTATAAATTACTTGTAGGTGACTATAGGACAATGGCAGGACTTATCATTATTTACGCGGTTACTCAGATTGTGCGTCAGATCATCCAGCCGAAGCTTGTGGGAGACAGCATGGGAATGAATCCTCTGTTTACGCTGGTGCTTTTGTATGTGGGATATAAAGCCGGAAGTGTATTGGGAATGATATTGGCAGTGCCGATTGGCATGATTATTGTAAATTTGTACAAAGCCGGGGCGTTTGATTATATTCTGGACGATGTAAAGATTCTTGCAGAGGGAGTGCTGAGCCTGCGGGTGAAGAAGTAACAGGAATTACCGTTAAAATTCCGATAAACAGGCGGCGCCAGCCATTCACCCTCATTCAGAGTTTTTTCAGGCAGAAGCGGTTATAGGTTTCTCTGGCTTCCTTATATTTTCTTCGGGTAATATGAATCATTTTCCCGTTGGACATGAGGAAAGAATCCTTTGTCAGTTTCACTACTTCATGCAGATTGATAATCATACCCTTGATAGGGGAGAAGAAATAGCCGTAAGGGAGCAGGAGGTCTTCCAACTCTGCCTGTGAGATACGCAGGGAGTACGAATCTTCTGTTTTGAAATAAAATGTAACTACATGATTGAAATAATTGGTATAGAGAATCTGGCGGAGCCGGACGGAATAACCATTCGGAAGAATCATTGTCTGGGATAGCTCCATACGCTTAAGGTTCAGCCGCCGGAACATTGCGGAGACATTTTCCTGTGTGAGAGGCTTGCGCAGGTAGTAGTCAGCGTTCACCTCATAGCTCTCGGAAGCGAATTCATTGCTGGCTGAACAGAAAATCAGATGTACAGTATCGTCAGACTGTCGGATCTTACGTGCAAGCTCTATTCCGCTTAGACCATTCATAAAAATATCCAGGATAATAACATCGTAGATTTCTGTCCGTTCCCGGCCAAGAAAAGACTCTCCGCTGGGGTAGGCATCTATTTTATAATCCGGGCAGCCAATGGAGGATAATTCTGTAAGGATCATTTCTGACAGTAGGGAAATCTGTGTGCTGTCGTCGTCAATTAAAGCAATTCTCATAGTATCCCTCTTTAAATCGTAATTCTAATGTCAATGCATGGAAGTTCTAATGTTCTTTATATGCTGACATTATTTAAATCATAGCATAAAACATAGCATTTGTCTTTTTTTATTTTTCTACCAATTAAGTTATTTTTTAACCAAAAAAGTCAGGAGGATGGAAGTAGAGGACAGAATATTTATATAATAAGTGTTGTAGTTTTATAACAGGGAGGAGATTGCGATGAAAAGAAAGAGAAAAATATTCCCACTTTTGTTATTTACAATGTTGATATTGGGAGCCGCCGGAGGAGCTGCTTTTGCCAACGGCGGAGGGATTGCGCCGGAAGCGCCGACCTATGAGGACTTAAGTAATGGTGATTCCAATCATACAGCTATTGCTGTTACGATTAAATGTGTAGAAGATCATACAGCATGTTATAGTACGGAATATAAATTATTTGAGAATACAAGCAGTAAAGTAGGATATAGTCTGGGTGAAGTGCAGTGGGATGTAGAGACAGAGCGCTGGTATTGTGATGTTACGATTATTCCAGATGATTATATTACAAGTTACAGTAAATCCAGCCGTGCAAAATATACCGCACATGAGCTTACAGAGAATGAAGAAAAAACAAAAGTGATTCGGTTCTGGTACATGGAAGAATATGCCGCTAAGGGTACGAATCCGTGGA
This sequence comes from Clostridiaceae bacterium, assembly GCA_902362865.1. Taxonomy (GTDB): domain Bacteria; phylum Bacillota; class Clostridia; order Lachnospirales; family Lachnospiraceae; genus Claveliimonas; species Claveliimonas acetigenes. The sequence continues at coordinate 297,930 of CABIYE010000001.1, forward strand.
GGACAGAGGATGGCTACAGCGGTACCGGAGGCAATCCGCCACAGCGCAAGGTAACATTTGAGGTGATACATACTGTGATTCCTCGTGCCATTACCTGTAAATTGGACAATGTTACTTCGGATACAATAAATCTGAGTGCGGATGTCAGCCAGAAAGCTGGCGATAATGAGGTGGTTTATTATGCTATGAGCACTACGCCAGACGCAGATCCATCTACATTAAGCTTCATCCCTTTTTCTGAGTTTACGGCGGAATGGGATGGAATTTTGCCTAACACAACTTACTATTTCTGGGCTAAAGTAAATCAGAGCAACAGCACAGGACTTGTGGAAGCCATCAGTGAACCGATTGCAGTTACCACGCTTTGTTCGCACACGGATGATGCATCCATATTGACGCATCACGGGAGAGTGGAGGCATCCTGTACGACGGCAGGAAGCACCGAATACTGGAGCTGTGAAGTATGTGGAAAGAACTTCGCAGATGCAGAAGGAAATACAGAAATAGATGCGGTGGATATGGTGATTCCGGCAATGGGACATGATTTTGGCGAGTGGGAGACGGCAGCCGCTCCAAGTTGTACCGGACAGGGCAGTGAACAGCGTACTTGCAGCAGGTGTGAATACAAGGAATATAGAGACATGGATCCTGTAGGGCATGACTGGGAGGATGACTTTACTGTTGACCAGGAGCCTGCATGTACGCAGGACGGCAGTAAATCAATCCATTGCAGCAGATGTGACGCCATAAAGGATAGTACAGTGATTCCGGCAACTGGACATAGTTATACGGCTTATGTAACTGAGACGGTTGCTACCTGTACGGAGAAGGGAACAGAGAAAGCTGTCTGTGATAATGGATGCGGAGAGACAGACGTCCGTGAACTGCCTGCTCTCGGCCATGAGTGGAGCGATCCGGAGTGGAAATGGGCAGAAGATTATAGTAGTGCTGTAATAAGTTTTACTTGTAAGAGAGACGAAGCGCATGTGGAAAATGTGGAAGCAAAAATCAGTAAGAACACAACAGCCGCTACTTGTACAGAAGCAGGCAGTATGAAGTATAGCGCAAGCGCTTCGTTTGAAGGAAAAGTATATACAGATGAAAAAACAGAAATAATTGCTGCAGTCGGACATCGTTTTAAATGGGTGATAGATAAAGAGGCTACTGCGACAGAAAAAGGTTCTAAGCACGAGGAGTGTGAAGTGTGCGGCAACAAGAAGGATGCGGTTGAGATTCCGGCAACAGGTACGGTCACGACAAATTCCAATGGGAATAATTCTGCGACAGGTACTGTGAGCAATACAAGTAGTAGTTCCGGCAGTCCGAAAACCGGAGATGACAGCTATATGATCTTGTGGATCGTGTCTATGGGAATGGCGCTGATTGTTTTGGCAGGAACGGTGATTTACAGACGAAGGGTAAGATAGTGAAAGAAAGGAATTTGCGGCAAGAGTAGTCTGTTGTAAAAGGAGTTTGTTCAGGGAGAGATGTGACTCGGATGAGTTACACCTCTCTTTGTGTTTTTAAGGACTTTCTTCACTCTTTTATTTTGGCTGTATTGGTGTTATAATGTAGAAAAATGTCTGCAGTCAGACAAAGGAAAGGATACATAAAATGTTTTCAATGAAACAGACAGCTGTATATTTTAAAAAGATAGCAAGAATTGCAATCCGGGAGAAAGCCTGGAAGTTTGTTGTGTTTGCGGTGATTATTGCAGCACTCGTAGCATCTGTTGTGGGGGAGAATATGTTTACTACATATGAGAGTACAAAATCAGGCTTTTTTACGATTGTATCTGCCTGTATCTGGATAGGTATTTTTAATTCCGTCCAGTCTATTTGTAAAGAACATGAGATTATCCGTTCTGAGTACAGGCAGGGGATGCGGTTATCTTCTTATATCTTTGCGAATGTGGGCTGGCAATTTTTGCTGTGCCTGATCCAGAGCTGTGTGATTTTTGGTGTGTGTCTGGTATTCATTGATTTTAATACAGAAGGGATTATTACAAGTGCTTATGTTGAGTATTTTATTACCATATTCTTGTTGACATTTGGATCGGCAATTATGGGAATCATGCTGTCATCCATAGCGGGAAACCCGACGACGGCGATGACAATCATGCCATTTGTACTGATTTTACAGTTGATTATGAGTGGCGTGCTGTTTGAATTAAGCGGAATGAGCAAGAAGATTGCCTATATTACTTTTAGTAAATGGGGAATGTCTGCATTTGGCAGTATAGCCGACTTGAACAATGCAAAGTATCCGCTAAAGATCAGTGCGGCATACCCGATGGTGGAACGTCTGGAGACAGAAGCCTGTTATGACTGTGTGGCGGAAAATCTGTTTACGGCATGGGGATGGTGTGTTGGCCTTCTGATTTGCTGTATCGGAATTAGTATACTGAGTCTGAAGATTAAAAACAGAGATTCATAGAGTGAGGCGAGGGTGAGAGTACATGGTGGATGAAAACAGGACATTTATTTACAGGGCGCCGGAGAAACAGGGGCGGTCGGCGTCTTTGATTATTCTGGATGCGGGAAATAAGCCGACGGTTATTTCACTTCAGGGGAATATGACCCTGGGCAGAGTGTATGAAAAGTCATCCTGTGATATTTGTGTCCATTCCAGGATCACGGGAAGACGGCATGGAGAATTTGTCTATGAAGAGAGGACAGGAGATTATTATTATATTGACAATAATAGCATGAACGGTACTTATGTAAATGGGAGGAAGCTTCTGCCTTATGATGCACGAGGCTCTGCTCCGCATAAACTTGAGGAAGGAGATATACTCCGAATTGACAAGAGCCGACTTGACGACCCGCATCCGGAAGCTGTTCTTATGATTTTCACATACAGTTATGTGAAAGGATCCAGATGGACTTCCTGTCCCGTGGGTGTTAGCGGAAGTATTTCGATCGGAAGGGATGAAAGAAATACCCTTGTTTTGGATGATATGATGGTTTCGCGCAGACATGCGGTAATCTGGCAGAATGGGCAGCAGTGGTGGATTGAAGATATGCAGAGCCAGAATGGAGTGCGCCTCAATGGCCGGGAAGTGCATGGGCGAGAGAGGCTGCGTAATCATGACGTATTATTTATCGGAAATACACTTATGATTTTCTGGTTTCAGACGATAATATATAATTGTTTTGGAGAGCCGGAAGGAAGGCTGTCTGTGAATATCAAAAAGAAAGATGTTAATTTTGGCAGGAAGATATTGATTCGGGATATTCATTTTGAAGCGGAAAGCACAGATTTTGTATTAATCCTTGGTGGGTCAGGAGCCGGGAAGACGACACTGATTAATGCAATATTAGGTGAGAAAAAGGCAGATGGAGAGATATTGCTGGACGGCCAGGATTTGTACAAAAATTTTAAAAGCATGAAGACGAAGATTGGCCTGGTTCCGCAGTTTTTGAATCTCAGACTGAGCGATAAGGTTCGGGAGACGCTTATGGATGTGGCTGAGATAAAACTGAATAAGAATGATTATTCTAAAGAGGATAAGAAAAAGAGAGTACAGGAGACGATGGAAAAGGTCGGCGTTCAGAAGCTGGAGAACCATCTGATTAGCCAGTTGAGCGGAGGGCAGAAGAAGAAAGTATCCGTTGCCGCCCAGTTGATAGGATTCCAGAAAGTCTTTATATGTGATGAGCCAGACTCTGGCCTGGATGCGGCCTCCAGGATGCAGCAGATGGAGATTTTGAAGGAGATTGCAGATAATGGGAAAATTGTTATGGTTATTTCTCATGAGCCGGATGACGCTGTTGACAGCCAGACTGGAAAGAGCCTTTTTACAAAGGTGCTCGTGATAGCAAAGAGTACCAATGACCAGAGCGGTCATATGGCATTTTACGGAGACGTAGAAGAGGCAAAACATTTCTTCGGAGTAAGCCGGCTGCAGGACATTATGCTGGAGATTAATCCGCCTTACGAAGGAGGAAAAGGAAAAGCAGATTACTATATTCAGAAATACAGGAATAGAGTACACGGATAAGGGAGATAGCAAGGATGAAAAAATATTGTTTGAATTGTATGAGAGAGGTTACATCCGGAACATTTTGTGCGGATTGTGTGAATCTGAATATTCGGGAGACGGCGCCCCATCAACTGAAGCCGGGGACTATCCTGAAAGAGAAATATCTGGTCGGGACGGCCATAGGCGAGGGCGGATTCGGAATTACTTACATAGGAAGGGATCTTGTGCTTGATAAAAAAGTGGCAATTAAAGAATTTTATCCACTTGGCCATATTAATAGGAATAGTGAGACGTCTTCTCATCTAACCATTGCGACGGAAGAACAGAGAGATATGGTAAGGAAAGGGATAGACAGATTCCTGGATGAGGCGAGAAATATAGCACAGTTCTCAGAAGAACCGGGAATTGTGGATGTGAAAGATTTTTTTGAGGAAAATGATACTGCATATATTATAATGGAATATCTGGAGGGAAGGACGCTGGCTTCCCACATAAAGGAATTCGGTGCTATGAGCGCAGAGAAGGTATTTGAATTGATGATCCCGATTATGGGAGCGCTTGCCAAAATCCATAAATTAGGCGTAATCCACCGTGATATCAGCCCGGATAATATTATGTATCTGAATACAGGCGTGCTGAAGTTGATGGATTTCGGGGCGGCGCGGCATTATATGGAAAGAGACCGGGAGCTTACAAGTACGATTAAGAGAGGCTATGCTCCGGTGGAACAATATACAAGAAATAGTGAGCAGGGACCGTGGACGGATGTGTACGGGTTATGCGCAACTATGTATAAGTGTATTACCGGAGTGACCCCTGCGGATGCATTGGAACGGATGTCCCATGATGACATCAGACGTCCTTCCACATTTGGAGTGAGGATTACGAAGTCGTTGGAAGATGCGCTTATGTATGGGCTTGCCCTGCATGCAGAAAACCGCTGCAGGAGTATGGAAGAGCTTTTGAATCTTGTCCAAAATGGAATGAGAGAGATGCAGGAAGCGGAAGCAGATGAAGACTATACGGTATATGCTGACCGGACAGTTTATACGGAACAAGGGAGAACTACAGGTCCCGGTGGCTATACGGAGCAGGGAGGATACACAGGCTCCGGCAGTTATACGGAGCAGAGAGGATACACAGGTCCCGGTGGTTATACGGAGCAGAAAGGATACACAGGTCCCGGCGGTTATACAGGGCAGGATTGGTATACAGATCAGAGGTTTGCATCGAATATTCCGGAAGATGACAGCAGGAACCAGAAGAATAACAATACGGGCAGAAAAAAATTCCTGATACTGGCTATAGCAGGAGGGCTGGCGATTCTTGCCGCTGCATTTTTCCTTATATGGGGCATCGCTTTTCATGATGATGAAGAAAAAATAGAGACTATTGGCGATTATTATGTAACAGGCTGCAAGGAAGTTATGAAGGTTCGCGAAACAGAAGATAAAGACAGTAAAGTCGTAGCGAAGCTTGACAATGGCGAAAAAGTAGCTTTGATGGAAAAGAGCGAGGGAAATTACTGGAAGGTATATATAGAAGCAGAAGAAATCATCGGTTATATTGACTATCATTATTTAACCAATAAAGAGGATGCGGTAACCGATCCGGTTACGAGATATGTCCAGGTAGAAGAAGGAAACAGACTGTCTATATTAAATACGCCGGATGCGGATGGCGCGGCGATTGGAATGGCTGAGCGGGGAGACGAAGTGACTGTGCTTGCGAAGCCGAATGATACCTATGCCTATATTTATAATTCAGAAAAAAGAGCTTATGGATATGTAGAGCGAAGTAAACTGAGCGAAGAAGAGCCTGAGGAGAAGGCGAAGGAAGAAGAGACGGAAGCAAAACAGGAGGATACGCAGCCTGCGCAGGCACAGACACAGCCTGCCGGAGATATCTTAGGTGCGGGCAGTCCGCCTTCCACTTATCAGGGAATCTACTATGTAAATGTAGCGAGCGGATATCTGGCGCTGCGCAATGCGAAAGCCTATGATGTGTCAAACGAAATCGGAAAGATGTATAATGGAGATTATGTACAGGCAATCCGGACGAATGAGCAGTATTGGTATGTATATAGTCCAAGTCTGGGGGCTTACGGCTATACAAACAGCAGCTATTTGACTTCGTCTGCCACAAGCAGTCCGCAGGTATCTTCCGGCAGCAATGTATATTATGCCAGTGTGTCCAGCGGGTATCTGGCGCTACGCAATGCGATGGCCTATGATGTTACCAATGAGATTGGCAAGATTGCAAATGGACAGGAAGTAGATGTTGTGGATTCGTCTACGGGAACATACTGGTATGTGTATGTACCGGCGCTGAACCAGTACGGGTATGTGAATAGCAACTACCTGAGGAGATAGAGTATGAAGAGCAGATTAAAAAAAATCCTGATTATAGTGCTGGCTGCTGTTCTGGCAGTATCTGCAGGGGCAGTAATTTGGAAAGTGCGGCAGGGGACTTCATCTGCTAATAAAGAGGGAGAAGTAGTTGAAGGGGAAGTCGTAGACGATTCGGAAATGTCTGAGGCGGAAGCCGGGAAGGAAGTGCCCGGGATTAAGATTGAGAAGGCACAGCCACAGGAATCTGAGCAGACAGAACAGCCCTCTTCGGAAAACAATCAGCCTTCAGAGAATACACCGGAACAGACAACCACCCCGCAGTCTGCAGGACAGACCGGGATAAGTGAGATACAAGCCCGGTTGGAGAACCTGGTTTATACAGAATACGGCGCAGGCGGCAAGGTTGCAGTCTGTACCGGCAGGGTGAATGAAAACGATATGGCAATGGTTAACGGAGGCGCGATGCAGGCGGCCAGCCTGATTAAGCTGTATGTGGCAGGATGCGTGTATGAGAATTACGGCTTAGTCAGTGCATATGAGTCCTATAGCGGCGAGACGGAATCTCTGATTAGTATTATGATAACGGTCAGTGATAATACGGCATGTAATACTCTGGTAACCAGATTGGGAGACGGAGATGCACAGACCGGAATGGCTCGTGTGAATCAATATTGCGCGAATCATGGGTTTTCTGACACACACATGGGGCGGTTGATGCTGCAGCCAAATGATGTGGATGATAACTACACGTCGGTACGCGATTGCTGTAACTATCTGAAAATGGCGAGTGCGGGCCAGCTGCAGGGCTCTTCCAGTGTGCTTGGTTATATGAATCAACAGCAGAGAAGAAGCAAAATTCCGGCAGGACTGCCGACAGGCGTAACGGTGGGCAATAAGACGGGCGAGCTTTCTAATGTGGAAAATGATGCAGCAATCGTATACAGTGCCGGTGGTACGTATGTATTATGTGTGATGTCAGAGAATCTTTCGGACACATACCAGGCGCAGCAGTTCATAGCACGAACATCCAGCGTGGTGTATGAGGCTATGCAATAGTTTTACTTTTCTATTGACATATCTTTAAAAGCATTATAAAATATAACAGTGATATATAACACTGTTATAAAATTGTGGAGAAAGTATTTATGAGCGAAGCAGAACAGACAACTTTGGATTCCATCCATTCAGCGGCTATGCAGGAATTTCTTGAAAAGGGTTTCAGGACCGCCTCCCTGCGGAACATTGTCAAGATGGCGGGTGTGACTACGGGAGCCTTTTATGGCTATTATAGCAGTAAGGAAGAGTTATTCGAGTCATTGGTAGGAGAGCAGTATCATACTTTTTTGAATGAATATAAAAAGACGATACGGGAATTCCGCGAGATGTCTCCGCAAAAACAAATGGAGAATCTGGGTACCTTTTCTTTTCAGTGTGTACGGAATATGCTCTTGTATGCGTATGACAATCTGACGGAATTTAAACTTCTGCTTTGCTGCTCGGAAGGTACTCGTTTTGCCGGGCTGCTGGACGAGATGGTGGAGATTGAGACAGAAGCGACGCATGATTTTCAAAAAATCCTTGATAGTATCGGAAAACCTTCGCCGCATATTGATCCAATGCTGGAACATATTTTGATTACCGGGATGTTTAACACGTATTTTGAGTTGATTATCCATGAGATGCCGATAGAACGGGCAGAAATTTATCTGTCCGAGATGTGGGATTTTTATTGTGCGGGATGGTATAAAATTATGGGACAGTAGCATTATGCTACAGAAAAATAGAATCCTTGTAAAATGTGGATTCTATTCTTTTCCCCGCAAGTTAGTTAAGGCTAATAAAAGTTTGGAGAGAATAATGGAACGACTGCAGCGTTCCCTTATTATATATTATAAAAAGAGGAGGTTTTATCTTTGAAAAAAGAGTCTAATCTGAAGAAACTTTTAGGTTATGCCGGAAACTATAAATATTTAACGATAGCTTCCTGGGTGTTGAGTGCTTTTAGTGCGTTTGTGGCATTGCTTCCTTTTGTGTACATCTGGAAAGTTATAAAGGAAGTTCTGGAAGTTGCCCCGAATTATGCAGAAGCACAGAATTTGGCATATAATGGCTGGATGGCAGTATTATCTGCGGTTGCAGCAATTCTTATTTATGTGATGGCCCTGCTGTGTTCGCATTTGGCGGCGTTCCGCGTACAGGCAAATATTCGGATGAAAGCGATGCATCATATTGTAACATTACCGGTAGGATTTATGGACAGCGTTGGAAGTGGCAAAATCAGAAAAATCGTATATGAATCCAGCGCGGCGACAGAGACCTATCTTGCCCATCAGCTTCCGGATAAAGCAAATGCTCTTGCAACGCCTGTGGGGCTGTTGATTTTGCTTATGGTTTTTGATTGGCGGCTGGGACTTTTAAGTCTTTTGCCCATTGCAGCGGCATTTATAATTATGAGTGTGATGACAGGAAAGCGCATGGCAGAGAAGATGAAGGAATATAATGACGCACTGGCACAGATGTCCAATGAGGCAGTGGAATATGTAAGAGGAATATCCGTTGTTAAGACATTTGGGCAATCCGTATTTTCTTTTAAACGATTTAAAGAGTCTATAGATAATTATGAAAAATGGGTGATTGCATACACAAAGGATCTGCGTCTGCCGATGATGGTCTATACAACTCTTGTAAATGGTGTTTTCGCGGTACTGATTGCGGCGGCGCTGGTGATGACATCGGACGGTGTGACAAATGAGTTCCTTCTGAATCTGATGTATTACATTATCATTACGCCGATTATTACACTAACCCTTACAAAAATCATGTATGCAAGTGAGAATAAGTTGATTGTGGCAGATGCTATGTCACGAATTGATAGTATTTTAGAAAGAAAGCCGCTGCCGGAAACGAAAAATCCCAGGCATCCGGAAAATAATTCTGTTGAGCTTGACCGGGTTTCCTTCTGCTATAAGGAAGGGGATAAGAATGCATTGGATCAGGTTTCCATTAAAATTCATGCAGGCGAACATGTTGCCTTCGTGGGACCTTCCGGCGGCGGGAAAACGACGCTTGCGAGTGTTGTGGCAAGGTTCTGGGATGTAAATAGCGGCTCTGTAAAAATCGGAGGCGTAGATGTAAGGGATATCCCGAAGGAAGAACTGATGAATATGGTTTCCTTTGTGTTTCAGGATTCAAAGCTTTTGAAAACATCCATTCTTGAAAACGTGCGGATAGCGAGGCCGGATGCTTCCCGGGAAGAAGTTTTGGAAGCGCTTCGCGACGCACAGTGCGGCGACATACTGGATAAACTGCCGGAAGGCGTGGATACAGTTGTGGGTGCAAAGGGGATATACCTGTCAGGAGGAGAGCAGCAGAGAATTGCTATTGCCCGTGTTATGCTGAAAAATACGCCTATTCTTATATTGGACGAAGCCACGGCATTTGCAGACCCTGATAATGAAGCGAAGGTACAGGCGGCGTTCCGTATGCTTGCGAAGGGGAAAACGGTACTGATGATTGCACACAGGCTGTCTACCGTAACGGGTATGGACAGGATTGTTGTAATAAAAGATGGAAAAATTGCAGACAGCGGAACGCATGAACAATTAAAAGAAAAAGATGGTCTGTATGCTGAAATGTGGAAGCAGTACAACAAGGCTGCAAAATGGAAAGTGGGTGTTGTGAATGATTGAGAATTAAAACACACCTTTGCCCTGTCCGAGAAAGGGGCAAAGGACATGGTTAAGGCGTTTCTTGCATGTATTCTGCATAATATTTCTATGATGATTCCGGTAATTCTTTTGTACAACCTTGTCAGTGACCTGTTGGATGGAGGAATACCGAATGGGAAAATTGCATTTTACATAGGAGGTATCATCCTTGCGCTTGGAATTATATGTTTCACCTATTATCTTCAATATAATGCGACTTTTTTTGCTACCTATGTAGAAAGCGGAGTACGCAGGCTTGCCCTCGCGGAAAAATTAAGAAAAATCCCTCTGGCTTTTTTCGGAAAGAAGGATTTGGCGGACTTAACGAATGTTATTATGGGCGACTGCGCTTCTCTGGAAAGCGGCTTGTCACATTGGGTCCCGGAGCTGATTGGCTCCGTTGTATCGACACTGTTGATTGCGGTTGGTATCTTTATTTTTAATTGGAAAATGGCTCTTGCTTCTTTGTGGGTATTGCCGGTTTCTTTTGGCATTCTGATTCTTGCATCGGGTTCAATGAGGAAATCGGAGCGAAAAGTGAATGCATCTCAGGTCTCCTGCTCTGATGGAATACAAGAGTGCCTGGAAGCTATGAAGGACTTAAAGGCCAATAATGCGGAGCAGGAATATTTGAAAGGGTTGGATGAAAAAATAAAGCTGGTTGAAAAACAGACCGTATTCAGTGAGCTTACGCATGCAGTATACAACACTTCAGCCAGAATGGTATTAAAGATAGGAATTGCTACTACAGTCTTGGCCGGAGGAATGCTGCTGGCTTCCGGACAGATTACCCTGCTTACATTCTTTGCATTTTTGATATTGGTTTCTCGTGTCTATGACCCGCTGATTGCTGCTTTGGATAATCTGGTGGCAGTTATGATGATGTTGAATATCCAGTGCAGACGGATGGATGAAATCTTAAGTTATCCTGAGCAAGGAGGAACGGACAGATTGACAAACCAGGGATACGATATTACCTTTGAAAATGTGGGGTTTTCTTATAATAGTGGGGAAACGGTATTAAAGGATGTATCTTTTACTGCAAAACAAGGAGAGGTTACCGCTTTAGTGGGTCCATCCGGCGGCGGGAAAACAACGGTGTCACGTCTTGCTGCAAGATTTTGGGATATACAGAAAGGAAAAATCAGTGTGGGAGGCATGGATATCTCGGAGATTGATCCGGAAACACTGATGTCGCTGTATTCCATTGTGTTTCAGGATGTTACTTTGTTTAATAACACCATTATGGAAAATATCCGCCTGGGCCGGAAAGATGCAACAGATGAGGAAGTCCTTGCGGCGGCAAGACTTGCAAATGTAGATGAATTTGCTGCAAAGCTGCCGGACGGCTATCGCAGCATGATTGGAGAAAATGGCTGTGAACTTTCAGGAGGAGAACGCCAGCGTATTTCCATTGCAAGAGCATTTCTGAAAAATGCACCGATTATTCTTATGGACGAAGCAACCGCTTCTCTTGACGTAGAGAACGAAACACTGATTCAGGAATCTTTGTCAAGGTTGATTGAAAACAAGACAGTGATGATTATTGCACATCGTATGCGTACCGTAGCTGGAGCGGATAAGATTGTGGTGCTTGCAGACGGAAGGGTGGCAGAACAAGGGCATCCCGATATGCTTCTTAAAAAGGATGGTTTTTACGCCCGGATGGTAAGACTTCAGACACAGAATCAGGAGTGGGTAATGTAACTCCAAATGGAGTGCTGACAATTTTAAATGAGGAGAGATGAGGAAGTATTAAGGCGTGTGAGATGTTACCATTTCATGCGTCTTTTTTTGGTGTGCCCGGTGGCGCACGTTCTGACGGGTGAAAGTCCCTAATCCGCCTGGAATTGTATTTAGTAGTTATGGAGCGAGTATAAGAGGGAAAGAGATAGCAATATATACTTGACTTTTAAATATTACAGATGTAATATTTAATAAACCTGTTATATCAAATGGAACCTAAAAAATTTAATTTTAAATATTACAATCGTAAGAAAGGAGATTGGTATGAAAACCAAAAAGATTTTGGGATTTATTTTTGTTGTATTATGCATATGTACTGGTTGTAGAAAAGAAGCTGCAAATGAAATGCAAGATAACACAGAGAAGCAGGATATGAGTGAAAGCCAGTCGAGTGTTTGCGATAATTCCATAAAAGTGGCGGAAATTTACAGAGATATTTATGAAAGAGCAGTAGAAGAAAATGCTTTGGATATACTGGAAATAGAGGAAGAAATTATAAATTGTCTGGGAAGTGCGGGATATGTAGCAGTAGACGGAGAAAATCAGATTGATATGGTTCATTACGAGAGAGTAATAAAATTTTGTGAAAGTGCTCGGAATGGAGAAAATGCGGAGATAGATATTGTCTCATTGTTATCATTAGATGGATTTGTACATTATTATCTGAACGCAGCTAAAGGAGAAATAAAAGTAACGCTAGTTACAGTTCGGTGGGAAGAAGGGTTCCCCGAAGTGACTTACTATCATGAATTTTCTGCATACACATGGAAATACACAGATGGAGGTTACCTTTTTATTGAAGAATATCATCCGTTCGGCTATGACGGTGCTCCGGGACAAAAAGGATTTCGTGTCATGCCCCTTGATAAAACTTGCAGGGAATTGAATCGGAAATATGTGATGCCGATTGGGTACGAATGCAACAATATGTTGATTACAGATTGGAATGAACAGAATTATGCGGATTTAGATTTTTATGATATGTATGAAATCTTGTATTATTTGGAAACTGGCAGTTATGTTTCTTATGAAAATAATTATAATGGAACGGAGTATGAGATACCGAAATCAGATTTTGAAGAGGTAATCCAGATGTATTTTCAAATAGAGAGTCAGGAAATCGAAAATCATACCGTCTATAATACAGAGCGACAGACATATCGCTATCGGGCGAGAGGTCTATATGATGCCGAATTTCCATATGAGCCATATCCAGAAGTGATTGCTTATGAAGAACAAAGAGATGGGACAGTAAAATTGACAATAAAGGCAGTTTGGGAAAGAGAAAAGCAGGATCAGGCTTTTTTCAGTGAATTAGTTGTACGTCCGTTAGAAGATGGACGGTATCAATATGTATCAAATCAAGTGATTGAGACAGGAGAAAAGCAAGAGCCGGTCTGGTATATGCCCCGTCTGACAGATGAAGAATGGGAGATATACTACGGAGGAAAGCAGGAGTAAGATAAGGAGGTATCGTGATTTGGAAGATATAAAGTGGTTAAAATAGCGGAACAACCCCAAAATAGTTTATCTGAAACAGTAAATGAAACAGATGCGAATTATACGCCTACATATTTTGGAATCTCTATGCCGGAAGTGACGGGGATACGGGAAAATGATGACGGAACGATGACATTAACGGTAGAAGCAGTATGCGATATGGTTATTTGTAATGACGCAGTTATCACACATGAACTTACTGTACAATTTAAAGACGATGGAACTTTTCAATATTTGAGAAATGAAATACTTGATGATGGAATACAAAACATACCGGATTACCAATACCGTATTCAGGTAAAGTAGTTGTATGAGGTAACCAAATGAAAAAAGGAATTAAAATTATAATATATTTTGTGGGCATAATTGTCATACTGGCTGCTGTGTTTTATTTGAGCCTTTTTTATGTAACAAATTGCAAGAAAATTGACTGTGATGTTTCGGTTTCTCCTAATCAAAACTATGAGTTGACGCTTCAGCAAATCGGAGAGCCAGACTGGCCATTTGGATCGGTAAGCGGAAGGTTGGTTCTTGTGGGGAATAATAGAAAAATAGTTCAGGCAGATTTTGAATTGCGTAATGACGGTGCGTCAATAAGCGATGTTTGCAATGCATAAGGTTTTTTGGAAAAACAGAATGTTTATTGCAGAAAAGCTTATTTTAGAGAAACAGTATCTAAAGGCAGAAGAACTTTTAAGTAGAGATAAAGAGAAATTTCTTTATAATGAAGTGATTCGAAATTATTTATTAGGGGGCTGCTATGATAAATTGGGAGAGCAGGAGTCGGCTAAAAAATACATGGAATATGTGAAACAATATGGGAACACAATGCCTTGCAAAAAGCAGGCGCAGGAATGGTTAGAGACGAAGTTACAGGGGAGACTGATAAGCATATAACAGTCTCCCCTGTAGAATATATGATCAAAGAATGTTAAGGAGATAGCAGATTAGTTCCATATTTGCAGATCAGAGAGAATGGATGTAGTGATCTCTGCCGCCTTGCTTCCGGTTGTCTCAGATTCACCTTGAATATTTGTGGCAAAATAATAGACATTTCCGGATTTTTCAAGAAAACCGATAAACCATCCGTTCACGTCCTGCCCATCGACACGTCCGGTTCCTGTTTTCCCGTAAAATGAACCTTCGCTGTTAGAAATCAGGAGAATGGAATTTTTTACAGCCGCTATATTTTCAGGAGAAAATTCAAATTCGTTATCATGAAATTCCTCTAACATTTCAATCTGTTCCAGCGCAGATATTTTCAGAGAATCGTCTGTCCAGTATAAATCCGTATCGGTGCTTGCTGTTTGATTTCCGTATCCTATTTCATGCAGATATTTTTTTACAGAATCAAGTCCTATTTGTGAATCAATGGATTGAAAGTACCAGTTTACGGAATTTTGCATAGCAGAATTTAAATTTTGATCCGCTTCCCAGGCATCAAAAGGATAATCTTCTCCGTTCCATACCATGTTAGAATGTTGCGGTGTGATGATGTCATTTTCTAAACCTAGCAGAGCATCATAAATTTTGTAAGTGGAATTTGGCGCTATACGTTTTTGTGCTGAATCCCTATTGTATATGTTCCATGAGCCTGCATTGGAATCGTATAGGACAAAACAGCCCTCGTACCCGTCAAAATTTCGTGTCAGGTCAATATAAGTGATATTTTTCTCATCTTCATTGAAATTGTATTGGTCATAGCCGGAGGCATGAATAGAAAGAACCGGCGCACACCCTAACAATAGGCAGGCAACAAAGACAAATGCGATGATTCCCTGTATTTTTTGGGTCAGGGGTTGCTTTTTGAAATTTGCAATGCTTAAAATTCTCTTTTTCATTTGTTTCATACTGCCGCTGATTCCGGTGGCAAATGGAAATGGCGACAGAGATATTTTTTCTGCAAAATTAATCAATGTATTTCCGTATGCCTCATAATCAGTTTCGTTTAGTAGTTGCAGTACAGAACAGTCACAGGCAATTTCTCTGTCGCAGCGCATTTCCTTTAAGGAATACCAGATCAGAGGATGAAACCAATACAAAATACCAATCAGATTCATAATATGTCCGATCAGGGCATCTTTATATCGATAGTGCTGCAGCTCATGTAAAATCATAAAACGCATATCTGCCGGGTGCAAGTCGGAAATCAGATGGATCGGAATGTAAATACGGGGTTTGATAAAACCGACAGTTACCGGAGATTTCAAAAAAGCAGTACTGTACACAGGAATTTCCTTCTTAATTCCGGATTCAGCAATACAGTTTTGAAAGATTACTTTTACTTGTTTGTTTTGCAGTGGCAGTGCAGATTGTTCTATGGTACGCAGTCGTTTCAATGAGCGACAAATCAGTAATATCATTGCAAATATTCCAATTCCCCAAATAACCAAAAGAAACGTATTTACATAGGATGGAGTTTGGCTGCTGACAGAAACTGCAAAGTCATTCACTTTGCTGAAAGCAGAATCTGAAGCAGCGAGAGTTGTGCCGGACATATCTGTAACTGCATTTTCTGCCTGTGTTCCCCATTGAAAGTTGTACCATGAAAGGAAAGATGTAACGGGCAAGGAACGGATTGGCAGGAAAGGTATTGCAAGAATAACTAGCAGTATGAACCAAAGATTGTACTGCATACGGGCGGATAAATGATTCCTCAACAACCGCTTGAAAGTAATAATGATGCCGATAAATAAGCATATCAGTACATTGCATATAAGGAAATGAATCCCAAAGTGATACAAGCAGACCGCCTCCTTTATTACTTATGCTCAGATAGAAGATGACGCAGTGAAGTAATTTCCTCTTTGGACAAATCATCATTTTCAAGATAAGAAGACAACATGGCAGAGATGTTGCCGTTATAGTACCGTTTCAGAAAAGAATTGCTTTCCTGACGGATATATTCGCCTTCATCTACTAAAGGTGTGTAAACAAATACACGACTTTGTTTTTCGTAGGTAAGAGCTTTCTTAGCAACCAGTCTTTTTAACATGGTCTGTATGGTTTTCGGACTCCAGTTGGTAGTTTTTGTTAGCTTATCAGTCACTTCATTTGTGCTGATAGGGGCATATTTCCATACAACTTTCATGACTTCAAACTCTGCCTCTGAAATTTGTGGTAATTTACTCATAGAATTCCCTCCAAATCTTACATATGTAATAAAGATATTATATAAAGATTTGTTGGAAAAGTCAAAGGGATGCTATAAAAGTATTAGATGGATCCTTAACAGATGAAATGAAATTACTATTAGAATGTGTTAATATGGATTGACACAAACAAAAACATAGAGTAATATTATATAGAACACTTGTTCTTGGAACTCGTTTTTAAAATTTTGTAGAACCTTTGAAAATGATATAATTTGGATGTGATAATTTCGGTTGGGTATCGTGTGAAATCTCATCGTGGAACACAATTTCGTATTTGCCCCATATTTTGTGGACTATACGGATTGAATGGACAGGATAAAACTATTTGGACTGAATGGGTTTAGTGACCTCCATTCGTAAAGGGAATAAAAGAAATCATTGTATTTGACAAGAAGTAATAGAAAAATCATATTGAATGTTCTAAGAAGGGAAGCGAATTATGAAAAAGAAAAACGAAGTATCAATCATACGTTCTTCAGCAGCGGAATACTTGACTTTTATTACGGCTACTGGTGAAAGCGATGTAAATGCGATATATTTTGAAGAGAATGTCTGGCTTACACAGAAAATGATGGGTCTGCTTTATAATGTGGAAACACATACAATTAATTATCACCTGAAAAAAATATTTGCAGATGGTGAGTTGGATGAAAATTCAGTTATTCGAAAATTTCGAATAACTGCCGATGATGGGAAAAACTATAATACGAACCATTATAATTTAAAAGCGATTATAGCTGTAGGAAATAAAGTGGATTCCCCGAGAGCAGTTCAGTTTCGAAAGTGGGCTATGATAATTTAAAGTTAATGAGAAGATTTTATCTTAGTTGGTCGCACTATATTATTTTGATGAGAATTTCTAATATAGATGAGAGACATTTTTATGAGATAGAAGCGTATAGAAATGGCTGGAGCAAAGATGAATTGGCACGACAATATGGAAGCTCTTTATATGAACGATTGGCGTTAAGCAGAAATAAAGAGGAAGTAATGCGCCTTGCAATGGAAGGTCAATCTAAAATCATAGATAATTTACAAAAATTTTTGTTGGAACTAGGAAGAGGGTTTACTTTTGTTGGAAGGCAAGTAAGGTTTACGTTTGAAGAGGAGCACTTTAGAGTAGATTTAGTATTTTATAATCGTTTACTTCGTTGTTTTGTATTGTTTGATTTGAAAATTGGACAATTGAAGCATCAAGATATAGGACAAATGCAGATGTATGTTAATTATTATGATCGGAAAGTAAAACTGGAAGATGAAAATCCAACTGTTGGTATTATTATTTGTAAAGATAAGAAAGATGCAATTGTAGAAATGACACTGCCTAAGGACAATAATCAAATCTTTGCAAGCAAATATCAAACTGTTTTGCCGAGTAAAGAAAAATTGAGGATGTTGTTAAATGAAAAGGATACAGAATAAATTGTGTTGTATGAGATAAAGTGACTATCGAGTTTTTCTCGAGGATTCAAACATAGAGGAGTATTATATGGATCATTTTGAATTAGTATCAGAATACGCCCCCACCGGCGATCAGCCGCAGGCGATCGAACAATTAGTAAAAGGCTTTAAAGAAGGCAACCAGTGCCAGACCCTCTTAGGTGTCACAGGCTCAGGCAAGACCTTTACGATGGCCAACGTCATTCAACAATTAAATAAACCAACCCTTATCATCGCCCATAATAAGACGCTTGCGGCGCAGTTATACGGTGAATTTAAGGAGTTTTTTCCCAACAATGCGGTGGAGTATTTTGTCTCCTATTATGATTACTACCAGCCGGAGGCTTATGTACCCTCATCAGATACCTACATTGCTAAGGATTCTTCTATTAATGATGAGATTGACAAGCTGCGTCATTCTGCTACGGCAGCGCTCTCTGAGCGTAGAGATGTTATCATTGTTGCCAGCGTATCCTGTATTTACGGTTTGGGTTCACCCATTGATTATCAGGAGATGGTGATTTCCTTGCGGCCCGGTATGGAAAAAGACAGGGACGACGTAATCCGCAAGCTGATCGAAATTCAATACGACAGGAACGAGATGGACTTTCACAGAGGGACGTTCCGTGTACGGGGTGATGTGTTGGAGATTATTCCGGCGTACACGGAAAATGTGGCGTACCGGATAGAATTTTTCGGAGATGAAGTGGACAGAATTACAGAGATAGACGTTTTGACGGGAGAGATTAAGAGCTCGTTGAACCATGTGGCAATCTTTCCTGCTTCCCACTATGTGGTATCTAAGGAAAGTATGGATCGTGCGATTGCTGATATTGAGGTGGAACTGGAAGAGCAGATCCGGTACTTCAAAGGGGAAGGGAAACTACTGGAAGCGCAGAGAATTTCTGAACGGACGAATTTCGATATTGAGATGATGCGGGAGACGGGATTCTGTTCCGGTATTGAGAATTACTCCAGACATCTGACAGGGCTTGCGCCGGGACAGCCACCTCATACACTGATTGATTATTTCCCGGATGATTTCATTATGATGATTGACGAGTCGCATATGACGGTGCCGCAGGTGGGCGGGATGTATCACGGGGATCAGTCCAGGAAACGGACGCTGGTAGAGTATGGATTTCGTCTGCCGTCGGCATTGGACAACAGACCCTTGAGTTTTGATGAGTTTGAGAGTAAGATTAATCAGGTTCTGTTCGTATCAGCGACGCCGGGATCTTATGAGGAGCGCAATGAACTGCTCCGTGCGGAACAGGTAATCCGCCCGACAGGGCTTTTGGATCCGGAGATAGAAGTGCGTCCCGTAGAAGGGCAGATTGATGACCTTGTGGGAGAAGTGAATCGGGAGATTGCAAAGAAGCATAAAATCCTGGTGACAACGCTTACCAAAAGGATGGCTGAGGATCTGACGGATTATATGAAGGAGCTTGGTATCCGGGTGAAATATCTTCATTCTGATATTGATACGCTGGAACGGGCAGAGATTGTAAGGGATATGCGTCTGGATGTGTTTGATGTATTGGTAGGAATTAATTTGCTGCGGGAAGGGCTTGATATTCCGGAAATTGCCCTGGTGGTAATCCTGGATGCGGATAAAGAAGGCTTCCTGCGTTCTACGACTTCGCTGATACAGACGGTAGGGCGTGCGGCGCGTAATTCAGAAGGCCATGTCATTATGTATGCGGATAATATGACAGATTCTATGAAGGTGGCGATTGAAGAAACGAAGAGAAGACGCCGGATTCAGATGCAGTATAACGAAGAGCATGGGATTACTCCGCAGTCTATCCATAAGTCGGTCAGGGATTTGATTAGCATTTCCAAGAAGGTTGCGGCAGAAGAGCTCCGCATGGAGAAGGATCCGGAATCTATGAATAAAGAAGAACTGGAGAAGCTGATTAAAGATATTACGAAACAGATGAAAAAGGCAGCCGCAGAACTGAATTTTGAGGCGGCGGCAGAGCTGCGGGATAAAATGACGGAATTAAAAATACAGCTGAATGATATAAAAGATTAAGAAGGGCAAAAAAAGATGACATTAGATAATAATAAGCAGTATATAAAAATCAGAGGAGCGAACGAACACAACCTGAAGAATATTGATTTGGATATTCCGAGAAATGAGCTGGTAGTGCTGACCGGGCTTTCCGGGTCGGGAAAATCTTCGCTTGCCTTTGACACGATTTATGCAGAAGGACAAAGAAGATATATGGAGTCGCTGTCTTCTTATGCGAGACAGTTTCTGGGACAGATGGAGAAGCCGAATGTGGAAAGCATTGAGGGACTGTCGCCTGCTATTTCCATCGACCAGAAGTCAACGAATCGGAATCCCAGATCAACAGTGGGAACCGTGACAGAGATTTACGATTATTTCCGGCTGCTTTATGCCAGGATAGGAATTCCACATTGCCCGAAATGTGGCAGGGAAATTAAGAAGCAGACGGTAGACCAGATGGTAGATCAGATTATGGAGCTTCCCCAGGGGACGAAGATCCAACTTTTGGCACCGGTAGTCAGAGGAAGAAAGGGATACCACGCAAAGTTATTTGAACAGGCAAGGAAAAGCGGATATGTCCGTGTGCGTGTGGATGGGAATTTATATGAATTGTCAGAAGAGATCGCACTTGACAAGAATATTAAGCATAATATTGAGATTATCGTGGACCGTCTTGTAGTGAAGCCGGGGATTGAAAAGAGGCTTACAGATTCTGTAGAGAGCGTGCTGCACCTGGCAGAAGGTTTGCTGATCGTAGACGTTATCGGGGGAGAACCGATTAATTTCAGCCAGAGTTTCTCCTGCCCTGACTGTGGAATCAGCATTGATGAGATTGAGCCGAGAAGTTTTTCCTTTAACAATCCTTTTGGAGCATGTCCGGTGTGTTTCGGTCTGGGGTATAAAATGGAATTTGATGAAGACCTAATGATACCGGATAAGTCGTTGAGCATTAACCAGGGGGCGATTGCTGCCATGGGATGGCAGTCCTGTACATCGAAAGGAAGTTTTACACGTGCAATCCTGGATGCGCTTACGGAGGAGTACCACTTCTCATTGGATACGCCTTTTGAGGAGTACCCTCAGGAAATTCATGATATCCTGATTCATGGTACGAATGGAAGGGAAGTGAAAGTACACTATAAAGGGCAGCGTGGGGAAGGTGTTTATGATGTTGCGTTTGAAGGGTTGATCCGCAATATGGAGCGTAAGTACAGAGAGACGGGCTCCGAGATAATGAAAGCGGAATATGAAGAGTTTATGCGGATTACACCGTGCCATGAGTGCGGCGGCCAGAGGCTGAAAAAAAGTGCGCTGGCGGTTACTGTGGGAGAGAAGAATATTGCGGAGATTACAGCTCTGTCGGTTGATAAACTGCAGAAATTTCTTGATACACTGGAACTTACCAGGCAGCAGCACTTGATCGGGGATCAGATATTAAAGGAAATCAAGGCAAGACTGCAGTTTCTGTTGGACGTAGGGCTGGATTATCTGACGTTGGCGAGGGCAACAGGCTCTTTGTCAGGAGGAGAAGCGCAGAGGATCCGGTTAGCAACACAAATAGGTTCTGGTTTGGTGGGTGTGGCATATATTTTAGATGAGCCGAGTATTGGGCTTCATCAGCGGGATAATGATAAGCTTCTGGCAACCTTGAATCATTTGCGGGATTTAGGAAATTCTGTCATTGTGGTAGAACATGACGAGGATACGATGCTGGCAGCAGATTGCGTGGTGGATATTGGACCGGGAGCCGGAGAGCATGGTGGGGAAGTGATTGCCCAGGGTACGGCGCAGGATATTATGAAAAATGAGAAATCAATTACGGGAGCTTATCTAAGCGGAAGGATTCGGATTCCGGTGCCGGAAGAGCGGAAAACGCCGACGGGCTGGCTGAAGGTTGTAGGAGCACAGGAAAATAACCTGAAAAATATTGATGTGAAATTCCCACTTGGCGTGATGACCTGTGTGACAGGAGTATCCGGTTCAGGAAAGAGTTCATTGGTGAATGAGATCCTGTATAAGACCCTTGCTAAGGAATTGAACCGCGCGAGGACGATTCCCGGGAAGCATAAGAAGATTGAAGGAATACGGCAGCTTGACAAGGTAATCAATATTGATCAGTCTCCCATTGGCCGGACGCCGCGTTCCAATCCTGCAACGTATACCGGGGTGTTTGATTTGATTCGGGATCTTTTTGCTGCGACACCAGATGCAAAAGCCCGGGGATATAAAAAAGGACGTTTTAGTTTTAATGTAAAAGGCGGGCGCTGCGAGGCATGTGCCGGTGATGGAATTCTGAAGATAGAGATGCATTTTCTGCCGGATGTCTATGTCCCATGTGAAGTGTGTGGGGGAAAAAGGTATAATCGGGAGACCTTGGAGGTACACTACAAGGGGAAGAATATTTATGATGTACTGGATATGACTGTGGAAGAGGCCATGCATTTCTTTGAACATGTACCAAGTATCCGAAGGAAGATGGAAACTCTTTATGATGTGGGATTGTCTTATATTCGGCTGGGACAGCCTTCTACTACGTTGTCCGGAGGAGAGGCTCAGAGGATAAAACTTGCGACGGAACTAAGCAAAAGAAGCACAGGGAAGACGATTTATATTTTGGATGAGCCAACGACGGGACTTCATTTTGCAGATGTGCATAAGCTGACGGAGATTCTGAGAAGACTTGCGTCAGATGGAAATACTGTAATTGTTATTGAACACAATCTGGATGTGATTAAGACGGCAGATTATATTATTGATATCGGGCCGGAGGGCGGCGATAAGGGTGGAACCGTGATTGCAGAAGGCACACCGGAAGAAGTGGCGGATAACCCTGCTTCCTATACCGGAAAGTATATCAGAGGAATGCTTGACAGATACTATGCTGATGAAAATAAGAAATAATGGCTTTTTATTTTAGAAAAACATGGTAAGATATAAGAAGTGCTTAGCACTTGGTAACAGATAGAGCAGAACGAAAGGGGAACGGGGATGTCAGTGGATATTGGAATTGATCTTGGAACAGCCAGTGTTCTTGTATATGTGAAAGGTAAGGGTGTTATATTAAAGGAACCGTCTGTCGTGGCATTTGACAGAGATACAAATTCTATCAAAGCGATTGGTGAGGAAGCGCGCCTGATGCTGGGGAGAACGCCGGGCAATATTGTAGCGGTCAGACCACTTAGACAAGGCGTGATCTCAGATTATACCGTAACGGAAAAAATGATAAAATATTTTGTGCAGAAGGCAATGGGAAGGCGGACATTCAAAAAGCCGCGTATCAGTATCTGTGTGCCAAGCGGTGTGACAGAAGTAGAGAGAAAGGCGGTAGAAGAAGCGACCTATGCGGCAGGAGCAAGGGAAGTCCTTTTGATTGAAGAACCGGTTGCGGCTGCAATCGGCGCCGGAATTGATATTTCCAAGCCTTGCGGCAATATGATTGTAGATATTGGAGGCGGTACTGCAGATATAGCTGTTATTTCTCTTGGGGGTACAGTTGTCAACACTTCGATTAAGATAGCCGGTGACGATTTTGATGAGGCAATTGTCAGATATATCCGTAAGAAGCATAATCTTTTAATCGGGGACCAGACGGCGGAAGATATTAAGATTAAGATTGGTACGACCTATCCTCTTGTGGAAGAAGAAACCATGGAGGTAAGAGGAAGAAATCTGGTAACGGGACTGCCTAAGACAATTACCGTAACGTCCTCTGAGACAGAGGAAGCTTTTCGGGATGCTACGGGGCAGATTGTAAATGCTGTGATTGGAGTTCTGGAGAAAACGCCGCCGGAGTTGTCGGCTGATATCCTTGACCGGGGAATTATGCTTACGGGCGGAGGGGCGATGCTCCGTGGCCTGGAAGAATTGATTGGTGAAAAGACAGGAATCAATACGATGACGGCTGAAGAACCCATGAAGGTAGTGGCAATAGGGACAGGTCAGTATGTGGAATTTATGGCAGGACGCAGGGATTTTTAGGAACTATGGAAGAAATAAAAGGATATGTAGAGCATATTGTATTTAGAAATGAGGATAATGGATATACGGTATTTCATTTGAATAATGATGATGGCGAGCTGACCTGTGTAGGGACATTTCACTATATTGCTGAGGGAGAGCTTTTAAAGCTTCGCGGCGATTATGTGAATCACAGTCTCTATGGCGTGCAGCTTCAGGTGAAGGAATCGGAAGTGTGCGAGCCGGAAGATTTGATTTCTATTGAGCGTTATCTTGGTTCAGGAGCTGTAAAAGGTTTAGGAGCAGCGCTTGCAGGGAGGATTGTGCGAAAATTTAAAGAAGATACTTTTCGGATTATTGAAGAAGAGCCGGAGCGGCTGGCAGAGATTAAAGGAATCAGCGAGCGCAAGGCAAGGGAAATTGCCGTGCAGGTAGAAGAAAAGAAGGATATGCGTAAAGCAATGATATTTCTTCAGAAATATGGCATTTCTACTTCCCTTGCAGCAAAAATCTATCAACGGTATGGAAATGGAATTTATCGCGTGATTGAAGAAAATCCCTATCAAATGGCAGATGACATTGCCGGAATTGGATTTAAGACGGCAGATGAGATAGCCGGGAAAGTGGGGATACATACGGATTCCGATTATCGCATCCGAAGCGGGCTTCTCTATACACTCCTGCAAAGTGTCGGCGAAGGCCATGTTTATTTGAGCCAGGAGGTTTTGCTTGCCAGAACAGGAGATCTTCTTGGGGTAGAGATAGAGCATATTGAAAAATATCTGATGGATTTGTCCATGGAACGGAAGATTATCCTGAAAGAGAAAAAAGAAGAGCGCCGCGTATATGCCGCCAATTATTATTATATGGAACTGAATACTGCAAAAATGCTTCATGATCTGAATGTCAGATTTGAAGAATCAGACGCTGCTGTCAGCCGGCGCCTTGCGCAGATTGAGAAAAATATGGATATTCCGTTGGATTCTATGCAGCGTACGGCGGTCATTGAGGCGGCGAAGAATGGGCTTCTGATTCTAACCGGAGGTCCGGGAACAGGTAAAACGACAACAATTAATGCTGTTATCCGATATTTTGAAAGCGAAGGAATGGATATTTATCTGGCAGCGCCAACAGGAAGGGCGGCAAAGAGAATGACGGAAGCCACCGGGTGTGAGGCACAGACGATTCACCGACTGCTGGAGGTAAGCGGGAATCCTGAAGAAGAGCAGAAGAATGGGTTTCAGCGCAACAGGGAGAATCCCTTGGAAGCGGATGTCGTGATTATCGACGAGATGTCAATGGTGGATCTGCCGCTGATGCATGCTCTGCTGAGCGCGATATGTGTAGGAACGCGGCTGATCCTGGTGGGCGACGGCAATCAGCTTCCTTCTGTGGGGCCGGGAAGCGTTTTGAAAGACATGATTGATTCTCATTGCTTTTCGGTGGTGATGCTGACAAAAATATTTCGTCAGGCAGGCGAAAGCGATATTGTTGTAAATGCGCATAAAATTAACAGAGGAGAGCCGGTTGTACTGGATAATAAGAGCAGAGATTTCTTTTTCCTGAAGCGGCAGGATGCCAATGTAATTATCAGTGTATTGCTTACTTTGATTCAAAAGAAGCTGCCGGGATATGTTCATGCCGATACCTATGATATCCAGGTATTGACGCCGATGCGGAAAGGATTGCTGGGAGTAGAACGCTTAAACGGCATTTTACAGGAATACCTGAATCCTCCTGCACAGAATAAAGAAGAGAAGGAATTTGGTGAAAAAAAATTCCGTGTCGGCGATAAAGTAATGCAGATCAAGAATAATTATCAGCTGGAATGGGAAGTATCTACGAAATATGGAATGACGATTGATAAAGGAATGGGGGTTTTCAATGGAGACATGGGAATCATCAGGGCTATCAATTCATTTGACGAAACCTTGCAGGTGGAGTATGATGAACATAGAGTAGTTACGTATCCTTTTGAACTGTTGGACGAGTTGGAACTTGCCTATGCGATTACCATACATAAAGCACAGGGGAGCGAATATCCGGCAGTAGTGATTCCGCTTCTCCAGGGCCCAAGGCAGCTTTATCACCGTAATCTTTTGTATACTGCAGTGACGAGGGCAAAAAAATGTGTGACGTTGGTTGGCAGTGAGCAGGTATTTCAGGAAATGATAAGAAATACAAATGAGCAGAACAGAAATACCAGTCTTGCCGAGAGGATCAGAGAATTTTGCTTATGAAAAGAAGAATTATGAAGTGTATCGCAGAGGGAGGAAGGAAAATCCTGGGGCTTCTTTATCCCCATACCTGTCCCCTCTGTGGGAAAACGACAGCAGAAGAAATCTGCGGAGCGTGTGCAGATAAGCTTCTGTTTATTGCAGAGCCAAGGTGCATGAAATGCGGAAAACCAATCCGCAGCGATGAAGAAGAGTATTGTTATGACTGTGCACACAGGCAGCATGAATATGAAAGAGGATACGGAATGTGGGTGCATCAGGGTGATGTGCAGGCTTCTGTTTATCGTTTCAAATATCAGAATCGAAGAATCTATAGTGAATTCTATGCGAAAATGCTGGCAGAGCAATATGGATCGGCAGTTCGCCGTTGGAAAATCTGTCTGATTATTCCAATACCCCTTTATCGAAAAAGAAGAAGACAGAGAGGATATAACCAGTCTGAATTGGTAGCAAAAAAGCTTGGAAAAATACTGGACATTCCGGTGGACTCCAAAAATCTCCGGCGGGTACGCAATACCAATCCACAAAAGAAAATGAACGCAAGAGGGAGAAGAACCAATCTTAGGAATGCCTTTAGGGTGCGGGACGGGTTCGCCCCGGTGCAATCAGTGTTATTAATTGATGACATTTATACTACAGGGAATACCATCGATTGTGCTGCACGGGAATTGAAAAAAGCAGGCGTTCAAAAAGTGTATTTTTTAACCATAAGTATTGGACAAGGATACTGATATTTGTTATACTTAAAATGATGTTTAAATGGAGAAAGTATAGTTTAGAGGTGTACTATGTTAGATGAACGGAAAGTGAAGCTGATGACGAAGATGGCCCTTTATGAGCAGAAGGAGGGCAAGGAGGATTTTAAGGTCAGTGCATATTATAGAAAAGATTACGCAAGTGTGCATACAATATATTCCATTCTCTGGATGACGGTTGGGTACATTTTACTGATTGTTTTGATTGGTTTTGCTGCCATGGATTCGCTGACAGCAAATATGACATTGTCAGTTATTGTCCTTTTGACTGGCAGTATTATAATAGGATATTTTCTGGTTGTATTTATTGGCGGGGTGGCTTCACATCAGTTTTATAATAACAAACATCAGGAAGCCAGATCGAGAGTTAAAAAATACAATCATCATTTGATAAGATTATTAAAGATGTACGAAAAGGAGAAGCGGTAAGATGGAGAGTTTATTTGTGTTGAAGGGACAGCTGCAGAGGTTCTATGCGAAATATTCAAAGATTGTTGATAAAACAGTCCAGTTTGTGCTGGCGCTGGTCACATTCTATATGATTAACCGTGATATAGGATTTATGAAGGAACTGACGAATCCGGTTATCACGCTGGGGCTTGCGGTTGTGTGTACATTTTTGCCTTCTGCCGTTACGGTGCTGGCTGCAGCGGTAATGATTCTGCTTCATATGTTTTCGGTATCTATGGGAATGGCTGTGGTTACGGCAGTAGTTTTTTTGATTATGTTTATTTTTTACATCAGGTTTACTCCTAAAAAAGCAATTATCATTCTGTTGGTGCCGGTTGCGTTTATGCTGAAGATTCCTTATACAGTTCCGATGGCGTTTGGGCTGCTTGGGACTCCTGCGTATGTGATTCCGATTACCTGCGGTACTTTTGTGTATTATATGATTGATTATGTGAAGACTGCGGCGCCTACTCTGGCGACTGCGGAGGATGCATCTGCGGTTTCTCAGGTTACCGCGCAGGTTACTACTTATGCAAAACAGGTGTTTCGAAGTAAGGAAATGTGGGTTGTTATAGCGGCATTTGCTATTTGTCTGCTTGTTACTTATACGGTGAGAAGGATGTCTATAGACCATTCATGGAAGATCGCACTGCTGGTTGGCGCACTGTTGAATATTCTGATTATAGGCGGGGGCGACATGATTCTGGATGTGGGAGCTTCTTATCTGGAGCTGATAGGCGGTAATGTGGCGGCGATTGTGATTGGACTGGTATTGGAATTTCTATTCTTTTCTGTGGATTATTCCAGAAGTGAAAGTATGCAGTTTGAAGACGATGAATATTACTATTATGTAAAAGCAGTGCCGAAGATTGTTGTCGCTGCTCCGGAGAAAACGGTAAAGAGAATTAACAAAAGAGAAAATGTGTCTGAGACGGAGATTATTGATACAGATGAAATTCGCAGAAAGGCTTCCGTCCAGTCTGCGAAAAAGCATCAGAGTAAAAAGCGGCAGGAAACGAAAAATGGCGGCAAGACCGGAAATATGGATCACCTGCTCTTGACGCAGAGCCTGAGAAAAGAATTTGATTTAGATAAATAAACGGGGTGTGAATGGATGGAACAGAGGATTACGCAATTCCTGACGAAATATGTAAAGGGATGGTATTTCCCGGAGATGCGTATAACTGATGTGGTAGAAATTATCATTATTACTTTTCTTGTATATCAGATTGTGGTTTGGATAAAGAATACGAAAGCATGGATGTTGTTAAAGGGAATTACGGTTTTGAGTATTTTTATTCTTTTGGCATTCATTTTCCAGATGCATACGATTTTGTGGCTGGCAGAGAATGCTGTGACTGTAATGGCTACGGCTGCGGTTGTCGTGTTTCAGCCGGAACTCAGAAGAGCGCTGGAGAAGCTGGGAGAAAAGAAATTTCTTACATCGGTTGTGCCGTTTGATATGAACCGGGAAAGCGTGCGGTTTGGTGATGAGACGATAGAGGGAATTGTGAGTGCGTCTTTTAGCATGGGCAAAGTAAAAACAGGCGCTTTAATCGTGGTGGAACAGGCGATTAAATTGACAGAATATGAAAGTACGGGTATCAAATTGGACTGCATTGTGTCAAAGCAGGTTCTTATCAATATTTTTGAACATAATACGCCACTGCACGATGGCGCGATTATTGTGCGGGGAGACAGAATCGTGTCGGCAACTTGTTATCTGCCGTTGTCTGATAATATGGGACTCAGTAAAGACCTGGGTACGAGACATAGGGCGGCTGTTGGAATGAGTGAGGTTAGTGATGCGTTGATCGTGGTGGTGTCAGAAGAGACGGGTCAGGTATCTGTGGCTCAGGGAGGACAACTGACCCGGGGAGTGGACAAAGAAGAACTTTGGAAGAGACTGGAACATATTCAGAATAAGAAAGCTGATTCTGCCGGGATTTTAACAAGATGGAAAGGAAGACTGATGAATGAAAAAAAGTCTGACAAATAATATAGGATTGAAATTGTTAGCTTTTGTCATTGCTTTCCTACTGTGGCTGTTTGTTGTAAATACGGATGATCCGATTATTGATCAGGTGTATAAAAATATAACGGTGACGGTGGAACATGAAGAAGTCATTACGCAGGCAGAGACAAAGAAAACATATCAGATTGTTGATAATACGCAGGCGGTAGACGTTACAGTAACGGCGAAGCGTTCTGTGCTGAACAAAATAAAAGCGGAAGATATTGTGGCAATAGCAGATATGAAGGAACTGCATTTGGATTCGATGGTGCCGATCGAAGTGCAGATTCCGGGCTATGAAGATTCTTATGAAGAGGTGGTGACTAATCCGCGCAACTTGCAGGTGAAGATTGAGGAAAATGTAAGTAAGACGCTACCGATTACGCCGACGACGACAGGAACGGTCCGAGACGGATATTTTTTGGGTGAAGTGAAGGCAGATCCGGAAAAAGTTACGCTGAATGGGCCGGAATCCATTATTAATACGATTACGAAAGTGGTTGCGGAGGTGAGCGTGTCCGGCCTCTCACAGGATGCAAACCTGGAATCATCTATTATTTTATACAATTCCGATAATGAAGTGATTGATCAGTCGCGGCTTGGCAATAATCTTGGAAATATCGGAGTCAGTGTGCATGTTAGCCTTCTGAAGGTTAAATCGGTGCCTGTTTCCGTGGATACTTCCGGCATCGTCGCAGAAGATGGATTTTCTATTGCGGATATTGTTTATGAACCGCAGGAAATTCAGATTGCAGGAGAGGAGGAAGTGCTGGAATCGCTTTCTGCTATTGAAATTCCCGCGGAAGCATTTGATACGGAACCTGTATCTAAGAAGACGGAGATGACAATAGATATTAAGCCATATCTGCCGGATGATGTGAAGCTTGTAGATGAGAATGGCAATAATATTCTGGTAACAGTCTCTGTTGAAAAGGATGGGACAAAGAGCTTCAATCTCCCGATAGGCTCGATTTCCGTAAAGAATTTGAGCGATAGCCTTAAAATGAGTTTTGCCACTCAGGACGATCTGGAAGTGCATGTGCGGGGGAAAAAAGAGGTTTTAGAAAACTTTTCCATTGAACAGGCGGCAAGCATAGATTTGAAGGATTTGGACGAAGCCGGGGAATATACTGTACCGGTGAAAATAAATCTTCCAAGCGGGTGTACATTAGAGGGTGACGTGGAAATTGCAGTGAAGCTGGAAGAAAAGCAATAAGTAAATGGAGGGAAATTATGGTTAGCAAAAAGGTTAAAATTATCAACCCTACAGGCCTTCATTTAAGACCTGCCGGCATGTTTTGCAACACAGCGGTAAAATTTAAAAGCAAGGTTCTTTTTCAGCATGGTACGACACAGGCGAATGCTAAGAGTGTGCTGAGTGTGCTTGGCGCATGCGTGAAACAGGGAGATGAGATTGAGCTGATCTGTGAAGGAGAGGATGAAGGAGAGGCTCTTGCAGCGATGGTAAGTGCGGTTGAGGATGGGCTTGGTGAGTAAAAATGATTCATTAGCAGAGCAGGCATTTTGCGGCAATATCACAGAATGCCTGTTTCTGTGTTGATTATAGCGTTTGAAGTGCATATAGAAGAAATTGGAGAGTACATGAAATGAATAAATTGAAAAAAGCTTTTGTTCTGGTCGGTATGGTGACTGCTGTTCCGATCACGGTAATAGCGTTGCTTGTGGTTTTTAGCATCCAGTGGATGTTTCATACATGGAGCAATTTGACAATGGAAGAATTGATGTTTCATTTACAGGCTCCGCTGGAAGGTACAAATGAAGGGATGATTGTGGATTACTTGAATACTTGTGCTGTTCCGGCAATCCTGATACTGCTTACGATGATTCTGATATTACTTAGCTGCCGGAAGCAGAAGAAATGTTTTTGGATTACACTTATATCAGTAGTGGTTTCTGTTTCGGCTATGGCGACATCGGTGAGAGCTGCGTGGAACAAACTGGATGTTGGAGGATATACAGAATCTCAAAGCACATACTCGACTTTTGTTGACGATTATTATGTGGATCCGGCTGGGGTTGAAATTACTTTTCCGGAACAAAAGAGGAACCTTATTTACATATTTCTTGAATCCATGGAAACTACTTATACGGATATAGAGAATGGAGGAGGGTTTGAAGAAAATTTCATACCGGAGCTGACAAAACTGGCACAGGAAAATGAAGATTTTTCGGGAAATGATAATCAGTTAAACGGCGGCTATCCAATGCCGGGAGCAACTTGGACAATGGGAGCAATGTTTGCACAGACGTCGGGGCTTCCGCTGAATATTCCGATTGACGATAATGCTATGAATACGCAGGATTCTTTTTTTGAAGGAGCTGTTACGCTGGGAGATATTCTGGAAGATGCCGGGTATTCGCAGACTTTAATGATTGGTTCAGAAGCTGATTTTGGGGGAAGGAAGCTTTATTTTACAGAGCATGGCAACTATGATATACTAGATTTTAATTATGCACATGACAATAATCTGATTCCTCAGGATTACCGGGTGTGGTGGGGCTATGAAGACGAAAAACTTTTTGGATTTGCAAAAGAAAAATTGCTCGAGCTGGCAGATGGAGAAAGCCCGTTCAACTTTACGATGCTGACAGTTGATACTCATTTTGAAGATGGATATGTCTGCCAGAGTTGTCCGGATACGTTTGGCGACAATCAATATGCAAATGTCATGGCATGTTCAAGCAGACAGGTTGCCGAATTTATTGAATGGATACAGGAACAGCCGTTTTATGAAAATACGACGATAGTTCTGGCGGGGGATCATTTAACTATGGACAGCGATTTCTGTGAGGATGTTGATGAAGATTATGTAAGAAAAACTTATGTTTCCTACATAAATTCTGCAGTTGAAACAGAGAATAACACAGAGAGACGGGAATACACAACATTTGATATGTTCCCGACAGTACTTGGAAGTATAGGAGTACAAATAGAAGGAGAAAGGCTGGGACTGGGAACGAATCTGTTCTCAAATACACAGACTTTATCTGAACGATTTGGAAATGAAAAAATTTCCGAAGAGGTTACTAAAAAGTCTAAATTGATAGAAGAGTTATCAGACATAAAAGAAGAAACAAGTGAGACGGTAACCGAAGAAATAGAGCCGACTGCAGTAATTACTGCGGGCACTTATGATTTTACTACGGGAAATCTGCCGGTAATAATAAGTCAGATTCAGGATGCGCCGGACACGATCCAGTCAGTGAAGATTGCAGTGTGGACACAGGAGGATCAGAGCGATCTTCAATGGATTCAGACAGGCATGGATGAGAATGGAAATTTTGCCGTAGATGTTAATATAGCCGGTTTTAATTATAGAGAAGGAATGTATTATATTGTTGCATTTTTGGAAGATGATGCGGGAAATTTGTATACAATTGGCGGAACTATAGGTTTCGTCGATTGATTATAAATTATAATGAAAGAACACATTTAAAGAAAGGGAATACGTATGAAAAAAATAACATTGGTTATCATGGCAGCTGGAATTGGCAGCCGTTTTGGAGGCGGAATTAAGCAGTTGGAACCTGTGGGACCTAATGGTGAAATTATCATGGATTATTCTATTTATGATGCTTTGGAAGCAGGGTTTAACAAAGTTGTTTTTGTGCTCAGAAAAGATTTGGAAAAAGATTTTAAAGAAATTATTGGAAAAAGGATTGAGGATAAAGTCGAAGTGGAGTATGCATTCCAGGAGTTGAACGATATTCCGGGTGAATATCTTTACAAGTTCAAAGGGCGAATGAAGCCATGGGGAACAGGACAGGCGATTTTGTGCTGTAAAGACGTAGTAAAGGAGCCGTTTCTTGTAATTAATGCGGATGATTATTATGGAAAGGAAGCCTACAAGGTAGCTTATGAATATCTTACAGGAACAGAGGGCGGCAAGCAGCTGGAAGCATGCATGGTTGGTTTTGTTTTAAAAAATACACTGAGTGATAATGGCGGTGTTACGAGAGGAGTCTGCAAGGTTGGCGACAGCAGGATGCTGACAGATATCGTAGAAGTCCACAATATTATCAAAACTCCCGATGGAGCCGGAGTAGAGACAGATGACGGAGTGAAGCCAATAGATATTAATTCGGAGGTGTCTATGAATATGTGGGGGCTCACGCCGGACTTTTTCCGGATACTGGAAAATGGATTCCGCCAATTCCTTGAAGAGACGCCGGCAGATGATCTGAAGGCAGAATATTTGCTGCCAACGATTATCGGAGATTTGTTAAAAGAAAATAAAATACAGGTAAAAGTATTACAGTCAAAAGATAAATGGTTTGGAGTAACCTATAAGGAGGATAAAAAAGAAGTTACCGAGGCGATTAAAGAATTGATTCGCTCCGGTTTGTATCAAAATTATTGATTTGCATTAGGGGCCAGGGTGATAACATATGATAAGAAAAAATAAAATCGGTTTCATGAGCATTTGTATTTGTCTCGGAATTCTGTTGGGGTTGGGAATGAATGCCAGAGCCGAAGAATATCGTGAAAAAACCGTGACTGCCATGGATGAAAATGGAAACATTTATGAAGTGGGAGAAGAAAGTGACTTAGAAAAGGAAGATGCGGAGATATCTGTATTTAGCCTGGAAGAAAGTGGGAAAGTCGTTAATTTTAATACGAAGGGCAGTGTGCTTACAGAGTATTTAGAAGATTCGACCAGAATTGAAGGATATACCTGCGGAGCGTATGCGGCAGATGCCGCTTATCTGGGTGAATATGACGGAAAAGTGAAGTTTTTGCTGGGCGGCGTCGTTGGCTGGGTGAGTGCATCAGAAGTGCAGGTGCTTGACAGGGCATCCGTCAGTTCGGTGAGTTATTATACGGTGAATAACGGAAGGTTAATACATAAAATTACTGCGAATGTTCAGAATGATTCCTATGTATC
Source organism: Clostridiaceae bacterium (assembly GCA_902362865.1). Taxonomy (GTDB): domain Bacteria; phylum Bacillota; class Clostridia; order Lachnospirales; family Lachnospiraceae; genus Claveliimonas; species Claveliimonas acetigenes. The sequence goes on from CABIYE010000001.1 coordinate 332,151, forward strand.
AACACTTGATAACGGTCCTGCGCCTTCCTATCTGTCAGAGGGGAAGAAATACTATAGTTATGATGGACATTATTTCTATCCTGAAGGACAGTGGAATATTATGCAGGATGATTATTATTACGCTTCAAGAGAGAGGGCGTTAAACGCAGATTCTCCATTTTATAATTATTTTCAATTTCTTCCAATTAGAAGCCGCACGAATTATTCGGCGTCTGAACTGGGAAAGATGATTAATGACAGAGTTTCCTCAACTTCCAAAATGAAAAATATTGGAAGTGCTATGGTGGAAAAGCAGAATACATATGGCGTAAATGCACTGATTATGACAGGAATTGCTGCAAATGAGAGCGCGTGGGGGGCAAGCAGCATTGCTCAAAATAAAAATAATCTGTTTGGATTGAATGCGGTAGATTCTTCCCCCGGACAGAGTGCAAACTATTTTGCCAGTGTGGAACAGTGTGTAAAGGAGTTTGCAGATACCTGGATGTCCAGGGGATATCTGTATCCGGATGATTGGAGATATTTTGGCGGATTTCTGGGGAACAAAGCAAGCGGGCTCAACGTAAAATATGCTTCTGACCCATACTGGGGTGAAAAAGCAGCCGCTGTAGCATGGACTCTGGATAAAGCCGGTAATAATATTGATCAGTATCAATATACGATTGGAATTAAGGGAACGGAAAGACGGACAAATTCGCATGAAAATGTAAATGTCCGTGCACAGAGCAATACGGAATGTACAGTGTTGTATAAAACAGGAGAGCAGAAGGAATCTGCAGTTCTTATTCTGGACAGTACTCCGGAAAATGGATTTTATAAGATTCAGAGCGATGGTGTGCTAACCAGCAGCAGAAACGGTATAACGAAAGAAACCGGTCAGTATTCTTTTAGCAGTATGTATGCTTATATATCAGCAGAATATGTTGATATTGTCAGCAGTGGCACAGAAGGATTTCGGGATGTAAAGACCGGAGACTGGTATTATGATGCTGTTATGTATGTGTATGAAAAAGGAATTATGACGGGGCTTAATGCCCAGTTGTTCGGAGCATCCCAGAATTTGGCGAGAGCACAGTTTGCTGTTGTTCTGCATCGTATAGAGGGAGAACCCCAGAGTTCATGGTCAGATGTGTTCCCGGACGTGCCGCAGGGAATCTGGTATACGGATGCCGTTTCCTGGGCAGCTGAAAAGGGAATTGTACGGGGATATGAAGCGACAGGATTATTTGGCCCTGCTGACTTCATTAACCGGGAACAATTTGTAACAATGATGTATCGATATGCTTTGATGAAAGGCTATGATACCGGTGCGCGGGCAGATATCAGCGGATATCCTGATGCGTCAGATGTGAATGAGTTTGCGCAGGATGCAGTAAAGTGGGCGGTTGCCTGTGGAATGATACAGGGAGACAATGGATATCTGAATCCGCAGGGTTATGCGAATAGAGCGGAATGTGCAACGATTATTCAGCGTTTTATTGAAGCATTTGAAAATTAGTTTAGGGCGGATGGATATGGTACGTAAGAAGAAAAAGGTAAGATGCATAGCGGCTGTTTTGGTTATCGGGGCGCTGCTTTGTGAGAGATATATGCCTGTTCAGGCAAAAACAGTGCCTGAAAATTATGAACAGGGCGAGATTCTGGTATTATATGAAGAAGGAGTACAGATATCTGAAATAATAGAAGATGTGCCTGACGAGGTGGAGAGAACGGAGGTTCTGGCAGAATCCGGGGATGAAGCAATTGCGTTGGTTCAGTTTCAGGAAGATGTGGCGGTAGATGAGGCCGTAAAGGAATATGAAAAAAAGGACGGCGTGCTGGCTGTAACGCCGAATTATATTTTGGAACTGAATGAGACAGAAGTGCCGGATGATCCGGGAATAACCGATCAGCAGTATTTGTCAAAGGTTTGTGCAGAAGAAGCATGGGAGTATTACGGGCAGATGATACATGAAAAAGTCCGCGTTGCTGTTCTGGATACGGGGGCTGATATCCATCATCCGGATCTGCAGAATATCATTAATCTTGAGGTGAGTGGGGAAGTGCTGGATAAGAACGGCACCATGGGCCCTCTTCAGGGAGATGATTATATCAATGGTACGTATTCATCATCAGGAACGGGGCATGGAACCCATGTTTGTGGAATTTTAGCTGCCGAGGCCAATAATCAGCAGGGAATTGCGGGAGTTGGAAGCTGTCTTGATAATTCGGCGATTGAACTGATGGTAATTGATATTTTCTCAAATGTTAAGACAACAAACATGGCGTATCTCATCTATGGTATGGAGTATGCTGCCGAACAAGGGGCAAAAGTTATTAATTTAAGTCTGGGTGTGGATAAAAACCGAATAGATGATACAGTTTTGAAAGCTGAATGCGACAGGCTGAAGGAAAACAATATTACGCTGGTGTGCGCGGCCGGAAATGATGGAACCAGTGATAAAGGACAAGTGCAGGAAGTTCCCTGTGATTATGATTCAACAGTTGGTGTTGCTGCGGTAGATGCAGAAAATCAGCGAGCTTCTTTTTCGAATTATGGAACGAAAAAAGATATTGCGGCACCGGGAGTGAATATATACAGTACATTAAAAACCTCTTCTTATGGAAAAAAGAGCGGAACATCTATGGCTGCACCTATTGTTTCAGCGGCAGCCGGCATGATATATGCACTTAGGCCTGATATTACAACGGCAGAGGTCAAGGAGATTTTGAAGAAGACCGCCGATCGGATTCCTGATGAAGATATGCAGGAAATCGGTGTTTTAAATTGTGAGAGCGCATTGAAAGCCACAGGGGGAAAGGTATGGCTGCCTTTTAAGGATGTTGCCGTAAACAGTTGGTATTATGATCATGTTGCTTATATATATAAGCAGGAAATAATGACAGGACTGACGGATACTATTTTTGGACCGGAAGATGGTCTTGTAAGAGCACAGTTTGCTATGATTCTTTATCGTCTGGTTGGAGAACCCGAGGCACTTTATATGTGGACATTTCCGGATGTAGGAGAAAATGAATGGTATACGGATGCGGTAGCCTGGGCCGGAGAGTGTGGAGTAATAACCGGTTATACGAACAATGGCTGTTTTGGACCGAATGATCTGATTAACCGTGAACAGCTTGCCGTTATGTTATACCGTTATACAAAGATTCAGGAAAGCGATATGGGACCTGTTGATTATAGTGAGATGGAACGGTTTGAAGATTCGGCTTCTGTTAGTGATTTCGCCAAAGACGCGGTAGCCTGGGCAGTAAATGCAGGAATTATACAGGGAGATAATGGGAGAATAAATCCACAGGGAAATGCAAGCCGTGCAGAATGCGCAACAATGACAGAGCGGTTTTTGAAGGTGATTGGAAGATGAAAAAGGTATTGATATATGCATATATGGCGGGAAATCTGGGGGATGATCTGATGGTTCTGGTATTATGTCAAAGATATCCTAATGTGAACTTCAGACTTTGGGCAGACAAATCTTATAAAAAAAGGTTTCAGCATATCCGTAATTTGAAAGTTTACTCACCGGATGATAAAAAAGTTCTTTTTTGGAATCGTTTCTGGAATAAAATGAAAAGAAACGATAAAGATATTTTTGGAATGCTGGTAAGAAATTCAGACGCTACTGTGCATGTAGGAGGATCCGTTTATATACAGCATGAGAATTATGAAGCAACTTATAATCTCGACAATATGCTGCGAAGTGCAAGTAAAAGAATGTATGTGTGCGGTGCAAATTTTGGACCGTATGAAGATGAAGAGTATTATAGAAGATATTATGACCTTTTGAAACGGTATGACGGGGTATGCTTTAGAGACCAATATTCTTACCAGTTATTTAAAGAACTGCCGAATGTGCGGTATGCACCGGATATTGTCTTTAATTATAAGACGCCTGAGAGTAATAAGTGCAGCGAAAAAAGACAGGTACTTTTTTCCGTGATCAGGCTGGATGACCGAAAGGGGAAATTTGCAATCAGCCAGTATGCGGAAAATTACAGGCGCTTTATGGTAAAATTAGCGGAGACATATATTCAGAAGGGATATAAAGTAAAATTTGTTTCTTTCTGTAAAATGCAGGGAGATGAACAGGCAATTTTGCAGATAACAGAAGCTATTTCCCCGGATAAAAAGGAAGAAGTTGATGTTTATTTCTACAGAGATAATCTAGCAGAGTGCCTGGAACTTTTTGATGAGTCGGAAGTTGTTGTGGGGACAAGGTTCCATAGTATTATTTTAGGATGGCTGAAAGGGAAAAAAGTACTTCCAATCGTATATGATAAGAAGACACTTCATGTGTTGGAGGATAATAAATGCCGAAATTATGTGGAACTGGGACAATTGGACCATATAGACACGGATAGTTTGCCGGACAAGGCTGAAAGACTTCCGGAAGAGCAGAGAGAATATCTGATCAGAGCGGCAGAGGGGCAGTTTGAAAAATTAAATGAATTGCTGGAAGACAGATAACTTTATTTTAATTATGTGAGAGGAAGAGTAGAGATGGAAAAGATAGAACAGCCTTTGGTAAGTATTGTAATGGTAAATTATAATCATGAAGAATATATTGGCAAATCTATTGAAAGTGTGTTGGCACAGACTTATGAGAAGTGGGAACTTATTATTATAGACGATGGTTCAACAGATGAATCGGTGAATATCATTTCTTCCTATGCCGCAAAAGATGACAGGATTAAGTTCTATCCACAGAAAGAAAACAGCCAGATTTGTATTGTAACGAATATAGGTTTTTCTTATGTAAAGGGAGAACTGGTGGCAAGACTTGATAGTGACGATATCTGGAAACCGGAGAAGCTGGAAAAACAGTTGCAGTATATGGCAGAAAATCCGGAAGGGGCACTGTGCTTCACAAAGTTAGATATCATCAATGAGAATGGCGTCATTATTAATGATGAGATGCCGGAGCTGTACCGGGCATATAACAGCAGAAGAGAAAACCGGCAGGGGTGGCTCAGGCAGTTCTTCTTTCAGGGCAATACGTTGATTCAATCCACGCTTCTTATGAAGAAAGAAGTGATTGATGAAATAGGAATTTTTAATCTTGCATATATGCAGGGACATGATTTTGACTTCTTTGTGAGGTCGGCTTTAAAATATGATTTTATTTTTTTAGAAGAACCACTGACAGAGTATCGAAGAACTGCCAGACAAAACAGCGCACTGAACCCGGATAATAACAGACGCTTTTTCAATGAATTTATGAATGTAAGATTTCATTATTTCGATAATATGCCGGACGAATTATTTAAGGAAGTGTTTCAGGAGTATTTTTTGAATAAAGAATCCTCCAGTCACGAAGAATTATTGTGTGAACAGGCGTTTTTGCTGTGCAGGTGTACGGATGAAGATGATCCGAATCCGGTACTGGGGTTGGCTAAACTGGAAGAATTGATGGAAAATCCCCGGATAGTTGAATTATTAAAGGAGAAATTTCATTATACTCCAAAAGATTATTACGAACAGTCCCGAAAGCATTTATTCTATTCTCAGGAGATTGCTGCAGAGAAAGGTGAATTGATGTGGAAAAATAACCAGTTGGAGATAGAGATAGACAGTTTAAAGAAATGGCAGAAGCAGGCTCATGAAAAAGAACAGCAGAAAGAAGAGCAGCTGCGGCAGATGAATCAGGAAATGCAGTTAAAAGAACAACAGATTCAGATTTTGCGGGAAAAGGTTAATCAAATGGAAAATTCGACAAGCTGGAAGATTACAAAGCCGCTTAGAGAAGTGGGAAAACGAATGAAATAGCGATACATTTGGATAGAGTGGAACCGGCTCATATGAGCCGGTTCCACTCTGTTTGTTTTCTACTTGTAAGATTCTGCCGTGTTGCTTTCTTTAATAATGTAGATCGGACGGTGCTTAACTTCCAGATATGTTTTGGACAGATATTGTCCAAGAATACCGATTGAGAATAGCTGAAGACCACCCAGCAGGCAGATCACGCACATCATGGATGGATAACCCGCTACCGGGTCTCCCCAAATGAGAGTTTTTACAATAATTACAATGATAAATATAAGAGCGATAAACAAAAAAAGGATTCCCAGTATAGAAGCTATGGACAGTGGAATCGTGGAGAATGCGACGATGCCGTCCAGTGAATATAAAAACAGGCTCCAAAAAGACCATTTCGTGCTTCCTGCCACGCGCTCAACATTCGTGTATTCCAGCCATTTCGTTTTAAATCCGACCCAGCCGAATATACCTTTGGAAAAGCGGTTATATTCCGGCATGTTTAAAATAGCATCTGTCATTTGACGTGTCATAAGCCGGAAATCTCTGGCTCCGTCAACGATGCTGGTTTTTGAAATCTTGTTAATTAATTTGTAGAAACAGCGGGCAAAAAAGGAGCGGATGGGAGGTTCGCCTTTCCGGTCAACTCTTTTCGTGCCTACACAGTCATAAGTCCCTTCTTTTATAGTCTCATACATCTGAGTAAGTAATGAGGGCGGATCCTGCAAATCTGCATCCATCAATGCGACATAATCGCCGGTCGCGTGTTCCAGACCGGCTAAAATAGCGCTTTCTTTTCCAAAATTGCGGGAAAAAGAAAGATATTTAATTTTCGGGTCTTTAGAAGCAAAGGATTTGATGATGGACAGGGTATCATCCCGGGAGCCGTCATCTACAAATAGTAATTCGAATTCAACCGGATACCTTTCCTGCATATGGGAAATCACTTTCTGGATTTCTTTATAAAAAAAAGGAAGAGATACTTCTTCGTTATAGCAAGGTACAATAACAGATATCAAATCTGACATAATTATCATTCGTCCTTTCTTGGCTTTATCCATTTATTATAGCGAATGAAAAGAGAAAAATCAACGTCCATTTCAGGATACCCCGGGGCGTTGGTTGACAAACGGCAGGGAAGCATTTAAAATAGCAGAAGAAATGAAAAGATTGGAGAATTTGCCGGTATGAAAGAAGAAAAAAAAGATTTTTGGAAATTGCCGTCTGTAATAGAATTTACTAAAAAAAGTAAAACCAGTCTTTGGGTGACCGGTATATTTTTACTGGCAGTATATGGGATTAAAGTGTTTAACGTATCTATTTCGCATGATACGGAAGCCATTATGGCGGTGGCAGATAATCTGTATAACAGTTGGTACATGATGGGACGTTTTGGACTGATTTTTCTGAAGAAGCTGCTTGGAACGTATTTGTTTAATCCCTTTATTGCATCTTTTTTTATGTTTGTAACAATGATTGCCAATAGTTTTCTGTGGTCTTACTTGTTTTACTGGCTTGGTGCGAAGCAGGAGAAAGGAATTCGGAACAATTGGATTTTTCCGGTCGTTTTTTTTACTTCCATGATTATGGCGGAGCAGTCGGGATTTCTTCTGCAGGCTTACGAGGTGAACATAGCCTTATTGCTGGTTGCTTTGGCGCTTATTGTCATATACGAGGTGATTCTGGAAAAAAGACGATGGTATATGTACTTTCCTGCAGTTATTTGCTGTGTGCTGGCTTTTTCAACCTATCAATCTTTGGTTCCGCTTTTTATGACGGGGGCTGCAGTCTGCTTTCTGCTGGTGTATGACAAATGTGCAGAGCAGGATGAAGCGGGGGCCGGTATGAAATTTTACTGGGGGATTATAGGAAAGCTGATTGCTGTTTTCGTGTTTTCTTTTGGTGTGTACCAGGTGGTGAACAAGATTGTCCTCTCTGTGCTGGGAATAGAGACGACTCCGTATATTACGGAACAGGTTATGTGGGGCAATGCATCTGTCGCAGAATGTGTGTCCGATATTATAGAGCATATAAAAGAAGTGCTTCTCGGCGATGGACTGTTTTTTACAGAAGCGATGGGAATAATCTATGTAATAGTATTGATCTACAGTATTGCAAGGATCCGGGAGAAGAAGAAGTGTTATTTTATGTACCTTTTGGCATTGGCGTTTTGTATGATAAGTCCGTTTCTTATGACATTGCTTCTCGGCACGGCACCGATGATCCGGGTAGAGATTATGATTCCTTTTGTTACAGGTTTTTTTATACAGTATATGGTCAATACTTTAAGTCCCGATTCCGGAAAGATAATGAAGGGTGCATATGTTGCTGCTGTAACGGTGGTTTTCTTCTTTTCCATGTATCAAAGCCTGCTTTCGGCAAGACTGTATTATACGCAATATGTCCAGTACGAGGAGGATGTGCGCCTGGCGGTGAAAATTACGGATAGGATAGACCAGCTTGATTGTGGGGAGGAACCGGAAGAATCGGTTGTGTTTGTGGGAAGCAGAATGCCGCAGCGCAATGAAGTATGTATAGCAGATGAGGAACTTGAGCTGATTGGCAAATCTTTTTTTGAAATGTCCTTTAGTACGAATCATGGAACCTGGGTTATGAATCATTTTCTGGATACGCTGGGATATTCTTATGAGATGCCTGAAGCGGAAGATATTGCCGTAGCGGAAGAAGCGGCGCAGAACATGCCGTCGTGGCCGGACAGCGGCAGCGTTGCAATGAAAAATGGTGTTATTATAGTAAAATTGGGATAATATTAGGATAAAGGAAAAATGAAGGATTTACTGTTAAAATATAAAGAAGTAATTTTGTATCTGTTTTTTGGTGTTTGTACGACGCTGGTAAATATCGTGTCTTATGCGGTGCTTACCAGGAGTTTTGGAGTTGGCGTGATGGCATCTACTGCATGTGCGTGGGCTTTGTCAGTGGCATTTGCTTATGTTACGAACCGGATATGGGTGTTTGAAAGCAAGGTGCGTTCTTTTACCGGGGTATGCAGAGAGATTGCAAGCTTTGTGGGATGCCGCGTGGCCTCCGGTGCGATGGATATATTTTTGATGTGGCTTTTGGTAGAGATGATGGGGTTTTCCGATATGATTATTAAGATCCTGTCAAATATACTGGTAATTATTTTTAACTATGTGGCAAGTAAGTTTTGGATATTTAAGAAGAAAGGTCAATAACGGATATGAAAAAAGAACGGTTGTTTTATCTTGATTTTGTCCGCGCGGTTGCGGCGGTTTCTATAGTGATTACACATTTTAATGCGCGGTATCTGTATCTGAACCCTCCGATGCCGGAGAAAGCCGTGCTTACTACAACGGTAAGTAATATTTATATCGGAGACTGGGGAGTTTCCCTTTTCTTTATTATATCCGGCGCGGCGCTGATGTACGTATATGAAAAGAAATGTGAATTAAAGACTTTTTATAAAAAAAGGTTCTTTTCCATTTACCCGATGTTCTGGATGGCATACATTGCGGCATTTATTTATTCTTTTTATGCAGACAAGATGATGCCGGGGACAGGAGTGCCGAAGTGGCGGTTTATTTTTACAGTGACAGGGTTTGACGGCCTTTTGATGACGAATGGCTATGGTACTTTTTATATTTTAGGAGAATGGTTTCTGGGAGTGATTATTCTGATGTACCTGGTTTTCCCGCTTCTTCGGAAAGCCATGAATGCAAAGCCGCTCCTTTTGCTTGCAGCAGTTGTAGTTATGTATGTGGCGGGACTCTGGCTGTGTTACCGCGGTCCTTACCCGGTGGTGGCGGCAACCATGCTTTTTATCCGTTTCCCGGAGATTGTCTTCGGTATGTTTTTTGTAAAATGCAGTTGGAAGGTGGATTGGAAGGCGGCGCTGGCAGCGTTTGTTGTGCTGGTGTTAAATGGAGTGCTTAAGCCGGGCTTTTTGTCGAACATTCAAACTACTTATGTAGGGATTGCATCTTTTGTCGTGCTGGTGTATCTTTCTTATTTTGTAAAGTTTGCGCCGGTAGAGAAAGTGTGCGGTGTCCTGAGTAAATATTCTTATGCGATATTCCTTGTTCACCATGTCATTATCGACAGGGTGATGGCTTCGGTGGATCTGGTGAATATTTCTGTGAAACGCAGTTATCTTCTGTTTGTAGTTATCTGCTGCATGATAGCGGTTTTTGCGTGGCTTTTATTCTTCCTGCACAAGAAGCTTATGGGATGTATCCTAAAACTGCGGGCAGGCAAGTGAGGGATTGCAAGACAGGACGAACTGTTGTAAAATAAAAGTATTAAGGAAAGAAATGGAGACTGGTTTTGAAAAAGATATTGATAACAGGCTCTCAGGGCCAATTGGGGAAAGCATTGAATGAATTTTACAAAAATGATTCGGATGTGCAGATTGTGAATACGGATATCTCTGAGATGAACATTACGGACGCAGAAGACGTGATGCAGACAGTACGGCAGATAAAGCCTGATATTATCATCAACTGTGCTGCGCATACGCAGGTGGATGCCTGCGAGACGGATCAGGAACGGGCATATCAGATTAATGCAGCAGGACCGAAGAATCTGAGTGAGGCGGCAAACGAAGTGGATGCTGTGTTAGTCCATCTTTCTTCAGATTATGTGTTTGACGGTGAGAAAAGACAACCTTATGTTGAGGGAGACTCGTACAACCCGCAGTCTGTCTATGGAGAGACGAAGCTTGCCGGAGAAGAATTTGTCCGCCGGATTGCCGGAAAGTATTTTGTGGTTCGTACTGCATGGCTGTATGGAGAGGGCAAGAATTTTGTTAATACGATGTTAAGGCAGGCTGAGACGAAGGATACAGTCAGGGTTGTAGGAGACCAGTTTGGTACACCTACGAGTGCGAAAGAGGTAGCGAAGGTCATTGATCTTCTGTGCCGTTCTGATAAGTACGGAACTTATCATGCAACCTGCGAGGGAAGCTGCTCCTGGGCGGAATTTACCAGGGCGATTTATAAAATGTGTGGGAAGGATGTATCGGTTATTCCGGTTACGACAGAAGAGTACGGGGCGCCCGCAAAAAGACCTGCATATTCCATATTGGAGAATAAGAAGCTGAAAGAAGAATTTGGGTATACGATGGCAGAATGGCAGGAGGCATTAAGAGAATATCTGGCAGAAAGAAATTTGATAAAAAAGGAGAATGGTCATTTCATGAAGAAAAAGGTATTGGTAACAGGAGCGAATGGTTATATAGGACGTCATGTGGTATCAGCACTTTTGGATATGGGACATGAAGTTATTGCATCAGATTTTTCGTTTGACGGCGTGGATGAGAGGGCAGTAAGGTCGGAGGTGCAGTTGTTTAGCGGAGATGAGAATATTTATGAACAGTTTGGCAGACCGGATTCCTGTATCCATATGGCTTGGAGAAATGGCTTTGTCCATAATGCGGATTCTCACATTCAGGATTTGCCCAACCATTATACCTTTATTAAGAATATGATTGAAGGCGGGCTTCCGCAGCTTGCCGTAATGGGTACGATGCATGAAATAGGCTACTGGGAAGGTGCAATTACAGAGGATACGCCGGCGAATCCGGTGTCCCTTTATGGAATTGCCAAGAACGCTTTGCGTCAGATGACATTTCTCCTGGCAAGCGGCAAGGATGTGAAGATTGACTGGCTGAGAGCTTATTATATTCTTGGCGATGACAAGAAGAGTAAATCTGTCTTTGCCAAAATTGTTGGCTGGGAAGAAGAAGGGAAAGAAACCTTCCCGTTTAATTCCGGAAAGAATAAATACGATTTTATTACGGTAGATGAGCTGTCAGCACAGATTGCGGCTGCAGCAACGCAGGATGAGATCCATGGAATCATTAATTGCTGTACCGGAGAGCCGCTTTCTCTGGGCGAGAAGGTAGATGAGTTCATTAAGGAACATGGATTTAAGATCCGGCCGGAATATGGCGCGTTTCCGGATCGTCCTTATGACTCGCCGGGAGTCTGGGGCGATGCAGAAAAGATAAATAAAATCATGAAGAATAGATAAGGAGAAGAAAAAATGAGGACATATTTAGTGACTGGCGGAGCAGGCTTTATTGGTTCAAATTATATCCATTATATGTTTAAGAAATACGGAGATGAGATTCGGATTATTAATGTGGATAAACTGACTTATGCGGGGAATCTGGAGAATTTAAAGGATATAGAAGACAGAGAGAATTACACTTTTGTAAAGGCAGATATCTGTGATGCGGATGCGATCAATCAGATTTTTGAGGAAAATGATATTGACAGGGTCGTACATTTTGCGGCGGAGAGCCATGTGGACAGAAGTATCAAGAATCCGGATGTATTTGTGAAGACGAATGTACTTGGAACATTGGTTATGCTGAATGCTGCGAAGGCGGCCTGGGAGCTTCCTGACGGAACATTTAAGGAGGGAAAGAAGTTTCTTCATGTTTCAACGGACGAAGTATATGGCTCATTGGAGAAGGAAGGTGAATACTTTTATGAGACAACACCTTATGATCCACACAGCCCATACTCTGCAAGTAAGGCATCCTCAGATATGTTGGTGAAGTCTTATATGGACACTTATAGATTCCCGGCGAATATTACCAACTGCAGCAATAATTACGGACCGTATCAGTTTCCGGAGAAATTGATTCCTTTGATTATTAACAATGCCCTGCAGGGCAAGAACCTTCCGGTATATGGCGATGGAAAGAATGTAAGAGACTGGCTCTATGTGGAGGATCATGCAAAGGGAATCGACATGGTACAGGAAAAGGGCAGGTTGTTTGAGACTTATAATATCGGCGGCCATAATGAGAAGCAGAATATTGAGATTATCCATATCATTCTGGATACTTTGCAGGAGATGCTTCCGGAAGGCGACCCGCGCAAAGAGCTGGTAAGCGAGAAGCTTATCACTTATGTACAGGATCGAAAGGGACATGACAGGAGATATGCCATCGCACCGGATAAAATCAAAGCAGAGGTAGGCTGGGTTCCGGATACGATGTTTGAGGAAGGAATCCGTCTGACGATTAAGTGGTTCTTTGAGAATGAGGAATGGATGAAGAATGTGACAAGCGGAGAGTATCAGAAATATTATCAGGAAATGTATAAGTAAAAAATGGTTTTTTCAAATAGTTTTTTTATTTTTGCTTTTTTACCCGTGACAATGGCGGGATATTATCTCCTTCTTCCGTGGCGAAAGATGCAGAATATATGGTTGGTTCTGGTGAGTCTGTTTTTTTATGCATGGGGAGAACCGCGGCTGGTGCTGCTAATGCTTTTGTCAATTGTGATGAATTATATATTCGGACTCTGGATTGACAGAAGACGGGGTGATACGGTAAAAGAAAAAGGAATCATTGTATTGATGCTGTTCTATAATTTGTCGCTCTTGTTTGTCTTCAAATATATGAATTTCGTGTGCGGTATTTTGGGATTGGAACTTTCGGGGTGGAATATTACGTTGCCGATTGGCATCTCCTTTTACACCTTTCAGGCGATTTCTTACGTGATAGATGTGTACAGGGGACAGGGAGAGGTTCAGAAGAATCCACTGAATGTAGCGCTTTACATAGCGTTTTTTCCACAGTTGATTGCCGGTCCTATTGTTCGTTACCAGACGATTGCGGATCAGATCGAACATAGGAAGGAAAGCTGGAGTGATTTTTCTGACGGAGTAGAACGATTTATCATCGGACTCTCTAAAAAGCTGATACTTGCGAATTCTTTTGCTCCTATAGCAGATTATGCCTTCGGTCATATTTCTGAATTGTCGGGAGTATCAGCTTGGATAGGCGCACTTTGTTATACCTTTCAGATATACTTCGATTTTTCCGGATACTCTGATATGGCGATCGGTCTTGGAAAAATGTTCGGGTTTCAGTTTTTGGAGAATTTCCGTTATCCTTATCTGTCGGTTAGCGTGTCAGAATTCTGGAGACGATGGCATATATCCCTTGGAAGCTGGTTTCGGGATTATGTGTATATCCCGCTGGGCGGTTCAAGGGTGAAGACGAAGGTAAGGCTCATAGGGAATCTTTTTGTAGTGTGGACGCTGACGGGAATCTGGCATGGGGCGAATTGGACATTTCTGCTGTGGGGACTGTGGTACTTCCTGCTTCTGACATTTGAAAAGATGACAGGAATTCCTCAAAATCTTCAGAAAAAATCAGGAAAGATTTTATATTATATATTTACGATACTGTGTGTAATTTGGGGATGGGTTCTGTTCAGGGCGGATTCGGTTCAAGAAGCATTTGCATACATCAGAATTATGCTGGTACCCGGAAAAGAGATAGGGGATTCTTTGGCTGCTTTCTGGCTGAAAGATTTAAAAGTTCTTCTTCTTTTGGGAGTTGCCGCCTGTACTCCGCTTGTGAAGAACTGTTACCATATCGTTAGAGAAAGCAAATACTATGTGATTGGCGATGTTCTGAAAACGGCGGCATATATTGGATTGTTCCTGGTTTGTATTTCCTACTGCGTAAATAGTTCTTATAATCCGTTTATTTATTTTAATTTCTAGAAGAAAGGGAGCCGGGGTATGGGCAAGAAAAGTAGAATTGCATATTTGATTCCAGTCTGCTTCCTTTTTATTCTTGTAGGAATCGGCGGACTCAATGCAAAAGCAGTGCTTCCTCTTGTGGAAGAAAAACTTGCGCTCGATGAAGGTTATTTGAAAGAGGGCGGAAGTCAGTTGGAAGAGGATTACCGAACTTCCTTTTGGAAGCAGAGGGAATGGGTGAACCTGTATGGTATGATTCAGAATGCTATGGGAAAAAGGCTATCCGGCAATATGCGGTTTATACGTACAGACAGTGGGCTGATGGACTATGTAACCAAGGAATCGGATGTATATCCTTTTGCTGAAGAGATGTTGGAACTTAAGCAGGTTCTTGACGAGAAAGGGGTTCCACTTTTGTATGTGCAGATGCCGGTTAGAGAGCCGGAAGAGTCTTCGGAACCGGATATACTGATACGGACGAGAACATATTACAGCCAGATTAGAGAGATTACGGACGCTGCAGGTATTCTCTGTATGGACGAGGAAGAGATCCTGGAAGGAGAGGAAGCGCCGTCGCGGGATGAATTCTATTTTAAGACGGATGTTCACACAACGACTCAGGGCGAAATATGGATGGCTAATAAAATTGCCGAAAAGCTTGAGTCAGAATACCGGGTGGCTATACTGGATGTCATTCAGGAAGAGGATGAGAGATTTGAAATACATTCTCATCCATTTGCGGGAAATCTTGTACAGTCTTTGGGAGTTTATTATGTGGGAATTGATGAATTTGAAGAATATATTCCAAAGGAGCAGCCCACTTATCATTTGGAAGACGTGTTTGGCGGATGGTATGCAGATGGGAAATATGAGGAAGTCATTATGAATGGCTATGACCAGAGCAGCGAAGATGAAACTTACACTTATTGGATCACTAATTATCTGCGGTATGGAGCAGGCGGCTATCATGTGGAGAATCTGGACTCAGATGGTCCAAGCTTGCTGGTTATTTGTGATTCTTTGTGTTATAGGACGCTTTCCTATTTGTCGTTGGAATGTAAGAATATTACGGTGATTGATCCAAGGTTCATACCGGCGGACGGTACAGATTATGTGAAGAAGGCGTTAGAGGATAAAATGTATGATGCGGCTATTTATCTGCATGGTACGTTTTACACCACCGATCACTCGATGTTTGGACAATGGTCTTTGCAAGAAGATAATTAATGCCAGATATTATGAAGTCATTTTTGTGGGGATTATTGAAATAGAGTTTTATTTTCGTTATAATAGAGTGCGAAACAGCAGGAGAGGCAGGTGAAAAGATGAGAAAATTTATAAAAAGAAATTTCGTTGCATTGGTACTTGCGTGCACACTGGCATTTGAACCTTATTGTGTTTTGGCTTCGGAGACCGGAATGCTGACCGGGGAAATGACTGAGAGCGAAACGGTGAATGAACCTGAGGCGGCAGAAGAAGAGCTTTCTGATGCAAAACCGGAAATGACGGAAGAAACAGATGTGCCGGAAGTGACAGAAGAGGCGGGAGGAATAGAAGAATCGGAAGTGGAAGAAGACGGGGAAGAAGCTGTAAATTCCTGTAAAGAATCTGTGGAAGAAAAGATACAACAGGTTACTGAGGTGTGGAACGAGCCTCATATCAGAGTGGCAGATATCCGCCTGACTGATCTGGGAACGAGGATTGAAGCAGAAGCAGTATATGAATCGAATGATCAGAATGTACAGTTCCGGTGGGTTCAATATAATCTTCAGACACAGAAATGGACGGTGCTTAAGGAATGGCAGGAAAGCAGCCAGATCACATGGTATCCGCCGGAAAAAGGAGATTATTGGATCTGTGTTGCGGTGAAACTTTCAGATGGAAGGACGACTTCCAAGACAGTGGCTTATCGCTATAAAGGGGTATATGCAAATTTAACCGACATGTGCGTGGTAGATAAAGGAAACCATTTTGAACTGGGAGTATCTTATGAGACCAATGATCCCGATATTGTGTTCCGCTGGCGGTATTACGATGTGGCGGAAGATGAATGGCGGCTGATCAGAGACTGGGATGCCGGTAACTGGGCATCATGGAAGGCGGTTCATCCGGGGGATTTCCTTATGTATGCGGAGGCGAAGCTTAGCGATGGCACTGTGGTTGCCAAGTCCTGCGGACACCGGGTGAAGAAGACGGGTATTGCATCGTTTTATACAAATATCCAGTCGCCTGGATGGCTTGAAAGTGAAATAAAATTACAGGGGAAATATAATGATTCGTTTGATGTGGTTGGTTCTGAAAGATATCTGGTATACGATGGCAACACATGGAGAACCATTCCCCATACTTCTGACGGGGCGGTGTGGTCTCCGCAGTCGCTGGGGAAATATCTGTTTTGTTATGAGATATATAATAAGAACGGAGGCTTGATTGAACAGTCGTTTATAGAGTTTTCTGTTGAGGCCCCATACGTAAATTTCGGCAATATCAAAATCAACAATGCGGCGGACCTGGAGTATATATTATCCGTAGATGTTGATACGAATGATTCCGCAGCCGAGTACAGATGGATGTATTATAATGTTTCGGAAGGACAGTGGCATACGATCAGCGATTGGGGTAAGACAAGTGATTCCTACTGGTATGCCCCAGATACGGGGAATTACTGGCTTCATGTGGAAGCGCGGCTTCATGACGGCACAGTCCAATCCAATACGGTTAGCTATACGGCCCAGCAATATCCACCGGATCTGGCTGCGATGATGCTGTATGCAAATATGTATTCCAGTTCTACCCCATATATTATTATGGTGAACAGAGATGCTTGTAAAGTCGGTATATTCCAGGGCTGGCAGGGCGGCTGGTCTCCGGTCATGTATATGGACTGTACGGTAGGTAAGCCGAGTACTCCGACTGTATCCGGGGTGTTCAGAGTTGGAAGCAGAGGGTACTATTTTGATTCCTATGGATCCAGATGTTTTTGGTGGACACAGTTTTACGGTAACTATCTGTTCCATTCCGTACTGTACTATCCGAATGGCTCGCTTATGGACGGAAGGGTGGGAATGGCGTTATCCCATGGTTGTGTGAGACTTCAAATCGACAACGCAAAATGGATATATGACAATATTCCTTCCGGAACGACGGTAGTTGTATATTAATGGGAAAAATAAAATTCCCGGCAAAATATAGGCGTTTGCTGTAGTTTGTCGGGAATTTTTGTGATAGCGGTACGAACTGTCTGCCTGGGAAGTGCAGAGATGGAAAATGAAGGAGAATAGAAAAGAATTATGATGATTAACAGTGCAAATGCCAAAAGACTGGCAATTTATTTCTTTTATGATAAAATGGGAGTTGTCGACCGTTTTGTGCCATATTTTTTGGAAGACCTGAAAAGAAATGTGTCAGAAATATTTGTGATATGTAATGGGGAACTGCAAGAAGAAGGCAGAAAAACCCTGGAACAGTATGGACAGGTAATGGTGCGTGAAAATAAAGGATTTGACGTCTGGGCATATAAGACTGCTTTAGAGACCTACGGATGGGATAAGCTTCAGGAATATGATGAAGTAATTATGATGAACAGTACGATTATGGGTCCGGTATTTCCGTTAAAAGAAACTTTCGATAAAATGGATGCCAGAGATGTGGATTTCTGGGGGATTACCGAGTATGCAAAACAAATGTGCGATCCTTCGGGCTGCTGTAAGTATGGTTACATTCCTACGCATATTCAGTCGCATTTTATTGTGTGCAGAAGATCCCTTATAAGCAGCCGGGAATTCCAGGAATACTGGGATGAGATGCCGATGATCCATTCATACTGGGAAGCGGTTGGAAAGCATGAGATGATTTTTACAAAGCATTTTGAAGATTTAGGCTTTGTGAGCGCCACATCTGTGAAGACAGATCAGATGAGGGAGTACAGCGGTTATCCGCTGATGATGTGCCCGGTAAAACTGTTAAAAGAGCAGAGATGTCCCATTTTCAAACGCCGGATGTTTTTCCATGATCCGAAGGATTTCCTGAGCCAGACAGCCGGGGAACAGGTAGAAGAATTGTTCCACTATCTGGAAAACGAAACGGATTATGATGTAGATTTTATCTGGGAGACGATCTTAAGGAATTATAATCAGGCGGATATTGTTAAGAATCTGAATTTGAATTCTATTCTTTCAGAGAAATATGCCGATGAAAGAAAATATGAAGAGGCGGCCGGACGGAATCGGGTGGCGCTGATTATGCATCTGTATTTTGAGGATTTGCTGGAAGAATCTTTGGAATATGCCATGTCGATGCCGGAGAATGCAGATGTCTATATTACAACGGATTCAGAAGAAAAAAAGAAAAAAATTGAAGAAGTATTTGCAGGACTTCGCTGTAAGCATCTCGAAGTCCGGGTGATTGAAAACAGAGGAAGGGATGTAAGCAGTCTGCTCATAGGCGTCAGGGATGTGATTGACGATTATGATATAGCATGTTTTGTGCATGATAAGAAAACGGCGCAGGTAGTACCGGGAACGGCAGGGGCAGGGTTCGCTTACAAATGTCTGAAAAACACGCTGGCAAGCAGAGAATTTGTAAAGAATATTATTATTGAATTTGATGAAAAGCCCAGACTGGGATTGCTTTCACCGCCGGAACCTAACCATGGTCCATTCTTTACCACATTGGGAAGAGAATGGAGAGGAAGTTATAAATTGGTGAAAGAACTGGCGGAGGAATTGGGAATTACGGTGCCGATTTCTGAGTCGAAGCCGCCGGTCGCTCCCTTTGGGACAATGTTCTGGTTCAGACCCGCAGCTATGAAGCCGTTATACAGCAAGAAATGGGAATATACGGATTTCCCGCCGGAACCCAATGGGATAGATGATACAATCTTACATGCAATTGAACGTATTTATCCATTTGTAGTGCAGCAGTCAGGATATTATCCGGGGATTGTGATGTCTGATTATTTTGCGCAGATTGAATATGGAAATCTAAAGTATTATGTGAGAGAATATAATAAAATTATGATGCAGTATGGCATTGAGGATTTTCATCAATACATGTGTTTTGCATTAGAAAACAGGCTGGAATTATCTGTGGATCCGGATTCTCTAAAAGGAGTGTTAAAGCGCAGAGCCAAAAACCGCCTGAGACGGATTCTTCCGGAGTCTGCGTATAATAAATTGGAAAGTGTTTGGAAGAGCAGAAAGAAAGAATAGAACGAAAGGTGGGAAAAACAAAAGTGAAGACGTATATTCATAATTTTATTGCTTATAAAGAGTTGTTAAAAGAACTGGTTCAGCGGGATATCAGAATAAAGTACCGCCGGTCTTTTTTGGGAATGTTGTGGTCTGTTCTGAATCCTCTTGGAATGATGATTATTATGACGCTTGTTTTTTCACATGTGTTCAGAGCGGGGATAGATAATTTCCCCGTATATCTGATGTGCGGACAAGTCATATTTAACTTTTTTAATGAAGCGACTACAATGGCGATGCAGTCTATTTTGGGAAATGCGCCTTTGATCAGAAAAGTATACCTGCCTAAATATTTGTTCCCGATGTCAAAAGTATGTTCTTGTTTTGTGAATCTTCTGACATCCTGTATCGCGCTGGCGCTGGTGGTGGTCGTGACAAGAACTCCGCTGACGTGGAAATTGGTTTTGTTTGTGTTCCCGATTTTATATGTATTTTTGTTTTCGCTTGGCATAGGAATTTTATTATCTGCTGTTGTGGTGACGTTCCGCGACCTGCAGCATCTCTATGGGGTAATTATTACAGGGCTTACTTATCTGACACCTATTTTCTATCCAATTGAGATTTTGCCGGGCTGGGTGAAAACTCTCGTTGAGATGAATCCGCTTACCAGTTTTGTCGAGATGTTCCGTGATGCAGTTCTATATGGCGTTGTCCCGGGGATGGAACTGCATATAAGATGCATCGCAGCATGCGTGGTTGCACTAGTGTTAGGAATATGGAGCTTTATTAAACAGCAGGATACATTTATTCTGAAAGTATAGGGGGGAAGAGAAGTGGAGAATCCGATTGTAGAAGTCAACAATGTGTCGATGATGTTTCGCCTCTACAGAGAGAATGTTGACAGTTTAAAAGAATTTTTAATAAAGAAAGTAAAGCGTCAGATTACTTATGAAGAATTCTGGGCGCTTAGTGATATTAGTTTCCAGGTGAATAAGGGAGAATCTGTGGCTCTGATTGGGCGGAATGGATGTGGGAAAAGTACGCTCCTGAAAACGATTGCCGGCGTTTTAAAACCTACGAAGGGGAGTGTGCATATTAATGGCACGGTTGCGCCGATGATTGAATTGGGCGCAGGATTTGATATGGATCTTACTGCGCGGGAAAATGTATTTTTGAATGGCGCCATTCTGGGGTATCCTAAAGAAATGCTGGAGGAAAATATGCCCGCGATTGAAGAATTCTCAGAATTGCATCAGTTTATGGATGTCCCCATTAAGAATTTTTCTTCCGGTATGCTTGCCAGACTGGGATTTGCCGTGGCTACGATCTACACTCCTGACATTCTGATTGTCGATGAGATCTTGTCGGTAGGAGATTACCGTTTTCAGGAGAAATGCCATGCAAGAATCCATGAGATGCTGGAGCAGGGAACAACACTTTTGTTTGTGTCGCACAGCATCGATCAGGTGAAAAAGGTCTGCAATCGCGCTATTTTACTGAACCAGGGTCATATGCTGTTTGACGGCGGGGTAAAAGAGGCAT
This sequence comes from Clostridiaceae bacterium, assembly GCA_902362865.1. Classification (GTDB taxonomy): domain Bacteria; phylum Bacillota; class Clostridia; order Lachnospirales; family Lachnospiraceae; genus Claveliimonas; species Claveliimonas acetigenes. The sequence goes on from CABIYE010000001.1 coordinate 353,127, forward strand.
GGAATCGGTATGATTCGTTATAGAATACGTCTATACTATCTATAAAAAGAAGCGATTGGACTAGCCCGGGGAAGAAGACTTATAATATATAGATAATAGTAAACGGCCTTTTTGGTAGGTCAGTAGGAGGAAAGAGTATGAAAATGAAAACAACATTAGCGCTGTTTGCGGCAATGGCAGCAGTAATGGCGGTACCACTTTCAGCAGATGCTAAGGAATTTACGGATGTTGCTTCCGATCATTGGTATTATGATTATGTATCTGAGATCAGTGATAAGGGAATCATGACCGGTAAGGATGCGGCAGGTACAGTTTTCGCACCGGCGGAGAATATTCCGCGTGCGCAGTTTGCGACGGTTCTGTACCGTATGGCGGGGAGTCCGGAGGTGAAGTACAGCTCAGTATTTAAAGATGTGCCGGACGGACAGTGGTATACGAAACCGATTATGTGGGTATATCAGGCGAAAGTTGCCAATGGATATACGGATGGCAGTGGTAATTTTGGTACCAATGATCAGATTACGAGAGAACAGATTGCCAAGATGATGTACAGCTATCAGAAATATATGGGATATGATGTGTCAGGGACGACAGAACTTGACACGTTTCCGGATGGCGGTAGTGTCAGCTCTTTTGCGACAGAATATGTGAAATGGGCAGTGGCAGAGGGAGTTATCAGTGGAAAAGAAAATGCGGCTACAGGACAGAAGTATCTTGATCCGCAGGCAAGTGCAAACCGTGCGGAAATTGCAACGATTATTTCCAGAACACTGGTTCCGTTCGAGGGTGATTATGTGATTGATGCCGCTGAGGCGAAAAGTAAGATCGGCGAAGAAGACGTAATCTTTGTAGATGGCCGTGGTGTTGAGAAGAGTGCGGAGACTATAAAGGGAGCAGTTATTTCCGATTGGAAAGACTGGTCCGTGAATTTAAACCCGGATAACAGCAGCACAGGTGTGCCGGGATGGTGGCAGATGCAGAGTGTGGAAAAGATGAATGAGACTTTCAGTAATCTGGGACTGTCTAAGGACAAAGAGATTATCCTTCTTGGCGAGACGGTTAATGGCTGGGGCGATGATGCAAGACTGATGTGGCAGCTTCGCGTGGCCGGATATGAGAATGTAAAGATTGTTGACGGTGGTTACAGCGCATTGATCGCGGCCGGAGCGCCGACACAGAAGGGAACATCTACACTTGCGAAGGTGGATGCAGAGGTTACTTCTAAGAATCTGAAGCATGTAGTGACGACAGACATACTGAAGGCAAATTATGATTCTTATAAAATTGTTGATGTCCGCGCGGATGAAGAATATAACGGCGAATGTCTGTATAATGAGAAGGCAGGTGGACATCTTCCGGGCGCTGTTCATCTGAGATATACAGATTTGTTCTATGCGGATGGAACCCTTCGTCCGGTAAATGAGCTGACAAAATGGTTTGAAAGTGCCGGCCTGGATAAGGAAGACGAAATTGTATCTTATTGCACGGCGGGGATCCGTTCTTCTTATATGCAGGTGGTTATGGAAATGTGCGGATTTGAGAATTCCATTAATTATGACGAATCATTCTGGGGATGGACAGAAAACGAAGGTTTGCTGGAGAAGTAATAAACTGGAAATTATTTCAAAATGTTGACAAAATATTACAAATATGTCACAATGTTAATCGACGTATAACATTGTGACATTTTTTTGAAAGGCAAGGTAGGATATGAAGAAAAAGATTGGTGTGTTTATACTGACACTGACTTTGATGTTTGGATTATGTTCAAATACAGTTTTTGCAGCATACTCAGATGTATATCAGAACGGATGGTATTATGGAGCAGTTCAGTACGTATCTCAGAATGGAATTATGACCGGATTAAACGATACATATTTTGGCGTAGGAGAATCCTTAAAGAGAGGGCAGTTCGCACTGATATTATATCGCCTGGCAGGTACTCCGGATGTGGAATTTGAGAATAAGTTTCCCGATATCGGAGCAAATGATTGGTATGCAAATGCGGTGATTTGGGCGAGCGACAACGGAATTGTGACCGGATATACGGATACGGGTCTTTTTGGACCTTCTGATGAGATTACAAGAGAACAGATGGTAACAATGCTGCACCGCTTTGAAGGAAGTCCTCAGGTAAGCGCTGATCTTAGCGGATATCCGGATTCCGGTTTGGTAGGAGCCTGGTCTTTGGCAGGAATGCAGTGGGCAGTTGCGAATGGAATTATCAGTGGAGATAACAATATGCTTAATCCGCAGGGCATAACTACCCGAGAAGTATGTGCGACCATCATTATGCGCTTCCAGGGGGGAGAGTATATTGAGACGGAAGCGGGCCCCGGAGGGTTCGTGAATCCATGTCCGGGAGCGAACTATGTATCCTCTGAATTTGGTTACAGGGTTTCACCTACAGAGGGCGCAAGCAGCAATCATCAGGGAAGAGATTATGCTGCGTCAGAAGGAACCGCGATTTTAGCGGCGGCATCAGGAAAGGTTGTGCTTGTTGGCTATACCAGCGCCAGAGGAAACTATATAGTAATTGACCATGGAAATGGAGTGGAGTGTTACTATCAGCATTGCTCAAAGATTATTGCTTCTGCGGGCGATATCGTGGAGGCCGGTGAAAAAATTGCAGAAGTTGGTTCTACAGGAATTGTATCAGGACCACATCTTCATTTTGAAGTACATGAAAATGGAGTGCCGGTCGATCCGAGAAAATACGTACCGGAGTAAAGCGTTTTATAAAAGGGAAGACAGATGTTTTGTTCTGTCTTCTCTTTTTACAGTTGAGAAAATGTTAAGAATATGTTACAATAAATCGATATAATAAGTTATGATATGATTTTTAATACGATATTAGGAGGAAGTTATGAAAGGAATTATATTAGCAGGTGGTTCAGGAACACGATTATATCCCCTGACAAAGGCAGTATCCAAACAGATTATGCCGGTGTATGATAAGCCGATGATTTACTATCCTTTGTCAATATTGATGCTTGCGGGAATCCGGGATATTCTGATTATTTCTACGCCAAGAGATCTGCCTACGTTCCAGGAATTGTTCGGAACCGGCGAAGAACTGGGACTTCGTATGTCCTATGCAGTTCAGGAGACTCCGAGAGGTCTGGCGGATGCATTTATCATTGGAGAAGAATTTATCGGCAGTGATAATGTTGCACTGATTTTGGGAGACAATATTTTCTATGGACAGAGCTTCTCGAAACTGTTGAAAGAAGTTAGCTCCAGAGAAAAGGGAGCTACTATTTTCGGATATTATGTCCGTGATCCGAGAGAATATGGAGTTGTTGAATTTGATGAGAATGGAAAAGCACTCTCCATAGAAGAAAAACCGGAACATCCGAAATCAAACTATGCGGTTCCCGGTTTGTATTTCTATGATAATGATGTAGTAGAGATTGCTAAGAATGTAAAGCCTTCCGCAAGAGGCGAAATTGAGATTACGAGTGTAAATAATGCATACCTTGAAAGAGGAGATCTGCATGTGGAGACGATGGGACGTGGTTTTGCCTGGCTTGATACCGGTAATCATGACGCGCTTCTTGACGCAGCGGATTTTGTGGCTGCATTTCAGAAGAGACAGGGGCTTTATGTTTCCTGTATAGAAGAGATTGCCTATAAACGCGGCTTTATTACCAGAGAACAGCTTATTAAACTGGCAGAGCCGTTGCTGAAGACAAATTATGGAAAATATTTAATGGAAATTGCAGATGGTCTGTAAAATATTTGATATTTAGAAAGAGGATGATGGGAATGGGTAAGATTCAGGTTGAAACATGTAATATTGAAGGTCTTAAAGTGATTACTCCAACGGTGTTTGGCGATGAACGCGGATATTTTATGGAGACATACAATTACAATGATTATAAAGCGGCGGGAATTGATATGGAATTTGTGCAGGACAACCAGTCCAGCTCCAAAAAAGGAGTTCTGCGCGGACTTCATTTTCAGATTAACTATCCGCAGGATAAGTTGGTGCGTGTTGTAAGCGGCGAAGTATTTGACGTGGCGGTTGACCTGCGGGAAGGCTCGGCAACTTACGGACAATGGTATGGGGTGATCTTGTCTGCTGAAAATAAAAAACAGTTTTTCATCCCGAAGAATTTTGCACATGGTTTTCTGGTGCTTTCTGAGTCGGCGGAATTTGCGTACAAATGTACAGATTTCTACCATCCAAATGATGAGGGCGGTCTGGCGTGGAATGATCCGGATATAGGAATAGACTGGCCGATTCCGGAGGGAATGGAACTTACGATTTCAGAAAAAGATCAGAAATGGAAAGGAATCAAGGCGGGGAGATAACGTATGCGGATAGAAAGCTCGGATGCAAAAAGGCTGGCGATATACTTCTTTTATGATAAGAATGGAGTTGTGGATAAATATGTTCCTTATTTTTTGGATGATTTAAAAAAGAATGTATCGGATATATATATTGTATGTAATGGAAAGCTGAATGATAAGGGAAGGGAAATCCTGAAAACCTATGGAGAATGCCATGTCCGGGAAAATAAAGGCTTCGATGTATGGGCTTATAAATCTGCATTAGAACATTATGGCCGTCAGCAGCTTGTGCAATATGACGAAATTATTCTTTTGAATAATACGATTATGGGACCCGTTTATCCGTTTTCGGAAACTTTTGCAAAGATGGATGGGCAGGATCTTGATTTCTGGGGATTAACAGAGTATTTTAAGATTCCGTATGATCCATTCGGATATTCGCCATATGGATATCTGCCTGACCATATTCAGTCACATTGGATTGCGTGCAGGAGAACGCTTGTAGAGAGCAAGGATTTCTGGGAATACTGGGAGAATATGCCGGAAATTGAAAACTATGAGCAGGCTGTTGGTAAGCATGAATCCATATTTACAAAAACATTTGCGGATAAAGGCTTCAAATGGGGAGTCTCTGTGGATATGGAGGATTTGAGGAAATACAGCGGCTATCCTTTGATGATGTGTCCGCAAAGGCTGATAAGCGAGCGCAGATGTCCTATTTTTAAGAAAAGAAGCTTTTTTCATCTCCATGCGGATTATCTGAATAATACAACCGGAGAAGCGGCAAGTATGTTGTTTGAGTATCTGCGTGATGAAACGGACTACGATGTGGATTTTATATGGGAGACGCTGCTGCGGAATTACCATCTGTATGACATTGTAAAGAATTTAAATCTTACCTATGTCCTGCCGACGAATCAGTGCGATAAGGAAAAACTGGCTGTGCAGACCGGCCGGATGAAAATTGCGCTGGTTATGCATATCTATTTTGAAGATTTGCTGGAATCATCTTACCGCTATGTTTCCTCCATGCCGGAAGAGACGGACGTATATATTACGACGGATACGGAAACAAAAAAGAAAGCTATAGAAAAGGTGTTTTCCCCGCTGCCGTGCCGTAAGTTGGAAATACGTGTTATAGAGAACAGAGGCAGAGATGTGAGCAGTCTGCTGGTCGGTGTAAAAGACGTGATTATGCAGTATGATTTAGTGTGTTTTGTTCATGATAAGAAGAGCGCTCAGATTTCGCCGGAAGCGGTTGGGGCATCTTTTGCATACAAGTGTTTTGAGAATACTCTGTCAAACCGCACTTATGTTACAAATGTAATCAATACTTTTGCAGAAAATCCGCGGCTGGGGCTTTTAGCGCCGCCGGTGCCGAATCACAGTACATTTTTTACAACGGTAGGATTTGAGTGGGGACCGAACTTTAAGGTGACGAAGCAACTGGCCGAAAAAATCGGGCTTACTGTACCTATGAGCAAAAAAGTACCGCCGATTGCGCCGCTTGGGACAATGTTCTGGTTCCGGCCATGTGCAATGGAACGGTTATATGCGCAGGATTGGAATTACCAGGATTTTCCGAAAGAGCCAAATAAGATTGATGGTACGCTGCTTCATGCCATTGAAAGGATTTATCCTTTTGTTGTGCAGGAGGCTGGTTATTATGCGGCATACGGAATGACAGATAAATTCGCGGCGATAGAGTATAACAATCTTTATTATTATGTACGCGGATATAATCAGGTAAGTGTGAAGTTCGGTATCGGTCCTTTCTATAATCAGATGTTAGAAAGAATAGATGATATTTTGGGGCATCAGGGTTCGTTTAAGAGAGTAATAAAATACAGGCTGAAACAGGATCTCAAAAGAATAATTCCCGAAAAAATTTATTTGAGATGCAAGAAAATATGGAAAAAGATGAGAAAAAGCCAGAATTACAACAGTGTGCGGGTTAAAGGCGAGGAGTAAGCAATGGGCAGTAAGATAGACTATAAAAACATAGTAAAGAAGTTATCCCCTTATAATATAAAAAAGGGGATACTTTATTTCAAACACTATGGTGCAAGGGAATTCTGGATTAAGCTGACAGAACGCTTTCAGAAGGATGATATTGACTATAACCGATGGTTTGCCAATCACCGCCCAACGGACGAAGAGCTGGACAGGCAGAGGAGAAAAGTTTTTGGCTGTGCGCCTGTGATTAGTATTCTTGTTCCTGTATACAATACACCGGAGCTTTTCCTGAAACAGATGATTCAGTCGGTGAGAGAACAGACCTACTCAAATTGGGAACTTTGTATTGCTAATGCTAACCCGGCGAATCGGGAAGTGGCGGAGATTCTAAGAATTGCCGCTAAGAAGGATGCAAGGATCCGGATAGCAGAAGTTCCTGAAAATGAAGGGATTGCCCAGAACACAAACCGTGCTCTGCAAATAGCGACAGGAGAATTTATTGCACTTTTGGATCACGATGATCTGCTGGCTCCCAATGCCTTATACGAAATTGTGAAGGCCGTTAATGAAAGTAAAGGAGCCGAAGTAATTTATACGGATGAAGATAAGGTTACTACAGATTTGGAAGAACATTTCAAACCACATTTTAAACCGGATTTTAATCTGGATTTATTAAGATCAAACAATTATATCTGCCATCTTTTTGTGGCAAAGAGAGAGCTTGTTGAGCGTGTGGGCGGTTTCCGAAAAGAATTTAACGGAGCACAGGATTATGATTTGATACTCCGGTGTACAGAGAAAGCAGAAGCAATCGTTCATGTACCAAAGATTCTCTATCACTGGCGTGTGCATAAAGAATCCACATCGGACAATCCTATGAGTAAGATGTATGCATATGATGCAGGCAAGAAGGCGATTGAAGAGCATCTGAAACGATGCGGGACGCCCGGAGAGGTCTTGCACACAAAGAATCTGGGCTTTTACCGGGTGAAATATCCGGTTCAGGGTGAGCCGCTGATTTCTATTCTTATTCCAAACAAAGATCAGGTAGAAACTTTGGATCAATGTCTGCGTTCCATAAAGGAAAAGACGGATTACTCTAATTACGAGATTGTCATTATAGAGAACAACAGCGAGAAAGAAGAGACATTCCGGTATTATGAGAAGATTTCTTCTGATAAAATCCGGGTGATTCGGTGGGAGAAGGAATTTAATTATTCCGCTATTAATAATTTCGGAGTCCGTCATGCGAAGGGAGATTATCTTCTTTTTCTAAATAATGATATAGAAGTCATTCATAGTGACTGGCTTTCAGAGATGGTGTCACATTGCCAGCGAAAAGAAGTCGGTATTGTGGGGGCACGTCTCTATTATCCTGACGATACGATTCAGCACGGAGGAATTATTGTTGGAATCGGCGGAGTGGCGGGAAGTGTTTTTGTGGGACTTCCAAGGGGATATTCGGGATATATGCATAAGGCGGCCCTGCAGCTTGATTTGAGTGCAGTGACAGCAGCGTGTATGATGATGAAACGCAGGGTCTTTGAAGAAACCGGCGGGTTTGAAGAAAAATTGAAAGTAGCGTTTAATGATGTGGATCTATGTCTGAAGACCCGGGAGAGAGGTTACCTGGTTGTCTATGACCCATATGTGGAGATGTATCATTATGAATCGAAGACAAGAGGGGCAGAAGATACGAAAGAGAAAGTCAGGAGATTTCAGACGGAGATTGAATATATGCGGAGCCATTGGATTCACATCTTAAAAAACGGCGATCCGATGTATAATGTGAATCTGACTCTGACAAAATGGGACTACTCTCTTAAGAATAATGAGCGGAGATAGATTATGTGTGAAGTGACAGTTGTAATACCGAATTATAATGGGAAAAAGTATCTGTGTTCCTGTCTGGAAGCGCTGTATGAGAATACAAAGCTTGCATTTAGGACTCTGGTGATAGATAATGGTTCCGGAGATGGAAGTATAGAAGAAGCCAAAGAAAGATTTCCCCAGGCAGAGTATGTTCTGCTGGAGAAAAATTTTGGTTTCTGCCGTGCAGTCAATATTGGTATTAAAAGGAGCAGTACGCCGTATGTTATTTTATTAAATAATGATACGGAGATAAGAAAAGGATTTGTAGAAGTGCTGTTAAGAGCGGTGAAGCAAAATGACAGAATTTTTTCGGTTGAGTCTAAAATGATTCAGTACCGGGATCAGACATTGATTGACAGTGCAGGAACTTTTTACAATGCTCTGGGGTGGGCATTTGCAAGAGGAAAAGATAAAAAAATTCATTGTTACAGCCGCTGCTGCCGGACTTTTGCGGCGTGCGCGGGGGCAGCGATCTACCGGAGAGCGGTTTTTGATGAAATTGGTTTTTTTGACGAGCGGCATTTTGCTTATTTGGAGGATATTGATATCGGTTACCGTGCCAGGCTGCATGGGTATATCAATTTGTACGAGCCGGAAGCTGAGGTTATTCATGTGGGAAGTGCGTCGAGCGGCTCCCGCTACAATGAGTTTAAGACAAAGTACTCTGCCCGCAATAATATTTATTTGATTTATAAAAATATGCCGCTGCTTCAGATTATTCTGAATTTTCCATTTTTGTTTGCGGGATTTGCAGCGAAAATTATTTTTTTCTTTCGGAAAGGCTATGGCGGAATTTATTTGAAAGGATTGAAAGACGGGCTGTGCTTGTGCACAAAAGAACGAAAAATGGCGTTTAAAAAAGAAAATTTGACACATTATATTAGAATTCAGTTGGAATTGTGGGTTAATATCTTCCGCAGATTTACTGACAGGTGAGAGTTCTTAAGGCAGGATTAAGATGGTATTAAGGTTCTTTTCCTTGCTCTTTAGAAAGAAATCATGTATGATGTTATAGATAAATTATTGCAAAAGATGGTGATATTTTGATTAGAGATAATCAGCATATATTAAATCGAATACATGTAGTTGCTGACGCAGGGGTTATTGTTATATCTTATGTGCTTGCATGGTATCTGAGGTTCGAAAGCGGGTTGTTCCGGCAAGATCCCTGGTTTCTGCCATGGCGGGTTTATATGACGGCCCTTGTTTTTATTGTGCCCGGGTATTTGATTTTGTACTATATTTTTAAGCTTTATACGCCGAAGAGAGTACAAGGGAGAAGACTGGAAGCCTGGCATGTCATTCAGGCAAATGTGATTGGGATGCTGGTGTTCATCCTGGCTTTGTATCTGCGCCATCAGACGAATTTTTCGCGAATGATGATCTTCGTATTTTTCTGTGTGAATGTTACACTTGAGATCTTCATGCGGAATATTATACGGATCATACTGAGAAAGATACGCAGTAAGGGCATGAATCAGAAGCATGTTCTGCTGATTGGATACAGCCGGGCTGCTGAGCAGTACATTGACCGGGTGAAGACGAATCCGGAATGGGGATATAATATTCGCGGAATCCTTGCAGATAATGTGGAACGCGGACATGAGTATAAAGGAGTAAAGGTGTTGGGGAGAATTGATAATTTGATGATCGTACTCCCTGAAAATAAATTGGACGAGATTGTGATTACTCTGGGACTGGCAGAATATCACAAATTGGAGCGAATCGTAAATATGTGTGAGAAATCCGGAGTGCATACGAAGTTTATTCCGGATTATAATAATGTGATACCGACGAAGCCTTACACGGAAGATATTCAGGGTCTGCCGGTAATCAATATCAGAAGAGTTCCTTTGAACGATCCCATTAACCGCTGGATGAAGCGGGGGGTAGATATATTCGGGGCGACGGTGGCGATTATAATATTTTCACCGATTATGCTGGCGGTAGCGTGCGCGATTCGAAAGACATCGCCGGGACCGCTTGTTTTTGAGCAGGAAAGAGTAGGACTTCAGAATAAACCGTTTAAAATGTACAAGTTCCGTTCTATGGTTGTACAAGACACGGCAAAAGAAAAGGGAGAATGGACAACGAAAAATGACTCCCGTGTGACGCCGGTGGGGAAATTTATACGTAAAACCAGTATTGATGAGCTTCCACAGCTTTTTAACGTGTTGAAAGGAGATATGAGTCTTGTAGGACCAAGACCGGAGAGACCACAGTTTGTAGAAAAATTTAAGGAAGAGATTCCCAGATATATGATTAAGCATCAGGTGCGTCCCGGAATGACCGGTTGGGCGCAGATTAATGGTTACCGGGGAGATACTTCCATTAAAAAGAGAATTGAGCATGATTTATATTATATAGAAAACTGGACGATGGGATTGGATTTTAAAATATTGTTTTTAACTTTCTTTAAAGGATTTATTAATAAGAATGCTTATTGATCTTGAAGGAGATAATGATGAAAAAAAGCAGAAAGATTAGTGAAAGACGAAAGATGCAGCGAAAAGAGCAGATAAAGAAGAGACGCAGGAAAAGAATCGCAGTGATCGTTATAGAGCTGATTATACTGTGTGTGCTCGGAGTAACTGCATTTGCAATGTTCAAGTTGGGCAAATTGAATCATATAGGTCTGAATAGTGATGGCTTGGTAAATAATGGACTGGCGCAGGAAGGATACACGAATATTGCGCTTTTTGGAACGGATAACCGGGAAGGCGAAGTGGAAGGCGTCCGCAGCGATTGCATTATTGTGGCAAGTATTAATAATGAGACGAAAGAAGTAAAAATGATGTCTGTATATAGAGATACGATGCTGCTCCAGGAGGATGATACGTTTGATAAGGCAAATGCGGCTTATGCGCTCGGAGGACCGCAGGCAGCAGTGAATATGCTGAATAAAAATCTGGATTTGGACATCGAAGATTATGTAACGGTGAATTTCCTGGCACTGGCAGATGTGGTAGATGAGCTGGGCGGTCTTGAAATGGATCTGACCTATGAAGAAGTAGTTCATATGAATAACTATTGTGTGGAGACGTCGGAGATCACAGGGAAAGATTATGAGAGAATTGAGCCGGAGGAAGCAGGAACCTACCATCTCAATGGTGTTCAAGTGGTGTCTTATTCCCGAATCAGATACACATCAGGCGGCGATTTTGAGAGAACCGAGAGACAAAGGCTGGTTCTTGAAAAGATAGCAGAGAAGGTCAAAGCATCGAAGCTTTCGACGATAAATAAGATTATTGACAAGGTGCTTCCGGAGGTAACTACAAGCTTTAGTTCTTCAGAGATTTTGAAGCTTGCGTCAGGAGTGTTCGATTATAAGATTGGTGAGACGGCAGGATTCCCGTTCGATCCGGCGACGCCGGAGTCGGTTCCGGGATATACAGGTTCCTATGTTGTGGCAGTGGGACTGGCCGACAATGTAACAAAAGCCCATGAATTTTTGTTCCCTGATATGGAGTACGAGCCGACAGAAACGGTGAAAAGTATTAATAATGAATTGTTTGATATAACGGGAATTGGTCCGGGCTGGGTAGACGGAACCGGAGAGGATAGCGTCAATACAGATGATGGTACAGACGACAGTTCGTATGATGACAGCACCTATGATGATTCGTATGACGACAGCACTTATGACGATTCGTATGATGACAGTACCTATGATGATTCGTATGATAGCAGCACTTATGATGATTCCTATGATGACAGTGCCTATGACGATTCGTATGACGACAGCTCGTATGATGATTCCTATTATTAGGATATTGATAGTTAATACAGAGGAACGATATGAAGAAAACGATTGATGTAATAGTTCCGGTATACCGGCCGGACAGAAAATTAGAACAGCTTTTATACCGCTTATCCAGGCAGAGTTTGGAGATTCGCAACATTATTCTGATGCATACACAGGATGGTTGTGGTCTGGAGTGGGCTATGGAAAAATATCCCAACATCATTGTAAAAGATATTTTGCCGGAAGATTTCGATCATGGAGGAACGAGAGATGAGGGAATCCGGATGTCGGATGCAGATGTTATTGTGTGTATGACACAGGATGCAGTGCCGGCGGATGAGAATCTGATTGCGGAGCTTACGGAAAAGCTGGGGGAGGACGGCATTGCTGCTGCTTATGCCAGGCAGCTTCCCGGGGAGGACTGTGACATATTGGAAAGGTATACCCGAAGATTTAATTATCCTCCGGAGAGCCTGGTGAAATCTTCAGCAGATCTGGAACGACTTGGAATTAAGACATACTTCTGTTCTAATGTGTGCGCGGCGTATTGCAGGGAAATATACTGTGAGCTTGGGGGATTTGAGTCGGGAACAATTTTTAATGAAGATATGATTTATGCAGCAAAGCTTATAAAGTCAGGGTACAGCATCGCTTACTGTGCAAAAGCCAGGGTCATACATTCCCATAATTATACGAATTTTCAGCAATTTCAGCGAAATTTTGATATGGCAGTGTCTCAGGCGGATCACCCGGAGATTTTTAAAGGGGTGAAGTCTGAAACGGAGGGGATGCGTCTGGTGAAAAAGACGGCGGGGTATCTGTTCCGATCGGGACATCCGTTCCGGCTTTTTTCATTGTTTTTGAAAAGTGGGGCGAAGTATGCGGGCTATCAGGCAGGACTTCATTATCGCTTGCTTCCATGCCGGATAGTAAAAAAATGTACCATGAATCCAAGATATTGGGTAAAATGCAAAAAACCCGATGAAAATGTTGAAATTTCACATAAAATGGGGTAATATGAAAGACGGATTATTGATATTTGAATTTTATTCATGTCAGAAAGGGTACAAAGATGGCGAGAAAAAAGCGGAGAAGAAGGGGAAGAAAGCGGGGATTTGCCGCCTGGTCAGCGGGTAAAAAGATTGGTGTTGTTGTCGGATGCCTGTTTCTTGCGCTTCTTGTAACAGGTACATTATATGCTGCAAGTAAGATAGGTAAGCTTGAGACAACGACTCTGGATGCAAATAAGCTGAATATATCAGAAGAGACAGAAGTTCAGGCGACGGGATATACGAATGTCGCATTATTTGGTCTTGATTCCCGTGAAGGCGATCTGGGTAAAGGGAACCGAAGTGATACGATTATGATAGCGAGCCTGAATAATGAAACAAAAGAAATCAGGTTGGTATCCGTTTATCGGGACACTTTAATGGAACTGGATGACGGAAGCTATAATAAAGCGAATGCGGCGTATTCATTTGGAGGACCGGAAGGCGCGATATCCATGATTAACCGAAACATGGACATGAATATTGAAAAGTATGTAGCGGTGAATTTTAATGCGCTTGTCGATGTGATTGATGCTCTGGGAGGAGTTGATATTACGATGACGGCAGAAGAAGTGGTACATATGAATAATTATTGTGTGGAAACTTCTGAAGTTACAGGCGTTGATTATACACGAATTGAGCCGGAAGTGGCAGGAACATACCATCTGAATGGCGTTCAGGCTGTATCTTATTCCCGAATCAGATATACGGCAGGGGGAGATTTTGAGAGAGCTTCCAGACAAAGGCTGGTGCTTAGTCTGATAGCAGAAAAGGCGCAGTCTATGTCGATTGGACAGATTAATAAGATTATTGATAGCGTGTTCCCGCAGATTTCGACGAATTTTACCCTGACAGAGATGTTGGCTTATGCGGCGGACTTCCAGAAATATAAGATGGGAGATTCGCTGGGATTTCCGTCAGAGAATACGTCGGCTATGCTCAGTGATGTGGGAAGCGTAGTGATACCAAATACCTTGTCTTCTAATCTGAAGGAAGTGCATTTCTTCTTATTTAGTGAAGAGTCTTATACAGCTTCTTCACGGGTTCAGGAGATAGAGTCGGGAATAGAATTGAGGGCCGAGGGAACTTCAGATGTCAGTGATGATTATGAAGATTATGAAGATTATGGCGGCTACGATGATTATGAGAGCTGGGATGACGAATATGATTCCTATGACGGCTACGGCAGTGGAAGTGGTACGAACAGCAGTCGTGATAATTATGATTCTTCCGGCGGCTATAATGATTATACCGAAGACGATACCTATGATGATTCCTATAATGATTCTGAAGATTATTATGTGGAAGAAGACAGTAGTTATTGGGAGTAAAATGCATTGAGAAAGGAACAGGAACGATGAAAAGGATAAAAAAGACAATATTATCTATGCTTTGTGTGAGTATGCTGGCAATGTTGATGCCGACAGTCGCGTTTGCTGCTAATGGAGAACTTCGTTTTTCCGATCCGACAGCATCTGCCGGCGCAACGGTGGAAGTGACAGCTAAGTTCAGCGCAGATGCAGGTATTACGGATGCAAAAGCTACTTTGAGTTATGATACCAGTTATCTTGAGTTTGTAAGCGGAGATGGAGCATCGGGCAGTGATGGGCAGATTGAACTGACAGGAACCGGAGACGGAAGCAGCACAGAGCTGAATTGGACATTACAGTTCCGGGCGCTTGCAGAAGGTACGGGGAAAGTTGAAGTTCTGACAGCCACAGGTACGGCTTCTAATGGTACAAGTATTCAGGTGACGAAAGGAAGTTCTACTGTAACGATTGGACCTGGCGATGGTACACAGACAGCGGCGGCGGATACGACTGCGGTTGGAAGCGGAGCAGCAGTAGATGTAAATGGAACACAGTATACGGTTAATAATGATTTTTCAGATGCACTGATTCCGCAGGGGTTTGAGCGGACACAGATAGAATTCGAGGGTCAGACTTGCAATGCGGCTATACAGGCCTCCAGTGGAAAGTATGTAATCTATCTTACCGGACAGAGCGGAGAGAGCACATTTTTCCTGTATGATCCGGATGACGGTTCAATTAGTCCGTTTGAGCAGATTAATATTTCAGCTTCAAGGTATATTATACTTTTAGATGACGACGTAAGCAGCAATCTGCCGACCGGTTATCAGAAGACAAGCATTGAGGTTGAAGGCAATGAGTTCCCGGCATGGCAGAAAGAGGGGGATGTAGACTACTATGTAGTTTATGCACTGAATAGTGATGGGAAGAAAGGCTTTTACCAATATGACGTAGTAGATGAAACTTATCAGAGAACAGCGCCTGAAGCGCAGGAAGAAGAGACAGCAGAGTCATCTTCAAGGGTTGGGAAAGTGTTGGACAAGGTAGAAAAGTACCTGGATATTATCGCTATTGTGATAGGTGTTCTATTCTTGCTCCTGATTATTATATTGATCGTCAAATCTGTACAGTTAAGACATCGGGATGATGAGTTGGATGAGCTTTATGACAAATATGGAATTGATGAAGAAGACGAGGAAGATGAAGAAGAGCTTCCGGTGAAAAATAAAAAAGAACCGAAGGTAAAAGAAAAGAAAAAGAAAGCGGTATATGACGAAGAGGATTATCCTGAGATGGATTATGAAGAGGCGGTCAGAAAGAAAGATTCCAAAAAGAAAGCTTCTCAAAAAAAATCTAAGGGTGAAGATGATTTTGAAGAGTTAAGCGATTTTATGGATGAAGATTATGATGACTATGAAGAGGATGATTTCGACGATTTCGATGAGGAATTGGAGAAACTGCCGAAACGCCGCAGTCATGCCGAAGAAGATGATACATTTAAAATGGATATTATTGATCTTGATTAATCAAGTGTTAAGGAGGATGCTGAGAGGCATTCTCCTTTTGACATATAGGAGGCAATTTGCTACAATAGCAGTGATAGTGCAAAATGGTATTTGTACAAATAATAAGTTAGGAGTAGAAAAAATATGTGTGGAATTGTAGGCTACATTGGAAATCAGCAGGCAGCGCCGATTCTTCTGGATGGGCTGGGAAAACTGGAGTACAGAGGATATGATTCAGCAGGCATTGCAGTATATGATGGTAACGAAATAAATATGGTGAAATCCCAGGGACGACTGAAAGTATTGAACGAGCTTACTCATGATGGTGAGACATTGAAAGGAACGCTGGGAATCGGCCATACACGCTGGGCAACACATGGTATACCTTCAGACGCGAATGCACATCCGCATTTTAATAAAGACAAAAGTATTGTAGTAGTACATAATGGGATTATTGAAAATTATCTGAAGTTAAAGAAAAAGCTGCTTGCTCATGGATATGAATTTATGTCCGAGACGGATACAGAAGTTATCGCTCATTTACTGGATTATTATTATAAGGGAAATCCGCTCCAGGCAATTACAAAAATCATGCATCGAATGGAGGGCTCCTATGCGCTGGGAATCATTTTCAAGGATCATCCGAATGAATTGTACGCAGTGAGAAAAGATAGTCCTTTGATTGTGGGAAAGACGGATGGAGGTAATATTATTGCGTCTGATGTGCCAGCGGTCCTTCGTTATACAAGAGATGTTTACTTTATTGAAAATGAAGAAATTGTCAAGATGACGGAGACGTCAATGGAGTTCTACAATGTAGATGAGGAAATCATAGAGAAAGATTCTACTCATATTGAGTGGGATGTAAATGCTGCGGAAAAGGGCGGATATGAGCATTTTATGCTGAAAGAGATGTATGAACAGCCCAAAGCGATTACGGACACATTTTCTCCGCGGCTGAAGGATGGAAAAATTGTAATTGAAGAGTTGGGAATGAGTGACGAAGATATTCTGGCAATTAAGAAGATTATGATTGTTGCCTGTGGTTCTGCTTATCACACAGGAATGACCAGCAAGTATGTATTTGAAGGGCTGGCGCGTATCCCCGTAGAGGTGGATTTGGCCTCAGAGTTCCGTTATCGTGATCCAATTATTGAGGAGGGGACACTTCTTATCGTAGTCAGCCAGTCGGGTGAGACTGCGGATACGTTGGCGGCATTAAGAGAAGCAAAGGCAAAGGGAGCCAGAGTTCTGGGTATTGTGAATGTTGTGGGAAGTTCCATTGCCAGAGAAGCAGATAATGTAATGTATACCTGGGCGGGACCGGAAATTGCGGTTGCTACTACAAAAGCATATTCCGCTCAATTAATTGCTTTATATCTGCTTGCGATGAAATTCGCGCATGTCAGAGGAAAGCTGGACGATGAAAATCTGGCTTCTATGATTGAAGAGTTAAAAGAAATTCCAACGCAGGTAGAGATGCTTTTGAATAATAAGAATAAAATTCAGAAGTTTGCGAATCGTTATCTTGCCGCAAGAGATATTTTCTTTATCGGGCGGGGCGTTGATTATGCGATATCCCTGGAAGGTTCGCTGAAATTGAAGGAGATTTCCTATATACATTCTGAGGCTTATGCGGCAGGGGAACTAAAGCATGGGACGATTTCTCTGATTGAGGAGGGAACTCTTGTAGCAGCGGTGCTTACGCAGGAGGATCTTTACAAGAAAATGATTAGTAATATGGTAGAGGTTAAAACCAGAGGAGCCTTTGTTATGGCAGTGACGAATGTGGATAACACAGAGGTTGAAAGAGCGGCGGATTATGTGGTTTACATTCCGAAGACCAATAAGTATTTTACCAACTCCCTGGCAATTATTCCGCTTCAGTTATTTGGCTATTACGTATCTGTTGGAAAAGGGTGTGACGTGGATAAACCGAGAAATTTGGCAAAATCAGTAACAGTTGAATAAAATGGGAGGGTTTCAAATATTTTTAATCCTTTTATCACAATTTCAACACAATTTGGCGTTAGACTACTAACATAAATAAAACAAAAGCATTTATGGAAGGAGTCTTAACCATGTATAATGAATATAATTACTATGATCCGAATCAGGAGGATCCGAACAACATATTTGATGAGCAGCCAAAAGAGACAAAACAGCCAAAGCAGAAGAAAAAGATGCCCAATTGGGGAAAAGCGGTCTGCCTGGGGCTGGTCTTTGGATTGACAGCCGGTGTGGCATTTCAGGGTGTCAATTGGGCTGGAAATAAGATCACAGGAGATTCCGGGAAGACGCAGGAAGTAAAGCAGGCATCCACAGTTAATACAACGCAGCTTTCACAGTCTTCCAGTACGGTAACTGCTGATGTATCGGCGATTGTAGAAAAGGTAATGCCGTCGGTAGTATCCATTACGAATCTGAGCGTTCAGGAGGTACAGAGCTTCTTTGGAAGTATCCAGCAGCAGGAGAGTATCAGCGTGGGTTCGGGAATTATTATCAGCCAGAATGATTCAGAACTTTTGATTGTAACGAATAACCATGTGGTAGAGGGCGCGAATACATTGACGGTTACATTCGACGATGGAGAAAGTGTAGAGGCAAATATTAAAGGAACCGATGCAGCAAAGGATCTGGCAGTAGTAGCAGTTCCCCTGGATTCCATTGAAGATTCAACAATGGAGGCGATTGCAGTTGCGTCGCTTGGAGATTCTGATGCATTGCAGGTTGGAGAGCCGGCGATTGCAATTGGGAACGCATTGGGGTATGGACAGTCTGTTACAACAGGGATTATCTCGGCACTGAACCGAGACCTGGAGATGGAAGGTTTTGACAGTAAATTAATCCAGACCGATGCAGCAATCAATCCCGGAAACAGCGGCGGAGCACTCTTAAATGCAAATGGAGAAGTTATTGGGATTAATACGGTTAAGGTGAACGCAAATGCAGTAGAGGGCATGGGATATGCAATCCCTATTTCCGATGCAAGTGAGGTAATTACGAATCTTATGAACCGGGAGACCCGTACAAAAGTATCTGAAGATGAACAAGGATACTTGGGAATTGAAGGCGCAGACGTATCCTCTGACAGCGCGCAGATGTATAACATGCCGGTAGGTGTTTACATTTCTAATGTAATTGATAATGGAGGTGCAAAAGAGGCGGGGCTCTCTAAGGGAACAATTATTACAGAACTGGACGGAATCACAATCGACAGTATGTCTACTTTGAAGGAACAGCTTCAATATTATAAAGCTGGTGAGACGGTGACTTTGACGGTACAGGTACCAAATTCCAGAGGAGAGTACACGGAGCAGGAAGTTTCTGTTACACTTGGTGACAGCGCAAATTAAATAAACCCATGACAGACGGCAGTCCGGCGGACTGCCGTTTTCACGTTCTGGAATATTTTCCATATCATAATACTGTAAATGTTTATGGAAGGAGTAATGCACATGCCGAATTATCGTTATAATACACCGGAGTACATGCGCCGCGGTAATTCTTGCGGATGTCAGCAAGAACGCCGGCAAATGACAGAAAACAGGCAGACGGGACAGATGACAGAGCGGCGGACAATGCGAAATACAATGCGGGATGACATGCAGGAAGATACCTGCTGTGAATGCCTGACAGATATGCCGCTTGCAATGGCGTATGTTCCGTGGCAGGAATGGCGTGCAATATATGATGTAGATAAAGGATTCCATTGTGGCACGATTTTCGAGGAGCTTACAAAACCATTCAAGGGAGGGTGCTGTTGATGGCTGATAACAAACCATGCAGAAGAGAATTGATGGAATGGATCAATGTGGTAAGTTTTGCAGTAGATGATGTAAAACTATTTTTGGATACACATCCTTGTGATAAACAGGCGCTTGCTTTTTTTGAAGAATATCAGAAACAGAGGAATCATGCTTTGAAAGAATACGCAAAGTATTATGGTCCGCTTACAATCGACACAGTTGATACGGATGCGTGCGAGAACTGGAGTTGGGTGAATGAACCATGGCCGTGGCAGGAAGGAGGATGCTAGTGTATGTGGAATTATGAGAAAAGATTACAGTATCCGGTAAAAATCTCACAAACCAATCCCAAAATCGCACAGGTAATCATCTCGCAGTTTGGCGGACCTGACGGGGAACTTGCGGCTTCTATGAGGTATCTGGCTCAGCGATATACAATGCCTTATAAAGAAGTGACAGGGATATTGACGGATATAGGGACGGAAGAATCCGCCCGTAATTGTTGTTACTAATGAAAAAGCCCCTAAATACGCGGGATTCGGGGCTTAAGTGTCAGTTCAAAAGTGGGGGTGTCTTTCTTCCCACGTTTATTTTTTTCTGTTTTCTTATATTCTACACCTTCCAGGAGAATTTTCAACGCTTTATTCCGTTCCGGGATGGACAGCTCCCAGTAATAGGCAAGGAGGCTTTTGCAGGCCGGGAGAAAATTATTGATGTTGGCGTCTTTTTCCTTTTCATATTCCAGATCCTTTTCCAGAATTGCTAATTGTGTGGTTGATTCCCGGATGCGCTCCTGAAGCTTCTGTGAGCGTTCTAAGAAGGTTTGGGTAGAATACACACCCTGTTCCAGTAAATCATGCAGACGCTCATTTTGTTGAATCAGGAGGGCATGATTGTGTTGTGCTGCGTCAACAAGCTTTTGCTTTTCCGGTACATTACTTTCTGGAAGCAGGGACTTGAGTTCGTATCCAGATACCCAATCTTCCAGACATGCAATCAGCTGCTTTTCTACCAGTGTAAGTGGGCTGCCGACGGTGGGGCATCCGTCTGTTTTGCAAATCAGCATATCATACTTTGCCCCGTTTTTAAATGCAGGGTTGGCAGCAGGACGCCTTTGCAGACGTTTCTTGCATTCGTTGCAGATAAGAAGTCCGGCAAGCGGATTCTTCGTACCGTAAGACTCCGGAGGTTTTGGCGTTCCAAGACCGAGGTATGACTGGGCTTCTGCAAACATGTCGTGCTCAATCAATCTGGGCTGACGTCCCTCCACGATAATATCATAATTCCCGGAGCGTGGTCTGGTCTTAACTGGTGAACCATCCACGATCTGAACAGATTGCTTCCTTTTTCCGATAGCCACTTTCTTATCATTTACCGGGTTGGAAAGAATTTCCCGGATAGTGCTCTCTGTCCATTTTCCCCCATTTCTCGGCTTGATTCCACGGTCATTCAAGTGGTGGACGATAAAAGTTACCCCTACACGGTCAGAGCCGGTGAAAAGGGAAAATATGAGCTTTACGACAGGCGCTTCGGTTTCGTTAAGTATGAGCGTCCATCCTTTTTCGGATTCCAGTTTTTTTCTGTCCCATCCATAAGGAGCTGAATTGAACGGCCACTTCCCTTCCTGAACGGCCGCATACCTTCCGGCCTGCATCCTCCGTTTGATGGTCTTATATTCCCTCCGGGACATAAATAACCCAAACTCAAAATATTCCTGATCGAACTCATTTGCCGGGTTATATGTTTTGAGAGGTGTGATAATGAGCGTGTTTGAATACTGGAAGGCACGCTGAACCATTCCTTGATCTATGGTGTCACCTCTTGCCAGACGCTCCACTTCCATGACGAGTACACCGTCCCACAGACCGGATTCTACTTCGTGGAGAACCTGCTGGATGACCGGACGGTCCGCAATTGTCTCGCCGGATACAACCTCACGGTAGATAGCCCCGATGATAAGATTCTGCCGTTTGGCAACGGATAGGAGTGTGTGCTCATGCCTTGCCAGAGTCTCGCCTTCTCCGTGCTGTTCCGCTTCTAAATCCTTTCGGGATTTTCTTAAATAAATACAATATGACATTCTATCACTTCCTTTGTAAATTTATGAAAAAAGAGTATAAAAAATACACCTGTACAGGTGCCAAAGGTTTGTGATATAATCTACTTGTTCAGGGTAGACTATATTGACCTTTGGTCTGTATAGCATCTTAAAGACCGTTCCTGCTTACGCAGGGGCGGTTTAAGTAACTATTGGAATAGTCGTCCTAATCTTTGTCAGGGAGCAGGACGGCTATTTTCTATGTGTGTAAGTCAGTATTGCAACAATCAGTAACGCTACGGAAACTATCAGCTGTAATTCTTCGTACGTGTTCATAGACACCACCTCTTTCGCAAGACTCCGAAACAGATGGAAAGCTGTCCTTCCCAGTTGCCTGGGTAAAGATATTATTTAGTTGGTTCCCGGCGCCGGAGCACCAGGCGTGCTTGAATTAAAGACTGGATAATTTTATGCTTATAAATTACTCTTCCAATGTGAGTAATCTGTTAGAAATTGCCTGTGTTAAGTTATTTTGCTGTGTTGCAGTCAAATTTGAGGAAGTTCGTATAACAATGCTTCCTAATACTGTATGTGAACCAGAGTTAAGAATACCTGCTCCATCAAATGCAGAGAGGTAAGTATTTCTTTTTTCAGCATCTTCAGCGGATACATAAACTTCGACACATCCACCACAATCGGTTCCTTTATCTACTATATCGCTTCCATAAACGTCATCTTGATTAATCCACGAACTTGAAAAATATATTGCGGCAGTATATCCACCTTGCTTGTTCAGATTGCCATTGGGGTCATGGTCTTCTGTAACAGCCTGACATGCAGAAATGCCGTCAATACCTTGTAAGCGCTGTACGATAAAATCACCACTTGGATTTGTGATTTGCTTCATTTGCTTTACGCTATTTTCTAATGCGGCTTGCTTATCTGCAATATTAGCAATGGCAGAAGAATAATCTAATGGTTCAAGTAATTTTTGAGTGGCAGAATTGATGTCAGAAGTTTTGTCTGGAAGTTCCGGGATGGTTCGCTTTTCAAGATTAGCATCTGAAATAGCTAAAGTAACATCGTTTATCACAGTTTCGTCATAGACAGGTTCATTTGCGTCTAAAACTGCTTGCGCAGAATCAATTGCATTATCAAGCTCAGAATTTTTTTCCGCTACTTGTTTTGCGACAATATTGAATTCCGATACGGCTGTGTCGTACGGTTTTTTGATTTGGAAGTACCAAAAACATAGCCCTGCGACAACAACAGCGATAATCGCAACAATTAAAATAATAAATTTCCCTGTGACTTTTTTTCTACTTTTTTCCTCCATATGTCTCTTTACCTCTCTTTCTTTAGTTTTGAGAAGCCGTCTATCTTGAAGTGTTAGAATTTCCAATATTTACCAGTAGTCATTAACCACAATTTATACTACAGTAGAAATATGAAAATTTTACTTGGCGAAATAATGTATAGGAAAAACTTAACAATACGCCAAGTTTCTATTCTTACAGGCGTCCCAAGATCCACAATATCAGACATAATATCTGGGAAAACCAGTCCACGGATGGAAACGATGGAACAACTGGCAGCAGGCTTGAAGATCAGGATTGCCGACCTGTATGAATCTGATTACAAATAAGTGTCCGTATTTTCGGACAAATTTCAAAATGCCATAAGTTTTGTAATTTTAATGTGTCTGCATTAATAGAAGATAAAATATAGCACGTAAAAAACCAATGCAAAACGGAGGGCGTACATATGAAAAATAATGATGAAAACAAAAAAATGGAAAATATCAAAAGTATAGTTGAATTACTAACGAGAGAGACACCAGAAAAGGTTTCTGAAATACTGGCGTTCATCAAAAGTTATCTCTCGAAGTAATACAATATTAAGAGTCAGTTTGCTGGCTCTTTTTTAAATTCTCCACATATTGTAACGCTATTTTTTCAAGGACGGATTTACTTGTATCATCTAATTGCTCATAGGTAACAATTAAAGCCTGTATAGCGTTCGCTACTGCCGAATCTTTATCTTTCAGGAGGAGTCCGGCGTATTTCATCAGCTTTTCCTGTTCGGTTATCTCTTCAAACATTTCCCCTTCTCCTGTGCGAAGCCAGGTTTCATTTACGCCGAATTCCCTGCAGATAGATAAGATGATTGCATCAATTGGTGTATTTCTTCCAGTTTCATAATTTGCATAGGAATTTCTTTTAATTCCAATTCTATCAGCGAATTCTTGTTGAGTTATATCAAGGGATTTTCGCAATAGTCTTAGTCGTTCCTTCATTCACTCACCACCTTTAAAATGAAGATACCACAAAAATGTGCTAAAGTCAACAAAAAGTGCTAATACCAACAAAAAATATCTTGACAAAAGCTTCTATAGCACATATAATTGTTTCAAAAGCAACAAGAAAGCGAGGTGATAAAGATGCTGCATACAATATCTGTGCCGGCAATGGCAATAGCAGTTATTTTGATAGCAATTAATCAGATTTTGTTTATCAGGCATATTAAGGCAGTATATAAGGAAGTGCTGATATTACAGCAGCAGCTGCAGCGATTAATGAAACAACTAAACTAATCCAAAAACGTCTACGGTTGATTTTGGATTCTCGTTCAGAGTTTTCTTGCATTTTACGAAGAATATCGCACGTTTCAAATACGCAATCTTCAAGCATACCATTGTATTCTTGCTCAGGGATAATGCCCGAAGCGATTCGCTCGTGATTTTCTTCAATGGCGTTTTGCATGCTGTCCACGATTTTAGAAATATCAGTATTATCAAAATTCATAACAAGGTAATCCTTTCATTTATTTAATTAAGAGGATTGTACCACAAAAAAGGTGAGGTGATAAATATGCTGGGTTTAGAACAGGAAAAAGAGAAAGAGATAAAAAACATGGTATCCATTTTGGAGCAGATTGATTTACCAGGTATTCTTCTGCTTACGAGGGATGCCAACACCCTTCTGATGCATCAGAAGGAGGAAGAAGCAAGGAAAACAGGATAGGAGGTGAAGGAGGGAAATTATACCAGATAACAGCAACAAGTACAAACCGTAATGCATACATATTAGTAAGAAAACCGAGGTGATGCAGGTTGATTGTAGAAACCAAAAAAAGAGGAGAGTGCACCTGCCATATTGACGATAGTGGGTATTCCGGGAAGAACCCGGAAGAAGTTGAAAGAATCATCCAGACATTTTCAGAGTTTATTCTGGAGTGTCTGCGGAAGAGAAACGCTGCTTAAAGCAGCGGAAGGGAGGGACAAGCATTGAAAGAGATCCAGTTAATCAGCATCCGGCGGCTCGACGCCATAGACATCAGCCGGCAGCCGGACAGACCGGAGCGGAAACAGGCGCAGGAGTTTAACACGGTGAACGGGGCGCTGCTGGGAGTTATCCTGGCGGAGCTTATCATGATAGCGGTATTGATTCCATAAGGAGGTGAAAAGGATGGAGACATTAAGGCCGTATGACGAGCTGAAGGACGAGCCCCGAACAGGCTGGGATGCAGAATCCATAGGCTATGCCTTGGCTGCCGGGAAAACGCTCTACGTGGACGGCAATGGCGATGTATGGACGGAAGGGGCGCGGGAATATGCCGGGAGAATCAAAAACGAGTGCCCGGACACGGCGGCAACCGTGGGGCACTCAAGTAATTAAGCAAATTAAGTATAACGGAATTGGAGGAAATAGTCAAATGAAGAAATTTGAATTAACCACAGAATCGATAGAAACTGTTTCCGGAGAGAAACTGTTCCGCATCAAAGCCCTTGTAAGCTTTGACGCGGTTGAAGCCGGTGAGCTTGGGGGATATGTGGAAAAAGAGGAAAACTTAAGCCATGAAGGCAATGCATGGGTTTACGACAATGCACAGGTTTACGGTAATGCACGGGTTTACGGTAATGCACGGGTTCACGGCAATGCACGGGTTCACGGTAATGCATGGGTTTACGGTAATGCATGGGTTTACGACAATGCACGGGTTCACGGCAATGCACGGGTTCACGGCAATGCACAGGTTTGTGGCGATGCAGATATTTATGACAATTCGCAGAAATCCAGCGTAGACGGCTTTGGCTCTGAGAACAGGACAACGACTTTCTTCCGGGAGAAGTCAGGGGGAGTCGGCGTGAAGTGCGGCTGCTTTTACGGCACACTGGATGAGTTCCGGGAAAAGGTAAGGAAGACACACGGGGACTCTGAAATCGCACAGGAGTACCTGGCTATAGCTGACGTGGAAGAGCGCAGGTTTAAGAGAGTAGCGAAGAAAGGGGAAGAGACGGATGATTAAAGCGCAACTTGGAGAAGTAATAGTAGATGGGAACGTCCTCACACTGGCAATGGAATTTGAAGATATAGCAAGAGGGGTAAAAAAGGTCTTTTGTAATGCGTTGGGGGAGAAAGTGGGAAATCTTTTATGGGAAAAATGCGTAAATGAGGCGCGGAAATCTGATGAAGAACGGAAGCGTGAAGTGGAGGAAGAAATCAGGGGGTTTCGGGAAACAGAGACGGAGAAGGCAAAACTTGCAGATGCCCTTACGGAATTCGTATTAAAAGAGATAGGCAAGGGGCGGTAAGCGCCCCAGAAAGGACGGAACTATGGAAAAAGCTGAAGATAGGAGGGAGCTGACCCTCCAAGAGCTGAAAGACCTGCTTTTTTACCGAGCTGATACAGAGATGCGGTGTTATAAGGAAGCCTGTGAGAAGTACGGCCGGCAGAAAGCGGAACCGTTAAGGCTGTCGTACATAGCTGTATTTAATGTAATCCATGATGCGGTGCTGTGGGAAGAGTATGCGGAATACAGAGAAATACGGGAAAAAGAAATGGAAGAGATAGCACGGAGTAAAGAAAAAAATAAGCGTATCCATTGAGAGTGGATACGCCGCATAAGGCTTGCGCCCTACAGAAATAACTCGCATCATAAGTATACTGCCTGTGGGGCAAAAAGTCAAGGAAATGGGGGATTTTCGCCCCATTTTCTAACTCGATAAGAATATTAAAGATAGGACGCAGGCGGGATGATAAAGAGACTGACGAGCACATACCGGGATGGGGATGTGATTGATGTGGAGGAACATCCGGACGGCAGATATGGAGCCAGGGGAATGCCGCGGATGAAAAAGAAGAGACCAACCCCTGAACAGGTGAAAGAAATAAACCACCAGAACAAAGTAAGGAGGTGCCGGGCGTATCTGCTGGAGTATTTCCATTTTGGGGATCTGTTCATATCGCTTACTTACCAGGCAGACAAAAGGCCGGAAAGTATGGAAGGTGCACTGAAAGACTTCCAGAAAACCATACGGACTGTCCGGAGGGAATATCGGAAGAGAGGATATGAGATTTTCTGGATCCGTAACATTGAACAGGGGACAAGAGGGGCATGGCATATCCATTTAGTGGTGAATGATATCCCGGATGCCCCGGGGATCCTAAAGCGCGCATGGGATAAAGGGTTTGTAAACATGGTGACGATTAAAGATGACAGCCGCTTCCTGGATGAAGATTTTACGAAGCTGGCGAATTACCTGACGAAGGATGGAGATACCAGGGAACCGAAAAAGGACGGGACGCTGGCGAAGCCCAGGATAAAAGAAGCGAGTTACAGCCATTCCCGGAATATGCAGCTTACGGAACCGAAAAAGGACGAGCTTATCCGGTGGAAGAAAGAGCCGAAGCCAAAGAAAGGATATTATAT
This sequence comes from Clostridiaceae bacterium, assembly GCA_902362865.1. Classification (GTDB taxonomy): domain Bacteria; phylum Bacillota; class Clostridia; order Lachnospirales; family Lachnospiraceae; genus Claveliimonas; species Claveliimonas acetigenes. The sequence continues at coordinate 380,360 of CABIYE010000001.1, forward strand.
CCTGCGGTGCATAGAAGGGATAAACCCGGTAACAGGCTATAAGTACCGCCGTTACACGATGGTACGGCTGAACAGGAGAATTTAAAATGATGGAAGTGAAAATTTACATAGAGACCACCCTCTGTGGTCCCGGGATAAAAGACGGTTGGTATGCGGCGGCAATCGAATACATGACGGGGAAGGGACCGGCGGTGCTGGGGATTGTTGGCATGGAAAAAGAAACCACGTATTACCGGAGCGTGCTGCTGGCAGCAGTAAAAGCGCTGGAAAGGCTGCGGGAGCGGTGCGACGTCAGGATTTATACCAGGTGCAGCTTCGTAAAGGATATGGTGGAAAAAGGGAACCTGGAAAGCTGGGGGCGCAGCGGATGGGTGAAGCCGGGAGGAGGGGAGGTTGCGAACAAAGAATTGTGGCAGCAGCTATTGCGGCAGCTGGGGTATCACAGGATAGAATTTTGCTTCAGCAGGCACCATGGCTATAAAGCGGATCTTTGGAGTGCAATAGAGAAAGCAAAAAAAGAGGGCTGAAAATGCCAGAAAAGCCCATAAATACGGAATGCGGAAGGCATTTCGGACAAAAAACGGAAAAATCAGTGCCAAAATGCCGGAAAAGCCTATAAATACAGAATGCGAGGGGAATTTGAAGATGGACATAATGTTTCCGAAGCAAGGAAGGAAGAAAAAGCGGAAAAGGCACAGGGCAAGCATCCTCCATGCAAAAGACGGGATGTGCTATCTGTGTATGAGATTAAACCAGGATTGCAGGACCAATAAGACCCTGCACGAACACCATGTTTACGGAGGGGCGAACCGAGCCATATCGGAGGCGGAAGGATTTAAGGTTTACCTGTGCCTGGCACACCACATTGACGGACCGGAAGCAGTGCACAATAACCAGAAGAATATGAGGCTCATACAGGAAGACTGCCAGAAGGCATACGAAAAGACCCACACGCGGCAGCAGTTCATGGAACTGGTGGGAAGGAATTATCTGGAAGGAGATGGAGAAAGCTATGGACATTAACGGGAACCAGGTCATAGCGGTGGATTTTGACGGGACACTGTGCAAACAGGCGTGGCCGGAGATTGGGGAAGCGAATGGGAAGCTGATCCAGCATTTAAAGGCGAAGCGGGCAGCAGGCGCACGGCTGATCCTGTGGACGAACAGGGAAGGGATGCTTTTAGAGGAAGCATTGGAATGGTGTGCAGAGAGAGGGCTGGTATTTGATACCGTAAATGAGAACCTGCCGGAGCTGATAGAGTTATACAAAAATGACTGCCGGAAGATCAATGCAGACATTTATATCGATGACAAGGCGGTGAACCCGGTAGGATACCGGCAGGCAGCAGGGCTTTCAGGGTTCGACCCCTATAAAAACCCGGTTGACCGGGAAGAATTTGCAGCAAGAAGCCCGGGAAAAAAGAAGGGCGGCAGGAAAAGGGCACTTCCGTAAAGGTTTGTCATATCACGGTAACTGTTGGCTGGATTGCCCCGCCTGGATGGCGGGGAGAAAGGAGGGAACCATCTTAAGCAAAAAACAGATAGTAAGAAAAGGTTTTCAGCAGCTGAGTGATTTTGAAAAATTCCGGATGGAATGGATATGTATCTGCGTGAAGCTGAATAAGGACAGCATAAATGCAGAAGATTTGGAGAAAAAGGAAAGACGGGCGGAATGCCTGGGGATAAAAGGATAAGGAAGGAGGCGGAGCTCCTGCAGGGCAAAGTGTACACGGCTCCTTCTATAAAATGGAGTGACGAAGTGATGAAAGCAATACTTAAATATCCGGGAAGTAAATGAAGTATAGCAAAATGGATTATTTCTTTCTTCCCGGAACACCACAGTTATCTGGAGCCGTTCTTTGGTTCTGGGGCGGTACTTTTTAATAAAGCAAGGTCAGATATTGAGACGGTAAACGATTTAGACGGGAACGTAGTAAATCTGTTCGAGTGGATAAAGAAAGACCCGGAACGGTTAGCGCATGAAATTTATTATACACCCTATGCAAGACAGATCTATGAGAATGCCTTTGCATCCACACCAGAAGACAGCTTAGATAGGGCGGTAAATTTCTACATTCGGTTGAACATGGGACATGGTTTCAGGACAAATGGAGAAAAGGTAGGCTGGAAGAATGATGTGCAAGGACGAGAGAGGGCTTATGCAGCGCAGGACTGGTGCAACATTCCAGATAAAATATTACAGGCAGCAGAGCGGCTGCGTGGAGTGCAGATAGAGGACCGGCCGGCAGTAGAACTGATACAGAGATTTAACTTTCCGAATGTGCTCATTTATGCAGACCCGCCATATGTCCTGAACACCAGGCACGGAAAACAGTACCGATGTGAAATGGATGATAAAGACCAGAATAATTTGCTGGATGCCTTGTTAGCGCATAAGGGTTATGTACTGTTGAGCGGTTATGATAATGGCCTGTATAATGACAGGCTGAGGGGCTGGCACAGGAAGGAAGCTACTTGTTATTCACAGGCCTGCAGCAAGAAAAGGGAAGTCCTGTGGATGAACTTTGAGCCGTGCGAGCAATTGACGATTGACGGATTTTTACAGGAGGAGACAGCATGGAAGATGGATTAATCATCGACTGCTTCGCTGGAGGAGGTGGAGCAAGTGTTGGAATAGAAATGGCGCTTGGCAGACAAGTGGATATAGCGGTCAACCATGACCCGGATGCTATTTTAATGCACAAGGCCAATCATCCGGATACCCTGCATCTAACAGAGGATATTTTTAAAGTTGATTTGCAGAAGCATATAAAAGGGCAGCATGTAGCACTTATGTGGGCGAGTCCCGACTGCACTCATTTCAGCAAAGCAAAAGGAAAAAAGCCGCTGAAACAGGAAATAAGGATACTTCCAATGGCCGTAGTGAAACACGCCAAAGTAATAAAACCTGATGTTGTCATTATGGAAAATGTGGAGGAAATACGGCAATGGGGGCCGTTGAATAAGAAAGGTCGGCCGATTCCGAAAAGAAAAGGAAAGCTATACCAGAAGTTTATGAAGAAAATGTATCTTGTCGGCTATACAAAAATAGAAACAAGGGAACTTGTAGCGGCAGATTACGGGGCGCCTACGACAAGGAAGCGCTGGTATGCGGTTTTCCGGCGTGACGGAAGGGAGATTGCCTGGCCGGAGCAGACGCACAGCAAAGGTGGAATCAATGGATTGCTGCCTTGGGAGTCAATTTATAAATATTTGGATTTGTGGGATTTGGGAAAATCAATTTTTGGTCGAAAGAAACCGTTGGCAAAGAATACTATGAACCGGATAGCAAAGGGATTAGAGAAATTTGTTTTTAACTGCCCGGATCCATTTATTGTTCAGGTGAATCATAGTGGTGAGAATTTTCGTGGGCAGAGCATCCACGAACCAATGCCGACGATAACGCAGAAACATGGTTTTGGAGTTGCTACACCAGTGACTATGCCGTATATGATGCGGAATAATACGGGCGCGCCGGGAAGTGACATTAAAGGGTCAATGTTGACGATAACCACGGGAGGACATCACGGATTGATTAGTCCGATGCTTATTCAATATCATTCAGAAACTACAAAGAATGGGGTACGGGGACAATCGGTTACGGAACCCATACAGACCATAGATACCGGTAACCGTTACGGGCTGGTAATGCTCTACACGACGAAGTTCTACAAGAGCGGAACCGGGCAAAGTCTGTATGAGCCGATTCACACGATTACCACATCACCGGGGCATTTTGGAATGGTATCAGTAATGGCTATACCAACAGGCGAACTGACAGAAGCCCTGAATAAAAATACAGAAAACCCGGGTGAAACAGACAATATTATCCAAAAGTGTACATGGGTCAGCCAGTTTATTATGGAGTATTACGGATGTGGAACCGGGCAGAGCTTACATGACTCATTACATACGATTGTAGTAAAGGACGGGTTTGCGCTGGTTACAGTATTAGGAAACGAATATATAATTTTGGATATTTTTCTGCGGATGCTGAGGCCAGAAGAGTTGAAGCTGGGGCAGGGATTTCCCAAGGACTATATCATAGACCGTGATTACAGAGGGCACCCGTATCCGGCAAGTAAGCAGGTGGCAAGAATCGGGAATAGTGTAGTTCCAACTGTGGCAAAGAAGCTGGTAGAGGCGAACTGCGGTTATTTAAAAATCGGTGAACGGATGCCGAATATGAAGATAGATGATAGTGAGCTGCAGCTAAGGTTTGTATAGGGAAGATACAGAAACGGCAGCAGGCAGGAAGGTAACGGCGCGGATACGGCTGCGAGTTGAACCCGGATTACTTCCGGGACGGGGTAGGTTACCTCCAGGCAGCAGAAGAAGAGATAGAGATGCCGACATTATTTGATTATATGGAGTGAAAAATGAATAAGCAGGAAGTATTGGATGATAGATACAATGAAGAATCTGACGAAATTCAGGCGCCGGACGATGGGCTTGCAGAATACAAAAAGAAAAAGGCAGAAGCAAGAGCGAGGATGGTTGCTATGCAGAGGCTTCCATATGAAGTTAAAAAAAGGCGTTCAAAAATTCGGGCATATGAATTCGTATCCGAAATGTACGAACGGGGATTCAATGCACACGTATCTGTTGGTGGGCTGGACAGCATTACATTGTTTGTATTCTTAAAGTCGATTGGGGTACATGTTCCGGCGATATCGGTATCTGGGTTAGAAGATAAAAGCATACAGAAAGTACATAAGGCGCTTGGAATCACGATTCTGAAATCATACAAGACAAAGGTGCAGGTGCTGAATGAATGTGGATTCCCGGTAATTTCAAAGAGGATAGCCGGTAAGATTAATCTGCTGCAGAACCCGAGTGATAAGAATAAGACGGTCAGACATGCAATTATTACAGGCGAGTGTGGAGAGCTTGGGCATTATGCCAAAAACAGCAGAATGAAGCTGCCACAGAAATGGCTAAAGCTGTTCGGCGGATATGAGAACGAAAACGAAGGGGTGCATTATCAGAAGCCGGATTTCAAGGTGAGCAACGACTGTTGTTATTGGCTGAAAGAAAAACCTTGTGATGATTGGGCAAAAGAGCATGGAAGCTATCCGTTTCTCGGAATGATGGCATCTGAAGGTGGACAGAGAGAAGAAGCACTCACCGATCACGGATGCAATTACTACGGTAAGACAACCATGAGATCTGCACCGTTCGCCCCGTATATGAGAAACGACATATTGAAACTGGCTTTAGAAATGGACGAATGGTATCACGAACATATTTATGTTTTTGAAAGATTATATTACAAACAGGATTATAGCCGGGACAAAGACGGGAATGTAATTCCATATGAGCCTGTAGATACAATCATTCCTGCCATATATGGGGAAGTGGTTGAGGATGAGAACGGGGATTTAAGGACTACCGGAGCTCAAAGAACCGGGTGCAGCATGTGTGGGTTTGGAATCCACATGGAAGAACGGCCGCACAGATTCGATAAGCTCAGAGAGCGGAACCCAAAGGAATGGGAGTTTTATATGTATAATTGCTGCACAGATCCAAAAACTGGAGAGAAATACGGATGGGGAAGGGTGCTTGATTATATTGGCGTGGAATGGGAAGATGTTCCGCCGGTACAATTAACCCTGTTTGATATGGAGGGATGAATATGGGTAAACCAACCAAAGAATTTGAATACCGGATGCAGGGAATGGTGTATGCACTCGACATAGCCAAAAAAGAAGGGATAGAAGCATTGGAGAGAGACATCAGGAAACGGGGATTCCTGAGGGCTCCGATGAAGTTTTCACAGAAGGAGATTGATGAATTTATAGAATTCACGTCTGAAAACCTATACCAGACATCCATGACGGTGTGGTTTATGGCACTAAATACGGCCTTTGGTTTTGGGAAAAAACGGTTTGCGAGGTTGAAAGAAGCGTTTGACAAGCATACAAGGGATGTTATGGATTTTGATTATCTTGGTGTTAGGGCGGCAAAGAAAGCAGGAGGCATTTCTGAATGGGAAGAGGGAATATAAGCCAAGGGTAAAGGAGCGTGAAACAGATTGAGGCATAAAAGGACAAGGCGGCAGCAACACGTAGACACATTAAGCCACCACGGTGACATGGCAGAAAGGAAGCCGGACAGCAAAGCGCGGGCGGATTTTAAGCGCCCGGCGTATCAGGCACGGAGCCTGATCGCCCAGCAGGGCAGGCAGATGCAGCGCGAGAGCGTGGAGGAGTACCTGGCAAGGAAATACAATATCAAAGGGGAGACACGGGGTGGACAAAAGCGTTCTGATTGAGTATGCGGATATGAAAGAAGAAATCAGGGATTTAAGGCGCAGGATTGAGAAAGACAGGCGTGAGCTGGACGGGCTGAATGAGATGGTGGTATCTGATTCCGTAACCTGCGGAAAGAAGGGAAGGAAGCCCATACGGACGGTCAGAATACAGGGGAAGCCGACAAAAGCTATAGAGCGCAAGCAGAAAGCCCTGGAGGGGAATATTGCAAGGCGCGAACATATGGAAGCGGAGCTTTTGGAGCTGCAGGGGCAGGCGGAAGAATACATAGAGGGTATCCGGAGGAGCGAGCTGCGCATTATGTTCCGGCTGTATTATATTGATGACCTGACCTGGTACCAGGTAGCGATAGAGATGAACCGGATATTCCCGAAGCGCCGGATAAAGTACACGGAAGACGGCTGTAGGATGCGCCATAATAGATTTTTAGAAAAAATTGAATAAATGTTCGGTAATGTTCGCTAAAAATCGGTTATAGTATAAACTGAACAAAGCGCAAAGTTACTTTTCACTAATATCCTCCGAGTATATAGAACCTGAAAGACGTTCCGGGATTCCCGGGGCGTTTTTCGTTCCCGGGGAAAGAAGCGGGCAGACGGCAGAGACATAGGGCACCCTACGGGGTGTCTTTTGTAATGTGTAACATTAAAAGAGACAGAGGAAGGTGTGGAAGATGAGGAATAGACCTGATAAAGATGGTACGCACAGAGGCGCCTTTGAGAGAAATAAAAAGAAAATATTTGCAACATGTACTACATGCGGGATATGCGGAAAGCCTGTTGATTTTTCGATAAAATACCCCCACCCCCTTTCGCCCTGTATAGACCATATTATACCGATAGCGAAGGGAGGACATCCAAGCGATATAGACAATATGCAATTAGCACATTGGACTTGTAATAGAGAGAAGAGCGATAAATTAATGAACAGAACTATGGAGAAACAAGGCGATGAAATTGTAAGTAATAGGGTGCTACCGCAATCGCAGGACTGGAAGAAGTATAGAGCATAGAAGATAGAGCATCTCTGAGGGGAAGAGGTGTGGAGAATAGGAACCATAAGAACAAAAGAGAAAAAATTATCAAATAAATTTTTTTTTAAAGAAAATTGAAGCCAAGGAATGGAACGAATGAAACAAAACGGGGGGGGCATACCTCCCGGCCGTGCAGCCGTTTCGACCTTCACGCCGTCACTGTGAAAAAAAACACACGCTAAGAAAAGAGGAACAGATATGGAGTATAAAGGAATCGAATATTTACGAAGAAAATTAGCAGGAAAAAGAAGCAGAGTAATCCTCAGATACAAATATTATGAAATGAAAAATAGCGTAAAAGACTTTGGGATAGCAACGCCTCCAGATTTAAAGAACTGGAAATCGGTTCTTGGATGGTGCGGGAAGGCCGTAGATTCAATGTCAGACAGGTTAGTGTTCCGGGAGTTCGCAGAAGACAACTTTGAAATTAACGAAATATTTCAAATGAACAATCAGGATATTTTTTTTGATAGCGCAATAATGTCGGCTTTAATTGCATCGTGCTGCTTTGTGTATATTTCAGAGGATGAAGAAGGATACCCAAGGCTGCAGGTAATTGATGCGGGGAATGCAACAGGAATTATAGACCCAATTACCGGAATGCTGACAGAGGGGTATGCGGTTTTAAAAGAAGACAAATATGGAAACCCGGTTACCGAAGCTTATTTTATAGCAGGAAAAACAGCTTATTATGAAAAAGATCAGAAACCGTACGATATAAAAAACAAAGCAATATATCCATTGTTGGTTCCGATTGTGTACAGACCAGATCCGGTGCGTCCGTTTGGACACTCGAGAATCAGTAGAGCCTGTATGGATATTATGGGGTCAGCGCTAAGGACGCTTAAAAGGTCTGAAATATCGGCAGAATTCTATTCTTTTCCACAGAAATATGTAGTAGGCACATCGCAGGATGCGGAACCTATGGAAAAATGGAAGGCAACGATGTCGAGTTTAATAGAAATAACAAAAGATGAAGAAGGAGACAAGCCGACGCTTGGACAGTTTACTCAACTGAGCATGAGTCCGCATATTGAGCAGTTAAGAATGTTCGCCTCATTATTTGCCGGAGAAACCGGATTGACACTGGATGATTTGGGATTTTCAACTGAAAACCCATCGACCGCGGAAGCGATCAAGGCATCGCATGAAAATTTAAGATTGTCTGCAAGAAAAGCGCAAAGAACATTTGGAACGGGATTTTTGAACGTAGGATATTTAGCGGCGTGCGTGAGAGATAGTTACCCATATTTAAGAAAACAATTTTATTTAACGAAACCAAAATGGGAGCCAGTGTTTGAAGCTGATGCGGCGGCATTAAGTTCATATGGAGATGGTGCGATTAAAATAAATCAAGCAATTCCGGGATACTTTGGAAAAGAGAGCCTGAGAGACCTGACGGGTATAGAACCAAGCATGTAATAAGGAGAAGAAATGGAAGATATAGCGCCGAATTTATTGAAAAACATACAAGCAGACTTTGAAAAGAGATTTCAAGAAAATGATAAGGTTAAAGGTTTGTATGCAAAAATAAGAAATGAAACAGCTACATATAAAGAAGCGCATGAATTTGCTATCGAAGCAGGTGAGATCCTTTCGGGAGTGTTCCGGGATAATCTGTCATCGGCGGTTTTGCCAGATGGGAAGATGTATTACAATATTGCAGAACGTATATTAAGGCCGCCGCTTAAAAATAATTACAAGCTTGTGTCAGATGTGACTGTGGATGTACAAAACATTCTGAATAAGGAAGCGGGAATAGGAATAAAGGCGATAAGGCCACAGATAAACGAAGACAGAGTAGCGGGGATTATAGATATTGTATCTGGAAAAGATAATTTTGATGACATTGCATATATGCTAACTGGAGCGGTGGAGAATTTTACGCTAGCAGTGGTAGATGAAGCGGTAAGAGTCAATGCAGATTTTCAGAATAAATCTGGGTTAAGTCCAAAAATACGCCGGATAGCAACCGGGAAATGCTGTGATTGGTGCAGCAAACTGGCAGGCGTGTATGATTACGAGACAGTGTCAGGCAGTGGAAACGCTGTGTTTAGAAGACATAAAAATTGCAAATGCTTAGTGGCGTTTGAAACGAGAGACGGTAAAATCCAAAACGTACACACAAAACGCCGGGTTGATGAAAATGAAATAGAAAAGATAGAGAAAAGAAAGCAGATTGGCCTTAAAAAAGAAATTAGAGCAGAAGACGTAACAAAGCAGTATTTTAATGGGGCAACTCCTGGGAAAGGGAAGTTTTTGATTGATGAAGGCTACGTAGAAGGACTGCATTCTGATGAAATAAAAACAGCGGAGCTGCTTCATAAAACATTAGGCGGAGATATAGTGTTATTGCGAGAATCAAATGCCGACCATGAAAAAACAGCTGACTACATATGGAATGAAAAGTTGTGGGATTTAAAAAGCACGAGCACGGCAAAAGCAGCAAATAGTGCTATTCGGCATGGATTACAGCAAATACGAGGCAATCCGGGAGGAATTATTTTAAATTACAATAAAAACGAAGTGATAATGGAAGAGGTAATAAACGTGATAGAAAGAAGGATGCAATGGTGCAACCTGGAGGAGGTTGATATAATGATTATTGCAGATGAAAAGATTAAAAAAATTTTAAGGTATAAATAAAAGGCAGCCCCCTCACCGAAAATAGCGAAGGTTCTGCCTATATTTATTTTATAATATATGCTCTTAAAAAGCAATAGTTAAAAAGGAGGGGTTATGGCAGAATTAAGAAGAGGACGTCAGACACCCACCCAATCCGTTGTGATTCCATATTCTGATACAAAGGGACCAGATGCAATAAAATTGTATAAAAAAACAGGCAATGAGCTACTGGAATGGCAGCAGTTAATTGCATGCGACATTATGGCGGTTAATAAGGAGGGGCTATGGGTTCATCAGAAGTATGGATATTCTGTGCCAAGGAGGAATGGAAAAAGTGAAAATGTTTTAAGCAGATGCTTGTGGGGGCTGAAAAACAAAGAAAGAATATTATATACAGCACACAGAGCAACGACATCCCACGCTGTCTGGGAGAGGCTTAGCAGGATGTGTGGAAAAGCAGATATACATATTTCTTCATCGTTTAAAGCATTTGGGAAAGAGCATCTATATACTTCGGATGGAGGAGTAATCGAGTTCCGTACGAGAACATCTAATGGCGGGCTTGGAGAAGGATACGATCTATTGATTATAGATGAAGCGCAGGAATATACAGAAGCCCAGGAGACTTCGTTAAAATATGTGGTATCAGACAGCAAAAACCCACAGACAATTATGCTGGGAACCCCTCCGACAGTAGTTTCAGCCGGGACGGTTTTTGTAAAATACAGGGAAACGGTGTTATCCGGACGAGGGTTTGATTCCGGGTGGGCAGAATGGTCGGTTAGCGAGCAGCATAGGCCTGATGATGTTGAGGCGTGGTATGAAACAAATCCGTCGCTAGGAACAATCCTGACAGAAAGAAAAATCAGGGCGGAGATAACTACGGATGATATTGATTTTAACATTCAGCGTCTTGGTTTATGGTTGAGATATAATCAAAAATCAGAAATCAGTAAAGCGGAATGGGAAGCGTTAGCAGTAAAGGCAATGCCAGAATTAAAAGGGAAACTATTTGTTGGAATAAAATACGGACACGATGGAGAGAATGTAGCGATGTCTGTAGCTGTAAAAACAAAAGAAGGAAAGATATTTGTAGAATCAATAGATTGCAGACCGACAAGAGCGGGAAACAGATGGATATTAGAAAATCTTGCGGCGATGGATTATAAGACCGTTGTAATAGATGGAGCGAATGGGCAGCAGCTGCTTGCAGACCAAATGAAGGAAATCGGTTTAAAAAATCCGGTTTTACCAACGGTAAAGCAAATTATTGTTGCAAATTCATCATTTGAACAGGGGCTATTCCAGAACAATATACGACATAATAACCAGCCATCACTGGTTCGTGCGGTAAGCAACTGTGAAAAACGCGCTATTGGAACCAATGGAGGTTTTGGGTACAGATCTATCAAGGAGGGCGTAGAAATTGCGTTGATGGAAAGCGTTATTTTGGCGTATTGGCAATGCGCGGAGAGCAAAGAAAAAAAGAAACAAAGATCAAGTTATTAACAGCATCCGGAAGGATGCTTTTAATATACATAAAGTTACTAATCTCACGAAAAAGAAAGGAGCAAAAATGAGCGATTTTGAACCAATTGAAACAAGGGAACAATTTGAAGATGAAGTTTCAAAAAGACTGGAAAGAGAGAGAGAAAGCATAGAAAAAAGATATGAAGGCTTTCTTTCGCCGGATGATGTGGCGAATAAATATAAAGAATATTTGTCACCAGACGATGAAAAGAAAAAGTATGAAGGTTATTTATCCCCAGAGGAAGCAGCTAAAAAGGACGCAGAAATAAAGCGCTATGAGACTAGCGCAATAAAAATAAAAATTGCGCATGAAGCAGGATTGCCATATGAACTTGCAGAGCGGTTGTCGGGAGAAAATGAAAAAGAGATGAAAAAAGACGCAGAAATGTTAAAAGGTCTGCTGGGAGAAAAAAAGAAAGCTCCGTTAAGAGAAACCGAAGGAAATAATAAAAAAAATGACGCGGCCTACAGAAGTATGCTGAGCGAGATGAAAGGAGAATAAAAATGGCGAGTATTTTAACAAGAGGAAGTTTGTTTCCAGAGGAATTAACAAGTGAAATGTTCAATAAGGTGAAAGGAAAATCTTCATTAGCTGCGTTGTCAGCAGCTGAACCGATTCCGTTTAACGGGAAAAAAGAATTTACATTTACTTTGGATAGCGAAGTAGATATCGTTGCGGAAAACGGCAAAAAATCGAACGGAGGGGCAACTGTAGAACCTTTTACAATTGTTCCGGTTAAATTTGAATATGGAACACGTGTATCAGATGAATTCATGTATGGAGCGGAAGAAGTTCAGGTAGAGTATTTAAGGGCTTTCGCGGAAGGCTTTGCAAAAAAAATGGCAAGAGGTATTGACATCGCGGCTATGCATGGATTCAATCCGAGAACTAAAATAGCATCAGCTGTTGTAGGGGCAAATAATTTTGATTCAAAAGTTACGCAGACGATTACTTATGAAGAAGCAAGAGCGGATGAAAATGTAGATGATGCAATTGCGGTAATTGAAGGTGCGGATGGAAGCGTGAGCGGCATGGCGATATCTCCGACGTTTCGGCAGGCATTAGCAAATCTTAAAAATTCATCGAACGAAAGGCTGTATCCGGAACTTGCCTGGGGAGGGAATCCTGGTACTTTAAATGGGCTTTTGCTGGATGTAAATAATACGGTGTCTTTTGGAGCATCAGAAGATTTGGCAATTATTGGAGACTTCCAGAATGGATTTAAATGGGGGTATGCAAAGGAAATCCCGATTGAAGTAATTCCCTATGGAGATCCGGACAATACCGGAGTAGACTTAAAAGGATCTAACCAGGTATACATTAGAGGCGAGGCTTATGTGGGATGGGGGATTTTACTTCCAGAATCATTTGCAAGGATTAAATCAGCGCAATAACAGGGAGGACAATAAAGGAGATAGAATGAGATACAAAAATAAAAAAACAGGTGCAGTAGTTGAGGTGAGGAGCGAGTTGAGTGGAGGGGATTGGGAGAAAATTGCACCAAAAACCATCAAAAAAACTACAAGCAAAACTGCTGAACGAAAAAGTGCGGTGAAGAAGGATGAATGAATTTGCTACGTTGGAAGACATTGAGAATCTTTGGCGCAATATGAGTGAAAATGAAAAAGAAAGGGCAAAGCCATTGCTTGCTGTTGTATCAGATAGCTTAAGAGGTGAAGCTGATAAGGTAGGAAAAGATTTAGATAAGATGATAGAAGAAAAACCTTATTTGAAAAATGTGGCAATGTCAGTAACTGTAGATATCGTAGCCAGAACGCTTATGACATCAACGAATTCAGAACCCATGACACAGATGAGCCAATCTGCATTGGGATATTCAACATCAGGGACATTTCTTGTCCCTGGTGGAGGGATATTTATTAAAAAAACTGAACTTTCAAGGTTGGGAATCAGGCGGCAGAGATGCGGGGTGATTGAATTATATGGCGATGATGAAAGGGATAACAGTAATACTTCTGGATAAGATTGAAATCGGAAGAGATGGATTCAACCGCCCGATTTATGAAGAAAATCCAATTGAAGTAAAGAATGTGCTTGTAGCTCCGGCGTCGGCAGATGATATCGTCAGCCAGCTTAATTTAACAGGGAAAAAAGCGGTGTATACGCTGGCTATACCTAAAGGAGATAAACACAACTGGTTAGATAGAAGAGTTCAATTTTTTGGAGAGACATGGCAGACATTCGGATTTCCGGTTAAGGGAATAGAAGAAAACATCCCTTTAGATTGGAATGAAAAAGTGATGGTAGAGAAATATGGGTAAATCAGATGTAAAAATAGTATTAAACAGAGAGGGAGTAGGAAACCTTCTTAAATCCGCTGAGATACAACAGGTTTTAAAAAGAGAGGCGGGCGGAATTGCCGAAAGAGGCGGAGGAGATGAAACAGAGATTTACGTTGCTTCATCCCGTGCAGTAGCACAAGTATCCACAAGAAGAAATAAAGGCAACAAGTTGCTTAAGGCGGTGAGACAATGATTGAAAAGTTGATCGCAGATTATTTAAATAGCAATCTGGAAACATCTGTGTATCTTGAAACCCCGGAAACCCCACCAGCTTCTTATGTTTTAATTGAAAAAACGGGAAGTAGCGAAGAAAACTATATTTATTCTGCAACACTGGCTATTCAATCTTATGCGGAATCATTAATTTGTGCGGCTGAGCTGAATGAAAAAATTAAAAAACTCATGCATAACGCAGTGAAACTAAATGAAATATGTAAATCAAAGCTAAACAGCGATTACAACTATACAGACACAGCTACAAAAAGATATAGATACCAGGCTGTGTTTGATGTGACATATTATTGAAAGGAGTGTGTTGAATGCAAGAAGCTAAAAATGTAACAACCGGGAAGCCAAAGATAAGCGGCGCAATTTACCGGGCAAAAAAGGGGAGTACGCTTCCTACAAACGCAAAAACAGAACCGGGCAGTGATTTTGGACAGCTGGGTTATATAAGTGAAGATGGAATATCCAATACTAATTCACCTGAATCAGATAAAATAAAGGCGTGGGGCGGCGATGTGGTAATCACAATTCAGACAAGCAAAGAAGACACGTTTAGTTTTAAATTGATTGAGGCGCTGAACGTGAATGTTTTAAAGACTGTGTATGGCGATAAGAATGTAGCAGGGACATTACAAACCGGGATAACAGTTAAAGCCAATAGCGAGGAAAGTGAAGAATACGCCTGGATTATAGATATGGTTATGCGGGGCGGAGTTTTAAAAAGAATTGTCATACCGTCTGCAAAAATCACAGAAATGGAAGAGATAACATATAAAGACGAAGATGCTGTTGGGTATGGAGTAACAATTACTGCGACACCTGACGAAAATGGAAACACACATTATGAATACATTGTTGCAAATACAGAAAGCGCTGCAAATGTGGAGGGGTAAAGATGGACGAAAGAGTAAAAGGAAGAACGGATACCGGTTTTGAATTCGATATACCAAGAACTGTATTAGATGACGTAGAAGTCGTGGAAGCAGTTGTAGAACTAGAAGAAAAAGGAGATCCTACCGCAATAACCACTCTGTGCAATAAGCTTTTAGGAACTGACGGAAAGAAGCGGCTGTATAAGCATGTAAAGCAAGAGGATGGAAGAGTACCGATTGAAGCTACAATTAAAGAGGTAGCGGAAATATTAAAAGCCTTTGGAAAAGCGGGAAAAAACTCTTAACCCTAGCCGCGATGATAGCGATAGATGAAGATGCCTTAATTTGTGATTTTGCGGAAACTTATCAAATCTATGATTATAGAGCGTTGCCGATAGGATTAGCGGCGGTGCTCGCATCCGGTCTGGGGGATGATTCAAGGGTAAAGAAAAAAATAAGCAAAAATAAAGCTGATACAAATACGATGTTATTAGCCGTGATTGCAGACAGGTTGGGAACGATTGCATGGATGCTTTCAGAAGACGGAAGGAAAGGAGACAACAAACCGGAATCTATATATCGGGCGATTGCAGGAACGGAAGCAGACGAAGAGGGAGGAAAAGCCCTCTTTTTTAATTCGCCGGAAGAATTTGAGAGAGAGAGGAAGAGAATACTGGAGGAGGTGAAGTAGATAGATGGCAACGGAAATCGCAAAGGCATATGTGCAAATAATGCCGTCTGCAAAGGGCATCAAAGGAGCGCTGACAAAGGAACTTAGTGGAGAATCTGCGTCAGCAGGAATGTCTGCAGGTGGGAAAATAGCATCTTCCATAAAAGGAGCCATAGCTGCCGCTGGAATAGGGACGGCATTAAAAGCAGCTATTACGGAGGGCGCTGCTTTAGAGCAATCAATCGGAGGTATCGAAACATTGTTCAAGGGCAGTGCAGACACGGTAAAAAGATACGCCGAAGATGCATATAAAACAGCTGGATTATCTGCGAATGAATATATGGAAACGGTAACGAGCTTTTCAGCAAGTCTTATATCTTCGCTTGGAGGAGATACAGCTGCTGCTGCGGAAACTGCAAATATGGCAATTACGGATATGTCAGACAATGCGAATAAAATGGGAACTTCGATGGAGGACATACAGAATGCATATCAGGGCTTCGCAAAGCAGAACTATACCATGTTGGATAATTTAAAATTAGGGTATGGCGGAACTAAAACAGAAATGCAAAGACTGTTGGCTGATGCGGAGAAGATTTCCGGTATTCATTACGATATAAGTAATCTTGATGATGTATATTCTGCAATTCACGTGATACAAGAAGAATTAGATATAACAGGAACAACTGCAAAAGAAGCAGCAACTACATTATCAGGTTCTTTGGCATCTATGAAAAGTTCTTTTAAAAACCTATTGGGGAATCTGGCTCTTGGAAAAGACATTGGCCCATCGTTGACGGCGTTGTCAGAAACTGTATACACTTTTTTGGTTGGAAATCTAATCCCGATGGTCGGAAATATCATCAAAGGAATCCCACAAGCGTTGAGCGGCGTTTTAAGTATGGCGATTAGGGGATTAAATTTAGCAGCTAATAATGCAGATGCAATTATACAAAGCGGGATGGAAGTTATTACACAGCTTGTTGTTGGGATTGTCAGTGCGCTTCCATATCTGGGAGAAGCGGCAATAAATCTTGTTGCCGCGCTTGGAACCGCATTGATGACAGCAGATTGGGCAGGAATGGCTTTGAATTTGATTTCTCAGCTGAAAAGCGGCTTAGATGTGGCATCAGTAGAAATCCTTGGGACTGACGGAAATATAATATCGGCAATAGGAACAGCAATCACAAACGGCCTTCCCGGAATATTGGAAAAGGGAATTGAAATTATAACCAATATAGCCAATGGAATATTAATAAATCTTCCAACAATCATTGCTGCGGCTGGAAGTTTGATGAATAGTCTTGTAGGATTTATTATGAGTAACCTCCCGACAATTCTACAGGCTGGTATGAATCTTGCGCAAAATTTGGCTCAAGGAATTGCAAGCAATCTACCGGCAGTCGTTTCCTCAATTGCCGGAGTGCTGGCACAATTATTGGCTACAATTGCAGAAAATCTTCCACAGCTCCTTCAGAGCGGGATAGAACTGGTTGGAGAATTGGCAGCGGGATTAATTGAGGGTATTCCGCATATTATAGCGGCGATTCCTAGCTTGATTAGCAGTGCAGTGGATTCTTTCTTGGGATACGACTGGGCAAGTTTAGGCGGTGACATTGTTTCGGGTATAGCGAATGGACTGAGGAATGCGGCTGGTAAGATTAAAGAAGCGGCAATGGAAGCTGCGAAGAACGCATTGGAAGCAGCTAAAGACTTTCTCGGCATACGTTCGCCGTCAAGGGTGTTTAGGGATGAAGTTGGGAAAATGGTATCTCTCGGTATGGCAGAAGGAATTAAAAAGAATATGTGGGCAGTGTCGGGAGCGGTGGATTATTTAACAAATCTTACAGATAAGGATATCAAAACACGTATTCGCAATACAACAGATTATAATTCCGGAAAGGTAAGCGAATTTAATGGAACGATAGGAAATTTGTTAGAAGCTGTCGATAGGTTAAATGGAGCGGTAATGTCACGCAATAATCAACAAACTATGGCGAATTTTTACCTTGGTAAACGCCTGTTTGCGAAGGCAATGGCCAAACCGATAGAAAAAGAATTAAATTACAATTCTAAAATATATGAAATGATGGGAGGTGTGAAAGCGTGAATGGATTATCCGTAAGATTCAATGGAGTAGAATTAAATGAGATTTTGTGCGTAACAGATGGGTATACAGTACATGATGGCGCAGACTGGAGTCCAGAGACGGAAAAAAACGGAAATGCAAAGGGGACACAATTTGTACGAACTGGATATAGTTATAAAAAAATAGTAATGCCATTCGCCATTCAAGGGGAATTAGAAGAAAAATATAATAAGCTACAAAAAATCCTGAATGTCTCTGCCCCTGAAGAATTGATATTTGAAAACGAATCAGATCGGGCATATTATGCTATACCAATCGGGACGTTGGATTTTAATGAATTAAACAAAAATGCTGGCACCGGCACAATTACCTGGCTTGTCCCGGACGGGCTTGCACATGCCACCACAGAGACATCCTTCCAGGCAGTAGCGAACAGCTCCGGGGTACTGGAAGCCACCATCGTGAATAACGGCACGGAATCTGTCCCGGTGGATTATACGATCCAGCACCAGCTCCCCGATGGGGACAGCGCAGACAACGCCGAGAACGGCTTTATCGGTGTGGTGAGCGAACACGGGGCGATTGAGCTGGGGGATATAAAAGAGCTGGATGGGGAGACAAAAACAAAGTCCGTGACGCTCTTAAACTACCGTTCCTATTCCGATTACATGACGAATATGGGTTCCGGGGGTATCTTTTATGGGGACTACGGCTTTGATGATGGCATGGAGATGGAATATCTACACGAAGGGACGTCCTGGTACGGCCTAAATGATTCCAAAACTTTCAATAAGCCAGGATGGCATGGGAGCGCGAGAACCGTGGCTCTTCCACATGTTTTGGGCGAAGACGGTACAGCAACGAATTTTGCCCTCCAAGGACAGGCGTGGTTCCGACCCTCGGATTATACCGTGAATGAGCTGGGGATTATGGAGTACTGCATCGGTGACGAGGACGGCAAGCACCTGATGTCGGTGCGGATTGCAAAGTGGGATCCGAACCGTCCAGAGGCTTCCATCCTCTTCTGTGTCGGGGGAAAACAGATGCAGGAACAGGTTACATATGACCCGCGTTATCAGAACATTACCACCCATGATGCGGGGCAGTTCCACATGGTGAAAAGCGGAGGGAAGTTTGAGTTTTGTTTCGAGGGATATTTCCGGTACAACTTCCCGGAACTGGCAGAAAAGAAAGCGAAGACCGTGTCCGTCTTTATCGGCCGGAGGGAGCAATACGCGATTGTGGACAGGATGCGGATGCAGTATTTAACCTTCCGGAAGGATAACGTATCGGAATGGCACGACATCCCCAACCGCTACCAGCCGGGGGACAAAGTCTACATAGACGGGAAAGCCGGGAAAGTTTACGTGAACGGTATCCCCAGCGCAGGTGACATTGTGAAGGGCAGCAGCTTCTTCCAGGCGCCGCCGGGGGAGACGAAGGTACAGTTTTATTTCTCGGACTTCTGCACGGAGAAGCCGGAGGTCACGGCAAAGATAAGGGAGACGTATTTATAAATGGAAAATGTAAGGATTGCAATTTTAGACACATACGGCAAAGTGCTGGCGTTCCTGGACAATACGGCGCCGGAAGCCCTGCATTTTTATGATGACGAGCTGCACACCTATATAAAAGGCTCTGCGGCTACGTACAGCTTTACCGCAGATGCGAAGCATGAAGACGCGCAGTACCTGGCAGAGGGGAACAAGCTGTCTTTTATTTACGACAGGAAGGAATATTATTTTACCATCATGCAGGTGGAAAAGGACGAATACAGCGTAAGCGTAACCGCATTTTCCTGCTCCTTTGAGCTTCTGAACGATGTGGTGGATGCAAACAGCTATTCACACCCGCTAAGATCCTTTGAAGAATACTTACATGCGTTTGATATTGACCGGGTGGTTGAGGTTGGGAGAAACGAGGTGTCCGCGGTAAAACTTCCCGGCTCCTTTGAGGAGGAGACCCTGCTTGCTCGGCTGTTTTCCCTTGCAGAGCTGTTCGACGCGGAGATCGAGCTGGTCCCGGTGCTGGCGAAGAATTACAGCCTGGAGAAGGTAATCTTAAACATCTACCGGGAGCACGACGACAGCCACCAGGGGATGGGGCAGGACCGCAGGGAGCTGACCCTGCGGTATGGGAAGAACATTGCCGGGATAAAGAAAACCTCCGACATCACGGAACTGTTTACCGCCATCCGCCCTGAGGGCAAGGATGGGCTTAGCATTTTAAGCGTAGAGCATACCGCAAAGGATGCGAACGGGGAGATAGAATTTTATACCGCAAAAGACAGCCAGGACATTTATGCCGTGCAGGCGGCGAAGCGCTTTCCAGCTTTTTCCAGGGGGAAAGAAGGGTACATTTGGAAAAATGCGCAGTACGATGAAACCGACGCCAGCTCCCTGTTCTTAACGGCTCTCCGGGATTTGGAGGAGGGCTGTGTGCCGAAGGTGACGTATGAGATAGACGTGTCCTACTGTGAGGAAACCGACAGGGTGTCTATCGGGGACACCGTCTCCGTAGAGGACACAGGGTTCCAGCCTACGTTATACCTGTCGGCCAGGGTGACGGAGCAGGTGATAAGCTTTACGGATCCGTCCCGGAATAAGGTGACTTTTAGTAATATCAAAGAGGAGCAGTCACAATTGTCCCCGGAGACCATTAAACGGATGCAGGCGTTAATCGACGCCAGCAAGACCTACGCCTGCTCCATTATTACGGACAATGGTATTGTGTTTAAGAACGGGGAAGGGACCACCACTCTGACGGCATCCGTGATGGACGGCGGAAAGGATTTAACGGATACGCTTACCATTACCTGGTACAAGGACGGGGAGGCACTGCTTGTGGGAAAGTCCCTTGCAGTGTCGGCAGCAGATGTAACCGGGAAGGCGGTTTACCGATATGAAGCCGTGGAAAACGGTGTGGTGAGGGGAAAGTGCGAAGTGACAGTCATAGATGTGTCAGATGGGCAGGATGGGGAAAAAAGCACATCCTATAAAATGCAGGTGAATGCGCTGGCGGTAAGAAAGACGTTTAACCGTACCTACTTCCCGGCAGAGATTACCGTATCCGGATTACAGCAGGTTGGGGAGGAAGAGCCAAAAAGCTACTATTGTTATTACGCGATAGAATTTGAGAATGAAAACCCGGAATCATCTGTAGGCGTACTTCTGCAGGGGACGAGCGCGTCTCACGAGATCCCGGAAGGGACGGTAAGCATTCAATGCTCCATGTACCATCAGTTTAACGACAAACTTCTGTTAGACCAAGTGACTATCCCGGTAATCAAAGACGGGGAAGACGGGAAGGATGGAGTGGACGGCGCAGAAAGCACTTCCTACCGGATGCAGGTAAATGCATGGACGGTAAAAAGAAGCGCGGCAGGGGAATTTACCCCATCCAATATTATCGTAACAGGCTTTTCCCAGACAGGTGATGGTGAACAAAGCACGCACTATGGCGTCTATGAGATTGAGTTTGACGGTTCTGCGGTATCAAGCCGGGGGTATTCTTTCTACCGGGCAATCCCGGAAGGGACAGAGTCCATCGTGTGCCGGATGCGGACGTATGAAGGCGCCCTGTTATGCGAAGCGGAGATACCCATAGCGCAGGACGGAACTGACGGCAGTGGGATTTACTACGTCCCTGTCACGACAGCCGGGAAGGACACCAGCTACATATTATACAATGATATCTTAAATGCCGGATGTGAGCTGGAATATAAGGTGGATGATTTGATAATGACGGATTACAGCGATACTTCCGAGCATGACCCCGTGACCGGGGTGTCGGTTTACCGGGTGACTGGGCAGGACAAAAACTCCTACACCGTGAAATACCTGTATACAATCAAGGACGGAGAAAATGCTGTAAGCCCGGTTTTGACGCTGAATGCGGACACTTCCCTAACCATTACGGACGTGAACGGCACACGGACAACCCCGGTGCTGAAAGGGGCAGACGGAGCCAATGGAGCAGACGGGACAGACGGTGCGGACGCCACAGCCTATAGGATGCTGGTAAATGCCCTTGCGATTGGGAAGACAGCTTCCGGGAGTTATAAGCAGTCCACCATTACTGTGCAGGGGCGCAGGCAGGTTGGGAGTGGTTCGTTCACATCGTATGCCTGCAGGTTTAAGGTAGAGACAACTACAAGCGCCAACTTGTCTTCGGCGTCCTGGACAAGCCGGTACACGTCCAGTTCCAACACATCCAGCTACATTTACACAATCCCGTCCGGGGTTACGGGTATCCGGTGTTCCATGTACGCCGCAGGCGGCACAACGACGCTGTTAGATCAGGTAATTATCCCGATTATTGCGGATGGTACGAATGCGTCCCTTCCGGCAGTAGAAGACCTGTCTTCTGGCATTACGGCATCCGGGACTTATGTGGATACCACAAAGCAAGTGGAGAAGCTTGCCTACCGGTATGGGAAGGTGGTACAGGCGCACCTTACGTTTTATGCCAAAACTGCCCTAAGCAGCGCGGTTACATTGTTTAGCGGCTTGCCCGGGATGAACAATACCATGCAGTTTGTAGGCATGAACTACACCAAGAATACGCCTGTGATATTTGCGGTAAGGGAGACTGGGGAATTCCAGAAGTGGTATGCTGGGGATATAGCTGCAGGAGACCTTGTAAGAGTAGGGTTCACATACATTTGTCAATAGAGGAGGTATTTATGGATACAATCATTTCAGCCTGCATCAGTGCGGGCGTAACACTTTTTATATGCATTATTAACAACCGCGGGCAGCAGGAAAAAACAAGAGCGTTAATGGAGTATAAGCTGGACGAGCTGACGAAGAGGGTTGACAAGCATAACAATACCGTAGAGCGGACGTTCCATCTGGAAGAGCAGATGGGGATACAGGAAGAAAAAATGAAGGTAGCAAACCATAGGATAGAAGATTTGGAAAAGAAGGTGGAATCATGAGAGATTGGAAGAAATGGGCGAAAGCCGCGGGCATCAGGGCAGTGAAGACCGTGGCGCAGACAGCCGTGGCGACAATTGGGTCAGCGGCGGTATTAAGCCAGGTGGATGTAAAAATGGTGGTTTCCGCAGCGGTGCTGGCAGGGATCCTTTCCCTGCTTACCAGCGTAGCAGGGCTGCCGGAGATGGAAATAAATACGTAAAAGCACGTAAAATATATTGACATACGTAAAAATACGTGATATCATATAAGCATGATAAGGAAAGGAGATACAAAAGATGCCAATGACACCGATGGAGATGATAAAACATCTCAAGAAAAACGGGTTTGAGGAAATCAGGCAAAATGGTTCCCATGTTGTTATGAAGAACCGGGCTACTGGGAAAACAGTAGTTGTTCCTTATCACTCCAAAGACCTGAAAAAGGGACTGGAGAAGGCAATATTGAAACAGGCGGGGCTTAAATAGCCCCAAGGCCTGCCAAAAAGAAGCGGAGGGATCACGTATGGAAAAATTATTTTATCCTGCAATTTTTCACAAAGCGGAAGAGGGAGGGTTTTGGATTTCCTTTCCGGATATCCCGGAATGTTTTACAGAGGGCGAAAACATGGCGCAGGCATACGAGATGGCGGTAGAAGCACTCGGGCTTGCATTGACAAACCGGAAAGAAGAAAAGGAAGAAATCCCGGTTCCTTCAGAAGCCGATAAGATACTGGTTGATGATGGAGTGCTTGTAATTGTAGAGTTTGACATGCGGGAGTATCAGAGGAAACATAATTCGAAGGCAGTAAAGAAAACATTGAGTATTCCAGAATGGATGAACGAGGAAGCTGTTGAGATGGGAGTAAACTTCTCGCAGGTACTGCAAGAAGCTTTGATGAACAAACTGAATGCAGGAAGGTAAGAAATAATGCAGGAGAGCTGGAGACAGCTCTCTTTTTCGTGAGGTAAACCATGGTTAAGAGAATTGATTTTAGCAGGGAAACACCCGAAAGCAGGCGTATCTACGTAAACCAGTGGGATTATGGGCTAGTCCTCCACATAACAGGGATACAGGCAAAGGAAGCGCATTTTGCCGTTGAAGGGAGCCTGGACAATGCGCTTGTAGTGCCGCTGGCAGAGGAAGGCGGAATCCTTTCGGCAAACGTCCCGGACAGGTTCCTTACGCAGGAACGGGAGATATACGCTTATTTGTATGAAGAAACCGGGGAAGATGGGCGTACAGTGGGGAAAGTAACCATCCATGTGAAGCCCCGGGCGAAGCCGGAGGATTACATCCACACTCCGGAAGAGCTGAAAAAGTATGAAGAGCTGGAAGAAGGGATAGGCGGGATAAGGGAAGAGTTGGAAAAGCTGGGACGCAGGGGCGTTATTGCGGACTTCGTGTTTACGGAAGAGAACCTGCGCGCTGCATCCCCGGATCCGGTCTTTTACGGCGGCGTACCGTCGGACTATCTGTCGCAGGCAGCCTGTGCGAAGACGCAGAACCTTGCGCCGTATGTATTCGATGCAGAAAGCGGAGGGCTTATATTCACGAGCGACCAGAAGGCGCATTTGATAGTCAGCATAGGGAACCGGACGCTCCTGGCCGGGCTGTCAGAGTTTACGGTTTCTTATGACTGCAAAAGCACCGGGGAATTTACAAAAGCGTGGCTGTGCTATCTCTGCCCGCATGATGCTGCACAGAGCCTGGAAACCTGTGATTATATAGGGATACTGGATTATCCGGACCATGTCCAGGTAGACCGGGCGTCGCAGGCACTTCCGATGGATACCTATACGGCGCCTGACGGTACTTACGCAGGGTGGCATCACGTAGATGTGGTATTCCGTGCACACGGGACAGAGGTTTATATTAACGGCGTGTTCATGGACATCATGCACAATCCCTTGAATCCGACCGACCTGCTGAAGAGCGGCGGTGTGTTTTATATCGGCAGGGCGAACTGGGGAAGCGGGGAGTACTACGACGGGATAATAAAGACATTCCGGGTATACAACCGGGCGCTGTCAGCTGCTGAGATAGCTGAGGATTATGCCGGAAGGAAAGAACGAGGGGAGGATGTGCTTACAGGGAAAAACCAATATGGTATTTCCATATACCGTAGTGGGGAAACATACACGTATCCGACGGATGAAAACGGCGACCTCTTCTCCGGATGGTTTGAGGATGCCGCACTTACAAAGCAGCTGAAAGATTCTGGCGTTGCTGCCGGAAGGTATTATGCAAAGTTTGTGGATAAGAATGTTTTGAGGGTGAAATACCAGAGAGCTGTCTACGATAAAGAGGATGGTAGAGTTTATAATATTCGCATGTATTCAACGACGGATTCACTGAATTATTCTGGTGGCGGATTTATTATAAATAACGGAGACGAAGAACAGAAAACTTTTAGTAGGTCAGTGTTTGACTCTTACAATGGAATTACTCCGGCACAAGTTGGTGGGGAAAATGCGAAATATTTGCGTGTAGATACGCTTGAAAATGTATCGCCCGGCACAATATTGATGGTTACTTCATACTGGGTAACAATGGATGGAACAACTGTTATGGGAACTGCAGCGACGATACAAGTTCCTCAATAACAAATGCAGAGGTTCATAGAATGGCTGTTTAAGGTGGAGGTGAGTGGGAAATGGATACGAAGAAGCAGTCCTGTGAAGGCAAAGAAACCGGGAAAGATGCCGGAGGGCTTTTGAATGTAGGGGAATATAACGGTACGGATGCCGGGGAGTTTGGCGAGCTGGAAGAGGGGAAGGATATCAATCCTGAAATTATTTAAGAAAATCAATATAAGCCGTTGTGACGTCGCAATAGGGTGCAAATAGGAATAGAATGGAGTACGCTGCTATTTTGGCAGCGGCTTCTTAAGGTATGCTGTGTTTTCGCAGCGGAAAGGAGAAAGAGTATGGCACATTTATTTTTTATAGCAGGACACGGAGCAGGTGACCCCGGGGCAATGGGGAACGGATACCAGGAAGCAGAGCGGGTACGCGCGCTGGCTGGGAGAGTTAAGGCGTTGGGAGGCAACAACGTAACCATTGCGGACACTTCCCGGAATTGGTACGCGGACAAGGGAATAAATACGCTTGTAATTCCAGACGGTTATGCAATCCTGGAAGCGCACATGGACAGCGGTGCCGCATCCGCCAAAGGAGGGCACGTAATCATTAAGGCGGGACTTGAGCCGGATAATTACGATAACGCCCTGGCAAGATTCCTGGCAGGGATCCTTCCGGGAAGAGCGAATACCATCGTGGGGAGAAGTGACCTCGCCAATCCGAACAGGGCGGCAGCCAGAGGGTTTAATTACCGCTTGGTAGAATTTGGCTTTATCTCCAATGCTGGAGATGTAAACATCTTTAACAGCCGGATGGACGATATTGCAAGGGGCGTACTGGCAGCATTTGGCATTCCGGCAGCCGGAGCGCAGGAGCAGCAGACATCGGAAGTACCGCAGATTATCAACGCCACCATCCAGGACAATACAGGAGCCAACAACATGCGCCTGTTTATAGAGGATGCGGAGGACGGACACTGCCGGATCCGGAACAAGGAAGGGTATTACCTTACGGCTGCGGGAAGCATGGCAAATGTGAATGTGGACTTCCGTGCCTTCGACTGTGGGGCGTATTCCCAGTGGAACCTTATTAAGAAAGAGTATAAGAACGCCGTGTACCACATGTTGCAGTCCGCGGCAAACGGGGAGCTGTTCCTGTCGGCGGAGAAGAACGGTGTCGGCAGTAGTAACTTAAAACTTTACACCGACTTGCACAACCAGCAGCAGAAGTTCTACGTTAGGGAAGAGTCGGATGGAGCGACGCTGCTGATCCATGCGTACACCGGGAAGTGCGTGGCGGCGAAGGAGTAAAAAGAGTTTCTACCTATTAAATATAGTTCATTTCTAACAATTACGGGCGGAAGAACTGGCGCATATGGAAATGATCTGCGCAATTGTTCATCAGCTTACAAGGAATCTGACGCCGGAAGAGCTGGAATGCTCCGGTTTTGACAAATATTATGTGGATCATACCCTTGCCCTCTGGCCGCAGGCCGCAAGTGGGGCACCGTGGACCGCAACTTATTTCCAATCTAAGGGAGATCCGATCACAGATCTTCATGAAGATATGGCCGCAGAGCAGAAAGCCCGCACGACTTATGATAATATTCTGCGGCTTGTGAAAGATCCGGAAATCTGCGACCCGATTCGTTTCCTGCGGGAGAGGGAAATTGTTCACTATCAAAGATTCGGTGAAAGCTTAAGAATCGTACAGGATAAATTAGATAGTAACAATTTCTACGCAATCAATCCGGAGTTTGATATTCGCAGATCCTGCAAATAAGAACAAGTAGAATGCTGCCTTCGAGTAAAATTGTGTATCGGTTCAGCCATATACAAAAATATTTATTTGAAGGCAGCGTTTTCTTGACTATTTGTGAGAGCGGTGCTACAATAAAGGAAGTTCAGAAGACGGGGAGCTTGTGTAAGCAGGCTGAGAGTAAGCTGTATTGCTTTGACCCATAACCTGATTTGGATAATGCCAACGTAGGGAACACATAGTTTTAGTAGTTACGATATGCGCTTGGCATATCGTTTTTTTTGTGTGATATAGGAAATCTTTGGATTCCCATATCACAAGCCCCTCGTGAGTGAGGGGAGTGGGGAGCTGAGGTGGGCTTTTCCACTTTGTTGCGATAGATTGGGGGCACCACTTTCTGTCGCGTTATAAAATTAATGATACGCTTGATTTGGCTTCATTAATATCGCCGGAAGGGTTTCTGGTGAAGGTACCGGCTTTTGATAAAAGAAGGGCGTTTTCTGCCTGATTCTGTCTGTGTCCGGTATTTCGCATGCATTATCCAGTATTTTATATATTATTTTGGCGGGAAGCCGGGAGGAAGGAAAAAATGTCTGATTATACTACACAAATGAATGCTGCACGTCAGGGAATTATTACCCCGCAGATGGAGATCGTGGCAGAGAAAGAACACATGGATCCGAAAGAGCTTCGAGAATTGATTGCAAAAGGAGAGGTGATTATTCCTTGTAATAAGAAACACAAATCCTTGGATCCAAGCGGAGTGGGAGCGAAGCTGACTACAAAAATCAATGTTAATCTGGGGGTATCCCGTGACTGGAAGGATGTGGACATGGAATATGAGAAGGTAAGGGCCGCCGTGGAGATGGGAGCGGAAGCTATTATGGATCTGAGTTCCTATGGCGATACCAGAACCTTCCGACGAAAATTGACAGAAGAATGTCCGGCAATGATCGGTACGGTTCCGATTTATGACGCGGTTGTATATTATCATAAAGCGTTGGGCAAGATTACGGCTAGGGAATGGCTGGATATTGTCAGAATGCATGCAGAAGACGGTGTGGATTTTATGACGATTCACTGTGGGATGAACCGGGCTACGGCAAAGCGGTTTAAGCAGAATAAACGGTTGATGAATATTGTTTCAAGAGGCGGGTCTATTATGTTTGCATGGATGGAGATGACGGGAGAAGAGAATCCGTTTTATGAATATTATGATGAAATCTTAGATATCTGCCGTGAATATGATATTACCATGAGTCTGGGTGATGCCTGCCGTCCGGGATGTATTGCTGACGCTACGGATACGGCTCAGATTGAGGAATTGATTACGCTTGGTGAACTTACGAAGCGCGCGTGGGAGAAGGATGTCCAGGTTATGATTGAGGGGCCGGGACACATGCCGATGAATCAGATTGCGGCGAATATGGAGATTCAGAAGACTCTGTGCCATGGAGCGCCGTTCTATGTGCTGGGACCTTTGGTTACGGATGTGGCTCCTGGATATGACCATATTACTTCTGCAATCGGAGGAGCGATCGCCGCGTCTGCGGGAGCTGCGTTCTTATGTTATGTTACGCCGGCAGAGCATCTGCGGCTGCCAAATGCGGACGATGTGAAAGAAGGAATTATTGCGGCGAAGATTGCGGCTCATGCGGCTGATATTGCGAAGGGGGTCCCGGGAGCAGCGGACTGGGATTACAAAATGAGTGAGGCAAGAAAGCGCCTGGATTGGGAAGCGATGTTTGATTTGAGTATGGATCCGGAGAAAGCGCGCCGCTACCGTGCAGAGGCAAAGCCGGAGAAAGAGGATACCTGCAGTATGTGTGGAAATTTCTGTGCAGTGAAAAACACGAACCGGATTCTGGACGGTGAGATTGTAAGTATTTTTGATGAATAAAAGACAAGATTTTAGATTGCGCATAAAGCGCAATCTAAAAATGAGAAGCGGTGCTTTAAGATGTTTTATGAAATCCTGATAAAGCTATTGAATTTTTTGCGAAAAAATGATACATTTATTTCGTTCAATGATTTTGCAGCAGTGGTCGAGCGGCTGATGGCATCTGCCTCGAAAGCAGAAGAGCCGAAAGGCTCCGGGGGTTCAAATCCCTCCTGCTGCGTTTTTTATGATATAGGAAATTCTTTCGAATTTCCTATATCATAAAACGGGATATAGAGAGTTCGACGCGGACTTGTCCGCTTTTTTATTACACACAGGAAAAGTTTCCCGGCATTTCCTGTGTGTAATAGAGTTTTTAGGGTGAAATGGGATGATGGAAGATGGATAATATAACACAGATGCCGAAGGACAGCAGTAAATTGAAACGGACTGGCAGAGAGAAGACGAAAAAGACGATCAGGTATTTTGATTACAGCCTTCTGGCTGTGCTTATTTTTCTTATGTGTTTTGGACTTGTTATGTTATATAGTGCCAGTGCATATAGCTCCATGGTTAAGTATGGAGATAGTATGCATTTTTTTAAACGGCAGGCTCTTTTCTGCGCGGTCGGTCTGGTAATTATGTACGTTGTTTCGAGAATTGATTATCATATTTATGCGAAGTATGCGAAATATATCTATGGGCTTGCGATTTTTATGATGGCGTTAGTTCAGACACCTCTTGGAATTGAGGTTAATGGGGCAAGACGGTGGCTGAAGCTTCCTTTTGACCAGCAGCTTCAGCCGTCGGAGATTGCTAAAATAGCAGCAATTTTATTGATTCCGGTAATTGTCTGTAAGATGGGAAAGGAAATAAACTCTTTGCGGGGAGTTGTCCGGGTGTTGAGCTGGGGAGGTGTTCTGGCCGGATGTGTCTATTTCCTGACTGACAATCTGAGTACGGCAATTATTGTATTTGGTATTTCCTGTGTGATCGTATTTGTTGTCCATCCCAGGACGGCTCCTTTTATCGGGATAGTTACTGTCGGCTTTGCATTGCTGATGGCAGGAGTGAAGATTCTGGGAAGTATGATACAGACGAGCGATCTGGGCGATAATTTCCGGTTAAGAAGAATTATTGTGTGGCTGGCTCCGGAAAAGCATGCTTCTGATTGGGGATATCAAGTTATGCAGGGGCTGTATGCGATTGGCTCAGGAGGCTTTTTTGGAAAAGGACTTGGCAGCAGTGTGCAGAAGACGGTTATTCCGGAGGTTCAAAATGATATGATTCTGTCTGTCATATGCGAAGAACTTGGAGTCTTCGGTGCAATTATGGTTTTGATGCTGTTTGGGCTGTTGCTTTACCGGCTTCTGTTCATATCTCAGAATGCGCCTGATATCTATGGTTCGTTAATCGTAGCGGGAATATTTGCTCATATTGCGCTTCAGGTTATTTTAAATGTGGCGGTTGTACTTAATCTGATCCCCACGACCGGAATTACCCTGCCGTTCATCAGTTATGGCGGAACATCCATTCTGTTTTTGATGATAGAGATGGGACTTGCGCTGGGAGTTTCCAACAGAATTAAATTAGATTAAAGAATTAGGGAATCATACCGATAAAACCTCTTTTCAATCCATAGAAAATGTGCTATTATTTAAGAAATGGTTTTTAATACTACATATAATAGAAATAAAAAACATACATTATGGCTGCTCCTGCAAAGCTGTGGAGGACAGGGGTGTATGTGGGAGGATTGAAATGGATTATAAAGTGATTGTCGATAGCTGTGGAGAATTGACGGAGGAGATGAAGGTTTCCGGGCATTTTGAGACAGCGTCTTTGAGTATTGATGTTGATGAATATCATATCGTTGATGATGAAAGTTTTAACCAGCAGGAATTTTTGCGAATTGTGGCGGCGAGTCCGAATTGTCCAAAATCTTCCTGTCCATCGCCGGAGCGGTATATGGAAGGATTTCGATGTGATGCGGAGAGGGTGTATGCAGTTACTCTGTCATCTGAATTGAGTGGTTCGTATAACAGTGCAGTGCTCGGTAAGAATCTTTATCATGAAGAATACGGAGAGAAGGATATCCATGTATTTAATTCTAAATCAGCGTCTATTGGCGAGACATTGATTGCACTTAAGATAGCGGAATGTGAAGAGGCAGGAATGGACTTTGCGGAAGTCATTCGGACGGTTGAGGATTATATTGAAAGCCAGCACACATATTTTGTACTTGAATCATTAGAGACACTGAGGAAAAATGGCAGGTTGAGCGGTCTGAAAGCGGTAGTCGCAACTGCGCTGAATATTAAACCGGTCATGGGTTCCACACCCAAAGGGGAGATCTGTCAGTTAGGACAGGCGAGAGGAATTAAGAAGGCGCTTGGAAAGATGGTAGAGGAAGTTGTGAAGAATGCAGAAAATCCGTCTGAGAAAACGCTGGCAATCAGCCACTGTAACTGCAAAGAGCGTGCCCTTTGGGTGAAGGATTTGATTTTAGAAAAGATAAAGCCAAAAGATGTTATTGTCTTGGATACGGCCGGCATCAGCAGTATGTATGCTTCTGACGGTGGTGTGATTGTCGTGATATAGATGTGAAATTGGGTTGTACAATTGGGCGGTTTGTGTTAGAATACTACTAGTTGATAAAAAGGAGTACGTAGTATGAGTCAGGAAAAGGTAAATAAATATAAAGAAGAAAAAGTGAACCGCAAGAAGAATATGAAGAAAGAAAAGATGGAGCGTCTGGTACGCCGGACAGTGGCCGCCCTGGTCGGGATTGTAATCATCGGATGGATTGGATATTCTGCTTACGATATTTATGAGACGAACCGTCCTAAGCAGACGGCGGAGATTAATTATGATGCCATTGATAATTACCAGCAGGGACTGGACAGTGAGGCAGAATAATAACAGAATAAGGGACAAATGTAATGGAGAACGGGAAGTTTACTTCCCGTTCTTTTATTATGGGGAATTATCTGCTTTGCATTCTGTAGCGGAACACAGTATATAAAATACATGTCTGAACTATTACCTAAAAAAAGTAAAAAAGGGCTTGAAATCATAGAAAAAGTGTTTTACAATGGTTTCAAGTGGTAGAAAGTGGTGAAAAGTGGTATAAAGTGGAGTCAAAGTGGAGCCACTTTATGAAAGAAGGTGAGTTCTGATGTTGAAAGGAGAATACAGCCATAATATTGATCCCAAAGGCCGGTTAATCATTCCGGCAAAGTTTCGTGACGATCTAGGGGAGAATTTCGTCATAACAAAAGGGATGGAAAATTGTCTGTATGTATATCCCGAGACAGAATGGAACGCCTTTGAAGAAAAACTTAACGCCCTGCCAACCACCACTGACAAGAAAGCCAGAGCTTTTGCTTATTTTTTTCAAGGGAGCGCGACAGACGGCGATCTTGATAAGCAAGGCAGAACACTGATTCCGTCTGTGCTGAGGAACTATGCGCAGCTTGATAAAGAGGTTGTGTTTATCGGTATGGGAAAGCGTGCCGAGATATGGGACAAGGCAAGATGGGAGAAGAAGAATGCTGAAGTGGAACTTAACATTGAAGATATTGCATCGGATATGGAAGAGTGTGGATTCAGTATCTAGAGGGAGAAGATATGGAATTCAAACACAGGTCAGTATTACTTGAAGAAACTGTAAATGGACTAAACATTAAGCCGGACGGCATCTATGTAGATGGCACGCTTGGCGGCGGCGGACATGCCTATGAAGTGTGTGTGCGGCTGAATGACAAGGGGAGTATTGTAGGAATAGACCAGGATGAAGCAGCGATTGAAGCTGCCTCTATCCGATTAAAAGACTTCGGAGAGAAGGTTACGATAGTCAGGAGCAACTATTGTGATATGAAGTCGAGGCTCCATGAATTGGGCATTGACAAAGTCGATGGGATCATGCTTGATCTTGGCGTATCTTCGTATCAACTGGATACGCCGGAACGGGGATTCTCCTATCGCGAAGATGCAGCTCTGGATATGCGGATGGATAGGCGTCAGACAATGACGGCCAGAGACATCGTCAATGACTACAGTGAGATGGAACTCTATCGTGTGATCAGGGATTATGGTGAGGACAAGTTTGCGAAGAATATCGCCCGCCATATTGTTCTGGAACGCGAGAAGAGTTCCATCGAAACAACTGGGGAACTTACAGAGATTATAAAGCATGCGATTCCGATGAAATATCAAAAAAAGTCGGGACATCCGGCAAAAAGAACATTCCAGGCAATCCGTATTGAATTAAACCGGGAATTGGAAGTTTTGAGAGATTCGTTGGATGATATGATTGAAATACTGAATCCTGGCGGAAGGCTGTGCATTATTACCTTCCATTCATTAGAAGACAGGATCGTAAAAAGTGCATTTAAAAAGAATGAAAATCCATGTACCTGTCCGAGCCATTTCCCGGTCTGTGTCTGTGGAAATGTTTCAAAGGGGAGGATTATTACAAAAAAGCCTATTCTGCCAAGTGTAGAAGAGCAGGAAAGTAATAGCCGTTCTAAGAGCGCGAAGCTCAGGATTTTTGAAAGGGTATAAATAATTTGATTCATAAGAAAGGGTGAGCGGCATGGCAGGAAGAACTGCTTCAACAAGAAGGTCACGCAGATATTATAACAATGCAGATTCCATGCGCCAGATGTATGTGTATGGCAATGCCGTGGAAAAACCGGCGTATGAGCCAAAAACGTCGGTAAAGAAGACAAGAAAAGAGAAGAAAATAAGTGCGCAGGTGCGCAGAAATCGGAAGAAAGCATTGCGCCTGAATAAAGGTTATGTTGTTTTTATGACGATAGCTGCGGTTTTGGCGCTGGTTGTGTGTGTGAATTATGTGAAATTACAGTCTCAGATAACCAGCAGGTCTAAAAATATTTCTGCTTTGCAGGAAGAGCTGGCGTCTATGAAAGAAGAAAATACAACCAGGTATAATGTGCTTGTAGATTCTGTTACATTGGAAGAAGTTGAAGACAAGGCAAAGAATGAGCTTGGCATGGTTCCGGCTAATGATAGTCAGATTGTAGAGTATGAGAATTCTTCTGACGACTATGTGAAGCAATACGAAGAAATTCCGGAGGACGGCGTAGTGGCAAGTTCAAAAAACGTACAGAATTAAGGGGGAGACTATGGCGAAGAAAAAAAGTGCGTTGAGAAAAAAGTTTCCTAAATTTATGCAGAAAAAGCTAGTAATGCTCTATGTGGCAATTATACTAGCTTTTGTTGGTCTAGTAGGAAGAATTACATACATTAATGCCTCGAAAGGCGATGAATATACAAAACTTGTGTTAGAACAGCAGCAGTATGACAGTAGGACGATTCCTTATAAGCGCGGGGATATCCTTGACAGGAATGGCACGAAGCTTGCCACAAGCGAGCGTGTTTATAATGTCATTCTGGATGTAAAAGCAATGCTCAGTGACGAAGATTATGTTGAACCAACGATTCGGGTGTTGACAGATTGTTTTGGTGTTGACGAGGCGACAGTAAGAGCATTAATTCAGGAGAATCCGGATAGCAGATATGAGCCTTTGTTAAAAGGAATTGATTATAATAAAGCGAAGGAATTTGAAGAGATTGATGCAGATGAGGAAAATTATCCTGATGTACAAGGAATCTGGCTGGAAGAAGATTATGTAAGAAATTATCCTTATAACACGCTGGCGAGTGATGTTCTGGGATTTACGGTAGATGGGAATGTGGGGAATGCGGGAATTGAGGCGTCCTATAATTCCATCTTGAATGGAACTGACGGAAGGGAATATGGATATCTGGATCAGGATTCTACTGTTGAACATACAGTAAAAGAACCTGTAAACGGCAGCACAGTAGTCTCTACAATTGATCTTCAGGTGCAGAGTATTGTGGAAAAGCATATACTTGCTTTTAATGAAGAGCATAGAAATGAGGCGTCAGTTGGAGAGGGAAGCGCTAATACGGGCGTGATTGTTATGAATCCGCAGAACGGAGAAATTATAGCAGAAGCTTCGTATCCCAATTTTGATTTGAATAATCCGAGGGAGTTATCTGCTTATTATACACAAGAACAGCTTAGTGCTATGACTGATGAAGAACAGATAGAAGCGTTAAATGCTCTGTGGAGAAATTTTTGTGTCAGCGATACCTATGAGCCGGGTTCGACGATAAAGCCATTTACGGTGGCAGCAGGATTGGAGACGGGGGCACTTACAGGTGATGAGTATTTTAACTGCGGCGGTATGCTGCATGTGGGAGATCATGATATTCATTGTATTAACCGGAGTGGTCATGGAACACAGTCACTGAAGGAAGCGGTGGAGAATTCTTGTAATGTGGCTTTGATGCAGATTGGCAGCATGATTGGTGTAGATGATTTTTGTAAATATCAGCATATTTTTGGCTTTGGCGAACTGACGGGCATAGACCTTCCCGGAGATGCCTCTACGGCCGGTCTTTTGTATACACCGGAAAATATGGATGACGCCAGTTTGGCAACCAATGCATTTGGGCAGAATTTTAATGTGACGATGACACAACTTATAGCGGGATTCTGTTCTTTGATTAATGGCGGAGAGTATTATGAACCTCATATTGTAAAACAGATACAGGATGAAAATGGGAATATAATCAGTAATGAGGAACCTGTTCTGGTAAAGAGAACCATTTCTCAGGAAACCAGTACGATGGTAAAAGATTATATGCGGGGAGTTGTGCTGAACGGAAGCGGCAATAAGGCAGATATGGAAGCGTACGAAGTCGGAGGTAAAACAGGAACGGCGGAGAAGCTTCCCAGAGACAATGGAAAATATCTGGTTTCTTTTATTGGTTATGCACCGCAGGAGAATCCGGAGGTGGTTATCTATGTGGTAATTGATGAGCCAAATGCTGAGGATCAGGCACAGAGTGCATTTGCTGTACAGCTCGCAAGAGATATTATGGATGAAATATTCCCATATCTTGGAATTACAAAAATTCCGGGTTCAGAGAATACGACCGCGGAGGATGAGATGACAGAAGATACGGATGAGTCTTATGATGAGGAGACGTCGGATGATGAATCTTATGATGACTCCTATGATGACTCCTATGATGACGAATCCTATGACGAGTATTATGATGAATCTTATGACGAGTACTATGATGAATATGAATAAAATATGATATCTGGAATAACCTTGCAGGAGCGTTAATAAATTATAACAATAGTTTCTGCGAGGTTTTTTCGTTTGAAGAATAAGACATATAATAAGAAAAAAATATTTATTGTATTTATTGCCGCCTTTCTTATTATCCTTTTTCTGATAGGAAGGCTTGTCTATCTTATGGTATTTGATGCGGAGTACTATCAGAAAAAGGCGGAAGAGCTGCATGAACGGGAGCGGGATATTAAGGCGGCCAGGGGAGAAATTGTGGATGTGAATGGTACTGTTCTTGCAACCAATAAGACAGTTTGTACTATTTCGGTCATCCACAGTCAGATAAAGGAGCCGGAAGAGGTGATAAAAAAACTTTCTTCTATTCTGGAACTGGACGAGGAAACGGTAAGAAAACGAGTGGAAAAGGTATCTTCTATCGAAAGAATTAAGACAAATGTAGAGAAAGAGACGGGAGATGAGATTCGTAATCTGGAATTAGAAGGCGTAAAGGTAGACGAAGATTTTAAGCGGTATTATCCCTACAATGAGCTGGCTTCTACGGTACTTGGATTTACCGGAGGGGATAACCAGGGAATTATTGGATTGGAAGTAAAATACGAAGAATATTTAAAAGGGCAGGATGGGAAGATTTTAACTACTACAGACGCAAGGGGAGTGGAACTGGAAGGGGTTGCGGAAGACCGCATGGAACCTGTGGCTGGTGATACCCTTCAAATTAGTATGGATTATAACGTGCAGATGTATGCGCAGCAGATGGCAGAAAAGGTTATGGAGGAAAAGCAGGCAGACGGGGTTTCGATTATTCTGATGAATCCGAAGAACGGAGAAATATTGACAATGGTAAATGTACCGGAATTTAATCTGAATGATCCGTTTACGCTGAATACAGGAGCTGACGGGAATAGTCTCACCGAGGAAGAAAAGCAGGACGCATTGAATCAGATGTGGAGAAACCGGTGTATTAATGATACCTATGAGCCGGGTTCGACTTTTAAAATTATTACTTCATCTGCCTGTCTGGAGGAAGGTGTGGTAAATCTTACAGATAATTTCAGCTGTCCCGGATATCGTGTAGTGGAAGACCGGAAGATACGATGCCATAAGGTAGGCGGACACGGAGCGGAAACCTTTGTGCAGGGGGTTCAGAACTCCTGTAATCCGGTATTTATTGATATTGGGCTGAGACTAGGGGCTGATAAATTCTGTGATTATTTTGAAAAATTCGGTTTGATGGGGATGACCGGAGTAGACTTGCCCGGTGAGGCGTCTACCATTATGCATAAGCGAGAAAATATTGGATTGGTGGAACTTGCGACTATGACGTTCGGTCAGTCCTTTCAGGTTACTCCCATGCAGATGGCGGCGACGGTCAGTTCTTTGATTAATGGTGGAACCAGGGTTATCCCACATTTTGGAGTCCGGGTTCTTACGAAAGAAGGAGAAGAGGTGGAGACATTGAGGTATGACAGCGGTGAGAGGATTCTTTCGGAAGATGTTTCTGAAACGATGCGAACAATTCTGGAAAGTGTTGTATCCGAAGGATCCGGCAAAAACGGGGCGGTAGAAGGATACCGGATCGGTGGTAAGACTGCTACATCCCAGACACTTCCCAGAAGCGCTAACAAATACATTTCTTCTTTTATTGGATTCGCTCCGGCGGATGATCCTCAGGTTCTCGGAATGTGTATTATCTATAATCCCCAGGGAGTCTATTATGGAGGAACGATTGCGGCTCCGGTAATCGGTAAAATTTTTGAAAATGTCCTTCCCTATCTTGGCATTGAAAAAGAGTAGGAAATGAAGTATACTATTGTAAGTCGAAAAAAGAGATTAACAAAAGAAGTAAAGAGGTGTATATATGGATTACAAGGTGTTTATACCAGTATTGATTTCCTTTGCATTGAGTGTGATAATGGGGCCGCTGATTATCCCGGTGCTGCGTAAATTGAAAATGGGGCAGACAGAGCGGGAAGAAGGGGTGCAGTCACATTTAAAGAAGGCAGGAACGCCAACTATGGGCGGTGTCATCATTCTTCTCAGTGTTGTAATAACATCCGTGTTTTATATTAAGGATTATCCGAAGATTATTCCTATTTTATTTGTGACGCTGGGATTTGGATTGATTGGATTTTTGGATGATTATCTGAAGGTGGTTATGAAGCGCTCCGATGGATTGTTCCCCAAACAGAAGATGGCGCTTCAGATTCTGGTTACGGCGGTGTTTGCGTTCTATATTGTTCGTTTTACGGATGTTCCGCTTACCATGTTGATTCCGTTTTCTGGAGGAAAATATCTGGATATTGGCTGGCTGGCGATTCCGCTTCTTTTTGTAGCAGTGATCGGCACGGTAAACGGGGTCAATTTTACAGACGGTCTTGATGGTCTTGCCTCCAGTGTGACGGTTTTGGTAGCTACGTTCTTTACGGTAGTGGCAATCGGGACGAAGAGCGGGATAGAGCCGATTACCTGCGCAGTAGTAGGAGCTTTACTCGGCTTTCTGCTTTTTAATGTGTATCCGGCAAGCGTATTTATGGGAGATACAGGTTCACTGGCGCTGGGAGGATTTGTGGCATCCACGGCGTATATGCTTCAGATGCCGATATTTATTATGATTGTGGGCCTGGTTTATCTGGTAGAAGTATTAAGTGTTATGATTCAGGTAACATATTTTAAAAAGACCGGAGGCAAGCGGTTTTTTAAGATGGCGCCAATTCATCATCATTTTGAATTGTGCGGGTGGTCCGAAACAAGAGTTGTGGCAGTATTTTCAATTATTACGACAATTCTCTGCCTGATTGCGTTGATGGCAATGTAGCAGAGCAGTGATTTTGTACGGGGAGGATATTATGGAAGTAGCAGAAAAAAAGGTTCTGGTGTTTGGTTCCGGTATCAGTGGAATCGGGGCTGCGGGACTTTTGGAAGAACGTGGAGCGAAAGTTGTATTATATGACGGTAATGAGAAGCTTGACAGACAGGCAGTAAAAGATCAGCTTGGTACAGACAGCAAAACAGAGATTGTGCTGGGGGCTTTTCCGGAGGAATTGCTGGGTGTGCTGGATATGGTAATTATCAGTCCGGGTGTTCCCACAGATCTTCCGATTGTAAAGAAAATGCATGAGAAGAAGATTCCGGTGATTGGTGAGATTGAGCTTGCTTATCAGCTTGGAAAAGGCGAGGTGCTGGCAATTACAGGGACGAACGGAAAGACGACGACGACGGCGCTTTTGGGAGAGATTATGAAGAATGACCGGGAAAGTGTTTTTGTGGTTGGAAATATTGGAAATCCTTATACGACGGTAGTTGATGATACCCGGGAAGATTCTGTTATCGTGGCTGAGATGAGCAGCTTTCAACTGGAAAGTACGGATGCCTTCCGCCCCAGAGTCTCTGCAATTCTGAATCTGACACCGGATCATCTGAACCGTCATCACACGATGGAAGCTTATATTCAGGCGAAGATGAATATTGCGAAGAACCAGACGCAGAACGATGTCTGTGTATTGAATTATGAAGATGAAGTTCTCAGAAAGTTTGGAGAAAAGATAGAGGCTCAGGTTCTGTATTTTAGCAGCAGGCGTAAGCTGGAAAAGGGAATTTATCTGGAAGATGGGAATATTATTTATAAAAACCCGGAAGAATGTCTGGTATGTAATGTAAAGGAGCTGAAACTTCTGGGAATGCATAATTTTGAAAATGTCATGGCGGCGGTGGCGATGGCGGCTGCTTACGGTGTACCAATGGAGAAAATACGAGAGAGCGTCAGGACGTTTGCAGGGGTGGAACACAGAATAGAATTTGTGGCAGAAAAAAATGGAGTTGCCTATTATAATGATTCCAAGGGCACGAACCCGGATGCTGCCATCAGAGGAATCCAGGCAATGAACCGTCCGACTGTGCTGATTGGCGGAGGGTATGATAAGAATTCCGATTACAAAGAGTGGCTTATGAGCTTTGACGGAAAGGTAAAAGAACTTGTCCTGATCGGTCAGACGAAGGAGAAGATCGCAGAAGAAGCAAGAGAGTGCGGATTGCATAATATTACGCTGGCGGACACTTTTGAAGAAGCAATGGATGTTTGTATCCGTACTGCTAAGCCGGGAGATGCTGTCCTTCTTTCACCGGCATGTGCAAGTTGGGGGATGTTTAAAAATTACGAAGAGCGGGGAGATAAATTTAAAGAAATTGTAAATTCCTTATAAGGAGAGGGCTTCAGGTTGCCGGATTCAAAAAAAAGAAAATATGATTACACTTTGCTGGCTGCATTATTCCTGCTTATCATTACGGGACTAGTGATTCTTTACAGTACAAGTGCCTACAACGGAGAAGTGAAATTTCAGGATTCTTTTTATTATTTGAAAAAGCAGGTTTTTGCCACAAGTCTTGGGATTGCGGCGATGTTTTTTATGGCAAATACAGATTATCATATCTGGCGGCACCTTGCTGTGTTGGGATATATTACGGCAATTCTTCTGTCAGTAGCCGTTATATTTGTAGGAGATGAATACAATGGGTCCAAAAGATGGCTGTCTTTAGGACCTCTTTCTTTTCAGCCGTCAGAGTTTGCCAAAGTGGCGATTATTTTGTTTCTTGCACATATTGTAACGAAGAATGTAAAACAGATGGGAAATATGAAGACGCTTTTGAAAGTTATGATTTCCATCCTGCCGATTGTAGGGCTGGTAGGAGCCAGTAATCTGAGCACGGCAATCATTATTCTTGGGATTGGAGTTGTTTTGGTATTTGTTGCCAGCCCGAAGTATGGGCAATTCCTTTGGATGGGAACGCTGGGAGCAGGATTTATGGCAATTTTCCTGGCACTTGAAAGTTATCGGCTTGAGCGTATTGCTATTTGGAGAAATCCGGAAGCATATGAGAAAGGGTACCAGACGCTGCAGGGACTTTATGCAATAGGCTCCGGCGGCTTGTTCGGGCGGGGACTCGGGGAAAGTGTTCAGAAACTGGGATTTGTGCCGGAAGCTCAAAATGATATGATTTTTTCGATTGTTTGTGAGGAATTGGGGCTTTTTGGGGCGGGATTCATATTGATCCTGTTTTTGATACTTATCTGGCGCTTTTTTGTGATTGCGACGCAGGCGCAGGATCTTTTTGGAGCGCTGATTGCGTCAGGAGCAATGGCGCATATGATGATACAGGTGATTTTAAATATTGCAGTTGTTACCAATACCATACCGAATACGGGGATTACGCTGCCGTTTATCAGTTACGGCGGAACTTCGGTCGTATTTCTTTTATTGGAAATGGGGCTTGTGTTGAGTGTGTCTTCTCTGGTAAAATAGCAGATGTGGAAAAAGAGGAGGAGTGATATGATTCGGAAGAGAAAGAAGAGTTACAAGTTATATGCGTTGACTGTTATTGTGCTTGGTATTGCAATTATTGTGATGTCAGTATTCCTACTCTTTTATGTACAGAAGATAGAAGTAACGGGAAATGAATATACGGATAGCCAGGAGATTGTGGAATTAGTAAAAGAAGATAGATACACTTTTAATTCACTGTATGTTTTGTGGAAATACCGTTTTTCAGATTATGAGAAACCGGGCAGTGTTGTTAGCATGAAAGCAAGCCTTAAGAATCCATGGACGGTGAAAATCCGTGTCGGGGAAAAAGAAATCATTGGCTATGTGTATGACGAAGGAAGTTATGTATATTTTGATAAAGAGGGCACGGTGGTTCTGAAGGAAACGAAGATTCTGGAAGGCGTTCCCTGTATTGAGGGGATTTCTGCCGCCGGCACGGAATTGTATGCGACGATTCCTAACATAGATGAAGATCTTTTTGAGGCGATTCTGGATACGACGACCCAGTTAAAGCAGTTTGAATTGGCGCCGGACAGAATTGTCTGCGGAGACAGTGGTATTTATTTGGTTTTTCAGGATGTATGCGTAGCGCTGGGAGATAAGGTTACATTGGAGAAAATGGCGCAGATACCGCCGATTCTTTCTAAGCTTCAAGGCCAGACAGGGACGCTCCGACTGGAGCATTACGAAGATGAAAGTAATACGATTACTTTTGATTCTGGTGAATTGCCGGAAGAAGTGCAGGAAAAATAGGCGAAAATCAGGAAAAATAGGTAAAATTCTATTGATATTTTGATTAAAAACCTATATTATATAACTTAGGTGGCAGAGATTTTGCTTACGGGATGTATAATATTTTATTAAGGATGGAACGAAGGAGGAGAAACCCTTGTTAGAAATTAAAACAAACGAATCAGAAGCAGCAGCTAAGATAATTGTTATTGGAGTAGGCGGAGGCGGTAACAATGCTGTCAACCGTATGATTGATGAGCAGATAGCCGGCGTTGAATTTATTGCGATTAATACAGATAAACAGGCACTTCAGTTATGTAAGGCTCCTACACTTATGCAGATTGGGGACAAGCTTACCAAAGGACTGGGTGCGGGAGCGAAACCAGAGATTGGTGAGAAAGCGGCAGAAGAAAGCTCAGAAGAGATTTCAGCAGCATTGAAGGGCGCAGACATGGTATTCGTAACTTGCGGTATGGGAGGCGGAACCGGAACGGGGGCAACTCCTGTGGTAGCAAAGATTGCGAAGGAGCAGGGCGCTTTGACTGTAGGTGTTGTGACGAAGCCTTTCCATTTTGAGTCTAAGACAAGAATGAATAATGCTCTCTCAGGAATTGAGAAGTTAAAAGAAAGTGTTGATACACTGATTGTAATTCCGAATGATAAGCTTTTGGAAGTTGTAGACAGAAGGACTACGATGCCGGAGGCGTTGAAGAAGGCTGATGAAGTATTGCAGCAAGGTATTCAGGGAATCACGGATCTGATTAATGTTCCGGCTCTGATTAACCTTGACTTTGCGGATGTCCAGACCGTTATGACGGATAAGGGTATTGCTCATATTGGTATCGGCGAAGGCCGCGGTGACGACAAGGCTCTTGAGGCAGTAAAACAGGCTGTTGCGAGTCCGCTTCTTGAGACGACGATTGCAGGAGCTTCTCATGTAATCATCAATGTATCCGGTGACATTACACTTATGGATGCCTCTGACGCGGCAGAATATGTACAGGATCTTGCAGGTGAGGATGCGAATATTATTTTTGGTGCGATGTATGACGATTCCAGAACGGATGAGGCAACGATTACCGTTATTGCGACAGGATTACATAATGTCGGCGGTACAACCTCTAAGCTGAAATCCAGACTGGAAAGCAATCAGCGGTCTAATATGGTTCCGCCCGCATCAGGATATGATAGAAACGCACATGCGTCGAAGGTAGATTTTGGCGCTGCGCCTACATCAGCAGGAGGGACAACTTCCGCTCCGAGAAGAACGGTGGGAGGAACGATGCCTACTTTAGAGACGCCGAAGACACCAACCAGTAAGGTGAAGGAGCAGTCTATCAAGATTCCGGATTTCTTTAAAAGATAATAAATATGTTTACAAAAAGCAGTTTGAACGTAAGTTCAGGCTGCTTTTTTTGTCGAAGAAAACTTTTGTCCATCTACCAGTATCTGACAAATTCTTCAGAGATCTATTCGTATAATTAATCATGCTTAAGTACCAAATCGATTTAGTATCATAAGAGAAGGAGAAGGTGGAACGTGTATTATGAATTGTACATAGACGTATTGTTTTTAGTAAACTTTATGATGGATTATATACTGCTTTTGATTACACGCAGGCTTATCAAAGCGGATGCTTCGTATGGCCGTGTCTGTCTGGGCGCGCTTGCAGGATCTATATTGACCTGTGTGATAGTAGTAATACCTGTCCCGTATACGTTTATAAAATTCATTTTGTTCCATACAGTTGTAAATGTTGTGTTAATTAAAACGGGGCTCGGGATCAAGTGGGGGCGGATTTTTGTAAAAGCGCTGATTACCCTTTATATTAGTGGGTTCCTGGTAGGCGGCATCTTTTCCTGTCTTGATCAGTATGTGAAAACAGGCAGTCTTTTTTTTGCCTTGGCAGTGGCAAGCTATTATATTGCTTCTGCTGTGCTGGCATTTTTGATGTCGCTGCTGCATTTTGGAAAATATTTCTGCAGGGTTGAATTGTATCTGGGTGAAAAATCCTGTACGGTCAGAGCGCTTTTGGATACCGGTAACCGGTTGAATGATACC
The DNA here is from genome assembly GCA_902362865.1 of Clostridiaceae bacterium. Classification (GTDB taxonomy): domain Bacteria; phylum Bacillota; class Clostridia; order Lachnospirales; family Lachnospiraceae; genus Claveliimonas; species Claveliimonas acetigenes. The sequence goes on from CABIYE010000001.1 coordinate 424,383, forward strand.
TTTACAGGCAAAGCGGTCAGCATCGTTGACAGGAAAACCGCGGAGGATTTATTTGACGGAAAGATTCCGGAAAGCATCCGGTATATCCCTTACCATTCAATTGGCAGGAACAGAGGGGTGATTCCGGTTGTGACACTGGATAAAATGTGTATCTGCGGCGAAGAAGAAGAGTGGATAGAACTTCCGGTTATCGGAATCAGCGATGGAGAAATATCCCTGGGAAAAGAATATGATATGATACTGAACCCTGAAGTATAGAGGAGGAATGGAACATGATGATTAAAATAGCAGTACCGAATCAATTTAAACTAAAAGTTATCCCGGATTTTCGTACATTGCTATTACCTGATAAGAGAGATATACATTATATAGGTGGGTCGGATATCCTCCCTGCCCCCCTGGAAATGGATGATGAAGCGAGGACAATCCGTAAGCTGGGTACAGAAGAAGATAAGACTGCTAAGAAGAGGCTGATTGAACATAATCTCCGTCTGGTGGTGTATATAGCCAAAAAATTTGATAATACGGGCGTCGGAGTGGAGGATTTAATTTCTATAGGAACGATTGGGTTAATCAAAGCAATTAATACATTTAATCCGGAAAAGAAAATTAAACTCGCAACTTATGCGTCGAGGTGTATAGAGAATGAGATTTTAATGTATTTGAGGCGTAATAATAAAACAAAGCTGGAGGTTTCTATCGATGAACCGCTGAATGTGGATTGGGATGGCAATGAACTTCTTTTGTCGGATATTCTGGGGACAGAGGAGGATACTATTTATAAAGATCTGGAAAATGAAGCGGAGCGAAAGCTTTTGATAAAGGCACTCAGCCATCTTTCAGGAAGGGAACAGATGATTATTAAGATGCGTTTTGGTATAGGTATGCCGGACGGAGAAGAAAAAACACAGAAGGAAGTGGCAGATATTCTGGGGATTTCCCAGTCTTACATATCCAGGCTTGAGAAGAAAATTATGCAGCGTCTGCGGAGAGAAATGGTGAAATATTCATAGTCACATAATGAAAAAGGTGGTACAATAAAAGAAAAAGGGGTTGGGTGTATGAGACTTAGCTTTTTTGGAGCAGCCCATGAAGTAACAGGAAGCTGTCATTTGCTGCAGGCATGTGGAAAGAATATTCTGATTGACTGTGGGATGGAGCAGGGACCGGATCTGTATGAGAATCAGCCGCTTCCGGTGTCGGCCAGAGAGATTGATTATGTTTTACTTACGCATGCGCACGTAGATCATTCCGGCAAATTACCGCTTCTTTGCAGGCAGGGATTTTGCGGAGAGATTGTTACCACATTTGCCACGTCGGATTTGTGTAATATTATGCTCCGTGACTGTGCACATATTCAGGAATTTGAGGCTGAGTGGAGAAACAGGAAGGCAAAAAGAAGCGGGGCGGAGCCATATGAACCGATGTATACCATGGAAGATGCGCAGAATGCGATAAAGCTATTGGCGCCTTGCGACTATGGACAAAGAATAACGCTCTGTGACGGGATTGAGGTACAATTTAATGATATCGGCCATCTTCTTGGTTCTGCAAGCATTGAGGTCTGGGTTACGGAAGGAGACGTAAGGAAAAAGATTGTATTTTCCGGTGATGTGGGGAATACGGATCAACCAATTATCAAGGATCCGCAGAAGGTGAAGGAAGCAGATTATATTGTGATTGAGTCAACTTACGGAGACAGAACCCATGGAGTGGAAAGACCGGATTACATAGGAGAGTTTACCAGGATATTGAAAGAGACTTTCGAAAAAGGAGGTAATGTGGTGATTCCTTCCTTTGCGGTAGGAAGGACGCAGGAACTTCTCTATTTCATCAGAGAGATTAAAGAGAAAAGGCTGCTTCCTGAATATCCGGATTTTGATGTGTATGTGGATAGTCCGCTTGCGGTGGAGGCAACCAATGTTTTCAATAAAAATGTGAAATCTTGTTTTGATGAGGAAGCAATGGCACTTGTGGAACAAGGAATTAACCCATTACGGTTTCCGGGGCTTAAGACATCTGTTACCAGCGAGGATTCCAAAGCCATCAATATGGATGAAAAACCGAAGGTAATTATCTCTGCTTCCGGTATGTGTGACGCGGGACGTATCCGACATCATCTCAAGCATAATCTATGGAGACCGGAGTGTACGATTTGTTTTGTGGGATATCAGGCAGTGGGTACATTAGGGCGCAAATTAATTGAAGGTGCGGAATGTGTGAAACTGTTTGGCGAAAATATTACAGTAAATGCGCGGATTGAATCTTTGAAAGGGATAAGCGGACATGCGGATATGAACGGTCTTCTTGACTGGCTGAAAGGTTTCGAGAGCCGGCCGGAAAGAATCATTGTTGTACATGGCGAGGATACTGTGACGGAAAGATTTGCAAAAGTTGTTGAAGAAACAATAAAGTGTCCTGCGTTCGCTCCATTTTCAGGAGGCTGCGTGGATCTTGTGACAAATACCATACTTTCTGAAGGCGTCAGAGTGCCGAAGAAGGCGGTAGAGAAGCCGGAGAGAGCAAGGGCATCTGCGGCGTTTGGCCGTGTGGTAGCTGCCGCAAAATACTTGATGGAAGTTGTGCTTAAGAATGAGGGACTTGCGAATAAGGAGCTTGCAAAATTCGAGACACAGATCCACAATCTGGCAGATAAATGGGACAGATAAAAGATAGTGGAAGAAAAGGTGCTTTGTGATGCAAAGCCCTTTTTTTATTTGGAAAAGAGTGGTAAACTGATAAAAGTCTTTGGCACGGACATAATGAAAAGAAAGGGAGAAGGTAGGAGAAGTAAAATGAAACGGTTACTTGGATATTTAAAAGACTATAGATGCAGAACGGTGATAGCCCCTCTTTTTAAATGTCTGGAAGCATGCTTTGAGCTGCTGGTTCCGCTGGTTGTGGCAGACATGATTGATAATGGGATACGTAGAGCCGATAATGCGTATATTTTAAGGATGGCAGGGCTTCTGGTGCTTTTGGCGCTGATAGGGCTCACGTGTTCTATTACGGCACAGTATTTTGCGGCAAATGTGGCGATACGTGCCGGTACGAGTATGAGAAAGGATCTTTTCCGGCATATTCTGAGCCTGGAATATACAGATATAGATATGGAAGGGACTTCAACTCTGATTATACGTATGACATCAGATGTTAATCAGGTGCAGACGGGAGTGAATATGTTCCTCAGATTATTTATGCGTTCGCCTTTTATCGTATTTGGAGCGATGATTATGGCATTTACGGTGGATAAAGAGGCTGCAATGACTTTTGTGGTAACTATTCCGGCATTGGCGGTGATCGTCTTTGCTGTTATGCTGTGTTCTATGCCTCTTTACAAGAAGGTGCAGAAGCAGTTGGATAAAGTGATGCTGATTACCCGCGAAAATCTTCTGGGTGTCAGAGTGGTGCGTGCATTTAACCGTCAACAGAACGAAAAGAAAGAATTTAAAAACGAAAACGATTTTTTAGTTTCTTCGCAAGTGTTTGTGGGAAAGATTTCAGCACTTTTAAATCCCTTGACTTATATTGTGGTGAATCTGGCGGTTATTCTCCTGCTTTATATCGGCGGGAAAAGAGTGGATACCGGAAGTCTCAGCCAGGGGCAGGTGGTTGCCCTGGTAAATTATATGCTGCAGATTCTGACAGAATTAATAAAACTGGCAGATTTGATTATCTTAATGTCAAAAGCATCTGCCTGTCTTTCCAGGATCAATACGGTATTCGATATAAGACCGTCTGTGAAAAGCGGCGAGGACTCTGTGGGTATCAATACTCAGACGGAAGAATTACTGGTATTTGATAAGGTGAGCTTTTCCTATGCCGGAAGTAAGGAGCCGAGCCTGAAAAATGTGAATTTCAGCGTGAAAGCAGGAGATACCATTGGGGTTATCGGAGGAACCGGAAGTGGGAAAACGACATTGGTGAATCTGATTCCAAGATTTTATGATGTAACGGAAGGAGAAATCCGTTTTAAAGGTGTACCGATAAAGAATCTGAATCTGGAGGAATTGAGACGGCGGATTGGAGTTGTGCCCCAGAAAGCAGTCCTTTTTAAAGGAATGCTTCGGGAAAATATGAAATGGGGAAAAAAAGATGCAGATGATACGGAAATCAGGAAGGCGTTGGAGATTGCACAGGCAGCAGAAATTGTGGAGAAGAAACGAGATGGATTAGATATGCCTGTAGAGCAGAATGGAAGAAACTTAAGTGGAGGGCAGAGGCAGCGGCTTACCATTGCAAGAGCCTTGGTACGGCAGCCGGAAATCCTGATATTGGATGATTCGGCATCTGCTTTGGATTTTGCTACAGATGCGGCACTTCGGAAAGCAATCAGAGAAAATACAGAAAATATGACGGTTTTTCTTGTGTCCCAGCGCGCGGCTACCGTAAAAAATGCGGATAAGATTGTGGTATTGGATGATGGGAAGATTGCGGGAGTCGGAACGCATAGAGAGCTTCTGACCGACTGTCCAGTATATCAGGAAATCTGTCTGTCACAGTTTTCGGAAGAGGAGGTGATGCGCCATGCGTAAAGAGGGAATTGCAAAACGAGGTGAGAAAAACAAGACAACGATCCGAAAAATTTTGAATTATATTTCCAAATATAAGGGAATGGTGTTGGCATCTGTAATCTTGGCGGCAATATCGGTAGTATTTACCCTGTATATACCAATTTTAATCGGGCAGGCGGTGGATCAGATTGTAGGACCGGGACAGGTCAATGCATCTGCGCTTTTTGTGATTTTAAAAAAAATATTGGTGGTATCCCTGATAACTGCCGGTGTTCAATGGATGAAGAATCATATTAATAACAGAGTAACTTATTACGTAGTGGAGGATATCCGCACGAAAGCATTTAATCATATCCAGGTGCTTCCCATCAGTTACCTGGACAGTCATCCTTCGGGAGATATTGTGAGTCGGATTATTACAGATACCGACCAGTTTTCCGAAGGGCTTCTGATGGGCTTTACACAGTTGTTTACAGGAGTGACGACTATTATTGGAACTTTGCTTTTTATGTTGAGTATTAATCCCGTTATTACGCTTGTAGTGGTTGCGGTAACGCCACTGTCCTTTTTTGTGGCAAGATTTATTGCCGGAAAGACTTTTACCATGTTTAAATGTCAGTCAGAGACCAGGGGAGCCATTACGGCATTGACAGATGAAATGCTGGGAAATCTTAAGGTGGTGAAAGCATTTTCCCATGAGCAGGAAGCACAGAAGGAATTTGAAGAAATCAATGAAAGGCTGGCAGGATATTCTATGAAAGCGACATTTTTCTCATCCATCGTGAATCCGGCTACCAGATTTGTTAATTCCATCGTTTATGCAGCGGTAGGAGTGATAGGGGCACTTTTCGCTGTAAAAGGATTCATTACGGTTGGACAGCTTACCAGCTTCTTGAATTATGCCAATCAATACACGAAGCCCTTTAATGAAATATCAGGCGTCGTGACAGAGCTTCAAAATTCCATTGCGTCCGCCTCCAGAGTGTTTGAACTAATTGAGCAGCCTGCATTAAAAGAAGAAACAGGGGATAGCTGTGTACTGGGAGATGCGCAAGGGTATGTAGACATGCAGCATGTTGCTTTTAGTTATGAGGCAGATAAGAAATTGATAGAAGATCTGAATCTTCATGCAGAACCCGGACAGAGAATAGCGATTGTGGGTCCCACCGGCTGCGGCAAGTCTACCTTAATTAACCTCTTAATGCGGTTTTATGAGGTTAATTCCGGAACAATTAAAATAGACAGTATGGATACCCGGAAAATTACCAGAGAAAGCTTGCGCGCAGGCTTTGGCATGGTATTACAAGAAACCTGGTTGAAATCCAGTACAGTACGGGAAAATATAGCCTATGGAAAACCAGATGCCACGGAAGAAGAAATCATTCGCGCTGCAAAAGAGGCACATTGTGATAGCTTTATCAGAAGAATGCCGGAAGGTTACGATACCGTACTTGGAGAAGACGGCGGTATGCTGTCACAGGGGCAAAAACAGCTTCTTTGCATCGCCAGAGTCATGCTCTGCCTTCCGCCAATGCTAATACTTGATGAGGCAACCTCATCCATTGACACGCGGACGGAACAGAAGATACAGAACGCTTTCGCCAAAATGATGGAAGGAAGAACCTCCTTCATCGTAGCCCACCGGCTATCCACCATCAAAGAAGCAGACGTCATCCTCGTCATGAAAGACGGAAACATCATCGAACAAGGAACCCATCAAGAACTCCTCGCCCAAAACGGCTTCTACACCCAACTATACAACGCCCAATTTGCGCGTTAGGCATGAGCCGTGCAAAAATGGAAAGACGAACAATTGCGTGTGCTTGCACACTGGCAATTGTTCGTCTTTTTATTTTTATAGGGCGAAGCCCGCGGACCGAGGTTTCGCGGAGCGAAAGCGAGGTACGAGCACGGCGAGAGTGTATAGGGCGAAGCCCGCGGACCGAGGTTTCGCGGAGCGAAAGCGAGGTACGAGCACGGCGAGAGTGTATAGGGCGAAGCTAAAAACTGTATCAGTTCAGCCATAACAGCTCGAATTAGCTGCTTCGCAGCTTATTTCGCCGCGTACGCGGCGAAATTCTCGCTTATGGCAGAGCGCCATATACAAAGTACACAAAAAGTCTTCATTTTCAAACAAGTTTGAAATCAGATTTTTGTGACTTTGTGCATGGCTGAACTGATACTAAAAATTGTCAAGGGCTAAAACTTTATTAAATTTCATCCCCATGCGAATAGCAAAAGTGCATAATGAGAATCATTTTACTAGATTTAAAATTACTTCATACATCTAGGAGGGTACTTATTATGGCACAGGGTAAGGTTGAGATATGCGGTGTAAATACGGCGAAGCTTCCCGTCCTCAATGACAAGGAAAAAGAGGCGTTGTTTGCACGGATTAAGGAAGGGGATGAATCGGCGAAAGAAGAGTATATCAAAGGAAATTTAAGGCTTGTTCTAAGTGTGATAAAGCGCTTCTCAAATAGTAATGAGAATCCGGATGATCTGTTTCAGATTGGGTGTATTGGACTGATTAAAGCTATTAATAACTTTAACACAGAGTTAGATGTGAAATTTTCTACCTATGCGGTACCGATGATCATCGGGGAAATCCGAAGGTACATGCGGGACAACAATACAATCCGCGTCAGCCGTTCACTTCGGGATACGGCATATAAAGCGATTTATGCAAAAGAAAATTATGTGAAACGGAATCTGAAGGAGCCCACCGTACAGGAAATTGCAGAAGAAATTGGCATATCAAAAGAAGATATAGTATTTGCCCTGGATGCAATCCAGACGCCTATGAGTTTGCAGGAGCCTGTTTATAACGACGGGGGAGATGCCTTATATGTGATGGATCAGCTTAGTGATAAGAAAAATAAAGAAGAAAAATGGGTAGAAGACCTGGCGTTGGAGGCTGCTATGGAGCATCTGGGCGAGCGGGAGAAATATATTATTGAATTGCGGTTTTTTGAAGGCAAGACACAGATGGAGGTAGCAAAAGAAATTAAAATATCGCAGGCACAGGTGAGCAGGTTGGAGAAAAATGCATTGCGCACAATGAAGCAGTACCTGAGCTGAATATAGCGGATTTTAGCAGGATAGATTTAGAAAAAACAGGACAAAAACAGAATGAAAGTAAGCCGGGGATGCGGGAAAGAATTATTTTACTGCATCTCCGGTTAAATTGTTGTTGAAAATTCTTACGGTTCATACTATGATAAATGCAAGAAGAAAGGAGCAGTGTATGAGAGCTTGTATATTTGATCTGGACGGAACATTAACCAATACATTGGAATCCTTAACATATTCCGTAAATGAGACATTAAAGGAAATGGGACTTAGAACAATCTCAAGTGAACAGTGCCGGCAGTTTGTCGGAAATGGGGCACGCTGTCTGATGAAGAGGGCGCTTCAGGTGTCCGGCGATGAGAATGCCGGGAGGCTGGAGGAAGGCATGAAGGTATATGGGCGAATATTTGGCGCTAATTGTACATATCATGTAACACCCTATGAAGGGATTCCGGAGATGCTGGACGAATTAAAAAAGCGGGGAATGAAGCTGGGTGTGCTGTCAAATAAACCACATGGACAGACAGTGGATGTGGCAGAGAAGATTTTCGGCAGCGGAATGTTTGATGAGATACAAGGGCAGAGTGAATCCCTTGCAAGGAAGCCCGATCCGGCAGGCGTGTTTTATCTGCTTGAAAAGATGCAGATATCGAAAGAAGAGTGTCTGTATATCGGGGATTCTGAGGTGGATATTGCAACAGGCAGTGCTGCGGGTGTAAAAAGCGTAGGTGTCAGTTGGGGGTTCCGTTCCAGGGAAACATTAAAAGAAGCAGGGGCACAGATTATTATTGATGTCCCACAGGAATTATTACAGTATGTGTAATGAAAGAACGCTATTGCGGCAGAGAGGCGTTTCATAAGGTGAGAGATTTAAGGGAGGATATTAGTTATGTATGAGTATGATGAAGAATGTTTGAAAACTTTTTTGGAGAAGCAATTGCAGTTGTTTGATGAGCCGGTGGCGGAGACGCTGGAAGAAGCAGAAGCATTTTTGGAAGATTGTATTGCGGTAATCGTGGACAGTATCCAGGATGTAAAGACTTTCTTTGAAGAAGAAGGAATGGATGTGGATGATATGTCTATGGAAGAATTGGAGGAAGCTTCAGAAGTATTCCCATTGCCAAATGGCCAGTATTTGATTGTAGAGGGATAAGGTTTCCTGTTACAGGAAGAAAAGCCGCTGCTATTTTGCCGCGGCTTTTTTAATGGCGTCATCAATTGCATTAATGATGACCTGAGAAGTGTAGGGACTGTCGGAGGAATATTCAATATTATCCAGAGATTGTTTCTCATAGATCTGTTCGGCGATATCTTCGATCGTTGGCTGAATCAGAGGATACATAGTAGTTACGGTTTCATCCAGATTGGAAAAGCGGATGGAGTTAATGTGCGATTCGTCTACAGTTACCTCTACTTCCAGCGGAGTATTATTCAGAGTGACCGTAGAAGTATAGATTCCGGGCATATATTTTTCTTCTGCCGTTTTGGAATCTTTGCTGTGAGGAAGAAACATAAAAATAAGCAAAAGAATTAAAACTATGGCTAACACGGCAAAAAGTACCGTGTAAATAATTTCTTTCATATGTAATACAACGATTTTGGTTTTGGAACCCATAAAGCCCTCCCGTATCTGGAAATTATAGTTTTGCTTTTTATAATATATGAACCTTTGGGAAAAAATATTCCGGTGGTAATTTTCCTGGTGACAAAAGGAAATGCTTCTTGTAGAATGGAGGGCAGAGGTCAAAAAGGAGGAAACAGCTATGTTTATTATTGTCGGACTCGGAAATCCCACGCTTCAGTATGAGGGAACCAGACATAACGTGGGATTTGACGTCATAGATAAAATTGCAGCGGAATATAATATTTCCGTAGATTATAGAAAGAGCAGGGCATATATAGGAAAAGGGATTATTAACGGGCAGAAGGTGATTCTGGCAAAGCCGCAGACTTATATGAATTTAAGCGGCGAGAGTGTTCGCAGCCTGGTGGATTATTATAAAGTGGACGAGGAGAGTGAATTGCTGGTAATATACGATGACGTCAGCCTCGATGTGGGACAGCTTCGCATTCGGAAAAAAGGAAGTGCAGGAGGGCATAATGGAATTAAGAGTATCATTTCTCATCTGGGAACGGATGTGTTCCAGAGAATAAAAGTAGGTGTTGGAGAAAAGCCGAAGAACTATGATTTGGCAGATTATGTTCTCGGACATTTTTCAAAGGCAGAGAAAGAGCTGATGGAAGAAGGATATGATTGTGCTGTCAATGCGGTTTCATTGATTGTAGCGGGTGAGGTGGATACTGCCATGAATGAATATAATAAAAAAATAAAAAAGATAAAGGAGTAGGGTTATGCAAGCCTTAATAAGGCCGCTTTCTGAATTGGCGGAATATGAGGAAATCCGGAAGCATCGTAGGGACAATCCGGGAGTGATTCAGATCACAGGGTGTGTGAATTCGCAAAAAACACATATGATGTATGCGCTGAGCGATGGCTGTAAATATAAAGTCATCGTTTGTTCTGGTGAAATGAGAGCGAAGCAGGTCTATGAAGAGTATCATTTTCTGGACAATAATACCTTTTACTATCCGGCAAAAGATTTTCTGTTCTATCAGGCAGACCTTCGTGGAAAAGAGCTTTTGAAACAGAGGATGTCGGTGGTAAAAGCGCTGATGGAAAAAGAAGAAATTACGGTGGTAACAGAATTTGACGGCTTTATGGATGCGCTGCTTCCGAAGGAAATGATTTTGCAGCGTACCTTGACGATTACAAATGCCGGGAGTATTCACCTGGATGAAATAGAAAGACAGCTTGCGTTTATTGGATATGAAAGAGAAAGCCAGGTAGAGGTGCCGGGACAGTTTGCAGTAAGAGGCGGAATTTTGGATATTTATCCATTAACAGAAGAATTGCCTGTACGAATTGAACTATGGGGGGATGAGGTGGATTCTATCCGTACTTTCGATGTTGACAGCCAGAGATCAATAGAAAATCTGGCAGAAATCCGGGTTTATCCGGCAGATGAGTTCATTTCGGAGGAGGTCGGGAGAGTATCTTTTCTTGAGTATTTTGACGAGGATTCATTAATCCTTTTTTTGGATGAGCCGTCAAGGCTGGTGGAAAGAGGCGAAGCAATTGAGCAGGAATTTACGGAGGCGCAGGCGAAGCGCCTGGAGAATGGATATGATGTCACGGATACGGAAATGGAATTGTACTGTACAAAAGATGTAATAAAGAAGATGAACCGCTATCCTGCCATTGGCTTTTCTTCTTTGGATATGAAGATGGCAGACTTTAAAATACGGCAAAGGTACGCACTGCAGGTAAAGGGGGTAAACCCTTATAATAACAGCTTTGAAATGCTGACGAGAGACCTGAAAAAATTGAAACGCAGCGGTTACAGAGTGGTGCTCCTTTCCGGCTCCAGAACCAGAGCAAAGCGTTTGGCGGAAGATCTCAGGGATTACAACCTGAGCAGCTTTTATAGTGATGATATGGACAGAGAAGTGCAGCCGGGGGAAATCATGACGGCATACGGATATGCGGCGGAAGGCTATGAATATCCTATGTTGAAATTTGTAGTCATCTCAGAAACGGATATTTTCGGGAAGGTAAAGAAAAAGCGGAAGCGTAAGACCTATGAAGGACGGAAAATCCAAAGCTTTTCAGAATTGAAGGCAGGAGATTATGTCGTACACGAAAACCATGGGCTGGGTATTTACCAGGGAATTGAGAAAATAGAAGTAGACAAGGTCGCAAAGGATTATATGAAAATATCTTATGCCAAGGGCGGCAACCTGTATATCCCGGCAACCCAGCTTGATTTGATACAGAAATATGCCAGCGCGGATTCTAAGAAACCGAAGCTGAACCGGCTGGGAACCCAGGAGTGGACAAAGACGAAGAAAAAAGTCCGGGGTGCTGTTAAAGAGATTGCAAAGGATCTGGTGGAGCTTTATGCGGCAAGACAGCAGCAGGAAGGTTTTGTTTATGGAGAGGATACGGTCTGGCAGAGAGAATTCGAGGAAATGTTCCCCTTTGAGGAGACAGAAGACCAGCTTCTTGCCATTGAAGCTGTAAAGAAAGATATGCAGAGCACGAAAATTATGGATCGGCTGATTTGCGGGGACGTGGGTTATGGGAAGACGGAAATAGCGATTCGAGCTGCATTTAAGGCGGTTCAGGAAAATAAGCAGGTGGTGTATCTGGTTCCGACTACCATTCTTGCACAGCAGCATTACAACACCTTTACGCAGCGGATGAAAGAATTTCCGGTAAGAGTAGATCTGATGTGCAGATTTCGTACGGCCGCCCAGCAGAAGAAAACGATCGAAGATACGAAGCGGGGGCTGGTAGATATTATCATCGGAACCCACAGGGTATTAAGCAGCGACCTTCAGTACAAAGATCTGGGACTTTTGATTATTGATGAAGAACAGCGTTTCGGTGTGCAGCACAAGGAGAAAATTAAAAAGCTGAAAGAAAATGTAGATGTTTTGACGTTGACAGCGACGCCGATCCCAAGAACGCTTCATATGAGTTTGATTGGCATCCGGGATATGAGTGTGCTGGAGGAAGCACCGGAAGAGCGTATGCCTATCCAGACCTATGTGATGGAGTACAATGAAGAGATGGTGCGGGAAGCGATTGAGCGGGAATGTGCCAGACAGGGACAGGTATATTATGTATATAACCGGGTAGAGGATATTGTGGAAATGACCGGAAGGATTCAGAAACTGGTGCCGGATGTGACCGTGGCTTATGCCCACGGGCAGATGCGGGAACATGAGCTGGAAAAGATTATGTTTGACTTTATTAACGGTGAGATAGACGTACTTGTGTCCACCACGATTATTGAAACGGGTCTTGATATTTCTAACGTCAATACAATGATCATCCATGATGCAGACCGGCTGGGGCTTTCACAGCTTTACCAGCTGCGGGGGCGTGTGGGGCGCTCGAACCGGATGGCTTATGCTTTCCTTTTATACCGCAGGGATAAACAGTTAAAAGAAGTGGCGGAAAAGCGTTTGGCGGCAATCCGGGAATTCACGGATCTGGGATCCGGATTTAAAATTGCCATGCGGGATTTGGAAATCCGCGGCGCCGGTAATCTCCTGGGAGCTGAACAGCATGGAAATATGGAAGCGGTCGGATATGATTTGTATTGTAAAATGCTGAATGAGGCGGTCAGGCATCTGAAGGGTGAGATTGAGGAAGAGACTTATACGACAACCATCGACCTGAATGTAGATGCTTATATACCAGACAGCTATATTAGCAATGAATATCAGAAGCTGGATGTTTATAAGAGGATAGCGGCCATAGAAAATGAAGAAGAAATGGAAGATATGACAGAAGAGCTGATAGACAGGTTCGGAGATATTCCGAAGAAGGTAGAGCAGCTTCTTGCTATTGCCGGACTGAAGGCGCTTGCCCATAGCGTGTATGTAACGGCGGTGGAACAAAAAGGCGGGCAGTATCTGTTTACCATGTATGAAAAAGCGAAGATACATCCGGAAAAAATTCCGGAATTAATTGCAGAATATAAAGGAGCGCTTACTTTTAAGACGGAAGAACAGCCCTGCTTTGTGTATGCGAAAACAGGGCGTAATAAGAAAGAAAAAGATGAAAATGTCATGGAAGTTGTGAAAAATGTGTTAATTTCCATGAAAGGATTGCTTGAATAAGAAAAAAAAGGTATAATGAAAAACAATGGCGGGAGGAGAATGCCCGCAGTGTGAAGCACTAAGGAGGTTATGGAAGAGTAATGAAGAGAAGATTAGCAATATTAGTTCTGGCGGGGGCGATGGCGGCAGCATCTCTCACCGGCTGTAGCAGTTTAAATGAAAACGCCGTAGTTGCAACAGTAGACGGAGATGAGATTACGGCCGATGTGGCGAACTTTTATGCCAGATATACGCAGGCGCAGTATGAGACTTATATGGCACAGTATCTGGGCGAAGATATGTGGTCAAATGAAGGAGAAAGCGGAGAGACGTACGAGACGTCTGTGAAGGAGTCTATTCTGGAGTCTTTGGAAAATATGTATTTGTTAGAAGACCATATGGAAGAATATGAGATTACGGTCAGTGATGAAGAGAAGCAGAAAATTGCAGATGCGGCAGCAGAATTTGTTGAGGCGAATGATGAAGCAGATGCGAAGAAAGTATCCGGTTCTCAGGAGACGGTGGAACGTGCGCTTACATTGATTACGATTCAGCATAAGGTTGCAGATGCGATTATGGATACGGCAGATACAGAGGTGTCCGATGAAGAAGCAGCTCAGAAAAAGATGCAGTATGTGAAGTTCTCTTTTACAACGGCGGATGACGACGGTAATAGCGTGGATTTGACCGATGAAGAAAAAGAAACACTGAAGCAGGAAGCGGAGAATTTCGCAGAAGGTGTAAAAGACGCGAAAGATTTCTCTGAATATGCAACTGAAAATAGCCTGGAGGCACAGGAAGCAACCTTTGATGCAGAATCCACATCTTATGACACAGCGTTGATTGAGGCGGCAGATGCGCTGGAAGAGGGTGGAGTTACAGGTCTGGTAGAAGGAACGGACGGTTACTATGTGGCAAAAGTTACCAGCCTGTTTGACGAGGAAGCAACAAGCCAGAAGAAGGAAGAAATTATATCACAGCGTCAGAGTGAGAAATATAATGAAGTTCTGGATGGATGGCGTGAAGATGCCGAGATTACCGTTGATGAAAAGGTATGGGCGAAAATTGATTTTAATGAGTTAAGCGTAACGGCTAAGCAGACAGAGACTGAGGACGCATCGGAAGATGCAGCGGCGGAAGATACGTCTGAAGATGCGGCAGCAGAAGATACAGCCGGGGATACGGAAGCGGAAGACACGGCAGAGGATACTACGGAAGAGTCTGGCGATACCGCAGAATAAGCAGAACAATTAAAAGGCTGCCTGGAATACCAGGCAGCCTTTTGGATATATTATTTCATAAATGATGTGAGGACTTCGTTTACCAGTTTGCCGTCTGCCTTCCCTTTTACTTTTGGCATCAGGACTTTCATAATCCTGCCCTTATCTTTGGCTGTAGGAGCGTCAATCCCAAGCTCTGCAAGAGTGGCGCCAATTACTTCTTTGATTTCTGCTTCGTCCATCATTTTAGGAGCATAGGATTCTAAGACGGCAAGACGTTTGCTGCATTCTTCGATGATTTCAGTACGGTCTGCAGGCGTCATTTCCAGAGTTTCTTTTGTCTGTTTGATTTCCTTTAAGATGACCTGGACTTCTTCTTCTTCCGTCAGGTCGGCACGTTTATCAATGGCTTTATTCTTAAGAGCGGCCAAAAGCATGGATAAAGTTTCTTTTGTCTCTTTGTCGCCAGCTTTCATGGCAGCGACCATTGCACTTCTTACTTCTTCAATTTTGCTCATATTTTTTCCTCCTTTGGTTCGTCTTTCTCTATTATACAGGATTATAGCAGATTGTGCAAAAGGGAAAATTGATTCTTTCCTGAAATTCCTGTATAATAAACATAATATTTAAAAGGAAGAGGAGAAAGAGACTATGTTTTCAGAAATTATTTCTTTTGTCAGTGATTTCATGTACGGAAAGATGCTGATTGTTTTACTGTTGTTTGCCGGACTTTATTTTACGGTTCGTGGGCGCTTTGTACAATTCCGTATGATGAAGCAGGCAGTCTTATCGCTTATGGACAAGCCTGCTGATAATGAGGGGAAGGTGTCCAGTTTTCAGGCGCTTATGGTTTCTACGGCATCCCGTGTGGGTACAGGGAATATTGTGGGAGTATCTACTGCAATCTGCCTTGGAGGGTTTGGCTCGGTTTTCTGGATGTGGATTATCGCGATCATTGGCAGCGCGTCGGCATTTGTGGAAAGTACGCTGGCGCAGATTTATAAGAAACGGGGAGATTCCGGCAGTTACGGCGGGCCTGCTTATTATATTGAGGCGGCGCTTCACAGCCGTCCGCTGGCACTTTTGTTTTCCGTGTTTTTGATTCTGACATATGCATTTGGATTTAATATGCTGGCGTCCTATAATCTTCAGTCGACGTTTTCGTCTTATCGTTTTTATAATCCGAAATGGACACCCTGGATAATAGGCGCGGTTCTGGCGGTTATTGTTTTATACTGCCTGTTAGGCGGCGGACGCCGGATCGCTCAAATTACGAGTGTTTTAGTTCCGGTTATGGGAGTCCTCTATGTTTTGGTTTCACTTTTGGTTATCGTGTTGAATATTACGTATCTGCCGGAAGTGTTTGGAAGGATTCTGGAAGAAGCGTTTGATATCCATGCGATTTTTGGAGGCTTTAGCGGTTCCTGTGTGATGTATGGCATTAAGCGTGGGCTGTTCAGCAATGAGGCCGGTGTGGGATCTGCCCCGAATGCGTCAGCTTCTGCGGATGTCAATCATCCGGCGGCGCAGGGATTGGTGCAGGTGTTGTCAGTTTTTATTGATACGTTACTGCTTTGCTCGGCGACAGCTTTTATGTGCATGTGTTCTGGAATTGAGCCTTCGGAAGCACTCTCCGGTGCTCCCTATGTGCAGGCGGCGCTGGAAAAAAGCCTGGGAAGCGTAGGGCCGATATTTATTACGGTTTCTATGATTTTGTTTGCATTTACAACATTGCTGGGGAATCTTTTTTATGTCGATAATGTTTTGAATTATATCCTGGGGCATGTTCCGGGGAAAGTATTTATGACGATTTACCGTATCATTGCCGCACTGGTAATTTTTGTGGGTGCAGGGCTGAATGCAGGACTGTTGTGGGATATTGCAGATGTTACGATGGGCGGTATGACTATTATTAATATACCGGTGATATTGATACTCAGTAAATATGCTTTCCGCGCATTGAAGGATTATGAGAGTCAGATAAAACAGGGGAAGAAACCGGTATTCCATGCGAAGGATATTGAACTTCCGCAGAAAGTGGATTACTGGCAGTAACTGTTATTTTTGGAAAAGGGATGTAAAGGAATAATAGAGGTATGTGCAGGGAAGTTTATCTCCATCATGTTCATTGAAATCTCCGTCATTTCATGGTAAAATGATGGAGATAAAACAAAAATGAAGGAGATTTTTATGCGAAGATTTGATTATATAAAGCAGCCGGAAACGCTTCTTACGCCGGAAATTGTCCAAATGATTGTCAGTATTCATGAACACAAAGGAAAACAGGAGCTATTTCTTGAAGCAAATATTGACGAATTGAAAACGCTGCTTGCAGTTGCGCTGATACAAAGTACGGGGGCGTCCAATCGAATTGAAGGCATTTTTACAAGCGATAAGCGGTTGGAAGAACTGGTAAACCAAAAATCAGAACCTCGTAACCGTTCCGAGCAGGAAATCGCCGGATACAGAGAGGTCTTGGCTACTATTCATGAAAGTTATGAATATGTTGTCCCAAGACCGAACATCATTCTCCAGCTTTACCGTGATCTGTATTCCTATTCGCAGGGAGCTATTGGAGGAAGTTATAAAAATTCGGATAATGTGATCGCTGAAATTGACGCAGAAGGTAATCAAAAGGCAAGATTCATACCGGTTCCGGCATTTCAGACTGCAGAAGCGATGGATGAACTGTGCAGCAGGTTTCTGGAAGCATGGGAAGCAGATCATATGGATAAGCTGGTATTGATTCCCATGTTTATATTAGACTTCCTTTGTATTCATCCTTTCAACGATGGAAACGGGCGCATGAGCCGATTGCTTACATTATTGCTGTTCTATAAAGCGGGTTATATCGTCGGTAAATACGTGAGTATGGAAATGCTGATAGAAAAGACAAAAGAAACTTATTACGAAGCATTGCAGGCAAGTTCAGCTGGCTGGCATGAGAATGAAAACAATTATGCGCCTTTTGTAAAATATTATCTCGGAATTGTTTTGAAGGCATACAATGAATTTGAAAATCGTGTGGAGCATTTAAAAAACAGAACTTTATCAAAACCAGACCGGATAAAAGCTATGATAGATCAAAAAGTGGGGAAAATCACAAAGAAAGAGATTATGGAACTTTGTCCGGATATAAGCAAAGTGACGGTGGAAAGAACTTTAACAGAGCTGGTTAAGAGTGGATATATAGCAAAAGTGGGTGCAGGACCGTCTACGGGTTATGTCCGTATTTAAAACTAACATGGTTATATTTTTTAAAGATGGGTACTTACATTAAATTGGGTGAAATGTATAAAATCCTTTCGTTTACAGATACTATTTCCATCAGTGGAAAGTACAGTAAATGGAGGAATTTTATATGAAAGCTACAGGAATTGTCCGGCGGATAGATGATCTTGGAAGGGTGGTAATACCGAAGGAGATAAGAAGAACCCTGAGAATCAGGGAGGGAGATCCGCTTGAAATATTTACAGACAGAGAAGGAGAGATTATCTTAAAAAAATATTCGCCAATCGGTGAACTGTCCGTTTTTGCCGGACAATATGCGGAAAGTCTTGCGCAGACGCTGGGGTGTCTGGTGTGTATCTGCGATATGGATCAGATTGTGGCGGCTGCGGGAAGCGGTAAGAAGGAAGTACAGGAGAAGTATATTACCAAACAACTGGAGAAGATTCTGGAGGAGAGGGGAGAACGGATTGCTTCCGGTGATGACAAAAACTACATTAAAGTGGTGAATGACCAGGAGGAAAATTATGCTTTTCAGATTATCTATCCGATTATTTCCGAGGGAGATGTAATCGGAGCAGTTATTTTTCTGACGAAGGATGAGAAACGTAAATTTGGAGAGACAGAACAGAAGGTTGCTTTGAGTGCGGCCGGATTTCTGGGGAAACAGATGGAGCAGTAGGTGAAACTGAAGAAATTACCTTTCTGTAAATCTGTTATCATATTCCCGTTTTATGCTGCATATTCATTAGATATGAAAGGGCGGACAAGGAGAGGGAATATGGAAAGAAGATTCAGAAGAGATTCAAAAGCTCTGTGGGTATTAAAGGCTTTGTTGGTGTCTTATATTGTAACGGGGGTATTATTGCTGGTATTGGCGATGCTTCTTTATAAGTTTGAACTGGATGAGAAAACAGTGTCGGCCGGAATTGTTGCTATTTATGTGGCTTCAACCTTGATTGGCGGACTGGTGCTGGGGAAAATGGCGAAGGTGAGAAGGTTTTTGTGGGGACTGGGTCTTGGTATTGCATATTTTGCCCTGCTGCTTTTGATTACACTGGGGGTATACCATACGTTAGAAGGAAATGGAATAAATGTGATGACTGCATTTGTCCTCTGCGCGGGAGGAGGAATGACGGGAGGCATGATTTCATGAAAAAATACTTTCCAAAAGAAAGGGCTTGTGTTATAATACAATGCAGATTACAGTATCTAGGAGGACGTACAAGATGAAACATGTAAAGACATTAAATACACAGACATTGAACAACACAATGAAGAAGGGCGGATGCGGAGAATGCCAGACATCCTGCCAGTCAGCCTGTAAGACTTCCTGCACGGTAGGAAACCAGACTTGTGAACAGAAGAAATAATTAAGCAATTGAAAAGTAATGCTCAAAACAGCGGCTTTACAGGTCGCTGTTTCTTGCTGTTACGTTAAATAAGGGATGTTTTTCCTGTCAAGGTGGACATCGTATGGCAATTGTTTTGGAAGGAAAGGGGTTGTGGCATTGATTCATCAGTATCGGAATAACGGTTATAATATTGTGCTGGATGTGTGCAGCGGCGCCGTACATGTGGTGGATGACCTTTGTTACGATGTTATTGAACGGCTGAACGGACAGAACGAAGGACATACTGCAGATTCTTTGAAAAAGCCGGAGGTTTTTGAAGATTTAAGGGAAGCTCTGGGTGTGAAATATACGGAAGAAGAACTCAGGGACGCGCTTTTGGATGTGACGGAGCTTACACAGGCGGGACAGCTTTTTTCACCGGATGTGTATGAAGATTTTATTGGTGAAGTGAAAAAGAGGAAGACGGTTGTGAAGGCACTTTGCCTGCATATTGCCCATGACTGCAATCTGGCGTGCAGGTATTGCTTTGCAGAAGAAGGAGAATACCATGGAAGAAGGGCTCTTATGAGCTATGAAGTGGGGAAAAAAGCGTTGGATTTTCTGATTGCCAATTCAGGGAACAGGCATAATCTGGAAGTGGATTTTTTTGGCGGAGAGCCGTTGATGAACTGGCAGGTTGTGAAGGATCTGGTTGCATATGGAAGAGAGCAGGAGAAAATCCATGACAAGCATTTCCGCTTCACGGTCACTACAAATGGGGTTCTTCTGAATGATGAGATTCAGGAGTTTATCAATAAAGAAATGGATAATGTGGTTCTGAGTCTTGACGGGCGGAAGGAAGTAAATGATAAGATGCGTCCTTTCCGGAACGGGAAGGGCAGTTACGATCTGATTGTTCCCAAATTCCAGAAACTTGCGGACAGCAGGAATCAGGAGAAATATTATATCAGAGGGACATTTACCCGGAATAATCTGGACTTTTCCAATGATATCCTGCATTTTGCAGATCTGGGATTTAAGCAGATGTCTATTGAGCCTGTGGTGGGAGAAGAAACAGATCCTTATGCTATCAGAGAAGAAGATCTGCCGCAGATTTGTGAAGAGTATGATAAGCTTGCGAAGATTATGATTGAGAGAGAAAAGGCGGGAAAAGGTTTCAATTTCTTCCATTTTATGATAGACTTAGAAGGTGGGCCGTGTGTAGCAAAAAGATTGTCAGGATGCGGTTCAGGAACGGAATATCTTGCTGTGACTCCGTGGGGGGATTTGTATCCTTGCCATCAGTTTGTAGGAAAAGAAGAGTTCCTGATGGGCAATGTGGATGAAGGAATCATAAAACCGGAGATTGCGGAGGAATTCCGGGGGTGCAGTGTGTATTCCAAAGAAAAATGTAAGAAATGCTTTGCAAGATTTTACTGCAGCGGAGGCTGTATGGCAAACGCATACAATTTCCATGGCACGATTCATGATGCCTATGATATTGGGTGTGAGATGCAGCGTAAGCGGGTAGAATGTGCCATCATGATGAAGGCTGCAATGGCAGAGTAATAGAGAGAGGAGAAACAAAGTAAAATGAACAAAAAGAAAGGAATACTGAGCCTGGTTGTGACGGCTGTCCTGATTGTGCTTTTAGGATTCACAACCATTCAGGGGTTCGGACCGACACAGACCGGGGCAGCAAAAAACATTACGTTAGGTCTTGACCTTGCGGGTGGTGTAAGTATTACATACCAGGTTAAGAACGACAATCCTACCAGCGAAGAGATGAGTGATACCATCTACAAGCTGCAAAAACGTGTGGAACAGTACAGCACAGAGGCAAGTGTTTATCAGGAAGGCGATGACCGTATTAGTATCGAAATCCCTGGTGTGACGGATGCCAATACGATCCTGGATGAACTTGGCAAACCCGGTTCTCTGGAATTTCAGACAGAGGATGGCGAGACGGTTATCACCGGTACGGATGTAGAAACCGCAACTGCCAGATCCGGCCAGGATGATATGAAGAACACGGAGTATACAGTAGAACTTACTCTGACGGATGAGGGAACCACGAAGTTTGCAGAAGCAACTACTGCGAATGTAGGCAAATCCATCTCTATCATTTATGATGGCGAGACTATCAGCGCTCCGACGGTAAATGAGGCGATTACAGGCGGACAGGCTTATATTACGGGCGATTTTACTTATGAAGAAGCGGAGAATCTTGCTTCTACTATCCGTATCGGCGGATTGAAGCTGGAACTGGAAGAACTTCGCTCTAATGTGGTAGGCGCCCAGCTTGGTGAGCAGGCGATTAGTACCAGTGTAAAAGCGGGCGCTATCGGTCTTGCAATTGTCATTATTTTCATGATTGCTGTATACCTGCTTCCGGGTCTTGCATCAGGACTTGCGTTGATTATTTATACAGAGATTGTATTTATTATTCTGAATGCGTTCAATGTAACGCTGACACTGCCCGGTCTTGCCGGTATTATCCTGAGTATTGGTATGGCGGTGGATGCGAATGTTATTATTTTCGCCCGTGTAAGAGAAGAGATGTCAAAGGGCAAGAGTGTACGTAGCTCTCTGAAGACAGGTTTCCAGAAAGCGATGTCAGCAATCGTGGATGGTAATGTAACGACTCTGATTGCAGCGGTTGTCCTGTGGTTTATGGGAACAGGAAGCGTAAAGGGATTTGCACAGACTCTGGGAATCGGTATTGTGGTTTCCATGTTCACGGCTCTGGTTATTACCAGAATGATTATATATGCATTTTATGCAGTTGGACTTAAGAAAGAAAGTTTGTATTATAAGCCCAGAAAGGAAAGGGCGTCCATCAATTTCCTTGGAAAGAAGAATATTTGCTTTATCCTTTCTGCAGTTGTCATTCTTGGCGGTATTGCAGTTATGGCAATTAATGCGGGAAGCGGAAAAGGCGCTATGGCTTACAGCCTGGAATTCGAGGGAGGTACATCAACAAATGTAACCTTTAATGAGGATTATACGATTGATGAAATTGATTCTGAGATTGTCCCGATTGTCGAAGAAGTAACAGGCGATCATAATGTACAGACACAGAAGGTTGCAGATACTAATCAGGTTATCATTAAGACGAAGACACTGGATCTGGATACCCGTGAAGCTTTAAATCAGGCACTGGTAGAGAATTTTGACGTAGATGATTCTCTGATTACAGCAGAAAATATCAGTTCTACCGTAAGCAACGAGATGCGTCAGGATGCGATTATTGCAGTAATTGTTGCCACAATCTTTATGCTGATCTATATCTGGTTCCGGTTTAAGGATATTCGTTTCGCGGCCAGTGCGGTTGCAGCACTTCTGCATGATGTGCTGGTAGTAATGGCATTTTATGCAGTTGCGAGAATTTCCGTAGGTAATACCTTTATCGCATGTATGCTGACGATCGTAGGTTATTCTATCAATGCGACGATTGTTATCTTCGACCGTATCCGTGAAGAACTGCGTCTGAAGACGAAAGACACAGATCTGGCTGAAGTGGTGAATAAGAGTATCACACAGACTCTTACCAGAAGTATTTATACTTCCTTAACAACTTTTGTTATGGTAGCAGTATTATTTGTATTAGGCGTAAGTTCCATTAAGGAATTTGCACTGCCTCTGATGGTAGGTATTGTATGCGGTGCTTATTCTTCTGTATGTATCACAGGCGCTTTGTGGTATGTAATGAAAACAAAGCTTGGAAAGAAAAAAGCAAATTAATACAGTGAGAAAGGGCTGCGGATGGCAGCCCTTTCCTATGTTATAGAACGCAGGGAGTTCGAGGCGGACTTGTCCGCTTTTTATAGAGGGCAGAGGAACAAAAGAATGGAACAATGGGTTTTGCTTAGAAAAGGTGCGGATTTTAAGGCAATCGGTGAAAAATTTCACATCAGCCCCAGGCTTGCCTGCCTGATTCGGAACAGGGATATTATTGGCGATGAGAATATAGAGAATTATCTTTACGGAACGATTGCTGATTTGTACGATGGAATGCTTCTTCAGGATATGGACAGGGCTGTGAGTATTCTTATGGAGAAAATAAAAGCCGAGGAAAAGATTCGTATTATTGGTGATTATGATATTGACGGAGTGTGCGCTACTTACATTTTACTGGAGGGGCTGGAAAACCTGGGTGCAGATGTAGATATTGATATTCCGGACAGGATTTTAGATGGTTATGGGCTGAACAGGCATTTGATTGATCGTGCATTTGAAGCAGGGGTTGATACGATTGTGACCTGTGATAATGGAATTGCGGCGGCAGAAGAGATTGCATATGGAAAAAGTCTCGGCATGACGATTATCGTGACAGATCACCATGAAGTTCCTTATGAAGAGAGAGAAAGCGAAAGATGTTATTTACTGCCGGCCGCCGATGCGGTGGTGGATCCGAAGCGTGGCGATTGCAGTTATCCATTTAAAGGGCTGTGTGGGGCGGCGGTTGCGTATAAACTGGTGGAAGCGCTCTATGGAGCTATGGGAAAAGATGCGGAAGATATGGATTATCTGATGGAAGAGGTGGCAATTGCCACGGTGGGAGATGTAATGGATTTGATTGGAGAGAACCGCATTTTCGTGAAGCAGGGGCTGGAGATGCTGCGCCGAACCAGTAATAAAGGGCTGAAAGCATTGATGGAGTGCACCGGAGTAGAGGCAGGCAGAGTATCTTCTTATCATATAGGTTTTGTGCTGGGCCCCTGTATGAATGCCAGTGGCAGGCTGGATACGGCGAAGCGGGCGTTGGAGCTTCTTCGGGCAAAGACGAAGAAAGAAGCAGATATTCTTGCGGGTGATCTGAAAGCATTGAATGACAGCCGAAAAGATATGACGGAAGAGGCTGTAAGGCAGGCAGAAATTCAGGTGGAAGAAACACCTGTGGGAAGAGAAAAAGTGTTGGTGATATATTTGCCGGATTGCCATGAGAGTCTTGCAGGGATCGTGGCAGGAAGAATCCGGGAAAAGTATTATAAGCCGACGTATGTGCTCACAGAAGCAGAGGAAGGTGTGAAAGGCTCGGGACGGTCTATAGATACTTATCATATGTACGAAGAGTTAAGTAAATGTAAAAATTTGTTTACCAGATATGGAGGACACAGGCTGGCGGCTGGGCTATCCCTCCCGAAAGAAAATGTAGAGCGATTCCGGCAGGCGGTGAATGCGGTTTGCACATTGAGTGAAAAAGATTTGCAGGAGAAAGTGTCCATTGATATGCAGATGCCTTTTTCCTGTGTAACCGAAAGGTTTGTGGAAGAGCTGGAGCTTCTGGAGCCATTTGGCAAAGGAAATCCCAAGCCTGTATTTGCAGAAAAAAATGTGGAAATCCTATATGCAAAGAGAATCGGCAGAAATAAAAATATGCTGAAATTACAGGTAAAAGACGAGGCGGGTACAGCGATTGAAGCGCTATATTTTGGAGAAGCACAGAGCCTGCTTGATGCAATTGCCGGAAAATACGGGAGGGCACAGGCAGAGAGAATATTTACCGGACAGTGCCGGGGAGTAAAGATGTCAATTACCTATTATCCCGGAATCAATGAATATATGGGAAGGAAAACACCACAGATAATCCTTACACATTTTCAGTAAAAGTTTGAAATGCCATAATATAGGTGATATAATGAGCGCATAGCGACGAGCGCAGCTTCATGCAGAACGCGGATGTCTGCTTGCAGACAAGACGCGGGAGGCAGGAAGCTATGTGAGTGCAACGAACACCGAGCAGGCTGTGCATGCGAGGTGAGCGCGAGGAGCGAAGACGAGCGCGAGCGGAAGAGTGCAACGAACACCGAGCAGGCTGTGCATGCGAGGTGAGCGCGAGGAGCGAAGACGAGCGCGAGCGTGAGTAGTGCAACGAACACCGAGCAGGCTGTGCATGCGAGGTGAGCGCGAGGAGCGGTAAGACGAACGCAAGACAAATAGAAGGGAATGAAAGTCAAGATGAAACCAATAGAAGAATACGTAGTTAGTATCCCGGACTTTCCGGAGAAAGGAATTATTTTCAGAGACATTACAGGAATATTACAGGATGCAGAAGGATTGCATCTTGCTATTGATTTAATGGAAGAGAAGCTTGCCGGTTTGGATTTTGATGTAATTGTAGGACCGGAGGCAAGAGGATTTATTTTTGCGATGCCCCTGGCTTACAATTTGCATAAGTCACTGGCGGCAGTGAGAAAGAAAGGGAAGCTTCCCAGAGAAACAATATCGGTAAAGTACGATCTTGAGTACGGCACGGCAGAGGTTGAGATGCATAAGGATGCTGTGAAACCGGGACAAAAGGTTGTAATTGTAGATGACCTGATGGCAACAGGAGGGACGCTGGAAGCTATTGTTAAGATGGTAGAAGAGCTTGGCGGAGAAGTTGTAAAGATCGTGTGTCTGATGGAACTTGCCGGTTTGAATGGCAGAGAAAAGCTTGATGGCTATGATGTGGATGCCGTTATTAGCTATCCGGGCAAATAGGGTGAGCGGTGTTTTGATTATGAAAAAGAAAGGGGGATCTGTATGGCAAATGTAACGACGTATGAATCAGATTCGTTGAATCGCATTGCTCCGGAATCGATTACGCAGAATTCGTTGGAAGGGCTTGAGATTGTGGATGGCCATGCGGTGAAGGCACCTGCGGATTACCAGAATCCGGATGAGCTTTATGACTTATTGATTAAACGCATATGTAAATACCATCCATCCACCGATGTTTCCATGGTTGAAAAGGCATATCGCATAGCTAAGAATGCACATGAAGGACAGTTCCGAAAGTCGGGGGAAGCCTACATCATTCATCCGTTGTGGGTAGCGATTATTCTTGCAGATTTGGAGATGGATAAAGAGACGATTACGGCAGGAATCCTTCACGATGTCGTGGAGGATACCATTATGACGGAAGATGAGATCCGCAAGGAATTTGGCGATGAAGTGGCGCTTCTTGTCGATGGCGTAACCAAATTGGGACGATTGTCTTATTCTGCTGATAAGCTGGAAGTGCAGGCAGAGAATTTGCGAAAGATGTTTCTCGCAATGGCGAAAGATATCCGCGTGATTATTATTAAGCTGGCAGACCGGCTTCACAATATGCGGACTCTGCAATTTATGCGTCCTGAGAAACAGAAGGAAAAAGCGAAAGAGACGATGGACATTTATGCTCCGATTGCACAGCGGCTCGGTATTTCCAAGATTAAGACAGAGCTTGATGATCTGGCGTTGAAATATTCCCAGCCGGAAGTGTTTTTTGATCTGGTAAATCAGATCAATGCAAGAAAAACGGAGCGGGAAGAATTTGTGGCACAGATTGTGGAAGAAGTTTCTGCACATATCCATAATGCCGGTATAAAGGCGGAAGTAAACGGGCGTGTAAAACATTTCTTCAGTATTTACAAGAAAATGGTGAATCAGGATAAAACGGTAGACCAGATATACGATCTGTTTGCAGTCCGGATTATTGTGGATTCTGTAAAAGACTGTTATGCGGCGCTGGGAGTCATTCATGAGATGTATACGCCGATCCCGGGACGTTTTAAGGATTATATTGCCATGCCGAAGGCGAATATGTATCAGTCTCTTCATACGACATTGATGAGCTCCGTCGGGCAGCCTTTTGAGGTTCAGATCCGTACCCAGGAAATGCATAAAACCGCGGAATATGGTATTGCTGCCCACTGGAAATATAAGGAATCTAACGATGGCAAAAAGAGTGTGGAGGCTCAGGAAGAAGAAAAGCTGAACTGGCTGCGCCAGATCCTGGAGTGGCAGCGTGATATGTCCGACAACAGAGAATTTCTGAGCATGATCAAAGGCGATCTGGATTTGTTTGCAGAGGATGTCTATTGCTTTACGCCCAACGGGGATGTGAAGAACCTGCCAAATGGCTCAACGCCGGTGGATTTTGCCTATGCAATCCACAGTGCGGTCGGTAATAAGATGGTGGGCGCCCGGGTGAACGGAAAACTTGTTAATATTGATTATAAAATCCAGAACGGAGACAGGATTGAAATCCTGACATCCCAGAATTCCAGAGGCCCAAGCCGTGACTGGCTGAACATTGTAAAAAGCACGCAGGCGAAAAATAAAATTAATCAGTGGTTTAAGAAGGAATTTAAGGAAGAAAATATTGTACGTGGCAAGGAGATGACTGCCACCTACTGTAAGTCCAAATCCATAGTTCTCAGTGACATCATGAAGCCGAAATATCAGGAAGTCGTACAGAGAAAATACGGTTTCAAGGATTGGGATTCTGTGCTTGCTGCAATTGGACACGGCGGCCTGAAAGAAGGTCAGGTAGTCAATCGTCTGATGGAAGAATACGGCAAGGAGCACAAGAAGGAAATTACCAATGAAGTAGTGCTGGAAAAGGTGGCGGAGGCTGCGAAGAACAAAGTTCATATTGCCAAATCCAAAAGTGGTATTGTAGTAAAAGGAATTGATGATGTGGCAGTACGTTTCTCCAGATGCTGCAACCCGGTTCCGGGCGATGAGATTGTAGGCTTTGTCACGCGCGGAAGAGGACTCTCCATTCATCGTACAGACTGCGTAAATATGATTCATTTGACAGAATCGGAAAGGGCAAGGCTGATTGATGCAGAGTGGGAAAGTGAGGTAGCAGAAGAAACCGGCGGACAATACCTTGCTGAAATTAAAATGTACGCAGAAGACCGGCAGGGACTTTTGATGGAGATAACAAAGATATTTACCGAAGCTAAGATTGATGTAAAGTCTATGAATATACGTACCAGCAAGAAACAAGGAACGGCTACGATTGAGACGGGATTTATCGTGCATGGCAGGGAGGAACTTGGCCGTGTGATTGAAAAACTCCGTCAGCTGGAAAGCGTGATAGACATTGAACGTACAGTTGGATAGAGACAGGAGAGATTATGAAAGTAGAAAAATTTGTGACGGGAATTATCAGTACGAACTGTTATCTGGTGATAAATGAAGAAACAAAACAGACGGTTGTCATTGATCCGGGGGCATGTCCAAAGCATCTGATGGGACATATAAAGAGTGAAGGACTTGATATTCGGGCAATCCTTCTTACTCACGGACATTTTGATCATATAATGGGAATTGATGATTTCCTGAAAGAATTTGATGTGCCGGTGTATGTCCATGAGGGAGATAGAGAGACGATTACGGATGCGTCCCTGAATCAATCTAGTGTGTACACGGCGGGGTACACATTTTCAAAGGCAGTTTATACAAAAGACGGACAAGTGCTTTCCTTTGCCGGATATGATTTTAAAGTAATCCATACGCCCGGGCATACACCGGGCGGTGTTTGCTACTACGTAGAATCAGAAAATGTATTGTTCAGCGGCGACACTCTGTTTCAGAATTCTGTGGGACGTACCGATTTTGTAAATAGTAGTACTTCGGATCTGGTGAGAGGAATTCGGGAAAAGCTTTTTACGCTGCCGGAAGACGTGCTGGTGTATCCGGGGCATATGGGTGAGACCACTATTGGACATGAAAAAAACTACAATATGTTTGTGTAAGGTTTCATTGGGGACGTAGTAAAGTGTCACTTTACTACGTCCCCAACCGCCTAAAGTGGTGTCCCCAATTGATTTTTTTACGGAGATTAGGGAAAGTTATGATGGAAATTATCTGCAATAATGAATTATATACCTATAATGTTTATCATATTGCGAAGGCGTTTTTTCCGGCGGAAGAGGTGCGCCAGCAGGTAGACCGGGAGTCGGGGATGGTAGTCTGTGTCACATTGCCGGATGGACAGAAGATTATGCTTCCTGAACAGGAGATGAGAAGCAGGCTACGGGCTTTTGGCGATGGTGAGGTGCGCAAGCTTTGTAAATATACGGTGGACTGTTGGCTGTATGACAGGTTCAAAGAATATACGGGGCAGGTGCTTTCCTGGGGAATCCTTACGGGGGTGCGTCCTACGAAGATTGCTATGCAGAAGGTGGAAGAAGGGATGGGGGCGGAGGAATTCGTGTCCTGGTTCCGGAAGGATTCGCTGGTTAGTGAGAGAAAGGCGAGGCTGGCATATGAGATTGCTCTTCGGGAGAAGGATATCTTAAGTCCGCTGGATTATCGGGATGGGTACAGCCTCTATGTGGGAATCCCTTTTTGCCCGTCGGTGTGCAGCTATTGTTCTTTCAGTTCCGGCTCCATTGTGGAATGGAAGGATTGGGTGGAGTCCTATCTGGATGCATTGTGCAAGGAGATTCGATTTGTCGGAGAGAAGTCAGAAACGAAGAAGCTGAATACGATTTACATTGGCGGAGGTACGCCGACGACATTGACGGCTGAGCAGTTAGAGCGGCTGCTTACCTGCATAGACGAGACGTTTTCCAGGAGAGATTTGTTGGAATATACCGTGGAAGCGGGGCGCCCGGACAGCATTACCGAAGAGAAGCTGAGAGTATTAAGGGCGCATGGGATTACCCGGATTTCCATTAATCCTCAGACCATGCAGCAGAAAACGCTGGATTTGATTGGAAGAAAACATACGGTGGGAGATATTTGCCGTGTCTATGAGATGGCAAGAATACTAGGCTTTGACAATATTAATATGGATTTGATTGCAGGACTTCCGGGAGAACGGATTGCGGATATGGAAGATACCTTGAGACAGATAAGAGAAATGTCCCCGGACAGTCTAACGGTGCATTCTCTTGCAATTAAGCGTGCAGCGAAGATGGGCCGCGAGAAGTCGGAAACAGGATATATTAAAGATTTGGCAGAACTAACAGAGCATCCGGAAGAGATGGCAAAAGAGCTGTCTGCCATGATAGAAGCGGCACATGAGACAGCGGAGAAGATGAGGCTTTTGCCTTATTATCTGTATCGCCAAAAGAATATTGCCGGAAATTTTGAAAATGTTGGTTATGCAAAGGTTGACAAAGCCGGAATATACAATATACTTATTATGGAAGAAAAGCAGTCCATTGTTGCTGCAGGAGCAGGTGCGTCCACAAAGATTGTGCTGGATAAGCCGATGATAGTCCCGGGCAGTAAAAACGGCAGAAAGACAACATTGATGCGGGTAGAAAATGTAAAGGATATTCGAGCATACATTTCCCGTATTGATGAAATGATAGAGCGAAAAGGAGAATGGTTATGGCATTAAAGAAAAAACCGGTCACAGGGATGAAGGATATGCTTCCAAAGGAAATGGAAATCCGCGATTATGTGATTCACCTGATTAAAGAGACTTATAAGGCTTACGGGTTCTCTTCCATGGAGACTCCGTGTGTGGAGCATATTGAAAATCTTTGCAGCAAACAGGGCGGAGATAATGAAAAGCTGATTTTTAAGATTCTGAAGCGTGGTGAGAAGCTGAAAATTGACGAGGCGAAGGAGGAAGCCGATTTGGTGGACGGAGGTCTTCGTTATGATCTGACGGTTCCCCTTGCCAGATATTATGCAAACCATGCCAATGAGCTTCCGTCTCCTTTCAAGGCGATGCAGATTGGTAACGTGTGGCGTGCAGACCGACCTCAGAGAGGGCGGTTCCGCCAGTTTATGCAGTGTGATATTGATATTCTGGGCGAGGCTGGGAATCTTGCGGAGATAGAGCTGATTCTGGCTACCACGGCGATGCTGGGTAAGCTGAACTTTAAGAATTTTACCGTATGTATTAATGACCGGAACATTCTGAAAGCGATGGCGGCATACTGCGGATTTAAAGAAGAAGATTACGATGAAGTATTTATCGTTCTGGATAAGATGGACAAGATTGGCAGGGACGGCGTTGCGGCAGAGCTGATTCAGATGGGCTATGCTAAAGAAAATGTAGACACCTACCTGGGGCTGTTTGATGAAGTGGCACCGGACGTGTCCGGAATCCGTTATCTGAAGGAGAAATTGGGCGACTATTTAAAGAGTGAGACCGCAGATGGCATGGAGACAATTATTTCCAGCGTGGAAGCGGCAAAGGAGGCAGAATTCGGAATCCGGTTCGACCCGACGCTGGTGAGAGGGCAGTCTTACTATACCGGAACCATTTTTGAGGTTACGATGGACGATTTCGGCGGCTCCGTAGCGGGAGGCGGCCGTTATGATAAGATGATTGGGAAATTTACCGGGCAGGATACCCCTGCATGTGGATTTTCTATTGGGTTTGAAAGGATTGTTATGCTGCTTCTGGAAAATGGCTACGAAGTGCCGGGAGGCAGGAGGAAGAAAGCTTACCTGATTGAAAAGAAAATGCCAAAAGAGGGTATGCTAAAGGTGCTTTCCCTTGCGAGAGCAGACAGAGAGAATGGTTATCAGACCATGATTGCCAATATGAAGAAGAATAAGAAGTTCCAGAAGGAACAGCTTGAGGCGGACGGATATACGGAAATTGTGGATTGCTATGCGGATTCCGTAGATCGTTTATAGGCAGAAGAATCAGAGAAATCTTAAGAGAATAAAGGAGAGAAATATCATGGCAGAATCAATGCAGGGATTAAAAAGAACCCACCGCTGCGGGGAGCTTTCTGTAGCAAATGTGGATGAAACAGTAACCATCATGGGATGGGTGCAGAAGAATCGTAATAAAGGCGGATTGGTCTTTGTAGATGTAAGGGACCGCTCCGGTATCATTCAGGTTGTATTTGAGGAGGGAAAGGCAGATGCAGCTTTGATTGAGAAAGCGGCGAAGCTTCGGGCAGAATTTGTGGTTGCTGTTGTGGGAACGGTTGCGAGACGTTCCGGTGCAGTCAATGAGAATCTGGCGACAGGAGAGATAGAGTTGATTCCCGAGCAGTTACGTATTCTGTCCGAATCAGAGACGCCTCCTTTCCCGATTGAGGAAAATTCCAAGACGAAGGAAGAAGTGCGTCTGAAATATCGTTATCTGGATCTTAGAAGGCCGGATTTGCAGCGCAATCTGATGATGCGCAGTAAAGTGGCTACACTTACCAGACAGTTCCTGGCAGAAGAAGGATTTCTTGAAATCGAGACGCCGGTGCTGATAGGAAGCACGCCGGAAGGAGCCAGAGATTATCTGGTGCCCAGCCGGATTCATCAGGGACATTTTTATGCGCTTCCCCAGTCGCCGCAGCTTTTTAAGCAGCTTCTGATGTGTTCCGGTTATGACCGTTATTTCCAGATTGCAAAATGTTTCCGTGACGAGGATCTTCGTGCAGACCGGCAGCCGGAATTTACCCAGATTGATATGGAACTTTCTTTTGTGGACGTGGATGATGTAATTGACGTCAATGAAAGACTGTTGGCGAAGTTATTTAAAGAAGTGCTCGGTGTGGAAGTGTCTTTGCCAATCCCGAGAATGACTTGGCAGGAGGCAATGGACCGCTACGGCTCTGACAAGCCGGATATCCGTTTTGGCATGGAGCTTCAGAATGTGACAGAGACGGTGAAGAACTGCGAGTTTGTTGTATTTAAAAATGCCATTGAAAATGGCGGGACTGTTCGTGGCATTAACGCCAAAGGACAGGGAGGAATGCCAAGAAAGAAAATTGACAAATTGGTATCTTTTGCAAAGGATTACGGCGCAAAAGGACTTGCTTATATTGCAATCCAGGAGGATGGCACGGTAAAATCTTCCTTCGCCAAATTCATGAAGGACGAAGAGATGGATGCCCTGATTGCAGCCATGGATGGAGAAAAGGGAGACCTTCTGCTTTTTGCGGCAGATAAAAATAAAGTAGTCTGGGATGTGCTGGGTGCGCTGCGTCTGGAGCTTGCCCGCCAGATGGAACTTCTGGATAAGAGTGAATATAAGTTCCTCTGGATTACAGAATTTCCGCTTCTTGAGTGGAGTGAGGAACAGAACCGTTTTACGGCAATGCATCATCCGTTTACCATGCCGATGGAAGAGGATCTGCAGTATATTGACAGTGACCCGGGACGTGTCCGCGCAAAGGCGTATGATATTACACTGAACGGAAATGAGATCGGCGGCGGAAGCGTGCGTATTTTTAATCCGGAGATTCAGAGTAAGATGTTCGAGGTTCTCGGGTTTACTCCGGAGCAGGCACAGGAACAGTTTGGTTTCCTTCTGACTGCATTCAAATATGGAGTGCCGCCCCATGCCGGACTGGCATATGGACTCGACCGTCTGGTTATGCTGATGGCAAAAGAGGACAGTATTCGTGACGTCATTGCCTTCCCGAAGGTAAAAGACGCTTCCGATCTGATGACAGAAGCGCCAACCAGAGTGGATCAGAAACAGCTTGACGAACTGGGGCTTGCTGTGGTAGAGGAAGAAGAGTAGCAGGCGCTATGATAACAGCTCAGCGCGCGCCATTCGCAAAACGCATCTGCGATGCTTCACCGCTGCAAAAGCAGCTATTTTTGCTCATTACCGGGCGCTAAGTTCATAATCGAATCAACTCGTTCATTCATGCAAGCATGATTCACTCGATGTTTCGATTATGGCTGAGCTGTTGTGAAAAAAATTTAAAAAGTTGTTGACAAACCGATGAGTCTGTAGTATAGTAATTATTGTTCTGAGGAACACAGTTAAGAAATGCGACAGTGGCTCAGTTGGTAGAGTACGACCTTGCCAAGGTCGGGGTCGCGGGTTCGAACCCCGTCTGTCGCTCTTGGAAGAGATTTTCCGGTCACCGGGAAGTCTCTTTTTTATGATATAGGAAAGTTTTTACTTTCCCATATCACAAAACGCTCCGCAGGATGCGCATGATTTTTCAGGAATATTTAGAAACAGAATATGGAGGGTAATATAAGAATGAGTGAAAAGATAGAAAAGAGTAATCCGCTGGCGACAGAGCCTGTGGGCAGATTGATTGCAAAGTTTGCGATACCGGCAATTATCAGTATGCTGGTAAGCTCGTTGTATAATATCGTAGACCAGATTTTTATCGGTCAAGGTGTTGGGATGCTTGGGAATGCGGCGACGAACATTGCCTTTCCTATATCCATTATATGTACGGCGACCGCCCTTCTTCTGGGAATCGGGAGCGCTTCTAACTTTAACCTGGAATCCGGGGCGGGCAACCGGAAACGCGCGGCAGAGATTGCCGGGACGGGGCTTTCTATGTTGGTAATCTGCGGAGTGGTAATCGCAGCGGTTGTCCTGATTTTTCTGAATCCTATTTTGCAGATATGTGGTGTAACGCCGGAGGTGCTGCCTTATGCACAGGATTATACGGGAATCTGTGCAATCGGAATACCCTTCCTGATTCTGACAACAGGAGGAAATCATCTGATTCGGGCGGACAGAAGCCCTACATATTCCATGGTATGTATGTTGACGGGAGCAATCATTAATACGATTTTGGACCCATTGTTTATCTTTGGCTTCCACTGGGGAATCAAGGGGGCGGCGTGGGCAACCGTTATCGGGCAGGTCATATCCGGAATGATTGTAATCGTTTATTTTGCAAGAATCCGGCATATGGAGTTGAAAAGAGAAATGTTCGCTCCCAAAGGAAGATTTTTAAAAATGATTGTTTCCCTTGGGATGGCCTCCTGTATCAATCAGATTGCTATGGCGATTGTACAGGTTGCCATGAACAATACGCTTCGTCATTATGGGGCGGAATCCATGTACGGCATGGATATTCCTCTGGCTTGTGTGGGCGTTATTTCTAAGGTCAACATGGTGTTTATGGCAATCTGTATCGGTATATCCCAGGGATGCCAGCCTATCTGGGGATTTAACTATGGAGCGGGCAGATATGACAGGGTGAGAGAAACTTACCGGAAAGCGGCGGCAATATCCATGACAGTGGGAATCTTATTTTTTATCTGTTTTCAATTGTTCCCGCGCCAGTTGGTCAGTATTTTCGGGAATGGGAGTGAAGAATACTTCCATTTTGCAGAAAGATATTTTAAAATATTTATGTTCATGACTTTTATAAATGGAATACAGCCTATGTCGTCAGGGTTCTTTACGTCCATCGGCAAGGCAAAACTGGGCATCGTGGTGTCACTGACGAGGCAGGTTATTTTCCTGCTCCCGCTGATTCTTATTTTCCCATTATTCATGGGTATTGACGGGGTTATGTATGCGGGACCGATTGCGGATGCGGCAGCAGCGGCAGTGGCAATCACGCTGGCATTAAGGGAACTGAAGAAGATGAAACAATAATCAAGTGGAGGTTGGGTTTTATGAGTTACGCAGACAAGGTTTTTATAGATATGTGCCGTGACATTATTGATAACGGAACCAGCACAGAGGGGGAGAAGGTCCGCCCGGTATGGGAGGACGGAACCAGCGCCTATACTATTAAGAAATTCTGTGTTGTGAACCGATACGATCTGTCGAAAGAGTTCCCGGCGCTGACCCTTCGGAGGACTGCGATTAAGGGCTGTACGGATGAACTTTTGTGGATCTGGCAGAAGAAGTCTAATAATATCCATGAGTTAAAGAGTCACATCTGGGACAGTTGGGCAGATGAGAATGGTTCCATCGGCAAGGCTTATGGCTATCAGATGGGGGTGAAGCATCCGTACAAAGAGGGGATGATGGATCAGGTGGACAGAGTGATTTATGATTTGAAACATAATCCTTATAGCCGCCGGATTATGACAAATATTTATGTGCACCAGGATTTGCATGAGATGGCGCTCTATCCCTGTGCGTACAGTATGACTTTCAATGTGACGAAGGAAGCGGGAAGTGATAAACTGACGTTGAATGGAATCCTGAATCAGCGTTCGCAGGATGTACTGACGGCAAATAACTGGAATGTATGTCAGTATGCCGTGCTGCTCCATATGCTGGCGCAGGTATGTGATATGAAGGTGGGCGAGTTCGTGCATGTGATTGCAGACGCCCATATCTATGACCGTCATATTCCGCTGGTTGAAGAGCTGATTAGCAGAGAACCGCTCCCGGCGCCGAAGTTCTGGCTGAATCCTGAGATTAGGGATTTCTATGATTTTACGCCGGATGATGTGAAATTGATTGACTATGAGACTCATGAACAGATTCGGAACATTCCGGTGGCAATTTAAGAAAGGTAAAAAGGGAGAAACGATATGAATATAATTGTTGCAGTGGATAAGAATTGGGCAATCGGGCTTCAGAATCGGTTACTGGTAAGTATTCCGCAGGATATGAAGTTCTTCCGGGAGACGACAACGGGGAAGACCGTGGTTATGGGAAGAAAGACTCTGGAGAGTTTTCCGGGCGGACAGCCGCTTAAGAAGAGAACGAATATTGTGCTGACGGGAAAGAAGGACTATCAGGTAAAAGATGCTGTCATTTGTCATTCTGTGGAAGAGGTGCTGAAGGAAGCCGGGAATTACGAATCGGATGATATTTATGTGATTGGCGGCGAGAGCATTTACCGGGAACTTCTGCCTTACTGTGATAAGGCATACGTGACGAAGATCGGGCATGCTTATGAGGCGGATACCTGGTTTCCCAATTTGGACGAGGATCCACAGTGGGAGATGACGAAGATCAGTGAGGAACAGACCTATTTTGATCTGGAATATGTATTTACAGTTTATGAGCGAAAGGGAAAGTAATTTAAACAAATGAGGATACTAAGTATTACAGCACAGAAGCCGGACAGTACCGGAAGCGGCGTGTATTTGACAGAGCTGGTGAAAGGATTCGCCCGACAGGGACATGAGCAGGCGGTGACGGCAGGCGTTTATCAGGAAGACCGGACGGTGTTCCCGGACGGGGTGGAATTCTATCCGGTATATTTTTGTACGGAGGAGTTGCCTTTTCCCATTGCGGGCATGTCGGACGAGATGCCTTATGAAAGCACGGTTTACGGGCAGATGACGGCAGAGATGGTTAGGCAGTTTAAGGAAACCTTTGCGGCGCATATCAAGGAAGCAGTGGAAAGCTTTGGGCCGGATTTGATTATCTGCCATCACCTGTATCTTCTTACGGCACTGGTGAAGGACATGTTCCCCCGGCGCAAGGTGTATGGTTTCTGTCACAATACGGATCTGAGGCAGATGGAGAAGACGCCGCTGGAACGGAAATTTATCAGAAAGCAGATACAGAAGCTGGATGCAATTTTTGCTCTCCATGAAGAGCAGAGAGAAGAAATTATCCGCATATATGATGTGGACAGAGAGAGAATCCGAATTGCGGGAACCGGATTCAACAGCAGTGTTTTTTATCCGGAACGGCCGGAAAGAGATGGGAAGCTGCGCCTGATATTTGCCGGAAAGCTGTCGGAAAAAAAGGGAGTTATTAGTCTTCTTAGATGTCTGAGGCATCTTCCGTGGGAATCGGGGAAGATGGAGCTTCTTCTGGCAGGCGGCTATGGAAATGAAGAGGAATATGCGCAGATAAAACAGTTGGCGGGGGAAGCTCCCTGTCCGGTTCATTTTCTGGGACGCATTTCCCAGGAAGAGCTGGCAAAAGCATACAATAGAAGTGATATCTTTGTATTGCCCTCTTTCTTTGACGGGATGCCCCTTACGATGATTGAGGCGATGGCATGCGGGGACAAGGTAGTCATTACAGAACTTCCGGGAATCCGACCCTGGGTGGAGGAGCATGTTCCCGGCGCCCCGGTGTTTTTCGTGGAGCCGCCGCAGATGCGTAATACGGATGAACCGGTACGGGAAGCTTTGCCGGAGTTTGAGAAAAGGCTTGCAGAGAAAATTGTGGAATGTGCGGCGATGAAGGATATGGGTCAGCCGGATCTTAGCCGGGTATCCTGGGAGAATGTCTGCCGTACGGTTTTGGAAGAATATGGTAAAAAAGGAACCGGGAATATAGGAAGGGACGAGGAAGAAGGATATGTTTATTGATCTTCATATGCATGAGATGCGTTATTCAAAGGACAGTTTCCTGAAGCTGGAAGAGATGGTTGTGATTGCGAAGGAAAAGGGGTTGGATGCCATCTGCATTACAGACCATGACAGCA
Organism: Clostridiaceae bacterium; assembly: GCA_902362865.1. GTDB lineage: Bacteria > Bacillota > Clostridia > Lachnospirales > Lachnospiraceae > Claveliimonas > Claveliimonas acetigenes. Next base: position 462,221 of record CABIYE010000001.1, read on the forward strand.
TGGGGCTTAAGAAATTTGCACAGGAATACTCTAAGTTGGTGGACTTTCCCATATTTGTGGGAATTGAGTTTTATTCTCTGCAGGGAGATATTATTGCTTTTGGCATTGAGGAATATCCGGATCACCGGGTAAGCGCCCAGGAATTTATTGACTATGTGAAGGAGCGGGGCGGCGTATGCTACAGCGCCCATCCGTTCCGAAATAACCGGCGAGGGCTGGAAGGGCATCTGAATGAAGTGACAGGGCTTGATGGAATCGAGGTGCTGAATGGAAGCACGAAGACGGACGCCTGCCGGACGGCGGCGGAATATGCGAAGAAGCTGGGTCTGATACCTGTAGGGGCAAGCGACTGCCATGTGCCGGAGAAGGTAGGAATCTGTGCGACCTATTTTCCTCAGGATATCCGTACACCGGATGACCTGGTGAAGGCATTCCAAGAGGGCGGAATGCTTCCGGCGTATTATCTGGACGGCGCCTACCATACGCTGGACATGGATGCATTCCTTGCGGGGGAAATGACGGTAGACCCGGCGTCTATGTAGGGAAAATGCCGGTTTTTATGGTTAAAATACAATCGTTACCGTGAACCATCCATTTTCAGCAGTAAAATGATAAAAGACGTCATGCTTTTTGCAGAAAGCCAGGATTGACCGGGTACCAATTCCGTGACCTTCCTTTTCTGATATGGGAAGTCCGTTTTTGGAGAAAGCGACGGTTCCGGTATAGGGGTTGGACACCTCCAACATGAGCTTTGGCCTGTGTATGCATTTGCAGATAATTTTTCTTTCTTCTTCAGGAAGCTTACGGCAGGCGGTGATGGCATTTTCCAGCGCATTGGCAAAAACGATGGAAAGCTCTGCGGCATCGACAGGGAGTGTGTCCGGAATGGAAAAATGTGTTTCCAGCGTGATATTCTCTGCCGCTGCCCGTTCCAGATAGGAAGACAGTGTGGCGTTCAGTATGGGGCTGCTGCAATAAAGTGCAGGAGCCTGAAGCTTATACTGCGAAATGGAATGATTGATATAATTGAGAACGGTCTGCGGTTCTTCATTTTCTACAAGGGAAGCGATGGCCTGAAGTCTGTGGCGGGTATCATGCAGGTCTATTCTTGCTTTTTCGGTTGCAGCAGATGCCTCGGAGATTCTTTCTTCCAGGCTGTGTACCTGTAATTCTAATAATTCCCGATTATGATTTGACATTTGAAACCGGTACTGCATGAACAGGTATTGGAACACTGCAAAATAGATAATGACAATCACTGCTCCCAGCAGGTAGATTAAAAAAATAGCAGAAGGACTATTTATGTAATGCGTCGGATAAGCGGCAATTACGACTACAAGTACAATCAGAGAGCATGGAATCAGAGAAAGGATGCCCCAGCCTTTTTGCGTGATAGCGGTAAGCTGTAAAAACGGGCGCCGTATAAAAGCAAATTCCAATAAAATAATGAGCAGGTAAGCCGTTAGACGGAGCAGGAAGTCGGAGAATGCCGAACCATGGATTGCAGTATTTATCAGCGTGACGGTGGCGGTAACGTACAGGGAAAATAAAATCTGTGTCGCATGGGTAAATACAGCCAATGCGGGCTGTACTTTTGCAAGTTTGTAAATCATAAGGATAGCAGGAAGAGATATTGTAAATGCAAAAACCCGTGTAAGGAACAGAAAGCCCCGGAAATAAATGATGGCGGCAGTAGAAATCACAACATAAAAAAGATACAGAGACAGGATGGCAATAATTTTTCTGAGACTGTATTTGAGTTTTGTGGTAGAACACATCATGCCCAGTGTACATATTACGGTTAAAGTGACCTTAAATACCATATAGGGTAAATTTTGTTCAAACAGCATGTTATTCGCCTCCATTCAGCCAGTAATCGGACCATTTTGTTTTGTATGTTTCGTATTTCCCGCGGGGAATTGAAATTTTGTGATTCCCGTTGAGGATAAGCTCATGTCTTGTGATTTCTGTGACATGGCGCAGGTTTACGACAAAAGAGGAACCCACAAGAAGAAATTCTTTGTGTTCCAGCAGCGGGGCAACGGCATTTTGAAAGGTCCCGTTAAAGGTTGCGCTACTTATAACAGAATGGTCAATGAGATGATAACAGATCAGCCGTCTGACACGTTCGGCGTAGCAGATGTTGTGTACTGGAATGATGCGGACGGAGCCGGGCAGTTTAATAGCAACAGCCTTCTTCTGAAGCTCGGCAAAACGGTCAGCAGCCTTGTCCAGGCATCGGAATAACGGGACAGCGTCTATTGGTTTCAAAAGATACTGAAACGCTTCCACAGTATAGGAGTCTACGGCAAAGTCGGGAGAGGTGGTTAGATAGAGAATCATCCCTTCATCGCCTTGTTCTCGCAGCGCAGAACCCAGCCTTATACCGCTCATTTCCGGCATGAGAATATCCAGTATATAGAGATCAAATCCGCCGTGTTCAGCTTTAAAGTTCAAAAGTGCTTTTGCAGAAGAAAAAGCAGACACTGTAAAAGAGTAGTTCTGCCTTATTTTCTCATATTCCTGAATCAGATTCACAATTTTCTCACGATATCGTTTTTCATCATCACATACAGCAATCCGCATTTTTCCATTCTTTTTTAAGAACATTGCAAAATTTACAATAAAGGCTGCAAAATTTACAATTTAGTTCAAAAAATTGGCTCCTTCCGATAAAATTTAAGAAATCTATAAAAATTATGCCAAAAGTATGTGTATGTGTCAAGTGTTTTTGTCGCTTCAAGTATGCAGGAAAGACAGAAGAAGTTGGCGTGATGCATACAAAAGCAGAAAAAGGAGGAAAAAATATGGAGAATTGTGACAACAACAGACCATGCCCATGTACCTATGACTGTCCGCGACATGGAAAATGTTGTGCTTGCGTAGCGCATCACCGGGATCATAATGAGGGGGTACCCGGGTGTTTCTTTTCTACGGAAGCAGAAGCTACATATGACAGGAGCATAGAGGCATTGTGTCGCGACAAAGGAATTCTATAAAGATAAGGAGAGTTAAGAAAGATGCAAAAATCAATTTCTGCGAGATTATCGCGAGTCTGTATTTTTACAGTGGTTTTTTTATTGCTTTTTTCGCTGGCTGGGTGCAGTGATAAAGTGGAACCGGCAGAGAATACGGCGAGTTCTCCGGTGGAAGGAAAGAAGATTGCGTATATACTGAACATGCCTTCCAGCGAGATATTTCAGCTCTGTGCCGATCAAAGTGTAGAAACGGCGGAAAAATTAGGTATGTCCTGTGATGTGTTTTTTTCTGATGGCGATGACACCGTTTTCAAAAATGATATCACAGAGTGTGCTGAAGATGGGTATGACGGATTGTTTCTGTCACACGGAGGACAGGAGTATTCCTATGAGTTTCTGACGGAATTGCTTGAAGATTATCCGGAACTAAAAATTGTAACTTTTGATACGCAGTTTGAAGAATCCTCCGGTGAAACAAAGAAAATAGAAGGTGTTACCCAGTTTTTCCAGGATGATGCAGGGTTTGCCACAAGTTTACTGGATTATATCTGTGAAGAATTATATCCGGAGAAGGAAACGGTAAATGTATTGAAGGTATGGGTAGGACCGAATTATATTGCTGCTTTTGACAGGAGGGAAGAAGGCTATCAGGAATATGAAACGAGCGGCAGAATTCATACACTGGAAGTGATTGGACCGACAGACTACAGCGATGCTACAGCTTCCATGTATGAGGTGATGCGTGCCACTTTGATGAAATACGACGAGGGGGAGATTGACGCTGTATGGGTTGCTTATGACGCCTACGCGCAGGGGTGCTACCAGGCATTAAAAGAACTGGGCAGAGATATTCCCCTTGTATCGGTAGATATCTGCAATGAGGATATCCGTTATATGTTAGAGGACAGCTCCCAATGGAAAGCTTGTGCCTGCACGGATTTTAAGGCGAATGGCGAACAGGGGATCAGGACTTTAGCGTTGGAATTAAACGGCGATTATGAAGACATTACAGATCCCGGGACGGGCGAGGCAACAGATTATTTTGAGATGCCTGCTTGTCTTATTACACAGGATATGCTGAAAAGCGATACGACAATTGAAAATATTTACGATGTTGCTCCCAAACAGTATGGAGCCGTAGAAAATTACATGACGAATGACTGGCTGAAGGAGTGCATTGGATATTAAAAAGATATGTGAAAAGAATGGTTGACAAATAGAGACGTTTTCCACTATAATAATAACAATTATCGAGCAAATGCTATGACAAGGAGGAGTACATAGGTATTCGGAAGCAAAGAGAGGAGATGGAAGGTGCGAATCTCCGTGACGGACTTATGGAAGTAGCCTTTGAGCAGTGAACCGAACGTGTCTGTTTGTGCCAAGGAGTACAGGATATTAGTAGACTTCAACGTATTCCCTACGTTACAGGGGAACTGTATCGAAGCAGAAGATCGGCGCACAGATGCCGGGCAGCAGGCTTCTGTACAGACAGAGTGCAGAGAGGTTCTCTGAATTTAGGTGGTAACACGGATGAAAAGATTCGCCCTAAGCTAAGAATAGCTTAGGGCTTTTTTATATCCGAAGAACTGAAACAGGAGGGTATGTCATGAAGAAGATTTCAGGAAACAAGTTATTGGTGAAGGCGCTGAAGGAAGAAGGAGTCGATACATTGTTCGGCTATCCGGGTGCCTGTACCATTGATATCAGTGACGAGTTATATAAGCAGGATTATACGAAGGTAATCCTTCCAAGGCAGGAAGTGGCTCTGGTGCATGAAGCAGATGCCTACGCCCGCTCCACAGGAAAGGTCGGTGTATGTCTGGTAACCAGCGGGCCGGGAGCGACGAATCTGGTTACGGGACTTGCTACTGCTTATTATGACAGCGTGCCGTTGGTATGTTTTACCGGACAAGTGGCAAGGCATTTGATTGGGAATGATGCTTTCCAGGAAGTGGATATTGTGGGGATTACCAGGAGTATCACCAAGTATGGTGTGACGGTCCGTAACAGGGAAGATCTGGGGAGAATAGTGAAAGAGGCTTTCTATATTGCAAGGACGGGAAGACCCGGACCGGTGCTTATAGACCTGCCCAAGGATGTGATGGGAGAGCTGGGAAGCGCAGAGTATCCGAAGGAAGTCAATATCCGCGGATATAAGCCCAATACCAGCGTTCATATCGGACAGTTAAAGCGTGCGATTAAGATGTTGAATAAGGCAGAACGTCCGCTGTTCCTTGCCGGAGGCGGAGTGAACATTGCCCATGCAAATAAGGAATTTACGGAGTTGGTGGAGAAGACCAATGTTCCGGTCATTACAACAGTAATGGGACGCGGGGCGATTCCGACGAATCATCCGCTGTTTATTGGTAATCTTGGTATGCATGGTGCTTATGCGGCAAATATGTCTGTCGGCGAATGTGATCTTCTTTTCTCTATTGGAACAAGATTTAACGACCGTATTACCGGAAAGCTGCACTCTTTTGCCCCGAAGGCGCAGATTGTACATATTGATATCGACACGGCGGCGATTTCTAAAAATGTTCAGGTTGACGTGCCGATTGTAGCAGATGCAAAAGAAGCGGTTACAAAGATGCTGGAATATGTGGAAGTATGCGATACAAAGAACTGGCTGTCAAAGATAGCTGCGTGGAAAGCAGAACATCCGATGGTGATGAAGAAAAAACCGATTATGACGCCGCAGGATATTATTGATGCGATTAATGAATCTTTTGAAAAAGCAATTGTTGTAACGGACGTGGGGCAGCACCAGATGTTTACCGCACAGTTTTTGGAGCTGGACGAGAATAAGAAGCTTCTGATGTCCGGCGGGCTGGGAACGATGGGGTACGGGCTGCCGGGAGCAATCGGCGCGCAGATCGGCAATCCGGATACTCCGGTTATCTCTATCTCCGGTGACGGCGGTATGCAGATGAATATTCAGGAGCTTGCAACGGCGGTTCTGGAGGAACTTCCGATTATCTCCTGTATCTTTAATAACAGCAATCTGGGAATGGTTCGCCAGTGGCAGAAATTGTTCTATGGCAAACGGTATTCTATGACGTGTCTGCGCTCCGGCGCTGCCTGCCGCGGGAAATGCGGGGAAGTGCCGTGCCCTGAGTATACGCCTGATTTTGTGAAACTGGCGGAAAGCTACGGGGCGAAGGGAATCCGCGTAACGAAGAAAGAAGAGATTCTGCCGGCATTTGAGGAAGCGCGAAAGAGCAAGAAGGTACCGACGATTATTGAGTTTACGATTGACCCGGAGGATTTGGTTTATCCTATGATTCAGCCGGGCGGGACGCTGGAAGATATGATTTTGGACTGTTAGAAAGGAGCAGGGATGATGAGTAACGGAATGAAGAAAAGATGGATTTCACTGTATGTGGAGAATCAGGTAGGTGTTCTTTCTAAAATCTCCGGATTGTTTTCTGGTAAATCTTACAATCTGGACAGCCTGACAGTGGGGACAACAGAAGATCCGACGATTTCCAGGATGACCATTGCGACGGTCAGTGATGATGAGACATTTGAGCAGATTAAGAAGCAGTTAAACCGTCTGGTGGAGGTTATCAAGGTAATTGATTTTACGGATATCTTTGTAAGGATGAAGGAGATTCTCTACGTGAAGGTGAAAAAATGTACGCCGGAGGATAAGGCGGAGTTGTTCCAGATTGCGGAGACCTTCAAAGCGAAAGTGATTGATTACGGAAAAGACAGCCTGCTTCTGGAGTTTGTACAGACGGCAACCAAGAATGATGCGGTAATTAAGCTGATGAAAGAAGAGTTTCAGAGTATAGAGGTTGTAAGAGGCGGAAGTGTGGGAATTGAATCTATCAGTATGATGGAGAGATAGAAATGGCAGGACACATCTGGAATCATTGTTTTTACGGAAAAACCGAGTGCGCTCTTGAATTTTAAATATGATCGTACTATAATGAAGGAAGATTGGAAGAAGTTATCAAAGAATGGAGGAAGTTTCGATGGAAAAGAAGAATATTGACTGGTCAAATTTGGGATTCGGATATATGCAGACAGATAAGAGATACGTTTCTAACTATAAAGACGGAGCGTGGGATGAGGGCGTGCTGACCTCCGATGCGAATGTAGTGATTAATGAGTGTGCCGGTGTACTGCAGTATGCGCAGACCTGTTTTGAAGGGCTGAAGGCTTATACAACGGAAGATGGGCGTATTGTAATGTTCCGCCCTGACCTGAACGCATCCAGGATGGCAGATTCAGCTAAGCGGCTGGAGATGCCGGTGTTCCCGGAAGACAGATTTGTTGAGGCAGTACATAAGGTAGTAGAGGCGAATAAAGCTTATGTTCCGCCGTATGGTTCCGGAGCAACTTTATACGTTCGTCCGTATATGTTCGGTTCTAATGCTGTCATTGGTGTAAAACCGGCAGATGAATATCAGTTCCGTGTATTTACGACTCCGGTAGGACCGTATTTTAAGGGCGGCGCGAAGCCGATTACGATCAGAGTTTGTGACTTTGACCGTGCGGCGCCTCATGGGACAGGCCATGTAAAGGCGGGACTTAACTATGCAATGAGCCTTCATGCAATTGTGGACGCTCATAAGCAGGGATACGATGAAAATATGTATCTGGATGCTGCTACCCGGACGAAGGTTGAAGAGACCGGTGGAGCGAACTTTATCTTTATTACCAAAGATAACAAGGTAGTAACGCCGAAGTCACATACCATTCTTCCGTCTATTACCAGACGTTCTCTGATGTATGTGGCAGAGAAATACCTGGGATTGGAAGTAGAGGAGAGAGAAGTATACCTTGATGAAGTGAAAGATTTTGCAGAATGCGGACTCTGCGGTACGGCGGCGGTTATCTCTCCGGTAGGAAAGATTGTAGACCACGGTACGGAAATTTGTTTCCCAAGCGGTATGGAAGAGATGGGACCTACAACGAAGAAACTTTATGATACGTTGACCGGAATCCAGATGGGACACATTGAGGCTCCGGAAGGATGGATTCATGTAGTTTGCTAGAATAAGCTTATATAGAGGCGGGGCAGACAGGGAGATTGTCTGCCCCGTTTGGTATAGAAAGGAAGCCGGAGGACAGGGAATGAAGAATAAGAAACACCGGGGACTTGTCAGGTGGTTTCAGAGTCAGAAAATCTGGAAAAAGATTTTATATGCTTTTATTATTTCGGCAATCGTTCCGTTAATTGTAAGTCAGGTGCTTTTAGTCTACATAAACATGACAAGCATGAAGGGAAAAGTGGATGAGCTTATGGTGAATGAGCTTGTCCAGATGGCGGAGCGGGTAGATTTGACGATGGAAATCTATATCAATCTGGTCTGGCAGCTTAGCAGTGACAGTCAGGTTATTGATAATATTGCGAATCAGCTGGATGAGGATTATGAAACCGATGAGGTTGCAAAGTGGGAGATATACGATAAAATCAGGCAGTATGATGTTTCGGCGAATGGAATCGAATGTATCAGCATTGTCCTTCAGGATGGACAGTCCATTACTTATGATTTTAAAAACGCTTCTACAGTGCAGAACATATGGAATGAATATGAAGATTTGAGGGAGACGGAGCCTTATCAAAGGGCACAGGAGACATCAGGTATTGCAATTACACCGACAGACGAATATGGCAGCGGGGAGAACGTGCAGTATCTGTTCCATATTTCCAAGAAGATCTATGATTATAACAGGCTGGAAAAAGGTTCGGTTGCTACGCTTATCATGAGTATTGACGGAAAGGAATTGGATAAAATCTGTACGGTTGATTATCAGCATGATCCGCAGCAGGAACATAACGTGAATTTTATTATAGACCGGGATGGATATATTCTGGCTTATCCGGACCTTTCCTATGCAGGAGAGCAGATTCAGAAGCAGGAATCGGTAGAGGAGTTTGTGCAGAGCACGGGAAGACTGGAGGGGAAGAATATTTCCTATAACCAGTACGAAGACAAGAAACTGGGATGGGTCTTTTACAATGTATATGACAGGGCCTATTTGTTGGACGAAGTTATAGATGGTCTGGGGCTTGCAGTGGGTGTAGCAATCTTTTTTACCATTTTTGCTGTTGTGATGATTTGCTCCATGACAAATTCGATTAAATCATCCCTGCAATCTCTGATGCAGGGAATCCGCCAGGTACAGGAAGGAAATCTGGATGTGAAGGTGGTTGCCGGAGCGGAGGATGAATTTGCTGAAATTGCTCAGAATTTTAATTCTATGACGGGCAAATTGCAGGATTTATTTGATGAGGTGACGAAAGCAACCCAGAAGCAGAAAGAAGCGGAAATCCGTGCGCTGGAAGCGCAGATTAATCCCCATTTCCTGTATAATACCTTGGATTCTATTAATTGGATGGCAATTGACAAGGGAGAATATGAGATTAGCAAAATGCTGCGTGACCTTGGCGTGATTCTGCGTTATAGTGTTAATAAAAGCAATCAGGTCGTGAAGATGCAGGAAGAGATCGAATGGCTGGAGAAGTATGTGAGTCTTCAGCAGCTTCGCTTTAATTATTCTTTTTCATTTGAACTGTATGCAGAGGAAGAAGCAAGAAATGTAAGGGTACATAAGCTGCTTTTGCAGCCTTTTATAGAGAATGCAATTGATCATGGATTTAAAGAAATTGTAAGCGGCGGAGAACTCAGGGTTAATCTGGTGTTTTCAGAAGATAAGAGTATGCTCTATGCGATTATTGAAGATAATGGAAAAGGAATGACGCCGGAGGACACCAGGAAATATAATGATAAGGAGTATATCCTAAACGGCGGCGGACCGGGAATCGGGCTTGTGAATTCTTTTACGCGTTTATATATGTATTATGGGAAAGAAGCCGACTGGAATGTAAGCAGCATCCTGTCTGTGGGAACGGTTATTACATTGAAAATTCCGGTGCAGGAGAATTAGAAGAGGTAAGAGTCATGAGAATTGTAATCGTTGAAGACGAGATAAAGATAAGGGAAGGAATGGGAAAGATGATAGAGTCCCAGACCGGACATATGGTTGTGGGAGAGGCCGCGGACGGAGAAGAAGGGCTGGAAATGGTGCTGCGGTTCAAGCCGGATCTTGTAATAACAGATATTCGGATGCCGAGAATGAGTGGACTGCAGATGTTGAAGGAACTTGCAGAGCGGAAGGTCAGGACGCATATAGTGATTCTTTCCGGATATTCTGACTTTGAATATGCGCAAAAGGCTATCCGGTATGGCGCAGATGATTATCTTTTGAAACCGCTTGCTATAGAGGACGTCAGGAAAATGCTGAAGGATATCGAAGCTAAAATACAGGAAGAGGATGCATTTGGCTATGGCAATCAGGAAAACCGCCTGCGGGATATCTTTTTTGGAAATGTGGAAGCGTCTGAGGAACGGATTGAGGAGCTGCGTCGGGTCTGCGGCTTTGCACCGGGGATGAAATATGATTTAATGGCAGGATATATCGGGGCTGCACAGCCCGGCTATAAAGAACAGGTGGAAAAGGAAATTGCCGAATTAGGAAGGATGTATAAGGATTATAAGATTTATCTGATGTATCAGGAAAACCGTCAGATTTTCTTCTGCCTTACGGTCGGAAAGGCAGAGGGTGAAGAAGAAAAGAGCTGGTATGAACGTGCGTTTTATAATCAGGTTGTGGGAAAGTACCAGAAGAAAGAAGAGCGGTTTGTGTGGGCGGTGACCGGATGCACGGAGTATAATCTCCGGGAGGCAAAGGAGCATCTGGAGAGGAATCTGTCCTACGCCATGGTTCTGGAAAGTGAAGGCTGGATTACAGATGAGACGGTGGAGAACTATAAAGCGGAACTTTTTGAATATCCCCTAGAGCTTGGGAACCATTTGAAAAATGCAATCTGCAGGGGAGAGAGTGAAGAAATCATCCAGGCAGGGGAGGCATTCGCAGACTATATGAACAGTCGGCATTATACGCCGGGGGATATGAGGTTCGGGTTCTTAAAGACCTATCATATTGTAGAAGATACTTTGCAGGATATTGATCTGACTTTGCATGAGTATCTGAAGAATTCCGGAATTATTAATCGAATGGAGAACGTCTTTACTTACCGGGAAATGTCAGAGACATGGGAAGATGTGATTAAGATTATTGCCGGAAAAAGAGTAAAGAGAGAAAATATCAGTAATTACATTATCCAGAGGGCAATCAATTATATCCGCGAGCACTACCAGGAAGGAATTACGCAGGAAGAGGTATCCAGAAAGCTTGACATTACACCGGAATACCTGAGTGCGTTATTCAGCCGGGAGCTGGGGATAGGTTTCTCCCGCTTCCTGAGGCGTTTCCGTATCAGTCATGCGAAGCGTTTGTTGAAGGGGACGGATATGAAAATTTATGAAATAGCAGAGGCTGTAGGGTACAGTGACGCAAAGTATTTCGCCAGAATATTTAAAGAAGAGCAGGGGGTTACGCCGGGAGAATACCGGCAGCTTAACTAAGCCTGCAGACAGGAAGGAGGAAGCAGATGAAGAGAAGGGAAAAACTGGCTGCTGTTTTGGTGATGGCTGTTCTACTGGCTGCCTTGCCGGTCGGCGGATGCCGGATGGAGGAACATGAGAAACCGGATGAACAGGCAAAGGAACGCAAGGAGCTGCTGCTGTGGACTTACTATGAGACAGATGCCCAGAAAGCTGCTGTTTCAAATCTCGTGGAGGGATTTAACCAGTCACAGGAGGAATATCTGCTTACCTGGGAATACCACGGACCGCTTACAGAATTTAATAAAAGGCTTGCCATTGAACCTACGGCAGAGCAGAAGCCGGATATTGTGATTATTGATAATCCGGACATGAAGCGTTATGCGAAGACGGGAGAACTGGAGGATTTGACGGAGTATATTACGCAGATGGATGACCTGGATACTTACTATCCGGAGGCTCTTGATTCGGCATGCTTTGGAGAACGGTATTACGGACTGCCATTTTGCTGCAACAATGTGGCACTTATTTATAATGAAGAATTATTTCAGGAAAAAGGAATGACGGTTCCACAGACCTGGGAGGAATTCCTGGACTGTGCGGTTGCGCTTACTGAAAATGACAGGAAGGGCTTCGCCATGTCTGCGATTAAGGGAGAACAGTCTGCCTTTCAGATATTGCCGTTTATCCTTGCTACAGGAGAGGATATGGAGCAGATTGGCGGTACGGGAACTGAGGAAGCTTTTGCTTTTATACGGCAGTTAATAGAGACAGGGGCAATGGCAAAAGAGTGTGTCAATTGGTCACAGAATGATGTGGCACGTAAGTTTATCGACGGAGAATGTGCCATGATGGAGAATGGACCTTGGGTACTGCCTGCACTGGAACAATCCGGGGTTTCTTATGGGATTGCAAGGCTTCCGTATCTGCAGGGGATGGAGCAGGCGTTGACTGGAGTGACCGGCGGAGAGAATCTCGGAGTCATTAAAGGAAAAGATGTGGAGGGCGCCATAGCTTTTATGCAGTATTATAATAATGAGGAAGAGCGGATGTTGGAGGTGTGTATGCAGGCAGATTCCCTTCCGCCGAAGAGGGATGTGGCGGAGCGGATGCTGGAAGAGAAGCCGGAATATGAGATTTTTGAAAAGCAGATGGAAACCAGCATCTCAAGGACGTCCTGCAGGAACTGGACAGAGATTACGGATATTCTTTCCGATGCGCAGTTTTTTGTAGTTACCGGACAGATGACACCGAAAGAAGCGTGCGCGTATATTTGTGAACAGGGTGGAGATTCTTAATTTAAAAATCTCCACCCTGTTTAATTTTTTGGAGTGTTCAGAAGAATAAAATTTTGCAATAATGAGATAGGAAATGCAGTTTTATCTGTAAAAAAGAAAGAGAGGAGAAAAAAGCTATGAAAAAGAAAAGAAGTTTCATACGCAGAGTTATTGCCATGTTAGCAGCGCTAGCAATGACAGTGACTTATCTTCCGGCTTATGTAAGTGCGGAGGAGACAGAAGGTCTGGTGCTTCACTATAACTTCGAGTCTTTGAAGTCGGGAACTATCGTCAACGACCTGAGCGGCAATGGAAAAGCCGGCGTTGTACGTCCCACAGGTGCAGGAGTAGAGACACAGACTGATTTGATTCTTGGCGAGGAGCAGACGTCTTTCGTTATGAACGGAGGACAGCCGGATGCGACACATCCCTATGTTGAGCTGCCGCAGGGCGTTCTCAACGGTCTGGAGGATGTTACCATCAGCTGTTGGGTGTACCTGGATGTTTCGGATGGAGAGTATCACCGGATCTGGGATATCGGAAGTGGGACGACTTCCTATATGTATCTGCTTGCCGACGGTTCCAACACTGGACATAGAGGATATACCGCCGCTATTACAGCAAGCAGCTGGAGCAACGAGAAAGGTCCTGAGAAGCAGGAGAACCTGGATACCGGACGCTGGATTTTCACAACAGTAACCTTTGACGGTTCTGAGAAATCTATGTCCCTTTATGAGGACGGCGAATTAATCGGAACAGAGAAGACGGATGTAGATTTATCTGTTTTGGAAGGCAGTACACAGAACTACATCGGCTATGGACAGTGGGAGAATGATATCATGGATGGCCGGATTGCAGATTTCAAAATCTACAATTATGCCATGACAGCGGATGAGGTAAAGGATCAGATAACACTTGAGGATACTGAGAAGGTAGCAAGAGATAAAGCTACGCTGACGCTGGGAGATATCAGTGCAGTGACAGAAGATCTGGAACTTCCGACAAAAGGAAGCGCAGGCTCCGATATTTCCTGGGAGAGTTCAAACAAGGATGTAATTGCTGTTGATGGTACTGTGACAAGACCGAACGCAGATCAGGCAGACGTGACGGTTACACTGACAGCGACTATTAAAGCGGGAAATGAGACAGAGACAAAGACGTTTGAAGTGACGGTAAAGCGTCAGTTGAATGCGAAAGAGACTGCTGAGGCAGATGCAGCAGCAATCGACCTTGGCAATCTTAGCTCTGTGACAGGCAATCTGGTCCTTCCAACAGAGGGAGTGAACGGTTCCGAGATATCCTGGGTGAGCTCTAATGAAGCAGTTATCTCCAGCACAGGCGTGGTAAAGCAGCCTGATGGAGCAGCGGTACAGGTTACTCTGACGGCGACCGTTACCTATGAGGACGAGACGGCGACGAGAGACTTTGTGGCTACCGTTGTGCCAGGGTATAAGCAGATCAGCATCAAAGAGGTGAAGCCGGTAAGTGTAACGAGTTATGTTGGAAAGATTCCGAACCTTCCGGCGACGGTAGAGGTTGTATATAATGATGATACGACGGGATATGAAAAGGTTACCTGGCCGACAGACCTGAAAGTTTCTGATTTTGCAGAAGCTGGAGAGAAGACGGTAAAAGGTACGATTGTAGACAGTGTGGAAGAAGTAACGGCGACGGTTACTGTGACGGATGAGGAAGAGGTAGGACCGGAGAAGGCAGCGTCCTCCTTTGATTTAAGTGATATTAGCCTTGACGGGACAGATACCATCTATTCTCAGAATGCAGCGCGTGCATTTGAATATCTGAAGGTTATGGATGCGGACAGAATGCTGTACAACTTCCGTGCAACCTTTGGACAGGACACCAAAGGCGCCCAGCCGCTTACAGGATGGGATGAGCCGACCGGTCTTTTGAGAGGACATTCTACCGGACATTTCATTTCTGCGTTGTCCCTGGCTTATGCAAGTACGGGTGATGAGGAATATAAGACTAAGCTGGATTATATGATTACAGAGATGAGAAAGCTGCAGGAGATGTCCCAGGGGAATGCGGCAGACTTCAAGACGGCTTGTACGCCTAGCGATGCGGCGCAGTCCAAATGGAGCACAGACCCGACTGAATGGGGCAAAGGATTTATCAGCGCTTATTCACCGGATCAGTTTGCGCTTCTGGAACAGTATACGCCATATGCAACCATCTGGGCACCGTACTATACTTTACATAAGCTGATGGCAGGATTCATTGACAGCTATATCTATGCCGGCAACGAGGAAGGCCTTCAGATTGCAAAAGATCTTGGAAAATGGGTTTACAACAGACTGAGCGCTTGCTCACAGGAACAGCTTACAAGAATGTGGGCGATGTACATTGCAGGCGAGTATGGCGGAATGAATGAATCTCTGGCAAGACTTTATGAGATCACAGGGGACGAGGATTATTTGAAAGCAGCGAAGCTGTTCGATAATACAGAATTCTTTAACGGTCTGGCGAATAATGTGGACACGATTCAGGGACGCCATGCAAATCAGCATATTCCGCAGATCGTAGGAGCGATTCATGAATATGCGGCTACCGGAGATGTGAAATATTATAATATTGCCCAGAATTTCTGGGAGATGGTAATCAGCCGTTATGCATACTCCATCGGCGGCGTAGGAACCGGAGAGAGATTCCAGGATCCATACGAGCAGGGTAATAACATTGACGGGAATTCGTCACGCGGTGAGAACTGTGAGACCTGTGCGGCATACAATATGCTGAAGCTGACTATGGATTTGTATAACTACAATCCGGACGATGCTTCCTATATGGATTACTATGAGAGAACGCTGCTGAATCAGATCGCGGCATCTCAGAGTCACGATACTACATCACGCATGCACAATGGATGTACCTACATGCTGCCCATCGACCCGGGTCAGAGAAAAAGCTATGACAGCGATTACGGCGGATTTACCTGCTGTAACGGTACCGGTATGGAGAACCATGTGAAATATCAGGCTGCAGCTTTTGCACATACAGATGATACTTTATATGTAAATCTTTACATGCCGACTACGGTTACCTGGGATGAAAAGAATATAACTGTAAAACAGGAAACAAACTTCCCATCTGAGCATTCCAAACTTACTGTAACAGGCAGCGGAGAGTTCACGATGAAGGTAAGAGTACCTTACTGGGCGACAGACGGATTTACCGTAAAGGTAAATGGCGACGTTGTAGCTGAGAACCCGGAAGTAAGCTCTTATGTAGAAATTAATCGTACCTGGTCAGACGGAGACGTTGTAACAATTGATATGCCATATACGCTTCATCTTGACAAAACACCGGACAAGGTAGACGAGAGTGTTGTTGCATCTTTGATGTATGGACCAATCGTTATGGTAGCAAAAGACCAGAACAGCTCTTATACAGCAATGAACTGGCTGAATGTAACACTGAGCGATGACCTGTCCGAGAGTGTAGAGATTGTTGCTGGAGCGGACGAGGATTCCGTACCGCATCTTACTACCAATGGTTATGATTTCTATCCGATGTACGATGCTTACAACTATAGATACCACGCATATGTGAAGGTGGATGAAGCAGGTGCAGTGATAGATAAATCAAAGCTTCAGGCATTAGTAGATTCTGTAACTGGCGATAATGCACCGGCGAGGGAAGATTATGGTCCGAAGTCTTACCGGACACTGTTAGAGAAGATTGAGGCGGCACAGGCTGAGCTTGACGCAGAGTCTACAACACAGTCCAAGGTAAATAAGGCTCTGTCTGAGCTGCAGGATGCAATTGATGGACTGACGCCTGCAGTGACACCGAATCCGGATAACCTGGCGGCATCTGCGGATATTACCACTAGCTACTGCTCAAGCTGGGAGAACGAGTCTGCTGTCAACGACGGCAGAACAGGAAGCGCTTCTCTCGGAAATGATTGTCGCCATTGGGGAACCTGGGGCAACTGGGATGCTACGGAAGAATGGATTAGTTATGAGTGGGCTTCTCCGGTAATCATTGAAAGCTCAGAAATCTATTTCTTCGATAACAGCAATGGCGGAGACGGCGGAGTTCTGGTACCAAGCAGCTATCGGTATGAATATCAGACGATTGATGGCGAGTGGGAGCCAATCCCGACACAGGATGGACTTGGAACGGAACAGGATCAGTATAATAAGACAGAATTTGGCGCAATTGAGACTACCGGTATCCGGGCAATTCTCGTAAAGAGCGGAGCCGGCGTAGGTATCAATGAGTGGAAGATAAACGGTACCTTAAGAGAGACCGAAGAAGTGATTCTTGACTTTGACTTTGATGACGAAGACACTGGATTCAAAGGCGGCTGGGCTGTGGCTGAGCCTGCTGGAACGCTAGTAGATCATGAAGAAGGTAAGGCGTTATCTCTTGATGGAACTAAGAAGGAATGGCTGAATGTAACCAAGGCAGATGGTTCCAGTTTGCTGGCAGGTATAGAAGAGATGACTGTATCCTTCGATATGAAGGGCGCAGCTAACTGGGCATTCTTTGCGGCACCAAATGCAGATGCCCAAGTTTTCAAGAGCGAGCACTATATCGGCACACTTACGAATAATAAGTTTACGGTAGAGCGTTATAATAGTACAGAGCAAGAAAGACCTGCATTTACGGGTGCTGATATTGATGCAAACGACTGGGTACATGTAGAGTTTGCACTTGATAAGGACAGCACTACGATTAAGATTGGTGATGGAGCCGCTATTATGCAGGCAGGGCTTCCGGCAATTACAGATATTCTTGGCGAGTCACCGATTCTCCAGATTGGTAGAGCGAACTGGATTCCATGGGGAACGACGGAACTGGGTGAATATTATACAGGATTGCTCGATAACTACAAGATTGTTGCAACCGTATCTAAGGGAGAGGCTGCAGATAAGGCTGCACTTCTGGCGGCAATTCGCAGTGTAGTTGAAGAGGATTATACAGCGGAAAGCTGGGCAGAATATGAGCCAGTATTGACAGAAGCACAAGAGGTTCTTGCGGATGCATATGCAACCCAGCAGGAAGTTGATGCTGCTGTGGCTGCGTTGACAGAAGCACAGAGCAAATTAGTAGCGGTAGTAACCTCTATTACTGTTACACCTCCGACAAAGGTAGAGTATGAGCTTGGAGAAGCGATTGATTATACCGGAATGGAAGTTGTTGCAACATACAGCGATGGTACAACAAATGACATTGCAATAGAGGATTGCGAAGTAAGCGGCTATGACCCGAATACGGCCGGCGAGCAGACAGTAACGGTAGAGTACGATGGAAAGACAGCCACCTTCAAGGTAACTGTGAAGGAAGCAGCGAAACCGGAGATTCCGGAAGTTCTGGCAGACTTTAACTTCGATGCAGCACCGGCAGAAGGCGAAGCTTTCGATGGCGGCAATGCGAAGGCATCCGGTACTTATACACTGGTTGACCATGGTACAGGAAAGGCATTGAAACTGGACGGAACCAGCCAGTTCCTGAATGTAACAGCAAAAGATGGCACAAGCCTGTTGACAGGCGTGGAAGAGATGACCGTATCCTTCCAGATCAATCCTGGACAAAGCGCAACCAACTGGGGATTCTTCGCAGCAGCGAATGTAAACGAGCAGCTGTACAAGAGTGAGAAGTACCTGGGAATCTATGACGAGAACGGTACAGTAAAAGCACAGCGTTTCAATAGTAATGCACAGGACAGACCTGCGTCACCGGAATATGCGGCAGGCGAGAATAAGTGGTCTTATATCACTGTTGTCTATGCTGAAAATGAGACAATTCTCTATGTAAATGGTGTAGAAGCAGGACGGGAAGAAAGTATCGTATCGATTCCTGAATTACTGGGAGACAGCAGTATCCTTTACATTGGTAAGTCTACTTGGAAGAGCGGAGAGTATATGACTGGCCTGATTGACAATTATAAGATTGTAAGCCATGTTATGACGGCGGATGAGATTGCAGCAGAGGCGCTGAAATATGTAGAAAAAGATGTATTGAAGGCAGCCATTGATGCAACAGAATCCGTAGGAAATCAGGATGAATACACAGAAGCTACCTGGAAAGTATATGCAGAAGCGTTGA
This sequence comes from Clostridiaceae bacterium, assembly GCA_902362865.1. Classification (GTDB taxonomy): domain Bacteria; phylum Bacillota; class Clostridia; order Lachnospirales; family Lachnospiraceae; genus Claveliimonas; species Claveliimonas acetigenes. The sequence continues at coordinate 480,977 of CABIYE010000001.1, forward strand.
AGACGGCGAATGATATTTATGCAAGCAATGCGGCAACGCAGGCAGAAGTAGATGCAGCAGCGGCAGCTCTTACCAAAGCACAGAATGAGCTGAAAGTGGCGGAACCGGAACCGGTTGTAACGGTGGTATCCATTACGGTAACAGCACCGACGAAGACGGAGTACACGGCAGGGGAAGAACTTGACCTTGACGGAATGAAAGTTACTGTAAAATACAGCAATGGTGAAGAAAAAGAAATCACAGAAGGCTACGAAGTAAGTGGCTATGATAAGGCTAAAACCGGAGAGCAGACAGTAACGGTAACATATGAAGGAAAGACAGCGACCTTTAAGGTTACGGTG
>CABIYE010000002.1:0-382555 GCA_902362865.1 Clostridiaceae bacterium
GAATTACAGAGAGTAAGTATTGTATAATGTCCATGAGCATTGGCTCCTTTCGAGGTAATGGATTTGTGGTGAACTCATTATACACGAAAAGGGAGGTCAATGCTCTTTTTATTGCAGATTTCCCTAAAAATCAAGGTTTTTATTAGATTTTAGTACAAAAAAACAGGTAGTTTTTGACACTACCGAGTTTGAGTAGGAGGTGAATACTATGAAAAAGTGGGTTGCAATGATGCTGTCGGCTATTATGGTATTGCCACTTTCCGGATGTTCTGTGGGAGAAACTTCCCAGGGCGTAACCACATTGGCAGTTGTGGAGTATCCGGAAGATGAACAGGAAGAGGCTCAGGAAGCGTTGGAAGAAATGCAGAAAGAGATGGAGTATGTGGATGCCCATGAAGATGAGCTGAAAGGCTTCTTTGAAAAAAGTACGATGTCTCTTTTGGATAGCGTAAAGGAAGAGAATGCAGTATGTTCTCCGCTGAATGTATATATGGCGCTTTCTATGCTTGCTGAGACGACGGATGGCGATAGCAGAGAGCAGATATTAGAACTCCTTGGTATGGAAGAGATTCAGGACTTGCGTGAGCTGACGAAAGCTGTGTGGGAGCAGAATTACAGCAATAACGATTCTATCTGTATACTGGCAAATTCTCTCTGGCTGGACACGGAGACAGCATATAAGAAGGAAACGGTTGATTTGCTGGCTGAGAATTATTATGCTTCCTCATTTCAGGGAAAGATGGGAAGCGAGGAATATAATCAGGAGCTTCAAGGCTGGGTAAACCAGCAGACCGGAGGGCTGTTGGAAGAGAATGCGGCAGACCTTGCTTTTTCTCCGGAAACCATTATGGAGCTTGTCTCGACGGTTTATCTTCGTGCAAAGTGGGGGCATGAATTTGAAAAGGAGAATACGAAAGAGGATATCTTTCATGCAGAAAACGGGGATATGACCTGTGAGTTTATGAATCAGGAGACGGATACTTACTATTATTGGGGCGATAAATTTGGTGCATTGAATCTTTCGCTGCTGGGAAATAACGGTCTGTCTATGTGGTTTGTTCTGCCGGATGAAGGGGTGACACCGGAACAGTTGACAGAAGAAGGACAACTGATGGAAGTCTTACTGAACGGATGGGACCGGAGCGATAAGAAATATCTTACGGTGAATCTGTCAGTTCCGAAGTTTGATGTGGCATCGTCTGCAGATTTGAAGGAAAGCCTGCATGCGCTAGGCGTGGCGGATGTGTTTGATATGAATCTCTCAGACTTTACTCCCTTGACAGAAGATAGCAAAATATATCTGTCAGAGGTTGCACATTCTGCCCGTGTGGCTATTGACGAGGAAGGTGTTACCGCAGCGGCTTATACGGCAGAAATAGGAGACGGCGCTGATATGCCGCCGGAAGAAGAGATGGATTTTGTGATAGACCGGCCTTACCTGTTCGCAATTACCAATAGAAACAATCTGCCGTTATTTGTAGGAATTGTAAAGAATCCTTTGGGATAGAAATTATTCCTGAAAGAGGAAGCCTGTGACAGAGGTGGGTCACAGGCTCCCTTTAAAAATCTGAATTAAATTGCTCTTGTGTATTCTTTCAGCCATTCTCTTTCTTCTTCTGTCAAGTGAGGACCGATTTTTTCGTACACGTCTTTGTGGTAATTATTCAGCCATTCCCTCTCGTCCCTGCTCATTTCTTCCGGGTCAATTCCGTCCAGATCGATGGGTGCGAAGGTGATGGTTTCAAAATGCATGAACTGCCCGTATTTGTTTTTAACGCCTTTCTTTACGATGAATTCGTTTTCAATACGGATACCGAACTGGCCGTCCTCGTAGATACCGGGCTCGTCGGTAATTACCATGCCTTCTTCTAACTGGTGGTGTTCATTCTTGCTTGGGACTACATACCAGCGGAAGCCGGTAGGAGCCTCATGGATGTTGCCCAGATAGCCGACGCCGTGTCCGGTTCCGCACTGGAAATCCAAGTCCAGATCCCAGATAGGGCCTCTTGCAAGGATGTCAAGATTGTAGCCGTAGCATCCATATAAGAATCTGGCGCGTGACAGGCGCATCATGGCACGCACCACTGCAGTAAAATATTTCTTCATCTGCTGGTCTACAGAACCAAGGACGAAGGTTCTGGTGATGTCTGTGGATCCTTCATAGTATCCGCCGCCGGTGTCGTTCAGGAAGAATGCGCCGGATTTTAATTCCACATCTGTCTCCTCGCATGGAGAATAGTGCATCATAGCAGCATGGTCCGCGAAAGCACAAAGAGGCTCGAAGCTGTCCCGGATATAACCTTCCTGCCCGGCGCGCAGTTCTGTAAGTTTGGCGGCAGAGCTTAATTCTGTGATGGTCTCTTTGTCATAACGGGTCTTCACCCAGTACATGAATTTGGTAATGGCTACTCCGTCTTTGATATGGGCTTCCCGGATGTTCTTAAGCTCTGTCTCATTTTTCATTGCCTTCATAAGAATGGTGGGATTCGCACCTTCCACGATTTTGCATGGAATATTCTTATAGAGTGCATAGTTCATTTTCATTGGATCAATCAAAACAGTACAATCTTTATCCAAACCTTTGATATCTTCATAAATATCATTATATGGATGGATGTTTACATTATTTTTTTTCAATTCTTCGTGGATTCTGTCATTCAGCTTACTGTCATCTACATAAAGTTCCACACAAGTTTCCTTTACGATGGCGTAGGAGAGCAGCAGCGGGAAGAAATCAATATCATCACCGCGGATGTTCAAAAGCCAGCATACATCATCCAGAGATGCAATTATATGGGTGTCAGCACCGGCATCTTCCATAGCCTTGCGGACACGGGTCAGCTTAGAAGCCGTACTTTCACCGGAATACTTTTCTTCCAGGAAGAAAGCGGGTTTCGTGGAAAGTGACGGACGGTCTTCCCAGATGATATCAATCAAATCTTCGGAATAGTGAATCTGAATATTTTTTACGGACAATGCTTCTTCATATTCCTGACCTTCTCCCATGGAAAGTACACGGCCGTCGAAGCCTACTGTCCCACCTTCCGGGAGAGCATCGGCAAGATATTCTGTGACGGAAGGAGTGTCGCCTACAAACATTTTCATCAGACGGATACCGCTTCCTTTCAATTCATTTTCTGCCTGGAAGAAATACCTTCCATCCGTCCAGAGGCCTCCGTCTGTCTGGGTAATCACGGCTGTCCCGTAGGAGCCGCTGAAACCGGTAATATATTTACGTGCTTTAAAATGTTCTCCTACATATTCGCTTTGATGGAAATCCGCCGTGGGGACAACATAAGCGTCTATTCCTTTCTCTGCCATAAGAGCGCGGAGTTTAGCGATTCTTTCTGCTACGACTGTCATAATGAAAATACCTCCCTGTATTTTATCGTTTAAGAAAGGGCTCCCTTCATCCGGGAACCCTTTTTCTGAAAATATTTTTCGTTCTGGTTTATTTACCGCCGACTAATTTGTCAAACTTCTTAGTAAATACCAACATAACAAGACCGCAGGCAATGATAATGATTGTTACAACGCCGTAAGCCTTTACGAAGGAAAACGTAGAAAGGAAGTTGTAAAGCGGACCGTATCCCAAACCTGCAAAGAAGATGATGAACGGCCATACGCCAAGCATCGTCCCCAGAAGCTTCTTTGGAGCGTACTTGCTGATGAAGGAATTTCCAAGCGGTGAAAAGACAACTTCACCAACTGACATAAATATGGCTGTCAAAATGATAATCCAGATGCCAACCGGATCTTTCGTTCCTTCTCCACTAAGGAATGCGGCCAGTACCATACATGCGGTACACAGACCAAGCAAAAGAATGCCGACTGCAGTCTTAGTAAACATGCCCCAGTCACCCTGCGGTCTCTGTTTCATCTTAGCCCAAATTCCTGCAAATACCGGACACAGGATGATGCAAAGAAGACCATTCATAGAATCAAACCATGAGGTAGGCATTACAAAGGAACCAATGTTCCAATTTGCCCATCCGGCACCAGCTTCTGAAACCGGACCAAACTCATAGTAAACCGGCATGTAAACCATATACCAGATCAGCCAGAAAATACCGGAGAACAGTGTTACGATGAGGATTGCGATAACACGGTTTTTCTCAAGTTTGGTAAGAGGAGCGTTGTCCTTTTCCTTCTTTGTCTGAGTTTTATTTTCGGTTCTGTTGTCAACAAGGAAAGGCTTCTTACCGGCATCGCCGAAGAATCTCATTCCAAAGAGCCACCATGCGCAGTCAACGAACAGGGCAATTGCACAGCCGAAAAACAGACCACGGTAACCAAAAGATGTCTTCGCTACAAGCGTGAGGAATGTGGTACCGCAGAAGGAACCGATGTTAACAAAGGAGTACTGGATGCTGAATACGGAATCCAGAGTATCCTGGTCTGCTAATGGGAAGAGACGTCCGTTGATACCGGATACGTTTCCTTTAAAGAAACCTGTTCCGATAGACAACAGAATAATCATTGCCCACAACATACCCGTGCTATTTGCTTTCCATGCAAACAGGTAGCTGATTCCCATAAGGATTTCCCCGATAGGAACCAAAATTCTTGGACTAACCCAGCGGTCGGCAATATATCCTCCGAGGATAGGGGTGATATAAGTAAATGCTACTAAGTAAGAACTCATAGTAGCTCCTACCGATTTGTCAAGCCCCAGACCGCCATTAGCAACTTCCGCCGCAATAAAAATTGCGAGAGCCCATTTAGCTGCGTAATATGCCAGTCTTTCAAATGTGAAAGAAAGACTACATACGTAGAAACCAAATGGCCATTTCTTTTTCGTTGTTTCCATTTTTAACCCTCCAATTAAAAATATAGTATTAAGCTTCCACCATGCATGCTGCAAACTTCCCCATATGTATTGCAGCCACACATATAAAAACCACAATAAATATAGCACAAAACAGACCGTCGTACAATAGTTGAATTAAGAAAAAGTTAATAAAGTTTATGGAATATTTTGCTTATTTTAACCTGATTTTAGCATAGTAATTCGATAGCGAGTCAGCGTGATGAAAAAACCTGACAAGTTTTTAACGCAAAACTGAGAAAAAGAGTTGAACTTTAGACCTAAAAAGACTATAATAAAATCGGCAGAAAATTTGGTTTTGATTAAACCCAATTTAAAATATCTTAGAGAAAGTGGAGGGCCAGAATATGAGTAACATGGCAACAGAAAGTGCAGCAAGTAGCAGAATTGCCGCTTTACTTGATGCAGGCAGCTTTGTTGAAATCGGCGGCGCTGTTACAGCAAGAACGACCGATTTTAACATGCAGGAAAAAGAAACTCCGGGTGACGGTGTCGTTACAGGCTACGGAGTGATTGACGGCAATTTGGTGTATGTATACAGCCAGGACGCTTCTGTATTGAACGGGGCAATTGGTGAAATGCACGCAAAGAAGATTTCAGCAATCTATGACATGGCAATGAAGATGGGAGCGCCGGTAATCGGTCTTGTTGACTGTGCGGGCTTACGACTTCAGGAAGCGACGGATGCGTTGGAAGCTTTTGGAACAGTTTACAGAAAACAGACACTGGCGTCCGGGGTAATTCCTCAGATTACAGCAATTTTCGGGACATGCGGTGGCGGTTTGGCTCTGGTTCCTGCGCTGACGGATTTCACATTTATGGAAGCAAAAAAGGCAAAATTATTTGTGAACTCACCAAATGCAATTCCGGGCAATACGGCAGAGAAGTGTGATACGGCTTCGGCTGCGTTCCAGAGTGAAGAAGCAGGGCTTGTAGATGATATCGGAGAAGAAGAAGAGATTCTGGGAAAAATCCGTGCGTTGGTATGTATGCTGCCATGCAATAATGAAGAAGATGCTTCCTATGATGAATGCCTGGATGACCTGAACAGAGCATGTGAAGGAATTGAGAATGCAGCAGAGGATACTGCAATTGCCCTTGCAAATATTTCTGACAGCAACATTTTCTTTGAGACGAAGAAGAATTACGCCAAAGATATGGTGACAGGATTTATCCGTCTGAACGGTATGACAGTAGGTGCTGTGGCGAATCGTTCTAAAGTTTACGACGAAGAAGCGAATCTTGTAGAAGAGTTTGATGGTTCTTTGTCTGCAAAGGGAGCGAAGAAAGCAGCGGAATTTGTTGAATTCTGTGATGCATTTAATATTCCGGTACTTACGCTTACGAATGTGGCAGGCTTCAAAGCTTCTAAATGTTCAGAAAAGACACTTGCGAAGGCGGCAGCAAAACTCACTTATGCATTTGCGAATGCAACGGTACCGAAGGTAAATGTTATTGTTGGCAAGGCTTTCGGAAGTGCATATGTTGCTATGAATAGTAAATCTATCGGAGCAGACATGGTATATGCATGGCCGGAAGCAGAGATCGGTATGATGGATGCAGATCTGGCTGCAAAGATTATGTACGCGGACGCGGATGCTGCAACAATCAGAGAGAAAGCGGCGGAGTACAAAGAATTACAGTCAAGCCCGATGGCTGCTGCAAGAAGAGGGTATGTGGATACCATTATTCAGCCGGCAGACACAAGAAAATATGTGATTGGCGCATTTGAGATGCTTTTCACAAAGAGAGAAGACCGTCCGTCAAAGAAACATGGAACGGTTTAGTGAGGTGGGCAAAGTGAAGAAAAAGATTAGCTTATTAATATGTATGCTTGTGGCTGTGCTTTCCTTCACCGGCTGTTCAAGCACAAAGACGGAAGTAGAGTATGATGAAGCGGAAGTTGAACAGGTAACAGAATTCCTGATTGGCTATTGTGTGGAGATGGATGACGCTACCTTAGAACAGTGGCAGAATATGACAGACTTTGCTCTGGAGCAGCAGCTTACGAATGCCGGACTTCCCTTTACGCCGGAAAGCTTCCTGGGAGCACTGGAAAGCTGGGAAGCCGGTGTTGATGAGTGCGGAGAATATATTGAGCATGGCGATTATACTTATGAAGCGTCATCAGATGAGCTTAAGGTTACAACCGACGCGAAATATGCTGACCGTGACGCAAGCATAGAATTTGTTTTTGATGAGAATTTATACCTTGATTCCATGACAGTAAACGCGAAGTTTACCATGGGAGAAATCCTTAAGAAAGCGGGACTGAATACGCTTCTGGGTATGGGAACTGTATTTGTTGTATTGATATTCATTTCAATCCTTATTTCTTTATTCAAATACATTCCTGCAATTCAGGCAGCATTTGCAAAGAAACCTAAGAAAGCAGAGGCGGATGTCAAAAAGGCGGCTCCTGTTCCGGCGGCGCCGAAGGCAGCACCAGCTCCGGCAGCGACAGATGATGCCGAACTTGTTGCTGTAATATCAGCGGCGATTGCAGCGTCAGAAGGAACGACAACAGATGGTTTCGTTGTGAGAAGCATTAAGAGAAGAAGATCAAATAAATGGAATTAATATTGTTCAGGAGGAATAAGTGATGAAAAATTATACAATTACAGTGAATGGCAATGTATATGATGTTACAGTAGAGGAAAAGGGCGCGGGAGCAGCACCGGTCGCAGCGGCAGCGCCTGCCCCGGCGGCACCAAAGGCAGCACCGGCTCCGGCAGCACCGAAAGCAAGTGCAGGGGCTGGTTCTATCCCTGTAAAAGCGGGGGCTGCAGGCAAGGTGTTTAAGCTTGAAGCAAGCGTAGGCCAGAGCGTTAAGAGAGGCGACGCAGTTGTGATTATCGAGGCAATGAAGATGGAAATTCCAGTTGTGGCTCCGGAAGACGGAACAGTTGCAAGTATTGATGTGGCAGTTGGCGATGCAATTGAAGCGGGAGCTGTTTTAGCTACATTGAACTAGAAACATAACGGATGATTATGTTTTGAATACGACTGGAGGTTAAAAAATGGATTATATAACAACTACATTGGGAAACCTCGTGCATCAGACAGCTTTTTTTAGTCTTACATGGGGCAATTTGATAATGATTGCAGTTGCATGCTTTTTCCTGTATCTTGCAATCAGGCATGAGTTTGAACCTCTGCTCCTGGTACCAATTGCTTTCGGTATGCTGCTTGTTAATATCTATCCGGATATTATGCTGCATGCGGAAGATTCCGCCAACGGAACGGGTGGACTGCTTTACTATTTCTATAAACTTGATGAGTGGTCAATCCTGCCTTCTCTGATTTTCCTTGGCGTAGGTGCCATGACAGACTTTGGACCATTGATTGCCAACCCGAAGAGCTTCCTCCTCGGAGCGGCAGCACAGTTTGGTATTTTCGCGGCATATCTGGGAGCGATGGCAATGGGATTCTCAGATAAGGCGGCAGCGGCGGTTTCTATTATCGGCGGTGCTGATGGGCCGACATCTATTTTCCTTGCCGGAAAGCTGCAGCAGACGGCGCTGATGGGTCCGATTGCGGTGGCGGCGTATTCCTATATGTCGCTGGTTCCGATTATCCAGCCGCCGATTATGAAACTTCTTACGACAGAAGAAGAGCGGAAAATTAAAATGGAACAGTTACGGCCGGTATCAAAGCTTGAGAGAATTCTATTCCCGATTGTCGTAACAATCGTGGTATGTGTGATTCTTCCTACAACGGCTCCTTTGGTAGGTATGCTGATGTTAGGAAACCTGTTCCGTGAATCAGGCGTGGTAAGACAGCTGACAGAGACAGCATCCAATGCACTTATGTATATTGTAGTTATTCTGCTTGGTACATCTGTAGGAGCAACTACAAGTGCCGAAGCGTTCCTGAATATGGACACGATTAAGATTGTTGTACTCGGCTTGGTGGCATTTATGTTTGGTACGGCGGCAGGTGTAGTGTTTGGTAAGATTATGTGCAAGGCGACCGGCGGTAAGGTAAACCCGCTGATTGGTTCTGCAGGTGTATCTGCCGTGCCTATGGCGGCCAGAGTATCACAGAAAGTCGGAGCGGAAGCAGATCCGACAAACTTCCTTTTGATGCATGCAATGGGACCGAATGTCGCAGGTGTTATCGGTACAGCAGTAGCGGCAGGTACATTCATGGCTATCTTTGGAGTAATGTAATAACAGAATAATGATGGAGGAAGAAACAATGGCAGAAATTGCAAAAAAACCAATTAAAATAACAGAAACCATTCTGCGTGATGCTCACCAGTCTCTGATTGCTACCCGTATGACCACAGAGCAGATGGTTCCGATTATCGACAAAATGGATAAAGTCGGTTATCATTCCGTAGAGTGCTGGGGTGGTGCTACGTTTGATGCATCTCTTCGTTTCCTGCATGAAGATCCGTGGGAGAGACTACGGAAGTTCCGTGATGGATTTAAGAATACGAAACTGCAGATGCTGTTCCGTGGACAGAATATCTTGGGATACCGTCCATATGCAGATGATGTGGTAGAGTATTTCGTCCAGAAATCTGTTGCAAATGGAATTGATATTATCCGTATCTTTGACTGCTTAAATGACCTGCGGAATCTTCAGACGGCAGTTACGGCAGCCAACAAGGAAAAAGCAGAGGCACAGGTAGCGCTTTCCTATACACTTGGAGATGCTTATACATTGGATTATTGGGTAGACATTGCCAAGAAAATTGAGGATATGGGAGCAAGTTCTATCTGCATTAAGGATATGGCGGGACTTTTGGTTCCCTATAAGGCAACAGAATTGATCGGAGCTATGAAAGAAGCGGTTGATTTGCCGATTCAGCTTCATACACATTATACATCCGGTGTCGCTTCCATGACCTATCTGAAAGCAGTCGAAGCCGGTGTGGATGTAATTGACACAGCAATGTCACCGTTTGCTCTGGGTACTTCTCAGCCGGCAACGGAGGTTATGGTTGAGACTTTCAAGGGAACGCCTTATGATACTGGATTTGACCAGAACCTTCTGGCAGAAATTGCAGATTACTTCCGCCCAATCCGTGACGAAGCACTGGAAAGCGGTCTTCTTAACCCGAAGAATATGGGTGTTAACATTAAGACTCTTCTTTATCAGGTACCAGGCGGTATGTTGTCTAACCTGACATCACAGCTCAAGGAGCAGGGAGCAGAAGATAAATACTATGAGGTATTGGAGGAGGTTCCGAAGGTTCGTAAGGATCTTGGTGAGCCGCCGCTTGTTACACCATCCTCACAGATTGTTGGTACACAGGCTGTATTTAACGTACTGATGGGCGAGCGCTATAAGATGGCTACGAAAGAAACGAAGGATATTCTGAGTGGTAAGTACGGAGCAACTGTAAAGCCGTTTAATGAAGAAGTGAAAGAGAAAGTCCTTGGTAAGGATGCAGAGACGATTACCTGTCGTCCGGCAGACCTGATTCCGGATGAGCTGGACACGCTTCGCAAAGAATGTGAGCAGTGGATTCAGCAGGATGAGGATGTGCTTTCTTATGCATTATTCCCGCAGGTTGCAGTAGACTTCTTTAAATACAGAGAGGCACAGCAGACTAAAGTGGATCAGACTGTAGCAGATACTGAGAACGGAAGTTATCCAGTATAGAAGATAAGAAAAAGATGATTTGATACGGGGAAGCGTAGTTTTACGTTTCCCCGTTTTTGCGCTGAGATTTAAAAGTAAAATGAAGAAAATGATGGACTTTTTGTTTTGCGGATGCTAATCTATAAATTACAGTCCGACATAAAACAAAGATGTGGATCGATATACAGATAATAACAGAGGAACCGGTAAAATGGGAACAAAGAATGAATTGCTACAAAAGATAGAAGAAAAATATTCAAAGTTCAGCAAGGGTCAGAAGAAGCTGGCGGATTATATCAGAGAAGCTTATGATAAAGCAGCTTTTATGACGGCAGCAAGGATGGGAGAGGAAGTAGGGGTCAGCGAGTCGACCGTTGTCCGATTCGCAACATCGCTGGGATATTCCGGCTATCCTGCATTTCAGAAGGCGTTGGAAGAACTGGTGCGCACAAAGCTTAATTCGATCCAGAGGATGGAAGTGACATATGGAAGAATCAGTCAGGGAGAAATTCTTACCTCAGTTCTTCAGGCTGATATCGAAAAAATCAAATTAACCATGGCAAATATTGACCACGGGGCATTTGAACAGGCAGTGGATATGCTGCTGAATGCAAAGAGAATCTATGTGATTGGAATTAGAAGCTGTGCTCCTCTTGCAAGTTTCCTGAGCCATTATCTGAATCTGGTGTGTGAGAATGTGACAGCAGTAAATTCAAATAGTTCCAGCGAGATATTTGAACAGCTTATTCGGATTGGGAAAGAAGATGTGATTGTGGGAATTAGTTTTCCGCGTTATTCTATGCGGACACTAAAAGCGCTGGAATTTGCAAGCAATCGGAACGCAAAGGTGATTACGCTGACGGATAGCGTACATTCGCCGATGACTTTATATTCTGCCTGCAATCTAATTGCAAGAAGCGATATGGCATCTATTGTAGATTCCCTGGTAGCGCCTTTGAGTGTAGTAAATGCCCTGGTTGTTGCTCTCTGTATGAAAAAACAAGACGAAGTTGTCACGACTCTTGAGACATTGGAGCAGATTTGGGATGAGTATCAAGTGTATAGTAAAGATGAGCTGAACATGGTGACAGATACGATGGAATTCCCGGCAAAAGAAGGGAGCATGGAATAAGATATGAGCAAGGTGTTGATAGTCGGCGGCGGAGCTTCGGGAATGGCAGCGTCTATATTTGCAGCAAGAAACGGACATGAAGTCCATCTTTTTGAAAAAAATGAAAAGTTAGGCAAAAAGCTTTTTATCACCGGAAAAGGGAGATGTAATCTGACAAATGCCTGTGAGGCAGAAGATTTTTTCCCGGCTGTATTGAGAAACCGAAAATTTATGTACAGCAGTTTCTATAGCTTTACGAATCAGGATGTAATTACATTTTTTAACGAGCTGGGTGTGAAGACCAAGATTGAGAGAGGTGGACGTGTATTTCCGGTGTCCGACCATTCCTCTGACATCATTCGGGCGCTGGAAGGCGAGATGTTAAGGACTGGTGTCAATATCCATTTGTATAGTGAAGTGAAAAAAATCGTATCGGAGAAGGAAAAACAGATTTTCCGATATATAGAACTGAAAGACGGGGAGAAAATCTATGGAGATGCCTGTGTGGCTGCTACAGGGGGATTGTCTTATGAGACTACAGGCTCTACGGGAGACGGTCATCGCTTTGCCAGACAGCTTGGGCACAATGTGACCGAATTGCTTCCTGCTCTTGTGCCCTTAACGGTAAGAGAAGACTGGGTTCCCATACTTCAGGGATTATCTTTAAGGAATGTCACTGCCGGTTTTTATGACGGCAGGAAAAAGTTGTGTGAAGATTTTGGGGAAATGCTGTTTACGCATTATGGTGTAAGCGGCCCGATTATCCTGAGCGCCAGCAGCGTGATTGGCGACAAGCTTCAGAAGAAGGAACTGACATTGAAAGTTGATTTGAAGCCGGCGCTTACAGAGGAACAATTAGACCACAGGATACTGAGGGATTTTGAAGAGAATAAAAATAAACAATTTAAAAATTCTCTGGGAAAGTTATTTCCGTCAAAGCTGATTCCTGTTATGATTTATCTCGGTGGTATTGATGCTGAGAAAAAAGTGAATGAAGTGTCACGGGAGGAGAGAAGAAGATTTGTGTCGTTGACGAAGAATCTTGAGATGACGGTTACGGGTCTGCGAGGGTTTCAGGAAGCGATTATTACCAGAGGTGGAGTGGATGTAAAAGAAATAGATCCGGGCACAATGGAATCCCGTTTGATCAGGAATCTGTATTTTATTGGAGAAATTCTGGATTTGGATGCAGTGACCGGAGGGTTTAATCTTCAGATTGCCTGGTCGACCGCTTATATGGCAGGAAATGCCATCAGATAATGCAAAGGAGGAAAAATATATGAAAGCAGAGTACCAATTCAAATATGACGAGACATTGGAAGTTCTGACAGACATCATGGAACTTCACGGTGCGTCAAAGGTTTCTAAAAATTTCCGGATTTTTGTGGCGTCCGGAGGAGTGTTTGTCTTTGTGTTCATGGCATTTTATAGTGATTATTTTAAAGGAAGCACAGGACATATGGTGTTTGCTTTTGCCAAGTTCCTTATAGGATGGGCACTGGCGTTTATAATTGCAGAAATACTGGCAAGAACTGTAGGCAGGAAATTTGAGCTGACGGCGTCTGCGGGAGATGCTGAGACCGTGTATGAAAAGCGGCTGAAAATTTATAAAAAACCTCTTTCTGTCAGAGTGGATTTCTACGAAAATTCCTGCATAAGTTATGTGGAAAAGAATAAGAAAGAAACTGCTTACAGCGATGTGCAGCGTATTCTGGAAAATGATACAGTGATTGCATTTATTGTGCGTGGCGAAGAATTTGGAAAGCGTTTTTGGGGATTGAGCAAAAAAGGGCTGACAGATGGGGATATAGATGGATTCCGTACATTCCTTCTTCAGAAATGTACGGGTGTTAAGAAAGGAATCGAGGAAATTAAAACAAAATAAGGAGAATATAAATGGGATATAGTATTGCAATTGACGGACCGGCCGGCGCCGGGAAAAGTACAGTGGCAAAGCTGGTAGCGAAGGAAAAGGGATTTGCCTATGTGGACACGGGAGCCATGTACAGAGGGCTTGCAGTGCATTTCTTACAGGAAGGGATTCTGCCGGAAGAGACCGATAAGATTGCAGCTTCCTGTAAAGATGCAGAAGTAAACATTGCTTATGAAGGAGGCGTTCAGCAGATTTATCTGAATGGCAGAAATATTACGGCAAAGCTTCGGGAAGAAGCCGTTGGAAATATGGCTTCTGTAAGCTCTGCGATTCCTCAGGTCAGGGCGAAGCTCCTGGAGGTTCAGAGGACGCTGGCGAGAGAAAAAGATGTTGTAATGGATGGACGGGATATTGGTACGAATGTACTTCCGAATGCAGATGTGAAGGTATATTTGACGGCAAGTATAGATACCAGGGCGAAGCGCAGATATGATGAGCTTACAGAAAAAGGAATTCCCTGTGTATATGAAGAAATTGCTGCAGATATTGCTGAGAGGGATAAGAGGGATATGGAGCGGGAGATTGCGCCACTAAGACAGGCGACAGATGCAGTGTTGGTCGATAGTTCTGATATGACAATTTCTCAGGTTGTACAGGCAATTCTGGAACTTTGCAGATAGGAGGAACCATGGAAATAATACTTGCAAAGACGGCGGGTTTTTGCTTTGGAGTAAAACGCGCGGTAGAGACGGTATATAAGCAGCTTGCAGAAAATAAAGAAGGAAAAATCTATACTTACGGGCCGATCATCCACAATGAAGAAGTGATTAAAGACATGGAGTCTAAGGGCATTATCGTGCTGCGTACAGAAGAAGAACTAAAACAAATAAAAGACGGAACTGTAATCATCCGGTCCCACGGAGTTCCCAGGCATATCTGTGATTACCTGGAAGAAAAACAGATTTCTTATGTAGATGCTACCTGTCCGTTTGTGAAGAAAATCCATAAAATTGTCATGGAAGAAAGTGCGAAGGGATCTTATATTGTTATCGTTGGGAATGGCAGCCATCCGGAGGTAGAAGGAATCAAAGGCTGGGCCGGTTCCTCTGCTACTGTAATCTCAGATGCCGAAGATGCGGAGAAATTTTCTGCTCCGCCGGGCAAAAGAGTCTGCGTTGTGGCACAGACGACATATAATTACAATAAATTCAAAGAACTGGTTGAAATTATCTCGGAAAAGGGGTATGATATAATTGTTTTAAATACGATTTGCAGTGCGACAAAAGAACGCCAGGAAGAGGCGGCAGACATTGCAAAGAGAGTGGACGCTATGATTGTGATAGGAGACAAACACAGCTCAAATACTCAGAAGTTATTTGAAATATGCAATCATGCATGTAACAATACGTACTATATACAGACACTTGACGATTTTGATATGAATCAATTAAGGTCCGTGGAAACAGTAGGTATTACAGCAGGGGCATCCACGCCCAATAATATAATTGAGGAGGTTCAAAATAATGTCAGAATTAACTTTTGAACAAATGTTGGAAGATTCACTTAAGACTATAAGGAATGGAGAAGTAGTAGATGGCACTGTAATTGATGTAAAGCCTGATGAGATTATCCTGAATATCGGATACAAAGCGGACGGTATCATTACAAGAGGCGAGTATACAAGCGAGCCGAATGCAGATTTAACTACACTTGTGTCCGTTGGTGACACAATGACAGTGAAAGTCCTGAAAGTCAACGATGGTGAAGGTCAGGTGTTGCTTACTTATAAGAGACTTGCAGCTGAGAAGGGCAACGAAAGACTGAGAGAAGCTTTTGAGAATAAGGAAGTTTTGAAAGCGCCTGTGGCACAGATCCTCGGCGGCGGTCTGAGTGTTGTCGTAGATGAAGCCAGAGTATTCATACCGGCAAGTCTTGTGTCAGACACATACGAAAAGGATTTGAGCAAATATCAGGGACAGGAGATTGAATTTGTAATCAGCGAGTTTAATCCGAGAAGAAACCGTGTGATCGGAGACAGAAGACAGCTTCTTGTTGCTGAGAGAGCAGAAAAGCAGAAAGAATTATTTGAAAGACTGAAAGTTGGAGATACCGTAGAAGGTACTGTTAAGAATGTGACGGATTTTGGCGCGTTTATTGACCTGGGCGGTGTTGACGGACTTTTACATATTTCAGAGATGTCATGGGGAAGAGTTGAAAATCCGAAGAAGATTTTCCATGTGGGTGATGAAGTAAAAGTTCTGGTAAAAGATATTAATGATACAAAAGTTGCACTGAGCCTGAAGTTCCCGGAGACGAATCCGTGGGCGCATGCAGATGAAGATTATGCAGTAGGAACTGTAATTACAGGAAAAGTTGCAAGAATGACAGATTTTGGTGCATTTGTTGAATTGGCACCGGGTGTAGACGCATTGCTCCACGTATCTCAGATTTCCCGCGCACATGTAGAGAAGCCTTCCGACGTACTGAGCGTTGGACAGGAGATTACGGCAAAGATTGTGGATCTGAATGAAGAAGAGAAAAAGATCAGCCTTAGTATGAAGGCTCTTGAGCTTGAGAGCGAGCAGGCTGCCGCAGAAGAAGCCGAAGAGGCGGAATAGGATTGCGCGCAATCAGACATAGGTTATTATGATAGAGGCTATTATATAGTCTCTATCTTTATGTGCGGACGAATGTTAAAAAAACAACAAAATAGAAAGGAAGGAAAAAGGGATGGCATTGTTAACATTTAAGGGTGGAATTCACCCGGACGATGGCAAACGTCTGGCGAAAGATAAGGCGATTGTCGAAGTAAAGCCAAAGGGTAATTTGATTTATCCGCTTTCCCAACACATCGGCGCACCTGCGAGTCCGATTGTTGCAGTTGGCGACCATGTAAAGAAGGGCCAGAAAATTGCCGAAGCCGGAGGTTTTGTATCAGCTCCGATATATGCATCCGTGTCAGGGACGGTGAAAGCGATTGAACCTCATTTTAGTCCGACAGGGGCAAAAGTGAATTGTATTGTCGTTGAAAACGACGGGATGTATGAAGAGGCGGAGTATGGTTCTGTGAAACCGCTGGAAGAAATGACAAAAGAGGAAATCCTGAATGCTATTGGAGAAGCAGGGATTGTCGGAATGGGCGGAGCCGGATTCCCCACCAGAGTAAAGTTGTCTCCGAAGGAGCCGGACAAAATTGATTTTGTTATTGCAAATTGCGCGGAGTGTGAACCCTACATAACCGCCGATTACAGAAGGATGCTGGAGGATCCGGAGCTTCTTGTAGGCGGCATGAAAGTAATACTTTCTTTGTTTGATAATGCGAAAGGCATTTTCGGGGTAGAAGACAACAAACCGGATTGTATTGAAAAGTTAAGAGAGCTGACCCAAAATGAACCGCGTATGGAGGTGATGGCGCTTAAGACCAAATATCCTCAGGGAGCAGAGCGTCAGTTAATTTACGCCGTTACCGGAAGGGCGATCAATTCGACAATGCTGCCTGCTGACGCAGGATGCGTGGTGGATAACGTGGAGACTATCATTAACATTTACCAGGCAGTTACGAAGGGGATCCCTTCGATGGAGCGTGTTGTGACGGTCAGCGGCGATGCAGTAAATGAACCCGGTAACTTTAAGGTGCTGTTTGGAACGAACCAGATGGAGCTTATTGAAGCAGCGGGAGGGTTTAAGAATGAACCGGAGAAAGTGATTTCGGGCGGCCCGATGATGGGCTTTGCAATGTTTACCCTGGATACGCCAGTGACAAAAACATCTTCATCTATTCTTTGCTTTTCTAAAGATGAAGTAGCAAAACTGGAACCTACTGCCTGTATCAATTGCGGGCGCTGTGTGGATGCCTGTCCAAGCCGGATCATCCCATCAAGACTGGCAGACTATGCGGAACATCACGATGAGGCTGCGTTTGTGAAACAGAATGGTCTGGAATGTGTGGAGTGTGGATCCTGCAGCTACGTATGCCCGGCTAAACGTCCATTGAAACAGGCAATTGGCTCTATGAGGAAGATTGCACTTGCGAACCGCAAGAAGAAATAAATCAGATGAGAGGAAGAGGTGAACTAACGTGGAGAATCTATTAAATATTTCATCTTCACCACATATACGTTCCAAAGTGACTTCCGGTAAAATCATGCTTTATGTGTTGATTGCACTTTTGCCGGCATCTGCTTTCGGTGTGTATAATTTTGGTCTGCCTGCACTGGGGATGCTTATTACGACGACAGTTTCCGCTGTGCTGACAGAATATATTTATGAGAAGTTAATGCATAAAAAAATTACGATTAATGATTTCAGTGCTGCAGTTACCGGACTTTTGCTCGGACTTAATATGCCGGCCAGCGCCCCACTCTGGATGGGTGCTTTGGGAAGTGTATTTGGCATCCTGGTTGTAAAGCAGCTGTTCGGCGGACTGGGACAAAATTTCATGAATCCGGCTTTGGCAGCAAGATGTTTCCTGTTGATTTCATTTACGGGACAGATGACAAGTTTTGCTTATGATGGCGTAACCGGGCCGACGCCGCTTGCCTACATTAAAGAAGGTTCTATGTCAGAGATTAATTCCATGGATATGCTGCTTGGGACGATTCCCGGAACCATAGGAGAAACTTCCGTGATTGCGATTATAATCGGCGCAATTTTCCTGATTTTGATGGGAGTAATTGATCTTCGTATCCCGAGCACTTATATCGTGACATTTGTAATATTTATTGGTATTTTCGGACAGTTTTCCAATGCAGAGGTTGGTCTTTTTGATCCCGGTTATATTACCGCACACCTTTGCGGCGGCGGTCTGATGCTTGGCGCATGGTTTATGGCGACTGATTATGTTACATCACCGATTACGAAAAAGGGACAGTATCTATATGGTATTCTTCTTGGAGTGCTGACAGGGCTGTTCCGGCTTTTTGGCGGTTCTGCAGAAGGTGTCTCTTATGCAATTATTATTAGTAACCTTTTTGTTCCATTAATTGAGAAGATTACTCTTCCCAAACCATTTGGAAAAGGAGGAGAAAAATAGTGAATAAAATTATTAAAAATGCACTTATTTTAACGATTATTACCCTGGTTGCCGGTCTTGGTCTTGGTTTTGTATACGAGATTACGAAAGATCCAATCGCGCAGGCACAGGATTCAGCGAAAAAAGAAGCGTGGCAGCAAGTATTTCCGGAAGCATCTATTGACGACTTTGAAGCGGTAGATGTGGATACAGAAGCCGCCGAAGAAGCTGTTGAAAGTTTGGGCATTAATGCTGTGATTGACGAGGTATGTGTGGTTAATGGCGGAGATGACGGATACGTTATTACTGCAACGGATAAGGAAGGATATGGCGGAGATATCCAGATTACGGTGGGGATTACCAGTGACGGAACCGTTAATGGTATTTCCATTCTGTCCATCAGCGAGACGGCGGGCCTTGGAATGCGGGCGACTGAACCTGAATTCCAGGCGCAATATGAAGGAAAACAAACAGATAAATTTGTAGTATCCAAGGACGGCGGAGACGGAGAACCGATTGATGCTCTTAGTGGCGCTACCATCACTTCCAGAGCAGTAACCGGAGCAGTAAACGCGGCGCTTGCATACTATCAGAATGCTTTTTAGGAGGTAGAGAAAATGAATAATTGTACTGAGAGAGTATATAATGGTTTAGTCAAAGAAAATCCTACCTTCGTATTGATGTTAGGTATGTGTCCAACCCTTGCGGTAACAACATCCGCAATAAACGGTGTAGGCATGGGGCTTTCCACTACGGTTGTACTTGTACTGTCAAATATGTTGATTTCCATGCTCCGTAAGGTGATTCCCGATTCTGTCAGGATGCCTGCTTTTATCGTAGTAGTGGCTTCCTTTGTAACGATTGTGCAGTTTTTGCTGGAAGGATTTGTCCCAAGTCTTTATGATGCGCTTGGCCTTTATATCCCGCTTATTGTTGTAAACTGTATTATTCTTGGTCGTGCGGAAAGTTATGCGTCCAAAAATCCGGTTCTTCCATCTATCTTCGATGGAATCGGTATGGGACTTGGATTTACAGTTGGACTTACGTCAATTGGTATTGTCCGCGAGCTGATTGGCTCCGGCAAGATATTTGGCATGCAGATTCTTCCGCTTGCAGATGCAGCTACAGGGAAAGCAGGCTATACGCCGATTACGATCTTTATCCTTGCTCCCGGCGCTTTCATGGTTCTTGCGGGACTGACAGCGCTTCAGAATAAAGTAAAAAATAATGCGGCTAAGAAGGGCAGGAAAGCAGCAGAGACAGCTTCTTGCGGTGAAGGCGGATGCGCATCTTGCGGCGGATGCGGCGGAAAAGTTTTTCCGACGGGAAATGAAGAGTAGGAGGGTACATAGATGAAGGAATTACTTATTATTGCAATTGGTTCAGCTCTTGTTAATAACGTCGTACTCAGTCAGTTCCTTGGAATCTGTCCGTTCCTTGGTGTTTCTAAAAAGGTAGAGACAGCGGCAGGTATGGGCGGCGCCGTAGTATTCGTTATTACGATTGCATCTTTTGTAACAGGTGTTATTTACAAATTTATTCTGGCCAATCCCGCAATCCTGGGAGGAAAGCTGGTCTATCTGCAGACCATAGTTTTCATCCTCGTTATTGCCTGTCTGGTTCAGTTTGTTGAAATGTTTTTGAAGAAGGCTATGCCCTCCCTTTATCAGGCGCTCGGCGTGTATCTGCCTTTGATTACAACAAACTGTGCGGTTCTCGGTGTAGCGCTTACCAATGTCCAGAAAGAATATTCTATTCTGGCAGGCGTTGTAAATGGCATTGGTACGTCTGTAGGATTCTTGATTGCAATCGTACTAATGGCAGGTATCCGTGAAAAAATTGAATACAATGATATTTCCGAGTCTTTCCGGGGAACACCGATTGTACTGATTACAGCGAGCCTTATGGCTATTGCGTTCTTTGGATTCTCAGGATTAATTTAAGGAGGGACGTACTATGAGTATAACAGGAATTATTCTTGCTGCTGTGGTTGTAGGCGGAACCGGGTTATTCATTGGTCTGTTCCTTGGATTTGCAGGCAAGAAATTTGCAGTAGAGACAGATGAAAGAGAAGAAGCGATCCTGGGAGTTCTTCCGGGAAATAACTGTGGAGGATGTGGATATGCAGGCTGCTCCGGTCTGGCTGCCGCTATCGTAAAGGGCGAGGCGGAAATCGGCGGATGTCCGGTAGGAGGAGCCCCGGTTGCAGCGAAGATTGGCGAGATCATGGGACAAGAAGCAGGAGCACAGGTACGCCAGGTCGCATTTGTAAAATGTGCAGGAACCTGCGAGAAAGCAAAAACGCGTTATGAATATCAGGGACTTCATGATTGTGTTATGGTAAATTTGATGCAGAACGGAGGCCCTAAGTCCTGCAGTTATGGATGCCTTGGAGAAGGATCCTGCGTGCAGGCATGTCCTTTCGATGCAATCCATATTGTAGACGGTATTGCAGTTGTGGACAAAGAAGCATGTAAAGCTTGTGGAAAATGTGTTGCCGTATGCCCGAAGCATTTGATTGAACTGGTTCCATATGAACAGAAGCATCTGGTACAGTGCAGTTCCAGGGATAAGGGAAAAGAAGTGATTGCCGCATGTTCTGTGGGATGTATCGGATGTAAGATGTGTGAGAAGGTATGTGAAGCGGGAGCAGTAACCGTGACTGACAATATTGCACACATTGATCCTGATAAATGTACAAATTGTGGAAAATGTGCAGAAAAATGTCCAAAGAAAATTATTCAGTAGATCGTCTGAAAAAAAGTGTCCATTATTTGTGGATGGATATAAAGAGTGCAAAATGGGTGATTATATTTATAATCGCCTATTTTGTGTTTCTGAAAAACTTCCTATATAGTACGTGCCCGCTGGTTATCCTTACTGGTTTTCCCTGTCCCATGTGCGGTATGACGAGAGCCGGTTTCGCCTTGCTGCGTCTGAATTTTGGAGAAGCTTTCCATATTCATCCGTTTATCTATCCCATCATCTTTATGATAGTGATATTCTGTATAAATCGGTATCTTCTGCTAAAAAAGACACCGGAGTGGATGAAATGGTGCATGATTTTTCTTCTGGCTTCTATGGTCTTATTTTATATCTGGAGAATGTACCGTTATTTTCCGGGAGAACCACCTATGAGTTATTATTACAACAATGCAGCCAGTTGTTTTTTCAGGACTTTTGTGATAAGATAATTTCATGACAATATGAGGAGGATATATACATGGACAACAATTGGAATAATACGCAGAATCATGATCCGGACGATACGCAGGGGAATGCTCAGGGCGGGCAGCCGGAGACATCTGCTGTGCATACAGAACCGGATATGGAAACTACGAAGTTGGATTCGGAGGAAAGAACTGCAGAAACCTATTCGGATCCCAATGCCGGATATTCCTACGGCCAGCAGAATCCATATAGCCAGCAGGATCCATATGGCCGGCAGAATACGTATGGCGGGCAGAATTCATATGGACAGTACCAGTCATATAACCAGCAGCAGAACCCGAATTGGGGACAGGATAATTATAACTATAATGTCGGGAATAACACAGGATATAACCGTTCTTATGATACCGGCATGGATAACAGCCCGATGTCTCTTGGAGACTGGGTCCTCACAATTCTGGCGCTTATGATACCATGTGCAGGAATTATACTGTACTTTGTCTGGGCATTCGGAAAGAATGGCAACATAAACCGCAGAAATTACTGCCGTGCTTATTTGATTATTACAGGGATTACTCTGGTGATATATATTATTATCATTGCAATTTTTGGAGCGGCCATTATAGGCTCTCTTGGCAGTGCACGATATTATTAAAGTAAAAAAGAATTATATAGTTTCTTTTACAAAAAGGCGGCTGTTAATCAGCCGCTTTTTTAACCTGGTTGCGGCTGTTAACAAAGATTGCTTCGGTATTCTCCAGCCTGTTGATAAGTTCCGTTCCCTTTTCTTCACCCAGCACAAAGCAGGCGGTGCTAAGAGCGTCGGCTGCAAGGGAAGAATCGGTAATAATGGTAACGCTGTTTAAGTCGTTTTCGCAGGGATAGCCTGTCCCGGGATCAAGGATATGGTGATAGAAATTTCCACCCTGTTCAAAGTATCTTTGATAGGTACCAGATGTAACAACAGATTTGTCCCTGATTTCCAAAGAAGTAATATACTCCCCGTTTTCGCTAAAGGGTTTTGCTATACCTATATTATATGCTGTCCCGTCAGGCTTAGAACCGATAGCCAGTACGTTGCCTCCAAGATTAATCAGGGCATGTTTTACCCCTTGGTTTTTTAAATAATCCTTCAGACGATCTGCAATATATCCTTTTGCAATTCCGCCTACATCAATTGCAGCTTTTGGATCCTTGAGCGTGACCGTATTGCCGGAGATTATGATGTTTTTATAATTTACATGGGACAGAGCTTCCGTGACGGCATCTGCCATCGGCACAGAGGGATTTTCATCTTTAAAATCCCAAAGACGGCTGACGGCGCCGATGGTAATATCAAAAGCACCGTCAGAAAGATCGCCGTAATAGATTCCCTGTCTGATTAATTCTAAGGTGTCATTTGAAACGGTGACAGGAGCGCCCCCGGCAGAATTAATCCGGGCGATTTCGCTGGTTTCAATGGTGCGGGAGAACTTATTTTCAAAATCACTGCACATGGTAATGCAGTGATTCATTACATCTTCATCAACCCGGTCATAAATCTTTAGAGCAATGACGGAATCAAATGCAGTTCCGGTATAGGATGTCGGTTCTGCAGATATTCCTGAACAGCCGGTAAGAAGGAATACCAAAGTACTTATCAGACAGAGCAGTTGTTTTGCTTTCATATAAAACAGACCTCTTTTTCATAATAGTTGCCAATATTATACCTGGAATCTTTACAATATGCAAATCACAAAATATGAATCGAACATGTGGTTGCATTAATGAGGGGGGTGTGTTAGAATAAGTAGCAGAAACGAATGGAGTGTGACGAATATAAGATGACCGGGCTGAAGAAAAAGGATTTTTTATTGATTATAATCGTAATCTGTGCTGCGTTGGTGGTGTGGGCAGCATTTACGTTTTTTAGGGGCACTGACACCGGCAGCGTTGTTGTAAAGGTAGACGGTGAAATAGAGGCGGTTTATAGTCTGGGGGAGAATCGGGAAGTCGCTATAAATGGAGGAACAAATATTCTGAAGATCAGTGATGGAACAGCAGATATAACGAAAGCAGACTGCCCGGATCAGATTTGTGTAAAACAGCGGTCTATAGCGGCGGATCATGAAAGCATTATCTGCCTTCCCAACAAAGTTGTTGTGGAGATAAGCTCGGATCGGGAAAGCGGCATTGACGCTTCTACGAATTAAGAGAGGGCAGGAGGATAGAAAGTGAGAAGTAAAGTTGCGTATTTTGGAGTTTTTATAGCTCTTGCACTGATTTTCAGCTATATTGAAACATTAATCCCTTTTCAGATAGGTATTCCGGGTGTAAAGCTGGGACTTGCTAATCTGATTATTGTTGTAGCCCTTTATAAGACAGGGGGAAAGGAAGCCTGCCTTTTATCCGTAACACGGGTGGTATTGTCGGGTTTTATTTTTGGGAATCTGTTCAGCATTTTGTATAGTCTGGCAGGAGGGCTTTTGAGCCTTGCTATAATGGTTCTTTTGAAAAGGAATGGAGGCTTCAGTGTTATAGGAGTCAGCATTGCAGGCGGAGTTATGCATAATGTGGGTCAGCTGATAGTGGCGATGTTGGTAGTAGAGACATTCAGTGTTGTATATTATGTTCCGGCGCTTCTGATAGCCGGACTGATCACAGGGATGATAATTGGAGTCGCAGCAAACGAGATGCTGAAGAGACTTATTAATATAGATATGTAAGGAGTAAGCACATGATATCATACATACGGGGAGAACTGGCAGATGTTGAAGAAAATAAGGTTATTGTAGATGCAGGCGGTATCGGATATGGAATTTTCATGTCAGGTCATGCAATCGGACTTTTACCGAGGGTGGGTAGTGAAGTGAAGATTTATACTTATCTGAATGTAAAGGAAGACTGTATGCAGTTGTTCGGGTTTCTTACAAGAGATGAGCTTTCTGTATTCAGGCTGCTGATTACGGTAAATGGGATTGGTCCCAAAGGAGGGCTTGGTATTTTGTCAAAACTGACTCCTGATGAACTTCGTTTTGCGGTGATGGCAGGAGATGTAAAGCTGATTTCTTCGGCTCCGGGTATCGGCAGAAAAACAGCAGAAAAGCTGATTTTAGAGTTGAAAGATAAATTGAGCATTGAAGATGTCCTGGAACGTCAGACGTCAGAAGATGGCCAGATAATGGGTGCGGAAGACAGCGAGGTACAGCAGGAAGCTGTGCAGGCTCTTACCGCGCTGGGGTATGGAAATGCAGAGTCGCTGAAAGCTGTAAGACAAGTTGAATTAGCGGACGGAATGACAACGGAAGATGTTTTAAAGCAGGCACTAAAATATATGATGTTTTAATTTGTGGGAGAGAATATGAACAGACGGATTATTACAACCGAGAACCTGGAAGAAGATGTAAAAATAGAGAATCATTTGCGGCCGCAGCTTCTGGATGATTATATCGGACAGTCTAAGATTAAGGAGACCTTAAAGATTTATATTAAAGCAGCGAAAGAACGGGGAGAGCCGTTGGATCATGTCCTGTTTTACGGGCCGCCGGGACTTGGAAAAACAACACTGGCAGGAATTATTGCAAATGAGCTGGAAGTGAATTTGAAAGTAACTTCCGGTCCGGCTATTGAGAAACCGGGCGAGATGGCTGCAATCCTGAATAATCTTCAGGAAGGGGATGTTTTATTTGTGGATGAAATTCACCGGCTGAACCGTCAGGTAGAAGAAGTATTGTATCCGGCGATGGAAGATTTCGCTATTGATATTATGATTGGCAAAGGCGCAAGCGCCAGGTCTATCCGTCTGGAGCTTCCGCCGTTTACGTTGGTAGGTGCAACGACGCGGGCAGGGATGCTTACTGCTCCCTTAAGGGATCGTTTCGGTGTTGTGGATCGAATGGAATTCTATTCCGTGGATGAATTGACAGCTATTATCCTTCGCTCCGCACAAGTGCTCGGTGTGGAAATTGATGAGAGAGGCGCGAAGGAACTTGCCCGGCGATCCAGAGGAACTCCAAGGCTTGCGAACCGGCTCCTGAAGCGGGTGAGAGATTTTGCCCAGGTAAAATACGATGGTGTTATTTCAAAACAGGTAGCCGATTATGCGCTGGATCTTCTGGATGTGGATAAATATGGTCTGGATCAGATTGATAGGAATCTCTTGTTGACTATGATCCAAAAGTTTCAGGGAGGACCGGTTGGATTGGATACATTGGCGGCTTCTGTGGGAGAAGATGCAGGCACGATAGAAGATGTCTATGAACCTTATCTTCTGAAGAACGGATTCATCCAAAGAACGCCGCGAGGGCGTGTTGCGACGGAGCTGTCATACAGACATTTGGGAATTTTACATGAAAATGTATAAAAATAGTTGGTTTTTGGCGTCGGATAGTTTATAATGATATTTAGAGTATAAGGAAATTGCGAGGAGGTCTTCTATGGCATCATCAAAAAATTACACGGAAGTTCTGATAGGCGGAAAGGTCTTTACTTTAAGTGGCTTTGAAAGTGAAGAGTATCTGCAGAAGGTTTCTACTTATCTGAACCATAAAATAGAAGAGTGTACAAATAGTGAGGGGTATCGTAAACAGAGCGCTGATACAAGAAGTATTTTGTTGGCACTTAATATTGCGGACGATTATTTTAAAGCCAAGAAACAGGGCGGGACGTTAGAGAGCGATATTGAAGCGAAAGATAAGGAGATGTACGATCTGAAGCACGAACTGATTTCTGTTCAGATCAAGCTTGAAAATGCCGATAAGGCTTTGGACAGGCTGAAGGAAGAGAATAAGGAACTGCAGATGAAGATTGTAAAATTGGAAACAGAGATGAAAAATAATCATAAAAAATAGGCTGTCGGCAGACAGCCTATTTTATAATGCATGAGATATGGAAAAGAAAATTGAGATTTTGGCTCCGGCAGGTTCTTTTGAAACTTTGAAGGCGGCTGTTTTAAACGGTGCCGATGCTGTTTATGCCGGAGGGAACAGATTTGGCGCAAGAGCATATGCTGTGAATTTTACAGAGGAAGAATTGCTGGAAGCGATTGACTATATACATTTGCACGGAAGAAAAATTTATTTAACGGTAAATACACTGGTGAAAGAAAATGAGTTTGCGGATTTATATTCCTATTTGCGCCCGTATTATGAGCAGGGATTGGATGCAGTGATTGTCCAGGATATTGGAGTGATGAAATATGTTATGAGACAATTTCCGGGACTGGCCGTTCATGCAAGTACACAAATGACGGTTACGAATTACATTGCGGCAAAGCATCTGGAAGAACTTGGAGTGGAACGGGTTGTTCCGGCAAGAGAGCTATCTCTTTCGGAAATCCGTCAGCTTGCTGAAAATACGGGGCTGGAAATAGAGTGTTTTGTCCATGGCGCCTTGTGTTATTGTTATTCCGGACAATGTCTGATGAGCAGCATGATTGGCGGAAGAAGCGGCAACAGAGGACAGTGTGCACAGCCGTGCCGTCTTCCCTATAAAGTGAATCATTCGAAAGAAGCTATGGATATTTTGAGCCTGAAAGACTTGTGTGCTATTGAACTGATACCGGAGTTGATTGAAGCCGGGGTTACGTCTTTTAAGATAGAGGGACGAATGAAACAGCCTTCCTATGTTGCGGCAGTAACCGGGATGTACCGGAAATATGTGGATCTTTATTTAAGAGAAGGACGGAAGGCTTATAAAGTGACAGAAAAGGATAAGCAGGAGTTATTGGCAGCATATCAGCGGAGAGGCTATTGTGAAGGATATTATAAGCAGCAGAATGGACAGAAAATGATTTCCTTCGGGAGACCGAAAGCATCTGCAGGGATGGAACAGGACTTTACTGTTGGCAAGCTGCAGAAAAAAATGGATGGCAGGCTGCGTATTTCTCCGGGGGAGCGCATAGAACTTGCGATTGCCTGTGGCGAGAAAGCTTGTGTATCAGTAAAAGGCGCCGTTGCCGAACCGGCAAAAAACCAGCCCCTTTCTATCGAGCGGATTGACAGACAAATGCGAAAGACAGGGAATACTCCTTTTATATTTGACAAGCTTGAAATTTGTATGAAAGGCGATGTTTTTTTGCCCATGCAGAGTCTGAATGAGCTTCGTCGTGAAGCAATTGAGAAGCTTCTTTCCAACATCCTTCATAATTATAAAAGGAATCCGGTAGCGGAAGCAGTAAAAATCGAAGATTTGGATTCAGATTTGAAAGCAGAGGAATACGGCTTTACGGCTTCGGTGGAAAATCTGGAACAAATGCAGATGGTATTGGATGCCGGATGGATAAAGAGAATTTATCTGGAGGATGCGGTTTATTATGAGGAAAAATATGAACGGCTGTCAAA
Source organism: Clostridiaceae bacterium (assembly GCA_902362865.1). GTDB lineage: Bacteria > Bacillota > Clostridia > Lachnospirales > Lachnospiraceae > Claveliimonas > Claveliimonas acetigenes. Next base: position 27,910 of record CABIYE010000002.1, read on the forward strand.
TTGCGTCGCGGAGGCAAGACGCAGAGGGATTGAAATATATTTTTCTATGGCGCGTATTTTTAGAAAACAGGCGGAGACGCTTTATAAACAATCTTATTCTGATCTGGATAAAATTTTCGACGGGGCACAGGTACGTAATCTGGAAAGCTATTACTTTTTGAGAGAAAAGGGATATAAGAAACCAATTGTATTAGATTCCAATGTATATCAATGGAACAAGGAAACAAAAGCGTTCTGGAAGGCATATGGCGTGGAGCGGGCGGCTGCTCCGGTAGAACTGAATTTTCAGGAGCTGAGGCGGCTGGGCATTCATTCTATGGAACTGGTGGTTTATGGATATCTTCCAGTGATGGTATCGGCAGGCTGTGTTAAAAAGAATACATCGGGTTGTTCTTCACAAAAAGGAATGACATGGCTTACGGACCGTTATCAAAAGAAATTTGTTGTTAAAAATGAGTGTATTTATTGTTATAATGTAATTTATAATGCAGATCCGGTGATGCTGCCGGATCAGAAACAAAAGATAGAAGAATTACATCCCTGTGCACTTAGACTTGCATTTTCTTCTGAAAAGGCGGATACTGTAAAGGAAATCCTCAGGATGTATGAGGATGTGTTCCGGCGGAATAAAAATGTATCTATGCCGGAGAAGGGTTACACAAGAGGGCATTTTAAGCGGGGAGTAAAGTAGGTGAGAGATTGACGAATATTATTGTGGAGCTATCAAAATATTTAATCATTATCATTATCATCATGTACACGTATCTTTGTTTTACGATATTCGGATACCATGATGTCTGGAAAAAGAAAGCGCTGCTGCGCAGGCAGAATATACTAATGTTCCTGCTGCATCTGATTGCTTTTATAATTCTTTACCTGGAGACGGATGATATTAAAATTGTGGCGTTTTATCTGTCTCAGGTAGTATTGCTGGGATTGACAATTATTCTGTATACCCTTATCTATCCGAGGGTATCCCGTTTAATCGTCAATAATATGTGCATGCTGCTATGTATAGGGTTCATTATGCTTACCAGGCTTGCATATAGCAAGGCAATCCGGCAGTTTATTTTTGCTGCTGCGGGAATTGTACTGTGTATGGTAATCCCTGTAATCATCCGCAAAGTAAAGAGATTGGCAGAATGGCGGATTTTTTACGGCGTTGTGGGTATGCTTTCTCTGGGGGCAGTAGCGATTGCCGGGCAGGTGTCTTATGGTGCAAAGCTTGGATTCACGATTGCTGGCATCAATATACAGCCATCAGAACTTGTCAAAATTGTTTTTGTTTTTTTTGTCGCGGCAAGCTTTAAAGAGTCAACGGATTTTAAGAATGTGGTAATTACTACCATTGTTGCAGCCGTCCATGTGTTAATTTTGGTTGCTTCGACGGATTTGGGAGCCGCCTTGATTATTTTTGTTGTTTATCTGATTATGCTGTATGTGGCGACGAAGCAGCCCCTGTATCTTTTTGCGGGAGCAGGAGCGGGAAGTGCAGCGTCAGTTTGTGCCTATTACCTGTTTGGGCATGTAAAGACAAGGGTACAGGTATGGCGGGATCCTTTTGCCAATTATGATACCGGAGGATATCAGGTGGCACAGTCTCTGTTTGCGATTGGAACCGGAAGCTGGTTCGGGATGGGGCTTTGCCAGGGAATGCCGGAAACAATCCCTGTTACGGATACTGATTTTATTTTTGCGGCAATTGCTGAAGAACTTGGGTTAATCTTTGCCCTGTGCCTGATTTTGATTTGTGTGAGCTGTTATGTAATGTTTTTGAATATTGCAATGCAGCTTCACAATCAGTTCTATAAACTGGTTGCGCTGGGATTGGGAACCTGTTATATTTTTCAGGTATTTCTTACAATCGGAGGTGTAACGAAGTTTATTCCGTCTACGGGAGTTACATTACCGCTGGTTAGTTATGGCGGAAGTTCATTAATCAGTACATTGATTATGTTTGCGATTATCCAGGGACTTTATATTTTACGAGAAGACGAGGAAGAAAGCATTGAAAGAAAGAAAAGAGAGCGGCTACGAGCTAAGAGAAGCAAAGAAGAAGGAAGAAATCCGCAGAGAGCGAAAGCAGCTGACAAGAAAAGAGCGCAGGGAAGCGAAGAAAAAAGACAAGCGCCGCGCAAAGCAAAAAAAGGAAGTCAACAAAGAATTCGCTAGGGTTACCTATATATTTGTGGCACTCTTTCTTGTTCTGATGGGATATATTATTTATTTCAACCTTGAGAAAAGCCAGGATATTATTAACAGTTCTTACAATCCCAGGCTGGATTCTATGGCGGACAGGGTTGTGCGGGGCAAGATTTTAGATAAGGATGGCAATGTGCTTGCAGAGACGACAACAGCAGAGGATGGCAGTGAATACCGCTACTATCCATATGGGAATCTTTATGCCCATGTGGTGGGGTTCTCTTCACAGGGGAAATCCGGATTGGAATCTGCGGAAAATTTTGAGCTTCTGACTTCGCATGCCTTTTTTCTGGAAAAACTAAAAAATGAATTTCAGGATGAAAAAAATATAGGAGACAATGTGATTACCACATTGAATACACAGCTTCAGGAAGCTGCCTATAATGCATTGGGAAGTTACAAAGGGGCAGTCGTTGTTTTAGAGCCCTCCAGCGGAAAGATATTAGCCATGGTATCAAAACCGGATTTTGATCCGAATACAGTGGCTGAAAACTGGGAATTTCTGAGCACAGATGAAAATAGTTATCTGCTGAACCGTGCGACACAGGGAGCGTATGCGCCAGGCTCTACTTTTAAACTGGTGACTGCACTAGAATATATGCGGGAGCATGGGGACTATAATGCATATGGCTATACCTGTCAGGGAGAAATTACTTATGATGGTGTTACGATTGCCTGTGCAGGGCATAATGTACATGGTGATGTAAGCCTGGCATCTTCATTGGCGTATTCCTGTAATACTTCTTTTTCCAACATCGGGCTTCAGTTGGATATAGAAAGATACCGGGACACGGCGGAAACTCTTCTGTTTAATTCCAAGCTGCCTTGCGAACTGCCTTACAGCCAAAGCAGCTTTACACTGGAATCATCCGATTCGTCAGCGGACAGGATGATGACCGCTATGGGACAGGGAAAAACAGAGACCAGCCCATACCATATGGCGCTGATTACTTCGGCAATTGCAAATCATGGTACGCTGATGCGTCCGTATCTTGTAGATGCAATTACGAATTATTCAGGAGAAATTGTAGAAAATACAGAACCGGAAGAATATAAAAAGTTAATGAGTGAAGAAGAAGCGGAACAGTTAAAATCCTATATGCAGGAAGTTGTGAATTATGGAACGGCTTCCGTACTGAGTGGACAAGGCTATACTGTGGCCGGAAAAACAGGGACGGCAGAATACAGCTCGGATATTGAGAAAAATCATTCCTGGTTTGTAGGATTCACGAATGTTGATAATCCCGAGCTTGCAATCTGCGTCCTGATTGAGAGTTCCGATGGTCAGGTAAAAGCCGTTAACGTAGCAAAAGAAATCTTTGACAGCTACTATTATTAGGAGAATGCATATGAAATATTACAGGCATCTTTATCTGGAAGAGGGATTGGAAAAGAAAAAGGAGAAAATCATTTCCAAGCTGGAGAAAAATAAACTGCAGAGGAATACACATCTGATTGTGCTGTCAGCAAATGAAAAGAACCATTTGGATATTATTCATTCGGCGTTCTTGCTCCAGCCCGGCTATCCGGGAAAAAATCGGCTTGTGGTAGGGATAGCAGGGAGTTATGACGGCGCGCTTGAGTTGGTAGAAAAAATTGCCGGCGATGTATATAAAGAAACCGGCGATGTAGACATCAGGAACTATATAATGAGTAAGGAACAGGGGGATTAGTGTGTTACATATTCTGCTTGTCATTTTTAAAATCATAGGAATCATACTTGCCGTGATACTGGGTATACTGGTATTACTGATTTGTATTGTTCTTTTAGTGCCGGTCAGATATTCTCTGGAAGCAGAATGTGAACATTTCCCGGATGGATTAAGCGTTTCCTTGAAAGTGACATGGCTTCTGCATCTGATACGGGTTTTTGCAAAATATGAGAACAAAGAGACAACGGTTCATATTAAGGCCGCATGGAAAGAAATCGGAGAAAAGGAAACGGAGAAAAAGGAGGAAAATGAAAAAAATGAAGAGCGTTCTAAAAAACAGCCTGAAGAGAAGAAAACCATGGAAAAGAAATCGGTGGAAAAGAAACCGGTGGAAAAGAAGCCGGTGGATAAAGTGGAAAAAAAGGAGAAAATGGAAAAAGAACTGCCTGCGGGAGTTGAAAAGAAGCAGCAGAAAAGTAGTGAAAGCCACGAAGAAGAACCTGCCGGAAGTACAAAAGCAGATAAAGGCCTGGGTAAAGCGGTTGAAAAGTTAAAATGTACATTTCAAGCTTTCTGTGGTAAAATAAAGGCATTAGCAGAGAAAAAAGACAAGCTTTCTGCATTTATTAAAAACGAAGCACATCAAAAAGCATTTTCAAAAGTAAAGAAGGAAGTGGTTAAGCTTCTTCGGCGGCTGATGCCAAAGAAACTTGCCGCTAAAGTACAGTATGGATTTGATGATCCATGCCTGACGGGACAGGTACTGGCCGTTTTCGGAGTGCTGTACCCGTTTCTGGGTCCCTATGTACAGATTACACCGGATTTTGACCAAAAGATATTGGAAGGATATCTGAAAGCAAAAGGAAACATTTATGGAATACATCTGGTTATCTTATTATGGAATCTTCTTTGGAGCAGGGAAGTACGTACAGCTTATAGGGATATAAAGAATTTTAAATTATAGTGGTATAAGGAGGATGCTGGAATGGCAGATAATAATTTTAAAGGAACAATTGAATCATTATTTCATGGAATGGACAGCGTAATTTCATCAAAGACGGTTGTTGGCGAGGCGATCCATATTGGCGACATTATTATTCTGCCGCTCATTGACGTATCCTTTGGAATAGGTGCAGGTTCATTCAATGAAGATAAAAAGGCAAAGGGAGCGGGAGGCGTCGGAGGGAAGATGACTCCCAGCGCAGTTTTAGTTATACAGAACGGTTCAACAAAGCTTGTAAATATTAAAAATCAGGATACAATTACCAAAATTCTGGATATGGTTCCGGATGTAGTTGACCGGTTTACCGGCGGGAAAGAATCAAAGATGACGGAAGAAGAGGTTTCGGATATATTGAATACGGCAGACGACATAGACGACATAGATGACATGGATCTGGGCCTTTAATATTTTGTCACAATATGCACGTAATTGGAATATACTGAGATAAGAGAGATAATGCGGAGAAAAGATGATGAAGCGTATTATCGGATTTGCTCTGTTTTGGGTGGCAGTTGGCATGGTAATTAATATGCTGCTTGACAGCCTGTTTGTACAGATATTGATTATCATACTTCTTGTGCTGGCCGGATGGAGGCTATATTGCTGTGACAGATGAAAAAAGGTGATTATTTATCGTAATTTGTAAAAATATACTTGCAATTCTTATATAGTTCTGTTACAATAACTATTGTTGTGAGTCTGGAGAACAGGCTATGTAAGAGCGTTAGGAGGTGCAGTTATGGCTAAATGTGCTATTTGTGAAAAGGGTGCTCACTTTGGAAACAATGTAAGCCACTCTCATAGAAAGACACCAAAAATGTGGAAATCCAATGTGAAATCCGTTCGTGTTAAGACAGAAGGCGGAGCTACAAAGAGAATGTATGTATGTACTTCTTGTTTGAAGTCAGGCAAAGTTGAACGTGCGTAATGAAAAATGAAAACTCAGATTCGTATAAAGAGTCTGGGTTTTTTTTTGTGCACTCTTTTTTATTATTGTAAAATAAGTAAAAACAGAGTATAATACCTATGTTAATTGTATAAGAATTGGAGGGTGTGAACATGAAAGGAAGCATGAGTACAGATCTTGGTATTATTACCATTAGCCCTGAAGTGATAGCAAAATATGCGGGAACCGTTGCAGTGGAATGTTTTGGAATTGTAGGAATGGCTGCAGTTAATATGAAAGATGGCCTGGTAAGGCTTTTGAAGAAAGAGAGTCTGACACATGGAATCCAGGTTTCTATTTCTGATGATAACAGGATTAAGATTGACTTCCATGTGATTGTTGCGTATGGAGTAAGTATTTCAGCAGTAACAGACAATCTGATTAGTAATGTAAAATATAGAGTAGAAGAATTTTCAGGAATGCCGGTAGATAAGATTAATATTTATATTGAGGGCGTCAGAGTCATCGATTAATTAAGGAGGACTTTTAAAGTGGCAACAAATACAATAAGTGTGGATATGCTTGCCAGGATGTTTCTGGCAGGCGCGCAGAATATTGAGGCTAAGAAAGAGTATATTAATGAATTGAATGTATTTCCGGTGCCGGATGGAGATACCGGGACGAATATGTCGCTTACGATTATGTCTGCAGCAAAGGAAGTGACGGCTCTTGGGAAGCTGGATATGACATCTTTGGCGAAAGCGATTTCTTCCGGTTCTCTGCGGGGAGCAAGAGGAAATTCAGGAGTAATCTTATCTCAGCTTCTCCGTGGATTCACGAAGGCCGTGAGAGAAGAAAAAGAGATTACAGTAGAAGCTCTTGCAGCAGCGTGTGTGCGCGCAAAAGATACTGCATATAAGGCTGTTATGAAGCCGAAGGAAGGTACCATCCTTACCGTAGCGAGAGGAATTGCTGAGAAAGCAGTTGAGATGGCTTTGGAAACCGATGATTTGGAAGTGTTCTTGCCTGCGCTGATTGAAGAAGGAGATGCGGTTCTTGCCAGGACTCCCGAAATGCTTCCCGTCCTGAAGGAGGCTGGAGTGGTTGATTCCGGTGGCCAGGGACTTATGGAAGTGATAAAAGGCGCTTATGATGCATTCCTCGGCAAAGAAGTGGATTATAAGGCGATTACACCGGGAGCTGCAGGAAGCAGTGTAACGAAGATTTCTGCAGAAGCGACGGCGGACATTAAATTTGGATATTGTACAGAATTTATTATTTTGACAGAAAAAGAATTCACAGAGGCAGATGAGTCTGAATTCAAGGCGTATCTGGAATCTATCGGTGATTCTATTGTATGTGTAGCAGATGACGATGTGGTAAAGATTCACGTGCATACCAATGATCCGGGACTTGCAATTCAGAAAGCCCTTACTTTTGGCCAGTTGTCCCGCATGAAGATTGACAATATGCGTGAGGAACATCAGGAAAAGTTGATTCGGGATTCTGAGAATCTTGCCAGACAGCAGAAAGCAGAAGAAGAAGCGAAAAAGCAGGCCCAAAAGAACAATGAGCCAAGGAAACCTATGGGATTCATCGCGGTATCCATTGGAGAGGGATTGAATGCAATTTTTAAAGAACTTGGGGCAGACTATATCATTGAAGGCGGACAGACGATGAATCCGAGTACAGAAGATATGTTGACTGCTATTGACCAGGTAAATGCAGATACTGTGTTTATTTTGCCCAATAATAAAAATATCGTACTTGCGGCAAATCAGGCGAAGACGCTGGTAGAGGATAAGGAAATTATCGTTATTCCGACTAAGACTGTTCCGCAAGGAATTACGGCCATTATTAATTTCATGCCGGAGGCAGATTCAAAGACGAATGAAGAAGCCATGTTGGAAGGAATTTCTAATGTAAAATCCGGGCAGGTGACTTATGCGGTGCGTGATACACATATTGACGATAAGGAAATCCATGAAGGAGATATTATGGGTATCGGCGATGCGGGAATCATTGCCGTGGGTGAAGACATTGAAGCGACAACCAAAGAGATGCTGGCTGAGTTGGTTGATGAAGATTCTGAGCTGATCAGTCTGTATTACGGGGAAGAAGTGAAAGAAGACGATGCCTGGCGGTTTGCAGGAGAAATTGAAAAACTGTATCCGGATATAGATATTGATGCGCAGTACGGCGGACAACCCATTTACTATTACGTGCTGGCAGTAGAATAATATGAAAGAAAATACAAGAATCAATGCGTTAAAGGGTATTGGTGAAAAAATGGAACAGTTATTTTCCAAACTAGGTATCTATACAATAGGAGATTTAATCCGGTATTATCCGCGGGGATACGATATTTATGAAGAACCTGTGCCAATCAGTGAGTTGGAAGAAGGAAAGACACAGACGGTTACGGGTACTATATATGGAAAAGTACAGGTGTCGCCTAACCGGAAAATGCAGGTGACTTCTGTGCAGGTTCGGGATTTTAGCGGAGTAATTCGTGTAATCTGGTTTCGGATGCCTTTTTTGCGCAGTACTTTGTCTGCAGGTGGTGTGATTACGCTTCGCGGACAGGTAATCCGGAAAAAGAATGGATTGGTTATGGAGCATCCTGAAATTTTTTACCCCAGCGCAAAATACGAAGAAAAGCTGCATACTTTACAGCCGGTCTATCCTTTGACAGCAGGGCTTTCTAATAATATGGTTATGAAAGCAGTCAGACAGGCGCTTGACGGATTGGATTTAAGCAGGGAAATCCTGCCGGAAGAAATCCGGCACCGCTATCATTTGGCGGAATATAATTATGCAGTCAGAGGAATTCATTTTCCTGAAGATAAGGAAGTATTTTATCGCGCAAGAGAACGGCTTGTGTTTGAAGAATTTCTGGAATTTATAGTATCCTTGCGAAAATTAAAGGACGAGAATGAAAAAAAAGAGAATCATTTTGTGATCGAACACAAGGCAGAGACGGAACGGTTTATTTCGTCCCTGCCTTATCGTCTTACGGATGCACAGAAGAAAGTGTGGAAGGAAATTGAACTTGATATGGGAAGCCGCTATGCCATGTCCAGGCTTATTCAGGGTGATGTGGGATCAGGTAAAACAATTGTAGCAGTACTTGCACTGATTTCGGTGGGAATGAACGGGTATCAGGGAGCCATGATGGCGCCTACGGAAGTGCTTGCAAGACAGCATTTTGAATCGATTACCAAATTATTTGATACCTATCAGATTCCATTAAAGGTCGGGCTGCTTACAGGTTCCATGACGGCAAAGGAGAAAAAAGAGGCATATGCACGGATAGAGGCCGGAGAAGTACAAGTGATAATAGGGACGCATGCGTTGATTCAGGAAAAGGTTCATTATAAAAATCTTGCACTGGCAATAACAGACGAGCAGCATAGGTTCGGCGTGCGGCAGAGGGAAACATTTTTTGAAAAAGGTAGCATGCCCCATATACTTGTTATGAGCGCTACGCCAATACCACGGACACTTGCCATTATTATTTATGGAGATTTGGATATTTCCGTAATAGATCAGCTTCCGGCCAACCGCCTTCCAATTAAAAATTGCGTGGTTGATACCAGCTACAGGGAAACGGCTTACCGTTTTATAAAAAAACAGACGGCTGAAGGGAGGCAGTGCTATATTATCTGCCCGATGGTGGAAGAGAGCGAACATCTGGAGGCAGAAAATGTGATAGATTATACATCTATGCTGCAGGAAGAAATCGGAGACGATATAGTTATTGACTACCTTCACGGCAAAATGAAACAGGCGGAAAAAGATCGTATTATGGAGCGTTTCAGCCGTAATGAGATACAGGTATTGGTATCTACTACAGTCATTGAAGTAGGGATAGATGTTCCCAATGCTACAGTTATGATGGTGGAAAATGCAGAGCGCTTCGGGTTGGCACAGCTTCATCAGCTCCGTGGACGCGTCGGACGCGGAAAATATCAATCTTATTGCATCTTTATGAGCGGTTCTAAGTCAAAGGAGACAAAGGAACGGTTGGAAATCCTGAACAAGACAAATGATGGTTTTAAAATTGCAAGTGAAGATTTGAAGCTGCGCGGACCGGGAGATTTATTCGGAATCCGCCAGAGCGGGATTATGGATTTTAAACTCGGTGATGTATTTCAGGATGCGAAGATTCTTCAGATGGCAAACGAAGCGGCAGACCAGCTTATAAAAACAGATCATGAATGGATGCAGAAAATGGAAAAGGAAGAAAGAACTTCTAGTGTAATATTATAAATCCTCCATATACTATCGGTGTAACAAAACAAAAGTTACAAAAAGGAAAAGTTACAAGTAGAAAAAGGAGGATCATAAAATGGCAAATCGTTCATCTAACAGAGCAGCAGTACCTGAGGCAAAGGGTGCATTGGACAAATTTAAATATGAGGTTGCAAGCGAACTGGGAGTACCGCTTTCAGACGGCTACAACGGAGACCTGACTTCCAGACAGAATGGTTCTGTAGGTGGTTATATGGTTAAGAAGATGATTGAACAGCAGGAAAAACAGATGGCTGGTAAATAACAAGAGAGAGAAAAAGCATCTGGCAGGTGTTTATACCTGTCGGGTGCTTTTTTCTAGATTGACTTTTTAAGAAGGATTCTATATAATAAACGGGTGAGTTTATGTATACAATGTTTGATGTCTGCTCTGTTTCTTTTGAAAAGTATGAGCAGACTGGAAAAGGAGCTTATAGATGCGTGTCATTGCAGGAAGCGCAAAGCGCTTACAATTGAAAACACCGGATGGTCCGGACACAAGACCTACCACTGACAGAATTAAAGAAACACTTTTTAATATGCTTGCTCCGCATCTGTATGGGTGTACTTTTCTGGATCTGTTTGCAGGAAGCGGAGGAATTGGAATTGAAGCGCTCAGCCGGGGGGCGGCAGAGGCCGTTTTCGTGGAAAAAAGTCCCAGAGCCATGGCGTGTATTAAGGAAAACCTGAATTTTACCAAGTTGTCTCCAAAGGCGGTGACTATGCAGACAGATGTTCTGACGGCGCTGCGCAGGCTGGAAGGAGAAAAGAAATTCGATTATATTTTTATGGATCCTCCTTATAACCAATCCATAGAAGAAAAGGTGCTTTTGTATCTTGCCGGATCTGCTCTTCTTTCAGAAGATGGAATGATTATTGTAGAGGCTGCAAAAGACACGCAGTTTGCTTATGCCGATGCGTTGGGGTTACGTATAATCAGGGAAAAGGTATATAAGACAAATAAGCATGTGTTTTTGGAAATGACACAGAAGGAGCAGATATGATAAGAGCGATTTACCCAGGGAGCTTTGATCCGGTTACCTATGGCCATTTGGATATTATCCGACGTTCTTCCGGGCTGGTGGACGAACTGATAGTAGGAGTATTGAATAATAATGCAAAATCCCCGTTGTTTTCCGTTGAAGAACGTGTTAAAATGTTAGATGAGGTAGTGAAAAATCTTCAAAATGTGAAAGTTGTTCCATTTGAAGGATTGTTAGTAGAATTTGCAAAAAGAATGGACGCCAGGATGATTGTGCGGGGACTTCGGGCGATTACTGATTTTGAGTATGAGCTTCAGATGGCACAGACAAACCAGAAGCTGTCCGGTGATTTGGAGACTGTTTTTCTTACAACAAGTCTTCAGTATTCCTATTTAAGTTCTACTACGGTAAAAGAAGTGGCGGCTTTTGGAGGGGATATCTCTCAGTTTGTACCTGAGACTGTGATAGACAGAATACAAGAGAAGATAAAAAGGAGAGTGTAAATTATGAGCAGTCGTATCGAGCAGATTATTGATGAAATCGAGGAGTACATTGATACTTGTAAATTCCAGCCTTTATCTACAACAAAGATTATTGTGAATAAGGATCAGTTGGATGAGCTGCTCCGGGAGCTTCGTATGAAAACACCGGATGAGATTAAGCGTTATCAGAAGATCATTGCAAATAAAGATGCCATTCTGGCAGACGCGCAGGCGAAAGCAGAGAATATGCTTCAGGATGCACAGATTCAGACATCTGAATTGGTGAGCGAACATGAGATTATGCAGCAGGCATATGCACAGGCAAATCAGATTGTGACAGCGGCTACGGAACAGGCACAGCAGATTTTAGATAATGCTACCAGTGATGCCAATGATATCCGGATTGGAGCAATGCAGTATACGGACGATTTAATGGCAAATGCAGAAAATATTATCGGTCATACGCTGGATACTTACACAGCAAAATATGATGGGCTTTTGAATTCACTTCAGGAGTGTTATGATATGGTTCGCAACAACCGCTCCGAACTTGAGATTCCGGAGCAGTCACCGCGGGGCATGGAAGCAGAGTATGGAGCTGCGGATGATGATATGGATTTTATGGATGAAGACGAGGACTTGTAAGATATAATATAGCGAACAGGCTGGTTACCAACATGGTAATCAGCTTTTCTATTATGTATGGGGCGATTTTCAGACCGGCTTTCTGAATCATGCATTCTGTCTGTGCCGCGGCACAAAATCCCCCGAAGGATGTGAGGGCAAGAACCTGTATCCAGGTTCCCCGAAAAGGGGCTCCCGCCTGACACAGCAGGGAAATACCATTTGTGATTTCCAGCATGGGAAGAAGGAACTTCAACATCGGAAGCCTGCCTGATAATAATTGTAATAATTCTGTTAGAATAGAAAAAAGCATGATATATCCGCCTACTTTTACAATTGCTTCAAAGCTATCCATCATACAGGAATCAAAAAGCTGGAAATTTAACGGCTTATAAGATATAGCTGATGTATGGCAGTTGCTTTTTTCCTTATTTTTTTTCATAGCATTTTTTTGCCCGCTGCCCCTCATCCAATAAAAACGGAAGAGGAAACTGCAGCATATAGGCGATAAGGTGAGAATAAAAAGTGTTGGAACAAGGAAGTCTTTTCTGTTAAGGTTTTGCCATACAAGATAACTGATGATAAACATCGGGCTTGTGTTATTACAGAAGGAAAGAAGATAATTTCCTTCTCTTGCCGAAATCTTTTCAGAACGGATTAGATCCGCTGTTACTTTGGCGCCCATAGGATAGCCGCAGAAGAAACCGGTGATGACAGCAAAGGAACCTTTATAAGACACACCGAATATGCGGTGTATAAAAGGACCGGCGAGGCGTGAGATATAGGAAAGAGCACGGGTATGTATCATGAAATTAGAAAGAATCATAAAGGGAAGCAATGTGGGAAGTACTGTCCGGTACCAAAGCAGCAGCCCTTTGCTTGCCCCGGAGAATACCGGCACGGGAAAAGCAAGCAGGATAAGAAAAGAAAGGATGAGTAAGACGGATACTATTTTTTCTTTCATAGGCAATGCCTCATACTGAAAAGTCTCTTTTAATTTTATGGTTCAGGTTTAAATTTTATGTTTGGGAACATATAGTAATATAAAAAAGAGGTTTCGATCTGTGAAATTAGATACCGGCAGAATTTTTCTCCTTTTATTACTTGTTTCTTTTTTTACAGTTTTGAGCGAACATGCTTTGTACAATAAGGGTATCGAAAATCGGAGAGCAGAAGAAACTGTAGAAGCGGAAGAATACCGCCGCCGTTTTTTTTCTGACGAAATGCTGGGGGCAAAAGATACTCTTTCCGAAGCGTGCCGCAGTTTTCTTAACCGGGTAGAGGCCGATGCACAATATTTCCCAATCCCGGAGTCTACTCTGGATGAAAGCCTTACGGTATCTTACGTGAATTCCTGGATGGCAGAGCGCAGCTACAAAGGAGAAAGCGTACATGAGGGAACCGATATTATGGCAGGAGAAAATGTAAGAGGCCTGTATCCTGTCCTTAGCATGTCGGATGGAGTTGTTACCAATATCGGGTGGCTGGAAAAGGGCGGGTACCGGGTTGGAATTACGTCGCCGAATGGCGTCTACTTTTATTATGCGCATTTGGAGTCTTATGCAGATATAAAAAAGGGAGACAATATAAAAGCAGGGCAGCTTCTGGGATTTATGGGGGATTCCGGATATGGAGAAGAAGGAACGGTAGGCAGGTTTGACGTACATCTTCATCTGGGAATTTATTCCTGGGATACAGGAGAAGAGATTAGTGTAAATCCATATTTCCTATTACAGAAACTGGAGACAAAGAAGTTAAAATATGCCTATTCCTAGTACCGCAAAAATGTGATATACTATACGAAGTATGTGCAAGCGTAATTGCCTATTGCATGGAAGGAACCCCGCTCTCTGTTTAACGGGACGGATTGGAGGAAAAAGATGAATTTACCATCCGCATTTGAAGAAAAGATGAAAAAGCTTCTGGGCAGTGAATTTGAGACATATTTATCCTGCTATGAAGAGCCAAGATATTATGGGCTTCGTGTCAATACGAATAAGATATCGTCGGAGGATTTTGCGAAAATTGCTCCTTTTTCTATCCGGCCGATTCCGTGGATTGAAAATGGATTCTACTATGATGGGGAGAAAGATATGCCGGCCAAACATCCTTACTATTTCGCCGGGCTTTATTATCTGCAGGAGCCAAGCGCCATGACGCCTGCCAGCCGTCTGCCGGTGGAGCCGGGAGACCGGGTATTGGATGTGTGTGCCGCCCCCGGCGGAAAAGCGACGGAATTAGGAGCAAAGCTTTCAGGCGAGGGAGTCCTGGTTGCGAATGATATCAGTAATTCTCGTGCAAAGGGACTCCTTAAGAACCTGGAAGTTTTTGGGATTGGAAATTTATTGGTATTGAGTGAAGAACCCGGAAAGCTTGTGAATTATTTTCCGGAATATTTTGATAAAATATTAATTGACGCGCCCTGCTCCGGGGAAGGAATGTTCCGAAAAGACCGGAAAATGGTAAAAGCATGGGAAGAACATGGACCGGAATTCTTTTCAAAACTTCAGCAAAGCATCATCATCCAGGCAGCGGATATGCTGCGACCCGGTGGTATGCTTCTTTATTCGACCTGTACATTTGACCCTCTGGAAAATGAAGGGACGGTTGAATATCTGCTGCGAAACCGTCCTGAATTTGAGATTCTGGATATGGAAGGCTATGAGGGGTTTTCCAACGGAATTCCTGCTGTGACAGAGAGCAAGGCGGCAGAATTTTCAAAGACCATACGTATTTTCCCACATAAAATGCATGGAGAAGGACATTATCTTGCACTTCTCAAAAAAGGAAAAGAAGAGACTCCGGCCATAAAGATTCCCGGAAAGAGGAATGTGGGAAAGATTCCGGAGGAATTGAAAAACTTCTTTCAGGGGGTAGACTGGAAGCTGGATGAGGAAAGGATAGAGATTCACGGAGAGCGGGTATATTATATGCCGGAAGGGCTGCCGGACATGAAAGGAATCCGTTTTCTGCGCACAGGGCTTCTCCTTGGGGAGTTGAAGAAAAAGCGTTTCGAACCAAGCCAGGCATTAGCCATGTGTCTGAAAAAGAGGGAATACCGTTATGTGATAGATCTGCCGGCTGTGGATGAGCGGGTTATAAAATACTTAAAAGGAGAGACACTGGATGTGGAAGACGTTACAGATGCTAAAGAAAAGGGTTGGTATCTGTTTTGTGTGGACGGCTATCCTCTGGGATGGGGAAAACTTGCAGGCGGCGTTCTGAAGAACAAATATCTGCCGGGATGGAGATGGCAGTCCGTATGATACGGTTGGATAAGTATCTGGCTGACATGGGAGTCGGAACCAGACAGGAAGTTAAGAAGCTCATCCGTAAAGGCCTGGTTGAGATAGATGGGGTTCGGGTTTTAAAACCGGATGAAAAAGTGGCAAAGGGGCTGCAGACGGTATCTGTAGACGGTATTCCTATATTTTATAGAGAATACGAATACTATCTTCTGAATAAACCGAAGGGCGTTGTTTCCGCTACAGAGGATGCAAAAGACCGGACGGTAATTGATTTGATTGTATCGAAAAGAAGGAAGGACTTATTTCCGGTAGGAAGACTGGATAAGGATACAGAAGGGCTTCTTTTGATTACCAATGATGGAGCGATGGCACATCGTCTTCTCTCACCGAAGAAGCATGTGGACAAGACTTATTACGCTGAGGTTGCCGGATGCGCTACCCGGGAAACTGTACAGGCATTTGCCGAAGGGGTGGATATTGGCAGCGAAGGCGGAGAAGAATGGACGCTGCCTGCCAGGCTTGAGGTACTGGAAAGCGGGACGACTTCCAGGATACGGCTAACGATACAGGAAGGAAAGTATCATCAGGTAAAGCGTATGTTCCGGGCCGTCGGCATGGAGGTCCTTTATCTGAAACGTGAATCCATGGGAAGCCTTGTGCTGGATGAGGCAATGCAGCCGGGGGAGTACCGTGAACTTACAGAAAAAGAATTGGAGTTGTTGCAATGAAAAACAGGGAACCGTTAATTCTGAAAGAAATAGAAGCGGTTATTTTCGATTTAGATGGAAGTCTGGTAGATTCTATGTGGATATGGCCTGCCGTGGACAGGGCGTATCTGGAAAAATACCACCTGACCCAGCCCGATAATTTCCATGAGGGAATGGAAGGGAAAAGTTATACAGAAGTGGCACAGTATTTTCTGGATGTTTTCCCGGAGCTGGATTGTACGATTGAAGAAGTGAAGCAGGAATGGACGGACATGGTGTATGAGGCCTATACCCATCAAGTGAAGCTAAAAACAGGCGCTTATCATTTTATTACCCACCTTCGGGAAAGAGGGATGAAATTCGGAATTGCTACCAGTAATGCCCGGGAACTGACGGAAGCAGCGCTTGAAGCACTGCACGTAAAGGAATACTTTGATTCTGTACATACTTCATGCGAGGTAAAGAGCGGCAAGCCTTCCCCCGACGTTTATCTTCTGGTAGCAGAAGAACTTGAAGTATCTCCGAAGAACTGCCTGGTCTTTGAAGACGTCCCTATGGGAATTTTGGCGGGTAAGAACGCGGGGATGCGGGTATGCGCCGTGGAAGATGAGTTTTCCAGACCGCAGCTGTCGAAGAAAAGAGAGCTGGCTGATTATTATATTATGGATTATAACGATATTGAGAAGGGCACCTACGAGGTATTATGATGGAGCAGGGATTCTTACCAATCTGCAGGGAAGATATGCAGGCACAGGGATGGGACAGTGTAGATTTTGTATATGTGTCCGGCGATGCTTATGTAGATCATCCATCCTTTGGACATGCAATTATAACACGGGTACTTTCCGCTCACGGTTACCGTGTGGGAATCATTCCACAACCGGATTGGAAAGACAAAAAAAGTATTATGGAATTTGGAGAACCCAGGTTGGGCTTTCTGGTGTCCGCCGGAAATATGGACTCTATGGTAAACCATTATTCTGTGTCAAAAAAACGGCGTAAGACGGACGCATTTACCCCGGGTGGTGTTATGGGAAAGCGGCCGGATTATGCGGTAGTTGTTTATTCTAATCTGATCCGTCAGGTTTATAAGCATACGCCGATTATCCTCGGCGGGATTGAGGCAAGCCTCAGACGTCTTGCCCATTATGATTATTGGTCTGACCGGCTGAAGCGTTCCGTGCTTCTTGATTCCGGAGCCGATATCATCTCTTATGGGATGGGAGAGCGTTCCATCATTGAAATTGCAGAAGCATTAGACAGCGGCATTGCAGTGAAAGACATTACCTTTATAGACGGAACGGTGTGTAAGGTGAAAAGCCTCGATAGTGTTTATGATGCAGTGATCCTTCCGTCTTTTGAAGAGCTTAGGGAAGATAAATTAAATTATGCCCGCAGCTTTTATACGCAGTACTGTAATACGGATCCCTTTTCAGGGAAAAGATTGGCAGAGCCTTATCAGGATGCGCATCTTTATGTGGTGCAGAATCCGCCGTCTAAGCCTTTGAGCCAGGAGGAAATGGACGATGTGTATGCTTATCCTTATATGCGGACTTACCACCCCAGCTATGAAAAAGACGGCGGCGTTCCGGCAATTACAGAAGTGAAGTTCAGCTTAACCAGCAACCGCGGATGTTTTGGCGGGTGCAGTTTTTGTGCACTGACATTCCATCAGGGAAGAATTTTACAAACCAGAAGCCATGAGTCCTTAATCCGGGAGGCAAAATTGCTGATACAGGATAAAGATTTTAAAGGGTATATCCATGATGTGGGCGGACCTACGGCAAATTTCCGTCAGCCCTCCTGCCAGAAACAGTTGACCCTCGGCGTATGCAAGGAGAAGCAGTGTCTTTTCCCTAAGCCCTGCCGGAATCTTAAAGTGAGCCACGAAGATTACATAATATTATTACGTAAACTAAAGGCCCTTCCGGGAGTGAAGAAGGTTTTTATCCGTTCAGGAATCCGCTTTGATTATGTGATGGCGGATAAGGATGATGCTTTTCTTAGAGAACTATGTAAGGATCATGTAAGCGGCCAGCTTAAGGTGGCTCCGGAACATGTGTCCGATGTGGTGCTCCGTAAGATGGGCAAACCCGAAAATAGTGTTTATCAGGCTTTTGTGAAAAAATATAAACAAATGAACCAACAATTGGGGAAAAATCAGTTCCTCGTGCCGTATCTGATGTCTTCCCACCCGGGTTCCGGGCTGAAAGAGGCAGTTGAGCTGGCGGAACATATTCGGGATTTAGGCTATATGCCGGAGCAGGTGCAGGACTTTTATCCTACTCCGTCAACGATTTCCACTTGTATGTATTATACCGGGGTAGATCCAAGGAATATGGAACCTGTGTATGTGCCGAAAAATCCACATGAAAAAGCTATGCAGCGCGCTCTGATCCAGTACCGGGATCCAAAAAATTATCAGCTTGTATTGGAAGCGCTTAAGAAAGCAGGGAGAATGGATCTGGTGGGGTTCGATAAACATTGTTTGATTCGCCCGCGCCAGAAAGTGAAGGACGGTGAGCACCAGATACATACAAAGCAGGGAAAAACACAGAAAAAGACAATACGAAATGTCCACAAAAAGAAATTCAAAAAACAGACAGGAAGATGATATATGAGAATTGCAGTGATTACCGGAGCATCTTCAGGAATCGGCAGAGAATTTGTACGGCAGATTCCAAAGTGTTATAAGCGGCTGGATGAGATCTGGCTGGTTGCAAGAAGCACGGACAAGCTCAAAAAAATAAAAGAAGAGACAGAGGCCGCATTTCCTGTGTCCGTGCGTATTTTTGACGGAGATTTGCTGCGGGATTATATTTTTTACCGAATAAAAAAAGAGCTTGAGATACAAAAACCAGATATTCGTATGCTTGTGAACGGAGCAGGTTTTGGAAAAATCGGAATGACAGAAGATATTGCTGTGGATACGCAGACAGAAATGATCGACTTGAATTGTAAGGCGCTTACGAGAATGACCTGTCTGTGTCTTCCTTATTTGTCAAAAGGAAGCAGGGTATTAAATATTGCATCTGCCTCTGCATTTCTTCCGCAGCCGCAATTTGCCGTGTATGCTGCTTCTAAATCCTATGTTTTAAGCTTTTCCAGGGGGCTTTCCATGGAAACTGCCGCCCGCGGGATTGTTGTTACAGCAGTCTGTCCGGGACCGGTAGATACGCCGTTTTTTGAAGTGGCGGGCTCTGACAGCAGCAAAATGAAAAAAGCAGTAATGGTGCAGCCGGGGGCGGTTGTCAGGCAGGCGCTTTGGGATACAAGAAATGGCCGGGACATATCTGTCTTCGGTATGCCGATGAAAGGCGTGAAGCTGGCGACAAAAATACTGCCGGACAGAATTCTTCGCATCGCTATGATGCGTATCTTTAATACGAAGTAAGGGGAGTTAGCAGAAGATGAAGATTGAAAAAGGACAGCCGGGATATTTAAAAGCAGAGAGAAACAAATTACTGGCACAGACACTTATTGAATTTGTAATTGTAGTAGTCCTTCTTATTGTAGGATATGTACAGACCGGGACGAAGCTGAATTTATTTACATTAGTAGCAGTCCTGGGGTGCCTGCCGGCATCAAAGGTACTGGTAGAGCTAATTACGATTTTCCCATATAAAACAATCGACGCCGATAAAGCAGCTGAAATAAAAGAAAAGACACCGCTTCTTACAACGGCTTACGATATGGTGCTTACCAGCCGTGAGAAAATCATGCCCGTCGATGCTATTGTTATTTCAGGCGGAACTATCTGTGGATATTCAAAAAGTAAAAAAGTCAAACCAGAGGAAACTGCCTCTTATATCAAAAAAATGCTGCAGGAAAACCGGTTTGATAAGGTGACTGTAAAAATCTTCCCGGATTATGTTGCGTTTTTGTCCCGTGCGGAAGGAATGAACAGTATTGCAGAGATAGAGCGGGAGGATACCAGAAAAAAAGAGAAAAAAATCAGAAAAATCATTTTGAGTCTTTCCATGTAAGTGAAAGACTAAGGGAGAGTCTTTATGCAAGAGATTACGATTGAGACAAATGAAGCGGGGCAGCGTCTTGACAAGTTCCTTGGCAAATACCTGAATGAGGCTCCTAAAAGTTTTTATTATAAAATGCTTAGAAAGAAAAATATTGTTTTGAATGATAAAAAGGCTTCCGGTAATGAAAGGCTGTCAGTAGGGGATTCAGTGAAATTCTACCTTTCGGATGAGACGATTGAAAAATTTTCCAGTCTCCGTATTCCCAGGGCAGCGTCCAAACTAGATATTATTTATGAAGATGAACACGTTCTGCTGATTAACAAACCTGCAGGAATGCTTTCTCAAAAAGCAAGGAGGGAAGATGTCTCCCTGGTGGAACATCTGGAGAGCTATCTCCTTTCTACCGGAGCTTTGTCCCGGGAGTCTCTGCGGGCATTTCATCCTTCCATCTGCAACCGCCTGGATAGGAATACCAGCGGGATTGTGGCAGCCGGGAAGACACTTTCCGGGCTGCAGGAGATGGGAGAATTATTTAAAACCAGAAGTTTAAAAAAATATTACTGGTGCCTGGTAAAAGGCATAGTGAAGAGAGAACGGCATATCAAAGGATATCTTCTCAAGGACAGCATAACGAATAAAGTTACCATTTCTCCCAAAAACACAAAGGATTCTCTGGCAATAGAAACAGAATATAAACCCATTGCCCGGGGAGACGGCGTGACACTCCTGGAGGTTCACCTTATTACCGGACGGACTCATCAGATCCGTGCCCACCTTGCATCTATCCATCATCCGATTGTAGGGGATTTTAAATACGGTGAAGCAGAGATAAACCAGGTGTATCTTAGGAAATATGGTGTGAGGTCACAGCTTCTTCATGCACGTCGTATGGAGTTTCCCGAACTGACTGGGGTTCTTGGCGGGCTTTCCAACAGAATATTTACAGCGGCGCTTCCGGAAGGTTTTTATCAGATACTTAAAAAGGAAGGCTGTCTTTTGGATGATAGCGGACTGCAGGAATAGGAGAATTACATGGCTACATGGAACTCAAGAGGTTTAAGAGGCTCTACTTTAGAAGATATGGTAAATCGGACGAATGAACGGTATTTGGAAAAAGGACTTGCGCTTATCCAAAAGATACCGACACCGATTACGCCGGTTCGCATGGATAAAGAGCACCGGCATATTACTCTTGCGTATTTTGAACAGCGCAGTACGGTGGATTATATCGGGGCGGTACAGGGGATTCCCGTCTGTTTTGATGCAAAAGAATGTAAAGTGGAAACTTTCCCATTGCAAAATGTTCATGAACATCAAATAGTCTTTATGGAAAATTTTGAGAAGCAGGGAGGAGTTTCTTTCATGCTGATTTATTACAGCGTCAGGAATTTGGCGTATTATATGCGTTTTGAAGAGGTAAGATATTTTTGGAACCGTGCGGCATCAGGAGGGCGAAAAAGTATTCGTTTTGAAGAATTGAACCCACTGTATTTCCTTGAATTAAAGCAAGGCGGCTTCCTCCCTTATCTTGACGCCATGCAGATAGATCTTGAAATGAGAGAGGACGGAGCATAACTGTTCCGTCAGGAACTTGACAACATATGGGAAAATGCGTATAATTGCAAAAGAGTTTAGCGTATTAGCACGATGAAGTATGGAGGGTATATGGAAAAATTATTACATACACCGGAAGGAGTCCGGGATATTTATAATATGGAATGCAGAAAGAAGCTTGCGCTGGAGGAACAATTGCATAAGATCCTTCGTCTGCATGGCTATCACGACATACAGACGCCTACATTTGAATTTTTTGATGTATTCCGCAAAGAAATCGGGACTATCCCGTCAAAAGAATTATACAAATTTTTCGATAAAGAAGGAAATACGCTTGTTCTCAGACCGGATATTACGCCATCCATTGCAAGGGCGGCCGCTACTTTATTTGAAGGAGAATCTCTTCCGATCCGGCTGTGCTATAATGGAAGTACGTTTATTAACCATTCCAGTTATCAGGGGCGAATGAAAGAGAGTACACAATTAGGTGCAGAATTGATTGGTACGAATTGTGTGGAAGCAGATGCCGAGATGCTTGCTATGGTTGTTAGTTGTTTAACGAAGGCAGGCTTAGAGGATTTTCAGCTTAATGTAGGAAATGTAGATTTTTTCCAGAGCCTGATTGAGGATGCGGCTCTTGATGAAGATGCAGAAGAAAGGGTTCGTGAACTGATTAATAACAGAAATTATTTCGGTGTAGAAGAATTTCTGGAAAGTATCCGGGTGCGTCAGAGTGCGAAGGAAGCATTTGCGGCGCTCTCTGAACTTTATGGCGGCGTGGAAATCCTGGAGAGAGCGAAAGCAATTGCTCCCAACGCTAAGGCGGCTGCTGCAGTTTGCCGCTTAGAAGCAATTTACGAAGTGCTGAAATTATATGGCGTAGAGAAATATATCAATTTTGATTTCAGTATGAGCGGTATCTATGGCTATTATACCGGAATTATTTTCAGAGGTTATACGTTTGGTACGGGCGATGCGGTAGTAAAAGGCGGAAGATATGATCATTTGCTGGAAAAATTCGGCAAACATTCTCCATCCATAGGATTTGCCATTGTTGTAGATGAATTGATGAACGCCCTTACAAGGCAGAAGATAGAGATTCAGTGTTCTGGTGAAAATACCATTCTTCTCTATGATGCGGCAAAACAAAAAGACGCTATCGAAAAGGCCGGAGAATTTCGAAGCAAAGACATTAGTACAGAGCTGGTAAAACGTGATCCAGACAGACCGCTGGCGGACTATATAGAATATGGCAGAAAATACTATGCTGAGACCATGCTGTATCTGGAAGAAGACGGACGGCTGACAGTCGTGGATCTTTTAAATAACAAACAAAAAATAATGAATCCATAGAGGTGGACATAACATGAGATATCTGACATTTGCCCTTGGAAAAGGGCGCCTGGCAAATCAGACACTGGAGCTTTTTGAAAAAGTTGGAATTACCTGCGAAGAGATGAAGGATAAAGATTCCAGAAAACTGATTTTTGTTAATGAAGAATTGAAACTCCGCTTCTTTCTATCCAAAGGACCGGATGTTCCTACCTATGTAGAATATGGGGCTGCCGATATCGGAGTCGTAGGGAGAGATACCATCCTGGAAGAAAGAAGAAAGGTACATGAAGTACTTGACCTTGGCTATGGGAAATGCAGAATGTGCGTCTGCGGGCCTGGGGAGGCAGCACCGCTTCTTATGCATCATGAATTGATTCGTGTGGCAACCAAATATCCCAATATTGCGAAAGATTATTTCTATAATAAAAAGCATCAGACGGTGGAAATCATCAAGTTAAACGGCTCCATTGAGCTTGCGCCGATTGTGGGGCTGTCAGAAGTAATTGTCGATATTGTAGAGACAGGTTCCACTTTAAGAGAGAATGGACTTACTATACTGGAAGAAGTGTGCCCCTTATCTGCAAGAATGATTGTAAATCCAGTCAGTATGCGGATGGAAAGCGATCGCATTAAGAATCTGATTACGAAGCTGCGCACAGTAATATAGGAGATGATGAGAATGAGAATACAGAAATTAGACAGAAACAGCCGACAAAATCTGTTAGAAGATCTGCTGAAGAGAAGTCCCAATAATTATGGGCAATATGAACAGGGAGTTGCAGAGATTCTTGCCCGTGTAAAAGAAGAAGGAGATGCGGCAGTATTTGCGTACACCCAAAAATTCGATCATGCTCTGATTCATTCAGGCAATGTACAGGTAACGGAAGCAGAAATAAAAGAGGCTTATAACCAGGTAGATGACTCTTTCGTCGGGATTATCGGAAAAGCTTTGCATAATATCAGGAATTATCATGAAAAGCAGCGTAGGTACAGCTGGTTTGACAGTAAGCCGGATGGAACAATATTGGGTCAGAAAATAACACCGCTCCAGAGAGTCGGAGTCTATGTTCCGGGAGGGAAAGCGGCATACCCCTCTTCTGTCCTTATGAATATTGTCCCGGCGCAGGTGGCAGGTGTAGAGGAAATTATTATGGTAACACCACCCGGAAAAGACGGAAAGGTTAATCCCAATACTCTGGTTGCTGCCCATGAAGCAGGGGCAACAGCAATCTATAAAGTGGGCGGGGCGCAGGCGGTAGGAGCGCTTGCCTATGGAACAGAGTCTATTCCAAAAGTGGATAAAATCGTAGGACCGGGTAATATCTATGTGGCATTGGCTAAAAAAGCCGTATACGGTCATGTAAGCATCGATGCCATTGCGGGGCCAAGTGAGATTCTTGTTGTAGCTGATGAGACTGCGAACCCCAGATATGTAGCAGCAGATCTTTTGTCTCAGGCAGAACATGACGAACTTGCTTCTGCCATTTTGGTTACCACAAGCAGCGAACTTGCCATAAAGGTTTCTGAACAGGTGGATACATTTGTGAGAGAACTTTCCCGCGGGGAAATTATTCAAAAATCTCTGGATAATTATGGATATATTTTGGTTGCAGATACGATGGACGAAGTGATAGAAATTGCAAATGATATTGCTTCTGAACATTTGGAGATTATGACGAAAGATCCGTATAATGTAATGACAAAAATCCGTAATGCAGGTGCAATTTTTATCGGTGAATATGCAAGTGAACCTTTGGGAGATTATTTTGCAGGACCGAATCATGTGCTTCCCACCAACGGAACGGCAAGATTCTTTTCACCGCTTTCTGTTGATGACTTTATTAAAAAATCAAGTATCATCGGCTATTCAAAAGAAGCGCTTGCACTGATTCATGAAGATATAGAGGCCTTTGCAGAAGCAGAACAGCTTACTGCCCATGCAAATTCTATAAGAGTCCGTTTTGAAGAATAGGGGGAGCTTCCACATGGAGAGGACAGCAACATGTAAAAGAAAAACAAAAGAAACCGATATCACCGTCACCATTAATCTGGACGGGCAGGGAAGAAATGATATCCATACAGGAATCGGATTTTTTGATCATATGCTGGATGGATTCGCACGTCACGGATTGTTTGACCTTACGGTAAGAGCAGAGGGAGATATCCACGTAGACTGCCATCATACAGTTGAAGATGTGGGAATTGTACTGGGAACGGCTATTTTAAAGGCTGTGGGAGATAAAGCAGGTATCAAGCGGTATGGAAGTTTTCTTCTGCCTATGGATGAATCCTTGGTGCTTTGCGCGGTGGATCTGTCAGGACGTCCTTACTTGAACTATGACGCTTCGTTCCCCACAGAACGGATAGGAACCCTTGACACGGAAATGATCCGTGAATTTTTCTATGCAGTTTCATATACAGCCATGATGAATCTGCATCTTAAGATCCTGGATGGCAAAAACAGTCATCATATGGCTGAAGCAATGTTTAAAGGATTTGGAAAAGCGCTTGACATGGCCACCATGGATGAGCCTCGCATGAAAGAGGCGTGGACTACAAAAGGCGCACTGTAAAGAGGAGAAGTTTTCAAAATGAGTTACAAGAAATTAATACCATGTATTTTTATTGATTCTGGTAAGGCGGTGAAGTGGTTTGATGACAGAACTGTGCTATCAGAAGACGTTGTGGGGCTTGCAAAATATTACAGCGACCATGGGGCAGATGAATTGATTGTTCTGGATCTGTCAGATTCTGATGAAGAACATGATGAAGCAATTAATCTGATGAAGAAGATTAACCGTGTGATTCGGATCCCAATGGTTGCCGGCGGGAATATCAGGCGGCAGGAAGACGTAAAGAAAATTCTATACGCCGGTGCTAAAAGGGCTATGCTGAATTTTTCCAAGACAGACAGCCTGAAATTAATTGAAGACGCGGCCAAAAGATTCGGCAAAGAGAAAATAGCTGTTTCATTGAACGATTTTGATGCGTTATTTAAACAGCAGCACCTGATTCAGGATTATAGCAGCGAAATTGTTTTCATGCATCGCCTGGATTTGGATTCTGTTATGAATATTACGGAAATTCCTTGTGTAATTATTACGGATACTATGGAAGAACCGGAGCTTTTTAAAATACTTAAGTGTCCCGGAGTCAAGGGACTTTCCGGAAAATTCGTAAGCCAGACGGATATGGATTTTGTTGCTTTTAAAAATAAATGTGAACAAGAAGAAATCAAAATGACATCTTTTGAAACGATGATGGAATTCTCGGAATTTAAGACAAATGCGGACGGACTTCTTCCTGTTGTTGTACAGCATTATAAAACACAGGAAGTTCTTATGGTTGCCTACATGAATGAAGAGGCTTTCTATATGACGGTGAAGACAGGAAAGATGACCTATTTCAGCAGAAGCAGACAGAGCCTGTGGGTAAAAGGAGAGACCAGCGGGCATTTCCAGTACGTAAAATCTCTTACCATTGACTGTGATAAAGATACGCTGCTTGCCAAGGTGGATCAGGTGGGAGTGGCCTGCCATACGGGAAATCCGACCTGCTTCTTCCAGCCGATTGTGGGAACAGACTATGATGAGACGAACCCCCTGCAGGTATTTGAAAGTGTTTACGCTACGATCCAGAACCGGCGCGAACATCCTAAGGAGGGCTCCTATACGAACTATCTGTTTGACAAGGGGATTGATAAAATCCTGAAAAAGGTAGGCGAGGAAGCGACAGAGATTATTATCGCTGCTAAGAACCCCAATCCTGAAGAAATTAAATATGAAATGGCAGATTTTCTCTATCATGCAATGGTATTGATGGTAGAGCGGGGGATAAGCTGGGATGACATCGTCCGGGAATTGGCCGACAGATAAGACCGAATTCGGAATGAAAGCGCCCTTTTCTGCGTATACTGGATGATAGAGACGTTCATATGTAAATGTGAAAAGGGGCAATTTTATGAATGATTCGGAAAAGCGCAGAAAACAGCTTCTTAACCAGACGAAAAATTTGTATTCCGATTATCGGACACCACCTGCCGTACATCCAAGATATGCTAATACATATGCCAGCCTGTACAGGGAAGCTGATGGGGAAGATGAAGTTCCCGGGACCCTGGGGCTTAGGATACTGCTTTGCGTTCTGCTTTTTGCAGCATTTGTCACCTTAGATTACCAGGGAGAAAAAATTGCTGATGTAAGCAGCAGCCAGATTGTTGATGTGATTGAAACGGATTATGCGGGAATTGACAGTGTTTTGTAAAATTGTTATAATGGAAAACAGATTAGGAGGCGTTGATTTTACTTTAATCAACGCTTCCTGTATGTACAATTGGTCTGTAATGAGGTAAATACATGAGAAAATTAGCATTAAGTGACGAAATATTATTAAAAATAGAGAAACCGGCCCGCTATATAGGCAATGAAGTAAATAGTGTAATCAAAGACAAAAGCAAAGTGGATATTCGTTTTGTCATGTGCTTTCCAGACGTGTATGAGATAGGAATGTCACATTTAGGCATTCAGATTCTCTATGATATGTTTAACCGCCGCGAGGATGTCTGGTGTGAGCGGGTATACTCTCCATGGATAGATTTAGATAAAATTATGCGGGAAGAGAAGCTTCCTCTATTTGCACTGGAATCCCAAGATCCAATAAAAGAATTTGATTTTCTCGGCATTACCATTCAGTATGAGATGTGTTATACGAATATTCTGCAGATATTGGATCTTAGCGGAATGGCTCTGAAAGCATGTGAAAGAAAAGAAGAGGACCCGATTGTAATCGGAGGCGGACCTTGTACGTATAATCCGGAACCGTTGGCAGAATTTTTTGATCTGTTTTATATCGGAGAAGGTGAAACAGTATATGACGAGCTTCTTGATACCTATAAAGAGAACCGAAAAGCCGGAGGCACAAAGAAAGATTTCCTTGAGAAAGCGGCTGGTATAGAAGGAATTTATGTTCCGTCTTTGTATACTGTAACTTATAAAGAGGACGGAACTATTGATACATTTGCACCAAGCAGCTCTCATGCCCCGGCAGTAATTAAGAAACAGGTAGTTATGGATGTGACAGATACGTACTATCCGGAATCTCCGGTTGTTCCCTTTATCAAAGCAACCCAGGACAGGGTGGTTTTGGAGATACAAAGAGGCTGTATCCGGGGATGCCGGTTTTGTCAGGCGGGGATGATTTACCGTCCCACCAGAGAACGCAATGTAGAAAAATTGAAAGCGTATGCCCGAAACATGCTGAAAAGCACCGGACACGAAGAAATCTCGTTAAGTTCTTTAAGTTCCAGTGATTACAGCCAATTAGAAGAACTGGTAACATTTTTGATTGAAGAATTTAAAGAAAAAGGGATTAATATTTCTCTTCCTTCTCTCAGAATCGATGCCTTTTCCCTTGATGTAATGGGAAAGGTCCAGGATATCCGGAAAAGCAGTTTGACTTTTGCGCCGGAGGCAGGGTCTCAGCGAATGCGGAACGTGATTAATAAAGGTTTAACAGAAGAGGATATCATCAATGGCGCCGGACAGGCATTTGAGGGCGGATGGTCTAAGGTTAAGCTGTATTTTATGCTCGGGCTTCCTACGGAGACGAAAGAAGATATGAAAGAAATAGCGGTTCTTGCTGACAAAGTAGCCCGGCGTTACTACGAGATTCCCAAGGAACAGCGGAATGGGAAGTGCCAGATTACGGCAAGTTCTTCCTTCTTTATTCCTAAGCCGTTTACTCCCTTCCAGTGGGCGAGGATGTATACAAACGAAGAATACATTGCAAGAGCTGCCATTGTAAAGCATGCGTTTCAAGATCAGCTTAACCGCAAGAGTCTGAAATATAACTGGCATGATGCGGAGGTTACCGTATTAGAAGGCGTATTTGCCCGGGGCGACAGAAGAACAGGAAAGGTGATCGAGGAAGCTTACCGTTTGGGATGTCTTTACGATTCCTGGACGGAAACCTTTGACAATGATAAATGGATGCAGGCTTTTGAAAATACAGGTATTGATATAGGTTTCTACAATCTCCGGGAACGCTCCCTGGATGAAAAATTCCCCTGGGACTTCATTGATACAGGTGTAACGAAAGAATTTCTGATACAAGAATGGAAGCGCGCCATGAACGGAGAGGTAACGCCTAACTGCCGACAGCGATGTTCCGGCTGCGGTGTAGCAAAATGGAAGGGAGGCGTCTGTGTTGAAAGTAAGAATTAAGTTCCGCAAATATGGAGTCATGAAATTTATCGGACATCTGGAT
This sequence comes from Clostridiaceae bacterium, assembly GCA_902362865.1. Classification (GTDB taxonomy): domain Bacteria; phylum Bacillota; class Clostridia; order Lachnospirales; family Lachnospiraceae; genus Claveliimonas; species Claveliimonas acetigenes. The sequence goes on from CABIYE010000002.1 coordinate 57,120, forward strand.
GTAATGCGTTTTTTCCAGAAAGTAATGCGGCGGGCAGATATCCCGATTGCCTTTACTTCAGGCTATAGCCCCCATATGATTATGTCTTTTGCACAGCCTCTTGGGCTTGGAGTTACAAGCGACGCAGAATATCTGGACATTGAGCTTACAAGGCCGATTTCTTCGGAAGATGCGGTTTCACAGATGAATGCCGTTATGGTAGAAGGAATAGAAATTGTCAGTTTTTTGCAGATTCCAGATGAGAAAAAGAGCAGCGGTATGACAATTGTTGCTGCTGCCGATTATCTGGTAACATCCAAATCAGAGGCATTTCCTGACGGATGGGAAGAGCTGGCCATACAATTTATGGATATGCCGCAGATGATTGTACGGAAAAAAACCAAGCGAAGTGAAAAAGAAGTAGACATTAAGCCGATGATTTATGATTTCCATTGGGAGAACGGGAAATTCTTTCTGCATCTGGCTGCCGGAAGCGAACAAAATCTGAAGCCAGAGCTTGTGATGGAAGCATTCTTGGCATTTGCAGGCGCTGATGCTGCGGAATATCCACTGCATTATCACCGCTTGGAAGTATATGCAAAGAAACCGGATGGCACGGGGTTCTGTTCTCTTGAGTCACTGGGAACGGAAATATTTCTATAACTGAAACTTTGACAGTTTAATTCGATAAAGGCTTGACAATTACAGCAGAGAAGGTATTATAGTAGACTAGAGGTGACTTTGATGGGAAAAAAAGAGATAAAAACCAACGCGATGAGAATCCTTGACCGCAATCAAATAAAGTATTCTTATCAGACCTATGTATGTGAAGAATTTACAGATGGAATACAGGTTGCCGATATGCTTGGTCTGGAGCACCGGCTTGTCTATAAGACATTGGTGACAACCGGAAAGACCGGAGAGCATTATGTATTCGTTATCCCAATTGAAGCGGAGATTGATTTTAAGAAGGCGGCAAGGGCGGTGGGTGAGAAGTCTCTGGAGATGCTGCATTTAAAGGATCTGACGAAGGTGACAGGCTATGTCCGAGGCGGATGTACGGCAATCGGGATGAAAAAGCAGTTCCCGACAGTGATCCAGGAGGATGCCAAAGAGCTTGAGAAAATCTATGTAAGCGGTGGAAAGCTTGGCATGCAGATTGAGCTGTCTCCATCTGACCTACAGAAGGTGTCCCATGCAGTTTTTGAAGATGTCATCCATCAATAAGAGTAAAATGTAAACAAAAGAAATAAACGGAGGGTTACTGGAATGATAAAAGTAGTAAAATTTGGTGGAAGTTCACTGGCAAGTGCGGAGCAGTTTAAAAAAGTCGGAAGAATCATCCGGCAGGAGGAATCAAGGAGATATGTAATTCCATCAGCACCGGGGAAACGCACATCAAACGATACGAAAGTAACCGATATGTTATATAGCTGTTACTGCCTGGCTATTCAGGAGGAGGAATTTGAAGAACAGCTTGAAGGCATCAAAGCCCGTTATAAGGAAATCATTGACGGTCTTAAGCTTCATCTGAACCTGGATGAAGAATTTAAGATTATCCGTGAGAATTTCAGTAAGAAGATCGGAAGAGACTATGCTGCTTCTAGAGGAGAATACTTAAACGGTATCGTCATGGCAAATTATCTTGGCTATGAATTTATTGACGCAGCGGAAGTAATCTTTTTTGATGAAAATGGCAATTTTGATTCAGAAAAAACAGATACGATTCTTTCAGAGCGGCTTTCCGGTACCGCCAAAGCTGTAATTCCCGGATTCTACGGAAGTAAGCCTGACGGCAAGATTAAGACATTTTCACGGGGAGGGTCTGATATTACAGGCTCTATCGTAGCAAAAGCCGTACATGCAGATATCTATGAAAACTGGACAGATGTATCTGGTTTTCTGATTGCAGATCCGAGAGTGGTGAAGAATCCAAAATCTATTGATGTGATTACATATCGGGAGTTGCGGGAGCTTTCTTATATGGGAGCAACTGTTCTTCATGAAGATGCAATCTTCCCTGTAAGAAAGGAAGGCATCCCCATCAACATCCGCAATACGAATGCACCGGAGCATAAGGGTACCTTAATCGTAGAGGGAACCTGCAGAAAGCCCCGTTTTGTAATTACGGGTATTGCCGGGAAGAAGGATTTCGCATCGATTACCGTAGAAAAAGATATGATGAATTCAGAAGTGGGATTCTGTCGGAAAGTGCTTCAGGTATTTGAAGATAATCAGATTTCCATTGAACATATGCCCTCCGGCATTGATACGATGACAATCTTCGTCCATCAGGATGAATTTGAAGAAAAAGAGCAGAAAGTACTGGCGGGCATCCACCGAGCGGTAAATCCGGATTTTCTGGAATTAGAATCGGATCTTGCGCTGATAGCCGTTGTGGGGCGCGGTATGCGGGCTACCAGAGGTACTTCAGGACGCATTTTTTCTGCACTTGCTCATAGCAATGTAAATGTCAAGATGATTGATCAGGGTTCCAGCGAGCTGAACATTATTATCGGTGTAAGGAACCATGACTTCAATGCTGCTATCACAGCTATTTATGATATTTTTGTCACAACGCAGATTTAATCTATCATTATGAATCGGATGGGAGGTTCATAAGAAGATGAAAAACATATTGTTTTTTCTAAAACCTAAGGCGGAGCTTGCATACATATATGATTACCACACGGTCAGGCAGGCTTTGGAAATTATGGAATACCATAAGTATTCTTCGGTTCCGATTTTGAGTAAAGATGGAAAATATGTCGGCTCCATCACAGAGGGGGATCTTCTGTGGGGACTGAAAAAACTGAAGACGATTGATGTCAAGAAAACAGAATCCATCAGTGTCATGAAAATTGAAAGACGCCTGGATTACCAGTGTGTCAGCGCTGAATCGAACATGGAGGATTTGATTGACCGCGCTATGGAACAGAATTTTGTTCCGGTTATTGACGATCAGAAGAATTTTATTGGTATTATTACACGTAAAGATATTATAGGATATTGTTACAATCAGATAAAAAAGCAGGAGGAACACCATGATTGATTTTCATACACATATGTTCCCGGAAAAGATAGCGGCGAAAACGCTTGCTTTTCTGGCAGAAAGATGTCAGACGGAACCGGCTACTAATGGGATGGCCGATGGTCTTCTTGCTTCTACGGAAGAGGCAGGCCTGGATTGTTCGGTGGTGCTGCCGGTGGTGACAAAGCCTTCTCAGTTTGATTCAATCAATCGCTTTGCCTCCCGATTTCAGGAAGGAAAGCTTCTGTCATTCGGCGGAATCCATCCTGATAGTGAAGATTACAAAGGACAGTTAAAGATACTGAAGGAATTTGGCTTTAAAGGGATTAAGTTACATCCGGATTATCAGGGAGTCTATATTGATGATATCCGTTATAAAAGGATTCTTTCTTATGCGACAGAGCTGGGACTGATTATCAGCGTCCATGCCGGATATGACCCCGGATACCCGGAGTGCACGCACTGTACTCCAAAGCGGGTTTATGAGATGTTCCGTGAAGTACAGCCGGAGAAGCTGGTCCTTGCGCACATGGGAGGGTTCCTTCGCTGGGATGAGGTAGAAACGTACCTGACAGGACTTCCCGTATGGTTTGATACGGCGGTTGTTTTTGGAAAAATCTCAGACGAGCAATTTATACGGATTGCCAGAAAGCATGGAACAGACAGAATTTTGTTTGCAACAGATTCCCCATGGGCGGGGCAGAAAGAATTTGTAGAACATTTAAAGGGACTTCCACTTACGGAAGGCGAGAAACAGGCAATTTTTCATGGTAATGCAGAAAAACTGCTGGGAATGAAAATTGGTGAAAAAGGAGTAATATAGATATGGGAGAAGTATTGATACCTGAAGGCTACCGGTCGCCGCTCACGATCCGCGAAACAGAGGTGGCAATTAAAGAAGTAAAAGATCATTTTGAAAGAGCTCTTGCGAAATCACTACATTTGACCCGCGTATCTGCCCCTCTGTTTGTGAAACCTCAGACAGGGTTGAATGATAATCTAAATGGAGTGGAGAGACCGGTTTCATTCGGGATAAAAGAGCAGAATGACGATATGGCAGAAATAGTACATTCTCTGGCAAAATGGAAAAGATATGCATTAAAACGGTATGCTTTTCATTCAGGCGAGGGATTATATACAGACATGAGTGCTATCCGTCGGGACGAAGATACAGACAATATTCATTCCATATATGTAGATCAGTGGGACTGGGAGAAGGTAATCTCCAGAGAAGAAAGAAACACAGAGACACTGCAGTATACCGTCAGAAAGGTGTATGCCGCTCTGAAAGATACGGAAGACTTTATGTCCCGCCGTTACAATTACATAGAACCTCTGCTTCCGGAGGAAATTACATTCATTACTTCCCAGGAGTTGGAAGATATGTATCCGGGTATGGATGCCAAAGAGAGGGAATATCAGATTGTAAGAAATAAAGGAGCTGTGTTTATTTCACAGATTGGCAAGATATTAGCTTCCGGGGAAAAACACGACGGGCGTGCCCCGGATTATGATGACTGGGAGTTAAACGGAGATATTGTTGTATATTATCCTGTGCTTGATATTGCGTTGGAACTTTCTTCTATGGGAATCCGTGTAGACGAGGAATCCCTGAAGCGTCAGCTTGCTTTGGCAGGATGTGAAGAAAGGGCAGAATTGGAATTTCAGAAAGCGTTGCTTGCCGGAGAACTTCCCTGTACCATCGGCGGTGGAATCGGACAGTCCAGAATTTGTATGTATTATTTGAGAAAAGCCCATATCGGCGAAGTACAGTCCTCCATATGGCCGGAAGATACTATTCAAAAGACAGAAGAAAAAGGGGTTCATTTGTTGTAATTCTCTTGATTTTTTATGATAAATCTATTGATTTTATAAAATATTTATGTTATTATACTACAGTATGCCGCACAATGAGGTTCCTAAAATCCATCTGTTTGATGGATACCATAATTGGCGAGTAATGATAATAGGAGGTGCCATATGTACGCGATTATAGCAACAGGTGGTAAACAGTACAAAGTAGCCGAAGGCGATATCATTAGAGTAGAGAAGCTTGGTGTAGAAGCCGGAGAGACTTATACATTTGACCAGGTGCTTGCAGTAAGCGACAACGAGTTAAAGGTTGGAAATCCTACCGTAGCGGGAGCAACCGTTGAGGCTTCTGTTGTAGAGAACGGAAAAGCCAGAAAAGTTATCGTTTACAAGTATAAGAGAAAGACTGGATACCATAAGAAAAATGGACACAGACAGCAGTACACAGCAGTTAAGATTGAAAAAATCAATGCTTAGTATTGAGGATGTCCAGAGATGATTCAGGTAACGGTTTATCGTAATAGTAAGCAAAAGTGTGAAGGCTTCGTTGCCAGAGGGCATGCCGGTTACAGCGAGGAAGGTCAGGATATTGTGTGTGCCGCAGCATCTGTATTGATTATGAATACAGTGAATGCTGTTGAGAAGTATACCGATGACCGTTTTTCAGTTGTGTCGGATGATGAAGAGGGTCTGATTGATTTCAAATTGAAGGACAGACCATCTGCCGAAGCCGCATTGTTGTTGGATGCCATGATTCTTGGTCTTCGAGATATGGCAGATGACGAAAACTATGCAAAATATATTCAGTTAACATTTGAGGAGGTGTAACGACCATGATGAAATTAAACCTTCAATTTTTCGCTCATAAAAAGGGAGTTGGTTCTACAAAGAACGGACGTGACTCTGAATCTAAGAGATTAGGAGCTAAGAGAGCAGACGGACAGTTTGTAAAAGCCGGTAATATCCTTTACAGACAGCGTGGAACAAAGATTCACCCAGGGCTTAATGTAGGCCGCGGTGGTGACGATACATTGTTCGCTTTGGTTGATGGTGTTGTTAGATTTGAAAGAAAAGGAAGAGATAAGAAACAGGTTTCTATCTATCCGGTAGCTTAGTTAGATGAGACGAAAAGGGCTGTTGAAAGACTTGGGGATTGATAAGTTTACAACAGCCCTTTTATTATATCACCCTTGGGTACGAGAAAGAGAGGAGTTTATATATGTTTGCAGACAGAGCAAAGATATTTATACGTTCAGGTAAAGGCGGCGACGGCCATGTCAGTTTCCGCAGAGAATTATATGTTCCCAATGGCGGGCCGGACGGTGGTGACGGAGGTCGTGGCGGCGACGTTATTTTTGAGGTAGACGAGGGATTGAACACTCTTCAGGATTACCGTCATAGAAGGAAATATGCGGCAAAAGACGGAGAGCCGGGCGGTAAGAGACGGTGCCATGGATCTGACGCTGATGATATTATATTGAGGGTTCCGGAAGGAACCGTAATCAAAGAAGCTGAATCTGGAAAAGTCATTGCTGACATGTCCGGGAATAACCGCAGACAGATCATTCTAAAAGGTGGAAAAGGAGGTCTTGGAAACCAGCATTTTGCTACAGCGACCATGCAGGTTCCTAAATATGCACAGCCTGGACAGCCTGCACAGGAGCTATGGGTCAATCTGGAGCTTAAAGTTATTGCTGATGTAGGATTAATCGGATTTCCGAATGTAGGAAAGTCTACTCTTTTATCACGTGTGACGAACGCCCGGCCTAAGATTGCGAACTATCATTTTACTACTCTGGATCCCAATCTGGGTGTTGTCGACCTGGAAGGAAGCAAAGGATTTGTGATGGCGGACATTCCGGGATTGATTGAGGGGGCATCAGAAGGAATCGGTCTTGGACATGAGTTCCTGCGTCACATTGAACGGACAAAGCTTATGATACATGTAGTGGATGCGGCAGGGACAGAGGGACGTGACCCCGTTGAGGATATTTATAAAATTAACGCAGAACTTGAAAAATATAATCCTGAAATAGCAAAACGACCGCAAGTAATTGCAGCGAACAAGATGGATGCCGTCTATCAGGATAACGACCCTATAGAAAGGCTGCGCAAAGAATTTGAACCAAAAGGGATCCAGGTATTCCCTATATCCGGTGTAACGGGAACCGGCATTAAAGAGCTGCTGTATTATGTCGCGGGAGAACTTGAGAAGCTGGATTCAGAACCGATTATATTCGAACAAGAATATTTTCCGGAAGACGAGCTTATTTATGCGGAACTGCCTTATACGGTAGAAAAAGAAGAGGATATTTATGTAGTAGAAGGGCCTAAGATTGAAAAAATGCTTGGATATACAAATCTGGATTCCGAAAAGGGCTTTGCATTTTTTCAGAAGTTTCTCAAAGATACCGGAATTCTGGACGAGCTTGAGGAGGCCGGGATTGAGGAAGGTGATACCGTTCGCATGTATGGTCTTCAATTTGATTACTATAAATAAATAAGATATGGGAGTTAATAAAGATGACGACAAAACAAAGAGCATATTTAAAAAGTCTGGCCATGACAATGGATCCGATTTTTCAAATCGGTAAAAACAGCATGACTCCAGAGCTTACAAAAGCGGTGGAAGAAGCGTTGAACGCAAGAGAATTGATTAAAGTCAGTGTACTGCAGAACTGTGCGGACGATCCGAAGGAACTGGCACAGATTCTGGCAGAGCGTACCCATTCTTTGGTCGTTCAGGTGATTGGAAAAAAAATTGTCCTTTATAAAGAAGGTAAACCAGACAAAAAGAAGATACAGTTACCATAATTTTATTATGTAAATATAATGAGGTATATCAATGAAAATAGGAATTATGGGAGGGACATTTGATCCGATTCACAATGGACATTTAATGCTTGGAGAATATGCCTACCGTCAATGCAAATTAGATGAGATATGGTTTATGCCAAACGGCAATCCGCCCCATAAAAAAAACAGCAGCATTGAATCTGATGCAAAAACACGTGCGGAGATGGTGGGATTAGCCATTGCAGATACAGAATATTTTAAATTAAATCTGCACGAGGTAAATCAGGAAAAAATATCCTGTTCTTATCAGACGCTTGAATATCTGCAGGCAAACTATCCACAGGACGAATTTTATTTTATCATTGGCGCTGACTCTTTATTTACAATAGAAAGCTGGGTGCATCCGGAACGTATTTTTCCAACATGTACAATTCTGGCTGCCTACAGAGACGATATAGATACCCGCGAAAAAATGAACAGCAAGATGCAGGAACTTTGTGAGAAATATAACGCTAAGATCAGGCTTTTGGATACTCCGCTGCTCCATGTATCCTCGCATGAATTGAGAGAAGTTCTAAAAGAGGGCGGTTCCGTTTCGGAATATCTTCCAGAGATAGTGGAGAATTATATTCAGAGACATGAATTATATAAGGCTATATGAGGAGAAGGATGAGAGATGAACGAACAGATAAAAAGAATGCAGCAGAAGCTTAAGAAACATTTGGACGAGGATCGTTATGAGCATACATTGGGAGTCATGTACACGGCAGGAGCGCTTGCAATGCGCTATCAGGAAAACATAAGAAGTGCATTGATTGCAGGACTTTTGCATGACTGTGCAAAATGTATTCCTACGAATAAGAAATTTAAAATGTGCAGCAAATATCATCTGGAGGTTTCTGAAACCGAACGCTCAAATCCCAGCCTTCTTCATGCCAAGCTTGGAGCTTATCTTGCAGAAAAGAAATATCACGTTAGGGATGAAGCCATCCTCAGCGCAATAACTTTTCATACGACCGGGAAACCTGCTATGTCTCTCTTAGAGAAAATCGTGTATGTTGCCGATTATATAGAGCCGGGGAGAAGAGAACTTCCTAACATGGCCGAAATAAGAAGGCTGGCTTTTGAAAATATTGATGAATGTATCTATCAGATTTTACAGGATTCCCTCAATTATCTGAATACGAGGAATATAACAGTAGATCCTATGACAGAAAAAACTTATCTGTATTATAAAGCATATCTGAAAAAGGAGGAGGTATAGCGTATATGGAGCATGGAAAAGAAATGGCACGCATTGCATATGATGCCCTGGAAGAAAAAAAAGGTGAAAATACAAAAATCATTAATATATCTGCCATATCAGTAATTGCTGATTATTTTATCATTACAACCGGAGGAAGCAACAGCCAGATGAACGCATTGGTTGATAATGTAAATGAAAAAATGCATAAAGCCGGTTATCCGCTTAAACAAAGAGAAGGGTACGGGCAGGGAAGCTGGGTGCTTCTGGACTTTGGCGATGTGATCGTACATGTGTTTGACAAAGAAAACCGCTCATTTTATAATCTGGAGCATGTGTGGAGTGATGGGGAAGAAATTCCGAGGAGCGAATTGTAAAAATAACCGGGAAGCGCACGAAAGGCGCTCCCGGTCATTTTATTTAAAAAAACGTATGACACCGATTACTTTTCCGAGAATCATAACATCTCTCACCATAATAGGTTCCATCTCGTCGTTCTCAGGCTGCAGCCGGATAATTCCTTCTTCTTTATAAAAAGTCTTGACGGTAGCGCTATCCTCAATTAACGCTACAACCATTTCGCCATTACTGGCAGTATGCTTTTCTTCAACAAGAATCATATCGCCGTCCAGAATACCTGCATTAATCATACTTTCACCCTTCACCGTCAAAAGGAAAGTAGTATTATTGGGGAGAAGCTCTACCGGAATCGGAAAGTAATTTTCAATATTTTCCTGTGCAAGCAGCGGTTCTCCTGCAGCAACGCGGCCAATAAGCGGAACATTCGTAAGTTCACGTCTTGTAAGGTTGAAGGTATCATCCAGAATCTCAATTGCCCTTGGCTTTGTAGGATCCCGTCTTATGTATCCATTTTTTTCCAGTGTCTCCAGATGTGAATGGACAGAAGAAGTGGATTTCAAATTAACGGCCTCACATATGTCTCGTACGGCCGGCGGGAAGCCCCGCTCCAATATCTGCGCTTTAATGTATTCTAGAATTTCCTTTTGTTTTGGAGTAATCTTTCCGTATCCCATAGGCTTTAAAATCCCCTTTCGATAATATATATGTTACATGAGCTTTTCTTAATTCTATCATATGAATTCAAAAAAAGCAAACAAATGTTGCGAAAATATGTTCGAAATTTTTAGCGTTTTCTGTTGACAAACATTTGTTCTTGCTATATAATCAAAATCACCAGGAACGGACGTTCGAAATCGAGAAAAGAATTCATATCCATATTAAATCTAATAAGGGGGAAGCAGCTATGCAGACAAAAGTTAAGAGAAGAAAAGCAAAGGAATTATTTATCAGACGTTGTTTTATTGTTACAGTATCCATGATATGCATCCTGGTTTCTATTTTGGCATGTAAGGGATTTGTAAAGGCTCGCGGAAAGGAGAAAGACACACACTCTGCTTACAATACGTATTACACAAGCGTGGAACTTAAATCCGGAGATACACTTTGGAGTATTGCTGAAGAATATATGCCGGAAGATTATTCTTCCATTCAAGAATATATAGATACATTGAAAGACATTAATGGATTAAAGAGTGATGATATATACGCGGAAAGATACCTTACTGTAGCTTATCAAGATACGGATTATTAAGGATTAGAAGAATATATCTATATGTAAAATACCGATTTTTCCAAAAGATATAGACATAGATAGGACAATGTGATAAAATGAAACACATGGAGGTTTTTATTTATGGCTAATTCAAAAAATCGAACTTATCATGAACAGACAGTGATTGACTATACCTTGCGTCTTCGGGATATTCTCAAAACACTTCCGCCTTTTGCCGGAGATTTTTTCCGGGCAATTGAACCAACATCATCCATACGTACCAGAATGAACTATGCTTATGATATTCGGGTATTTTTCCGTTTTTTGATGGAGAATAATCCGCTGTATACCGATTATACAACAGAACAATTTACTCTCCGGGATTTGGAAAACCTAACCCCTGTAGATATTGAAGAATATATGGAATATCTCAAGGTTTATAAGCGTGATGATGATGAACTTATGACGAATGGTGAAAAAGGGCTTGCGCGTAAATTATCAGCTCTGAGAAGCTTTTTCGGTTATTATTACAAACATCAGGCTATTTCCAATAATCCGATGCTTCTTGTAGACATGCCTAAAATCCATGAGAAAGCAATTATACGACTGGAAACGGATGAAGTTGCAATGCTTTTAGATTATGTTGATTCTTGTGGCGATCAGCTTACCGGTCAAGCGAAGCTTTATTATGAAAAAACGAAAAATCGTGATATGGCTATTTTGACCTTACTTCTCGGAACCGGTATCCGTGTATCAGAATGTGTAGGATTGGATATAAATGATGTGGATTTTAAGAATAATGGCATTAAAGTAACCAGAAAAGGCGGCAATGAGATGGTTGTTTATTTTGGCGATGAAGTGGAACAGGCGTTACAGAATTATATGGAAAAGGACAGAAAGGCCATCACTCCTCTCCCGGGACATGAAAACGCTCTGTTTTTATCCACGCAGCGTCGTCGAATGGGTGTACAGGCTGTTGAAAATATGGTAAAGAAATATGCCCGCCAGGTGACGCCCAATAAGAAAATTACGCCCCATAAACTTCGCAGTACCTATGGTACTTCTTTATATAAAGAAACCGGAGATATTTATCTTGTTGCCGATGTCCTTGGGCATAAGGATGTGAATACTACAAAAAAACATTATGCTGCAATCGATGAAAACAGACGCCGTCAGGCTGCATCTGCCGTGAAGCTGCGTGAACCATAATGAACCATAATAAAGTAAGAAAAGGAAAAAGCTATGAAATTACAACAATTATTAAGCTATACAAGAAAAGCTGTTGACGAGTATTCTATGATACAGGAAGGCGACCATATCGCTGTAGGAATTTCAGGTGGAAAGGATAGTCTGACGCTGCTCTATGCTCTGCATGGTCTGAAACGGTTTTACCCACAGAAGTTTGAATTAAGTGCCGTCACCGTGGATTTAGGCTACGAAGACTGTGATTTTTCTCCGGTAAAAAGTCTGTGCAGGGAGCTTGATGTCCCATATCATATTGTAAAAACAGATATTTCCCGTATTTTATTTGAGGAACGAAAAGAAAGTAATCCCTGCTCACTTTGTGCAAAGATGCGGAAAGGGGCTTTAAACCAGGCAGTTAAAGAGATGGGATGTAATAAGGTTGCTTATGCCCATCACAAGGATGATATTGTAGAAACTATGCTTCTCTCTCTTATATTTGAGGGACGTTTCTATTCTTTTTCTCCCAAAACATATCTGGATCGCATGGAGCTTACAGTGATTCGACCGATTATGTTCGTGGACGAAGCCGATGTTATAGGTTTTAAGAACAAATATAATCTTCCGGTTGTAAAAAGCCGATGTCCTGTTGATGGTTACACGAAGCGGCAATATGCAAAAGAACTGGTGAAACAGTTGAATACAGAACATCCCGGTGTAAAGCAAAGGATGTTTACGGCGATTCTTAATGGAAATATCAGCGGCTGGCCGGAGCGGATTTTGCATGTAAGATAATAAAGAAAAAAGGAAATATCTTACCAGCCTTTGTTACTGATGAACTGGCAGAGATATTTCCTTCCTACTCTTTTCTTTTCAGATTACATTATAATTTTTTATTATTATTGTTTTCTTTTATTTCTACCAGCCGTTTGATTGCTTCTGCAGTTCCGTCAATTCCGAGAAGGGAACTGTTGAGACTGACGTCATAGCTGACAGCGTCTCCCCAGCGCTTATTCGTATAGTAATTATAATAGCTGGAACGCTTTTTATCTGTCTTGTTAATCATATCTTTTGCTTTTGCATCTGTCAGATCATAGATACGTGCAATTCTGCGGATACGTGCATTTAAATCAGCATGAATGAACACGCTGAGTACATTATCATATTCTTCCAACGCATAGTCAGCACATCGGCCAACCAGAATGCATGGACCCTCATCTGCAATTTTTTTAATTGCATCAAATTGGGCAAGAAATACTTTATGATTAATCGGCATATCCGTATAGCTTCCGGAAGAATAACCCAAAGAATACGTGTCCATAACCAAGGAATATAAAAAACTATTGGTAGGTTTTTCATCATGTGTTTCGAATAATTCCTGGCAGATACCACTTTCTTTTGCGGCGCGATCTAACATTTCTTTATCGTATAATTTAATACCTAAATCTTTTGCGACTTTATATCCGATTTCACGCCCTGCACTTCCGAATTGTCTTCCTATTGTAATAACTGTATTCGTTTTTTCCATAAAAATTCACGCTCCTTTTCTCCGCAGTTATTTAGCCTTGTATCTATTATATAGCAATTTGAAGAAAAAGTATATAATTTTTTTAAAAAAATTAGCTATAATTTAGTTAATATGACTAATAATTCTTTGAAATACGTAGGAAGCGGAGCGTTTACTTCCAAGTACTCTCCTGTCGACGGGTGGATAATTCCAAGTGTTTTTGCATGAAGAGTCTGCCCCTGCAGGTGCTTGAACGGGCATTTGGCAGGACCATATACCTGGTCACCCAGCAATGGATGACCGATGCTCGCCATATGGACGCGAATTTGATGAGTGCGTCCGGTCTCAAGCTCACATTGAATATAGGTATAATCCCCAAACCGCTCGAGAACTTTATAATGGGTAATTGCTTCACGGCTATGCTTTGCATGGGTACTCATTTTTTTCCGGTCTGTAGGATGGCGGCCGATAGGTGCGTTTATTGTCCCTTGGTTTTCTTTTATGTTACCGTGTACCAGAGCTACATATACGCGTTTAATAGAATGCTCTTTTAATTGACGGGCAATGCATTTATGAGCAGTATCGTTTTTACACACAACCAAAGAACCGGTAGTATCCATATCAATCCGATGTACGATGCCGGGACGCATAACCCCATTGATTCCGGAAAGCTCTTTTCCGCAATGATACATCAGCGCATTTACAAGCGTTCCGGAATAGTGGCCGGGAGCCGGGTGTACTACCATCTGTTTAGGTTTATTTACAATGATGATATCTGAATCCTCATACAGAATGTCCAACGGAAGCTCTTCAGCGGCGATTTCAGGCTCTTTAAGCTCCGGTATGGTAACTTTTATCACATCATCAAAACAAAGCCTGTAATTTGCTTTTACAGGCTTTTCATTAACATAGATTTGGGAATCTTTGATTAGCTTTTGGATGTAAGAGCGAGACATATCCGGCATTTCTCCGGCAAGATAACGATCCAGCCGCTCTCCGCTTTCAAATTCAATAGTGAAGTATTTTATCAAGGTCTTCCTCCTTATAGAAAAAAAGAATGAAAAAAATAAGCAGAACCACGCTGACTGTTACAAAAATATCTGCTACATTGAAAACAGGGAAATCAATCAATTTAAAATAGAAGAAATCAATTACATATCCCAGTCTCATCCGGTCAATACTATTGCCGATTGCCCCGACTGCTATCATAACAGCACATATTCTGAGAGGTAAAAAATGTTTGTTCATCGGAATCCGCAAATAAAGTACAATAATAAATATAAGAATGACAACCGCACTTGCCAAAAAGAAGATTTGCTGATTCTGGAAAAGCCCGAATGCAGCTCCCTTGTTCTCCAGATAATACAGTTCAAAAACTCCCGGGAATAACACAAGTGGCGCCTTCCCTTTTAAGTAAGTGACAGCCAGATATTTTGTCCATTGATCCAGCATTACACATGCGGATATCAGAAAAATAGCTGCAAAATAATGGAATAGCCGTTTCGTTTTTTTTGGTTTCATAGGTATTCAAGTATCCTCTCCTGCAGTAAATACTACAATATATTTTTACACATACTTATTAACGGTGATATAGAAACGTCCTTTCTTTGTCTCTGATAATACACCGTTATAGGAAATTTTTCCCATACCACGTACAGAGATCACGTCTCTTTCTTTCAGATGGTACCCATTGGATGTAATCAGCCTGCCATTAACAAATACTTTGCCATCTGTGATAAATCCGGTTAATTTGCTGCGGGATAATGGAAATGCCACGGAAAGGACTGTGTCCAGTCTGACAGATGCAACTGTACCCTTGATTTCTTGAAAAGCAGGTGTATAGGAAAAATCTGACGGAGGAATCTCGGCGGCCGTTACAGATGTATGCCGTATTCTGGTCAGATTGTCTATTATAAAGCGGGATATAGAATCACACACAAAAAGGATACATTCCTTTTCGCCGATTAGTAAATCACCAATTTTGCATCGCTCTATCCCTAAATTCAAAACAGCTCCCAGATAATCTCTGTGAGTAAGCTGTTCTGCAAATTTTGGTGCAGATGGAACGATCTTCAGCACAGAAACAGGATAACTATACTCATAATAAAGAGCATCAGGTAGAAAGGCAACCATCTGACGCTCGGAAGCTTCATAACCACCATATGTTTCATAATTCGCAGAAAACATATTCTTGGGTGTAGAATGCAGTATATTTAATTCATTAAGATTCAGAAAATCCGAGAAAGTAACGATATCCCTTTTGTAAGCTGTCTCGGATAAGTCTATCAGATGCTTCTGAAGCATCAATTCTTCCTTATTCATATTTCAAATTGTCCTAAAACCTCGTTTTCATAGAGGATGCATCAAAAGAAGTATTCAACAAATCCTGCAAATCACCGGAAATATCAACATTCGTCGGCGTTACAAGGAATATGTAATTGGAAACTTTCTGAAGATTTCCATTAATCGCAAAAGCTGCTCCTGAAGTAAAGTCTATAATTCTCTGCGCAATCTCTAAATCCAGCCCCTCGAGGTTCAGAATAACCGTTCTTCCACTGAGCAGTGTCTCCGTAATCTCTCTTGCATCTTCTACGGAAGATGGCTTGATTACACAAACTTCCATGCTCACACCTGTACTTCTTCTTGCAGGCTGACGCATAGGAGTAACCTTATTGCTTACTGTGTGAGAAGCTTTAGACTGCCTGGATGAATAATCATCATAACCTTCGTCGGCATCGTCATAATCATCATAAGTGTCTTTTGATTTAAAACGGTTCAAAATCCCCTTTTTCGCTGGTTTCTCTTCGTATTCATCATCATATTCATCATCGAAGAAATCATCATTTTCATCGTAATCGTCATCATCACTCAATTTCATAATATCAAGAAACTTATCTAATACTCCCATTTTTTTAACTCTCCTATCTTACTCTTTCGTCAATCATTCGTGAGCATAATTTCTTGCACCGAAAAGACCGGTTCCGATACGAACCATTGTTGCTCCTTCTTCAATTGCAACTTCATAATCATTGGTCATCCCCATTGAAAGCATACTCATATTAACATTATTAACTTTTTTCGAGTCAATGTCAACAGATAATTTACGTAAACGGCTAAAATATGGCCTGTTTTCTTCCGGATTTTCGACAAAAGGAGCAATTGTCATCAATCCACAGACCTGAATATGTGAAAACTCTGATATTTCTTCAATAAAAGGAAGTACTTCTTCCGGACTCAAGCCGAATTTGCTCTCCTCACCTGCAACATTGACTTCAACCAGTATCTTTACTGTTAAATTATGCTTTGCGGCTTCCTTTTCAATTGTCTCAGCAAGTCTTACAGAATCAACGGAATGAATATAATCTACTTTATCAATAATATATTTTACTTTATTGCGTTGTAGATGTCCGATCATATGCCAGGAAATATCCCGGGGAAGAGCATCATATTTCTCGGTAATCTCCTGCACTTTATTTTCGCCGAATATTCTTGTGCCGAAGTCATAGGCTTCTTTAAGCATATCGACAGGTTTTGTTTTACTAACCGCAATTAATGTGATATCCTCTCTTCTGCGTCCGGAACGATCGCAGGCAGCTTGTATTTTCTTTTCCACTTCTTCAAAATTATCCTTTAACATGGTATCCCTCCTGTTTTTAAAATACAATATCATTTTCGTGAACAATATTGCCGTCTAACGCAATGTGGTCATAATTGGATAATCCATAGTCACTTCCTTCTTCAACAATATAATATTCATCACTTTCACACAGGATATTTACCTGACAGAATACGGCATAACCTTTATTTACATTATAAACTCCGGGAAGGCGCTCCCTTTCTTTTAATGTATAGGTTTCCGATGAGTCCGGTTTTACCAATATGGTTTCTCTGTCAAAATCAGATGGATTCAGATAAATCATCCCGGTATCCTGGTCACGATAGTATACCGTAACCGCTTCAAACCGTGTTGTATCCGACTCTTCCTGAATTAATACCCCGGTTGATTTGCTGTTCCCGCCCTGTGTCAGATAATCTTCAGGTACTATATAGAAATCTTTTTGGATTACAGAAGATGTGGGGATTTTAAGCCCGGATTCATCTTCAAGAATTAATTCTATATCCAGGAAACGCTCGCCAGCATATCGAACCATAGAATGGTCAAATGTAAGGAATGCTAAATGCGTTCCATCGATATCCTTAATAGAAAGCCCTGCCCATGTTGTCTGTCCATCATAAGCAAATCGTACTTTTACACTGGTACTTTCTTTCAGCTCTTCATTCATTTCATCATCAAGCTCAATTACAATCGTCCAATCTTCACTGGTAACAAGTTTATACACAGGATTGCCGGAATCTATCTGTGTGTTATTGTACATCTCTATTTTTTCATAATCCGTCCTGGAAAGATCTTCCTTCGTCACGGTCTCAGCAGTAAGAGATTCGTAGCCATCTACAGAATATAGAATAATTCCGTCTTCTTCTGCCGGATAGACATTTAATCCGGTTTGCCCGCTCTGAATCATACTGTTCAGTTGTGCCTGCCTTCCTTGTGCGGAATTGGCAGTAATGATATTATTTACAGAATCCTTCAGAGTGTAAACATCTTCATATTTTAGATCGCTAAAACTTTCGATAAAATTCTGTGCTTTAGTTTCGATAGAATTTTTCTCTTCAGACGTCAATTCTGTTTCTATAGAATTTCCGTTCTCATCAACAGAAGTTTCCGTAGATGAAAAATCAATTTTTTCATCGGAAAGACTATAGACATTCGTTTTTTTACCAACTTTACTGCCTTCTGTGACAAAAAAATTCACATAGCCGCTTCCCTGGGCCGAAACAACCTCTTCTTCACGGATAATGATGCCTGTGTAAGAAGTATCTTTAAGAATAGATCCTTCCCGGACTTCGTACACAGATATATGTTTTGCAGTCACATAGGTCAACACAGTAATAACCAGATAAATAAAAATAACACCAAAAATTATAACGCCGATATTGATATTCCATTTTTTTCGGTAAACCTGTATATTCGTCAGTTTATTATCAGACAAAACATCTGCCTCCTATATTATAGTTGATTTAATGCGGCTCCATCTAAATAGTGAAACCTTTTTCCCTGAAAGCTTTCCCGTTTTTTCATTTCGGTTCTCACTTCATCTGTTAATTTCCACCAACTGGTCCCCCAATTGCAAAATACGGAATCTTCTTTCGGAATCCGACTAAATATGCGCTCTACAACGATTTCCGGATTCAGATATTCCAAAAAAGTGATCAGCCTATCGATGTATTCTTCTTTTTCACACAGAGTTATTGTACCATTTTCATAAGCTTCACACAATATAGTGTTTTTGGCAATGTAAAGAGAATGTATTTTTACCATATCTATCTTCATGGCAGATAAGATTTTTGCCGTCTCAACTGCATCTCTTATGGTATCATTCGGAAGGTTCAGGATTACATGTGTGCAAATATCAAAACCATATACTTTAATCTGATTGACTGCATCCAGAAATTCCGCCAGACCGTGTCCACGGTTAATCTGATCCAGAGTATGGTAATTCGCCGTCTGGAGTCCAAGTTCGATACAAATATCCAAATGATAATCATCCGACACTTTCTTCAATACATCCAAATATTCTTTACGGATACAATCTGGTCTGGTAGAAATTGCGATTCCTACAATATCTGAAATCACAGCAGCTTCCACTATATAAGAAGAAAAAAATTCAATCGGCAGAAAAGTGTTCGTATAATTTTGAAAATATGCAATGAATTTGTGGGCATGGTACTTCTCTTCTATTTTCTGACGGACAGACAACAGTTGTTCCTGAACGGAAATGCCAGAATCTGCAGCTTCAAATCCGGTACCGGATTCGGCGCAGAATGTACATCCACCCTTACCGGAAATCCTGTTCGGACATGTAACCGGCAGATTAATCGGAAGTTTATAAACTTTTTCGCCATATTTTCCTTTTAAATATTCAGAATATGTATAATATAATTTTTTGCATTCCATAGAAATACTTTCCTTTTTTAGGTATAACTTTTCCTTTTTTGTCAATCATATATTCATAGATAAAAAGGAGGAACAATCATGAAATGGTTTGACAACACATCATTAACAATCGTTATTATCGGAGCTGTTAACTGGCTCCTTATTGGAATCTTCCGTTTTGATCTGGTTGCATTCTTGTTTGGGAACCTGACATGGCTGTCACGAATCATTTATACTATCGTTGGTCTGTGCGGGCTGTATCTTATCAGCCTTTACGGAAGAATTGGCAGTGCATCAGATGTATAAAACGGAAAGAGAGGTATCTAAACAGATGCCCCTCTTTTTATTTTGTATTTGGTATCTGATTGATTAAAGCAGTCATATCTTCATACAATTGCGTTTTAGTCTCGGCACCCATGACAATAGAAATATAGGAAGATCCGGCATCATCCTTATCAAGAAGAATCAGGCAGTTCCCTGCTTCTCCTGTATATCCCGTTTTCCCGCCGATTATGGCAGCGCCTTCTGGAAGTGATGCCAATCCCCGGGCGTAATAGCTGGTAGGTTCCCAGGTAATCTGCCTTACGCTTCCGTCTGCCCCTGTAATGTCTGCCGTATACTGGTCGGCACCAATAATCGTCATAAATTCCTGATTTTTAATGCACTCATTAAAAATCAAATACATATCATAAGCCGTAGTATAATGGTCATCATCATGAAGCCCGTTTGGCGATGTAAAATGTGTATTTGTTGCCATTAATTCTGCCGCCTGCTGATTCATAAGTTCGGAAAATTCTTCCGTACTACCGCTGATATACTCTGCAATTGCCACTGCATTATCGTTGCCGGAGTATAAGAGTAATCCATAGAGAAGAGCCTCCATGGTAAGCTGATCCCCCTCCTGCAGCCCACAGACCTGATCTTCGATACCGAAGCTGGATGCGGCAGCGGTACTGCTGACGGTTACAATATCCTCCAGGTTAGAATTCTTAAGTGCAACCAATGCTGTAAGTATTTTCGTTGTACTTGCCGGATAAATGCGGTCATGGATGTGATAAGCATATGCAACCTCCCCGCTGTCAACATTAAAAAGTCCTGCAGCGTGCAGAGAAGAATTGCCGGTGAAGCCTGCAATTTCAACATCCTCACTAGCCACACAGAGATGTTCCGCAAACAGGCTGCTCTGATATAAATTCTTATTGTAATTTTCTATTTCATACGTTGTTGCTGCATTTCCCCGGCTGCATCCTGTTATGGCAACAATACTTACACAGATGCAGCAAAGAAATATTTTGATTCTATCTATACATTTCACGCCAGTCTAAATCTCCTCTGTCTATTGCTAAAACAAGTAATTCAGCGGTGGCAAGATTCGTCGCCATCGGGATATTATGCATATCGCACAGACGAATTACATCATTTACATCCGGTTCATGAGGTTTTACTGTCGACGGATCACGCAAAAAAATCAAAGCGTCAATATCGTTGTGTCCAATCTGTGCCCCCAATTGCTGCATACCGCCCAGATGCCCGGCGAGGAACTTATGGATAGAGAGATTCGTTACCTCTTCAATCAGACGTCCGGTAGTTCCGGTCGCGTATAGTTCATGCTTGCTGAGAATGCCGCGGTATGCGATGCAGAAATTTTGCATCAATGTTTTTTTTGCGTCATGCGCAATTAAACCTATATTCATTCTTTTCACTCCTATTGATATTTTTTCGGTTGTAAACCTACATTCAGTACAAGCCCAATACCAATGTATAAACTAATCAGAGATGTGAGTCCATAACTCACAAAGGGTAATGGGATTCCTGTTGTAGGGAAAAGCTGCGTTGCTACGGCAATATTGATAAATGTTTGTATTCCGATAAGTGATCCTACGCCGCAGCATATGATTCTGCCTCCCATAGTCTGCGATCGGATGCCTATCAAAATACACTGAATCACTATTAATAATAACAGAGCAATGACAATACAGCAACCCACAAATCCCAATTCTTCCCCGACAATAGCAAAAATAAAATCTGTCTGGGGCTCCAGAATAAAATTCCCGTTTTTAACAGAAGTGGTCGTATTGTTGTTTAGCCCCTTTCCGGTTAATTGTCCGGAACCGATTGCCATAACAGAGTTATTTTGCTGATAAGCATCATCACTGGCGTATTTCTCCGGCTCAAGCCATGCCAGAATACGTTTTTGCTGATAATCATCCAAAAGTTTTTGATCCGGCTGAACAACAATGCTAAGAGCGACAATTGCCAGTGGAATTACAATTAACAGGACGGTTCCTATGAATTTATAACTCAGCCCTCCCGCATACATCAGTACGCAGAATAAGGCAGTTGTCGCAATGGTTGTAGACAGATTAGGTTCTTTATAAATCAACGCAAGAGGAATGGCGATCAATACAACCGCCTTCAGGATTGTCTTTTTGTCGCTTAAATCTTCTTCATGCTGCATAATAAACTTAGCGAAGAAAATAATCAAGAGTATTTTTGCCATCTCTGAAGGCTGAAAATTCGTAAATCCAAGATTGATCCATCTTCTTGCTCCATTCACTACCTCTCCGATTCCGGGAACAAGGACAATTGCAAGCATGAAAACAGAAAGGAAGTAAAGAATCCAATAAAAATTCATGATCCATATATAATCAATCAGTGAAACAACTACCATAACGATGATTCCCAGGACTAACCCCAGAATCTGCCTGCTTTGATAAGGTCTATTCGCACTTCCGATTACTAGTACCCCAAGGCAGGATAAAGCCAGCACAAGAATAACCAGGCTGAATTTGTAATCTTTTAAATGATAGGGCTTTTTAATAAAAGGTAATTTCAATTTTTTTCTCCTGTTATTTTAATATGTATATGTGTTCGAGTAATGGAAACATCAAAGTCTTCCGGTGTAATTTCAATATATTTTGAAAGTGTCTGCTGCAGCTCGGAACAGATACGTCCGTAAGCATCGGGTGTACACTGCACTCTGTCTGATATAACAAGAACCTTCAATCTATCTTTTGCAATTGCTACAGAAGATTTTCCTGCCATCCCGCTCCCTCCTAATTTCTCTTTAAAATGCGGGAGAGTCTGGAGAAAAATCCCTGTCCTGCATTCAAATCAAGGAAGGGAACTTCGATTCCCAAAATCCGCTTACAGATATTGATATAGGCATTCCCGGCTAAACTTTCCGTTCCTATTACCGGTTCTCCCTGATTGGTGCCGATAACAACCTGTTCATCGTCCGGTATGGCTCCGATTAGCGGAACAGAAAGTATTTCTGTCACATCATCCACCGACATCATATCTCCACGCTTTACCATATCGGTCCGGATACGGTTAATAATTAAATCTGTTTTCCTGATTCCGTTTGTCTCAAGAAGACCTATAATACGGTCAGCATCGCGGATCGCAGAAACTTCCGGAGTCGTTACCACAAGTGCCCGGTCTGCTCCTGCAATTGCATTCTGAAATCCTTGTTCAATACCTGCCGGGCAATCCAAAAGGATATAATCATATTCTTCTCTCAGCTCTGCAGTAAGCTTTCTCATCTGTTCCGGCGATATTGCGGTTTTATCCTTTGTCTGTGCCGAAGGAAGAAGATAAAGATTTTCATATCGTTTATCTCTAATCAGCGCCTGCTTCAACCGGCAGGTTCCTTCAATCACATCTACTAGATTATATACGATTAAATTTTCTAGTCCCAGAACGACATCAAGATTCCGGAGTCCAAGATCTGTATCTATGATTACAGTTTTTTTATCCAGCCTTGAAAGTCCTGCGCCTAAATTTGCGGTAGTTGTTGTCTTGCCAACACCGCCTTTTCCTGATGTAACTACGATAACTTCGCCCATGAATAATCTCCTCCTATCACTGGTCTTACTTCCAGGTCGCCAATTTTCAGATGTGCCGGCTCCATATCAAGAGCGGCGATAAAGGCGTCCACCTTTCCGGATGCGCCGGCCTGTGCAGAACCATAAATAGCCCCGATTACGATAATATTTCCTTTGGAGACAACAGTTGCTCCCTCTTCAATATCACCGATAATGATAATGCTTCTTTCGGTTTCCAGTAATTGCCGCCGCTTTAACGTCCCCCTATAGAAAGTCCCGTCTGCCTCAGGTACCATGGCAAGGGTCTCATCTACTATACTTTTGTACATCTGATTTGTTTTCGCGTCGTGATCAATGATGCAGAGAATTCGGATATCTGCCGCTGTGGATATGATTCCTACAATCTCTTTTTCTTCAGCTTTTGTAAGAATACGGTTTTCAAAGCTTAATGCTACTTCATTTCCCCTGAAAAAGCGAGAGGACGCTCTGAATTTATTTTCTATTTCTACTAACAGTTCCTTATATTCAATTTCTGAATCAAGATAGACTGTTAAACCGTATTTGTTGCTTTTAATGATTACATGATCCTTCAAAAAGTTCATCTCCCTGCGTCGGCAATTAATCACTGTGAGAGCCTGCGCTTACCGCAGAAGCGCTGCCGTTAATAAGCTCTGACGAATCGGTTATATTGTAATAGTATTCTATAACACCCTTACCGACTTCTGCCGCGAAAGTAGAGCTGTAACCATTTGCAATCCGGATTGCAAATGCGATCTCCGGATCGCCTCCATTGGATGCAAATCCAACAAACAGGCCATGATCAGCGTGGGTCTTACTCTGCTGTGCCGTACCGGTCTTTCCATATAACGAAACACTGCTTTCGTTTATTTTAGAAAACAGGCTGCTGTTATTCAGAATAACTCCTCTCATTCCGGAATGCACGGCATCCCATGTATCCTGTGAAACTTCTTCTATTGTATTTGTCTGTTCGGACTGAAACTCTTCTACCACCGTCCCGTCTATTTTCTCTACCCTGTCCAGCAGAGACAGTTTATATACCGCCCCTTCATTTGCGACAGTGCTGATATACCGCGCAAGCTGACTGGTTGTATAATTGTTAGTTCCCTGTCCCATCGCCGATGGTACAGAGGAATCGTCGGATATCTGAGGTTCCGATTCCGGAATTTCAAGGCCGGAGGTTTCATTCAGCCCGAACATGGTGGCATATTTCCTTAACTTACTAAGCCCCAGTTCACTGGAATAAATATTTTTCGTCTCGGAGCCGTCTTCATTTTCCATCTGAGCAGCGTCCGCCTCTTCCAGCCCCAGCCGATATCCTACTTCATTAAAGAATACGTTGCAGGAATTGGTAATAGCGCTGACTACATCCTGTGTCCCATGATTGCTGGGATATACCCAACAATTAATATTGGGGACGACCTTCTTGAATGTACCATCACAATAAGTGGTCGTATTCAGATCAATCACACCCTCTGTAAGACCTGCAATCGCTGACAAAGGTTTATAGGTAGAACCCGGAGCCGTTTTTTCCTGGGTTGCATTATTATAAAACGGACGGGCCGTATTCGTAAGTAGTTTGTTATAATAAGCGCTATCCATAGAATTGGCAAGCCTGTTATTGTCATATCCCGGATAAGATACACAAGCCAGTACATTACCGGAATCAGGATCCGTAATCACCACAGACCCGGTACAAGGCTCAAGCCCTAATTGTCCGGGGGTTAGTTCCAGCGACTGAATTTTACTGCGGAGAAAATCATAAGCGCTTGTTGCTCCGCTTGCCAGACTGTTGTACTGTTCTTCGTCAAAAGCAAGAACACCTTGTTCATATAACATCATGCACATCTGCGTTCCCGTAATGCTTCCGGCTTTAATCATATACTGATAAACCAGTTTATCAAAAGAAGAACTGTTAAGCAAAGCATCTTGTACATAAGAAACAAGACCGCTGTATAATTCGCCGGCGCTGGAATATTTCCCGTCTGTGGATACATAGTCCTGCAACTTAGAAGAATCTATCCAATTCTGTGATATTGCATAATTCAAATAAGTATTAATATTAATTGTTTCTTCATTCCGCCACTGGAGATATACAGCATCTTCCGTATTAATAGACTCTTGTACAAGAACGCCTCTGCTTTCCGTCAGAAGATCTGTCACGATAAAAGACAGGTACGCCTGTGTCTCACGGGACATATCTTTATATGCAGGTGCACTTTCATTTTCCATAATGGAAATCAGGTCGTTCACTAATTGTTCTTTATATGCAGAGAAAGAAGCATATACTGTTTTTTCCGTATTGCCTGCATTTTCATCGGAAAAATGCTGCATATCCAGTATATCATTTCCAATAAATGCATAATAAGCATCGCCGCTTGCAACAATGACATTGCCTGCATCCGTAGACGTAGAGCGGTCATAATCCAGTACATCAGCCATCTTCGCCAGAAGGATTCCCGCAAGCTCCTGTTCCAGGATATCGTATGCGGCTTTCTGGAGATTGGCATCAATTGTAAGATAAAGATTATTACCGGCAGTAGGTTCTTTATTCTCTACCGTTTCAATAACCTTACCTACACTGTTGACATACAGTTTCACTTCCCCTTTCTCGCCCTGAAGATACTCGTCCATTACCTGTTCAAGCCCTGATTTTCCTACTGTATCAGTTAAAGAATATTTCTCCTGCTCTTCTTTATCAAGTGCGTCATATTCATCCTGAGAAATCTGACCGGTATATCCGATGATATTGGCAAAATATTTACTGTCTGTATAACGGCGCAGGGATTTTTCGGCCACATCTACTCCCGGCAGTTCATCCATATGCTCCATAATATCTGCGACTGTTTCGTTGCTTACATCTTCTGCAACAGTTGCCGGAATATATTTCTGAAAACGATTCAGGCTGATAGCATAGCGGATATTTACATATTTTAACACCTCGGAACGCTCCATCTCATCTTGATTAATTCCATAACCATTGGTTTCATCCTCGCAGAGATAATCAATCAAATCCTTCGCGCTCATATTACACTGTTCGTCCGTAAGCTTATCAATTGTTGACTCCCCAAATACATCCGCAATGAAACGGAGCCGCAGGGTTTCGTTATCCATTGCATACTGATATTCATTGTTGCTATCCAGAACGACATTGAAATTACTAATTACAGAGTCGCCATTCGATTCAACGATTTCGATAATCTGACCGATTTCTTTATTCAATTCTCTGTTTTTTTCAGAGCCGGTATATTCACTGTTGTCCTCAATCGTAATAGAATACGCCAGTTCATTATAGGCAAGCAGAACACCGTTGCGGTCGTAAATATTTCCGCGGTTTGCCTGGATTGTCCGGGTTTTTTGAATCTGAAGCTTATAATTATTCAGATATTCTTCACCATGGATAATTTGCAGGCTAAATAAACGCCCAGTTAAAATTGAAAATAATACACAAAAAACAATAATAACAATAAACAACCTTGTTCGGGCGATTTCTGCTGCTCCGTTTTTTATTTTTTCCCATAAACTATACAAATCTGCTGGCACTCCTTTGTTCTTCTGCTTCTAATTTACGGTTAATCTGAAGAATAATCTGGTATAAAACAATCGTAGCCAAAATAGTATATACTAATTCAGGCAGAATAATATGGAAAAGGTAATAGAAGAAATGGAATTCTCCCTGCAGCATAAAAAGGCAGAAATATACTACCAGTCCATAAACCAATTCACTGGCGGCTATCATTCCCAGTGGGAGCTTAATATCCTCATCATAAAACATGCGCTTAAAAAAGCCGTTCACGTAACCGGCTGTTGTATAAATTAAAGCATAAAACCCTAACAGCCCGCCCCAGAATACATCCATCAGAATACCGCAGATAAATCCAACCTGCATTCCTTCTTTCTTTCCACGCATAAATCCAAAAGATGCTGTGACAATAATCAGAAGATTCGGTTTTACAGTAAAGAATGTTATCCGGGGAAATACCGCGCTCTGCAGCAAAAAGCAGGCCAGAATGATAAGGAAAGAAATCACTTTTCTTTTCATGTATTACTCCTCCTCTGATGCAGAATCCGCCGTATTATCCGCTGTATCACTGTCTTTTGCATCTATCATATCTTGTTTCGTAGATGTGATGATAAGGACTTCATGCAGCTTTGTAAAGTCAACCGCCGGAGTGATATAGCCGGAACGGGTAAGATTATTGGAATCAACAGAAATCTCGCTGACATACCCAATAAGCAATCCCTGTAAAAATCTTGAACTGATGTGGGATGTAACTACCTGTTCGCCGACTTCTATTTCGGTATCGTTATTTGGAAGCTTCTCCAGACGAATTCTTCCATCCTCCATCAGTTTTAAATCTCCGCGAACCATGCAAAGATCGGAGGTAGAAAGAATCATGCCGCTGATATTGCTTTCATCATCAATGATAGAACGAACCTGTGAATAATTCGGTGCAACCTCTGTGACAATTCCAACAAGTCCGCTTCCTGCAAGAACATTCATATCCTCTTTAATTCCATCATTACTGCCCTTATCTATGGTAAAAGAACTAAACCAGTTCGTACCATTATTAGCAATAACATGTGCTGCTACCTTTTCATAATCCGCATAGTTCTGGTCCAGTTTGTAGAGCTCTTTCAGACGTTCAAGTTCATACTGTTCCTGACGAAGTCTTGTATTGTCGATAGTCAGTTCGTCTACACGTGTCTGGAGTTCTTCATTTTCTTTCTTCACCTCGTCCAGTGTTTGAAAATTGTCTGAAAGATCACTCATCCAGGTTCCTACATAACTGATTCCTTTTTGCATGGGTACAATCGTATAATTGCCAATCCAGCGAAGCGGTCCGCCACTGTCAGTAAAAAGCTCTGCTCCCATCAGGACGCCGCATATGACAACAAAAATCAGAAATATATATTTACTTGGAATACTGTTTTGCTGTTTAATTTTCATCTTATCTCATCCACCTATAACTTTCATTCAACATGGAATATGCCAGTTTCTTCAGTTCTTTTGACATTATAATTTGTTTCAGCCCGGTTACCGCACAGATATCCGGTTCAATAGCCGTATGCACGGTAATTCCAAGAGCATTTTCCATATGCTCATCAAGTCCGGGAAGACAGGCACCCCCGCCAGTCAGGAAAATACCATTCTTATAAATTGCCTTCCGTATTTCCGGTGGTATCCTGTCCAAAAGCGATTGGATTGCCCGGAGGCAATCCTTCAAAGGTTCTTGTATTGCCACGCGAACAAGAGTGCTTGAAATCTCTCGCCGCTGGGGCAGCCCCGTAATCAGATCCCGCCCTGCAACTGTGAGGAATGAGGAATCGTCAATGACCACGCCAAATTTTTTCCGCAACGTCTCCGATGTCAGCCTTCCGATTAAAAAGTCATGGTTATAATGCACAAGGGTTGCTATCGCCTGATCAAAAGTAATCCCTCCTACCTTTACAAGCCGGTTAAAAACAATGCCGCCGCCGGAAATAACGGACAATTCAGTAGTCTCACCACCAAAATTAGCAATCAGGATTCCTTTTGTATTTTCAATATCCAGATTGAGTCCAATAGCATCAGCAATCCCTCGTTCTACAATATTAACTTCTTTCGCCCTCGCCGTCGAATGTATTACCAAATCAAAAAAAGCTTTTTTTTCCACTTCGGTCACATCAGTTGGAACAGCAATTACATACTCTGCCCCTCTTGCAAACCGGCGTTCTTTTTTCAACAGGTTCTGCAGAAGATATTGCATATCATTAAATCTGGAAATAACGCCTTCCTTCATAGGAAATGCAACCTGAATACCAGTGGGAGACTTCTCATACATACGGTAGGCATCATCACCGACGGCAAAGATTTCTTTGTCATTTTTAACTGCAATTGCATTCTTTTCTTTCCAAATAGTATCTTGCTTTTTGTCATATACTTTAATTTCGTATGAACCAAGATCCAGTCCATATATATGTTTTGCCATTTTCTATTATCCTTTCGTACCTAGCAGCTCCGCTTCGGAAAAACTCATATAACAATTGTCCCCAATAATGATGTGGTCCAGTAAGTCAATTCCGATTAATAATCCCGCCTGATAAATTCTTTCTGTTATCAGGATATCAGACCTGCTGGGCGTCGGATCACCACTGGGGTGATTGTGCAGCAGGATAATGGACACTGCATTTTTCTGTAACGCTTCTATAAACAATTCTCTCGGTGTAATCAGCGATGAATTAACCGTTCCCTTGGAAATATCTGATTCACCAAGAAGATGTGATTTCGAATTCAGCATTAGTAATTTCATGTGTTCTTGTTTTTCGTGCCGCATCTCTTCCATGTAATACTTTGCAATCGACGCAGGACATGTAAAACTAAGTGTTTCAGAAGCTGTTGCCTTAGCAAGACGCTTTGCCAATTCAGAGATACAGGCAATCTGTATTGCCTTGACTCTCCCAATTCCTTTCATCTGTCTAAGCTGCGCCATATCAAGCTGATGGATTCCCAGAATTCCCTGTCCCTTTTCATATAAAAGACGCCGGGAAAGCTCCAGTACATTCTCCCCTTTTGTGCCTGTCCGAAGTAGGACGGCCAATAGCTCTGCATCTGTAAGGCTTCCCGCCCCGCTGTGCTCACATTTCTCGTAGGGACGCTCTGCCGTTAATAAATCTTTCATGGTATTGGTCTGATTCATTTTTCCAATTCGTACGATGCCCACAATGCATTTTCTCTTCTGAAAACTCAGTATATTTTACCATATTTCAAAAAGTGTGTATAGACTTATCCCATTAAAAATTTCTTAATCATTCGCGTGCCTTGTCGAATGGAAGGTATTTTTTGGCGATTGCTTCTGCAGTTTTTATCCCATCCATTGCAGCTGATGTAATTCCTCCCGCATACCCGGCACCTTCTCCGCAAGGGTAGATTCCCTTTACCGGGCTTTCCATCTGTGCATCTCTGTTTATACGTAAGGGAGATGACGTCCTGCTCTCCACACCGGAAAGAATCGTATCCTCTCCGGCATATCCCGGAATTTTTCTGTCAAAGGCAAGAATTCCCTGTTCAATGGAATCGCCGATTTCCCCGGGGAAAATATTTCTGACATTGGAAAGACGGTATTTGCCTTTTATCTGCGGGATCACTGTTCCCAGTTTTTCGGATGGCATGTTCCGTCTATAATCGCCAAAAGTCTGCACAGGTACACTGCCCTTTCCTTCACGGTATGCCGCTTCTTCTAATTTTCGCTGGAACGCCACACCGGCAAGCGGATGGCTGCCGCCATAATCCTCCGGAGTCACCGTTACAATAACAGCACTGTTGGCGTTACGTCCATCCCTTGCATGGTAACTCATCCCATTGACTGCCAATCTCTCCTGCTCGGAAGAAGCATTAACTACATAACCTCCCGGACACATACAGAAGGTATAGACACCTCTTCCATTTTCCAGTTTCGTCGTTAATTTATAAGAAGCTGCCGATAGAATATCCGGATGTTCCCTGCCATATTGCGACAGGTTAATCATGGCTTGTGGGTGTTCGACTCTTACACCAACCGCAAAAGATTTTGCCTGTACATCTATCCCACGCTCATAAAGCATCTGGAAAGTATCTCTTGCGCTGTGCCCCAGTGCAAGAACTGTAATATCAGTGGGGAGTATCCGTTCTTCTCCTGTCAGTGTATCCGTAAGAAGTAAGGATTCCAGTTGCTTGCTTCCGTCTGTATTGCGAGTGTGGATATCAGTCATTTTGGTATGGAAAAGCACTTCCCCGCCATTTTCCAAAATAGCATTCCTCATATTTCTGACTACATTTATCAGGACATCTGTCCCAATATGAGGTTTGTTTACGTATAGAATCTCTTTCGGCGCCCCATATTCTGCAAAAATCTCCATCACTTTCCGGCCGCGCCCATCGCTGTCTTTTACCAGTGTGTTTAATTTTCCATCGGAAAATGTACCGGCTCCGCCTTCGCCAAATTGTACGTTAGATTCGGTATTTAGTTTTCCTGTTTTCCAGAAAGCTTCCACATCCTTTAACCGTTCTTCTACCGGCATTCCCCGTTCAATAAGGATGGGACGGTAACCATTTTGTGCAAGGAAATATGTGCAGAACAGTCCTGCCGGACCGCTTCCGATTACAACAGGACGGTGTTGCAGAAATTTTCCATTCTTACATAACGGGAAATGCCAGGAGGTTCTTTGAACGGCAGACAGATTTTTATCATTGCATCTGCGTAGAATCTGTTTCTCTAAAGCTGCATTTATCTGCACGTCTACTGTATATACAAAAAATAAATCCGGTTTCTTTCTTGCGTCTATAGATTGTTTCTTAATTTGATAAGAAAGAAGCGTATCTTCTTTCAAATGGAGAATTTTTCTAATCTTTCTCTCCAGATCCGCTTCTGTGTGATGGATATTTAATTTCAACTGATTAATCTGAATCATAGGTCCTCCTGTCTGTACGATGAACACGCTCCGCAGCGGCATCTCTGCCTGCCAGGTATCCGGTGGCCCACGCCCATTGCAGGTTATATCCGCCGCAGATTCCGTCGATATCTAGTAATTCTCCCGTCAGATAAAAACCCGGCGTATATATGGATTCCAAAGTATCTGCCTTTACTTGTGCCGTCCGCACACCGCCGGCACAAACCTGCGCCTGTTCAAAGGAATTGGCGGCAATAATATGCACCGGAAATCCCTTACACGTCTTAACAAGTCTCTGAAAATCTGCTTCTGAAACCACTTCTGCTTTCATATGACATCCGATCCCGGCATACTCTAAGAATACCGGAATTAGTTTTTTATGAAAAACTCCGATAAGAAATTCCTCCATCACAGTATCCGTTTCCTTTCTTTTCCTTTCGGACAGATACAGAAGGAATTCCTTCTCACACATTGCAGGCAGGAAATCTATCCTGGCAGTGACCTCTTTTTTCTGATAGAGTCCCTTAGAAGCATATCTGCTAACCTGAAATACGGGAATCCCGGAAATCCCATAATTTGTCAGCTGCAATTCCCCGGTATCAGCTGCGGTTTCTCTGCCATCAAGATAAAGGGTTACCGTTGCTTCGGTGCGGATCCCTGCCAGCCTGGAAAAAATTTTCTCCGAGGCTCTGAGAGCGGTCAATGCAGGAACCACCGGCGAAAGCGAATGTCCCATAGCTTTTGCCAGTCCATAGCCGCTTCCGTCAGATCCCTGGGCAGACGCAGCTTTCCCTCCGGAAGCAAGAATCACCTTATCTGCATGATACACTTTTTCTCCTTTTTCTTTCTGTGAAGCCCGAATACGAAATTCCTTTTTTGTCTTTTCTACAGAGGTTACATGGGTATCTGTCTCCAGATGGACGTGGAGCCTTCTAAGTTCCATAAGCAGGATTTCCAGTACAGTGGAGGCCTGGTCAGTGCGCGGATACACATAATTCCCCCGTGTCTTTGTCAGAAGTCCCAGATCCCGAAAAAATTTCAGGGTATCTTCTGCATCAAAACGACGCAGCACTTTATCTACAATAGCAGTATCATCTCCCCGGAAACAGGACGCTTCCATATGGAGATTTGTCAAATTGCAGCGTCCGTTTCCGGTGGCCAGAATTTTTTTCCCAATCCGGTCTTTATGTTCGAGAATTGTTACAGCGGCACCTTTTCTTGCGGCGGCTATGGCAGCGGCTATGCCGGAAGCCCCTCCGCCGATAATATAGATTCTCATAAAGTTACAATCCCTTCTCTTACCAGATATTCCAGAGACATTAAAATTCCAAGCTTTGCATGCTGCCAGGTAAGTCCGCCCTGAAAATAGACTGCATAAGGAGGTTTTATCGGTCCGTCAGCGCTCAGTTCAATGGATGACCCTTGTACAAAGGCTCCGGCTGCCATGATTACATCGCTGTCATACCCCGGCATTGCCCATGGTTCCGGCGTAACATAAGAATCTACCGGAGCGGCAGCCTGGATGCCTTTACAAAAAGCAATTACACCTTCAGGTACGCCAAATTCTACCGCCTGAATGATGTCGTGACGGCTTTCTGATCCATTGGGGATTACACCAAAGCCCAGCCGTTCATAAATATTCGCAGCAAAAATGGCTCCCTTTAGTGCGCCTGCAGTAACTGTAGGCGCAAGAAAAAGCCCCTGGAAGAAAGTCTGCATAACTCCGAGAGAAGCGCCAACTTCCTTTCCAAGCCCTGGTGAGGTCAAACGGTATCCGCAGGCATCAATCAAATCCTCTCTTCCTGCAATATAACCGCCAATAGGCGCAAGACCGCCTCCCGGATTTTTGATCAGTGATCCAACTACCATGTCTGCTCCCACATCACTTGGTTCTATGGTCTCTACAAATTCACCATAACAATTATCCACCATACAAATTACATCCGGCTTAATCCCTTTTACAAAGGAAATCAGCTCTCCAATCTGTTTTACAGAAAAGCTCGGACGCGTCTGATAACCTTTTGACCGTTGAATGGTAACAATTTTGGTCCGATCATTGATCGCTTTTCTTATATTTTCATAATCAAAGCTCCCATCCGGAAACAATTCCACCTGAGAATATGTGATTCCATATTCAGCAAGGGAACCGCAGGACGGACGGATACCAATCACTTCCTCCAGCGTGTCATAAGGCTTGCCCACCGGTGAAAGAAGTTCATCTCCGGGACGTAGGTTGGCGCTTAAGGCAAGAGACAATGCATGCGTTCCACATGTAATCTGCGGTCTTACGAGGGCACTTTCGGTATGGAACACGTCGGCATATACTTTCTCAAGCGTATCCCTGCCGTAATCGCTGTATCCATATCCGCTGGCAAATTTAAAACAAGATTCATTCACTCTGTTTTTCTGCATGGCATGGATTACCTTCAATTGATTGTATTCTGCAATCTCGTCTATTTTTTCAAAGCGTTCTTTCAGACCGGATAATGCGTCCTGCCCAAAATCAAGCACACTTTTCCGGATTCCCATTTCCTGATACATTTCTTTTATTTCGTCTAACATTTATATGATTCCCTCCATATGCGAAAGCATTGCTTTCAGTATTTTCTCTTCATCATAAGCATAAGATGGCTTGTCAATCCAAAGAACCTGACGTTCCCGTTTAAACCAGGTAAGCTGCCGTTTAGCAAAATGCCTGGTGTCTCTTTTAATAGTATAGACAGCCTCCGTAAGCGTACATTCCCCGTCAAGATAGGAAAGAAGTTCTTTATAACCCAGCCCTTGCATGGACACCATATCTCGTGTATATCCCATAGCTTTCAAGCGTTTTACTTCATCTAAAAGTCCGGCATCCATCATCTGGTCTACACGTTGGTTAATGCGGGTATATAGATGCTGCCTTTCATCATTCAGCACAAAATAGCGAAATTCATAGGGAGATTCCTTTTGCCTTTCCCTTGCATTATGTTCTGATATTTTTTGGCCTGTCTGGTGATAAAATTCCAGCGCGCGGATGACACGCTTTACATTATTTGCATGAATTTCTTCGGCAGCCTGAGGGTCTTTTACAGCGAGCATTTGATGCAGCGCTTCAGCCCCGTGCTCGCGGCAATATCGTTCCAGTTCCTGCCGGTATCCGCTGTCTTCTTTATTTTCTGTAAAATCAATATCGTAAAGAAGTGCCTGAATGTAAAAGCCGGTTCCGCCTACTACAATGGGGATGTGTCCTTTCTTGTAAATCTGCTCCATCGCTTTTTTTGCCATCTGTTGAAATTTTACAACATGGAATTCTTCTTCCGGTAAAAGCTCATCCACCAGATAGTGAGGCACGCCCTCCATTTCTGCCGGGCAAATTTTAGCAGAACCAATATCCATGTATTTATAAATCTGCATAGAATCTGCAGAAATAATCTCACCGTTAATCGCCTGCGCAAGTCCGATAGATGCTTTGGTTTTCCCGACAGCAGTCGGCCCCGTCAAAATAATCAATGGCTGCTTCATAATATTTCCTTTCTATACAATCCTTTTGAATTTCTTCTCCAGTTCCCGTTTGGACATGGCAATGATTGTCGGTCTGCCATGAGGACAATGGTAAGGATTTTCCAGTTCCAGCAATTCTCCGATCAAAGTCTCAACCTCTGCGGCTGACAATTTCATATTCCCTTTTACAGCAGCTTTACAGGACATAGATGCTATCTTTTCGTCGATTAAATCCGGTGTGTTTTCCGTGGACAGCTCATCTGAGAGCGAATCCAGCATTTCCATAAGGAGATCCTTTTTGGCAATGCTAAACAGATTGTCGGGAACAGCACGGACGGCATAAGAATCCTGTCCGAATTCTTCGATTTCAAAACCAATCCTGGTAAACCGCTCCATATATTTATTCAGAAGTTCAGCTTCTTTCATAGAAAGCTCCAGAATAATCGGCGGGCTGATGAGTTGAGAAGTAAATTCTCTTTTCTTCATCCCGGCAAGTGTCTTCTCATACAGCACGCGTTCATGTGCAGCATGCTGATCAATGATATAAAGATTATCGTGAAATTCTACAATCCAATAAGTTTCAAATACCTGTCCGATAAGTTTGTATTCTGTGGCTGCCTTTTTCGTCAGAAGTTTCTCATCAAAGAAATTCAGCTGTTCACCTGACGGCACAGATGGAGTATTTTCCTCCAAATTAGCTTTTCGGTAATTTACTGCTTCTCTGATACGGTTTGTCTGCCGCTCCGGCTTGAAAATATCGTTCTTATTCTTTACTTCCGCGGCAGAGTTCTGTTCATGATAGGACAGAACCCGTTCACGCATCTTTTCCATAAAGTAGTCCAGATTTTTCTGCGCTGCAGGCTCCTTCTTTTTTACAGTTGTCCCAAAAGTAACCGTATCCTGTGGATTCCTTTCTGTCGGCGGTTTGGGCGGTTCGGGGATTTCTACATGCGGAATCAATTCTTCCTGATGCAAAGCTTTTCCAACTGCTTCACATACGCAATTATAAATCTGCTGTTGATTACTAAAACGAAGTTCCATCTTGGTCGGATGGACATTCACATCCACCGTTTCACCGTCGATCGACAAGTGGAGAACCGTAAACGGATATTTGTGCTGCATCGTAAAATCTTTATATGCGTCTTCAATTGCTTTTGATATGATATTGCTTTTCACATATCGCCCATTAATAAAATAATTTTCAAAATTACGGTTTCCACGGGAAATAATCGGTTCTCCGGCAAATCCGGTAATCCGTATTCCTCCGCTTTCATAGTCTACAGCAAGCAAATGCGACGCTATTTCACGGCCATATATATGATAAATCACATCTTTTAAATTTCCATTTCCTGAAGTATGTAATTTGGACTGTCCATTATTTATAAACTGAAAAGAAATTTCAGGGTGGGATAAGGCAAGACGTGTAATCAGGTCGCCCACATGGCTTGCTTCTGTCATTGCAGTTTTCAGGAATTTCCGGCGGGCAGGCGTATTGTAAAACAGCTGCCTTATCAAAAAGGTGGTACCATCAGGCGCTCCTGTTTCATCAATAGAAATTTCCTTTCCGCCCTCAATCCGGTAGGTTGTCCCAAACAATGAATCCGCCGGTTTGGTAATCAATTCCACCTGAGAAACCGCCGCAATACTGGATAACGCTTCTCCACGAAACCCAAGGGAAGAAATATGCGACAGGTCATCTACGGAGCGTATTTTACTGGTGGAATGACGTAAAAATGCATAAGGAACGTCTTCTTTATCCATCCCGCATCCATTATCGGTAATCCGGATAAAAGAGATCCCTCCTTCTTTAATCTCTGCGACCACTGCAGTTGCCTGGGCATCGATAGAATTTTCTACCAGTTCTTTTACAATCGATGCAGGCCTTTCAATCACTTCTCCTGCTGCAATCTTGTCAATTGTTACCTGGTCTAATACTTGTATTTTCATTGTTACCACCTGTTTTTCAATTTATTCTGAAGCTGATAAAGGGTGTTCAGTGCATCAATGGGAGTTAAATGGCTGATATCTAAATTTTTTAATTCTTCCAGTACATCGTCATCTTTCACCGTATCAAACAATGACATTTGTGCAAGATCCACATCATCATATTTTTTTGTTTTAACTGCTGCTTCATGTCCTCCTGCTGCAATATCCTTTATCCGCCCGGTGATATCAGCATTCAAAAGTTCTTCCGCAATCTCTTTCGCACGACTAATGACAGATTCGGGCACGCCTGCCAGCTTTGCTACCTGGATTCCATAGCTTTTATCCGCGCCTCCCTTTACAATTTTACGAAGGAATACGATATCATCTCCCTTTTCCTTTACCGCGATACAATAATTATTTACATTATCAATCTTACCTTCTAACTCTGTAAGTTCATGGTAGTGGGTGGCAAACAGTGTTTTAGCTCCCAGAAGCTTCGTATTACTGATGTGTTCAACAACCGCCCACGCAATGCTGAGACCATCAAAAGTACTGGTTCCTCTTCCGATTTCATCCAGAATCAGAAGACTATTTTTCGTAGCATTGCGAAGAATATTTGCGACTTCCGTCATCTCCACCATAAAAGTACTCTGACCGGAGGCAAGGTCATCCGATGCTCCTACACGGGTAAAAATTCGGTCTACAATCCCGATATTTGCTTCTGAAGCCGGTACGAAAGAACCAATTTGCGCCATCAATACGATCAGCGCTGTCTGCCGCATATAGGTGGATTTTCCTGCCATATTAGGGCCGGTAATAATGGCGATTCGTTTCTTTTTGTCATCCAGAAAAGTATCATTGGCAATAAACATATCGTTGGGAATCATTTTTTCCACTACCGGGTGACGGCCATCTTTGATTTCTATCTTCCCATTTTCATTGATTTTCGGCCGTATGTAATTATTTCGCTCTGCCACCAGTGCAAGGGAGGCGAGCACGTCAATATCGGCGATGGCTTTTGCCGTATTTTGTATCCGAACGACTTCACGTCCTACGATATCCCGAACTTCACAATACAGCTCATATTCAAGGGCATATAATTTGTCCTCCGCTCCCAATATAGTATCTTCCAATTCTTTGAGCCGGGGTGTAATATACCGCTCTGCATTAGCAAGTGTCTGTTTGCGGGTATAATAATCCGGAACAAGGTTTTTGTAAGAATTCGTGACTTCCAGATAATATCCAAACACCTTATTATACTTTACGCGAAGATTTTTAATCCCGGTTTTTTCCCGTTCTTCTGCCTCCAGATCCGCCAGCCAGTTTTTGCCTTCTGTTTTAGCGCTTCGCAGACGGTCTACCTCTTCATTATAACCATCGCGGATAATATCGCCTTCTTTCATCGCAAGAGGCGGTTCTTCACAAATTGCTGAAGAAATCAGTGTGCACAGGTCTTCTAATGTGTCCAGGTCTTCCCACAGCTTTTTAAGCAGCGGGCTTTGCATATCTTCCAATATGTATCTAATATGAGGAAGCATTGCAAGAGAGCTCTGAAAAGCAATCATATCTCTTGGATTAGCAGATTTATAAGTGATTTTTGTAACCAGACGTTCCAAATCGTAAACCGGAGACAGGTATTCTCTAATCTCTTCTCTGGAAATAGCGTTACTCTTCAATTCTTCAACTGCATCCAAGCGTC
The DNA here is from genome assembly GCA_902362865.1 of Clostridiaceae bacterium. Classification (GTDB taxonomy): domain Bacteria; phylum Bacillota; class Clostridia; order Lachnospirales; family Lachnospiraceae; genus Claveliimonas; species Claveliimonas acetigenes. The sequence continues at coordinate 95,597 of CABIYE010000002.1, forward strand.
TTTCAATCGATTCTTTATGAATCAGCGGCTGTTCAATATACTTTCGCAAGGTTCGGGCGCCCATGGCCGTCTTTGTCTTATCAAGCACCCACAGAAGAGAGCCTCTTTTATTTTTTTCGCGTAATGTTTCTGTCAGTTCAAGATTCCGACGGGTAGAGCTATCCAGAAGCATGTATTTTCCTGTTGCATAAGGGGTCAGCCTGGTAAGGTGGGAAAGAGAATTCTTCTGTGTTTCTTCCAAATATATAAGGAGAGCGCCGGCACCGATGATTCCGCAGGAATAATCTGCAATGCCCAGACCTTCCATCGAACTGACATGGAAGTGTTCTTTTAACCTGCGGACGCATATAGCATCATCAAAATACCAGGACTCCAAAGAATAGATCGTGATTTTCAGCCGTTCCCGCAGATCATCAATATCCAGTCCGCTTATAAAAAAGGCTTCGTTACAAATAAGTTCCGAAGGCATGAATTTGCAGATTTCATCCAAAAGCTTACCGCTGCTGTCAAGTTCCGTCACAAAATAATCTCCTGTTGTAATATCTGCCACAGAGAGTCCATAGCGGTCGGCAATGTATACAACGCACATAATATAATTATTTTTCGTCTCATCCAGTGTCTGCATACTAAGGTTTGTACCCGGCGTGACAATACGCACCACTTCCCTTTTAACCAGCCCTTTTGCAGTCGCAGGATCTTCCATCTGTTCACAAATAGCTACTTTATATCCTTTTGATACGAGTTTATTTAAGTAAATGTCTACGGCATGATAAGGGACTCCACACATCGGAGCCCTCTCTTCCAAACCACAGTTTTTACCCGTTAAAGTAATTTCCAGCTCTCTGGACGCAGTCAGGGCGTCGTCAAAGAACATTTCATAAAAATCCCCTAATCTATAGAATAAGATGCAGTCGCTGTATTCCTTTTTGGTTTCCATATATTGCTGCATCATTGGTGTTAATTCAGCCACATCTATCTCCTCTTTCGTTTTTTCATTGTGCTCATTATATCATCTTTCTTTTCATAAAGAAAGATGAAAATATTCTGCTTACAGTATATGATAAGATGGTTTTTCTTCTCCAAAAAGCCAATAACTTAAATATCCGCTTATAAAGATTCCTACCAGACACAAGCCGGAAAATATTACGATGAACGGAAAGCAGATTTGTCCAAAAAGCTGTAAAGGAAGCCCACTGTAATCCCACACTTCCAGATGAAGCCATTTATTGACAATAATTCCGGTTATGAATTCCATCGCCGTTACAAAGATAATGCATCGCAGAACCTGCCTCCACAGTGGTTCCTTCCAATGCAACAGGGAACCCTGAATATAAAAAAACAAAAGACAGATCCCTCCCAGGACAAACATGGACCAATGAGAAAAGCCGCGGAAAAGAATCTCAAAAAAATAATAGATACAACCTCCCAATGCCCAGAAGAAAATATATTCACTCAATTTTTTCATAAAAAACGCCCTCGCTATGTGTTATACTACATAGTTTAGGCGTTATAGGCACAAATTATGGGTGGGATTTTAAACCATTGTCCCCAAATAGTAAAATCCTTTGCATTCATCCAGCCTTACATCTGCGAAACTGCCAATCAAACCGGCATCTCCCGGAAAATGTACCAGCAGATTATTACTGAGCCGTCCGGTAAGAAGTGTCTCATCATGATCATTAACAGATTCCACCAGCACGGTCTGCGTAGTTCCCTCATGAACAGCACAGACTTCGGAAGATATCTCCTGCACCCGCTTAAGAAGCCTGTCAAAGCGATCTTTTACAATTTCCTGGGGAACCTGCTCTTCCATAACTGCAGCCGGGGTCCCGGTTCTTTTAGAATAAATAAAAGTAAAGGCGCTGTCGTACCGGACTTTTTCTACAATGTCCATTGTTTCCAGAAAATCTTCCTCCGTTTCTCCCGGAAACCCAACAATAATATCCGTCGTCAAGGAAATATCCGGAACCGCCTCACGAATCTTTCTTACCAATTCCAGATATTGTTCTTTCGTATATCTGCGGTTCATTTTTTCAAGGATGCGGCTGCTTCCTGACTGTACCGGAAGGTGAAGATGCTTACAGATTTTTTTAGAATCTTTCATGACCTCAATCAGTTCATCTGACAGATCCTTCGGATGGGATGTCATGAACCGTATCCGTTCCAGCCCTTCGATTTTTTCCACTTCTTTTAAAAGCTCTGCAAAACTTATGGGTTCTTCTAACGTCTTGCCATAAGAATTGACATTTTGTCCAAGCAGCATGACCTCCACAACACCGTCTGCCACCAGGCGTTTTATCTCTGCTATAATTGCTTCTTTGTCACGGCTTCTCTCCCGTCCTCTCACATAAGGCACAATACAATAGCTGCAGAAATTATTGCATCCAAACATAATGTTGACACCGGATTTAAAGGGAAATTTCCTCTCGCTTGGCAGATTCTCCACTATTTTATCCGTATCTTTCCAAATATCAATTACCATCCGTTCTGATTCAAAACGGGTTGCAATCAATTCAGCAAATTTATAAATGTTATGTGTTCCAAAAATGATATCGACGAACCGATAACTTTTCTTTAATTTTTCTACAACCTCCGGCTCCTGCATCATGCATCCGCACAGGGCAATCATCATGTATGGCTTCCTGCGCTTAATGCGGTTCAACTGTCCCAGACGTCCATAGACGCGCATATTGGCATTTTCCCGGACGGTGCAGGTATTGTAGATTACAAAATCTGCCTTTTCTTCATTTGATTCCTCTGTATATCCGATCTGACGGAGGACACCGGTTAATTTTTCAGAATCTCGCGCATTCATCTGACAGCCAAAAGTGACAACGCAGAAAGTAAGCTGCCGTCCAAGCTTTTCCATTTGTTCTTTTACATATTTCTTCGCTTTTTCTATGTAATAATACTGTCTTTCCGGCTCTTCAAGGGGAGCTTCCTTAGATAAATTGATTTCTGGATTCATCGTATTCATAATCCATTCCTTTCAGTGTATTTATAATCCATTCTTTTTCTGCATCCATGTCTTCACACAGCGCGTCCAGAGAATCATAATAATCTCTGAGTTTTGTGTTAATTACGCTGAGAAGCAGCATGGGATCCTTTGGTAACTCCATATTTTAATTTCCCTTCTTATTTCCATATTTTTCGCCCAAATCTGTAATACTCCCGTCCGCTTCTTTAATAGAAATATTATTAAGCTGCCCCCGGAGATTTCTGCGGACTGCATCAATATACTCCCGGCGCAGCAGCTGCTGTTCTTTTTTCTCTGTATCTGTAAGCCCTTCGGCTTTTGATTTTCGGTATAATTCATTAATTCTTGTGATTTTCTCTTCATTCATTTTTTTTTTGTTCCTTTCTGTTTCAGACACGCTTTTATCTTACACCATCTGCTGATACCCGGCAATAGGCATTAACTGGAATAATTTTCAAGAAATCCATAAAGAGTCTGTATATCTTCCACATATTTTCCTGTTTCTATTTCTGTCTGTACAGAAACAGGAAGTTCATCCACCAATATATCTGTATATTCATAGATTGTTTTTTTATCACTTAAATATACGACAATATATCCGTTTATATCCACAAGATAATAGCCCTCTTCCTTAGAAGCCTCTCCTTCCGCAGCCACAGCCTGTTCTTGCTTAGTTTCTGTTTTCTGTTCCTCCAACGAACGCTCCTTCGCCTTTTCATAGCTGAAACGGTAAGCGCCGGAAATAAGAACCAGTGCCAGAATTGTAACCAGAAAAAAGCCAATACTATATTTTTTATTCATAAGGACAACTCCTTTTTTAGTACAGTATCGGCTTTTCTTTAAAATTTATACAGGCTTTTCAGCGTTTTTTCTATCATAAGCCCTTCTCGTTCAGGGTAATCGTAACGGCTGCTTTCCCGGATACAGCTGCAGACGAAGTTATGCGCTTCTTCTACACTCTGTAAAATGGTTTTTCCGTTGAGCAGTCCGGCTGTCACCATGCCGTCAAATACATCGCCTGTCCCATGGAATTCTCTCAGCATTTCCCGGTTTTCTAATATCGTAAGCTGTTCTTTTTGGAGAACGGCAATCCCTTTGCCGCCCATACCAGCCGGAATGCTGGTAATTATAATATCCTTCGCACCCAATTTCCTGAGGGAACAGCAAATTTCTTCTATGCTTTCTTTTTCATCGGTAAGGACAAATTCTTCTCCCAGAAGCAGATAACATTCTGTTAAATTCGGCAAAATCAAATCCGCATAGGGAAGCAGTGCCCTTACAGCGGTACCATAGGAGCTATCGAAATTACAATAATAGTTTCCGTGATCACCCATGATCGGATCCAGAACAACGGTTGTCCCCGGAAAAGCTTTCAGGAAATACTGCACGGCATCCACCAACTCCGGGCTTCCCAGATATCCTACAAAAATCATATCAAAGGTAACTTTCTGCTCCTGATAATGATCCGCACAACTGCGTATGTAATCTCCTGACACCTTATAAACAGCAGGTTTCCCATATCCGCCGGTATGGGTTGACAAAAGGATGGTAGGTATGGGACATACTTCGATTCCTTGCACTGTAAGCACAGGAAGCATATTCGTCAGCGCTGCTTTCCCCACTCCACACATGTCATGGAGAAGCGCTATTTTTTTTACTGGTTTCATATTATCTTCTTTCACCTCTAAGCAGATGCATTTTCCTGAGAACGTAGATTAAGACATCACCCTTCGGGATACTTCGCAGTTCATCTTCCGTCACTCCTCCCAGCAGAACCAAAATAATTCCATACAGAAGTACGGCAACAAGAATTGCGATAACGGTTGCGATTTTCTCCCCAATAAACAATTCACAAAGCAAATGAACCAAAAGCGCACCAAGCCCCATAATAATGGAAGCTATCGTAGGAATAACAAAAGTACGCCTCCTTTCCTGTATGTATCCGCAAGCTTCCCGAAGATCATGAGCATTCAGGACACAGATTGCCGCGGCAAAAATAATCTTGCTGACTACGATGGAATAAATGCTCCACTTAAATACAATCAGCATAATTAAAAGCGATACAATATGAATAACCAGCGAAATCGCCGCGTTCTTCACCGGCTTTGCCATCTGATCCATTCCCTGAAGTGCGGCATTCGTAACCGTAGACAAGCAGAAAAAGACGACAGAAATACCACCTATTCTAAGCAGCATGGCCGGGATTTCATTGTCCTGTGTATAGAATAAAAGGTCAAGAATCGGCCTTGCCAGGAAAATGAATCCTGCAGCACAGGGGATTGCTATCAGCATATTAAACCGCGACACCATGTCAATCTTATTATGTATCTGTCTGCGTTTCCCCGTCTGAATTGTCGCAACAAGGCTCGGGATAAATGAAGAAGCCAGCGCACTTGCCATACTAAGTGGAATATTTGTCATCGTATCGTACTGACCATTGAACATACCGAGAAGCGCTGTGTACTCTTCTTCCGCATATCCTTGTGCTGCCATAATATTAGAAAAAATAGCCTGGTCAAGAAGGTTACTGATATTATACACAGTCGCACTTAAAATAACCGGAGCGATAGTTAAGAATAATATTTTATAAATATACTTACGGCTTTCCAGTTTCTTCGTCCTATCACGCCGCATCTGCTTTTTCAGCGTTCCTCGGTACACACCAAATACAAATACCAGGAATAAAAGCGCCGTCAACGCCCCCATAACCGTTCCCAGGGTACCGCCTGCAGCGGCAAATGCAGCCTTGTAATTGTCATTTCCGTTGGACTGCGCCACCGTTTTTCCAAGATTCAAAAGCAAATAAGCTCCCGTCACACTGACAATTGCATTTACAATCTGCTCTAAAATTTGTGAAAATGCGGTGGGAATCATCGTCCCATATCCCTGGAAGAAACCTCTGAGCACGCCCAGAATAGCAACGATTAAGATACAGGGAGCAAGTACGCGCAAAGCATATACGCTTAAATCCATCTTCAGGATATTAGTTGAAATAATGCCCGCTCCGAAAAATACGATTGCCGCAACGATACCGCCCGCCAAAACAGCAAATGTCATTGCTCCTTTCAATACCCGGTAAGCATTCTTATACTGCCCCGTCGAAACCCGGGCAGATACCAGCTTAGACACGGCCATCGGAAGGCTGTAAGAAGTAAGCATCAGCGCCAGGCTGTACACCTGGAATACAACTCCGTAGTACCCATTTCCCTTTGCTCCCATAATATTGGTAAGCGGGATGCGGTAGGCAAGACCAATTAGTTTGGTGATAATCGCAGCCACACCAAGAATTGTACCTTGCATAATAAAATTCGTTCCTTTTTTTCTCTCCGACATATAAAATACTCCATCCGTTATCGCATAATCTGTAAATGTTCCAGTATTTCTCTCTGTTTTGCTTCCATAATCTGACGTTCTTCATCTTCCATATGGTCATATCCAATTAAGTGTAACACAGAATGGATAATTAAAAAAGCATATTCTCTTCTGACAGAATGTCCGTAAGCGGCCGCCTGTTCCAATACTTTTTCTTTAGAAATCACAATATCGCCAAGCAGAAGTTCGCCGGACTCCGGATGAAAGCAATCTTGCGTTTCTTCAAGAAATGCAAATTCTCCCGGAACCGGGTACTGAACCATAGGGAAGGAAAGCACATCCGTTGGGCGGTCTATTCCTCTAAATTCCCGGTTCATTTCATGGATTTGTTCATTCGTTGTCAAAAGCAGGCTCACTTCTGCCTCGTATGGGCAGCCGATGTAATTTAATGTATCTTCAATAATCTGCCTGGCAAATGATTCACACTCCAGAGGGAGCCTGCCTTCCCCTTCTTCTTCAAAATAAAGAGTCATCTTATTTTTTCCTCCGGTTCTTTCCTGGTTTTTTTGTCTCATATTCTTCATATGCTTTTACAATCCTCTGTACCAGCGGATGTCTTACAACATCTCTGCTGGTTAGGTTGCAAATGCTGATATCTTCAATATTTCTTACTACCTTAACCGCCACATCCAGACCTGAAATCTGATTGCCCGGAAGGTCTTTTTGCGTGGCATCTCCGGTAATGACAACTTTAGAGCCAAAACCAATTCTTGTTAAAAACATCTTCATCTGCGCCGGAGTCGTATTTTGTGCTTCATCCAGTATAATAAATGCATTATCCAGTGTCCGCCCTCTCATATAAGCAAGAGGCGCCACCTCAATCAGTCCCTTTTCAGAATTCTTAAGAAAGCTTTCTGCCCCCATAATCTGATATAACGCATCGTAGAGAGGACGGAGATAGGGATCAATTTTACTCTGCAGGTCTCCGGGCAGGAATCCCAGCTTCTCTCCGGCTTCTATCGCGGGTCTGGTAAGAATAATCCTTCCCACTTCATTATTTTTAAAAGCTGTGATTGCCATCGCCATTGCCAGATACGTCTTTCCGGTTCCGGCAGGTCCTAAGCCGAATACAATCATTTGTTTCCGGATTGCGTCTACATATTTCTTCTGTCCCAGTGTCTTAGGTTTAATGGGCTTCCCCTGCAGGGTATGACAGATAATGTCCTGGTCTATCTCAAGCACCTTTTCTTCACTGCCTTCCATGGCAAGCGACAAAGTATAATCAACATTCTGCTCCCTGATATCGTTTCCCCGTTTGGCAAGTTCTATCAATTGCTTCAGCACGCTCTCCGCCTTTGCCGTCCTGGAAGATTCACCGAGGATTTTCACCGTATCTCCGCGAGCAATCAAAGTAACGTGAAGTGTTCTTTCTATTTTCTTTGCAAATGCATCAAATTGACCAAATACCACGCTCTGGTACTCGGCCGGGATATCTACCGTTATTTCATTCATTCCCATCGTCTGTATCTGTCCTTTCTGTCCCGTCTTCCCCGGTGGTTTCAGGCAAAGGGATTTCTTCCGTTGGCAATTTACCGCCGATATCTGTAAGAATGGTTAATGTTCCCTTTGCCGATGCAAAATCGCGCTCTGTGTATATTTTAACATTATTCTGCAGAATTTCTACCCCCTTTTTTTTCATATCTGCACAATATCTAGAAAACTTTTCACTAAGTATATCCTGAATTTCTTCTTTTCCATAACTTTTTTCTACAGGTTGATAGGGGATGATGGTACGTGTTCCATAAGAAAACGGAAGCAAAAAGTTTTTTCCTATCTGAAGGGCAGTCTCCTCGGTCCATATTTCGAAGGTTTCATAAGGATTTTTATATGCTCCAAAACCAATGATATAATGGCCGGCTCTTATGAAGTAAAATTCTTTTTTAATATTTTCATACTTTTTTGCTGTATAAGTAAGGTTCTGTCTTTCTTCATAAACTATGGAAGTCTGACCGCGGATATCTGCGTCGGATTTCAAATAATGATATCCCGTAACTTCTCCGCTGTCATTTAAAATTTCTACTCGTCCCGAGACAAGGATATCTCCTTTTTTAACGCTGTCTCCCACATGAACCATCGGGGTTCCGCTCCTTGTAATCATTTCTGTAATGACACAATCCCTGTCTGCTACGATATCTTCCCCCTGTTCCTGTATAGCAGAATCACTTTCTTCATTTTTATAGGAATCCTCGTTTTCCTTAATCTGTACAAACAATCTTGTACCCTTTACGGAAGCCGACGCCCACACAATATCGTTATACTCTTTTCGGAGTGCCTTTACAATACCGGCACAATCAATCTCCGACTTTTTCATTCCATGTGTAATGTCTCGTGATTCCAAAAAGGTAAGAATTGTATCATCACTATATCGAATGTTGCCGCTTATGTCAATATTCCATATAAACAGTGAAAGAAGATAAACGAGGAAAACACATCCTGCCGCACCGGAAAAAAAAAGCTTGCGTTTCCGGTATCTGTGTAAAAAAAAAGGAAGCCCGAACCGTTCTGTTATGATAACCTTCGTCCCGGTCTTCTTTATAATTGGCTTTAATTTATGAAATCCTTTGATAGTTATGTACATATCATAAGCCCCTTGATCGGCTGTAAGATTCCAAATATAAATCCCTCTGTGACTGCAGGCATTTAAAAATCTTTCCGGTGAATATCCTGCCACGCGGATTCTCAGATAGCCTTTCAAATATCGGATGAGTGATGTTAACAATGAAATTCCCCCTATTGATATTCAACTGAATGCAGTCTTCCTGTTACTTTCATTTCATCATTCGTGTAATATTCTACCTTCAGGCAGGTTCCATGCAGTTTAATCTGTCCTGTTTTCGTCTGTATACGAATTAAAGTATCGGTATATTCCTGTATACCACGATAATTTTCAAGGCACAGTTCTGAGTTTCCGGTCACAGTAAGAATCGGCATTCCAAGGGCAACATCTTTCGGTATCCCATAAGCATCTGCCATACGGCTCTGCAGCGAAGTGGCATCTATGTTCGTTCCTTTTCTTTTCATAATAAAAGCCACACATAGTTTTATAACTAATCTATGTGCAGCTTTTGTTTCTTATTACATTATCCTGCTTCAGAAATTAAATAACTTCTTTGATGATAGATTTTGCCTTTACCGGTGTATCAGACCAGGACCAAGCCGCAAGAAGCCTTTCTTCTGCAGCGGACAGCTTTTCTTTAGCATTTGCATGAAGATAAGCCAGCGTATCGCCTTTCTCAATATACTCGCCTTTTTTCCTGCAAAGAACAATTCCGACTGCCGGGTCAATGATGCTTTCTTTCGTTTCGCGTCCTCCGCCCAAAAGCAAACTGATGCGACCGATTTCCTCTGTTTTAATATCGGCCGTAAATCCACTCACCGGAGATTGTACCGGCACAATATATTGTGCAGACGGGAGACGAGAAGGTTCTTTTACCTGTGAGACGTCCCCACCCTGCGCTTTCACAAATTCACAGAATTTCCTCCAGGCATTTCCGTTCTGCAAGGTTTCATTCATCAGTTCCCTGCCTTCTTCAAAAGTCTCTGCTTTTTCTGCAGCAACTGCCATATAAGAGCCAAGCGTAACAGCCAATTCTGTCAAATCCTCCGGGCCGTGCCCTTGCAATGTGTTGATCGCCTCTTTTACTTCCAATGCATTTCCTACCGCATAACCCAGCGGCTGATCCATATCAGAAATAACAGCTTTCATCCGTTTTCCTGCAAGCCGCCCGATTGTTACCATCTCTTTTGCAAGCGCTCTTGCATCTTCCAGACTCTTCATAAATGCCCCGTCACCTGTTTTTACATCAAGTATAATAGCGTCTGCCCCGGCTGCGAGTTTCTTGCTCATAATACTGCTGGCAATCAGGGACATTTGATCCACCGTCCCGGTCACATCCCGGAGAGCGTATAGTTTCTTGTCTGCCGGGGCAAGATTCCTGGTCTGCCCCGCAATTGCAATATGAATATCATTTACATTGCGGATAAAAGTTTCTTCGGAAAGCTCCGTAGAAAATCCACGTATACTTTCCAGCTTATCAATGGTTCCGCCCGTATGCCCCAGACCTCTTCCTGCCATCTTTGCCACCGGAATCCCAACGGAGGCCGCCATTGGTCCAAGCACAAGAGATGTCTTATCTCCTACTCCTCCGGTACTGTGTTTATCCACTTTTATTCCTTCAACATGCGACAAATCCATCATATCTCCGCTGTGAGCCATAGCAAGCGTCAGTTCTTTCGTCTCGTTTTCATTCATTCCCCGGAAGCAGATTGCCATCATCATAGCAGACATCTGATAATCAGGAATTTTTTCTGATACGTACCCCTGAATCATAAAATGAATTTCTTCCTTTGTAAGAGCCATTCCTCTCTTCTTTTTGATAATCAGGTCATACATAGTCATAAAACCGCCTCCATTTTATTACCTGCCGTTTTATTCCTCCAGCATAGATGTACAATTCGGACATCTTGTGGCATCAATTGCAATCTCCGTCTTACAGAAGGGACAGATTTTCGTTGTTGCCGCTTCCACAGCCTCTTCCTTTTTAGAAAATTTAGCCGCTGCTGTATTCATTGCCTTTACAATCAGAAAGACAACAACTGCCATAATCAGGAAATTCACAACTGCTGTAATGAACTTTCCGTAATTCAGTGTTACCTCACCCAGAATATTCACACTCAACGAGTCAAAATTCTTACCACCAAACAAACCGATAATAGGACTTAAAATATCTTCTACAAGTGATGTTACAATCGAAGTGAATGCACCACCGATAATTACGCCGACCGCCATATCCATCACATTGCCGCGATTGATAAATGCTTTAAATTCTTCTATAAATTTCTTCATCTTTCGTTCTCCTTGCTATCTATTTTTCCTTTATCTCGGCATGTAATTCCTGGAGGGATTTCACTTCTCCGCAGCCTTGTTTTTTCATGGATTTAATGCCGCTTACAGTTGCTTTCGCCGCGGCAATTGTTGTCATATACGGAATCTTTTTCTTAATTGCCGCCTTACGAAGATAGCTGTCATCTTCTTTTCGTTCCTGTCCGATTGGTGTATTTACAATCAAATCAATCTTACCATTTGTAATCAGATCCAGCATATTTGGTCTGCCTTCCTGAAGCTTATTTACCATTTCAGCTTCGATTCCGGCTTCGCGGATTAACTCACAAGTATGTCTGGATGCAATAATCGTAAATCCTGTCTCAGCAAATTCTTTTGCCACCTCCACAATTTCCGGTTTGTCTTTATCGTTGACAGAAAGTAAGACGGTTCCTTTAAGCGGCAGCTTCTTCTGAGTTGCCTCCTGCGCTTTGTAAAATGCCTCCCCGTAGAACCTGGAAAGTCCCAGAACTTCTCCTGTAGAGCGCATTTCCGGCCCAAGTACCGGATCTACCTCCTGGAACATATTAAATGGAAAAACAGCTTCCTTCACGCCATAATATGGAATATTCTGTTCTTTAAGCTGCGGAACCGGAGAAGGCTTTCCTGTTAATTCAGATGTGACAATGTCAATCGCCAGCGGCACCATCCGTATATTACATACTTTAGATACCAATGGAACTGTTCTGGAAGCTCTTGGATTCGCTTCCAGAACATACACTTTGCCATTCTCGATGGCATACTGCATATTCATAAGCCCCTGCACATGCATTTCTTCGGCAATCTTTCTAGTATATTCCTTTATCGTCTCCAGGTTCTCTTTTGAAATATATTTGGACGGAATGATACATGCAGAGTCACCGGAATGAACACCGGCAAGCTCAATATGTTCCATAACTGCCGGAACGAATGCATGGGTTCCATCGCTAATAGCGTCAGCTTCACACTCTGTGGCATGTCCAAGGAAACGGTCAATCAGAATCGGTCTGTCCGGTGTCACGCCCACTGCCGCATTCATATATCCAACCATGCTGTCCGCATCATATACAACTTCCATCCCTCTTCCGCCAAGCACGTAAGATGGACGAACCATGACCGGATAACCGATTTCTTCTGCAATCTGCAGTGCTTCTTCCACATTGACAGCCATTCCCGATTCGGGCATAGGGATTTCCAACTTATCCATCATGGCACGGAACTGATCTCTGTCCTCTGCAAGATCAATCACAGAAGGAGAGGTTCCCAGGATTTTCACTCCGTTTTTCTCCAGGTCAGAAGCAAGGTTCAGCGGTGTCTGCCCTCCAAACTGCGCAATTACGCCTACCGGCTTTTCTTTTTTATAAATGCTCAGTACATCTTCCAGCGTCAGCGGTTCAAAATAAAGCTTGTCAGATGTATCATAGTCGGTAGATACGGTCTCTGGATTACAGTTCACGATAATTGTCTCAAATCCCAACTTCTTAAGTGCTAATGATGCATGTACACAGCAATAATCGAACTCAATCCCCTGGCCGATACGGTTCGGGCCGCCGCCAAGGATCATGATCTTCGGCTTGCTCTCCTTTACCGGATTCTGATCCGGTGCATTGTAAGTAGAATAATAATAGGCGCTGTCCTTTGTTCCGCTGACGTGCACACCCTCCCAGGCTTCTTCCATACCCAGTGCAATTCGTCTCTCCCTCACTGCATCTTCCGGTATATCAAGAATCTGACTTAAATATTTATCAGAAAACCCATTCTTCTTTGCTGTAATCAAAGCTTCATCAGACGGAAGGCCGCCCCGGAATGCAGCGAGCGCTTCTTCTTCCTCTACCAATTCCTTCATCTGTTCAATGAAATAATGTTTTACCTTCGTAATTTCATGAATCTCATCTACGGATGCCCCTTTCCTGAGTGCTTCATACATAATAAAATGCCGTTCACTGGAAGGTGTAATCAACAATTTTAACAGTTCTTCCTTTGATTTCTGATCGAAATCCTTAGCGTGTCCCAGTCCATAGCGTCCGGTTTCAAGACTGCGGATTGCCTTCTGAAATGCTTCCTTGTAAGTCTTACCGATACTCATAACCTCTCCGACAGCACGCATCTGGGTTCCCAGCTTGTCTTCCACTCCTTTAAACTTCTCAAATGCCCATCTGGCGAATTTAATTACTACATAATCACCATCCGGAACATATTTGTCAAGCGTACCATATTTTCCACACGGTATCTCATCCAGCGTAAGTCCGGCTGCCAGCATTGCGGATACAAGAGCAATCGGGAATCCGGTTGCCTTAGAAGCCAAAGCAGAAGAACGGGACGTCCTTGGATTGATTTCAATAATAATATCCCTATCCGTCTTCGGGTCATGTGCCCACTGCACATTGGTTCCCCCGATTACCTGGATAGACTCAACAATCTTATATGATTTCTCCTGCAGCCGTTTCTGGACTTCTTCGGAAATCGTGAGCATCGGCGCAGAACAAAAAGAATCGCCTGTGTGGACGCCAAGAGGGTCCATATTCTCAATAAAACATACGGTAATCATATTATTGTTGGCATCACGTACGACTTCCAGTTCCAACTCTTCCCATCCGAGAATAGATTCTTCTACAAGCACCTGTCCCACAAGGCTTGCCTGCAGCCCACGGGCACAGACTGTCTTTAATTCTTCTACATTATAGACCAAGCCGCCGCCGGAACCGCCCATAGTATATGCCGGGCGGAGTACCACCGGATATCCCAGTTTGTCAGCAATCGCCAATGCCTCTTCTACAGAATAAGCAACCTCACTTTTTGCCATCTCAATTCCAAGACTTTCCATCGTATGCTTGAATTCAATTCTGTCTTCTCCACGTTCAATAGCGTCTACCTGCACACCGATAACCTTAACCTGATACTTGTCCAGAATCCCTTTCTGTGAAAGTTCCGAACACAAATTAAGACCGGACTGCCCTCCAAGATTCGGCAATAACGCATCTGGTCTTTCTTTTGCGATAATCTGTTCAATTCTCTCCACATTCAACGGTTCAATATAGGTAACATCTGCAATCTCCGGATCGGTCATAATAGTTGCCGGATTGGAATTAACTAATATAATCTCATACCCTAAATTCCTAAGTGCTTTACATGCCTGTGTTCCGGAATAATCAAATTCACATGCCTGCCCTATAATAATCGGTCCAGAACCAATAATCAGTACTTTATGGATATCTTTTCTCTTAGACATCTCAAATCCTCCTGTTTGTACTTTTTTCAAATCCATTTTAAAATATTATACACGAAAAAAGACAGGCTAGCAATGGTGCAGCCTATCTTTTAAAATTTTTTCTCTACATGCACTTACCGGATACCAGCCGCAGCCTTCGCAGATATCGGCCAGTATTTCCGGTGTTATTTTACTTTGGATTTCTGTTACAATATCCTGGTAAATGTACTCTTGTTCCTTCAAATCAAAGTACGCTACAATCTTGCGATCAAATTTTGTTACTTTATCATCTGTCCGGCACAAGCCTTCTGCCAGCATGTTGGGGCAACAACGGCATAAATCATCGGTGGAAAAAACAAGCCTGATTTTCACCGGCTCGTGGCTTCGTAAGCGTGCGGTAATCTGATTCATATTCTCCACAAATTCTTTACTGTATCCATTTCCCTGATAGCCCTGCGTACAAAGCAGATGATGCGGCCTTAACTTTATGTCCATTGCAGCGCTGCTCCCAGTCTTCTTTGTATCTGTAATCCAAGAACAGAAGCGACTGCAGCCTTAATAATCGCAGTCGGAATGAAAGGAAGAACGCAGGCCGTAATTCCTGTTATAACCGGACTCTGTGTCACAATACAGAACATTGCCACGCCAACCACATAGTTTGACACCGTTCCCAAAATCAGGAAAAGTAAAAACATTCCTTTTTTCTTCTTTAATTCAACGCCTAGACCTATTAAAAATGCCATAATTGGAAAAGAAATCAAAAATCCGCCTGTCGGTCCGATCAGGTTCTGCGCGCCGCCGCTGAAACCGGCAAAAACAGGGACTCCCACCGCTCCCAGCAGGAGATAAACAATTGCGGAAAGCGCCCCGCGTTTTGACCCCAGGACAATTCCCGCCAGAGTTATGGCAAATGTCTGCATTGTCATGGGAACCCCAAGCGGCATCGGAATTGAAATCTGTGCCATTACAGCAATTAGTGCGGTCATAATCGCAATACTGCATATATCCTGAATAGAAATTTTAGATTTTTGCATTGTTTTATTCCTCCTTGATTATTGAATCTTTTCCAAGTATAAATGCAAAAATGCCAATTGTCAACCTTTATCAAGAAAAAGTTTACAATTGGCATTTCATTCTATCAGCGATTATTGCTCATAGTATTGCATGAAACGCATAATAATCGTTGCACATTCTGCACGGTTTGTATGATCCTGCGGCGCGATCAGACCATCTTTTCCGGTAATAATTCCGGTTCCGATACACCATTTAATAGCATCTTTGGCAAAATCATTTACCTTATCACCATCTGCAAAGGAATCCAGCTCACCAACTTCTGATACATCATACCCCTTGTACAGTGCATAACGGTACATCATCGTCGCCATCTGTTCGCGGGTTATATCATCAGCCACGCCAAACAATTTTGTATCATCATATCCTGTTATGATTCCCTCGCTGTTTGCCCAAAGAACCGCCTGCATATACCATGTTCCTGCCTTTACATCCGGAAAAACATCGCTGTAAGTTGTTACCGGCTTCCCTTCAAAGCGGTGGATAATGACAGCAAACTGTGCTCTGGCGAGAATTTGGTCCGGTCCAAAAACAGTCTCTTCAAGGCCTTTCATTAATCCTTTGTTATAAACATAAGAAACCGCATCCGCATACCACGAATCAGCTGTTACATCCTGAAAAGGACCTATGTATCCATGGTCATTCGGATAACCAATCTGCCAGTTCATATCACAAGCGCCGGTAATTCCATCCACTTTACCACTGGAAGTAAACTGCCACATAGTATAGTCTCCTTTATAATTACAGGTCGTATAATACTGTGCAACCCATTTATACCAGTTGTCAAAGCACTCATCTGTCAGATAGTTATTCCACCAGTTCAAATTCGCATAGACGCCCACCGGATAACCCGCATCTTCAATGATGCCGCAGAAAGTCTTTGCAATCTCAGCCAGGTCAGCGCCAAGGGTCGAGTTGTCTTCCATATCATAGAATACGGGATAAGACAGATTATGTCCTTCAATCAGCCTTAATACATGCTCTGCCTCGCTTTTCGCACGCTCCACACTATCTGCATAGGAATAGATATAGACCCCATAAGGAATGCCAAGACGTTCACATTCGCTGACATTTCTTTCCCATGTCAAGTCATCCTGTGAAGTATAATTCATACCCCAGCCACAGCGGATGATTGCGAAATCCACGCCGTCAGCTTTTACTTTTTCCCAGTCAATATCAATGGGAGTCTTGTCCGTCTCGTGATTGTGAATACCGCTATTATGTTCACTCACGTCAATTCCCAGACGTGTTCCCTCAGGATGTGTAGGAGTCTCCGTTGCCTGAATAGAAATCGTATCGTCAGGAAGCGCGTCCTCGGTCTCATCTATTCTCTCACCATCCTGGTATCTCCAATTGTCTTCCGTCATTTCTGCATCAGGACTTTCGGTTTCTTCTTCATCCAGCGGCATCAGATCCAGATTTTCCGCTTCTGTCACATTCTGTCCGGCCGCTGTATTCTCGTCTTCTGCGGCATCTGCACGGACATACAGTACATTAAAAGATAACATGACGCACAGCAAAAAGCATGTTATCCTTTTTGCAGCTTTTGTTAATTTCATTATCTACCTCCTTTATACAACGCAACGCGCAAAAAAGTTATTTGTAACTTAATCTATTATACGCTAAGTATCCGCATATTTCAACTTATAACCTGCTTTACCATATTTTTCTATTGAGCTCCCAGTTTCTGTTTTGCATTTTCCACCCGCTCTTTTGTAGGAGGATTTATCCCTTCCAACGGATACTCCATGCCAAGTTCTTTCCATTTGAAAGTACCAAGCGTATGGTATGGAAGCACTTCTACTTTTTCTACATTAGAAAGTCCGGATATGAAATCGTGCAGCCGTTCCAAATACTCATCCTTGTCGCTTCTCTCCGGCACAAGAACGTGGCGGATCCATACCGGTTTCCCGATATCGGACAAATATTTCGCCATATCCAATATGTTTTGATTGCTATGACCGGTCAGAATCTTATGCTGCTCATCATCAATTTGTTTAATATCCAGAAGTATCAGATCTGTATACTTCATTAATTCTTTGAATTTATCGAAGAAAGGTTCTTCTCTTGTAAATGGATTACCGCTTGTATCTAAGGTGGTATGTATCCCCGCTTCCTTGGCTTTCCGGAATAATTCTATCAGAAAATCAATCTGTAGAAGCGGTTCTCCCCCACTTACTGTAATACCGCCCTTACTTCCCCAGTAAGCGCGGTATTTCATAGCTTTATCCAGCAGTTCATCCGCTGTGTACTGCGTGCCGGACTGCATCTTCCAGGTGTCTGGATTATGACAGAACTGGCAGCGCATGGCACAGCCGGAAGTGAAGATTACAAAACGGACACCCGGTCCATCTACAGAGCCAAAACTTTCTAAAGAATGAATATATCCTTTTGTCATCGTTTAAGCTCCTTTTATCTACTTAATAATCAATTACATCGTACCATGGCAGGTTCTTGAAATAACATCCATCTGCTGTTCGCGTGTCAGGTCGATAAATTTAACAGCATATCCGGAAACACGAATCGTAAAGTTAGCATATTCCGGCTTCTCTGGATGTTCCATAGCATCAATCAGCTTTTCTGTACCAAATACATTTACATTCAAATGATGTGCGCCCTTCTTGAAATAGCCGTCCATAACTGTAACAAGATTGTTGGTACGTTCTTCATCATTATGTCCCAGTGCATCCGGGCTGATTGTCTGTGTATTAGAAATACCATCCAGTGCCAGTTCATATGGCAGTTTTGCCACAGAATTCAGGGACGCAAGCAGACCGTTCTTCTCTGCTCCATAAGATGGGTTTGCACCCGGTGACAATGGTTCTCCGGCTTTTCTTCCATCCGGAAGCGTTCCTGTTGCCTTACCATATACTACGTTAGAAGTAATAGTAAGAATAGAGGTTGTAGGTTCAGAATCCCTGTATGTATGGCATTTGCTCAGTTTGTGCATAAATGTCTTAAGAATCCAGATTGCAATATCATCTGCACGGTCATCATCATTACCATATCTTGGGAAGTCTCCTTCCGGCTCAAACCCTACAGCAAGGCCATCTTCGTCACGGATTACTTTAACCTTTGTATACTTAATTGCGCTCAGAGAATCTACTACATGTGAAAAGCCTGCAATACCTGTTGCGAAGGTACGTCTTACATTGGTATCAATAAGAGCCATTTCTGCTGCTTCATAATAGTATTTATCATGCATATAATGAATCATGTTCAGGGTATCTACATAGAGCTTAGATAACCATTCCATCATATCATCGTATTTCTCCATTACTTCATCATAATCAAGATATTCCGATGTAATCGGCTTGTAAGCCGGACCTACCTGCTGCTTGGTTTTTTCATCAACACCGCCATTAATTGCGTACAACAGGCATTTTGCAAGGTTCGCACGTGCTCCGAAGAACTGGATCTCCTTACCGGTCTGCGTAGCAGATACACAGCAGCAGATACTATAGTCATCTCCCCATACCGGGCGCATTACGTCATCATTCTCATACTGGATGGAACTTGTTGTCACAGAAATATGCGCTGCATATTTTCTGAAGTTCTCAGGCAATCTTTCTGAATAAAGAACCGTCAGGTTCGGCTCCGGTGACGGACCCATGTTCTCCAGTGTATGAAGGAAACGGAAATCGTTCTTTGTTACCATAGAACGTCCATCCTGCCCAAGTCCTGCGACCTCCAGAGTTGCCCAAACCGGGTCACCTGAGAATAATTCATTGTAGGATGGGATTCTTGCGAATTTAACCATACGGAACTTCATAACCATGTGGTCAATCAACTCCTGAGCCTCTGCCTCTGTAATGGTTCCATTCTTTAAGTCTCTTTCAATATAAATATCAAGGAATGTGGAGACACGGCCAACACTCATTGCAGCGCCATTCTGGGTCTTAATCGCAGCAAGATATCCGAAATACAGCCACTGAGCTGCTTCTCTCGCATCCTTTGCAGGCTGTGAAATATCAAACCCATATACAGAAGCCATTACCTTCATATCCTGCAGTGCACGAATCTGATCTGCTACTTCTTCACGAAGGCGGAAATCGGTTCCTTTCATACCGTGTCTTGCATAACGCTCAAAGTCATAATGCTTCTTCTCAATCAGGAAATCAATACCATAAAGAGCAACACGGCGGTAATCGCCAACGATACGTCCGCGGCCATATGTATCCGGAAGTCCTGTGATAATCTTATTGTGACGTGCTTTCTTCATCTCCGGTGTATAGATATCAAACACACCCTGATTATGTGTTTTGTGATATTTTGTAAAAATCTCATGCAGTTTTTCACTTGGCTGATACCCATAAGTTGTACAAGCCTGTTCTGCCATCTTAATACCACCATAAGGCATGAAAGCTCTCTTAAGCGGTTTATCAGTCTGAAGGCCGACAATTTTTTCAAGATCCTTCAACTCTTCACTGATATATCCCGGGCCATAAGCAGTAAGACCGGAAACAATCTCTGTCTCCATATCAAGTACGCCGCCTTTTGCACGTTCTTCCTTCTGAAGCTCCTGCAGCTTGCCCCATAATTTTTCTGTTCCCTCTGTCGGTCCTTCCAGGAAAGATTCATCACCATCATACGGCGTGTAGTTATTCTGAATAAAATCACGAACATCTACGGAACTTTTCCAGTTTCTTCCGGTAAATCCTGCCCACTGTTCAAACTGTGCCATCTTTCATTCTCCTTTGTTCTTATAATTTCTTTGACTCGCACAGTATAACACTTCGTTATAAAAATAGCAAGGGTTTAAATGAAAACCGTTCTCATTTAAGCCCTTGTACTTAATTTTATGCAATCCGCCTCACTTCGTTTTCTTTCCATTTACCGATAAGCCTTTTTCCGACGCCGTATCTGCGCTTTTTTTCTTCTCCGCCTCTCCAGCATTCTGAATGGTGCAAGTATCGTAAAGCAGCAGATTCTGACTGCAATAATTCCGGCAAACACACCAACACTGTCTATTATAACATCTTTTACGGAAGGACCTCTTCCATCCACAAAAGACTGATGGTATTCATCTCCGCATGCAAAACCCACGCATATGAATCCTGCCACAACCATAAGCGCAATGCCTCTTACTCCGTAAACATAAAAAGGAAAAGATACTGCAATTGCCAGAAGGAAATACTCTGTCATATGGGCTAATTTCCTTACAGGATATTCAATTCGATATGCTGCCTCATCAATTTCCCATTCCTCCAGATTCTTATTCAAGACTTTATTTCCGATTTCTACCGTCTTATGGCTTACCGCGTAACTCAAATTTCCTGAATCAACTCCTGTCTGTGCCGAAAAATTAAAAATCACACACATCATAAGAATTGCCGGGAGAAACGACAGCGGTTTCAGTATCATAAGAATAAGCTGCTTTATAATCTGCATATTTTAAACTCCTTCCAATGTAAACGGCGGAATAAAACTTTCTTTCGCCGTCTCTCCTTCTTGTATAAATGCCTGTTCCACTCCAAGATCAATGGTATAATCCACCAGCCGCTCATAATTTTTATGTCTCACCTTAACGGCAAGTTCCGGAAAAGCCTTTTTATCCAGCGAATCCAGAGGGGTGTATTGGCTCAGTAAGCTCATATAAATCCGGTTTCCGTAGGCATGATGCAGGTAAGATACGATTTTCTTTGCATCATGCAGACAGCCCGGCAAGAGAAGGTGACGTACAATCACCCCACGCATCATCATCCCCCGTCTGTCAAATTCCGGATTTCCTGTCTGCCGTACCATTTCAGCCAGCGCCTTCTTCGCCACTTCCGGATAATCCTCCGCCATAGAGTAACGTCCGGCATGGACAGGGTCTAAATATTTGAAGTCCGGAAGGTAGATGTCCACGTAACCTTCCAAAGCCCGAAGCGTCTCCACGTTCTCATAGCCACCAGTATTGTAAACTACCGGGAGCATAAGTCCTTTTTCTTTCGCAAGATCCAATGCTTTTATAATCTGCGGGACAAAATGTGTAGGTGTCACAAGGTTAATATTATTCGCTTTTGCATCCTGTAATTCCAGAAAGATCTCAGCCAGCCGCTCTATACTGATTAGTTTTCCCACTTTGCCGGTGGCTATTACATGATTCTGACAGTATACACACCGCAATGTACAGCCGGTAAAAAAGACGGTTCCAGATCCTTCCTTTCCGGATATACAAGGTTCCTCCCACATGTGGAGCGCCGCCCGCGATACCCGGAGGGCGGCTGTCTCACCGCAGAACCCCAATTTTCCTTGTTCTCTGTCTGCCCCGCACTCTCTGGGACAAAGCACGCATTCCATCTTCATCACGCCTCTTAAGTATCTTATCATTCTGTATAGGAAAACACACTGCAAGATGTTTTACAGTGTGTTTTTCGTTTACTCATTTCCGACAGAAATAAACCGCTGGATAATCGCCGCACATTCCGCGCGTGCCGCATTTCCAAGTGGATCAATAATGGTTCCATTATTCTTTCCGGTAATGATTCCATTACCTACTGCCCATTGCATTGCATCTTCTGCATAACGACTCACCATTGCCGCATCTTCAAAGCGACTGAAATCTTCTTTTTTGCCGACATCATATTTCAGATATTTTGCATAACGGTACATCATTACTGCCATCTGTTCACGGGTAATCTTATCAGCAGGGCCAAACATTCCCGTGTTGGTGTAACCGGTAACAACTCCTGTACTTTCTGCCCATAAAATCGCATCTGTATACCAGATTCCATCCTGCACATCCGGAAATAATGCCTTATACTCTACCTCCGGTGAGCCATTCATTCTCCAAAGTATAACTGCAAACTGCGCTCTTGCCAGCGAATCAGCCGGGCCAAAATGTATCGGGTCAAGACCTGTCATCAACCCTTCAAAATAATTATAGTATACTGTATCGTAGAACCAGTCGCCCTCATTTACATCTACAAATGGCAACGAACGATTATAAGAAATTTCCACTTCCACCGACATATTTTCTGCACTATTTGTTTCATACTCATATTGAATGTGATCCGGCTGTCCTTCAGGAAGAACTAAAATTCCGGTTTCCGCATCATAATCGCCGTGGTTAGGCGTCAATCTTGTCAATTTATCTTTTTCAATTGCCTGAGACATATCCAGAATCCATTCTCCGTTTACCCAATTAGCTTCCATAGAAATCGTCTGGTTGCTTAAAAGCAGAAGGCTCAGATTCTGATTATTTCCCAATTCTAATGTTTTCATATGATTTTCGTAGCATGACAATCTAGTCAGCTTCGTATTCTGACTCAAATCCAAAGAAGTCAATTTATTCCATCCACAGTACAATTCTTCCAATACTTTATTTCGACTCAGATCCAAACTAGCCAGATTATTATCTTCGCATGTAATATGTACTAAGTTCACATTTTGACTCAAATCCAGAGAATCCAATTCATTCCATCCACAAGCTAATGTCTGCAATGCTGTACATCCGCTTATATTTAGGCTGGTCATACCGTTTTCACTACAATAAAGCATTTCCAACGCCGTGTTCGCACTCAAATCGAGAGTTGTTATCGAATTAGTTGAACAGCTCAATCCGACAAGCAAAGGAAAATATTCTATTCCGCTCAAATCCGTTATTCCCAAATCCGTAACCGAAATATACTTTACTGAACTTCTTTCATTCTGCGATAATACCCCGTCATGATTCCAGTCAATATAGGTATCAATATAACTTCTAAATTTTTCATCCGGAAAATGTTCCCGATCTATTGTAACATTTTCCTCTGTATTCACTGCAATCTCGTCCTCAGACCCAGCCCGGACGGTAAGGCCTGGCAAAACCATTGCTCCAGCTAAAAACAATGCTGTTATTTTTTTTAATATTTTTTTGTACATCTCTTTTTTTCCTTTATAGAACATATTTAATCTTTTTGTTCAGCTTTCTCAGCTCACTTATCAGGGCGTCAGGGTCATCGACGGACACAAAGACCGTAGTCTTCCTCCTAGATTCAATCCCAATACGGTTAAAGTCCGCCGCAAAAGAAGCAGAATAATCCTTCATCTGCCTCACTACGAGGATTTCCTGAATCGGAAGAACTTTTTTCAGTAATCCAAACTGTACAATCAGCTCTTTCTTTGTGACAATCACCTCGTTTTTAAAAAGAACCGGAATGAAATACAAATCCAATACTACTAAAAACAGAGCTGGAGCAATCAGCGCTTCTGAAATACCGCTGATTATAACAGTAGCAATTGCTATCCCGTTAAGAATTGCTATAGCCAATTTCCAGAATATTGACACTTTCCCTTTAAACGTCATAATGAACTCCTCCCAAATCAACAATTATTTCCTGTTTTATACACATAGTACTATTATATGACAGATTGCCCAAAATAGCAATTGTCTCTTAGTGACCGGAGGGTTTGCGCATCAATAAATCATGTTCTTCGTAAAGGTCAGCATGTACCAGTCTGCATAACAAAAGGAGCTCAGGAACCAGCGCCAGCCAAATAGATTTCTCCTGAAGAATGTCGGCAAAAAAGGTCAGAATGATTGCCCCCAGTGTAAACGAAGCAAGCATACCGGCATGAATCAGGCCGCGGCTTACAGCAGAACGGTCTTTTTTCCGTATTATTTTTGCACATGCGACGCCAACCTGCCTCAAATGATTCGTACAGAAGGTAGTAGCCATCGGAACTCCCTCTGCCTGTCTGAATGTATTATATTGCATGGAAGCAATAAAATTAATTGCCACCTGCACAATTTGATCCGGGATACTCAGCGGAATAAACCCTATCGCGAAAAGAACCGCTGCCTCAATCGCTATAAGGCAGGTATCCCAGCGGAGAAAACCAATTTTCTTTATAGGTGTTGGAATTACTTCTGATATAAAAGTACCCAAAAAGTAAGCCGAAATCGGGATCAGATAATAAAGCCCTTTTGCAATTTCCCCTTTTCCGAGTGTGACAGCCATAATAACAAAATTTGCTGTCTGCGCATTACAGAAAACTTCTCCACGCAGATTAAATGTATACGCTCCCATCATTCCTGCACTGAACATAAGCAAAATATAAGTAGTTTTCGATTCACAAACGAGATACTTAGAATCTTTTTTTGATGTTTTCATTTTTTTCTCCTTGAATTCTATATTGCCAAATTATAGTATAATAGATAGAGACAAAAAGTCTAACTGTAATTATTAGTATAAATCACAGTAAAAATCTGTAATGTATCATATAAAGGAGTAAAATATGAACCTGCAAAGTATGGATTATATTATAACAACAGCAAACGAAAAAAGCATCACCAAAGCTGCCGAGCGCCTGAACATAACACAGCAGACGCTCAGTGCGCACATTGCATCCTTAGAAGCAGAATTGGGATGCCAATTATTTGTACGGCATGTCCCTCTGGAAATAACATATGCCGGAAAAGAATTTATAAAACATGCGCAGATTATCCAAAATCAGGTTCGGGAATTAAAACATACACTGAACAAATTTTCTGATGAAGAAATGGGAGTCCTGAAACTTGGTATTACGCACACACGAGGCAATATCATCCTTCCGCCTATTATCATGGATTTTCATCAAAAACATCCCGGAATTGACTTAAATATAGTAGACGGAACAAATGATATCTTAACTCAAAAACTAAAAACCGGAGAAATCGACATTTGCATATCAGATTTTGCCGACTATCACTCTAAGCTGAATCAATTGGAACTTTACCAAGAGAATGTCGTATTCGTAATAGAACGAGAACTTTTTTCCGCTTTATTTAAAAATGATACAGAAAAAGCGGTTCAGAGGATTCAGACTGATAACGATTACAGATTACTGGAAGCCTGTCCATTGCTTATCAGCCATGAACAGAATATTTCCGGCAGATATGCCCGGAAAATTACAGACGCTTTTGAATATCAGCCACCTATTAAAGCGGAAGCTGCAAATATTGAACTGCTTTTAAAGCTATGCGTTAATGGTCTTGGCGGATGTTTCTGTCCTGAAATCATTGTAAGAAACACACTGTCACAAGAAGAATTACAGAAAGTCCGGATCATCACACTTGGCAAGGAAGCACAATACAGTATCCGCATCGGATGGAAAGATGACTGGGATATCATAACAGATTTTATTGAATCGGCTAAAAACAGTATAATAAAGCCGCTGCAGCTCCATTAAACAGGGAGACTGCAGCGGCTTTAAGTTGTAAATCATTAAAAGCTTATCGCAAAATTCTTATTTTAAAACATTGGCCGCTGCTTCTTCCGGCGTTATCTGCTGGATTGGATATTCTTCTGGATCTGATAACTGCCATTGATACCAGCCACCATCATAAAGAGTAACATTATCCATTCCTTCCTGATAGCAGATGAAGAATGGGATTGTGGCTCTCCATCCGGTTCCACAGTAGAAAGAAAGCTCATTATCTAACGAAGAATTCGCTTCGGCAAGAATGCTTTCCACGACATCAATACCTACAACCGTTCCATCCTCTTCAATATAGGCGTCTGAATTGCGTCCCCATATAGCACCTTTCGGTTCTCCGGTCTTCGGTATGTATTTATAACCGGAAATCTCACCAGTAAATTCTTCACGCCTTCGAATGCTGACAAGACGAAAATCCGGATTATTCTCCAAATTCTCCTGCACATCTTCAATTGACATGATGTATTCCGGATGAGCCGGTATTTCTGCACCAAAATCATAAGAGTCGTCTCCTGCTACGGGCAGGGTTTCTTCCGTTGTGAGAGGAAGCTCCTTTTCTTTCCATAACTCAAGACCTCCATCCATAATTTTTACATTCTCCACACCAGCATATAAACATCCCATAGCAACACGGGATACACTGGAATCAATAGATGTATTACTGCTGTAGAGAATCAATGTTGTATCAGACTCAATTCCAAATTTTTTCAAAAATGCAGCCAGTTCTTCCGGAGTTCTCAAATTATACAGATTATATACATCGTAAGGTTTTCCTGTCAGATCGTCTAAACCATCACCAATATCTCCTTCTTCCGGCCATGGCTCCCAATCAGTATACTCCACCTCATTGGATGTCATATACACAGCGCCCGGAAGATGTCCCTCATCGTAGGTTGTTCTGCCATACCAGTCTACATTAGCAACCAAATAATTTTCAGATGCAGGTAATTCTCCATCGATGACACTCTTCACCCATTCAGGAGATACAAATACTTCCCGCGTCATCTTTTTTACAAAACGGTCAATAATCGTAGCGCCTACCGCACGGTTAGCAGAACCCTGTGGATTAAGTTTCCCATTATCACCACTGATAATACCAACTTTCACCGTCCAGCTAATAGCCTTCTTTGCAAATTCCTGTACATCTCCGGCATCTGGAAAACGATGAATATCTGTCTGATCCGCAATATCATATCCCTTATAAGCAGCATACCGATACATCAGCGCAGCCATCTGCTCACGGGTAACTGCATCATTGGGTCCAAACATTCCAGAATCCGAATAACCTGTGATGATTCCTTCTTTATTAGCCCAAATCACAGCATTCTTGTACCAATCTTCCGTATTATCCGGGAATGGATTTTCAGAAGAATCTACTTCCGGCGAGCCTTCCATGCGATAAATAATCACTGCAAACTGCGCCCTTACAAGTTCTGAAGCTGGTCCGAAAGTCGTATCATCCAAACCGGTCATCAATCCCTGTTCGCGGACACTTTTTACGTAATCGTAATACCAGCTTCCCTCCGGAACATCTGTGAATGGCAAAGAATCGTTTTCTTGTCCATCATTAATTGCTGCAACCACATTGTCTGCGCTCTTTTCGGCAAATATGGCACTTGCGCTGCCAAATATCATTGCCCCCACAAGGAAAAGAGCTAAAATTTGTTTCTTCATAAAGCCGTCCTCCTAAAATATATTCTGACTTTATTATACTCACATCTTCTTGAAATTTACCAATCAATAATTTAAATATCTATATTAAATATAGAAAAAACAAATAAAGTAGCACAATAATGGGCATATTGCTCAAACGCTCAAATTGTTTTTTTTCATCCGTTTCTTGAAATCCTGCTTTACTCAGTTCCAGGAACCGGAAGTCATCACATTACATAGGTGTTCCTACCTCAATCAAGTTACCGTCTAAATCATAAAAACGGCTCACCTTTTGTCCCCAGCTATGCGTCATAAGGCGATTGACATATTGGACTGAGGGATATAAATTTTCCAATTTTTCAATAAATGCTTCTATATCTGATTCTTCGAAATACAATTCACAAGAATTGCTTTTCGGGATAATTTCCTTTTCCAAAAACTTTCCCCACACTTTTTTATCCTGGAGCACAAGACCTTCCGTTAAAATCATGTTTCCATCATTATCAAGTACAACATCAAGCCCAAACAAGTCATGATAAAATTGTTTCGATTTTTCAATATCTTCAACAACAATCAAAATGTTTTTTAATTTCATCGGCGGTATCCCTCCAAACTCCCAATTTATTGTTCCTTTATTTTTTGATAACCTGAAATTAATTAATGAAATTCCACCTCTAAGACTTCTACTTGAAAAAGCAAATAATTTTCAGCTTCTGCCGATGAAAAATGCTTTGCCAGAACAGGACATTCATCTAACATTTTTTGTTTCATTTGGATGTCATTGCACTCCGCCACTTTACCTGTTATTCTTATCCACTCTCTTGTCCCTTCTTTTTTCGATACTATCTGAATATTTCCGTTTTCTCTTAATTGTTTATGCGCTTGATTTCCATTATTCGTAGAAATATACAACTTATTATTATATTCCATTACGGCTCCAAATGGTCTGCCAGCTGGGAAATCGTTATTTATCGTCAAAACAAAAAAACTGCCGCATTCTTTTAAAAATTCATATGCTTTACTCATAATTACCTCCATTAAAAATCCTGATTTGCTCAAGTTAAAAAATTGTCTGTAAAAATTCTTCGACCGCATTATTAAATGTAGCATGTTGCTTATTTGCAATAAAGTGATTGCCTTTTATAATTGATAATTTTGCATTAGGTATATTTTCTGCAATCTCTTTTGTATGGGATTCCTTAATCATATCCTTGCTTCCACAAATCACGAGCGTGGGAACTATTATGCTTGCTAACTCGTTTGGTTCAATATCCGGCTCATTAACCATTAACCCAAGCATTTCTGCATTCTTCCTTGCATCAGGGGATTTTGAAGAGAACCATCTTGCTATTCTGTATCCTATTTCTATCGGAATTTGTGTCGTCCTTTTTACTCCTTTCGGATTCAGATTTCCGCCATTTAATATCAATGCCCTTACTTTATCCGGATATCTCATTGCAAATTTCATTGCTATATTCGCTCCATCTGAAAATCCCAAAATAACAGCGTTGGAAATATCAAGCCTTACCATAAAATCATATAAATCGCAGGAAAACTGCTCAATAGTAAATGGTTCGGTACCCCTTGGTGATTTGCCATGACCACGTGTATCCAAAGCAATCACTCTGTATTTGTCACTAAAATAATCTATCTGATTCTTAAAATATGAGCCGTCCTCTCCGTTCCCATGCAAAAGAATAAGAGGAGTTTTATCTTTATTTCCTTTTTCCTGATAATATAAATCTATATCCATTTAAATCTCCAAAAAATCGAATACATGCCCTTCCGGTGTGTTCAGGAAATGCATTAACATATACGCACACATAATTGCCACATTCTCTTCTTCTAAAATTCTTCTTACTTCCGTTCTATCTGCAAGAATAATCTCAATCTCTTCGTTTTCTTCCTGCCCTGCTTTGGATGGTGTCCCTTTGGCATATCCGTACACAGTCCCACAGGATTCATCGGTCATCCCAATAGTCGTAAAATAAGGCTTTGTATACATATCTTTCGCATTGATTGGCTCAAAATCAAGCCCAGTTTCCTCTTTCAACTCCCGCCTGCCTGCAGTTTTAAAATCTTCTCCATCATCTACAAGCCCTGCCGGGAATTCATAGATATATGTATCAATGGGGCAGCGATACTGGCGGATCAACACAAGTTTTTCCTGATTATCATCCTCATCTTTATAGACGCTGTAAATGATTACGCCGTCTGCTGTGTTTTTTCTGGTACTTATTTTCAAATCCTCAATTTTTTCTGCCCTTGAAGCCACAAAATAAGTACTCCTTTTTCCTGTATCGCTTTTCATTTCAAGCTCATACATGTTAAGGAATCTGTTCTTTGTGGTCTGTCTGATGTTTTCAATTCTTCGCATAATCTCTCTTCTTTCTTTATTACAGTTTGAAAAAATCCTCATTTACTTGTGATATGGTTCCCCATTTATTATCCGATAACTTCGATAAATCTGCTCCAGCAATATCACCCGCATCAATTGGTGCGGAAACGTCATTTTCGAGAAACTCAATGCATAATCGGACTTTTCCAGTATACTCTTGCCAAGTCCGATGGAACCGCCGATAATAAAAATCATATGGCCTATTCCGGAAACTCCCAGCTTTTCAATCTTATCTGCAAATTCTTCTGAAGTAAGCTGCCTTCCTTGTATCTCCAGAGTCACAAGATAGGCGTCCTCTTTGATATATTTCCCGATTCTTTCGGCTTCTTTTTCACGGATAGCGTCTTCCATGTTTTCACTTGCATGGTCAGGCGTCTTTTCATCTGCAACTTCTATAATCTCAAGTCTGCAATACCTGCCAAGTCTTTTGCTGTATTCGGTGATTGCATCCTTCAGATATTTTTCTTTTATTTTTCCTACCGCAATGATTGTAATCTTCATTTGAGATGCTCCCTCTCTATCCCGGCAGTCTTTGTGAACATTTTTCTCACATTCAGATAATCCCCTGTAAATACCATCCCGGACATTCCTGTTTCTTTTGCCCCGTCTACATTCTCCTGCCTGTCATCAAGGAAGAAACATTCCGCCGGTATTAACCGGTATTTTCCCAGAAGATACTCGTAAATCCTTCTGTCCGGTTTTATTTTGTGAATGTCGCAAGACACAACAATACCGTCAAAATAAGACAGCGGTGCGAATTCCCTTGGAAAATATTCGTAAAACGACTTACTTGCATTGGACAACACATACAGGCGGTATCCTTCTGCCTTTGCATAATCGCAGAAGGATTTTGCTCCCTCTATTGGTTTCATACACATCGTCCATTGGATTGCACAGTTTTTTAGAGCGCCATGCAGCCGTTCGGGAATCCGCTTTTTCACCTGATCATACCGTTCTTCATCTGTCAGATAACCCAAATCGCCTTCTATCCACTCCGGTCCTCGGAATAGTTCTTCCATAATGAGCGCCTTATCCTTTTCATTCTCCAAGAAACAATCCAGGCAAATCTGTGGATTATAATCAAGAAGCACATTTCCCATATCAAATATTATATTTTTAATCATAAGCGAATTCACCTGTTTTTCTCTTTTTTCATACGGCGCAGCGCAGCAAGACGTTCTTTCTCTTCTTTTGTGACACGATATGATTCCCGGATTTTCTGGATGGATTTCTGATGTGTAAAGTCATCCAGCCTGTCTCCGGCAAGCAACTCCCATGTAAGTTCCGGAAATTTCACATAACACACGGATACTGCCCATGCTACTGCCATCTTTACATAATATCCGTCATGTTTTATATTGCCCAAAATAGTAAGAATCTTCTCAATATATTCTTCTGTTATGAAATGATCCAGAAATGCAACAACTGCGAAACGAATCTCATACTCCCGCTCACTTTCCGTATATTTCAACAAATACCGGAACCAGTAATCCATGTCTTTCTTCATAAACTTATAGGTCATGCAGCTGCTGTCACAGACCGCCCAACTATCAATCACCGGCACAAATTCGTCTAACAGCCCGGTCCGGGTATCGAAGTCACATTTCAGATATCCGATTATCATACCATGAAGCAAAAGCTCCTCATGATACACCGGCGCCTTCTTTTCCATTTCCTCTATAGCCCGTATATATTCTATCCCACTCTCACGTGCAATTCTTTTTGCAATCTCGCGAAGCTGCGGAATGCGTACTCCCAACATTTCCGAAGACTCTCCCGGAACAAGCGATTGATTAAAAGAACGATATTTTTCATCTATAGAATTTATCAGAAAAGATCTGACTTTCTCAATTGTATTTTCCATTGTTTCTCCTGCCTTTTATTTATTAATATGAGCGGTAAGTGTAAGTTCCTTTTAACGCCAGAAACAATTCTGCATTTGTCGCATTCACATACGGTGATACGTAAAAAATTTCAGCCAAACCGCAGGTAACTGCAGAAAGGAGATGCCAGCCTATAAAAGACAAATCTAAAATAAAGGCATCCATTTTCTGTCCCTGCATCATCTCTTTACTAATACGGAACGCATCCTTCCTGCTCATCTGCGGACAATCTGCCAGAAGATACGGAACCATTCTGTATTCATAAGATTTGATAATTCCGGGAATGATGAAGAGCAATGTCCATAAAAAGATATACAGCCCTCTCAAAAATAAGGTAAGTACTACCTTGCCATAATAGCCACTTTTAAAGGCAAAAAGTAATTTTCCCGCATCCGCCGTTCCATATGCATTTTCCAAAAAGAACCTGCATCCGCCAATTTCCAGCGGCTGGAAAACAAAGACATCCAATAATACCATTACTATCACAACTCCGCTGAGTATGATTGCAGCAATGCCTCCCAGAATCCATGAAGCAATCGTTCCTTCATGATCTCCGCTCTGTTCACCTGAAAGAATCCCTTCATAATCTTCATAAATCTCTGTATGGGAAGAATTATATGAGATATCGTTATCTTCTCCAATAGTTGTTCTTACAGAACCAGAGCTTCCGTATGTAAACAACATCAAAACAAAGGAAACCAATACACATCTCCAATAATTCCTCTGAAAAGCAATTTTCCCTCTTTCCTTTAAATCTGCTCTTTTCCACATAAATATTCCCCCTGCATATAAAAATTTATTTTTGTTCATTATACCTCAATTTGTCGCTATTGTATAGAAATAAAAAAACCAGAGACAAAACCAAACGGTTCTATCTCCGGCTTTTTATTCAGAACAAGTTTCCTGCTAAAATTATTTACGGGATAACAGCTCATGAATACCTTTTGCTCCGGCTTTACCTGCTCCCATCGCAAGAATAACGGTTGCAGCTCCTGTTACAGCGTCCCCTCCTGCAAATACACAGGCTTTGGAAGTCTGTCCGTTCTCTTCTTCTGCAACGATACATTTTCTTCTGTTGGTTTCCAGTCCCTTTGTTGTTGATGCGATCAACGGATTTGGAGAAGTACCCAGAGACATGATAACTGTATCCAGCTCAATCTCATACTCAGAACCCGGGATCTCCATCGGACGTCTTCTTCCGGATGCGTCAGGCTCTCCAAGCTCCATCTTAATCACTTTCATACCTTTAACCCATCCATTTTCATCAACAAGAATCTCTTTCGGATTTGTAAGAAGGTCAAAGATAACACCTTCTTCTTTTGCATGATGCACTTCTTCCACTCTGGCAGGAAGTTCTGCTTCACTGCGGCGGTATACAATATGTACTTCCGCGCCAAGACGGAGGGCTGTTCTTGCAGCATCCATAGCCACGTTGCCGCCGCCAACTACGGCAACCTTCTTGCCCGCCGCAATTGGTGTATCGTAAGAACTGTCGAAAGCCTTCATCAGGTTACTTCTGGTCAGATACTCATTTGCAGAGAATACACCGTTCGCTGTCTCACCGGGAATTCCCATAAACATCGGAAGCCCCGCACCAGAACCGATAAACACAGCTTCAAAATCCTCTTCTTCCATTAACTGATCAATTGTGGTAGACTTGCCGATAACAACATTTGTCTCAAATTTAACACCCAGCTCTTTTACCTTTTCAATTTCTTTCTTTACAACCTTCTGTTTTGGCAGACGGAATTCCGGAATTCCATATACGAGTACACCACCAAGTTCATGAAGAGCTTCAAATACGGTTACCTCATATCCGAGTTTTGCCAAATCACCTGCGCAAGTAAGACCAGACGGGCCGGAACCAATTACAGCTACCTTGTGTCCATTTGTCTTTTCCGCTTTTACCGGCTTAATGTCATTCTCAAGGGCATAATCAGCCACGAATCTCTCCAATTTGCCGATGGATACCGGCTCTCCCTTAATTCCACGGATACACTTACATTCACACTGAGACTCCTGCGGACATACACGTCCGCAGATTGCCGGCAGCGCTGAAGATTCACCGATTACTTTGTACGCTTCTTCGATATTGCCTTCTTTTATTTTAGAAATAAATCCCGGAATATTGATTGATACCGGACATCCCTGGATACACTTTGCATTCTTACAATTCAGACAGCGGGAAGCTTCTTCCATTGCTTCTTCCATATTATATCCATAACACACTTCTTCAAAATTTGTTGCTCTTACCTTTGCATCCTGCTCTCTTACAGGAACTCTTTTTAATACATCTGCCATTACTTGTCACCTCCACAGTGGCCACATCCACCATGGTGAGTGTCGCCCTCTTGTAATTTCAGCATTGCACGCCCTTCTTCTGTCTTGTACATCTGCTGTCTCTTCATTGCCTCGTCGAAGTTTACAAGATGTCCGTCAAATTCAGGTCCATCTACACAAGCAAATTTAATCTCATCGCCTATATGCAGACGGCATGCCCCGCACATGCCTGTACCATCTACCATGATCGGGTTCATGCTGACAATAGTAGGAATATTCAGCTTCTTCGTCAGAAGACATACGAATTTCATCATAATCATCGGTCCGATTGCAACACAGACATCATATTTGTTGCCCTCTTCCGCTAATTTTTCAATTTTAGTCGTAACCATTCCTGCATGGCCATATGTACCGTCATCCGTACACGGATAATAATTCCCGGCTACTGCCCGCATCTCAGACTCAAGAATCAACATATCTTTCGTCTTAGAACCTACGATGACATCTACATCAATTCCATGCTCCTTCATCCATTTAACCTGAGGATAGACCGGGGCAGCCCCAACTCCTCCGGCTACAAATAGTATTTTCTTATTCTTCAGGCTTTCAATATCCTCTCCAACAAATTCAGATGGACATCCCAGCGGCCCGGTAAAATCACGGAACGCATCTCCCGCCTTTAATTCCGCCATTTTATGAGTAGAAGCCCCTACCGTCTGGAACACAATCGTAATTGTACCTACTTCTCTATCATAATCACAGATAGTAAGCGGTATTCTCTCACCTTTCTCATCCATCTTCACAATAACGAACTGTCCGGGTTCACAATGTCTCGCTACACGTGGAGCTTCTACATCCATAAGATAAATCATATCAGCCAGTTTTTCGGCCTTTAATATCTTGTACATCTTATTCCCTCCTAAGTTTTAATCCTTCTTTCATCATAATGTATCTGGGCGAAAATATCAAGTGACATATAAATGAAATCACTGGAATTCCTTACTGCCGCACAACAAAAAACGACGGGTGCCATAAGCCATCCGCCGTTTCTATGTAATTTGGTCTAGAAATCAACTTCTGTTCCATAATAGATGCAGGTAAAGAGTTTTTCCATTGTTGCAGGATCAATTGCCCTTGGATTAGAACCTGTACATGCATCACCGACAGCGTTTTCTGAAATTGCCGCAATCTTTTCTTTAAATTCGTCTTCTTTAATTCCAAACTCTTTTAAGGTAGCCGGGATTCCAAGAATTACATTAAATTCATTAATTTTTGCACAAAGACTGTTAATCAGAGCCTTTTCAGAAGCTCCGGCAAGACCTGTTCTTCTTGCAATTTCTGCGTAACGCTTTGCAGCAACAGGGTCTTTTGCATTGTATTTGATTACATATGGCAGATACATTGCATTTGCAAGACCATGGGTAATGTGACCTGTAGAGAACGCTGCCCCTGTCTTATGTGCCATAGAATGTACAATTCCAAGAAGCGCATTGGAAAATGCCATACCAGCCAGACACTGTGCATCATGCATCTGTGCTCTTGCTTCCATATTTCCCTTGTAAGAAGCCGGCAGATAATCGAATACCATCTCAATTGCCTGAATTGCCAAAGGATCTGTATAAACACAATTTAATGTTGATACATAAGCTTCAATTGCATGCGTCAACGCATCCATTCCTGTGTAAGCGACCTGATGAGCCGGGAGCTTTTCTACCAGTTCAGAATCTACAATTGCGACATCCGGTGTTATATTAAAATCTGCCAGAGGATACTTGATCCCTTTTGCATAATCCGTGATAACGGAGAATGCCGTAACTTCTGTCGCCGTACCTGAAGTAGATGGAATCGCAGCAAATTTTGCTTTCTGCCTCAGTTCCGGGAAATTAAATGGCGTAATTAAATCTTCAAATGTTGTTTCCGGATATTCATAGAATGCCCACATTGCTTTTGCAGCATCAATCGGAGATCCGCCGCCCATTGCAACAATCCAGTCAGGCTCAAATGCACGCATCGCTTCAGCGCCTTTCATAACGGTCTCAACAGACGGATCCGGCTCAACGCCTTCAAATAATTCCACTTCCATCCCTGCTTCTTTTAAATAATTTACCGCTTTGTCAAGAAATCCCTGCCGTCTCATAGATCCGCCGCCTACAACAAGAATAGCTTTCTTACCTTTCAGATTCTTCAATTCTTCTAAACAGCCTTTTCCATGATAGACATCTCTTGGTAATGTAAATCTGCCCATTTTTATGCATCTCCTTTATAATTCGTTAAATATTTGACAATAAAATTATAACTCCATCAGAAAATTAACTCAATACATTTTTAACAAATTAATTGTTTTTTATTTTGTACAATTGGGCAAAACTAACAAAAAGAACACATTACATTTGTCTACTATTTCAAATGTAATGTGTTCTTCCTTACTCATAGATTAATTCATAATTTCTGGTTGTAACTGCACTGCTCCTCCCCTTTGCATTTACAAGAATCGCTTTAAAAATGGTGGTTCCCTCCGGCATCTCAATCGGCTCCGTATACATTGTACTGGATGTCGAAGGGTCTTCAACATCTTCAGCCCCCATAGTATAATAAGCCGTATATCCTTCTGGAACATTAATCGTAATTTTCATTGCAGTATCATACTGCCCGGTGGATGGAGACACTGCAGGCGCATCTTCAATCGGGAACTTCACCTCATACGTCCTGGATTCAGCCAGACTTGGAATCCCGGCATCATTGACAGAAATCGCTTTTATTGTAGTTTCTCCCTCTCCAATTTGCAAAGGTTCCGTATATTTTTTACCGGTTTCTACTGTAGGATCCGTTCCATCGTCGGTGTAATAGATTTCTTTTCCTGATGAAGTAAGCGTCAGCTGCTGGACATCATCGTAAGTCTTTGAATCATCTAAGCTGAATTCCGGCACATTAGAAATATACTCTTTTAATTCGCCGCGCACAGAATTTTCCGCATCCTCCAAAAGCTCCGAAACCTTCATTTCTTCACCGATACTGATATAAAACTGAATTGCCGCATCATACAACTCTGTGTTCTGCGGATATTTTTCTACTGCATTCAAAAATAAATCTTCAGCTTTTTGCTCGTCACTTTCAAGAATATAGATTTTCGCCAGTCCCGTATATGCCTCCGGGCGTTCCGGATTCTTTTCTATCGCCCTTTGATAATATGCAATTGCTTCGTCAAAATTCTGCTCAAGTGCTGCTTTGTTTCCCTTCTTTACCTGCCCGGCATAGGAATTCTGATAAAGTACATAGAGCAGAACTCCTGACAAAATCAAAAAAACAAATAGAATCCCCAGTACCATTCTGCGCCGTTTTCTGCGCAGAGCCTTCCTGCGTTCTGCCTGGCGCCGCCTACGCTCCCGTTCCGTCTGATTTGCACCATTTTTCCCCGTACTTGTGCGCCTTCCGGACGTGGTACTTCCCGCATTCCGGCGGCGTCTGTCAGAATGAGAAACCTCTGCTTTGTATTCATAATCGTCCAGCGGTGTTGATGTGCCGTCCATAGAACCCTTGACCTGTGCTTCCAGGACATCATCTAACGGATTATAATCTGGAACAATGCGCACATCCTGTCCACAATTTTCACAGCGCAGCATCCCATCCGGCATTTCATGCCCGCAATACTTACACTTCATCATGCTTGTTTCTACTCCCCTTTAAAACAGGCCTATAATATTTCCCTCGTCTGTCACATCGATGCTATTTGCCGCCGGAACCTTCGGAAGCCCCGGCATGGTCATAATTGCTCCGGTAAGCGCAACTACAAATCCTGCTCCCGCACTTACATACACTTCCCTGATATGAATGTCAAAATCAGTGGGTCTTCCCAGCTTCTTCGCATCGTCTGACAGAGAATACTGATTTTTTGCCATACAAACCGGAAGCTTACCAAAACCCATCCCCTCAATTTTAGCAAGCTGCTTTTCAGCAGCAGGCTCATAAATAACGCCCCGCGCACCGTAAATCTCTCTCGCAATCGTTTCAATCTTAGCTTTTAAGGACATATCATCCTCATACAAAGGATGAAAATGACTTTCTTTTGTTTCCAATGTTTCCAGTACTTTCTCAGCAAGAGCAATTCCGCCTTCTCCACCCTTTTCCCAGACTTCTGAAAGAGCAAACTCACATCCTCTTTCTTCACAGAACTTGCGAATATATTCATTCTCGGCATCTGTGTCCGTCACAAAGGAATTCAATGTAACAATAACCGGAACATCATATTTCTGTATATTCTCAATATGTTTTTCAAGATTAACAATTCCACGTGCAAGAGCCTCCAGATTCTCTTCACCCAGATCGCTCTTTGCAACTCCACCATTATACTTCAAAGCACGGACAGTTGCAACCAAAACTACTGCATCCGGCTTCAATCCCGCCTGACGGCATTTAATATCGAAAAATTTTTCAGCTCCAAGATCTGCTCCAAAGCCCGCCTCTGTAATCGTGATATCAGCCAGCTTGAGCGCCGTTTTGGTAGCACGCACACTATTACATCCATGTGCAATATTGGCAAAAGGTCCACCATGTACAAGCGCCGGCGTATGTTCCAGTGTCTGAATCATGTTCGGCTTAATCGCATCCTTAAGCAGTGCCGCCATGGCGCCCGTAGCATGCAGTTCTTCTGCAGTTACCGGATCCCCTTTGAAATTGTAAGCGACAATGATTCGTCCCAGTCTTTCCTTCAGATCCTTTAAATTATCGGAAAGGCAGAGGATTGCCATAATTTCTGACGCTACCGTAATGACAAAATGATCCTCTCTCACCATGCCGTCCATTTTATTTCCGAGACCAATCACAACATTTCTTAAATTTCTGTCATTCATATCTTCACAGCGTTTCCACACAACCTGACGCGGATCGATTCCAAGCTCATTTCCCTGCTGAATATGATTGTCAAGAAGGGCTGCCAACAGGTTATTTGCAGAAGTGATTGCATGAAAATCCCCTGTAAAATGAAGATTCAAATCTTCCATCGGAATCACCTGGGCATATCCGCCTCCGGCCGCACCTCCCTTGATGCCAAAGCAAGGACCGAGCGAAGGTTCCCTAAGTGCGATAATTGCCTTTTTGTTTAATTTTGCCATTGCCTGTCCAAGTCCCACTGTAGTAGTCGTTTTTCCTTCTCCGGCAGGAGTTGGATTGATAGCCGTAACCAGCACTAACTTTCCGTCAGGTTTATCCTTTACTTTCTCCCAAACATCATCTGACAGCTTAGCCTTATACTTTCCATAAAACTCCAAATCCTCTTCCTCAATCCCTACTGTCTGGGCCACTTCCCGGATATGGATCATTTTCGCTTCCTGAGCAATTTGAATATCAGATTTCATAGTTTTTCACAATCCTTTCTCTTTTATATGTACTCATCAATATATTGTTCAAATTCTTCCATTGACATTAATATCTTTCTTGGCTTCGTTCCTTCTTCTCCGCCTACAACCCCCGCTTCGCATAACTGATCCATAATTCTTGCCGCACGGTTAAAACCGATTTTAAAAACTCTCTGCAGCATCCCTATGGATGCCTTATCCTTCTCAATAATAAATTTTCCTGCCTCTACAAAGTATGCATCTTTTCCGTCAGACGAAGTTCCCGCCAAGCCATCTCTTCCCAAAGCGCTGGAATTCATATGGTTGACGACTTCTTCATTATAGACAGATTCTCCGTTTTTACTCTTAAGGAAATCCACTACACTCTGTACTTCTTTATCCGATACAAACGCGCCCTGCACACGCGCCGGTTTCTGGTAACCTGCCGGATAAAACAGCATGTCGCCTTTTCCAAGAAGTTTTTCTGCTCCATTCATATCAATAATAGTACGGGAGTCCACACCGGAAGAAACAGAAAAAGCAATTCTGGATGGCATATTTGCCTTAATCAAACCAGTGATAACATCTACGGACGGGCGCTGTGTCGCAAGAACAAGATGGATCCCCGCCGCTCTTGCAAGCTGTGCCAGACGGCAGATTGCATCTTCCACTTCTCCATGTGCAACCATCATAAGATCCGCCAACTCGTCCACGATAATCACGATCTGCGGCATCTTCTGCGGCAGTTCCTTTCCTTCTTCAACCGGAAGCTGTGCGATTTTATCATTATAGCCTTTCATGTCCCTGACATTGTACTCGGCAAACAACTGATAACGCTTTGTCATCTCAGATACCGCCCAGTTCAAAGCTCCTGCCGCCTTCTTAGGATCAGTGACCACCGGAATCATCAAATGCGGAATCCCATTATATACACTCAACTCCACCACCTTGGGGTCTATCATAAGAAGTTTTACTTCCTCCGGCGAAGCCTTATACAGAATACTCATAATCAGCGTATTGATACAGACAGATTTTCCGGAACCTGTTGCCCCGGCAACAAGCAGATGCGGCATCTTCGCTATATCTGCAACAACAACCTTCCCTGCAATATCACGGCCGGCAGCAAAAGATATCTTAGATTTACTGTTCTTGAATTCTTCTGTTTCCAGAAGATCTCTCAACATAACTGTTGAATTTTCCTTATTCGGGACCTCGATTCCTACAGCCGCCTTTCCCGGGATTGGAGCTTCAATCCTAATGTCTGCTGCGGCAAGATTCAACTTGATGTCATCCGTCAGCCCGACAATTTTACTAACCTTAACTCCCTGTTCCGGCTGTAATTCGTATCTGGTGACAGACGGTCCGCAGCTTACATTTGTTATCGTAACATTAACGCCAAAATTCTGTAATGTCTGCTGCAGCTTCATCGCAGTCTCCCGAAGATGTGCATCGGAATCTCCACCGCCTTTCTTTCCCCTGGTAAGAAGAGACAAGGGCGGAATCTTATATGCTTTTTTCGGCTTGGAATCCGCTGCGGCAACAGCATTCTCTACATCCGCTACTTCTGCCGCCATAACCTCTGTGCTCAGTTTTCCTTTCCTTCGCGGCCTTTCCTCCGCTTCATTCTCCAACCTCGCAGATTCCGAAACCGCTTCAACTGCTTCCGGTTCCGGGAATTCAGGCTCGTCTGCTCCTGCACGGTTAATTATGAACTGCGGTTCTTTTGGAACATCCTGTGTCATTGCTTCGCCTTCAGGTTTTAATTCCCTCATATCCGGCGATTTCTTAGAAAGTGTTGTATCAAAGGATACCCCTTCTACCCGGTTCTTCCTCCGGCTTGTTCTTCCGGAAACCTTTGCCGATTTCTCCTGTTCCTTCTGTTCCTTTGCATGTTCATGACGCTTTTTCGCGTCTTCTTTTACTTTGGAATAAGCCTTTCTCCCACTATCATCCATAACTTTTAAAAGCGATTTTCCGGTAATTACTACCACACAGATAATCATCAGAATCAAAACAATCACATATGTACCGACAATGCCGACCGCCGGAATCAGCAGGTCTGCAAGAACACATCCCAGCCTGCCGCCCGCCTCATGAATCAATTCAAAAAGAGTACAAATCAGCACGAATAAAATTCCACTGACAAATGTTTTGATATATGCGGTCATATTGCCTTTATTGGAAATAATAAAGGCAACTGCCACAAATAAAAGAAACGGTACGATATAAGCGCCGGCGCCAAAAATATCCATCATAAAATCAGCAATACCGGCTCCCAGGAAGCCGCCAAATCCAAAATTACTGATTAACAGAAATATACTGACCGCAAGCGTTACCCATATAATAATTTCATTCAAAACAAAATTCTGTTCCTGCTTTTTCTTATTTTTCTGTCTGGACCCCTTTTTTCTGCCAGCTTTAGAAGCCATAATACATCCCCCTTGAAGATCTAAACATACTATGTTTAGTATATCATCTTTAAAAAGTGATGTCATTATGAATTTTCATTGTTTTTTCTTTTTTGCATTTCAATCATTTCGTGCAATTTATTCAACGCATCACTCATGCCGCCAACCTCATCAATTAGCCCCTCATCTACGGCTTCCTGCCCCTCAAGAAGGGTTCCCACATCTTTCACAAGCTGGGTCGGATTCAGCATCAACTCCTCGATTCTGTGTTGTTTCATATGTGAATGTTTTGCAAGAAACCTTGTAATTCGATCCTGTGTCTTTTCCATATTTTTAAAGCTCTGCATAACTCCGATAAACATTCCGCTTGAGCGCACCGGATGAATAATCATAGTGCCGGACGGGACAATAAAAGAATAGTCTGCCGACACCGCCAGTGGTCCTCCTATGGAATGGCTTCCTCCCAGAACCAGCGAAACTGTCGGCTTACTCAGAGAGGCTATCATTTCAGCAATAGAAAGTCCTGCTTCCACATCTCCGCCAAGAGTATTCAGAAGGATTAAAAGTCCCTCAATCTCCGTACTGTCTTCAATTTCCGCCAGCATAGGCAGCAGGTGCTCATACTTAGTTGCTTTCGTATTCCCTGACACCGCTTCATGCCCTTCTATTTCTCCTATAATTGTAATCAGTTTTATATGATGTTTTCTCTTTCCATTATCAAGATCCATTGCTCCCATTTCTTTAATCTGTTCATTTTTTTCACCCATAAAAAAACACCTCCATACTTAGTATGGAGATGTTTTCATCATTTTATACCTGTGCAAGTGCCTGATCAACATCTGCAATAATATCATCAGCATTTTCAATTCCTACACTAAATCGAATCAAATCCGGCTGTACGCCCGCTTCCAGAAGCTCCTGGTCATTCATCTGACGGTGTGTATGGCTTGCCGGATGAAGTACGCAACTTCTTGCATCTGCCACGTGCGTCACAATAGCGACCATTTTCAAACTATCCATCATTTTCACGGATGCCTCTCTGCCGCCCTTCAATCCAAATGTGATAACGCCGCAGGTTCCGTTTGGCATATATTTCTGCGCCAGCTCATAATATTTATCGCCCTCCAGGGCAGGGGTATTTACCCAGGCAACTTTCTCATGATTTTTCAGATACTTCGCAACCTTCAGCGCATTTTCACAGTGTCTTGGGACACGAAGATGGAGTGTTTCCAAACCAATATTTAACAAAAATGCATTCTGCGGTGACTGAATGGATCCAAGGTCGCGCATAAGCTGTGCCGTAGCCTTGGTAATATAGGCACCCTTGCCAAATTTCTCCGTATATACAATGCCATGATACGTCTCGTCCGGAGTCGTAAGCCCCGGGAATTTGTCAGCATGGGCAGACCAGTCAAAATTACCACTATCTACAATCGCACCGCCCACTGCCGCTGCATGTCCGTCCATATACTTCGTTGTAGAATGAGTCACAATATCTGCTCCCCACTCAAATGGACGGCAGTTAATCGGCGTAGCAAAAGTATTATCAATAATAAGCGGTACTCCGTGAGCATGCGCTGCATTAGCAAATTTTTCAATGTCCAGAACAACAAGAGCCGGGTTGGCGATTGTCTCACCGAACACTGCCTTCGTGTTATCACGAAACGCCGCATTCAGTTCCTCTTCACTGCAGTCCGGATCTACAAAAGTTGCATCCACGCCCATTTTCTTAATCGTATGGGCATACAGGTTATAGGTTCCCCCATAGACTGCTGAAGCACACACAATATGGTCTCCCGCCTGTGCAATATTCATAATTGCGTAAAAGCTTGCCGCCTGCCCGGATGACGTAAGCATAGCAGCCACGCCTCCCTCCAGATCACAGATTTTTGCAGCCACCGCATCATTGGTTGGATTCTGAAGACGGGTATAAAAATATCCTGCATCCTCTAAATCAAACAGACGCCCCATCTGCTCACTGGTATCATATTTAAAAGTAGTGCTTTGGTAAATAGGCACCACTCGCGGCTCACCCTTCTTGGGCTCATACCCTGACTGTACGCATTTTGTTTCTAAATTATAGCTGCTCATGTTGTTCCTCCTTATCTAAGAATATAGATACTGTCTCTTAAGTCCCTTTACCATCTCGGTATATACCTCCCGGCATTCTTCCTTTTTGCCCTGTTCAAGCAGACGGATACAAGGGCAGATATATCTGTCGTATATCTCATTGTATATTTCACTGGCATTTTCTCTTTTATTGATATGATTTACGATTGTCGGCGCCACGTCATAATATTCTTCAACGACAGCATTTCCCTCTTCACTGCTCATAAGATAAGAATCTCTGTAGCTGCGCAAAAGTTTTAATTCATAGCAGTCATCTGCCTTATTCTGGCTCTCGCATACAGCTGTTGTAATATAGCAAAGACGCCTCCGGAAACCGCCCTGCAGCTTCTCATAGCTTGTCCACTGGATATTTCCTTCAATCGGCGGACGATTCCATTTTTCCAGAATCGCATCCGCAAGTTTAACACAGTACTCATTTTCGTCATATACAATTGCAGGAAACACGAAAGTTATCATATCCAGATTATAATCCAGGATTCTGCTGCTTCTCTTCCTTTTTTTCTGAATCTGATTGATTTGCTCATGTGCATATTCCGGTATTACCGCCGACAGTTCTTCTATAACCTGATCTGCATCTTCCGCATTCTCACACATAGCAATTATTTCCTCAAAAAGAGCTTTGTGTTTTTTATAATATTTAGTAAATGCATCCTCATAAAGTTTTCTCTTGAATTGTGACTGATAATTCGATGCATCCAGAAATAAATCAATTAATTTCTGTTTTACTCGTTCCATTCTATCACCTATTCATTCCAATTGTGGTACACATTCTGAACATCATCGTCATCTTCCAATAAGTCCAATGTCCTTCTGATATTCTGGATATCTTTTTCGTCTGTTAATTCTACCCATGTCTGCGGAATCATTGTTACTTCTGCTTGTGCCATAGCAATTCCCGCCTCTTCCAACGCAAGTCGAACCGCACTAAAATCTTCCGGATCTGTAAGCACTTCATAACTGTCTTCTTCCTCGCTAAAATCTTCTGCCCCCGCGTCAAGCG
The DNA here is from genome assembly GCA_902362865.1 of Clostridiaceae bacterium. Classification (GTDB taxonomy): domain Bacteria; phylum Bacillota; class Clostridia; order Lachnospirales; family Lachnospiraceae; genus Claveliimonas; species Claveliimonas acetigenes. The sequence continues at coordinate 140,332 of CABIYE010000002.1, forward strand.
CCTGCATCATCAGATCATCCGCATCCCCTTCATATTCTTCTTTGTCGATAATGATCTGTCCTTTTTTATCAAACATAAAAGATACGCATCCCGGTGTTCCCACATTTCCGCTTCCTTTAGTAAATGCGCTCTTTACATTAGATGCCGTACGATTCTTATTGTCAGTAAGTGTCTCTACAATGATTGCCGTTCCATTCGGACCATATCCCTCATATGTAATATGCTCATAATTAGCAGAATTGGCATCGCCTGCCGCTTTCTTAATACTTCTGTCAATGGTGTCATTGGGCATATTATTCGCTTTCGCCTTTGCAATCACATCGCGGAGACGGCTGTTATTCGCAGGATCTGCACTTCCGCCTTCCTTTACCGCAACAGCAAGCTCTTTCCCGATCTTCGTAAAAATCTTTCCCTTTGCGGCATCATTTCTCTCTTTCTTATGCTTAATATTGGCAAATTTTGAATGTCCTGACATGTCTTGATCTCTCCTTGTATCTTCCTAATTTTTACTCACACTTTCTATCTTATCACTCCTGTTCGTTTTTTGCAATCCTTTCCATTTTCACAGATTGAATTGTATTATTGTCTACAGATAATATCGTAAAGCGATATCCTTCATATTCTACGGCACATCGCTCATTCTCTCCCGGTATCCGGTCAAGCTCCGCAATCAGGAATCCATTAAGCGTCTCATACTCTTCTTTGTCAAAACTAAGCCCCATCAAGTCTTCCAAATCTTCCAGATCGATAAACCCATTTACAATATAAGAGCCATCCGCCTGACAGACAATCGTTTCTTCCTCTTCATCATACTCGTCCATGATATTTCCGACAATCTCTTCCAGAATATCTTCCATTGCCACAATACCCGAAGTCTGACCATATTCATCCAGTACAACGGCTATGTGGTTTTTCTCTGCCTGCATTTCCTTGAAAAGTCTGTCGATACTCTTCGTTTCCGGAATAAATGCTACCGGACGTATGTACATTTCAAGGTCTTTTACCGGAGTTTCCCGGAGCGTTTTGTCCAGATAAGCTTTCATCGCATCTCTCAAATGAAAGATTCCAATAATTTCATCAATATCTTCCCTGTAAATTGGAAAGCGTGAAAACTTTTCATCTAACATAAACTTTAACGCCTTTTCCAGCGTTTCTTCTCCGTCAATCGCCACAATATCTCTCCGGTGCGTCATGATATCTTTTGCATCTTTATCCATATACCGGAAAATATTTCGAATTAAATCCGCCGCCTCTTTCCCCAGGACTTCCTTCTGCCCATTTTCTCCCTGAAATATTTCCTTCATCCGCAGAAATAAACTGCCTTCTTCCATTTTTCGCCTATGCTCCTTTTCTATGTATGAAGCTCAAAACTAACTTTAATTGCTTCATCTACTTTATTCATTAGTTCTTTATCCAAATGGCAAACCATATCTTTGAGCCTTTGTTTATCAATCGTACGAATCTGCTCCAGCAGAATAACCGAATTCTTGACAATCTGATATTTGCGTGCATCAATTTCCACATGTGTCGGAAGCTTTGCCTTATTCATGCGGGAAGTGATCGCCGCACAGATCACAGTTGGACTGTGCCTGTTCCCAATATCATTCTGAATAATCAGCACCGGCCTGATGCCTCCCTGTTCTGAACCCACTACCGGACTTAAATCTGCATAATAAATATCTCCACGTCTTACCTGCACTCTATTTCACACTCCGATTTTCTAAGATAAAATAAGTATTTCCATCTTTTTCGGATGTATTCTGCAGAGTTTTATTTTTACCTACGTGAAAAAATCAATCTGCTTTACCAATTTACCCTGACGCAGATATTCCCTTGGTATACGTTTACTGAGACAACAGACAAATTCATAATTAAATCTGCCGGAAATATCGCCAAGTGTCTCCACCGGAAGATGTTCTGCCCCATCATATCCTACAAGGACAACTCTATCTCCGAATTTTACATCTTCAATTTCTGTAACATCAACCATAAACTGATCCATGCACACTCTTCCACAGATTGGCGCCTTCCTGCCATGAATCAACACGTAGCCTTTGTTAGACAAGCTTCTGGGATAACCGTCGCCATAGCCTACCGGAATGGTAGCAATCTTCCGCTTCTCTTTTGCCGTATATGTTCCCCCGTAGCTAACGGACGTTCCTGCCTCTATCCATTTTACATAAGTTACATGGCTGATTAATTCCATTGCAGGTTTTAATGGGACATTCTCTTTTCTCACTTCTTCCGACGGATACATTCCGTAAATAGAAATCCCGGCGCGGACAAGATCCATATTGGCTTCTTTTATATCTATAATTCCGGCACTGTTAGAACAATGACAATATGGAAAGCAGATTTTTCTTTCCTCCAGCGCTTTCTTCATCCACAGATATTCCTTTATCTGCTGATCCGTATATCCTTTATCCGTCTCATCTGCTTTCGCAAAATGTGTAAACATCCCCTCCAACACCAGACAAGGCATGGCTGCAATTCCTGCAATCTTATCAACACTTTCCTCACATACAGAAAAGCCAAGTCTTCCCATTCCTGTGTCAATTTTTATGTGAAGATAAGCCTTTTTTCCCATATCAAAAGCAAGACTGGAAACTCCCTCTGCCATTTCTTCCGAATAACAAGTCATGCGCACTTCTTTTTCAATCATCTCCGCCCACTGCTCCGGAAAGACACAACCCAGCACTAAAACAGGTTTTTTCAGCCCCTTTTCTTTCAGCAAAACTGCTTCATCCGCTGTTGCGACAGCATATCCCCATATATATTCGACAGATTCAAACAATCTTGCGATCTGAACTGCTCCATGCCCGTAGGCATCCGTCTTAAGTACGGCAATAATCTTTGTATCTGCCGCTATATTCTTCTTCATCATTTCCATATTATATTCAATCGCGTCCAAATCAATTCTTGCGCATACTCTGCTGTACTTTTTCATGCTCTCTTAATCCTCCTTCCGGCTGAGCACAGCCGCGATTCCATCCGCCAGCTCTCTTGCCAGTACACTATAGCTGCCTTTCTCAACCTTTGCCGCATCTCCCGCCATTCCATGCAGAAGCACTCCTATACATGCGCCTTCAAAGCAATCCTTGCCCTGAGCCAAAAGACCTGTAATGATACCCGCCAGCACATCGCCAGAACCAGCTTTCGCCATAGCTGCATTCCCACTAATATTTACGTAGGTCTGTCTGCCTGCACAGGCCACCACCGTTCTGGCATCTTTCATAACGCAGACAACGGGATATTTTTCTGCAAATGCTCTGGCTGCATCTATTCTGCGGCTCTTCAATGTTTCTACATCTATCCGTGTCAGTCTGGACATTTCTTTCAGATGTGGGGTAAATACAAATTGCCCGGCAGATATTCCTTCCAGATACTGCGGATGTCCTGCTAAAATATTCAGTCCATCCGCATCAACAACGCAAGGTACCTGAACATTCTTTACAACCATCTCCAAAATCTTTTCCGAGCACTCATTGACGCCGATTCCCGAACCAATACACACAACATCTGCCCACGTCAGAAGCCCTCGTACTTCCTCTTCATCATAAGAATCATATGCCGTAATAATTGCTTCTGGCAAAAGCTGCTGCAGAATCATTCTGTTCTCTTCCACCGTATAAATCTGAACCAGCCCGGCACCTGTCCGATAAGCGGACAATGCATTCAAGTACGCAGCTCCGGCCATTCCCTTACTCCCTGCAATAATCAGCACTTTTCCATAAGTTCCTTTATGAGAATCCGGTTTTCGTTCCGGCAAGAGTTCTGAAAACAGTGAAGGCTCATAAGAAAACACAGTCTCTGCATCCTCTTCCATTTTCTCTGTGCAAATTCCAATATCGGCAATAAACACTCTTCCTGCATACTCACATCCGGGATAAAAGATAAGACCAAGTTTCCTTTTCTGGAAAGTAACCGTCAGATCCGCGCGAACAGCCGTTCCCATCACACATCCTGTATCTGCTGATATGCCAGAAGGAATATCTACAGCCACTCTCACAGCTTTAGAGCGGTTCAAAGATTCTATAATCTCGAAATATTTCCCTTCAATCGGTCTGCTGAGGCCTACACCAAATATTGCATCTACTATTACACTATATTCTTTCTCTTCATAAGTGTTGCTTATTCTTCCGCCAACTTTCTGAAATAACTGCATCTGCCTCCTGGTTTCCTCCGTACAGCTAACTTCCTTTCCGATAAAGACAAGCTCCACATCCAACTTCTTCTCCTTCAGCATCCGTGCAATGGCGAATCCGTCTCCGCCGTTATTTCCCGATCCGCATATCACGCATATTTTCGACAAGTCAATGCCTTCCGCCTCCATAATCTGTACACAACTTTCCGCCGCTCTTTCCATAAGTTCCAGCGATGGAATTCCCAACACATCAATGGTGTATCTGTCCGCCGCCTTCATCTGCCCTGCATCTGGAAAATATATCATTCTTCCACCTTCTTCGACTATTTTATGACAATGTCCGTTATACAAAACAACGTGTAAAAAAAGCCCGTTATACAGGCCTTCCATACACGCCGCAATGTCTTTTTACTTACTTTCTTTATGTTCTTCATGATACCGGCTGATATTATAAGACAGCCGCATCAGACTTTCTGATAAATGCACATTTTCAACAATCACATTTTCAGGAAGATTCAAATCAATGTGAGCAAAATTCCAAATTGCCCGAACACCATTATTCACCAGGTTATTCGCCACTTCAACTGCCTTTGTCTTGGGAATCGTCAGCACACCGATCTCTATATCATTCTCTCTGACAAACTGTTCCAATTCATCCATCATCCGAACCGGAACACCGCGGATTGATACATCTGCCAAAGTCGGATTAACATCAAAAATCCCCTTCAGAATGAAGCCTCGTTTCTCAAAATCTGCATAATTCGCTAACGCCTGTCCAAGATTACCTGCCCCGATAATAATAATATTATGATGCTGCTCCAACCCGAGTATCTTACCAATCTCCGTATACAAATATTTCACATTATATCCATATCCCTGCTGGCCAAATCCGCCAAAGTTATTCAGATCCTGTCTGATCTGAGATGCCGTAACTTTCATTCTCTTGCTCAAATCATTGGAGGAAATACGCTCCACTCCATTTTCCAACAGTTCTCCAAGATAACGATAATATCTGGGGAGTCTTCGTATCACTGCCTGAGAGATCTCTCTTTCTTCCACTAGTCTCACCTTCCCGATTACATTCTAGAGATATTATATAGAATTGTTTAATTAATGTCAAACTTTTGATAAAAATCTTTCTACTTTAGTTGTAATTTCTTTTGTTTTTTGTATAATGAAGTGGAAGAATTTACGGAGGTTATACTATGATTTTAGCTTGCCATGACATTAAAAAAGCATTTGGAGAAGAAGTTATTGTCGAACATGGCTCTTTTCATATAGAAGAACACGAAAAAGCCGCCCTGGTAGGATTAAATGGTGCAGGGAAATCCACAATCCTCAAAATGATTGTGGGGGAACTTTCCCTGGACGCCGGGACTGTTACCCTTGCCAAGGGCAAAACTCTGGGATATCTCTCCCAGCATCAGGAAGTCACAAACGGACATACCATATACGAAGAAGTAAAGACTGCAAAAGCAAATATTATTAAAATGGAAAAACAAATCCGAAGCATTGAGTTGGAATTGAAAACTCTGGCCGGTCAGGAACTGGAAAACCGCCTTGCCGCCTACCACCGTCTGACAGACCGCTTTGAACGTGAAAACGGATATGCATACGAAAGTGAGATTACAGGTGTTTTAAAAGGACTTGGCTTTCACGAATCAGAATTTAATAAATCCGTCGATACACTTTCCGGAGGTCAGAAAACACGGGTAGCGCTGGGAAAGCTGCTTCTCACAAAACCCGATGTTCTGCTTCTGGATGAACCCACCAACCACCTGGACTTAAACTCTATTGCATGGCTGGAAAATTATTTGCTTAACTATCCAGGAGCAGTTTTGATTGTATCTCATGACCGTTATTTTCTGAACAGAGTCGTCACAAAAGTTATTGAAATCGAGTCTGGAAGGCTTATGACATTCCTCGGCAACTATACTGCTTACGCCGAAAAAAAAGAACAGATCCGGAATGCAAAATTAAAAGAATATTTAAACCAACAGCAGGAAATCAAACACCAGGAAGCTGTCATCGAAAAATTACGTTCCTTCAACCGGGAAAAATCCATTAAACGAGCAGAAAGCCGGGAAAAAATGCTGAATAAAATAACGCCTGTGGAAAAACCTGCCGAAATTCACAGTGAGATTCATCTGACTTTAGAGCCCTCCTGCACCAGCGGAAACGATGTTCTGACTGTAGAACATTTAAGCAAAGCATTTTCCTCGCAAACCCTGTTTTCCGACATAAACTTTGACATCAAACGCGGCGAACATGTTGCGATTATCGGCGATAACGGAACAGGTAAAACAACGCTTCTTAAGATTTTAAACGAAGTCCTTCCCGCGGATACAGGAACCTTTACGCTGGGAACCAATGTCAAGATAGGATATTACGATCAGGAACATCATGTACTTCACATGGAGAAGACTATTTTTGAAGAAATATCAGATGCCTATCCCACTCTCACCAATACCAGAATCCGCAACATTCTGGCCGCCTTTTTATTCACCGGCGACGATGTATTCAAACAGATCTCTGATTTAAGCGGCGGAGAGCGTGGACGTGTCTCTCTGGCAAAACTAATGCTGTCAGAAGCAAATTTCCTGATTCTGGACGAGCCGACCAACCATCTGGATATTACCTCCAAAGAAATTCTGGAAAAAGCGTTGAACAATTATACCGGAACAGTACTCTTTGTATCCCATGACAGGTATTTTATTAATCAAACAGCTACCAGAATCTTGGAACTTATAAATCATAAGTTTGTAAATTATATCGGAAATTACGATTATTATTTAGAAAAGAAAGAAACCCTGACCGCTGCTTACGCCGGTGTTCCTAATGCAGAGATTTCCATTTCTGCAAAAGAAACGGTATCCGATTCTAAACTCAGCTGGCAGGAGCAGAAAGAAGCGCAGGCTAAAGAACGAAAGCGCTTAAACGATTTGAAAAAAACAGAAAACCATATCAGCGAACTGGAAGAACGGGATGCTGAGATTGACGAGCTTATGACCCGGGAAGAAATTTATACCAATTCTGTAAAATGCCAGGAGCTTTCAAAAGAAAAATCCCAAATTGCTCTGGAACTGGAAACACTCTATGAACGCTGGGAATCTTTGGCTGAATAATTAAGAAGAAACAGGGAGCAAAAACACGTACTTTCGCTCCCTGTTTCCTTTTATTTACTCACCATAACTTAAGAAGAATCTTGTCAAAATAACTGCCGTTTCCGCACGGCTGGTACTTCCTTGCGGGTCAAGCCTCGTACCGCTATCCTTTCCCGTAATGATCCCTCTGGCAACTGCCCATGACATTGCATCCTGTGCAAAAGAACTTACACTTTCTCCATCAACAAAATTACCGAAATCCGATCTTGCACTTACATCCAGCTCTGCTGTAATCGCAAGACGGTACATCATTGTAGCCATCTGTTCCCTGGTAATGTAGTCGCTCGGTCCAAAATATCCGGTATCTGAATAACCTGTAATTATATTAAGTCCATATGCTGCAAGAACAGCCCGGGTATACCATGTCCCATCCGGTACATCCGGAAAAATCTCATCATACGGAATATCCGGTTCGCCGACGGTTCTCCAGATAATCATTGCAAACTGAGCGCGCGCCAGTGGCTCATATGGGGCAAAATGCTCAGTGTCTTTTCCCATCATCAGCCCGGTTTCATACATAACATAGGCTTCCAGCGCAAACCATTCATTTTCATCTACATCGACATACGGAAAATCATAGAGTGATTCTTCCTCACTAAGCTCAATAACTTCTCCGCCTACCGCATTTACTGCTTCTTCCGTCATTTCTGCTGCGGAAACCGGCAGTACCATCATGCTGCATACCAATACAAGAGCCACAGCCCTCACTATTTTCTTTTTCACAATAATCCCCCTTTAAGTATGAAATTATATCATTACAACCTCTCTGCAATTGCTTTGATAAACGCTTCACTGTTAAGCACTGTCGGATTCTCAATCGTTGTAATCAGCGCCAGATCTTTTGTCATTTTACCATCTTCAATTGTTTCAATTGTTGCTTTCTCAAGCTTATCAGCAAATGCCATCAGTTCTTCATTGCCATCCAGCTCTCCACGTTTTCTAAGCGCTCCTGTCCATGCAAAAATGGTTGCCACTGAGTTAGTTGATGTCTCTTCCCCCTTCAGATGCTTGTAATAATGACGCTGTACGGTTCCGTGCGCCGCCTCATACTCATAATATCCGTCCGGCGATACCAGAACAGAGGTCATCATTGCCAGTGAACCGAAAGCAGAGGATACCATATCACTCATCACGTCTCCGTCGTAATTCTTACATGCCCAGATATAACCGCCCTCGGACTTCATAACGCGGGCAACTGCATCATCAATCAAAGTATAAAAATAAGTAATTCCGGCATGCTCAAACTTCTCTTTATATTCTGCATCAAAGATTTCCTGGAAAATATCTTTGAATGTATGGTCATATTTTTTAGAAATTGTATCTTTCGTTGCAAACCAAAGATCCTGTTTGGTATCCAGGGCATAATTAAAGCAGCTTCTTGCAAAGCTTTCAATAGAACGGTTGATATTATGCATTCCCTGCACAATCCCGACTCCATCAAAATTATGTACCAGCTCTCTTGTCTCTGAGCCATCCTCAGCAGTATAAACCAGCTCCACCTTTCCTGCTCCCGGAATTTTCATTTCCGATCCCTTATATACATCACCATAGGCATGTCTTGCAATAGTGATAGGCTTCTTCCAATTTTTTACGCACGGTTCAATTCCCTTTACCACAATCGGGGCGCGGAACACAGTTCCATCAAGAATCGCACGGATCGTGCCATTCGGACTCTTCCACATCTCCTTCAGGTCATATTCTGTCATACGTGCGGCATTTGGTGTGATTGTCGCGCATTTTACCGCCACCTTATACTTTTTCGTTGCATTGGCAGAATCTACCGTCACCTGATCATCCGTTGCATTCCTGTTCTCCAGACCCAAATCATAATACTCTGTATTCAACTCAATAAATGGCTCCAGAAGATTTTCTTTAATCATCTTCCAAAGGATTCTTGTCATCTCGTCTCCATCCATCTCTACGATTGGTGTCGTCATTTTAATTTTTGCCATCGCTTACACTCCTTTTTGTTTTATTTACACTACTCTTCTATATGAAGATTTTCCATAACCCTCATAATATGTTCATTCGCAAGCCGCTCTGCCAGATCTGCATCTTTGCTTTTTATCGCCTCCAAAATGTCTCTGTGTTCTGCTATAGATTTTTCGGCGCGGCTCTCTGCACCAACAGACATGGTTCTTGCCACCTGCACATATTTATGGAAATCGGATAATACATGTTCCAGTATACGGCTATTTGATGCTATATACAAGACTTTATGAAATTTTCCGTCAAGTTCTGATACTTGTTTGGCCTTCCCGCTACTTGCTTTTTTTAAATGAAATTCTGAAAGCAAAATAATTTCTTCCAATTCACTGATTTGATTTTCCGTAATATTCATGGTTGCCCACCGTGCGCAGAGCCCCTCCAGCATAGACCGGATTTTATATATATCGTGCACGTCCTTCGGTGTAATCCCTGTTACATAAGCTCCTTTATTGGGAATGATTGCTACAAGACCTTCCAGCTCCAGCTGCCGCAAAGCTTCTCTTACCGGGGTTCTGCTTACCCCCATCTCCTCGCCAATCGTAATTTCACGGAGTTCATCATGCTCTTTATAGACACCGGATAAAATATCTTCCCTTAACTTACGGAATACTTTTCCTCTGAGCGATTGATCCTGATACTCTTCCATAACTTATTTCTCCCCGGTTAACTCTATTCCAAGCTGACGGCAGGCATCATCAATAACGGCAAGCAGTTCATCATCTGTCAATACAGTAACACGCCCTTCTTCATATTCCTTGTCTACCCATGCCTTTACCATCGTTACCAGCTCTGTGTTTTTATCAACCTGCTTTCCTTCCGGCAACCGGAAATAAGTATTAATCCAATGCGCAATCCCGGCAAGTCCGGATGTATTGGATACTGCCACCAGTGGCGGCCGCTTCAAGAATTTATCCGTATCAAACACATTATATATCTCTTCATTTTTCAAAAGCCCGTCCGCATGGATCCCAGCTCTTGTCACATTAAAATTTCTCCCCACAAAAGGCGTTCTCGACGGAACACGGTAGCCAATTTCTTTCTCATAGTATTCTGCCAGATCTGTAATAACTGTGGTATCCATACCATCCAGCGTCCCTCTGAGCTGTGCATATTCAAACACCATAGCCTCCAGAGGAGTATTCCCCGTCCTCTCGCCAATTCCAAACAGGGAGCAATTTACACCACACGCCCCATAAAGCCACGCTGTCGTAGAATTGCTGACTGCTTTATAGAAATCATTGTGTCCGTGAAATTCAATCAGCTCGCTTGGAACTCCTGCATGGACACGGAGTCCGTAAATAATTCCCGGTATGGAACGCGGAATTACAGCCCCCGGATAATTGACTCCATATCCCATAGTATCGCAGACACGAATCTTAACCGGAATCTTATATTCCTCCATTAATTTCATAAGCTCCAAACAAAACGGAATTACAAAGCCATAAATATCTGATCTCGTAATGTCTTCCAGATGGCATCTCGGGCTGATTCCCTTCTCCAGACATTCTCTTATAACAGACAGATAATGATTCATACATTCCCGTCTTGTCATTTTTAATTTATAAAAAATATGATAATCAGAACAGCTTACCAGAATTCCGGTCTCTTTCATTCCAATATCTTTTACCAGCTCAAAGTCCTTCTTACTCGCACGGATCCAGCTTGTCACTTCCGGAAACTCGTATCCTCTTTCCAGGCATTTATATACAGCATCCCTGTCTTTCTTGCTGTATAAGAAAAATTCACTCTGACGTATCTTACCGTTTGGTCCTCCAAGCTTGTGAAAATAATCATATAGGGTTACAATCTGCTCTGTGCTGTATGGCGCACGGGATTGCTGGCCATCACGGAAAGTCGTATCCGTAATCCATATTTCATCCGGCATACTGTGGGGAACAATACGGTCATTAAATGCAATTTTCGGAATTTCATCATAATGGAACAGATTGCGGAACACATTCGGGGTATCCACATCTACAAGCGGATACATGTGTTCCTCTAACTGTAATAGATTTGTGTGCTTATCGAAATACACTTTTCTGTTTTCCATCTCTATCTCTCCCATCTTTAAATAACAAGGCATTTATTTCCTCTTTTTAACTTGTATAATTGTATACAATTATACACACTCTGTCAAGATAAAATATTAACAATCAAAAAAAGGATTGCCGCTTCATAACTGCAATCCTCCTTTTTCGCATTTGTTCCAAAAAACTTTAGTATAACTTTGCTCCTATTTCTCTTGGACGAAATCCTTCATCTTCCAAAGCCTGCATAATTTCCTGTTTATGCTCTGTTCCAAAAGCCTCCATCGTAATTCTCAGCTCCACTGCCGCATTTCGGTTTGTGCTGACAAACTGGTTATGCTCCAGTTTAATTACATTTCCCTGCGCATTGGCAATTGTCGCAGCAACACGAACCAGCTCACCCGGTTTATCCGGAAGCAGTACAGACACAGAAAAAATACGGTCTCTCTGAATCAATCCATGCTGTACAATGGAAGACATGGTAATGACATCCATATTTCCGCCGCTTAAAATGGCCACCGCCTTCTTTCCTGTCAGCTCTAATTGCTTCAATGCCGCCACCGTAAGAAGACCGGAATTCTCCACAATCATTTTATGATTCTCAACCAAATCAAGAAATGCTCCGATTAGTTCATCATCTTCTACTGTCAGAATCTGATCCACATTCTCCTGAACATAAGGGAATATCTTTTCACCCACTCGCTTGACAGCCGTGCCATCTGCTATGGTATTGGCAGTCGGCAGCGTCACTGGTTCACCCGCCCGCAGTGCGGCAGTCATACTGGCTGCCGGAGATGGTTCAACGCCGATTACCTTAATCTTGGGATTCAGCATTTTCGCAAGAGTAGCCACTCCGGTAATCAGCCCGCCGCCACCGATGGGCGCTAAAATATAATCTACCGTAGGCAATTCCTGAACGATTTCCATGGCAATACTTCCCTGGCCGGCTGCCACATCCAGATCGTCAAAAGGATGCACAAAAGTATAGCCCTTCTCCTCAGCCAGTTTCATAGCATATGCACAGGCATCATCATATACATCTCCATGAAGGATCACTTCCGCTCCATAATTTTTCGTGCGGTTTACTTTAATCAGAGGGGTTACCGTGGGCATCACAATAACTGCCTTGCATCCAAACTTTTGTGCTGCATAAGCAACTCCCTGTGCATGGTTCCCTGCCGATGCCGTAATCAGCCCTTTTTCCCGTTCTTCTTCAGACAAGGTACTGATTTTATAATATGCCCCTCTTACCTTATACGCTCCGGTATACTGCATATTCTCCGGCTTCAGATAAACCTTTCCTCCGGTCTGTTCACTTAAAAACTCACTATATACCAGCTTCGTTGGATTTGTAACTTTCTTTACAAGTTCACTTGCTTCTTCAAACTTCTCTAATGTCAGCATATTCTCTCCTCTTTCTCTTCTATATTTCTTCGTTGTCCGTTTCTGATTCTCTGTCTGTGGATGCGAATAATGCATCCACAAACGTATCCGCATTAAATTTTTGCAGATCGTCGATGGTTTCTCCAACCCCAATGTATTTTACCGGGATGCCAAGTTCTGACTGAATCGCTACAGCAATTCCTCCCTTAGCAGTTCCGTCCATTTTCGTAAGGATAATACCGGAAATATCGGCAACCTCCTTAAATTCTCTCGCCTGCTGAAGTGCATTCTGTCCTGTCGTCGCGTCAAGAACCACCAGAGTCTCGCGGAACGCTTCCGGGTATTCTCTGTCCACAATCCGGTTAATCTTCTTCAGTTCTTCCATTAAATTCTTCTTGTTGTGCAAACGCCCCGCTGTATCACACAGCAGCACATCCGCATGTCTTGCTTTCGCCGCAGCAACTGCGTCATATACCACCGACGCCGGATCGGAACCCTCCTGGCCCCCAATTAGTTCTGCCTGCGCCCGGTTCGCCCACTCTTTCAACTGTTCTCCCGCGGCTGCCCGGAAAGTATCTGCCGCCGCCAGTATGACTTTCTTATTCTGTGCCCGGAGTTTTCCGGCAAGCTTGCCAATAGTAGTAGTCTTGCCGACGCCATTGACACCCACTACCATCACAACAGATGTTTTGTCCTCAAATTCATAGGCTGTCTCTCCCACATCCATCTGTTCTTTAATACTATCAATTAAAATCTGTCTGCAGGCAGCAGGCTCCTTGATATGCTGTGTCTTCACTTTCTCTCTTAAATCATCCAGAATATCGTAGGTTGCCTGTACTCCCAGGTCTCCCATAATCAGAACTTCTTCCAATTCCTCATAAAACTCTTCATCAATCTTGCTAAATCCGTTAAAAATACTATCCATACCAGACACAATATTGTCTCTGGTCTTAGAAAGTCCGGAAAATAACCGTTTAAAAAAACCTTTTTCCTCCGCCATATTTTCCTCCTGTTCCTACTTATCTAATTCATCCTCTAAAAGGCTAACCGAAACAAGGGTAGAGACGCCCTTTTCCTGCATGGTAATTCCATACAGCCGATCCGCAGCCGTCATAGTTCCTCTTCTATGGGTAATCACTATAAATTGTGTATTCGCTGTTAGTTTGTGAAGATATCTGGCAAACCTTGTAACATTTGAATCATCTAACGCCGCCTCAATCTCGTCAAGAAGACAGAAAGGAGAGGGTTTTAAATTCTGTATTGCAAATAAAAGCGAAATAGCTGTCAGAGCCTTCTCTCCGCCTGATAACTGCATCATATTCTGCAGTTTCTTTCCGGGCGGCTGTGCAATAATGCGGATTCCCGCTTCCAGAATATCTTCATCTTCCATAAGTTCAAGTGTTCCCTTACCGCCGCCGAAAAGTTCTTTGAATACCGTATCGAATTCTTTTGCAATTCTGGCAAACTGCTCGGCAAACTGTTTGCGCATTGCTTCATCCAGCTCTTCGATAATCTTTACCAGCGTTGCTTCTGCCTCCACCAGGTCATTATGCTGATTATTCAAAAATGTATACCGTTCAGACAGATTCTTAAAATCCTCAATCGCGTTGACATTAACAGAACCCAACGCCTTAATTTCATTTTTTAAAGTCTGTATTCTTCGTTTCATCACGGAGAGATCTGTCAGATTTTCATTTCTAAGTTCCAGTGCACGGTTGTAGGTAAGCTCATATTCTTCCCACATGTAATTCATCTGCTTCTCTGCCGTCTCTTCGTAACCTTCTTTTCTGCTTTCCAGCCGGAAAACCTCTTTGTCCAGATCTGACATATGTTTTGAAAGCTCTTCTCTCTTCTGAAGAAATGCTTTGTGCTGATGGTTCAGCTTTTCTCTTTTTTCTGCAGCCTCTTCAATCTCTTTTTCAATTTCTTCAAATACTTCTTTTGAATTTTCTATGGTCTGGCGAATCGACTGGATTTGATTTTCTTTCTCCTGAATTTCCCTGGATGCATCATTTTTTCCATCAGCAAGCTCTCGCAGCTCTTCTTCAAATTTGGTAATTTCTTCTTCAATACGGGTTTTATTTTCCAAAAGGAAGTCATTTTTCTGCTCCAGGCTTACACGTTCCAGATGTGCATCTTCGGCATCTTTCTGCCCTTTCGTTTCCAGAAGTTTCTGTTCCTCCAGCAATTCCCGGTTCTTTTCAATCTCTGCCGAAAGTTCTTCTTCCAATTTTTCAGAAGTTTCCAGCTCTACAGTAATGGATTCCTGATTATCACTGATATCCGTAATTTGCTGATCTAATTCGGTTGTCTCCTTCCTTACACTTTCTGATGCTTCTTTGGCAAGTGTGATTTTAGATCTTGCCTGTTCTACATTCATCTTCGCCGTATTCTGACGAACATAGACTTCCTGCAGCTCTTTTTGTATCTCGTCAACTCTTGCATAGTATCCGGTACGCTCTTGGCGCATAGCTTCCAAAGACTGCTCCATAGCTTCCATTTCTGACTTCAGCTGCCGGACCGTCTTTTCAAAATCTTCAATCTCTCTTCTTCTGCTTAGAAGATTGCTGGAATTTTTGAACGCACCGCCGGTCATAGATCCACCCGGATTCAGCAGTTCACCCTCCAGTGTTACCAACCGCAGAGAATGCTTGTACTTTCTGGCAATCGCAATTCCGTTGTCAATGTGGTCTACCACAATCGTTCTTCCCAGCAGGTGAGCGGCAAGCCCTGAAAAGGCATCCTCAACCTTTACCAATGTGCTCGCAACACCAATCACACCTTTTTCTTTCAGAGCTTCCTGTCTCTGGATTCCAGAACTTCCATTTACACTGGTAAGCGGAAGAAAGGTTGCCCGCCCATACTTATTCTTCTTCAGAAAAGCAATCATTTTCTTCGCAGTATTCTCTGTATCTGTCACAATGTTTTGAATACTTCCGCCAAGTGCAGTCTCAATAGCGGCTTCATACTTCTGTTCCACTTTAATAATATCCGCCACAACACCAATAAGTCCTGGTTCCGTCTTTTTGCATTCCATGACTTTCCGGATACTATTGCCATAACCATCATAACGCTCTGTAATATTCTTAAGAGATTCCAGCCGGGACTGCTCACGGTGATAAGCCGTCTGTCCGATTCTCAGAGTTTCAGACTGTTTTGCCATTTCTTTTTGCATAACTGCAATCTTCGCTTCGTATTCCTTGCTCTCCTCCGTAAGTGCAATAATCTCTCCGGAAACTTGTTTTAGAGACTCTTCGTATTCCTTCAGATTTTCTGCCGCTTCACTTGCTTCACTCTCAGACAAAATCATTTTCTGGTACATTTCAGACTTTCGCACCTGAATCTGCTCCAACATGGTATCATAGCGCTGAATCTTTGCTTTGGTTGAAGCACGGTTATTCAACAGTTCAATAATACTGCTTTTATCATTCTCAATCTGGTTTGTCAAAGAAGCAATTCTTGTCTGTATTGCAATCAGAGTCTCCTTCGTCTGTGCTTCAGCCGCCGCCTTCTTAGTAAGCTGCTCACTCACAGTTTCTGTCTCCCCATGCAATTGGGCAAGCTGTTCTTTACGAGTCTGTACTTCCTTTTCTATGGTAAGTACTCTTTGTTCATAATGTTCATCCGAAAGATGTACACTATGAATCTGTTCCTTCAAAAGCTCGATCTGATTTTCAAGCTGCTGTTTTAAAAGATTCGTCTCATTTAATTTGTTTTTATACGACTCAATGGAATCGTCAATCTCCTCTACCTGTCTTTCTATCTGTTCATACTCGGTCTTCGTATTCGCATATGCTTCATTTGTCGAATCCAACTCGTTTTGCGCAATAGAAAGCTTTTCTTCCATTTCCTGAATTTGTTCCTTCAGTCGGGCAGATTCCAGTAAAAACATATTGATGTCATATGTTTTTAATTCTTCCTTCTTCTTCAGATACTCTTTTGCAACTTCTGACTGCTTTTCCAACGGTCCGATCTGTTTTTCTAATTCTGCAAGAATGTCATTCACACGCAGAAGATTCTGCCGTTCATCTTCTAATTTTTTTACAGACATCTTCTTTCGGCGCTTAAACTTCACAATTCCTGCCGCCTCGTCAAAGAGCTCCCTGCGCTCTTCCGGCTTCCCACTCAGGATTTTGTCAATCTGTCCCTGACCGATAATCGAATATCCTTCTTTTCCAATACCTGTATCATAAAACAATTCATTGATATCTTTCAATCGGCAAGTACTTCCGTTAATCAAGTATTCACTCTCTCCGGAACGATATAATTTTCTTGTGACAGTTACTTCTTCATATTCAATCTGAAGCTGATGATCGGAATTGTCCAGCGTGATTGCCACCGATGCATAACTCAGAGGCTTTCTGTTCTCGGTTCCCGAAAAAATGACATCCTGCATGCTGCCGCCCCGAAGCTGCTTCACACTCTGCTCTCCCAGAACCCAGCGAACTGCATCTGCCACATTGCTCTTTCCGCTGCCGTTTGGTCCGACAATACCTGTAATTCCATTATGAAATTCAAATACTATCTTGTTCGCAAAAGACTTAAAGCCCTGCACCTCTATGCTTTTTAAATACATACAGCACCTACTTTATATTTTTATTATGCAGCGCAAGAATCGCCTGGTATGCTGCCTTCTGCTCAGCAGCTTTCTTAGTTCTTCCTTTACCGCTTCCATATTCTTCTTCTCCAATTTTTACCACTGCCTGGAAGGATTTATCATGATCCGGTCCTTCCTCTCCAACTAAATGGTAGGAAACCCCTTCTGCAAAATTCGCCTGCACAATTTCCTGCAGGATAGTCTTGCTATCATAAAAGAGCTTCTTATGTTCAAGATCATTTAAAACAAATTGATGAACAAACTCTTTTGCACTAGCAAAACCACCATCAATATACACAGCGCCAATAAGCGCTTCCAACGCATCTGAAGTGATAGAGTCTCTTTTTCTGCCTCCTGTAGCCTCCTCACCCTTGCCAAGCAGAAGATACTCTCCAAGGCCGATTTCCCGCGCGCAAAATGCAAGTGCCGGTTCACAAACCATGCTTGCTCTTGTCTTAGTAAGTTCTCCCTCCGGCATCTTCTTGTGCTCATAAAACAGAAACTCACTGGAAATAATCTCCAGAACTGCATCTCCCAAAAATTCAAGTCTTTCGTTGCACTCATATTTAGGCAGATGTTTTTCATTTGCATAAGAACTGTGAATCATTGCTTTTTTTAAAAGATGACGGTCATTAAATGTATATCCTATTTTTTTCTCCAATAATTTTAAATCCTGATTCATATCCATGCCTCACAAGACGAAAAAGCCCGTTCCTGGGCTTTTTCGTATAATATGCCTAGTTGCTTGTTGCATTCTTAATCTGCTCTACAGCATCGCCGACCGTTCGGATCTGCTCTGCATCATCATTATCAATTTCAATATCAAAAGCTTCCTCAATTCCCATAATAATCTGGAAAATGTCTAAAGAATCCGCTCCCAGGTCATCTACGAATGTCGTATCCTCTGTAATATCATTTGTCTCAACATTAAGTACATCTGCTATGATTTCCTGTAATTTTTCAAATTCCATTTTCTTTCTTCTCCTTTTTTAGTTACATATTCATCTATTCAGCGGACTTTCGGTCCGTTTGAATACACTCTTTGATTTTTTCATTGATTTTCTGCTCTTTAAATGTAATGCATTGAAGAATCGAATTCGACACTTCCTTCGCCGTTGCACTTCCATGGGTCTTCACTACTAAACCGTTAAGTCCCAGAAGCGGCGCTCCGCCATACTCACTGGCGTCAAATTCTTTCAATGTCTTCTTTAGTGCAGGTTTAACTAGCAAAGCGCCTATTTTACTGCGGAAAGAACTCATCATACCGCCTTTAATCTTGCTGATAAGCGTCGAAGCCAATCCTTCCGTCAGTTTTAAGATTACATTTCCCGTAAAGGCTTCGCACACAATCACATCTGCCTGTCCGCGAGGAATCTCTCTCGCCTCAATACTCCCGGTAAAATTAATATCCCGGAGTTCTTTTAACAAGGGGAAGGTTTCCTTTACAAGGGCATTGCCTTTTTCTTCTTCAGCTCCTATATTCACAATTGCCACTTTTGGGTTCTTAACTCCCACCACATGTTCCATATAAATGGATCCCATTCTGGCAAACTGCACCAAATGAGAGGGGCGTGCATCTACGTTGGCTCCGCAGTCGATCAAAAGTGCTACTCCCTTCTCCGTCGGGATCAGCGGCGCAAGCGGCGGACGCTCTACACCCTTGATTCGGCCTACCAATGTCTGACCGCCTACAAGAATTGCTCCTGAACTGCCGGCAGACACAAAAGCATCGGCATCTCCTGCCTTCACCATCTTCATGCCCACTACTATAGAAGAATCCTTCTTTTTTCTGATTGCATTCACGGGCGGCTCTGCTGTCTCAATCACCTCCGTTGCATTCACAATTTCAATTCTTTCTCTGTCATAAGTATATTTATCAAGCTCCGATTTTACAAGCTCTTCTTTTCCCACTAAAAATACTTTGACATTTTTCTCTTTTCCCGTTGCGTCTACCGCGCCTTTCACCATCTCGACAGGAGCATTATCTCCTCCCATAGCGTCCAACACGACTTTTGTAATTTCTGCCATTCTTATTCCTCCCAGCATTACTAGGTTCATTCTACTAAACATCCATATAAAAATCAACTAAAAAGGAATTTTCTGTCATATAAAAAAGTTATAAAAAAGCGAGAGCAACAGCCCTCGCTTTTTTATTCTTAAAATTAATCCTGTGGAATAATTTCTTTTTTGTTGTAGCTGCCACAAGCCTTGCATACTCTGTGAGGCATCATTAATTCGCCGCACTTGCTGCACTTAACCAGGTTTGGAGCGCTCATCTTCCAATTAGCTCTTCTTTTATCTCTTCTTGCCTTAGAAGATTTGTTTTTTGGACAAATTGACATGGGTTACACCTCCTTAAAATTCTTAAAAACATCGCGGATAACTGACATTCTAGGGTCAAGACTTGTATCTTCACAGTCACAAGTTCCCTGATTCAGGTTTTGACCACACACATTGCAAATTCCTTTACAGTCTTCGCTACACAGAATCTTCGTCGGCCACCCTATTAGTATCTCGTTGTAAAGCAACTGCTCTACATCGAGTGCATATCCGTCAATATAATTTGTTTCATCTAATTCTTCTGTCTGCTCCCCATCGGCCACATCCAAATCCACATCTTTCGTGAAATCAAGAAACAGCTCCGTCCTCACCGGTTCCAGACATCTGTCGCACGGAATCTCCAGCACAATTTTTCCTTTTCCGGTAATCAGTAATTCTCTTTCCTTCACATGTTCCACTTTAATAGACAGCGGCTCTTTTTCTATTATTGGGAAGCATCCCAGCTTAGACCCGAATCTCTCCATCTCTATGAGAACATCTTCTTCAATGGTCTTATGTTGTTCAGACAAAACATCTGATAGGTTTAATATCATATTATTACTCCTATTCACACCTAGACTATTATATCACGTAAAACAAATTTGTCAACCATAAATCTTCTATATTAATGCAACTGTTTCACGGGCAATTGCCAGTTCTTCGTTAGTCGGAATTACCATAACGGTTACTTTGGAATCCGGAGTAGAGATTGTAATCTCCTCTCCTCTTGTAGCATTAGCCTTTTCATCCATTTCAACACCCAGATAACCAAGATACTGCATAACCATCTCTCGTACGCCACCATCGTTTTCACCAATACCTGCCGTAAACGCGATTACATCTACGCCATTCATTGCTGCCGCATAACTTCCTATATACTTAGCTACACGGTAAGAGAATACTTCCAGGGCAATTTTAGCCGGTACATTTCCCTCTGCTGCTCCCGCGGACAGATCGCGGAAATCACTGGAAAGATTATTCGAAAGTCCAAACACACCGGATTTCTTATTCAGCATATTCATAAGACCCGCAATATCCAGATTTTCTTTCTTCGCAATGAACTCCAGGATGGCCGGATCAATGTCGCCGGAGCGGGTTCCCATTACCAGACCCTCCAGAGGTGTCAGTCCCATGGATGTATCTACAGATTTACCATTTTCTACCGCACACACACTGGCACCATTGCCAAGATGGCATACGATCGTCTTCACCTGATCATAGGGCTTTCCAACCAGCTCTGCCGCTCTTTTGGAAACAAAGCTGTGGCTTGTCCCATGAAAACCGTAACGTCTTACTTTGTATTTTTCATAATATTCATATGGAAGGCCATACATATATGCCTTTTGCGGCATAGTCTGATGGAAAGCTGTATCAAATACTGCAACCATCGGAGTACCCGGCATTAACTTCTGGCATGCTGCAATACCAATCAGGTTTGCAGGGTTATGAAGCGGCGCAAGGTCGTTGCACTCTTCAATTGCCTGATATACCTCGTCTGTGATTACAACTGAGCTTGCAAATTTCTCACCGCCATGTACGACACGGTGTCCTACTGCCCCAATCTCTTCCAGGCTCTTAACAACACCCGTCTGCGCATCTGTAAGTGCATCAATAACAAATTGAATAGCTTCTGTATGTGTAGGCATCTCTTTATCTGTTTTTACCTTTTCTTCGCCTGCCGGCTGATAAGTAAGACTTCCGTCAATTCCGATTCTTTCGCAAAGTCCTTTCGCCAGTACCTGTTCGGAATCAGAATTAATTAACTGGAATTTCAAAGAAGAACTTCCGCAATTGATTACTAATACATTCATTGGTATTACCTCTCTTTACTTTTTATTAATCAGCAGCCTGGCACTGAACCGCTGTAATCGCTACAACACCCTCAATGTCTTCCGCACTGCATCCACGTGACAAATCATTAACCGGAGCTGCAATTCCCTGGGTAAGTGGTCCATAAGCTTCTGCCTTACCAAGTCTCTGAACCAGCTTATATCCAATGTTACCAGCATCAAGATCCGGAAATACTAATACATTTGCTTTTCCTGCAACCGGGCTGCCGGGAGCTTTAGAAGCGCCGATTTCCGGAACAATCGCAGCATCCAACTGGAATTCACCGTCCAACATCAATCCTTCCGGTGCATTTTCTTTTGCAATCCGTGTTGCTTCCACTACTTTGTCCACATCTGCATGCTTTGCACTTCCCTTGGTAGAGTGGGACAACATAGCAACCACCGGTTCCTTGCCCGTAAGAAGCCTGAAGGATTCTGCTGATGAAAGCGCAATCGCCGCAAGCTTCTCCGGATCAGGGTTCTGCTCCAGACCGGAATCAGCAAAAATGAAAGTTCCGTCTGCACCCATATCGCAATCAGGAACTACCATAACAAAGAATGCAGATACCAGCTTCGTGCCCGGCTTGGTCTTAAGAATCTGCAAACATGGTCTAAGTGTATCTGCGGTAGAATGGCAGGCGCCGGATACCATTCCGTCTGCATCTCCCATCTTTACCATCATTACGCCATAATACAGATAATTCGTAAGAAGCAGCTCTCTTGCCTGCTCTTCCGTCATACCCTTTTTCTGACGAAGTTCTACTAATTTTGCAATATACCCCTCTGTCTTGTCACTTGTTGCCGGATCCACGATTGCTGCACCAGAGATATCAAAAGAACCTTTATTTTTTGCGATTTCTTCTTCGCTTCCCACCAAAATCAGATTGGCAGTCCCTTCTTTTAACACTGCTTCTGCAGCCTCATAAGTTCTTGCATCTTCTGTCTCCGGGAGTACAATTGTTTTCTTGTTCGCTTTTGCTTTTTCCTTAATTTCATCAATAAATCCCATGATTTAAAGACTCCTTTCCATATTTTCTCACATGAATATATTATAATACAAAGAGACCCTGCGAGCAAGGTCTCTTAGGCGAATCTTCTGTCTATTTTTACATACAATTGACCGATTTTCTCATTTTTTAGAGCTGGAATACCGTGCTTACGATTGCAAAATAAACACTGATTGTACTGATATCGACCAATGTCGAAATCAAAGGAGTTGCCATAACCGCCGGATCCAGGCCCACCTTCTTTGCCACAAGCGGCAACGTACAGCCTACCACCTTTGCAATAACAACCGTACACGCCATCGTCAGCCCGATTGTAAGCGCCATCAGCATGTCCCCCTGTCCCATCAGTACAATACGGATTCCATTTACTACAGAAAGAACCAGACTAATACAGACTGCAATACGTATTTCTTTCCAGATCACCTTAAAAAGATCATGAAATTCAATCTCTCCCACAGTAAGCCCGCGGATCACCAAGGTGGAACTCTGCGACCCACAGTTACCGCCGGTTCCTGTCAGCATAGGGATAAATCCTGCAAGCTGCGGCATAACCGCCAGTGCTGCTTCATAGCTGTTCATAATCATCTGTGTCACAGTTGCCGAAAGCATCAGGAACAAAAGCCACGGAAGACGGCTTTTTACATGTTCCACTACCGTCGTGCCAAAATAAGATTCCTCACTTGGATTGACACCTGCCATGATGCTGATATCTTCGGTTGCCTCTTCCTGCAAAACCAGCATCGCATCGTCAACCGTTACAATACCTACCATACACATCTCATGATCCACGATCGGAAGTGCAATCAGACCATATTTCCGGATAATCCCGGCTACATCCTCCTGATCATCCGTGGTTCTCCCGTAAAGCATATTGGTATCCATGATTTCTTCGATTTTTTTCGATTCGCTGGTAGTCAGAAGCTCCTTAACATCAACAGATCCGATTAACTTACGCTTTTCCGTCACATAGCAGGTATAAATCGTCTCCCGGTTCAGACCCACCTGACGGATTTTTAAAATCGACTCTGCCACCGTCATCTCTTTGCGCAGTGCAATGTAATCTACGTTCATGACGCTTCCGGCGCTGTCCTCAGGGTACTGTAAAAGTTGGTTAATCTGCTGTCTCGTTTCCTCGTCCGTCGCCATCAAAAGCCTGTCTACCACGTTCGCAGGCATCTCTTCCAACACATCGACCGTATCATCCAGATACATTTCCTCCATGATTTCTTCCAATTCTGAATCGGTAAGTCCGTTAATCAGAAGCTCTCTTAAATCACTGTCCATATAGGAAAATGTCTCTGCAGCCTCTTCTTTCGCCAGAAGACGGAATACCATCACAAGCTGCTTTTGGCTAAACCCTTCCATCAAGTCAGCAAGATCGACCGGATACATATTATTCTCAAGTTCTTCTTTCAGTTCTTTATACCTTCTTGCTTCCAACATATCCAAAATATGTTCTTTCCACTCAACTCCCATTTTGTATCCTCCCTTCTTGCTGTTTATCTGCATGTATCATACATTTATTGCATAGAATCATCCTCATATAGTATAATCAATTTCAGAAAGATATACAAGGAGAGAATTTATGAAAATCACAGGTCTCATTACAGAGTACAATCCTTTCCACAACGGTCATCTTTACCACTTAAAGAAAGCAAAAGAGCTTACCGGTGCCGACGCTGTTATTGTCATTATGAGCGGCAACTATGTGCAGCGCGGCGCGCCTGCTGTCATGCCAAAGCACCTTCGTGCAAAAGCAGCTCTGGAAGCGGGTGTCCCTATTGTAATAGAACTTCCCGTATGTTACTCCACCGGAAGTGCAGAATATTTTGCATCCGGCGCCATCTCAATTCTGGAGAAGCTGGGCTGTATTGATGCAATCTGCTTTGGCAGTGAATGTGGAGATTACAAAATGTTAGAACAGGCTGCCCTAGTTCTTGCCAATGAACCAGAGCCCTTCCGCAGCCATCTGCAAGACCAGCTAAGAGCCGGCATTTCCTTTCCAAAGGCTCGCCAAAACGCGTTAAAAGAATATTTAAAAGATGATTCTGTAAATGCAATTTTGGAACAGCCCAATAATATTCTCGGAATCGAATACATCAAAGCGCTCTATACCAGACACAGTTCCATGAAAGCATACACGATGAAACGAATGATTTCTGACTACCATGACACTGAACTAAAAGACACCTGCAGCTCTGCCTCTGCAATCCGAAGATTGCTCTGGCAGGACGGCAGTACTTTTCTTCCGGAGGGCAAAGGAATATCTGACGAATTCATGCCGTCCAAAGTTCTTACAAAATTGGAAGGACAGATGCCGCCCGCGTGTGTTCGCCTTTTGAAAGAAGCGTACCAAATCCGGTATCCCATCTATAGTAATGATTTTTCTCTTCTATTAAAATATAAGCTTCTTACAGCAACAAGGAAAAGTCTTACGGAATACATGGACGTCACCGACGAATTGGCAAACCGGATTATGAATCATGTCAATGATTTTATTACCTATGAACAATTTTGCACTCTTCTGAAGACCCGGGATATGACCTATACCCGCATCAGCCGGGCGCTGCTGCATATCCTGCTGGATATCCGCAAAGAAGACATGCAGCTTTATAAAGAGGAGGAAGGCTGCCGGTATGCCCGTATTCTGGGCTTCCGAAAAGAAGAAACAGACATACTGAAATACCTGAAAGAGCATTCTTCCATCCCACTTATAACAAAGCTTACTCAGACACAGGAATTAAGCAATTCGGCACGCCAGATGCTGCAAAATGATATCTTTGCCTCCAACCTTTATGAATCTGTTATAACCAATAAATTTCAATCCCGGTTCATCCATGAATACCAGCACTCCCTGGTTATAGTGTGAAGGACTGATAAAAAGAGTTTGTGAAACAAGAAAGGCCGTCAAATGACGGCTTTTCTTTAACTCTCTATTTTTTTACTGCAGGCAATTGCCATAGAACCGGCTCCTATATGGCAGGCAACACTCAAAGACAATTTATCCATGTGTATCTCATAACCGGGAAGCCTTGCCGCAATTTCTTCCTTCCACTCCTGCGCTTTTTCTTCCGAACAGGTATAAGCTGCTTCCAGATGAACCTCTTTTCCTGCAAAACGCTGTTTGATATCCTTCTCCATCGCATCCAGCATCGTCTTCTTCGCTGCCTTCCATCCACGAACCTTTGCAAATGCATCCAGCTTTTCTCCCTGAATCTGCAGTACCGGCTTCAAATTCAAAACCGTACCGATTGCTGCGGCGGCCGGGGTAATACGGCCTCCTTTTTTAAGATATTTCAGCGTATCTACCGTAATATAAATGCTTGCTTCTAATTTTTCCCGCATTAATATATCATAAATCTCACGGGCAGTCTTTCCTTCTTCTGCCAATTGTATTGCATCCAGGACAGACTGTCTCTGTGTAACGGATATTCTCTGATTATTTACAACCAGCACTTTACCGCCAAAATCTTCGGAAAGCATAATTGCTGTTTCGCAAGAGCTGGATAAACCGCTGGACATCGGGATATAAACAATCTCATCATATACCTTAAGTAATTCCTCCCATAAATCGGTTACCTCGCCCGGAGACGGCTGAGACGTAGAAATATCCGCGTCTTCCTCCAGTTTTTTATAAAACTCTTCTTGTGTAAGAGTAATATCTTCATAGTATAGGTCCCCATTGATATAAAACGGCATGGGAAGAACCCGGATTCCAAGTTCCTTCGCTTCCTTCTGTGTAATCCCACTGTTACTGTCTGTCACAATTGCTACTTTTCCCATTTAACCAACCTCTCTTTTTAATTCTTGAAACTATGGATAGGTGCCGGAATCCTTCCTTTTCTATTGATAAACGCACTGCAGTCAAACTCATTGACCGGAATAATAGGAGCGTATCCAAGCAAGCCGCCAAATTCTGCCGTTTCTCTAACATCTTTTCCGATAACAGGAATCAAACGCACAGCCGTTGTTTTCTGATTTACCATGCCGATCGCCATCTCATCCGCAATAATTCCGGAAATTGTAGTGGCGCTTGTTTTTCCCGGAATAGCTATCATATCCAGTCCCACAGAGCAAACACAGGTCATGGCTTCCAGTTTCTCTATTGTCAGGGCGCCCACCTTCACTGCATCAATCATCCCCTGGTCTTCACTGACCGGAATAAAGGCTCCGCTAAGCCCTCCAACATAGGAAGATGCCATAACACCGCCCTTTTTCACTTGATCATTTAACATCGCAAGTGCCGCCGTCGTCCCCGGAGCCCCTACGCGTTCCAATCCTATCTCTTCCAGGATCTCCGCCACACTGTCGCCGATTGCAGGTGTAGGAGCCAGAGAGAGATCCACAATTCCGAAAGGAACTCCCATTCTTTTAGATGCTTCCCCTGCTACAAGCTGTCCCACACGAGTCACTTTAAATGCAGTCTTTTTAATCATCTCACACAATTTTTCAAATCCCTGCCCTCTGACCTTAGCAATGGCATTTTTCACGACTCCCGGTCCGCTTACTCCCACATTGATTACCGCATCCCCTTCAGTAATTCCCAAAAAGGCACCTGCCATAAACGGATTGTCATCCGGGGCATTACAGAAAACAACCAACTTTGCACAACCCAGGGAATCCTGCTCTTTCGTAGCTTCCGCAGTTGCCTTCACAATCTCTCCGCTCAGACGTACCGCATCCATATTAATCCCGGTTCTTGTAGACCCGACATTAATGGAACTGCACACCCGCTCTGTGCAGGCAAGCGCCTCCGGGATGGAACGAATCAAATTCTCATCCCCTGTTGTCATAGCCTTAGACACCAGAGCGGAATAGCCGCCGATAAAATTAACGCCTACTTCCTTAGCTGCTTTATCCAAAGTTCTGGCAACAGACACATAATCTGCCGGAGACTTACAGGCAGAACCGCCTATCAGGGCAATAGGCGTAACGGAAATTCTTTTGTTCACAATCGGGATTCCAAACTCCTTTTCAATAGCCTCCCCGGTAGCCACCAGGTCTTTGGCGATCGTCGTAATCTTCTGATATATATTTTCATTTAACTTGTTAAGATCTGAATCAATGCAATCCATCAGGCTGATTCCCAAGGTTATGGTTCTTACATCAAGATTCTCCTGTTCAATCATCTGGTTTGTTTCGTTTACTTCATATATATTAATCATCTTCTGCGCATGTCCTTTCTCTCAATCTGTCAGAGCCATATTATATTCTATGCATCTTTTCAAAAATCTCTGCTCTCTGACAATGGATTGTTACGCCAATTGCAAGGCCCAGTTTTTCAAGGTCTTCTGCATACTCTGCGAATTCTTTTACTGCCTGCGTCACATCAACAACTGCCATCATATTAAAATAACCGTCTACTATCGTCTGTGAAATATCCAGAATATTAATATTGGCTTCTGCAAGATAGGTACATACTTTCGCAATAATCCCCACCGTGTCTTTCCCTACAACAGTAATAACACATTTTTTCATTGTTCGTTTCCTCCTCATGTCTTTACATTAAACTGTTATAATATCTGATATGCTATCTCTCCTGGCAACCATCAGTGGAATATCCTCTCCTTTGTATGGGTTATTTCCTATGGTTACTTCCAGTTTGACAGTTTCATAAGCAAGCTCAGCATAATTATTCTCCTTACTAAGATGCCCTAAGAGTACGCATTTCAAATTATCATGTAGTATATCACAAAGAAGCCTTCCTGACAATTCATTCGATAAATGTCCTTTCTCTCCCATCACTCTCCGCTTCAGCGGATACGGATAAGGTCCTACCTCCAACATATGAATGTCGTGATTAGCTTCCAAAAGCACAGCATCCAGATTCTTCAAGTGCTCCACCGTATATTCATCATAAATTCCAAGATCTGTTGCCACCGCTACGGATTTTGTCCCGTGTTCAATCCGATAGCCCGACGGTTCTTTGGCATCGTGGGAAATGGCAAAGGGCTGGATTTCCATATCTCCAAGCTGGAATTTATGATCTATATCCACCGGATGTAAAAGACCTTCCGGCATTTTCCCCAATGCTTTGTATTCTTTGATTCCGTCAATCGTCCCTTTTGTGGCATAAATAGGAATCTCATATTTTCGGCTGAACACTCCCAGCCCCTGAATGTGATCCGAATGCTCATGGGTAATCAGGATTCCCGAAAGCTCATCTGCTTTCACTCCCAGCGTATGTAACCCTTCGTCGATTCTCTTCTTACTGATTCCGGTATCCACAAGCAGATGCGTCCTTTCATCTCCCACATAGATACAATTTCCACTGCTTCCACTGGCAATACTGCATAATCTCATATAACTATCTCCTGCTGCTTCCTTTACATCCTATCCATTATACTATCGAGCTGAACGCACGTTTCATCAAAGCTCCTGCTATTATCAATTGCCCGGTCACATCTTTCCAGATATGCATCCCGCGTCATCTGCGAATCAAAAATGGCCGTAATCCTGTCGTCACTATAGCCTCTGGAATTCTTAAGCCTCCTTCTGCGGACATCCCGGTCTGCATAGATAAACCAGACCTCATCACAAATTTCGTCATAATGGTCCTCCAATAAAAGCGCCGCTTCCAGTACAAACATTTTTTCACCAGCCGCACGCTGCGCCTCTATCTCTTGGCAGATAATTTCCTTTACAGCAGGATGAACGATTCCGTTTAACCGTTCCAAAAGCTGCGGACTGACGAAAACTTTCTCTGCCAGTCCTGCCCGGTCAAGCTCTCCTTCTTCATCCAATATCTCTTCTCCAAAGCTTTCAACAATTGCCCGGTAACAGTCCGTATCCTTTTGCTGTAAGGTTTTTGCTACGCGATCCGCCTCACAGACATATACTCCATATTCCCGTCTCAGATATTCCAACACTTCGCTTTTCCCAGAACCTATTCCACCTGTAATTCCTATAACTTTCATCTCTTACCTCGATTATTTTGCTTCATACCAGTTTTCTCCGGTATGCATATCCACTACCAACGGCACTTCCAGAGAAGCCGCCTGTTCCATTTCCTCTTTTAAAATCTGTTTTACTTCCTCTACTTCCGTATGATACGTCTCTACAAGTAATTCATCATGTACCTGCAAAACCAGCCGGGACTTCATGTGGTTTTCTTTCAGCCTGTTATTCACAGCACACATAGCAATCTTCATAATATCGGCCGCAGTTCCCTGAATTGGTGCATTCATTGCAACCCGCTCTCCAAAGGATCGCTGCATAAAATTACTGGATTTAAGCTCCGGCACAGGTCTTCTTCTTCCAAAGAGCGTAACCACATATCCCATTTCCTTCGCATGCTTCACTGTATCATCCAGAAAGCTTTTGATTCCCGGATATGTTTTAAAATACTGCTCAATATACTGTTTTGCCTCTTTAATATCTATACTCAGGTCTTCACTAAGCCCATAGGAACTAATGCCATATACAATTCCAAAATTAACAGCCTTTGCATTCCTGCGCTGTAAGTCTGTCACCTCTTCAAACGGCGTATGAAAGACCTGCGACGCCGTAAGTCTATGGATGTCCTGTGCTTCTTTATATGCCTGAATTAACTGTGCATCCTCAGAACAGTGCGCCAGCACACGAAGCTCAATCTGTGAATAATCTGCATCGACAAACACATATCCTTCTTCCGGCACAAATACTTTGCGAATCAATCTGCCAAGCTCCATACGGATAGGAATATTCTGCAAGTTTGGCTCTGTGCTGCTGATTCTTCCGGTAGCAGTGATTGTCTGATTGAATCTGCCATGGATTCTTCCATCTTCATTAATATAGGCAGCCAGCCCGTCAGCGTACGTGGACTTTAATTTTGTAAGCTGACGATACTCCAGAATTTTTGTAATAATCGGATAGTCCGGTGCCAGTTTTTCCAACACATCGGCTGCGGTAGAATATCCCGTTTTCGTCTTTCTGCCGCCTTTTAACCCCATCTTTTCAAACAAAATCACACCCAGCTGTTTTGGAGAATTGATATTAAACTCTTCACCCGCCGTATCATAAATTTCCTTTTCCAGCTCCACGATTTTTACACCAAGTTGTGCCCCATAAGAACGCAAAGCTTCTGCCTCAACCTTCACGCCATTCTGCTCCATGTCATATAACGTAAAAACCAACGGCATTTCTATCTCTGTAAAAAGCTGCCACATCTGCTCTTCTTTTAATTTGGCTGTGAGTGGTTCTATACTTGCCCATGCAGTATATGCTTCATAACACACCTTCACATAGTCTTCGGCTTTATCCTCCAAAATAAGATCCAGCTGTTCTCTGGCAACATCTTCATAAGTATAATCATTCTTAAGCGGATTCAGCAAATATGCAGCGACCAGCGCATCGAAAGAATGCTCTCTTCCTCCTATTTCCAGATAGCTCATAGCAGCTTTTATATCAAACATGGAAAAAACCTGTACCGACTCCGACACTTCTTTCACACGCTCAACCAGATAATCCATCGTAATGTCGTTCTCTGCATAAATACAAAAGACATTCTCTCTCCCGAAACAAATGCCAATCCCACCAGGGCCTGCCTGTCCCGCAAAAAGGGGCAGGACATTTTTCGTATTCTTAAAAACACATACCCCCACTGCCAAAGCTTTTCCCGCCTTTGCAAATATCCGATCTGCCTCTTTCCGCTCCCTGATTTCTGTAAAGCCATCTTCTACTGCATTGGATGGGGCGGTTACGTCAAATCTATTCAACAAATTCTTAAATTGCAGCCTCTGGAAATATGCATAGGCTTCTTCCGTATAAATATTACCCAGCCTCGCCTCTTCCAGGGAGTATGCAAAATCTGCATCCACATGAATCGTTGCAAGAGTCTTACTCATAACTGCCAAATCCCAATGTTCCTTTAAAGCTTTTGAGGCACGGGGCGGCTTTACTTCCTCCACATGCTCATATGCATTTTCGATGGAATGATATTCTGTTATGATTTTTGTGGCTGTCTTCTCGCCAATGCTGGGGACTCCGGGAATATTATCTGAAGTATCTCCCATTAGTGCTTTCAAATCAATAAACTCTTTCGGCGTCACCTGATACCGTTCTTTCACATCCTTGGCATAATAATCTTCTACTTCCGTCTTTCCCTGCTTTGTCTTAGGAATCCGTATCTTTACATGCTCCGTTGCAAGCTGAAGCAAATCTCTGTCCCCACTGATAACCGATACCTCCATTCCCTCCTGTTCGCAGCGTCTGGAAATGGTTCCCAGCAAGTCATCAGCTTCTAGTCCCGCTTTTTCAATCGTCTTAATTCCCATGGCATGCAGCACTTCTTTTATAATAGGAACCTGTTGACGCAGTTCGTCTGCCATAGGCTTCCGGGTCCCTTTGTATTCCGCATACATATTATGACGGAAAGTAGGGGCATGAACATCAAATGCTACCGTCAGATATTCCGGCTTTTCTTCCTCCAGGATTTTAAACATGATATTCAGGAAACCATAAACCGCATTTGTATGGAGTCCCTCTGCATTTGTCAAATCAGGAAGTCCATAAAATGCCCGGTTCAAAATACTGTGTCCGTCAATCAATACAATTTTTCCAGCCATAAGAATTCTCCAATCTGGTTATTTTTTTAATTTAAAAAACACTGGAATTCCTTCATCTCAGGCAATCCAGTGTTCTTTCTTCAATGCGGATGGTGGGACTTGAACCCACACGAGGTCACCCCCGCAAGATTTTGAGTCTTGTGCGTCTGCCATTCCGCCACATCCGCATATCCCGACCTTTTCAAGCCGAGATTCATTGTATCATAGTATTTTAAAAAAAACAATACTTTTTTGTCTCAATTTGCAATTATTTTGCAATTAATTTTTTTCCAATATCAAAGCAATCAAATGTTGCAAAATAATCAGAAGGCGTTTCCGCACGGCGAATCAGTTGTGTGCTTCCATCTTCTTTCAGCAGCACCTCGGCAGACCGAAGCCGTCCGTTATAATTGTATCCCATAGAGAACCCGTGGGCGCCTGTATCATGAATTACCAGGACATCTCCCATATCAATCTTGGGCAGCATCCTGTCAATTGCAAACTTATCATTATTCTCACACAGAGAACCGGTCACATCATACATATGGCTGCAGGGTTCGTTTTCCTTTCCAAGAACCGTTATGTGATGGTATGCGCCATACATTGCCGGCCGCATCAGATTTGCCGCACAGGCATCTACTCCAATATACTCCTTATGTGTATGCTTTTCATGAATCGCAGTCGTAACCAGACAGCCATATGGCCCCATCATAAAACGGCCAAGTTCTGTATAGATCGCTACATCACCCATTCCCGCCGGAACGAGTACTTCTTCATACACACGCCGCACACCTTCTCCGATTACCTGAATATCATTCGGCTCCTGATCCGGCTTATAGGGAATCCCGATTCCACCAGACAGATTAATGAACTTAATATGTGCACCTGTCTCTTTCTGAAGCTTTACAGCCACTTCAAACAAAACCTTCGCTAACATTGGATAATAATCATTAGTCACGGTATTGCTTGCAAGAAAGGCATGAATTCCGAATTCCTTCGCGCCTTTCGCTTTGAGAATTTTGAAAGCTTCAAAAATTTGCTCTGTAGTCATGCCATACTTGGCATCCCCCGGATTATCCATAATATCATTACTGATTTTAAACAATCCACCCGGATTATAACGGCAGCTTATCGTCTCAGGGATATGTCCGATTGTTTTTTCCAGAAAATCAATATGTGTAATATCATCCAGATTAATAATTGCCCCCAGTTTATCCGCCAATGCGAATTCTTCCGCCGGAGTATCATTCGAAGAGAACATGATGTCGCCCGGCTCGGCACCGATTGCATCAGAAAGCATTAATTCCGTCAGTGAAGAGCAATCGTATCCACAGCCATATTCCCTTAAAATACGAATAAGAAATGGATTGGGCGTCGCCTTTACTGCAAAGTATTCCTTATACCCTTTGTTCCAGGAAAAAGCTTTCTTTAATGCTTCCGCATTCCTTCTGATTCCTTTCTCATCATAAAGATGAAAGGGTGTCGGCCAGGTCTTCGTAATCTCAGCGACCTGCTCTTTTGTTACAAATGGTTCTTTTATCATAGCTATTTGTTCCTCTTTTCTGTAATATCTATTGTGCATTAATCTATAACTGCTATCCGCATCATATTGCTTACGCTTTCTTTTTCTGCTTTAATACTTGGCGAAGGGATTCCTGCCGTAAGAATGACAACATCTCCCGTCTCCACCACCTGCTTCGCAGAGAGAAGGTCAATCGCTCCGCTTAAAATATCCTCTGTTGTATGAAATTCAATTGATTTATATGGTCTCACACCCCAATAAAGCTGCATTCTTCTCAATGTCTCCTCATTCGGAGTTACGCCAATAATCTCTGCCTTAGGCTTAAACTTAGAAACAACCCTTGACGTTGCGCCGGATACAGACGGCGTTACAATACATTTTGCATTCAGGCTCACTGCCGCAGCAACTGAAGCATAACCAATTGCACTGGAAATGCCTTTTTTCTGATGCTCTCTTGATTTTTCTAATATAATCTCATAATCCAAATGCTCTTCTGTATTCTCCACAATATGAACCATCATCTGCAATGCCTCTACCGGATATTTCCCTGATGCAGTCTCTCCTGAAAGCATTACCGCATCCGTTCCATCATAGACAGCATTTGCCACATCCGTAACTTCCGCACGGGTCGGACGCGGATTGCGAATCATAGAATCCAGCATCTGTGTCGCCGTGATAACCGGCTTATAGTAATCATTGCATTTCTGTATCAGCATTTTCTGAAGGTATGGAACCTCTTCCGCCGGAATCTCAACACCCAAGTCGCCGCGTGCAATCATAATTCCATCAGAACAGCGGATAATCTCATCAATATTTCTGATTCCTTCTGCATTCTCAATCTTGGCTATAATGGGAATATAAGGAGCTTTACATGCTTTCAGCCATGCTTTTATCTCCAAAATACACTCTGCGTTACGCACAAAAGACGCTGCAATAAAATCAATTCCCTGCTCTACACCAAATTTAATATCTTCTCTGTCTTTGTCCGTAATCGCGGGAAGGCGCACCGGTACATTCGGCACATTAACACCTTTTCTCTCGCCCAGCTCTCCGCCATTTACAATCGTACATATAATCTCCGTATCCTTTTTATCCTGAACAACAAGCTCAATCAACCCGTCATCAATCAGAATTCTCTTCCCAATCTCAACATCCTCCGCCAGTCCCGGATAAGTAATGGAAACCCCCGTTTCATCCCCTGTTTTTTCCACGGTACTAAGGACGAATCTCTTTCCCGCTTCTAAAGTCACCTTTTTGCCATCTTTCAAAAGTCCTGTCCGAATCTCAGGGCCTTTGGTATCCAGCAGGATTGCAACCGGCTTTCTCTCTTCTTCCCGTACCTTCTTCAGGGTATCCATCCTGGCCTTCTGTTCTTCATGCGTTCCATGCGAGAAATTAAACCTTGCCACATCCATGCCATTCTGAATTAACTTTCTCATCATTTCAGCATCATTGGCCGACGGTCCCATCGTACAGACTATTTTTGTTTTTTTCATTTTTTCTCCATTCCTCTCCTTTTAATTCACATGTGTATGTGTAAACAAATGATCCTGGCAATACTCATAATTGCCATTGCACTTTGAGCAGTATCTGAATTCCAGATTCGGATTATCAAGCTCCGTCCGACCGCAGACGGCACATCTGTGCTTTGCTCCGTTGGCATAAGTATTTACCGGGCGAATCTTCTTTTGAAATTCTCTCTTACGCTTCACCTGCTTCGGTGAATAAGGCTTCATATTCCTGGAACCCAGGAAAAAAATAATAAAGTTCAGAATCGAAACAACCGCGGCAACCGCATTGGCTTTATATATTATGCCAAAAATTCCTCCTCCATAAGAAGGAAAAAACGCGAGAATAACCGTATACAAGAAGTATGCTCCGTCAAGCAGCGCCAGCCATTTCACCTTTACCGGAATAACAAAAAACAGAAGGAATTGCACATTCGGATACAATGCCGCAAACGCAAAAAATAATGACATATTCAAATACCACGTGTCAATCGGCAAAGATATGCCGGTAATTAGATATACGAGAATTGCAGCAAGGACATGGAACAAAATCCCGGCAAAAAAATATACGTTGAACCGAAAAGCTCCCCATGCTCTCTCCAACTGCGTACCGATCATATAATACAGATACAAAGCAAAAATAATGAAAATCACACTCGTTGAGGGCGGCTGAATCATAAAGGTTATAATTCTCCATATCTGTCCATGCAGGATTGCCGACGCGTCCAGGCTTAAGTACTGATAATAAAAGCTCGGATTTATCAATTGAAGTATAAATCCCCCCGCATACATAATAATAATGTAGTACATCAAATTTGGAATCGCATACTTTCCAAATCTGCGTTCCAGTTTACTTAACCAATCCATCTGACTACTCCTTATCTGCCTATAAAATGTATGTAGTAATTTTACCGTCTTGTGGATTGTTTGTCAATTATATCAAAAATTTTAACAGTAATTTTACAGTCTTATAATATTTGTTAATTGTCTTTTGGATTTTTTTGTCGTATAATGTTACAGGTCAAAAACAAAAAACGACATTTAATAAGTAATAACACATATTTTGTTTGATAGGAGTACATATTATGAGTCAAAAAGAATTATATACACTCGGAATTGATATCGGTTCAACAACGGTTAAAATTGCCATTCTGGATGACAATAACGATGTAGCTTTCTCCGATTACGAACGTCATTATGCAAACATTCAGGAAACCTTATCCGACTTGCTCGGCAGGGCCGTTTATAAATTGGGTTCCATTCATGTATCTCCGGTTATAACAGGTTCTGGCGGTCTGACTCTTGCAAAACATCTCGGCGTCCCCTTCGTCCAGGAGGTGGTCGCTGTATCTACTGCCTTGCAGGATTATGCTCCGCATACCGACGTTGCAATTGAACTTGGCGGCGAAGACGCCAAGATTATTTATTTTGAAGGCGGAAATATTGAGCAGCGTATGAATGGCGTCTGTGCCGGAGGTACAGGATCGTTTATTGACCAGATGGCCTCTCTCCTCCAGACAGATGCATCTGGTCTCAATGAATATGCCAAAAACTATAAAGCTTTATATTCTATTGCCGCCCGCTGCGGCGTATTTGCCAAAACAGATATCCAACCTCTAATTAACGACGGAGCATCCAAAGAGGATTTGGCCGCTTCCATTTTCCAGGCTGTTGTCAACCAGACAATCAGCGGTCTTGCATGCGGCAAACCAATCCGCGGACATGTCGCTTTTCTAGGCGGTCCGCTTCATTTTCTTTCTGAACTGAAAGAAGCCTTTGTGCGGACCTTACACTTAGATGCGGAGCACACAATTGCGCCAACACATTCCCATCTTTTTGCTGCAATCGGTTCTGCTCTTAATTCCAAAAAGGATTTGGACATTCCTGTCCGCGAACTGCAGAACCGTCTTTCCGGTAAGATTAAGATGGAATTTGAAGTTGAGCGTATGCAGCCTCTATTTGCAACAGAAAAAGATTACCAGGCATTTACAGAGCGCCATGCCAGACACCAGGTTCCGGTAAAAGATCTGTCATCCTACACAGGTAAGGCCTTTCTCGGAATTGATGCCGGTTCTACCACGACAAAGGCTGCTTTAGTAGGGGAAGACGGAACTCTTTTATATTCCTTTTACCACAATAATGATGGGGATCCTCTCGGTACTGCCATTTCCGCTATTAAAGATATTTACAGCCAACTTCCGGAAGAAGTAGAAATTGTTCACTCTTGCTCCACCGGTTACGGGGAGGCTCTGATGAAGGCCGCGCTGATGTTAGATGAAGGCGAAGTAGAGACCATTGCCCATTACTATGCTGCCTCCTTCTTTGACCCGGAAGTTGACTGCATTCTTGATATCGGCGGCCAGGATATGAAATGCATCAAAATCAAAAACCATACGGTAGACAGCGTACAGCTTAATGAAGCGTGCTCCTCTGGGTGCGGTTCTTTTATTGAAACATTTGCGAAATCTCTGAACTATTCCGTAGAAGATTTTGCACACGAAGCATTATTTGCAAAAAATCCTATTGATCTTGGAACCCGCTGTACTGTATTCATGAATTCCAAAGTAAAGCAGGCACAAAAAGAAGGGGCAGAGGTCGCTGATATTTCTGCCGGTCTTGCTTACTCTGTAATTAAAAACGCCCTTTTCAAAGTAATCAAAGTATCGGATGCATCTGAGCTTGGAAAACATATTGTTGTACAGGGCGGGACCTTCTATAACAATGCAGTGCTGCGAAGTTTTGAAACAATTGCAAATTGTGAAGCAGTCCGTCCTGACATTGCCGGTATCATGGGAGCTTTCGGTGCCGCTCTGATTGCAAGAGAACGCTACGCGGATTGTGAAGGTACTACCATGCTTTCCATTGAAGATATCAATACATTGGAATACCGGACAACAATGACGAAATGTAAAGGCTGTACGAACAATTGCCGTTTGACAATCAACCATTTCAGCGGCGGAAGAAAATTTATCACAGGCAACCGCTGCGAACGTGGTCTGGGGAAAGAAAAAAGCGAAAACAAACTGCCGAACTTATTTACTTATAAAAACCAGAGATATTTTAACTACGAACCGCTGAAAATAGAAGAAGCAAAACGCGGCATAATTGGTATCCCAAGAGTACTGAACATGTATGAGAACTATCCTTTCTGGCATACTTTTTTCACAGAGCTGGGATTCCGTGTAATCCTCTCTCCTGCTTCTACCAGAAAGATTTACGAACTTGGTATTGAATCTATTCCAAGCGAGTCTGAGTGTTACCCGGCAAAGCTGGCTCACGGCCATGTACAATGGCTGATTAATGAAAAAGTGCCTCACATTTTCTATCCTTCCGTCCCTTACGAAAGGAATGAATTTGAAGATGCCAACAATCATTACAATTGCCCGATTGTAACTTCTTATCCGGAAAATATTAAAAATAATATTGATGCCATTGTAAATGGTGAAGTGGATTTTATCCACCCGTTTATTTCATTTAAAAACGAAGAAACCCTTTCGTCACGGCTGATTGAAGAACTGTCCTCTAAGTTCTCCATTCCGCCGGAAGAGATTAAAACTGCTGTCCACGCAGCATGGATGGAATTAAATGCCTGCCGCGAAGACATACGCCGGAAAGGCGAAGAGACAATTGCTTATTTGGACAAAACAGGAAACCGGGGAATCGTGCTTGCCGGCCGTCCTTATCATATTGACCCTGAAGTCAACCACGGACTTCCCGAATTAATTAATTCCTATAATATAGCTGTTCTAACCGAGGACTCTATATCACATTTGAATCCTGTGGAACGTCCTTTAAATGTTATGGACCAGTGGATGTACCATTCCCGGCTGTACGCTGCCGCAAACTACGTAAAGACAAAAGATAATCTGGAATTGATTCAGCTCAATTCATTCGGATGTGGTCTGGATGCTGTGACTACCGACCAGGTAGCCGACATTCTGACGGGTTCCGACAAGATTTATACAACTTTGAAAATTGACGAAGTAAATAATCTTGGTGCGGCAAGAATCCGTGTCCGCTCCCTCCTTGCGGCAATCCGTGTCAGAGAAAAGCGTAATGAGAAGCGAGAAATCCATTCTTCTGCCATCACAAAAGTTCCATTTACAAAGGAAATGCGCAAAGAATATACAATTCTCTGCCCGCAAATGTCTCCGATCCACTTCGAATTATTGGAACCGGCTTTCCGCGCATCCGGATACAAGGTAGAAGTCCTGCCAAATGACAACAAACACGCCGTAGATATGGGACTGAAATATGTAAATAATGATGCCTGCTATCCTTCTCTCATGGTTGTGGGCCAGATTATGGAAGCAATTTTATCCGGCAGATACGATACCGATAAAATTGCCGTCATCATCAGCCAGACCGGTGGCGGGTGCCGCGCATCCAACTACATAGGCTTTATACGCCGTGCACTGAAGAAAGCCGGATATGAACACATCCCTGTTATTTCCATTAACTTAAGCGGATTAGAGGGAAATCCCGGATTTAAAATCACACTTCCTTTGGTACTTCGCGGAGTATACGCCGCTATCTTCGGGGATATTTTCATGAAATGCGTCTATCGCCTGCGTCCTTACGAAGCTATTCCCGGTTCCGTAAACGCCATGCATGAAAAATGGAAGAAAGTCTGCGCTGATTTTGTATCTTCCGGCTATCCATCCAGAAGAAAGTTCAAAAAACTGTGCAAAGACATTATTGAAGACTTCGACAATAACATCGAACTCTTAGATATTAAAAAACCCCGCGTCGGTGTCGTAGGAGAAATTCTCGTGAAATTCCTTCCGGCAGCCAACAACCACCTGGTAGACCTTCTGGAAAGCGAAGGCGCAGAGGCTGTTGTGCCTGACCTTCTGGACTTTCTCCTTTATTGCTTCTACAACCAAAATTTCAAGGTACAGAAGCTTGGCTTTGCCAAGAAAAAAGCAACCCTTGGAAACCTCGGCATTAAAGCGCTGGAATGGTTCCGCGCCCCTGCAACAAAAGCTTTCAAAGAAAGCAAACACTTCGACCCACCGGCGCACATCGAAGACCTGGGAAAAATGGCATCTGAAATCGTATCTCTGGGCAACCAGACCGGAGAAGGCTGGTTCCTGACCGGAGAGATGCTGGAACTCATCCATAACGGCGCTCCGAATATCGTATGTACGCAGCCCTTTGCCTGCCTGCCAAACCACGTAGTAGGAAAAGGAGTCATCAAAGAACTAAGACGGCGTTACCCCGAATCCAACATCGTAGCAATCGACTTCGACCCAGGCGCCAGCGAAGTCAACCAATTAAACCGAATCAAACTCATGCTCTCAACCGCATACAAAAACGTCCACGAATAGCATGAGCAGTGTAAAAAATAAGAAGATACGCCATATGTGCTCGCACATATATGGCGTATCTTCTTATTTTTTATAGAGCGAGGCTCGTGACGTAAGGCTACATAGCAATGGCGAGGTCGCACTGCTCATGCTTCTCAGAGCGAAGCTCGTGACGTAAGGCTGCGTAGCAATGGCGAAGTCGCACTGCTCATATCAACTTATCCATGCGAAAGATTCCCGCCACAGCTGCTTCCATATCCCGCCGTACAGCTATAGCAGACAGCACAAGTCGGAATCTCCCGCTGTGTAAGCGGCTTGTCTGCAATATCTGCAATATTCTTCTCTCTCATCGGTTTAATGCCAAGCACATGATAGTATTCACAGTCATACAGGCTTCCGTCATAATCTACATTAATCTGATCCCGGCACATAACCCCGGGCAGATTATCTTCATTAAAATTCTCACTCTGAAGCTTCAGATAAGACCCTAATTTCCCCTGGCACTTTAGCTCCTGTCCAAATCGGCCAATGGGTACATTCCCTATCGCAATCAAATCTGTAAACTCAATGTCATATTCATTCTTAAGAACCTTACGGTATGTATTCTCCAGCATAATCTCATTCGGAGGCAGATACGGCCCATCTGTATTATATACCAAAGAGAGCTGAAGCTCATCCTTCTTACCATAACCAATAGCATTAAGCTTCTGCAGAATTTCAATCGCCGGATCAAACACACAGGAACCTCTCTGCTTTTCCACCACTTTTTTATTGTAATAGGGCAAAGAGCATACGATCCGTACCTTATTTCTCATATACACATCAATAAAATGCGCATATTTTTCATTCTTTAATATAGTAAGATTCGTCCGCACAATGACTTTGCCAAGTTTTGATGCCTCATCAATAAAATATTCCAGATTCGGATTCATTTCCGGCGAACCACCTGTAATATCCATGACTTCATAACCACCGGTTTTAAATGCCCGGAGACAAAAATCCATCGTTTCTTTCGTCATCATCTCCGTCCGCTCCGGACCACATTCCAAAAAACAATGCGTACAAGACAGATTACAGCGATACCCCACATTAACCTGCATAGTTGTCAACTTTGGCTTAGAATACAATTTATCTATACTCTTTACCTTGTCCATAAATTCCGGTATATCATAACGCTTCATTTCATCGTTCAGGGTTTTTATCGAAATTTTCTGGGTTTTATCATATTGGGTCGGATTCAATTGAAGCGCAATTTCTCCAAATAATCCCCGATGGGTCTCTCCCTCTCCCGTCACCGTAAAATGGTTTTTCATGCGCGAAGTCTTCAAGATAGCCGCAACATTCCTACTAACTCCAAGTGGCTTATTTTTAATAAAACGGCACGTTTCATCAAAATCAAAATACCTTCTATTTTCCTCCATTGTCCCGAGATAGACCGCACTGTGTCCGTAGTCCTCTTCCCGGTCTTCTAACCCTTTTACTTTAAATGCACGAACTGTACAAGAATAAAATTTAATATCTCCTACCAGCCGGACTATCTCAAAATCATGGGGCTGAATAAGTGTTTTCTCAACCATATAGTAGGTAATAAAGCCGCACCGATGCATGAGTCTGCGGAAATCTTCCAGATACATGGCACCTCCCATACATTCTCCACGCATTACCGGATCATTCTTAATTTCATCAGGAAGTCGTCTGTCCGCAAAGACATCGGAGAAACATAATTCTCCGCCTTCCTTCAGGACGCGGTATACTTCTGTAAATATCTGCTCCTTAAAAGGTGACAAATTAATCACACAGTTGGATGTCACTACATCTACAGAATCATCTTCAATACCAAGGCTTTTCAAATCTTCTATATATCCCAGA
The DNA here is from genome assembly GCA_902362865.1 of Clostridiaceae bacterium. Lineage (GTDB taxonomy): Bacteria > Bacillota > Clostridia > Lachnospirales > Lachnospiraceae > Claveliimonas > Claveliimonas acetigenes. Next base: position 182,523 of record CABIYE010000002.1, read on the forward strand.
TGGAAACTGGTATTCGGCTGCTTATAGCCAAATATTTCTGCCTGCTCCTGCTGACAGCGGATAGCAACGTCAATCTGTTCTTTTGTCATATCCACGCCATACACGTGTCCCCGCTCTCCGACAAGCTTAGAAAGAATGTACACATCTCTTCCTGTCCCGCAGCCAAGATCCAACGCAGTGCATCCGGAAAGTCCCATGGGAATCGGCGACCCACAGCCATAAAATTGTTTCTTGATTTCATCTTTAATAAGCGGAAGAACATCTTTTACATATCTGGGAGGCGCCGAACTGCAGCAGCAGGCATTTGTCTTCAGGTCATCGCTGCTTTGAAGAGTCACACCATAGTATTCTTTTATCTGTTCATGAATTGCATCTGCCATATTTATCTTCCTTCATCCATCATACCAAAGCACTCATTGAAGAAAAGCTTTACTTTTACGTTATACTTCTCTGCAATCACTTCAAAAGCCTCGTCCACAATGTCAAGCAGAAGATCAGATTCACATACAGCACGGGCATTGATTACAAGCTGTAATTTGGATGTATTTTCCTTAAGTTCCTGATCATGGATAATATCATAATCTACACCAATCAAACTTGCCTTGCCATAATCATTTTCCTTTCCTACTGCAAAAGTCTTAAGATGCGGCACGTTTCTCTTGTTGGCTATTAATCCGTCGCGAATTTCATCAATAACGTCATCTACCAACTGATTACCATCAAATTCGATTCCATCTTTAGAAGTAATAAATACATTCCGATTAAACCAGGACATTTTCTTCTCTGCAGAAATAAATTCCGGGCCGCCATATCCAATATCCGTAATATTAACACGGCTCTCTGCCGTCAGCACGTAATCCGCTAAAGCTTCTAAGCCCGTTTTTTCTTTTGCAGAAATCGGGAATACCGGAATACCCGGGCATGCTTCCTGCAAAAACTTCACATAGCGGGCAACTTCTTCCTCACTCATAAGATCTGTTTTATTGAGGACAATACAGTCTGCTTCTCTCAACTGTGCATCTAATAAAAATTTCAGTTCTTCCGGTAGATTAATATCTGCCTGTTCCGGCATAATCATGCGGAGCCTTTCCGGGTCTGCGATAACGGTAAATGGAGCCAGTGTAAATTCATCTTTATGATTCTTGTCAAGATTACCGTATACATGATCCAGTGCGCCAATCCCACATCCCGGTATATCTGACATAACGATATCCTTCGGTTCTTTATTCAGACGGTTAATCCTTTCAATCAGCGTATCTGGAATATAGCAAATACAATCTCCTCCAATCGGTGTAACTTCTACATTCTGACGGCTGGAATACTCCGCATCTATAATGTAATTTGCACCAAGATCATTTGCAATAATCGCAGCATGCTTACCAATACTATTGATGTACTCTGTCAGCGCCACCATTGTGGTTGTTTTTCCTGCACCCAAAAATCCACTAACTACCATAAATCTTTTCTTGTCCATAGCTACTACCTCCAAAATGTAAATTGTCAATTTTAATCATAATTTGCAAAGCCTATACAATAATAATAACTGATTTATGGCATTTATTCCAATCAATCTCCTCTATCTTCAACGAATATGTATTGATACAATCTATTACTATTTATTTTATAACCCCAATTCCCCAAATGGAAAATTCTTTATCCACATCTTCCATGCAGATAGAAACATCAAGCGTTCCGCTTTCATTTTGAATATATGCAATATCTGCATCCGGTCCTCCCCATGTATATGGACGCTTCCCACTGATAACAGATGTTTGTCCATTTACAGTCACCTTAAGATTCCCGAATGTTTCATCATCCTTGGATTGGAACAAAATGAAAATCCCTTTTCCAGTTGCTTTAAAGGTCATAGGCGTATTAGCGCTTCCCTTTACAAACTTCCATCCATATGGGAAACGGTAATTTGAATCACTGGATGCAAAGGAACCATTTACCACATCTGCAAGCTCCCACGGCGGTGCAAGAGTTGCTGTCGCATATTCCGTTCCATAAACAGATGTAACTGGCATTCTGTAAGATTCATCCCTGTTGACCGTCTTAAGTGCCTGACGATAGTAATATGCAATAGCATCAGAAATCAACTTATTTCCTGCGTCATGGGGATGGAACTCATCTTCAAAATAATCGTCCGTTGTCAAAAGTCCGGATGCAAATGCTTTCGTCAATGCAATATCCATACTTAAGACAGGCACGTCATAATTCTTGCCAATTGCCCCCATCTGTTCCTGCATGGTATTCCCACCTTTGGAACGATTAACTACAATGATAACCGCAGGCTCGCTCTTCCAGGACAGACATTGCCTCACCAGCCCCTCAAAGCTCTTCTTGCACAGTTCACTTGCATTATCATTCACTGAAAATTCAATAAAAACGACGTCCGGATCATCGTTCAATATATCATACTGCGCACGGATCAACCCTACCACTGAGGACGTTCCTGATAATCCTTTATTGATATATTTTACATTATCGCCTGTCCCGAATGTATCTGCAAAATAATCATAAGAGCGCTTTGCATAACAGGTATTGTCCTTTCCGACGCCTTCTGTAATCGAGCCTCCCAGATAAGCAATCTTAACCTCTTCTCCCTTCTGCGCTTTTTCTATTTTACTGCGCAGCCTGTAAGTGTTTCCCATGTTATAAATTGCATTTTGGTAAAATTCCTGCATTTCAGCACTGTCCGTTTCTTTATAATCATCCCACTCATTTTCATCCGGTTCTGTACTTACGTCAAAACTTTTTTTGAAAATAGACCGCACAAAATTGTAAATATGTGGCCGTATAGTCATTCCGCCATGATCTCCGTCAGCAACGGTATGCCATACGTGATCCACTCCATTTTCTGTCAGAATAGTATGATAATTCTGCGGTGCATTTCCTACAACTCCATCATTTACCGCAGCACTCACCATAATAAGACTTGGCTCACCCTTTTCTTTATCGAACAAAAGCTTGTCTTCTTTCAATTGTCCCGGATGGAAATTCGGATCATCCCCCGGGGTAAGTCCCGGAGCCGGGCAGGCAGCGCCTACATACCCAAATAAATCTGATCTTGTAAGTCCGATAAACAGAGATTCGCGTCCTCCCATTGAAAAACCTGTAATGGCCGTATTCTCCCTGCCAGTAGCGACAGCAAAATTTTCTTCTATGTATGGCATAAGATCTGTAGTAAGGTCGTTGATGAAGTTATCATAATTCAATGAATTCTGCAGATCTAACCCACTGCAGTACTGCTGGTCTTTGCTGCAGTAAATATATGGGAATACAACAATCATCTTCTCCGCTTCGCCCTGTGCCGTAAGGTTGCCAATCATCTGTTTAAGACGCAGGGAAGCGTCTCCTGCATCTAAAAGCGCATCTTCTGTCCCCCAGTAACCGTGAAGTACATACAGAACCGGATACTCTTCTTCCTCAGAATATCCTGCCGGAAGCAGCACATTTACATTAGTATTCCGCTGTGCTGTAGTGGAATAATAGGTATATTTTCTAAGATCACCATAATCCACACCAGCTTTCTCATCGGTAATTCCGTTGGGCTCTTTTTCCGTAACCAACTTCCTGACGGCCTGCATATATTCCGTCGAAGTCATTGCCGGGTCAACCGGGTCTGGATCGTCCGGGTCAACCGGATTCGGATCGTCCGGATCAATCGGGTCTGGATCGTCTGGAGCAATCGGGTCCGGATCGTCTGGAGCAGCCGAAACTACATTTTCAATAAATCTCTGGATGATTGCAGCACATTCAGCTCTGGTTGCATTTCCTCGTGGGTCAAGAACTTTTCCTTCGTATTTACCGCTGATAATCTTATTAGCAACTGCCCACTGTATTGCTTCATCTGCAAATTCATCTACCTGGTCTGCATCCGTAAATTTACTGAAATCAGCCTTTGTCTCCGTGTCATACCCAAGATAATCTGCATAACGGTACATCATAACAGCCATCTGTTCGCGATTAATCTGATCAGCCGGTCCGAAATACCCTGTATCCGTGTACCCATTGACAATCTTTTTCTCAGCCGCCCAAATAATAGCATCCGTATACCAGACTTCATCTTCTACATCCGGGAACACTTCTTCAAACGCCATCGCAGGCGACTTTTCCATGCGCCAGACAATAACAGCAAACTGCGCTCTCACCAACAAATCATTGGGACCGAATTGCTTATTATTCAGCCCTGTCATAATTTCATTATTATATACATACTGTACATAATCCTCATACCAATCCCCTGCATTCACGTCCTCAAAGACATCACTTACTTTTCGATCTGCCTGCGCAGCCACGGAATCTGTTCCTACTGACATTGTCAACAGCAAAAGAGCCGCCATACACTTCTTAGCAATTTTCTTTATCCTCATTCTCATTTCTCCTTCCGAATAAAATAGATTATAATAAACTATAGAATATTTTTCTACTCGCTTCAACCTGACAAAAAATAGATTTTTGTGTTTTTTTATGAAAAAACTATATTTTTTGATGTTTTTCATGTAAAATATAATAAATAACTGCCAAAAAAATCGCACTATATCCATATCAGAATGTTATGGATTTAATGCGATAATGTTATTTTACGATATGTTATTTTCATGTTAGAATGGAAATAGTTAAAAAATTAACTAAAATTTTATAAAGAAAGAGGGATGAAGATGCAAGATACTATGTGCCTTGAGAAACAGCCGTTATCTCAGGAGATGCTCGAAAAAATGAACGCATACTGGCGCGCTGCCAATTATTTATCTGCCGGTCAGTTATACCTGTTAGATAATCCAATGCTCCGTGAACCATTAACAATGGATCACATTAAGAAAAAAATTGTAGGTCACTGGGGAACCGTACCTGGACAGAACTTTATTTACGTACATTGCAACCGCGCAATTAAGCGTTATGATCTGGATATGATTTTACTTTCCGGTCCGGGACACGGCGGAAACTTCCTGATTGCCAATACATATCTTGAGGGCAGCTACAGTGAAGTATATCCAAATATCAGCCAGGATGAGGACGGTATGAAGAAAATGTTCAAACAGTTCTCTTTCCCATGTGGCGTTCCAAGCCATTGTGCTCCGGAAACACCTGGTTCTATCAATGAGGGTGGTGAGCTTGGTTATTCTATCGCACATGCATTTGGAGCTGTATTTGATAATCCGGATTTGATTGCAACTGCTATCGTTGGTGACGGAGAAGCTGAAACCGGTCCTCTTGCTACTTCCTGGCAGTCCAATAAATTTTTAAATCCTATTACAGATGGTGCTGTACTTCCAATCCTTCATCTGAATGGATATAAAATCAGCAACCCAACTATTTTCTCTCGTATTCCTCATGATGAAATCGAGAGTTTCTTCAAGGGCTGTGGCTGGAAGCCTTATTTTGTAGAAGGCGACGATCCGATGACGATGCACAAAAAGATGGCAGAGACTATGGATACCGTTATTGAAGAGATTAAGGCTATTCAGAAAAATGCACGTGAAAATAATAATCCGGAGCGTCCGGTATGGCCAATGATTGTTCTGCGCACACCAAAGGGATGGACAGGTCCAAAGGTTGTAGACGGACTGCAGATTGAAGGTTCTTTCCGCGCTCATCAGGTACCTCTTACTATGGAATCTCCTGAGCATCTGGATCTTTTAAAAGAATGGCTTGAAAGCTATCATGCTGAAGAACTTTTTGATGAACACGGCCGTCTGATTCCGGAGCTTGCCGAACTTGCTCCAAAGGGTGATGCGCGCCTTGGTGCAAATCCTCATGCAAACGGCGGTCTCCTTCTGAAAGACCTTCGTCTCCCGGATTTCCGTGAATACGGAATTGATGTAGATCCTGGAAAAACAAAGGCGCAGGATATGATCGAACTCGGAGGATATATCCGCGACATTTTCAAATTAAATAAAGAAAACAAAAACTTCCGTATCTTCGGACCAGATGAAAGTATGTCTAACCGTCTGTATCATGTATTTGAAGAAGAAAACCGTGACTGGAACGCTGAACTTCTGGATACCGACGATTGTCTTGCAAGAAACGGACGTATTATGGATGGTATGCTGAGCGAGCATATGTGCGAAGGCTGGCTGGAAGGTTATCTTCTTACCGGACGTCATGGCTTCTTTGCAAGTTATGAAGCATTTATCCGTATCGTAGACTCCATGGCTGCACAGCACGCAAAATGGCTCAAAGTCTGCAATCAACTTTCCTGGAGACAGCCGATTGCATCACTCAACTTCATTCTGACGTCTAACGTATGGCAGCAGGATCACAACGGATTTACACATCAGGATCCTGGTTTCCTGGATCATATCGCTAATAAGAAAGCAGATGTTGTCCGCATGTATCTTCCACCGGATGCAAACTGCCTGCTTTCCTGCTTTGATCACTGTATCAAGAGCAAGAACTATGTAAATGCTATCGTTGCATCTAAACATCCAAGCTGCCAGTGGCTGTCTATGGAACAGGCAGTAAAACATTGTACGCAGGGTATCGGTATCTGGGAATGGGCAAGTAACGACTATGGCCAGGAGCCAGACATTGTAATGGCTTCCTGCGGTGATACACCGACACTGGAAGTTATGGCGGCTGTTACAATCCTTCGTGATGAGATGCCGGATCTGAAGATTCGTGTTGTCAATGTAGTAGACCTCTTTAAGATGCAGTCTGACCACAAGCATCCGCATGGATTAAGCGACAACGAATACGATGCAATCTTCACAAAGGATAAACCGGTTATTTTCGCATTCCATGGTTATCCGACACTGATCCATGAATTGACATTCGAGCGTAACAACCACAATATGTCTGTCCATGGATACTTGGAGGAAGGTACAATTACTACTCCATTTGATATGCGTGTCCAGAACCAGATCGACCGTTTCAACCTTGTAAAGGATGCAATTATGCATCTTCCACAGCTTGGCAACAAAGGTTCCTTCTTAATTCAGAAGATGAACAACAAGCTTGTTGAGCACAGACAGTACATTGCTGAATATGGACAGGATCTGGAAGAAATCCGCAACTGGGAATGGCATACACCAGAAAAATAAAGCAAGAAGCAAAAAGGAAGCGTCTTATAAACGCTTCCTTTTATATACATTATATATATCTGCTTTCCAGATATTTCTGAAATGCCTTAGCAGCTATACTCCTTGGATATTCCGAATCATATACCAGAGTGATGTCTCGTTCAGGAAGCTTCTCTTCCATCTCAATTTCAAAGACTTCCCCTGCCTTCACATCTCCACTTGCAAATTCTTCAGGGATAAAACCTATTCCTAAATTATGCCTGACAGCAGGAAGGATCATATCTGTTGTTGCAAGCTCTACCGCCGGAGCAAAAATCAGTCCATGAGTTTCAAAGTACTCATTTAGAAATTTTCTGGTAATAGACTCCGATGTCAGGCTGATCCACGGGCACTCCGACAATTCCCTAATGGGTATCTTTCTCCCTTCCAAATTACGGAATCTTCTTCCTCCAATTAAAACATTGTGATATGTACAGACTTTCATCATCTTCAGCGGTTTCACAATATGGAAAGGTGCTGACACTACTGCAACATCGACCTTCCCTTCCCGAAGTGCCTGGATAGATTCTTTCGTACTGTTATTTAAAATCTTAAAATGAACATTTGTATATTTCCTATTAAATTCCTCCATCGCCTGAAATAAATAGCAATGAAGCGCTGTTTCTGTTGCACTGATATAAATCGTTCCATACTCCAGGCTGACCATACTGGACAGCTCGCTTTCTCCTCTGAAAAACTGAGCGCATCCCGCAGACACATAATCGTAAAACATCCTTCCCTCAGGTGTCAGCTCTACTCCTTTTTTACTCCTGATAAACAAACGGCATCCCAATTCATTTTCAAGATTGTGTATGGTACGGGTTATCGCGGGCTGACTGGTTCTCATCACATTAGCTGCCCGCGTAAGGTTCCCGTATTTTGCCACATAATAAAATATTTTGTAGTACTCAAAATTAGAATTCATTATGGTTCCTCAAAATTATTTTACCAGCAAAGATTTTCCCGTCATTTCTTTTGGCTGTTCCATACCCATAAGCTCAATCAGAGTCGGAGCAATATCCGCCAGGCATCCGCCCTCTCTCAATTTATAAACCGGATCAGCATTTACCAAGATAAAAGGAACCGGATTTGTCGTATGTGCCGTAAAGGGCTCTCCTGTCTCTTCGTCGATCAACTGTTCAGCATTTCCATGATCGGCACAGATAAACATCTGCCCATCCACTTCCCGAATCGCTTCCACAGCTTTGCCAACACATTCATCCACTGCTTCAATTGCTTTAATTGCCGCTGCCTCTACACCGGTATGCCCAACCATATCAGGATTAGCGAAGTTAATGATGATTACATCATACTTTTCTGATCTGATTGCATCTGTCAGCTTATCACATACTTCATATGCACTCATCTCCGGCTTCAGGTCATAGGTTGCTACCTTTGGAGATTTTACAAGAATCCTGTCCTCTCCCGCATTTGGCTCCTCTACGCCTCCATTGAAGAAAAAGGTAACATGCGCATATTTTTCCGTCTCAGCAATTCTAGCCTGTTTCAAACCATTATTTGCAAGGAATTCGCCAAATGTGTTCGTAATCTCTTCTTTTACGAATGCCACCTGCTTATTCGGGATTGTCACATCATACTCAGTAAAGCAAACATAAGTTGTTTTTACTCTCTCGCCTCTTTCAAAACCGGAAAACTCATCATCACAAAATGTTCTTGTAATTTCTCTTGCACGGTCAGGACGGAAGTTAAAAAAGATAATGGAATCATTGTCTTTAATTGTTGCAACCGGAGCGCCGTCTTTTACCACGACAGTAGGAAGTACAAACTCATCTGTCGTCTCTTTATCATAAGAAGCCTGGATTCCTTCTGGTCCGCTTACAGCAGTCTCTCCTTCTCCATATACCATAGCTCTATAAGCCTTCTCCACACGATCCCAGCGGTTATCACGGTCCATTGCATAATAGCGTCCCATAACCGTCGCCACTTCGCCGACACCGATTTCCTGCATCTTCGCAACTAATTCTTCCACATATTCTTTGCCGGATGCCGGTGGAGTGTCACGTCCATCCAGGAAACAGTGCACATAGACTTTATCAAGCCCCTGTCTCTTTGCCAGCTCCAACAAGCCATAAATGTGTGTATTATGACTGTGCACACCACCATCTGATACCAGGCCAAACATGTGAAGCGCACTGTCATTCTTCTTCGCATTCTCGCAAGCAGCAAGAAGCGCTTTATTTTCAAAGAAATCTCCATCCTGAATCGCCTTTGTAATCTTAGTAAGATCCTGATATACGATACGCCCTGCTCCCATATTCAGATGTCCTACCTCAGAATTTCCCATCTGCCCATCCGGAAGTCCAACTGCCATTCCGCTTGCATTACCTTTTACGAACGGGCACTCTGCCATCAGTTTATCCATAACCGGAGTGTTCCCTTCAAAAACAGCATTTCCGGTAGTTTTCTCATTCAAACCATAACCGTCTAAGATCATAAGTACTGTCGGTTTCTTACTCATTACTATATCTCCTTCTCTCATACAAAAGTAAAAGCCGCAGGAGACACTGCTTGTCTCCTACGACTTTCAGAACCTCTTACTTGTAGTTGACAATCTTACCAAAATCAGCTTTAAGAGAAGCTCCGCCCACAAGACCTCCATCAATATCTGCCTGTGCAAATAATTCAGCAGCATTTCCTGCATTTACAGATCCACCATACTGAATACGAATAGCCTCTGCAGTTGCTTCGTCATAAACCTCTGCAACACATGCACGGATTCCGGCACACACTTCTTCAGCCTGCTCCGTTGTAGCTGTCTTACCTGTTCCAATAGCCCAGATTGGCTCGTAAGCAATTACCATCGCTTTAGCCTGGTCTGCTGTCACATTCTGCAAGCCAACCTTAACCTGCTGACGGATGAAATCCATCGTCACACCCTGCTCTCTCTGTTCAAGAGTCTCTCCACAACACATAATTGGTGTAATACCATGTTCAAACGCTTTCAGCACTTTTTTATTTACAGTTTCATTTGTCTCTGCAAAATATTCTCTTCTCTCAGAATGTCCGAGGACAACATACTTAACGCCTGCATCAACGAGCATATTCGGAGCAATCTCGCCTGTATAGGCTCCCTTCTCTTCAAAATACATATTTTCAGCGCCAACCTGAATATTGGTTCCTTTGCACGCTTCTACAACCGGAATAATGTCAATCGCCGGAACACAAAAAACAACGTCAACCTCTTCATTAGCTACTAAAGGTTTTAATTCTTCTACCAAAGCAACTGCCTCGCTTGGAGTTTTGTTCATCTTCCAGTTGCCTGCAATAATTTTCTTTCTTGCCATTTTCGTTTCCTTTCATTTATCTTATATTTAGTCGAGAAATTTTCTTTCCCTGCAAACGCTCTACTTATCGTTAGCTGCTGCTACGCCTGGCAGTTCTTTGCCTTCAAGGAATTCCAGTGAAGCGCCGCCGCCTGTAGAAATGTGAGTCATCTTATCGCCATATCCCAGCTGATTAACTGCAGCCGCAGAATCACCGCCGCCAATAATGGTAACTGCTTCTGTATCTGCAAGCGCTTTTGCAACCGCCTCTGTACCATGTGCAAAATTCGGCATCTCAAAGCATCCCATCGGTCCATTCCATACAACTGTTTTCGCATCTTTTACAGCATCGCAGAAAATCTTTTCTGTCTCAGGTCCGATATCAAGTCCCTGCCATCCATCCGGAATGCCACCGGCCGGTACAACCTTTGAATTTGCATCATTAGAGAAATCATCCGCAATGATGGTATCTACAGGAAGAAGTAATTTTACTCCCTTCTCCTCTGCTTTCTTTAACATGTTCAATGCATATTCACAGTAATCTTCTTCCAGAAGAGAATTTCCAACGCTTCCACCCTGCGCCTTGCTGAATGTATAGGACATTCCTCCTCCGATAATCAGAGTATCTACTTTGTCCAGAAGGTTCTCGATTACGGAAATCTTACTGGAAACCTTTGCTCCGCCAAGAATTGCGACAAATGGTCTCTCCGGATTATTTACTGCATTGCCAAGGAAATCGATTTCTTTCTGCATTAAATAACCAACTACTGCCGTATCAACATACTGTGTAACACCTACATTAGAGCAGTGTGCTCTGTGGGCAGTACCGAAAGCATCATTTACAAATACGTCGCACAAAGAAGCAAGCTCTTTGGAGAAAGCTTCTCCATTCTTTGTTTCTTCAGCTCTGTAACGTGTATTCTCAAGAAGAACAACTTCTCCATCTTTCATAGCTTCTACTGCTGCTTTTGCATTCGGTCCAACTACCTCTGGATCTGCAGCAAACTTTACTTCCTGTCCAAGCAGTTCAGACAAACGAACGGCAACCGGCGCAAGAGACAAAGAAGGAACTGCCTCTCCCTTTGGTTTCCCAAGATGAGAGCAAAGAATAATCTTTCCTCCGTCTGCAATCAATTTCTTAATTGTAGGAAGAGCTGCGACAAGACGGTTTTCATCTGTAATCTTTCCATCAATAAGCGGAACATTAAAATCACATCTCACGAGGACTTTTTTGCCCTTTACATTAATATCATCTACTGATTTTTTATTAAGCATATGTCTGCCTCCTTTAATTTTATACATTTAAAACAAATCATACAAAAAGGAGCCCGGTCCTCTGAAGACCGGACCCCTGGTGAGTCTTTTCTAAAATACTCTAAATTATGCTAATTCAGAGAAGTATTTGATTGTTCTTACCATCTGGCTTGTGTATGAATTCTCATTGTCATACCAAGATACAACCTGTACTTCTGTTGTTCCATTGTCTAATGGGCATACCATTGTCTGAGTAGCATCGAACAGAGAACCATATCTCATTCCAACAATATCACTGGAAACGATTTCATCTGTGTTATATCCGAAGGACTCATTAGATGCTGCCTTCATTGCTGCGTTGATTTCATCAACAGTAACATTTCCTTCAACAACTGCTGTTAAGATTGTTGTAGAACCTGTTGGTGTTGGAACACGCTGAGCAGATCCGATCAGCTTTCCATTCAGTTCCGGAATAACAAGACCGATAGCTTTTGCTGCGCCTGTGCTGTTAGGTACGATATTAACAGCTGCTGCACGAGATCTTCTCAAATCACCTTTTCTCTGTGGTCCGTCAAGTGTCATCTGATCGCCGGTATAAGCGTGAATTGTGCACATGATACCGGACTTGATTGCTGCGAGGTCATTCAAAGCTTTTGCCATTGGTGCCAGGCAGTTTGTTGTACAGGAAGCTGCAGAAATAACCGTATCCTCAGCCTTCAATGTGTCATGGTTTACATTATATACGATAGTTGGCAGATCGTTTCCTGCTGGTGCAGAGATAACAACTTTTCTTGCTCCTGCCTTTACGTGTGCAGATGCTTTTTCCTTTGATGTATAGAAACCTGTACACTCCAGAACAACGTCAACACCGATTTCTCCCCAAGGAAGCTCTTCAGCGTTAGCCTTTGCATAGATTTTGATTTCTTTTCCATCAACGATGATAGAATCCTCTGTAGCTTCTACTTTGTCAGCCAGAGCATATTTACCCTGAGAAGAGTCATATTTCAACAGATGTGCCAACATCTTCGGTGATGTTAAATCGTTGATTGCAACTACTTCATATCCTTCTGCTCCGAACATCTGTCTGAAAGCAAGACGTCCAATACGTCCGAATCCATTAATCGCTACTTTTACTGCCATGATTAATTCCTCCTAAAGTTTGTTTATTAACTGTTATACAGCACTTTATTTTTGAAACTCTCTAACATTGTTAAAGAATCATCAACTGTCTTTAATTGTACTAAATCTCATACAAAAATTCAAGTATCTTTTCTATTTTTGTAACACGCGATTACTATTTTTATGAAAGTTGCTTAAAAACAGGCTTCCTTTTCCGAAATTCTGTATAATAAGTAAAGCCGCATTCTCGTAAAATATCATTTACCTTCTGAAAATCATAAGCAATGTGCTCTGGCTTATGTCCGTCCGCCCCCACCGTAATGATTTCACCACCTAATTCCCGGTATCTTCTCAATATATCCGGATGCGGATGTGCAAATGGAAGACCGTACTTCAGCCCTGCCGTATTAAGTTCCAATCCTTTTCCATGTTCAACAAGCATCTTCAGTATTTCATCTAATATATCTGCATATTTCATGTAAGAATAGTGCTTCTCTCTTTCTTTTCCATAACGCACCACGTAATCCAAATGCCCAAGCACATCAAAATCTTCGATTTTTTTAATATCCTCCAATGTTTCCTCAAAAGCAGCTCGATAAGCTTCTTCATCCGTTCTTCCATCAAACAACATCCCCATAGCCGGATCCGTTCCCTGGACAGCATGCACAGATCCTATCACAAAATCAAAAGGATAGCTCTTTGTAAGCGCCGTGAAACACTCTCCCAGATGAGGCTGCATTCCCAACTCCACTCCGATTCTTACATCTATCTGTGTTTTGTATTTTTCCTGAAGAGGGACAAGAACCTTAAAATACTCTTCCGGATCAAAAATACTTTCATCTCCCCAGCCCATGTAATCTTTATCATAATGATCTGTAAAACAGATTACCTCCAGACCTTTTTCAATTGCTCCCTTTATCATCTCTTCCGGACAGGATTCTGAATCATGCGAAAAAGATGTATGCATATGAACATCTGCTCTCAATTACTTCTCGCCTCCTATAATTGTTCCGCCGCCCAGCACATATTCCCCGTCATAAAACACCAGAGCCTGCCCCGGCGTCACAGCCCTCTGTGGTTTATCAAAGGTACACAGAACTTCATCTTCTCCGGTCTTTTCTAGCGTACACCAGTCCCCTTTATGATTGTATCTGATTTTTGCCCATACACGTACAGGCTCCCGTATATCTTCCACCGCCATAAAATTCAGCTTATTTGCCCGGACCCGAAGTGACAGAGCATCTTCGTTACTCCCTATCACCACTTCATTCGTCTCCGGGCGTATTTCCAGAACAAATACCGGATATCCCATTGCCAGCCCTAATCCTTTTCGCTGTCCGACCGTATAATGAATAATTCCTCTGTGCCGCCCCAACACCGTGCCATCCGCAGTCACAAAATTACCTTCCGGGAACGGTTCTCCCCGTGTTTCCTCAATAAAAGACGCATAATCCCCATCCGGCACAAAACAAATATCCTGGCTGTCCGGCTTATTTGCGACCCGCAGAGAAATATGATCTGCAATTGCACGGATCTGCTCCTTTGTATATTCTCCGACCGGCATAAGCGTACGCTTTAATTGATCCTGCGTAAGATTATAAAGCGCATAAGTTTGATCCTTCTGATCCGTTGCAGACGTACGCAGTGCATACCTTCCATTAGGAAGCTCTTCTACTCTTGCATAATGCCCGGTGGCAATATAGTCCGCACCAATATCCATACTTCGCTTTAACAAAGATTCCCATTTTACATAGCGGTTGCATGCAATACAGGGATTCGGCGTCCTGCCGTGCTCATACTCTGCTATAAAATAATCTATGACAGAAGTTTTAAATTCCCGTTTAAAGTTCATTACATAATAGGGGATTCCAAGCGCTGACGCCACGCGCCTTGCATCATCAACAGCGCTAAGCCCGCAGCATCCTCCATTTTCCTCTTGCAAAGACTCCTTCTCGTCCTGCCAGATCTGCATGGTAACTCCGATCACGTCATATCCTTGCTCTTTTAATAGATATGCGGCAACAGAGGAATCTACGCCGCCTGACATCCCTACAACTACCTTTTTCTTTTCCATCCTGCATCCTCTGCCTAATATTCCTCTTCTTCCTCTTCTTCACCCTCATGTATATCTGATTTGGGTTTCTCAAGGCCTTCTATTTTTATATCATGTTTCTCCGCATAATCCCAGAGTGCGGCATGAATGGCTTCTTCTGCAAGAAGTGAACAATGAACCTTTACCGGCGGAAGCCCGTCCAGCGCTTCCATAACCGCTTTATTCGTCACAGCCATTGCTTCCTGAATATTTTTCCCTTTTACCAGCTCCGTAGCCATACTACTGGTTGCAACCGCCGCTCCACAGCCAAATGTCTTAAATTTTACATCCCTGATAATCTGATTCTCATCAATGTCAAGATAAATTCTCATAATATCTCCACATTTTGCATTACCAACAGTACCTACTCCACTGGCATTCTCAATTTCCCCCATATTTCGCGGATGCTGAAAATGATCCATTACTTTTTCTGTATACATAACATATCCTCCTAAATCATGAATTTTTCTTGATAAAATCTTCGTAAAGCGGCGACATATCTCTGAGTTTTGATACAATTTCCTTCAGACTATCTACCACATAATCTATATCTTCCTTTGTTGTCTCTTCACTTAAAGTAAGCCTGAGCGAACCATGCGCAATTTCATGCGGCAATCCGATTGCAAGAAGGACATGCGAGGGATCCAATGATCCTGATGTACATGCCGAACCGCTGGATGCACAGATTCCTTTCATGTCTAACATAATCAATAAGGATTCTCCTTCAATAAACTGAAAACTGAAATTTGCATTATTCGGCAGTCTCTTTAGACGATGTCCATTCAGTCTGCAATACGGAATCCCATTTAATGCACGTTCAATCAAATAATCACGAAGCGCACTTTCCTGCGATGTACGTTCTTCCATTGTGCGAACAGCTCTTGCTACTGCCGTCCCAAGTCCAATAATCCCCGGAACATTCTCCGTTCCTGCACGCCGCTTCCTTTCTTGTGCTCCTCCATGAATAAAAGAACGAATCTTCACGCCCTTTCGTATATATAAGAACCCGATTCCTTTTGGCCCATTCAGCTTATGTCCGCTGGCACTCAGCATATCTATATGGCACTCGTCCACATGAATTGGAACCTGCCCAAAAGCCTGTACAGCATCCGTATGGAATAAAATGCCATTCTCATGAGCTATCTCACCGATTTCTTTTATCGGCTGAATCGTACCAATCTCATTATTCGCAAACATAACCGAAATCAAAATCGTGGTTGGTCTGATTGCTGCCTTTAGGTCTTCCAGTTTTACCACGCCATTCTCATCCACATCCAGATAAGTTACTTCAAAACCTTTTTTCTCCAGATATTCCCCTGTGTGCAAAATCGCATGATGTTCTATTTTGGTCGTTATAATATGATTTCCCTTGTTCTGATAAGCTTCAGCAGCCGCTTTAAGCGCCCAGTTATCCGACTCCGATCCTCCTGCCGTAAAATAAATTTCATTTCCATTCGCCCCTAACGCTTCTGCAATAATATCTCTTTGCTTCGCAATATCTTCCTTATTTCCCGCCGCAAAACTATATACACTAGAGGGATTCCCATATTTCTCCGTAAAATAAGGAAGCATCGCTTCTACCACCTCTGGTGCTGTTTTTGTAGTTGCTGCATTATCCAAGTATATTAATCTTTCCATATTCCATCCTCCTGTTATGACCGGCTGCATGCTTTGGATTTTTCCTCTAACTTTCCATCCAGCTTCTTGCTTTCCGCAATCAATGTATCAATCTTTATTTCATCAACAGTGTTGTTAATGCTTTCATTTATTTTTTTCCAGACATATTTGGTAACACATCCGTCAGATGCTGCACATCCATCTTCTTCATGAAAAGCGGCACATTCTGCCGGCTCCAGCTTTCCTTCCAACGCACGCAGTACATCACCGACAGATATATCTCCTGCCTCCCTGGCAAGTACGTAGCCTCCTCCGGCGCCGCGGATACTCCTAACCAGCCCCGCCTTTTTCAAAAGTGCCATCAATTGTTCTAAATATCTTTCCGAGATTCCCTGCCTGGCCGCAATACTATTGATAGGAACCGGTTCTATCTCACTATATTTCGCCAAATCTATCAATGCCCGAAGGCCATACCGCCCTTTTGTTGATAGTTTCAAACACTCACCTTCTTTTATTCTTTCTTAAATCCTAGTAAAATACTAGGATTTCTTTTTATGTAGAATATCATCTTACGCTTGTTCTGTCAAGCACATCTTACGAATATCTTATAGGGATAGACGCCAGGGAGTTCTTTATGATACAAATTCAAAAACATCCAATTATTAAAGGAGCTTTTATTCTTACGATGACAGGATTTATTACCAGATTCATCGGCTTTTTTTACCGGATATTTTTAAGCCGTACGTTTGGAGAAGAAAGCGTCGGTCTCTATCAATTAATCTTCCCGATTTATGCCCTTGGATTTTCTTTGACCGCCGCCGGGATAGAGACTGCCATTTCCAGATGCGTCGCCAGCAAGGTTTCTCTTGGAAAAGCCTCCCATGCAAAAGAAATTCTTTACACAGGAATCAGTATTTCCATCGCACTTTCCTGCCTTGCCACCTTTTTTCTTCAACGCCATTCTGCTTTTATCGCCGAACAGTTCTTAAACGAACCAAGATGTGAATCTCTACTTGTTATCCTGTCCTACGCCTTTCCGTTCGCATCTATACACAGCTGTATATGTGGTTATTATTTCGGCTTGAAACAGACAAAAATCCCGGCCATCTCACAACTGATTGAACAGATCACACGCGTTCTTTCTGTGTATATCCTTTACCTGTTTTTTATAAAACATTCCTTAAACGCCGGAATTATAATTGCTGTTATCGGATTAACCATCGGAGAAATTGCCTCTTCTTTCTTCTGTATCCAGGTAATTAACAGCAAAAAAAGCGGTACTATTTCCATCCCCTCTTTCCTGTCCGGTTATACCTGCCACATGAAAGAACTCCTGCTTTTGTCTGTTCCGCTAACATGCAACCGTGTCCTGCTTAATATACTGCAAAGCATTGAATCTGTTTCTATCCCTTTGCAGCTCCAGACATTCGGTTTTTCAACCAGTGAATCACTCAGTACATACGGCGTACTTACCGGCATGGCACTGCCTTGTGTTCTGTTCCCATCTGCTATAACAAATGCAGTTGCAACTATGCTCCTCCCAACAATTGCAGAAATTCAGGCATTGAATAATCGAAAAGAAATGACATCCGTCGTAAAAAAAGTTTCTGTTTTGTGCTTTTCCCTGGGTTGTTTTTGCTGCATTTTTTTGCTTTTATTCGGACGTCTTGCCGGAAATATTCTTTTTCACAGCCGGCTTGCCGGAGAATTTATCATAACCCTGGCATGGATTTGTCCTTTTCTCTATACAAACAGTAATTTTATCAGTATTATCAACGGATTAGGTTACACCATGATTTCCTTTCTTTTTAATACCCTGGGATTAATCATCCGTATTGGAAGTGTATTTTTTCTCATTCCATTCCTGGGAATCCGCGGTTATCTGTGGGGGCTTCTCGGAAGCCAGCTTTTTACATTCTTATGCTGTCTTACATTTCTGACCCATTATTTGTCAAAAAAATAAAAAGCCGGCACATGTTTGTGCCGGTTTCCGATTTTCTCTATGAATGTCTTAACATACTCGGGGTAATTGTGCCCTTAATTCCTGCTTTCGCAGCATAACCTTTTAAAATTTTCCAGAATCCCTGCCTGCTCATCTTCCGGCCGCTTATATTCGGAAACAATACATCTGACTCGCGCCCTTTCAAAAGCTTCTCACGCCCATTCTTCAGATAAGCCCGCAATGCCTTCTGCGCCTGTTTATCAATGGGATATGCATTTTGATTATTTTCAAAATGACACTGCAGATATCCTACATTCAAATTCACGTCTTGTATCCGTAAACTCACCAACTCCTCTACCATAATTCCCGTAGAATAGAGCAGTTCGATCATAGCCTTATCTCTCAAAAGTTTCGGTGTCTTCCCATTCGGAACAGAAAGAACCTTCTCCACATCTTCTTTCGCCGCACTCTTGGGCGCCCTACGTTCAATTCTGGGAGCCGTAAGGCATTCTGATATATCTTCTTTCACCAGTCCCTGTCTGATCAGATAAGCAAAAAAACCTTTTATCGACGCAATGTTTCTGGAAATCGTCGTATTTGTAAGTCCTTCCTTCTCCATATACAGCATATAAGAATTCAAATTTGTAGCAGTAATCTTGTCAACTTCAAAAATTCCCTGATCGGCAAGATATCTCACCAATTTCATTAAATCTCGTCTATACGCCATTTCTGTATTAACAGAAATTCCTTTTGTTTTCTTTAAATCTTCCACATAATCCAATACTGTTTTATCCATAATCTTTATCTCCTATCGTATATCTTAGATTATACGAACAAACAACATAAAAATCAAACTGTTTTTATAAACATCTTCATAAGGATTGGATTTACATAGCATTCTAATGTAATTCCAATCCCAAACAGCAATATTACCGCTACTGTTTTTGACAGATTCCACTTATAAACCGGATAGAAATATAGATGCCATATTAAAACCAAATAAGCCAGAACATAGAACAGAAGATGCGGTGTAATTGCTACTAAACAGAGCAAAATTCCTGTCATTCCCATCCTTATAACAGCTGATGTTATAAGAATCCCACTTAAAAAACCTGTCCATGCCAGAGATATAATCACCGCGGCCTTCCTGATTTTTGTACACCCCAATACCACTGTCATAATAAAAGCCGTCATGCGGATTTTAAAAAGATACCAAAAAAATTCCGGCATTGCAACTTCTGTCTGCATATATTGATTCAGAAAGTACTCATTAAAAACTCCCATTGCCATGACATAATCCGCTGATACAATATTAGTATATAGTATTCCTGCAAAAAAACCAAGCATATAAAATAAAAAGAAATATTTTCCATTTTTCTGTATCTGCAAAAGCCTTCCCCCTGTTGCTAAGATACTTCCATTATATGCTTATGGAATCCATATATTCGTTATTTTCTGCCGTACTTTACTTCATACGCAAGAATAGCTGAGACCGTCTTTGAATCCTCTATTTCTCCAGAAAATATCATTTCTTTCAACTCTTCCATCGTATATGCTGCCACATCAATATATTCATCTTCATCAAGGTGCTGCTTCGACGGTATCAGATCTCTGGCAACAAAAATTTCTATTTTTTCATTACAGAACGCTACCGTTGTCCGAAGTGTAATAAGCCACTCTAACTTTTCACTACGATAACCCGTCTCCTCCTCCAATTCTCTGGAAGCACACACAATTCCCTGCTCATCAGGATCATCCAGTTTCCCGGCCGGCAGTTCTATCGTATATCTTTCCAATGCATTTCTGTACTGCCTGACCATTAAAATGCGCCCGTCCTCCATAACAGGCACTACAGCCGCCGCTCCATCATGATGGATATAATCCCATTCTGCTGTATTCCCATTAGCAAATTCCATATAATCTTTATATACATTCAATACTGTTCCTTTATATGCTAACTCACGCTTTACACGTCTTACTTCTTCACCCATACATTTCCCCCTATGCCTTTTGCAAATATGATTAGGGTATCAAAAAACCGCTGCTAATAGTAACTGTCCAGCTATCAGCAACGGTCTCCACAATTTATTTTTTACTTCGCATAATCCGTCACTCTTGATTCACGGATTACATTTACCTTAATCTGTCCAGGATATTCCAGTTCGTATTCAATCTGCTTAGAAATATCCCTTGCCAGCAACACCATATCTGCATCAGATACTTGCTCTGGAACTACCATAACACGAATCTCTCTACCCGCCTGAATAGCAAAAGACTTTTCAACACCCTTAAACTGGTTGCTGATATCTTCTAATTGTTTTAATCTGTTTGTATATGTTTCAATTGTTTCTCTTCTTGCACCAGGGCGCGCTGCTGAAATTGTATCAGCGGCCTGAACTACACATGCAATCAAAGATTCCGGTTCTACATCTCCATGATGAGACTCTACTGCATTAATAACCGTAGCTGACTCCTTATACTTTCTGCAAAGATCAACTCCAATCTGTATGTGGGATCCCTCAACGTCATGATCTATAGATTTACCAATGTCGTGCAATAAACCGGCTCTCTTTGCGACACGGACATCCAGTCCGATTTCTGCCGCTAAAAGACCGGACAGCTGCGCCACTTCAATGGAATGCTTTAAAGCATTCTGACCATAACTGGTTCTGAACTTCATCCTTCCCAGAAGTTTAATCAATTCCGGATGAATGCCATGAACGCCAACCTCCAACGCTGCCGCCTCACCTTCTTCACGAATCATTGCGTCTACTTCTTTTTGTGCCTTCTCTACCATTTCCTCAATTCTTGCCGGGTGAATACGTCCGTCAACAATCAATTTTTCAAGAGCAATTCTTGCAACTTCCCTTCTGATTGGATCAAAACCTGAGAGAACAACCGCTTCCGGTGTATCATCAATAATCAATTCTACACCTGTCATCGTCTCCAAGGTACGTATATTCCGCCCTTCACGACCAATAATCCGCCCTTTCATCTCATCACTTGGGAGTTGTACAACCGAAATTGTAGTTTCAGCTACATGATCTGCCGCGCATCTCTGAATAGCAGTGACAACATAGTCTTTTGCCCTTTTATCTGCTTCTTCCTTCGCCTGCGCCTCTAATTCCTTTATCATTTTGGCAGTATCATGTTTTACATCTTCTTCAACAGTTTTTAACAAATATTCTTTTGCTTGTTCGGAGGTAAGTCCTGAGATTCTTTCTAGTTCCTGTACTCTTTGTCTGCCCAGCTCTTCCACTTTCGCTTCGCGCTGACGCAAATGTTCCTCTTTTGCCGTAAAGCTTGTCTCTCGTCTTTCAATAGCCTCTGACTTCTTATCTAACGCTTCTTCCTTGGAAAGGACCCTCTTCTCATAACGCTGCAACTCTGCTCTTCGTTCTTTTGTCTCTTTCTCGAGCTCGTTCTTTGTTCTGATAGATTCTTCCTTAATTTCCAAGAGAGATTCTTTCTTCTTAGCCTCAGCCGTCTTCACCGCATCATCAATAATTTCTCTGGCCTTGCTTTCCGCATTTCCAATTTTAGATTGTGCGCTCTTCTTCAAATTGGACACCGTAACGAAATGACTGATAACTGCTGCTAACACGATTAATACAAGGGCTACAGCAATTAATATCCCTGTCGGCACAGGAGCACCTCCTTATTTAATTTTCATTGTACAAATACAACACTTAAATTTTATACTGTTTTAACAGATATGTCAAGCGTTCCCCTCAGAAACTTGTATAACCTGCCGTACATCTTCATAACGGAATCCTTTTCTCACTAAATAAGCGTACATTTTCTGAGTCTCTTTCTCGGAAGCAGTCTCACAACTATAATGCTTTTTTCTCATAATCTCTTTTATCGCCGACACAGAATCTTCTGTCTCATAGCATTCTTCTATCGTCTGTTCAATTAATTCCCCCGGGACTCCTTTTTTATACAATGAAAAATATATGTCTCTCCTGCTTTTTCTTTTTCTGTTCGCTTCTACAAAACGTCTGGCATATGCACTGTCATCAACATATCCAAAAGATTTCACATACTCAAGTGCTTTCTCAATAATATCCTCTGTATACTCACTGCCTCTGAGCTTTCCTCTGAGCTGTTCTTCTGTCCTGTCCATATCTTTCAAAAGATACAACGCCCGAAGCTTGGCACGCTTCAGGACGACGTCATCCTTGATTTCCCGGTAAACTTCTTCTTTTATTTCCTTATTTTCCACAATATGATAATGAAACAGCTCGCCTTTATACAAGATGAAGGCAAACTCTCCATCTATAAATACACGGGACTTTGTCTTCGTCACAGGTTCAACACAAGTAACTGTCATTCTACTGCTCCTTAGCCTCTTCTGCTTCCGGTTTGTTCTTTCCTGAAGGTTTCTGTTCTGAAGATTTCTTGGTCGCATCTTCCGCTGCATCCTGTTCTTCCTTTTTACCTTCAAACTGGAAATGTTCTCTCACTTTTGCTTCTATCTCATCCATAATCTCCGGATGTTCTATAAAATAGAGCTTGGCATTCTCCCGCCCCTGCCCAATCTTATTTCCACCGTATGCATACCAGGAACCACTCTTATTCACGACATCAATGGACACAGCAAGATCCAGAATGTCTCCTTCTCTTGAAATTCCCTTTCCAAACATAATATCAAATTCTGCTTCCTTAAACGGAGGAGCGATCTTATTCTTTACAACCTTGACGCGCACCCGGTTCCCCACCATCTCTCCGCTCTGCTTCAGCGTCTCCGTCTTCCTGACTTCCATACGGATAGAAGCATAGAATTTAAGCGCACGTCCTCCTGTAGTAACTTCCGGATTACCAAACATAACTCCCACCTTCTCACGAAGCTGATTAATAAAAACAACAACACAATTAGATTTACTGATAACCGGAGTAAGCTTTCTGAGCGCCTGGGACATCAACCTTGCCTGAAGCCCGACATGTGCATCTCCCATATCTCCTTCTATCTCCTGTCTGGGTACAAGAGCAGCAACCGAATCCACAACAATAATATCCATAGCTCCGGACCGTACCATCGTCTCCGCAATCTCAAGTGCCTGATCTCCGCTGTCCGGCTGTGAAATATAAAGCTCATCAATATCCACGCCTATATTTTTTGCATATACAGGATCCAAAGCATGTTCCGCATCAATAAACCCTGCAATACCGCCTCTCTTCTGAACCTCTGCAATCATATGTAATGTAACCGTCGTCTTACCGCTGGACTCAGGACCATATACTTCTACAACCCTTCCCCTCGGCACTCCTCCTAATCCCAGAGCCAGATCCAGGCTCAAAGAACCTGTCGGTATCGTCTCTACCGACACCCGTGCCGCCGGGTCGCCAAGCTTCATCACGGTTCCTTTTCCATAATCTTTCTCCAATTTCGCTATCGCAGCATCTAACGCTTTTTTCTTCTCTTCATTTAACATAACCTATTCTCCTTGTTTGCGAACGGATGTTCGTATCTCTGATTAATATAGTATTATACTTGTTTCAAAAAGTCAACATTTATTTGATAAAATGATTATAGTAGACATAATATCATGCTCTTGTAGAAAAATCAATCCTTAAATCTAAACTGTTCTAACTTCCATGAAATAACCAATAAAAAAGCGGCGCACCTATTTCCAGGTACACCGCTCCTTTACATTCATACTGCCTTACACATTCTATTTCTTAGTAATATATCCTTTTGCTGTCAAAGTTTCTGCACACAATACTGCTCCACCGGCGGCGCCGCGCACAGTATTATGAGACAAACCAATGAATTTGTAGTCATACATGGTGTCCTCTCTCAGACGGCCAATAGATACACCCATTCCTCTTTCATAATCCACATCCAGCGCAACCTGCGGGCGATTATCATCTTCAAGATACTGAATAAACTGTTTTGGGGCGCTTGGAAGCTCTGCCTCCTGTGGAAAACCTTTAAAACTTACAAGTTTTTCAATTAACTGCTCTTTTGACGGCTTCTGTGCAAAATTAATGAAGACTGCAGCAGTATGTCCATTTAATACCGGAACACGGACACACTGACAAGTGATCTTGGGAGCTTCCGCCTTTACAATCTGTCCATTCTCAACCTTTCCAAGCACACGCAGTGGCTCCTGCTCACTCTTTTCTTCCTCTCCGCCGATATAAGGGATAATATTCTGAACCATCTCCGGCCAATCCTTAAATGTCTTTCCTGCTCCTGAAATAGCCTGATATGTAGTAACCACCAACTCTGTCGGTTCAAATTCTCTCCACGCTGCAAGGCACGGCGCATAACTCTGTATAGAGCAGTTCGGTTTCACAGCAATAAATCCTCTCTGCGTACCAAGACGTTTCCTCTGATCCGCAATCACTTCAAAATGCTCTGTATTAATTTCCGGAACTACCATCGGTACATCCGGCGTCCATCTGTGAGCGCTATTGTTAGAAACCACAGGTGTCTCTGTCTTCGCATATGCTTCTTCAATCGCTTTGATTTCTTCTTTTGACATATCAACAGCACTAAACACAAAATCCACTTCCGCAGCCACTTTCTCTACTTCATTTACATTAAGCACCGTCAGCTTCTTCACAGCTTCCGGCATAGGAGTATCCATTTTCCAGCGTCCGCCCACTGCTTCCTCGTAGGTCTTTCCTGCTGATCTCGGGCTGGCTGCCACGACAGTTACCTCAAACCAGGGATGATTTTCAAGCAAAGAGATAAAACGCTGCCCAACCATTCCGGTTGCCCCTAAAATACCGACTTTTAACTTCTGTTCCACCATATCTGTCTCTCCTATCCTTTCTCCTAATATACATCTATAGAATATACCTCTTTTTTAATATTCTTGCAAATACTTTTTGTAACTTTCTATCGCTTCTTCCATAGCAGCCTTCCCCGGAGCCCCCGTCGTCACACGTTTATTTACACAAGTATCCATCCGGATTGCCTCATAGATATCCTCTTCAAACACAGGCGAAATCTCCTGAAATTCACTTAATTCCATGTCATCAAGAGCAATCCCTTTCTGAATGCAATAAAGCACAAGCTGACCTACAATACCGTGGGCATCCCGAAACGGCACCCCATGATTTACCAGATAATCTGCCGCATCTGTCGCATTTGTGAATCCATTTTTTGCGCTTGCTTCCATTCTGTCCTTTTTAAACTGCATCGTACGTATCATACCGGTAAAAAGCGTCAGACAATCCTTTACTGTATCAATTGCATCGAAAACCATCTCTTTGTCTTCCTGCATATCTTTATTATAAGCAAGAGGAATCCCCTTCATCGTCGTAAGAAGTGACATCAACGCGCCATAAACTCTTCCGGTTTTTCCCCGCACAAGCTCTGCGATGTCAGGATTCTTTTTTTGTGGCATAATACTGCTTCCTGTACTATAAGCATCATCTATTTCAACAAACTGGTATTCATTAGAATTCCAGATAATCACTTCTTCGGAAAAGCGGCTCAAATGCATCATAATAACAGAAAGAGCTGACAAAAATTCTATAAGATAATCCCTGTCCGATACCCCATCCATACTATTCATCGTAGGTTTTTCAAATCCCAGCAGCGTCGCTGAATACTCCCTATCAAGCGGATAAGTGGTTCCCGCCAGTGCTCCCGATCCTAAAGGGCAGGTGTCCATTCTCTCATAAATGCTTTTCAACCGCTCATGGTCTCTTCTGAACATTTCAAAATAGGCACCCATATGATGAGCAAGCGTAATTGGCTGTGCTTTCTGCAAATGTGTAAATCCGGGCATAAAAGTTTCCGTATTTTCTTCCATAATAGAAAGAAGAACATGCAGCATATCCTCTATCAGATTATCCACCAGCAGCACTTCATCTCTGGCATACATTTTCATATCTAAGGCAACTTGATCATTCCTGCTTCTCCCGGTATGGAGCTTTTTTCCCGCATTTCCGATTCTTTCAATCAAGGTTGCCTCTACAAAACTATGTATATCTTCACACTGCTCAGATATCACCAGTTTTCCACGTTCTATATCGGAAAGTATCCCTTCCAGTCCTTCAATAATCTGATCCTTCTCCGCATCCGTAAGAATTCCCTGCTTTGCCAGCATCATCACATGTGCGATACTTCCTCTTATATCCTGCGCATAAAGCTTCTTATCAAAAGAAATAGAAGCATTAAAATTATATACTAACTGATCTGTTTCCTTGGTGAATCGTCCACCCCATAACTGTGCCATAAAAAATCCTTCTTTCTTTTTTAATCTTCTGGTAAATCGTTTCTTTCTTTAAATGAAAATACACATCCGCAATAATTCTGACGGTACAGCCCATACTCCCGGGACAATTCCACAGAGCGCTTATAACCGTTCCTTTTTTTGAAATCCGATAAAAGGTATTTTACCGGATATTCTTTCTCCAGGCTGCGTCCAATTTCATTCAGCCAATCCGCATTCTTCATAGGGCTGATACTGAGAGTAGTCGTAAAATAATCGAATTTTTCTTTTGCCGCAATCTCCGCCGTCTTACGAAGCCTCAGCTCATAACAGCGGCGGCATCTTTCTCCGCCTTCTTTCACGTATTCCAATCCTTTCGCCATATCATAAAACTTCTCTTTATCATATTGACCAGCGATAAAAGATACCGGATACCGAAAATGCATTTTCCTGATTAGTGTCTGCTGCTCGAGCACCCGCTTATCATATTCTTCGTCTGGGTATATATTCGGATTATAATAGAAAACAGTAATTTCAAAATATTCACTCAGGTATTCCAGCACATAACTGCTGCACGGAGCACAGCAGCTGTGAAGCAGAAGCCTTGGCACTTCTTTTTGTTCTTCAAGTCTGCTTATCAACCCGTCCAACTCTTTCTGATAATTCATCCAATCCTCTCCCGTCTTTTTCTATAGCGCAGATTGCTCTTCTGTTAGTATATGAGATTTTGCCTCCGTATGCAAGCACCCTTTCAGGTTTTCTACATAAACTAATGTATACTTTGCAACGTCTGCACCCTATCTTTAGGAGGTTTTCATGGAACAAATACTGGAACTCAAACATATTCACTATGCATACCATAATATGGACGGCGAAACTCCAGCACTGACCGATATTTCATTTGCAATAAACGAAGGTGAATTCATTGCCATTGTCGGGCCGTCAGGATGCGGTAAATCCACACTTTTGTCTCTGATTGCCGGTTTGCTCGAACCTGAAAAGGGACTGATTAAAATCAGCGGAAAATATCTGAGAGAAAGCACAACCAATATCGGCTATATGCTCCAGCATGACCAGCTTTTTGAATGGCGAACCATCTACAATAACGTCATTCTCGGACTGGAAGTACAGCATATGCTTACCACCAAAGCAAAAGCAAAAGCCCACGAACTTCTCGCGGATTATGGTCTGAAACAATTTGAAAATGCTAAACCATCAGAATTGTCCGGCGGAATGCGCCAGCGTGCGGCTTTGGTCCGCACTTTAGTACTAGAACCGGATATTCTTCTGCTTGATGAGCCCTTCTCTGCTCTGGACTATCAGACTCGTTTAAACGTAAGTGACGATATCGGTCAAATTATCCGCCGGGAGAAAAAAACCGCAATCCTTGTTACGCACGATCTCTCAGAAGCCATCTCTTTAGCAGACCGGGTAATCATATTATCCAAACGGCCTGCAAGCATACAACAAACACTTCCTCTTATCTTCGATCTGGAAAAGGATACACCATTAAATCGCAGAAATACACCAGAATTCAAAAACTATTTTAACCTAATCTGGAAGGAGCTGAATGAAAATGACTAATCTTTCAGCTGGCCAGCAAAATTATCTCTACCAGCAGAAAAAACACAAAAGAATTGTCAGTGTATCGAGAATCCTTATATTATTAAGCTTTCTGTTCGTCTGGGAATTTACCTCCAATGTAGGAATCATCGATTCCTTTATTTTCAGCAGTCCATCTAAGATTGCCATCTGTTTTTTTCAAATGGTAAAAGATAAAAGCATTTTTCTGCATATAGGAATTACACTGTACGAAACAATTATCAGCTTCCTGTTGGTAATCGCTGTCAGCACTCTGATAGCAATTGCCCTTTGGTTCAGTCCTAAATTATCAGAAATCCTTGATCCTTATATTGTTGTTTTAAATAGTCTCCCGAAATCTGCTCTGGCGCCCCTCCTGATTGTCTGGCTGGGCGCCACAAAAACTACGATTATCGTAGCCGGCATGTCAGTAGCAATTTTCGGAAGCATCCTGAATCTTTACACCAGTTTTACAACCGTTGACCCGGAAAAAATTAAGCTAATTTATACTTTACGCGGCAACCGATATCACGCCCTTACCAAAGTCGTAATCCCAAGTTCTATCCCCGCAATCATCAGCACAATGAAAGTTAATATCGGTCTCTGCCTGGTAGGAGTAATCATCGGCGAATTTCTCGCCGCAAGAAATGGTCTTGGATATCTGATTATCTACGCAAGTCAAACATTTAACCGACAAGGGAAAAAGACATTTTGAGTATCGTTAAGTCTAAATCAATCCCAAAGATTCTGAAAATAAGTTTGCATTCTTGTCTATAAATTGTTATGATAAAAGAAAACAAGAGAAAAAGTGGAGGTGCTTTTATGTCAGAAGCTCTTACAGAAGAAAAAAAACCAGAAGAGTCCACGGCAGAATCTACAGAACAGTCTACCCCAGAATTTGCGGAAAAACATATAGAAGCATCTGTAGAAAAGTCTGCAGAAAAAAACATAAAAAAATCTGTGGAAAAGCCTGACAAAGAACCGGCAGCCGTAGCTGAAGCAGACAAAAAAACAATATCTAATAACCAGACAGATTCAAGCCAATTGCCAGAGTGCCCTTTTGCTGAACATTTTAGTTTAAGTGATTATGACTATGAATTTACGCAGGAAGATTACATCCTTATGAAACTCCGTGACGAAGATCTGATGGAATATCTGCGGATGCAGGAACGCAGAGAAGAAAAGACACAGGAAAGAAAGGAACTCCGCAATTCCAGAATCTATTCCATACTTCAGATAGTTATCATTGCACTTGCAATTATATTAATCGTCTGGTTCTTAAAGGACAACCCGACTGTCCTCATTAATATTTTGTACATTGGCGGAATCCTGCTTTTTATATGGTTTTGGAAACATTCAAAACACACACCTGAGGATTAATCATTCAGGCAGAGATATGTATAACCCATATCTCTGCCTGATATGCTTTTATCGGAGATTATTCTATTCTCCTTCTTTATCGTCGCACACTATCCATTTTCCATGACCGCCTTTTCCATCAAAACAGATCTTTCCCTGCCTTCTTAATTTTCTGATTCTGTAGTTCACAGCAGACAAACCTACTCCTTCCAGTCCGGCAATTTCTTTCGCCGTAATGCATGGATTTTCTCTCATATATTTCTCGATTCTTATGCATTCCATAGCCTTCTTTTTCTGATACACAAAATCATCCGGCAACACGCAGCACACTGCTGTTTTCCGGGATTTTTCCAGATAGAAATGAATTTCCAGATGATCGGGAAAAACGAAGATTGCCTCTATACTATCCAACATTTCAGAAACTACCGCTTTCTTTACAAAACTGCTTTCTAATTTCTGTCGGATAACATACATTCTATTCTCTAACATTTTCTTGACCTCCGCTTCATCCGGAAGTCTCTCCAGTTCTTCTTCCGTCTTCTTTATAGATTCTTCCAATTCTTCCATTTTTATTTTGTAGATATCATCTGTGATAACTCCATAAAGCAGTTTGTCAAGCAGTCTGTCCGAAAGCGTTTTTTGAAAACACAACTTTTCTTCTAATCTTTTTTTCTTTTGGAAATCCTGATTTTTTTCCAGGACTTTCTCTATGAAAGCCATAACCTTTTCTACGATATCCATAGGGTCTCTCTGTCCTTCCCTATAGGAGTCCCTCTGAAAATTCTGCAGCAAATCAAACAATTTCTCCTCATTCAGAACGATATTATCGCATCCTTCCGCTCGCCTTCCATGATAAAGGTAACTGCTGCATTTCCATTCAACAATATAAGAATCATCCTTATACTTTTTCCGATATCTGCGATAAAAAACTGCGCCGCACTGTCCACATTTTAACTTTCCTGACAAAATATATTTTCCCCTATGGCTGCTCTCCGGCTTACAATTTTTTACATTTCCTGCCATCGCACGCTCATCCATTGCCCGATTGGCTTCCTGCCACTCTTTCTCCGTCACACAGGCCGGGACTGCATTTTTGTGAACGACCCACTTTTCTTTCGGCACCTGGACCATCCGTTTCGTCTGAAAATCCCAATGTCTCTTATTCTGAACTATCGTCCCACAGCGGATTGGATTTCGGATAATCCTTCGGATGGCTTCCTCTTCAAAAGGCTTTCCTTCACGGTCATATATTTCATTTTCTTCCAGAATATCTGCAATCGTACCACAACCATAGTTTTTTGCCAATTGAAATATAAGACGGATAGCTTCCGCCTCATCCTCCACAAGTTCATACCGCCCTTTGGAAATCTTACAAAGACCATATGTGTTAGGCGGGAAAATAAATACCTTTCCTTTTTTCTGCCTGTTTTTATGTGCATTGTTAATCTTTTTTGATAGCTCACTGCTGTACTCTTCCGCCAGAATTGCTTTAATTCCTGTAATAAGCGCATCATCCGGCGTATAAAATTTATTTTCAATATAGAGATAAAGCCTCTTGCCTGAGGCCACAAGACGGTCTAAAAATAAATACCAGTCTTTTGCATTACGCATCAAGCGATCCTGTGATTTTACCACCACAATGTCAAACTTATCTTCCAGCAAATCGTCAAACAAGCGGTTATATTCCGCCCGGCCTTTTGTCGTCGTTCCCGACTTGCTTTCCACGTAAGAATCCACCTGCATCCATTCTTTTTGAAGAATACATTCTTCTGCCTCTTGTACCTGTTTAGCAAGCGCATCTTTCTGGGCTTCTTCTTCTGTAGAACACCGGCAGTAAACAACCGCCCGCCAAATCATATTTTGCCGCATTCCCGAACGAGTCTGTCTGCTTCTACTTTCTCTGTATATGTAATGAAACGCTCCCGGAACAGCATATCTATCAATTTCATCACTAATTTCTTCTCATCAATATTAAAATCTGCTCTTTCCATATAACTTTTCTACCTGCACAGTGATATGTTTTCCTGATATCCTATGCAAGAGAAATGGATTTATGCAACAAGGGCATTATTCTTACCGCCACCTGGATATCCAAAATATCTCTTTCCCACGTCAGGTTTTTAAACTTGACTGGCTTCTGATGTCCATCGTACTTCTTTGTATCATGGCAATGGGGTTGTATTCGCTGATAAACCTTCTGGAAAGGCTTTATCAGAAGCGGATATGACTTTGTAGCAAATAGCAGTTGCTAAGAAAGCAACTGCCTACATATCTTTCTATATCTTCAAATAATTTTTTCTTTCACTTTTCTTGTAATTATAAAATCCATTTTTAATTTTCTTTTAATATTTAAGTGTTATAATATCTTTGAAAGGAGAATCCATATGCGTATTCTAGTAGCAGAAGATGAAAAAGATTTAAATCGGGTAATCGTAAAAGAATTAATAAAAAATCATTATTCTGTGGATGCATGTTATGACGGCCAGGAAGCATTAGACTATATCCGTTGTGCCGAATATGACGCTATTATCCTGGATATCATGATGCCCATCATGAGCGGAACTGAAGTTGTACATGCGCTCAGAAAGGAAAAGAATCCTGTTCCCATACTGTTTCTGACCGCCAAAGACAGTATTGAGGACCGTGTAGCAGGATTAGATATCGGAGCTGATGATTATTTAGTGAAGCCTTTTGCCTTCGATGAACTGCTGGCGCGTATCCGGGCAATGATACGCAGAAATTCCGGAAATCCGGATCATTGTCTGACGGAGGCTAATTTGAAAGTAGATTGCAATACCCGCTGTGTTTACCGTGACAATATAGAAATTGAACTGTCAAACAAGGAATTTGCCATTTTGGAATACCTGATCCGCAACAAAGGCATCGTACTCTCTCGGGAAAGAATTGAACAGCATGTCTGGAATTATGACTACGAAGGCGGTTCCAACGTGGTAGATGTTTATATTCGTTATTTAAGGAAAAAAATCGATGATGCATATGAGCCAAAATTAATCCATACAATCCGTGGATCAGGCTACGTTTTAAAAGTAAAGGACTAGAAAATGAAGAAATGGTCAATCAAGCGAAAAGTTACATTATGGTACACACTTTTTATGACAATTCTGGTGATTTTGATACAGATAATACTGTTCTCTGTTGGAAACAGCCAAATGCTGCAATCCTTATCCGGGAAACTTCGTTCTGCTGTCAATGATTCCGTATCCGAACTGGAATACGAAGACGGACGCCTTGAAATTGATGACGATTTGGATTTTTTCCGGGATGGAGTCTATCTCTCCATTTATGACGCAGAGGGAATCCTGCTTTTTGGGCACCTTCCTACGCAGGTTCCCATAGAAGAAACCCCCTTTTTCTACGAAGATCAGATTCAGGAAAGTACTATACAGGGAACTCATTATCTGATTTACGATATTTACACCATACAGGAAGAACAGGGATTCTGGATACGGGGTGTTATTTCAAAGACCGAAGCAGAATCCAACTTCGGAATCATGATTCGACTGACTGCAGTCGCGCTGCCCGTATTGACAGGTTTTATTGCGCTGGGTGGATATTATATAACAAAACGCGCTTTCCGTCCGGTCGAACGAATCCGGAAGACAGCAGAAGAAATCGCCCATGGCGGCGACCTGTCTAAACGTATCGAATTAGGGAATGGCAAAGATGAAATCTATCAATTAGGCGAGACTTTTGATTATATGTTAGATCGTCTGGAAGAATCCTTTGAACGGGAAAAGCAGTTCACTTCCGATGCCTCTCATGAATTAAGAACGCCGACTTCCGTAATCCTTGCGCAAAGCGAATATGCATTGAAAAATGCAGCTACCCTGGAAGATGCACGCGAAAGCCTTACCGTCATATTCCGTCAGGCAAAGAGAATGTCATCACTTATCTCTCAGCTCCTGACACTGGCACGGGCAGACCGCGGAAAAATAAAACCAAATCTGGAAATGCTGGATATCAGCGAACTTCTGGAAATAACCATTCTGGAAATGCAAACATCTGCCGGTGAAAAGGGAATCTCTATCTCCACAGATATTGAAGAACCACACATCAAAATGCTGGCTGATGAAACCATGCTAATGCGTATTTTCGTGAATTTACTGCAAAATGCGGTCATATATGGACGGGAAAACGGATGGATCCATGTGTCACTGAAAGAACAGAATCAGGAAATACAAATAGTAATACAGGATAATGGAATTGGCATGGAAAAGGATAAACTGGATAAAATATGGGAACGCTTTTACCAGGTAAATCCTTCCAGAGAGAAAAAAGATTCCGGAAGCTCCGGTCTGGGGCTGTCCATGGTAAAATGGATGGTAGGCATCCATAATGGTTCTATTTCCGTAGACAGCCAAGTAAATCGGGGAACCATATTTACAATAAAATTTCCAAAAAAAATGGATATTTAATGTTTCTTTAATATTTGTAATATATACTAAGCTCAAGAAAACAAAAGGAGGACAGATTCTATGAATAAAAAAATTTTACTTTTTATCAGCATACTTGGAATATCCGTTATAACAGCCGGCTGTAACGCAAATAAAGGAAACAGCGGCATTCAGCCTCAGCAAAATACTGCTTCACAGACAAAAAGTTCTGACGGTACCACTACCGAAAACATATCGTCGGACGCTGCCTTAAGCGAGGAAGAAGCCAAAACAATTGCTCTGGAAGATGCGGGTGTGTCTGAAAACGACGTCAGCCATATCCGTGTAAAATTAGAAAAAGACGATGGCATTCTGGAATATGAAGTGGAATTTTACGCCGGCAGCCAGGAATATGACTATAGCATTCTTGCTTCCACCGGAGAAATTGTAAGTAAAGACATGGAAATTGAAAACGATTTTTATACGGAAAACACACAGGCCGAAAACAACTCTCAGAACAGTTCCGCAGCAGTCAGTGAAGAGGAAGCAAAAAAAACTGCACTCGCGAAAGTAAACGGTGCAACGGAACAAAATATCCGCATACATGCAGACTGGGATGACGGGCGCCAGATTTATGAAGGTTCTATTTATCATGGAGACCGGGAATACGAATTTGAAATTGACGCTTCAACAGGGGAAATCATCTCCTGGGAAGAAGAATCTATTTACGATTAACTGTCGATTCATCCATTCGGGGCAGGACATGCAAGTGTTCTGCCCTGTCATTTTAAATGTTATATCTCATTCAGATATTTTACGATTTCTTCCATCCCCGCATCACTAAACGGATATTTTGAAACCTTTTTTTCTGATTTTGTCACATCATAACATTCCGGTCCCTCCCAGACTGTCAGTAAGAATTTTTCTTCCTCATTCTCCTCTATTTTTTCAATCCGATAATTCATTTTTCCCCTGCTTCCATGAAACTTTGCCTTTTTATAAAATGCAAGCGGAAAAAGCATCTGTCTTGTAACCAGCATATTATTCCTCCCATATTTTTATCTCATATCACATTGCTGCAATTTTTTTCAAAAAGTTGTTGCAAATTTCCGAAAAATATATATAATAGTATTTGTGGCTGTTACAAAGTAACTGCTTTGCTGGAATAGCTCAGTTGGTAGAGCACTTCACTCGTAATGAAGGGGTCGTCGGTTCAAGTCCGATTTCCAGCTTAGAAAGAAGTCCTTGAAGGACTTCTTTTTTTACTTTTCTGTCGGCTGACACATATGGACTGCCACCTGCTGATAAGGAATTTCGATTCCCGCAGAATCCATTTCCTGCTTTACATCTTCCAGAAATTTCCATTTTACGTCCCAAAAATCTTCTGTCTTCACCCAGGCACGCACTCCCAACACCACTGCACTTGCCGCCAATTCGTCTACAAAAATTAAAATTTCCTTGTCTGTCCTGATTCTTGCTTCCTTCTCCAAAAGCTTTGCAATAATTTTTTTAGCTTCTTTCAAATCCGCTTCGTAGGAAATACCTATTTTAAGATCCAGCCTCCGCTCATCCTTATCTGTCACATTTGTCAAACTGTTATTCGCCAGCGTGCCGTTCGGAATAACAATTGTTCTGTTGTCAATTGTAGTAAGCTTTGTATAAAAAAGCTGTATTTCTTTTACCGTACCCTCATTCTTACAAGTATCCTCAATAATATAATCGCCCACAACAAAAGGTTTCAGCAATAAAATCAACACACCACCAGCAAAATTTGACAAGCTTCCCTGCAGGGCAAGACCAATTGCCACACCTGCAGATGCTATAACCGCTGCAACCGACGCCGTATCAACTCCCAAATTCGTAGCTATAGAAATAATCAAAAGCACATACAAAACAATTTTTAATAAAGAATCAATAAATTGCGCCACGCCTACATCTATCTTAGAGCGCTCAAAAGCCTTTCTGACAATCCTGCGAAACCAATTAATGAGAATTCGCCCAACAAAAAATACTACCAGGGACACTACCACTTTTATCCCCATATTGATAAGAGATGGCGAATGATTCTGGAGCTGCTGTAAAAAAGCATTCACCTCTTTTGTTGTTTCTTCCGTAATTTCCGTTGTATCCATAAAGATTAACTCCTTTTATTCTCTTTTAATGCAAGAAATGCGCTTAAATTTCCTCTCTCCCATCCAAGCACTCTATGGGAAAATAATATATCCGGATTACAGCATGTGCACACATTGGTTACCGCTATATGTTCTTTTAAAATTCCCGACTCAAGAAAATTAATTTCATTTGCTTTCCACAGATTTAGCTGATATTTGCCATTTCCTTTGGCATAATATAGCTTGTCCCAATATTTCTTATCATAATTTTCCTGAAACTGGGCAATAACATCCTCACTTACTTCATAACAGTCCTGACAAATGGAAGGTCCAATAGCAGCAACAATGTCTTCCGGCCTCGTTCCATATTCTTCGGTCATACGCTCCACCGTTACTTTTGCCATCTTGCCAACCGTTCCCCGCCATCCGGAATGGCTTAACCCAATTACTTTTTTTACCGGATCCACGAAATACAAGGGCACACAGTCTGCATAGAAAGTAACCAGACAGATACCTGGAACATTGGTAATCATTCCATCTGTTTCTTCAAAAGTCCTGCCTTCGTCCCCGGCATGTACTACAACCACGTTCGTTGTATGGGTTTGCTGTGTATAAACCATCCTGTCCGGCTCTACGCCAATTGCGGCAGCTATCCTTCTGCGGTTTTCTTCCACAGCTTCCGGCTTGTCTCCTCTCTTCGTACTGATATTCATCGTTTTACAGTGCCCTTCGCTGACACCCCCAAGTCTTGTGGAGAAGCCGTGCAGCACACATCCGGTTCCATCAAGCAGCGGATAACTTAAAAAAGGCACACCGTTTACCTCTCTTTCTTCCAAGACAAGGTCATTATTTTTATATCGTAATCCCAGACTCATATAACCTCCTATTCTGCGTAATCAAATGCATTTTTTATGATTCTCACACTTTCTTTTCCCTTTGTTCCGCTAATTTCCACAACATCAAATCTGCAAGGCACATTGTCATGCCCTTTCATCATCATATAGAACAGGGCGCATTTAGAGATCGTTTTCTGCTTAGCGCGGGTAACTGCCTCTGCCGGTGTCCCTTTTCGGGAATCTCTGCGGTACTTTACTTCACAAAATACCAGATATTCTCCATCCCGGGCAATAATATCAATCTCACCCGCCGGGCAGCGAAAATTATATTCCAGTATTTGGTACCCCTGCCCTTCCAGATATTTTCCGGCAAGTTTTTCATACGCTGCTCCTGTTTTTCGTTTATTTCCTTCCATATTCCTCCATCAGTCGACAAAATTTTTAATAAATGTTGCTCTGTGAATAGGTGATGGTCCTAGCTCCTTTAATGCCGCAATATGCGCTTTCGTGCCATAACCTTTGTTTTTCGCGAACTCATAACCTGGTATGACTTTATCATACTCTACCATCAGACGATCTCTCGTAACCTTGGCTATAATGCTTGCAGCCGCTATAGATACACTTTGAGCGTCTCCTTTTATAATCGGTATCTGCCTATAGGGAACCCCGGGAATCGTCACCGCATCATTCAGCAGAAGATCGGGTTCTGTACCCAGATCGGCAATCGCAAGACGCATTGCTTCATAAGTTGCCTGCAGAATATTAATCTCATCTATCTTTGCCGGACTCACCATCCCAATTCCTGTCGCCACTGCTTCTTTCATAATAACAGCAAAAAGTTCTTCTCTCTTTTTTTCAGACAGCTTTTTGGAATCATTCAGATACAGTATCTGATGATTTTTAGGCAGGATGACCGCACCTGCCACAACCGGCCCTGCAAGCGGTCCCCTGCCTACTTCATCAATCCCGCAGATTGCCAGATAGCTTCCATATTTTTTCTCATAAACACTCATAGCTTCTGTGCGGGCAATTTCTTTTTGTAGTTTTTCTTCCCGGCGCCTTCTTTTTTCTTCTTCGCGCTTATTCATGTTTGATAACTCCCATTTTACTAAATGGATAGATTCTCACCCAGGCTCTTCCGATTAAATCTTCTCTGTGAAGAACACCTACACTCGGGCTTCTGCTGTCTGAACTGTTATTTCGATTATCACCCAACACAAAATACTCATCTTCTCCCAAGGTAATAGGCTCTGCGGCAATCCCCGGATCATTCATAGGCTCCCTGCCATATATATCACTTTCCAGGAGTTCATCATTAATATATACCGCCCCATCTTTCACCTGGACTGTCTCGCCCGGAAGACCGATGATCCTCTTAATATAGTATGTATCTTCCTCATACTGATAGGGGAATACAATAATATCATATCTGGATGGATCACGGAAACGATAAGAAATTTTATCTACAATCAGATTATCTCCATCGCTTAATGTAGTCTCCATGGATGAACCCTGGACGCTTGTCCTCTGTCCGATATAGGTTACAATCAGATAAGTCAAAGCTATAATAATAATGATATACACAATCCATCCTAATAATTCTCTTATAATGCTAGTCTCTCCTTCTCGCTTTTTAGTACGTTCCGCCATATTTCTCGCCCCTTTCCTGCTAATTCATCATATCACATCTGCACCGGGTATTCCAGTGTCATCCGTCCAATCCTTCCATTTCTAAAATCATCCAAAAGAAGTGAAGCGGCCTTATTCGTATCTAATTCATTTCCTCTTATAAGGCAATGCCTGCTTTCGGCAATCTCTGCCAGAACAGCATAAGGATCTTCCATCTCTTCTATCGCATATTTCTCTGCAAGCACGCCAGGGTAATTCTTTCCCATAAATAAAATAAATTCCGCGGCAAGCTCCTCACCGTTGAGGATTTCATCCTTAATAGAACCAATGAACGCCAGACGGAGTCCAACCTGCTGATCCTCAAATTTCGGCCACAGTATTCCGGGAGTATCCAAAAGTTCTACATTCCTATTCAGTCGTATCCACTGTTTTCCCTTTGTAACTCCCGGTTTATTCCCGGTTTTTGCACATGCTTTACCAGCCAGTGAATTAATAAATGTAGATTTCCCTACATTGGGAATTCCCACCACCATTGCCCTCACAGGACGATTCAAAATTCCTCTTCTCCGGTCCCTTTCTATCTTTTCTCTGCAAGCTTCCTGTATAACGGAATGAATGTTTTTCATACCGCTGCCTTTTCTGGAATCTACTTTCACCACAGAGAATCCTTTTTCCTTAAAATAATCGACCCAGGCATCATTCCATCTCTCTTCAGCAAGATCTGCCTTGTTCAGAAGAATCATCCTTGCCTTATTTCTTCCCAAATCATCAATGTCAGGATTTCTGCTGCTTATGGGCACTCTTGCATCCACAAGCTCTATCACCAAATCTATCAATTTTATATTTTCCTGCATCATACGCTTTGCCTTCGTCATATGTCCGGGATACCACTGAAAATGCATACTTCTCCTCCTGTTAATCTTTTATAAATCCAAAATGCTTCCAAGGCGACACCACGAACCAGGCTTTTCCGTATATATATGACCTTTTTACAGTCCCTACATCTGCCATACGGCTATCCTCACTGTTCTCTCTGTTATCCCCAAGCACAAAATATTCATCCCCATCAAGCTTCATCTTTTCTGTTATAATCCCTACATCTTTAATCTCTGTTGTCTCGTAGTCTTCTTCCAGCCTCTCTCCATCAATATAAACTGAACCTTCAATAATCTCCAGAGTCTCACCCGGAAGACCTATAATCCGTTTTGTATAATAATGGGAATTTTCATTTCCTTTCGGTTTAAATACAATAATATCTCCACGTTTCGGCGATGTAGCATCATATACAATCCGATTTACCAACACCACATCTCCATTGCTGAGTACCGGATTCATAGAATCTCCAACCGTACTAATCTGCTGCCCGAAATACCATACAAAGACAAATGCCAACAGACAAACAATCCCTATCTTTACAACCCACGAACCGATCTGCTTTAACATTCGCAAATTCAGCTTTATCTGCTTCTTCTGTTTTTTCTGCATTCGCTGCAGCTTCTTTAATTTCTGTGCTCTTTTTTTCGCTCTGCGTTTACTATTGATTTTCCTTTTATCCATAATGGTTGCCCTTTATTAATTCTTATGAAAGCAGGAAAAGGGACAATATACATGATATGTATTGTCCCTTCCTCACCCTTTTTACTATTTTACTAATTCTTTTACCTTAGCAGCCTTACCAACACGTTTTCTTAAATAATTAAGCTTCGCTCTTCTTACTTTACCTCTACGCACAACTTCAACCTTTTCTACATTTGGTGAGTGAAGCGGCCATGTCTTTTCAACACCTACACCATTGGAAATCTTTCTTACCGTGAAAGTAGCTCTTGAACTTCCGCCCTGTTTTTTAAGGACAGTACCCTCAAACACCTGAATTCTTTCACGATTTCCTTCTTTGATTTTGCCATATACCTTTACGGTATCGCCAACACGGAATGCTGACACATTTTCTTTGAGCTGCTCAGCTTCAATGTTCTTAATAATTTCGTTCATTGTGTAACCTCCTTATTTTATCGGATGTTCTTAATACATTATACTGTACCAGAGGACCATCTCTTTTCATTCCACAACAAGTTATATGTTATCACAGTTATCTTCAGGTTGCAAGAACTTTTCTGCCAGTTCTTTCTCTTTTTCTGTAAGTGCTGCTTTCTCTAATAAATCCGGACGGTTTCTGGCTGTCCGGATAACTGACTGTTCTCTCCGCCATTTTTCAATATTCGCATGATGTCCGGACAACAATACCTCCGGGACTTTTTTATCATGCCATATCTCCGGTCTGGAATACTGCGGATATTCCAGCAGACTGTCCTGGAAACTCTCAAATTCCGCCGATACATCATTGTGAAGGACGCCCGGAACCAACCTGGATATGGCATCTACCATAATCATTGCCGGAAGCTCACCGCCGGTCAAAATATAATCGCCGATGGATACATAATCCGTTACAATTTCCTCCAGGACTCTTTCGTCAATCCCTTCATAATGTCCGCACAAAAATATGAGTTCTTCCTCACCCGCCAGTTCTTCTGCCATTCCCTGGCTAAAGGTTCTTCCCTGGGGGGAAAGACAGATAACTCTGGGGCTTTGCTCTGCCGTCTTTTTCTTTTCAATTGCTTTATATGCCTGATATACGGGTTCTGCCTGCATCAACATCCCCGCTCCGCCTCCGTAGGGATAATCATCTACACTGTTATGCTTATTGAACGCATAATCTCTGATATTAACAGCCTCTATTGATAGAATCCCCTTATCCATAGCTCTGCCAATAATACTGGTGTTAAGTCCCTGCAAAACCATGTCGGGAAATAGTGTCATAATATAAAACTTCATAACTCTGCTCCTATATTAATCCATCCAGCAGATGAATCTCCATTCTACCCTGTTCCATATCTACATCTAAAATGCATTGTTTAATTGCCGGAACCAGCACCTCTCCATATTTCTCCGAAGCAATAACATACACATCATTGGCTCCTGTTTCTATCACATCTTTCAGAATGCCCAATTTTTCTCCATCTTCTGTATACACTTCCATTCCCAGCATATCAGCAATATAATACTCATCCTCTTCCAAAGGCACCGCATCTTCCCTGTCAACCAAAAGGCTGCTGCCTTTATACATCTCTATATCGTTTATATTATCAATTCCTTTGAACTTAACAATCACAAACTGCTTAAAAAATTTTACATGTTGTACTTCACAAGGAATCTGCTCTTTTCCCGTATTCAGATAAACTTTCTTAAGGTTTTTAAAACGATTTGCATCATCTGTTGTAGGGAACACCTTCACTTCTCCACGGATACCGTGAGTAGAAGAAATAATCCCTACCTGCAGTCTTGTCTCCATATATTTCTCCTGTCATGTTATATACAAAAAGCTGCCGCAAAACCCGAAAGCTTTGTGACAGCTTTTCACTATCCAGCGATATCTACAATCACTTTCTTGTCATCCTTAGCAGCAGCAGCTTTTACTACGGAACGAATTGCTTTTGCAATTCTTCCCTGCTTGCCAATAACCTTCCCCATATCGGATTCTGTTACCTTTACTTCAACAACCGTAGTTCGCCCATCCTGACGTTCTGTCACAACAACACCGTCCGGATCGTCTACCAATGCTTTCACAATGACTTCCACTAAATCTTTCATAATATGCGCACCTCCGCAAGACTACTATTTTTCAATGCCAGCTGCTTTGAAAATCTTTCCAACTACTTCTGTAGGCTGTGCGCCATTGTTCAACCACTTCTTAGCTGCTTCTTCATCTACTGAAAATACGCTTGGATCCTGATTCGGATCGTAAGTACCAATCTCTTCAATGAATCTGCCGTCTCTCGGAGACCTGGAATCAGCTACAACGATTCTATAGAAAGGAGCCTTCTTCTGTCCCATTCTTCTTAATCTGATTTTTACTGCCATTTTATTCACCTCCATATTATTTTAATCTATATGTTAAAAAGGTAATCTGAATTTTCCCTTTTTACCACCCATGTTTCCCATTTTCTTCATCATCTTTTTCATATTTTCAAATTGCTTAACCATTCGGTTCACTTCGCTGATATCAACTCCTGCACCTTTTGCAATACGATGCTTCCTGGACGGATTCATCAGATCCGGATTTCTGCGTTCTTCCGGAGTCATAGAATAAATCATTGCCTCCATACGCGCCATACTTTTTTCTGCAAGCTCGGTCTGCTCCTCATTAATCTGCATCCCTTTCTTTCCCATACCTCCCATGCCGCTTATACCCGGCAGCATATTCATAATATTGGAAAGGCCACCCATATTCTTCATCTGCTGTGTACTTTCCAGGAAATCTTCGTAATCAAACTGAGCCTTTTTAAGTTTCTGACTCATCTGTCTTGCTTTTTCATCATCAATTTGTGCTTCTGCCTTCTCAATCAACGTCAGCACATCGCCCATACCAAGAATACGGGACGCCATTCTATCTGGATAAAACTGCTCCAAATCAGATAATTTCTCACCCATACCAACGTACAGGATTGGCTTTCCTGTCACAGCCTTTACTGATAGCGCAGCACCGCCTCTGGTATCACCGTCAAGCTTCGTAATGATGACTCCGTCAATACCTATCTTGTTATTAAAATCGGCCGCAACATTTACTGCATCCTGACCGGTCATAGCATCAATAACCAAAATCGTCTGATGCACCGTGACCGTCTCTTTGATTTCCTGAAGTTCAGCCATCATATCCTCGTCAATATGAAGACGCCCGGCAGTATCCAGAATTACGATATTGTTCCCATTTTTCTGCGCATGTTCCAAGGCAGCTTTTGCAATATTGGCAGGTCTGTGATTTTCTCCCATAGAGAACACTTCCACTCCCTGCTTCTCTCCATTGACTTGCAGCTGTTTGATTGCCGCAGGACGGTACACATCACATGCGACAAGAAGCGGTTTCTTACCTTTTAATTTGTATTTTCCTGCCAGCTTCGCAGTTGTAGTTGTCTTACCAGCACCCTGAAGACCAGCCATCATAATTACCGTAACAGCGCTTCCGGGCTGAAGCTTAATCTCCGTCGTCTCAGAACCCATCAACTTCACAAGTTCTTCATTTACAATCTTAATCACCATCTGCCCGGGATTCAGGCCATTCATCACATCCTGCCCTACCGCCCGTTCCTGAACATTCTTTATAAAATCCTTAACGACCTTAAAGCTGACATCCGCCGCCAAAAGCGCACGCTTGATTTCCTTCAATGCTTCCTTTACATCGTCTTCCGTCAAACGTCCTTTGCTTCTTAGATTTTTAAAAATATTCTGAAGCTTCT
Organism: Clostridiaceae bacterium; assembly: GCA_902362865.1. Lineage (GTDB taxonomy): Bacteria > Bacillota > Clostridia > Lachnospirales > Lachnospiraceae > Claveliimonas > Claveliimonas acetigenes. Next base: position 226,267 of record CABIYE010000002.1, read on the forward strand.
CTGTCAAACTGTCAAATGCCATTCTATAACTCCTCTATAATTTCACCAGAAATCTTTCGGATCTCTTCTGCCATCTTCCGGCTGTCCGTTTCCTGATAATCATTCAATATGGAATCAATCTGATGAACCTTACTCTTAATTTTCAAAAACTTTTCCACTAAATGAAGCTTCTCTTCATATTCCTGCAATATCTTATTACAGCGCTTAATCAGATCATAAACTCCCTGCCGGCTGATTCCTGTCTCCTTCGCAATCTCACCCAGCGACAGATCCTCCAACACAAATTGTTCGTAAATCTCTTTTTGATGCTCTGTAAGAAGCTCCCCATAAAAATCAAATAGTAAGGCTTGTTCTAAAATTTCATTCATCATTTCTCACCTGTGTAATCATATACTAAAAGCCATGAGGTGTCAAGTATTTTTTCTTGACACCTTAATTTTTTTCTTTCATTCGGAACACATTTGCAGGTTTCACATACTATATAGTGTAAACAAACAATTTTGGAGGCAATTTTATGGGTGACTTATCATCAAACTGCGGATGTGGCTGTGAATCTAACGGAGGCTGTGGACGCAGCATGGATTGTGGATGTGGATGTGGCTTCGGCAACAACAGTTGTATCTGGATTATCCTGCTTCTCTTCTGCTGCGGCGGCTTCGGACGCGGCAATGACTGTGGATGCGGCTGTGGCAATAATAGCTGTATCTGGATTATCCTGCTTCTCTTCTGCTGCGGCGGTTTCGGAAATGGCAATGACTGCGGATGCGGTTGTGGATGCTAGTTATAATGGCATACAGGGATACCTTTTATGGTATCCCTGCGTTTTACTTTATTCGTTTTTCATAAATCTCCATCTATTTTCATATACATGGTTATAACGCTACGGAAGGTGGGGTTTGATGGAGAAACATCCGCCGCTTCCCATGACACCGTTTGATATTCTTGTTACATCCTCCGAGCTACAGATGATGAAGCTTCTGCTCCCCTATATTCCTGACTTTTATCAGCGTTTTCTTGCTTTTTTTATTAAATTTTCCGAACTGCAGAATACCATTCGCTACTTTAATCCTTCCGGCCGGGGACACAGCAAAGATTCCTTTAGAAAAGAAACTTCCTCACCAATAGATATTTTGGAAGACTTAAGACCCTATATTGGAAAGGATGCCGAGACACTCGATTCCATCCTTTCTGCCATGAACATAATGAATATGATGCAAAATATGGATATGCCAGATTTCTCTCAAATGGGTGATCTGTCCGGTATGATGGACATGATGAACATGTTTACAGGCAATCCTGATGATGACGACTATCAAGATACCGAAAATAACACTAAGAAAGGATCTGAGGAATATGAACGAATGGATGAATCATCCAGCAATGAAAACCATTGACCCTGTCAAGCTGGAGCTGATTAAAACCGCAGCCGCGCAGACTTCCGGGAAAAAAGGGAATTCCCTTGCAACAGTCATGATGGCGCTGATTGCTTCTGCCAATAAGAAAGGAATCCAGTTTACATCCGAAGAAATTTCCCTGATTCTGGAAATCTTGAAAGAGGGAAAAACTACGGAAGAGAAACTGCAAATTGACAATATGGTTCGAATGGTAACCACATATATGAAAAAGAAATGAGGAAGGAAATCAAAATCCTTCCTCTTTCCGCATTTTCCGCATCTCTCTTCGTTTCTCAGCCTTCTCCCACTCTTCTCTTTCCTCATCTGTAGTAAGCTCCAACCTCGGAACAAGCGTCGGCCGGTCGTTAACATCCAACGCCACCATCGTAAAATACGCCCGATTAATCAATGTCCTTTCTCCTGTCTCCGGGTGTTCGACATAGGAATCCACCTTAACTTCCATAGAAGTTTTCCCAACATAAGTAATCTTTCCTATGATAATAACGATATCTCTCTGATATGCACCCTTTAAAAACCTGAGATTATCAATAGATGCAGTAATCACATTCATCCGGGTATGCCTCTTGGCAACAATCCCTGCAATTTCGTCCATCCACTGCATTAGCATCCCGCCAAAAAGGCGGCCTGCGGAATTCAAATGATTCGGTCTTATCATGTGTACCGTCTCAACAATAGAATCGGATACCTTTCTGCTCTCCACTAACATACAATATTCCTCCACATTTTCTTATTATTTCAATTTCTGTCCGCTGGACAGCCTATACAAACATCTGCTATACTATAAGAAATCTAACTAAAATATCAGGAGTGTGACTCTTATGCGAAATATAAAACTTACAATTGAATACGACGGCAGCCGTTATCAGGGCTGGACCCGTCTTGGAAAAAACGAATCTTCCAATACAATTTCTAATAAAATCACCGAGGTCATCGAAAAAATGACCGGCGAAACCATCGAGTTATTCTGCGGAATGCGTACAGAATCCGGTGTCCATGCCTATGCACAGATTGCAAACTTTAAAACCAATACCGACAAAACGGTTTCTGATATTAAGCATTATCTCAACCGCTATCTTCCCATGGATATCGCTATAACCAACGTAGAAGAGGTCTCTGAGCGTTTCCACGCCCGCCTGAATGCAAAATCAAAGATATACGTTTATCGGATGACAATAGACGATGTCCCCAGTGTATTTGAGCGCAAATATACTTATCATTGCTTCCGTACACCAGACATATCAGCCATGAAACAAGCCGCACTGCTGCTTGTAGGTAACCATGATTTTAAAAACTTCTCTTCTTCCAAGCAAAGCAAATCAACAGAAAAAGTGATCTATGACATTGATATTTATGGTGATTGTGAAGAAATGCTGATTACCATTCATGCCAATGACTTCCTTCACAATATGCAGCGCCTGATTGTAGGAACTCTTTTAGAAATCGGCATGGGCACCAGGCCCAAGGAAGACATCGAAGGCATTTTCGCCGGCAAGCTGCTTCCAAGCGCCCCCTGCGATCCCAAAGGTCTGTACCTCCAGGAAATCATCTATTAAGAACGCATGCCGTCAGGTATATCAATAGCAGGCAGTCTTCGTTGATTCGGCATTCTGCCTGCTATATGTTATCTCATCTGCTAACGGATTCTTTCCGGGAAACCTACTTTTTTCTGCACCTTACGCAGAGTCTTATTGGCATAATATCCTGCTTTTTCCGCATTTTCCTTAATAATCCCATCAATATAAGCTTTATCTTTATTCAAGCGCGCCACCTCTTCCTGAAGAGGACGAAGAACGGATACTACCGCCTCGCCTACTGCCAGCTTGAATTCTCCGTAGCCCTTGCCGTCAAATTCTTTGACAACTTCATCCGGCTTCATGCCTGTACATGCACTGTAAATGTCAATCAGGTTCTTCACACCCGGCTGCTCATCCCGGTATAATATCTGTGCCTGTGAGTCCGTCACAGCACGCTTACATTTCCGCATAATCGTATCCGGATCATCCATCAGATAAATACTTGCATTGGGATTCTCATCTGATTTAGACATTTTCTTAGATGGATCCTGAAGACTCATAATCTTTGCCCCCACCTTTCCGATATACGCCTCCGGGATGGTAAATACATCCCCATAAATATTATTGAATCTCTCAGCAATATCGCGGGTAAGCTCAAGATGCTGCATCTGATCGATACCAACCGGGACAACATCTGCCTGATACAGAAGGATATCCGCCGCCATCAGAACCGGATAAGTAAAAAGCCCGGCATTGATATTATCTGCATGTTTCGCAGCTTTATCCTTAAATTGTGTCATCCGGTTCAGTTCTCCCATATAAGTAAAACAGTTCAAAATCCATGCAAGCTCTGCATGGCCTGATACATGCGATTGATAATAAATACAGTTCTTCTCCGGATCCAGCCCCGCTGCAATATAAAGAGTGAGAAGCGCTCTTGCACGCTTTCTCAGGGTTGCGGGATCCTGTCTTACCGTTATAGAATGCATGTCTACCACACTATAGAAGCACTCATACTCGTCACTTAATGTTACCCAGTTTTTCAGCGCTCCCAGATAATTGCCAAGCGTAAGATTACCAGTTGCCTGCATTCCGCTAAATAATACCTTTTTGTCATTAATCATCTCATTATCCTCCATTATCTATGTACATTTTCCAAATAGTCTAAAGATCTTCCCATGGTTCTGTCACATCATCATAGTAAACCTTATTCTCAAAAATAATCCTGGGGACGCCTTCTTCCACAAGAACCTCTGTTACAGCGCAGTTCTTATGCACGCCAACGCCCCAGTATTCTGCAAGCGACCGCTTCTTGATATTGTTCAGCAATCCGGCAAGCGCCGCGCCATGCGTTGTAATCAGGATATTACTATCCTTGTACTCTTCTTTCTGATAAAGCTCTTCCAGAAAATCACCTGTCCTTTTCTTTACATCAGCAAAGCCTTCTCCGCCTTTCGGCGCGATATAATTTACCGGATCTGTAAAAAAACAATGGAAATTATCCGGAAGTTCCCATCCTTTTTTGGAACAGCACTTTCCCTCATACTCTCCAAATCCCATCTCTACAATTCTTTCATCTATCACAATCGGCACATCTCTGCCCGCAAGAATCAGCTCTGCGGTCTCCTTCGCACGTCCCATGGGGCTGGTATAGCAGACAGTAAAAGGAATATCTGCAAGCCCTTTTGCCGTTTTTTTCGCAAGCATTCTCCCAAATTCATTCAAAGGAATGTCTACCTGTCCCTGGATTTTTCTCGCTTTATTCCAGTCAGTCTCTCCGTGCCTGACAAAATATAACTTCATGCCAAAGCCTCCTTCTATTTTCATATCACCCATTGTAGCATATCTTTCTATACTTTTCATAGCAAATTGCAGAAAAAAATGATACAATATCAAAAAAGAAGTTACCATTCACAGCCGATTTGAATTCCAATATGGATTCGTCGTGCTTGCACGCAAGAAGATATATTGGATTTCAAATCCGGTCTGTGGAGCACTATGAAAGGAGCATAAAAATGCAAAAAATAACCAGTTTTACTATAGACCATTTGAAATTACAGCCGGGTGTCTACGTCTCGAGACAGGATTTTGTCGGGAATGAAACTATTACCACTTTCGACATCCGTATGACCTGCCCCAATGAGGAGCCTGTTATGAACACTGCCGAAGTTCATACCCTCGAACACCTTGGAGCGACCTTCCTCAGAAACCACAAGATTTACGGCGAGAAAATCATCTACTTTGGACCGATGGGCTGCCGGACCGGCTTCTATCTGCTCCTTGCCGGCAAGTATGAATCAAAGGATATTGTAGGGCTTTGCCGGGAAATGTTTTCCTTCATGGCAGATTTTGAGGGCGATATCCCCGGAGCCTGTGCAAAAGATTGTGGAAACTATCTGGATATGAACCTTCCCATGGCGAAATATCTTGCCCGTAAATTCCTGACAGATGTCCTGGAAAACATAACGGAAGACCGCCTGATTTATCCTCACTAAGCGAAGCAAAACATATTAAAAAAGGGATTCCGGCATCAGAATCCTTTTTTTAATACGTTCTTGCGTATATATGCAAATGTTTTATCTTCCCCTTCTTCAGCAAGCATTTTCAGCAATTTATGAAGAAGCGCCGCTGTATCCTTATGTATCATGGAACCCAGCTTTGCCGCCCCCTGTTCATAGTACATAAGTGGATGTGCATCTGTATAATTTTCCTTCTGATAAGTCTTTGATGCTGCAATACGATCCATAAACATTTCTACTACATATTTTACCGGCATTTTCATGCCGACAATTCCTTCATCTTTCCCCAGTCCGTAATCAATCCAATATTCGTAGTGATGTTTATTTCTGCCCTTATGATGAAGCCATGCCGCAGAATATCCCTTAATCTCCCGTTCTGCATTGTTAGGGCTTCGGTCCCCCTGGTAATACCGACACCCTACCAAGAACTCTGAAGGAGAATATTTTGACATATCATGAAGTAATCCCTGTCTGTATAACCCCACGCGGAAACAGGATTTCATAACCAGCATTTTGTGATGATTAATTGTACAAAAGTGTTGCCATGCTTTCATTTTTCAAACTCCATTCCCCTGTTATCCGGAAACCGCTTCTGTCTTCTCAGAGGCGCTTATAAAAACTGCAATCGTCCTTTCTGAAAGAACGGTCTCTCTCTGTTCTTCAAAGCGTACCGGCTCGTTCATAATCCCCTCATCCGTACTGGCTATCTTGTACCATCTTTTCCCCTTTGCCGGAGCCGGAAGCGCAAAAGAATGCTCCAGCCAATGCATATTATACGCCACAAAACAGTCGCAGTCATCTGCAACCGCCCCACAATAAAACACGCCAAGCTGTCTGCTTGCTACTTCTATAGGCTCCCGCCAGGCATACATTCCATGATAAGACACATCCGGTATCCCGCATCTGAGCCTGTCCATCCCCTGCAACTCTGATTCCTGGCTTAAGACAGGATGCTCCTTACGAAACGCTATTAATTCTTTTACAAAAGCGAATAATTCTCGTTCCTTTTCCTTCTGATTCCAATCCAGCCACCCCACCGGATTGTCCTGGCAATATACATTATTATTCCCCTTCTGGGTATTCCCAAATTCATCTCCGGCAAGAATACAAGGGATTCCCTGTGCAAGCAGCACAAGGAAAAACGCATTCCTGATCTGTCTCCTGCGGAGAGCAGTAACCGCCCTCTTCCGGCTGGGACCTTCTGCCCCACAGTTCCAGCTGTAATTATAATCCGGGCCGTCATAGTTGTTCTCACCATTGGCTTCATTATGTTTGCTGTCATAAGACACCAAATCATTTAATGTAAACCCTGTATGGTTCGCAATATAATTGTAAATACCTTCTTCCGCCGAATGATGCCTCAACCAATAAATCACCTCGCCGACCATACCTTCATCGCCCTTCAGGAATCGCCGCATAGCATTCTGGAAAAATTCCTGATGCTTCAATATTTTCGTAGATTTCAGAATAGGATCTGCATGGATTTCTTCCATTGATACAACAAACGGATTTATAATGAATCCATCAATATGGTATTCCATCATATAATACCGAAGACAATCACTGATTATCTGGCGGGATGTTTCCGCAGTAAAAGGCATCTCCAGTATCACTTCTATGCCTGCCCGATGACATGCCTTCACCATATCCTTCAGCTCTCCGATCGCGTCTAGTCCTGCCGCATAAGCGCTCTTCGGAGCAAAAAAGCAGGCCGGACCATACCCCCAGTAATTCGTATATTTCTGACATTCTTCAAATTCATACACTGGCATACAATGTATCTGATTAATCCCAAGTTCCTGCAGATAAGGGATTTTCTCTATAACTCCGGCAAATGTCCCTTTATACTTCACTCTGGACGATGGATGTTTCGTAAAACCTCTTACATGCAGACTATAAGCAATTACCTTATGATATGGTATATGAAGCTGAGAATCGCCTTCCCAGTCAAATTCCTCATGACGGAGGATTCCTCTTACTTCATGCTTCTGTATATCCCGGGGATGATTCCATTGCCTTCTTCCTGCAAGTGCTTTCACATAGGGATCCAAAACAACTTCACCATCAATCAGATAATTATACTCGTATTTTCCCGGTTCAATATCTGTTATTGTCAGAAAACGCACCTCGCCTACAGCATCCTCTTCTTTCATCTCATAGGAGACATATGGAACACTTTTCCCTTTCTTATAGAGTAAAAGCTGACATTCCTTTCCTTTTGGAACTGTCATTGAAAAATTAATATTTCTCTCTCTGATTGTCACACCTAACGGTAATGGTTGTCCCTGTATCTTCTTCATGCCTAATCCTTCCCGCCTAATCCATTCATTAAGCCACTCTGCCTATTGCCAACCGTCAACTCCATACATATCTACATTTTCTTCATTAATCATAAACACATCTTCATATATTTCTTTTTCATAATCTTCTCCCCGCAGCATATGAATCCCCACTTCCGCAGCCCTCTTACCCATATTGATCGGCGACTGCGCTGCCGTTCCCGCAATCTGGTTATCCGATTTTTTCAATTCTTTTTTTATGTCAGGAGAACCATCTACTCCATAAATAAGTACATCCTTCATATCAAGCACATTTACTGCCGTTTTCGCGCCGACAGCAATCTGATCATTGCCGCACATGATAACATCTATTTCCGGATGTTCTTCCAGAATCTTCGTTGTCACTTCCATCGCAACCTCAAATTCCCCATTTGTATCTGCTCTCTCCACTACTTCAAATCCATTCTCCGCAGCCGCAATTGCCTCCTCAAATCCTGTAATTCTGTCATTGATAGAGTTTTGTGTCGGGCATTCCAGAATCAGCACTTTACCGCCTTCCGGCTGCTTCTCCACCAAATCCTGCCCACAAATATATCCTGCCTTTTTATTATCAGAGCCAATATACGCATCCACATAATCCATTTCCTTTACTTGCGTATCTATATTGATAACCTTAACGCCAGCGTCTTTAAGCTTCTGCAGTGACGGCGTTATCTTCTCCCAATCTACCGGGCTGATGAAAATAGCCTGAATTCCTTCTTTAATCATCTCCTCAATCTGGTCTGCCTGGCTGTCGGCATCACTGCCGGGATCTTTCACAATCATCTCACAGCCATTTTCATCCATCACTTCTTCAATCGCACTCGCCAAAGTGATAAAATACGGATTCTCCATATCTATGGCACTAAATCCAAATTTAAGCATCTCACTTTCATCCTCTTTTGTCTCTTCCTCCTCATCCTCTTCTGTAATCGGATTGTCTTCCGGAGTTCCGACTGTCTTCTTACAGCCGCTTAATAAGAAAATGCCAATGAGTATTAAGGTAAATGCTCTCACCATTCTCTTTCTCATACTCTTGCCTCCCTGTGTACAATTTTTTCATACACATATTTACAATTATTTTACTATATTTCTCTCACTTTTACCAGTACATCTCTTGCTTTTCTCTGTTTCCTCTGATACAGTTAAACTATCAAAATCAGCAAAGGAGATTATTCTATGAGCGAACACGACAATTATTCTGAACAGGACATTGCAACCGTTACTCTTACACTAGATAACGATGAAACTGTTGAATGCGCCATCCTTACCATCTACGAGGTGGACGGGCACAAATACATTGCTCTTCTTCCGTTAAACGAAGAAGGCGAATCCGAAGATGGAGATGTGTATCTTTACCGTTTTATTGACACCAATCCGAATGAACCCGAACTGGAGAACATTCTGGATGACGATGAATACGAGATCGCCGCAGATGCTTTCGATGAATGGATGGATGAACAGGAGTTTGAAGAATTAGCTTCTGACGAGTAATTCGCTGACAAAGCGGGAGGGTTCCACAGCCTTCCCGTTTTTTTCTTTTATATAACTGATTACCAGCTTCTGCCTTGCTCTGGTCATGCCGACATAGAACATCCTTCTCTCCTCTTCAATCTCTTCATCCATCTTTGCTTTTTTGTATGGAATAATGCCTTCATTGCTCTGTATCATGAAAACCGCATCGAATTCCAGCCCTTTCGCCCCATGCATCGTCATCAGGGACACGGCATCTTGCACCTTTTTTTCCTTTTCTTTCTGCATCTTTAACGCCATTGTATATTGTTCCACGTAATCGAACCATTCTTCTATGGTCCGGAATTCTTTTGCCTTTTCTTCAATTTCAGAAAGAATTTCAAATAAATCTTCTTCATTCATACGATGAGATTTTGCATACTCTTTTAAATATTCATCATACCCTATCCTCTTACGTATGTACCGGATAGCTGCAAAAGGAGTTTTTTGCTCCATCATCTGTATATCCCATTCAAACTGATCGATTCTATCCTGCATCCAGTCTTTATCACAGTAAAATCTCCGCATTTCTTCAAAAGACCCCTCTGTTTTCTCCAGACTCTCTCTACTGATATACCTTTTCGGGCAATTCATAATATCAAAGAAATATCTGCGGTCTCTCCTGCCTAGTATCAGATAAAAATAACTTTTTATATTCCGTGCAATGAAATGATCATATATATTGCTGATATATTCTTTCATCCGGAAAGGAATCTTCTCTTCCATCATCATTCCCGCAAGAACCCTCGCATCAATATTCGTCCGGTATAATACGGCAATCTGAGAAAACGCTATGCCTCCCTTTATCAGTTTTCTGATTTCATCAATAACATATCTTCCCTCTTCGCCTGCATTTTTCAACTCCTGTACATGCACGCAATCGCCGCTTTCTTTTTCTGTCACAATTTTCTTACGGTACCGGCTATGATTATGTTCAATTACACGCAGCGCTCCATTCAATATATTCGAACTGGAACGATAATTTATATCCAGTAAAATCTGTTCTGCGTCCGGATACTGTTCCTTGAAGCGAAGCATGATTTCCGGGCTTGCCCCGCGGAATTCATAAATGGACTGGTCATCATCACCTACTACAAAAAGATTATTCTCCGGAAACGCCAGAAGCTTTAACACCTCATATTGGACTCTGTTTACATCCTGGAATTCATCTACCAAAATAAACCGAAACCTCTTCTGCCATTTCTCCAAAATATCTGGTCTTCGCCGAAACAGATCCAGGCATAAGACCAGCATATCATCAAAATCAATCTTTCTTCGTTTTTTTCTGACGGCTTCATACATTTTAAACACACCGCCGAAACTCTCCCCACAGGTCTCTGACTTCCAGGCATGAATATCTATGCCATTATTCTTCACTCTGCTGATTTCTGACAGTATATCCCTGATATAGTCCTGCTCATCCTGAATATCCATGTCCATCTCCAGGTCAGGGGAATCCAGTATCTGCCGTATCATCTGGTATTTCTCCTCTTCCGTCAGGATATTGGCAGAAGTCAGTCCGTACGCCCATTTCAGGATTCCATAATACACACCATGGAATGTGCCAAAAGTCACCGGATAACCGGCGCCCTCCATAATGCTTTTGGTTCTTTGCTGCATTTCATAAGATGCAGCCCTGGTAAAAGTAATGACCAGAATTTCTTCTGGCCTTACTTTATACTCTTTAATCAAACACTTTATTCTACTTGCAATTGTAAGCGTTTTCCCCGAACCCGGTCCGGCAAGAACCATACATGGACCCTTAAAATGTCTGGCCGCCTTTTGCTGTGCCATATTCAGACGCATAAATTACCTCGCTTCTAATAATTCGATTCCTCTGCGGATGCGGCGGACAGATTCCTCTCTTCCCAGCACTTCCATAATCTCCGTAGCGCCGCCGGGGGTATTCTGCTTGCCTGAAACTGCCGTTCTGACCGGCCACATAACATAGCCAATCTTGCATCCTTTCTCATCTACATACTTTTTCAGAACTGCATACAATGCATCATTACTGTAATCTTCCTGTGATTCTAAAAGCGGCAGTACGTCTTTTAAAACTTCCAGCGATGTTTCTTCATTGGTCTTCATTTTCTTATGGCAATACATCGCCGTATCATATTCCGGCAGTTCTTCAAAGAAATCTATCTGCTCTCTGATATCCGGGAATATCTCAATTCTCGTCTTTACAAGCGACGCAATCTTTTTCAGATCATAATCCTTTGAGACAACTTCTTTGATATACTTCTCTGCCATGGCATAGAACTTATCAAAACCCATCGCCTTCAGATATTCCCCATTCATCCATTTCAGCTTCACAATATCAAATACTGCCGGAGACTTGCTCATATGACGGTAATCAAAGGCTTCCACCAGTTCCTCTAAAGAAAATATTTCTCTGTTATCGGGCGGGCACCATCCCAGAAGCGCCACATAATTCACGATTGCCTCTGATACAAATCCTTGTTCCAGCAGATCTTCATAAGAAGAATGGCCGCAGCGTTTACTCAGCTTCTTGTGGTTCTCATCCGTAATCAGCGGACAATGTACATATACGGGCACTTCCCAGCCAAACGCCTCATAAAGCCGGTTATACTTTGGCGCTGATGAAAGATATTCATTTCCTCTTACTACATGGGTAATTCCCATCAGATGATCGTCAATTACATTTGCAAAATTATAGGTAGGATAACCGTCAGATTTAATCAAAATCATATCATCTAATTCCGCATTGGGAACAGTAATATCACCATAAATATCATCGTGAAATGTAGTGGTTCCCTCAGTAGGCATATTAATACGGATAACATAGGGCTTCCCTGCCGCGAGATTCGCTTCCACTTCCTCTTTGCTAAGGTGCAGACAGTGCTTATCATATACCACGATTTCTGTACCGCCCTCTTCAGACACTTTGCTCTTCAGAGAATCAAGCCTTTCTTTATCACAGAAACAGTAATAAGCATCTCCCTGCTCAATCAACTGCTTCGCATATTTCAGATAAAGACCTGATGCATTCCTCTCGCTCTGGACATAAGGGCCAACACCTCCGTCCTTATCCGGTCCTTCATCGTGAATCAGTCCTGTCTTTTCCAATGTCCTATAGATAATTTCCAAAGCCCCTTCCACGAATCGTTCCTGGTCGGTATCTTCAATCCTAAGCATAAAATCGCCGCCCTCATGCTTTGCAATTAAATAAGCATACAACGCAGTTCTCAAATTTCCCACATGCATCCGCCCGGTAGGGCTTGGAGCAAATCTCGTTCTTACTTTACTCATGGCTCTTCTCCACTTCCTCTTTCATTTTATCTAATTTGATATTCAAAAATTTTATATTGACACAAATTCTATTTTAACAAATTGCGTTATGACAATCAACCTTTTTTAAACCGTCTTTGCTTCCATGAAATGTCAAGCAATAAATGCAAAACTTTTATTGCAAAATATCATTTCATCACTTTGCACAATACTTTCCCTGTTTTGTTGGTGGTTTTTACTAATTAAGGGCAAAGTATCCCCCTCTTTCCTGCCCTCTGATCCTTTTTATTATGCTATCAGTGCCAGTTCTTTATCAAACTGCATCTGCGCTGTTTCCCATCCGAACAGCAGCCTTGGGTAGTTGTTGATCCAGTCTGCTACCTCTTGGATGTCCTCCTCGGTCTTGTCATCAAAATTTGTTCCCTTTGGTACTTTCCTGCGTACCAGTTTGTTCTGATTCTCATTGCTTCCACGTTCGTAACTGGAATACGGGTGGCAGTAATACACCTTGGTTCTGCTATCTCCGTCCTGCCGGATGCTCTTTTCCAATCCCTCGCAGTCGCTGAATTCCGTACCGTTGTCCACAGTGATAGTCTTAAATATTCGGCTGAACCTCTCTCCCCACTTTTCTTCCAGTCGGTCTATGCAGGAGACCACCTGCTCCGTTGTGTGCTCTGTCAGCAGGAACATTAATTCTTCTCTGGTCTTTCTCTCTGTGAGCACTAAAAGGCTGTGCTTTGATTCTCCTCTCTTTCCGATAACGGTATCCATCTCCCAGTGCCCGAATTCCTCTCTGTTATCTATTTCATCCGGTCGCTTCTCTATGGATGTTCCAGCCGCTGCTCTTGCCTGCGTTTTTCTCACGGTTTTCTTTTTCTTCTTCCTGTTGCCTTTAATCGGCAGGTCTTTGTTTGTGAGGTTCAGAAACAATCCGAGGTCTATGTATCGGTATAATGTTGGTCTGGATATGGTTACCGAGAATTCCAGTCCCTGCTGATCTATGTATCCGAGTACCGCTCCGACAGAGAAGTCCTCGTTTACCATTTTATCTTCTATAAAATCTGCCAGTTTTTGATCATTGCCTATCTTTAGTTCTGGTCCCTTTGCCCGCAGGTTTTCTTCGTACTTTGCCTGTGCGATGTCTGGGGAGTATCTTTCTTCCTCTGTTAAGTCTGAGTTTGTGTGGATATACCTGCCACGCTTCAGTTCCCGGTAGATTGTTGAATTATGCACTCCCAGTTGATCCGCTATCTCCTGCGGCGTATGTTTCGCTTTCAGTAATGCTTCTATCTTCAATCGATCCGCTTTTGTCAGCTGCTTAAATCTTCGAGCCATGTTATCAGTCTCCTTTATCCGCATTGTTCCTTACCATTATCATAAAAACGGTTATATTTTTCAATAACTTTTTCCTTATAAAATAGGGTAAGAATGCAACAAAAAAGAGGTTATAAATTTGGTGAATTTACGGGTTATAAATGACTTGAATAGTACCCGAACCAGAGTTAATATACCAACATCAAAAGAAAAGAACAAATGTACGGAGGTGCTTGTTGTGGTAGTTATGAAAGCGATTATTGATGTTTGGAATCTGCTTGAAAAATATGATATTGAATATGTGAATGTATGCTCCACGATGGTTGCGATTTCCAATGCTGAATATGAGCGACTTCTTGGTTTATCAAAAAATAAGCAGTATATTCAAAACCTGCGGAATCGCAGTCCATTTGCGATCCAATGGATGGCTAGTCATTAAGGAGGTATTCTCATGGCTGATAGCCATCTCTCCGGGGCGGCCTGCCCCGGCTCTAACCCACCGATGCCCGGTCCCAAGTCCGGGAGGAGGAAGTGTGAGGGGAGCAAAAGGACAATGCCATGTCTGAGTGATGTCTGACAAGTTTGACTGGTTTTTAATGTGAAAGCCTTGAAACCGTGGAGGAGTTATTGGCTCTGCCGATTGCCCGGTGCAACTCGTTGACTTTGTTTCCTGCTCCGGCAGAGAAAGGCTTGGGTGATGTGTAGCCGAGCACGAGGTTTTTCCTCTGAACCGTATCAGCGGACGTCCTCTCCATCTCCGTAATTGATGGGCGACATGGCTCTTGTTCCTTTTAATTTCAGAAAGGGTTTGTTAAAATGATTGGAGAAAAATATAAAAATTATACTATAAATGTTTATTGGCGTGACAGCGACTTTGGATTTAGGTTCAGAATTTACAATGCTGAAAATTCCCTTGTTTATGAAAGTTCGGAAGCGTATTTTTATGATTATAATGCGACCAAAGCCGCAAAAGAAGCCATTGATGATCTGGAGGTGTCCGAATGAATAAAGAATTGCTTGAGCCGATCATGCGTGCCCATGGCGACCGCAATAAGGACTTGGCCGCTGCCATCGGTATGTCTGTACCGAATTTCTCTACCATATGGAATGGTCGGGGCGAGTTCGGTCTGAAGTATATCCGTCTGATTGCTCGGCGGTACTCTCTTACTCCGGAGCAGGTCTATAAAATCTTTATCTTTCCGCAGGGGTAACCATTGCCCCTGCTTTCTTTGTGGCTTTCGGATTTGCCCCAATTTGCCGACAAAAAATGCCCGGTGGGTATTTCTCCCACCGGGTTGCTTTCTGCCTGTCTGTGGCTCTCCTGTGCTGTCACGGGCGGTGTTCTGTTGGTGCTTTGCTCCCGACTTTTCTGTCAGTTACATACCCCCTTTAGAACCCCCTCTGGGGCACATCATACCTCCGTTCTTGGAATCAGTCAATCGCCTATTTCAGAAGTTCGTTGACCTTTTTCTGCACCGCTGTATAGTCGTATCCGGCAGCTGTCAGTTTCTTCTTTCTGTCAGCACCGTTGCCCCACTTTCCTGCAATGACTTCCTTGGCGATTTCAGTCACGGATTTCCCCGCTGATCCACTAAGCTGCTTGTTGACCTCTTTCTGCACTGCATCGTAGTCATAGCCTGCTGCCTGCAGTTTGGATTTCCGGGTATCTCCGTTGCCCCACTTTCCTGCGATCACTTCTTTTGCCACCTCTGCCACGCTCTTGGTCGGCGTTGCTGTGTTTCCGCTTACCAGTCGGTTGACTTCTGCCTGCACTGCTGCATAATCGTATCCGG
Organism: Clostridiaceae bacterium; assembly: GCA_902362865.1. Taxonomy (GTDB): domain Bacteria; phylum Bacillota; class Clostridia; order Lachnospirales; family Lachnospiraceae; genus Claveliimonas; species Claveliimonas acetigenes. Next base: position 241,904 of record CABIYE010000002.1, read on the forward strand.
CGTTCTGCAGGGCGGTCTTTCTGTCATCGCCATTTCCCCACTTGCCTGCGAGGACTTCCTTTGCCAGTTCGCTCACGGTCTTGCTTCCGGCAGGATTCTTCTGTGTTCCGTCTGCGTCATATTTAGGGGTAATGTATCCACGGATGTATCTTCCGTTGACCTTCAGACTCCGGCGTTTTACCGAATTTGAGTAGTTGCCCTCTATCACAATAATGGTATTACCATTTACAGATTCTACCGTTCCGATGTGATCCGGGTATCCTGTGTTGTCGCCCTTGCCGCTGTCATCCCAGTCATAAATGACAAAATCTGCCGGGGATGGAACGTAGGCATCGTTCTCCTGCCAGATCCCCATGCTCACAGCCAGTTCTATCATCTTGTTGCAGGAGCATTCCACGGGGATGATGTCGGTGTATCCCAGTTTAATTGCCAGTGCCGATACCGTTCCGGCACACCATGCATCCGTGTATTTCAGCGCATACCCTCTCGGATGCGGCAGGTATGTATTGTAAATGTCGATGATTGTCTTATGGCTTCCGTCCGCTTCATTCTTCCCGATCCATGACTGAGCCAATGCTACTACTGCGCTTCTTGTTTTCATGGCTACTGCCTCCTTGTCATATTCTGTTAATCCGTACTGGGTAACCAGTCGGTATGTATTTTCCACATAGGTGCTTGATGTTGCGTACCCATCGTCCTTGATGGTCTGCAGGTACTGCTTCGGGTCCGTGATTCCTCTGAGGTTCTGGTATCTTGCCAGTTGGATGAATTCAAAGTAGCCACGCACCCCTTCCTCCATGCTGTCATATGCCCGGAAGTTGTCCTTGATGGTCGTCAGCGTTCCCGGCTGATATTCTTCCTTGGTGGTCATATTCACGCTCCTGCCGGTCCACTTGCTTCCGCACTTGAGTCCGAAGTAATTGTGGTATTCTGCCGCCAGTCTGCTTTCGCCCCACCCGCTTTCAAGAATTGCCTGCGCTATGATGGGACTGTGGACTTTGATTCCGTATGCTCCTGCGTACTTCTGTACGAATCCTGCAATGTCCTGTATAAATTTCTTCTGTTTCTCCGTGAGTGCCATACTGCTGCCTCCTTCTGAAATAAAACAGGGCGGCTCTGCGGCCGCCCCGGTCTTTAATTGTTATTTAGGCTCTGTATAGGTCAGTGCCCGGTCGCTGTCCGTGATTCCCTTTGTGGTCGGGTCTGTCACAACTCCGAGGATTGCAAGCACTGCGAACGCTGCGTTGACCACCTCAAGGAGTTTATTTCCCAGATCTCCGAGGTCGATGGTAAATCCGAACACCGCAGCCACCACCTGCACGAGCAGGAGTGCTGCCGGGATGATTGCCACCCAGAATGCCTTGTTTTTCAGTCTTACGGTCCAGTTAATTGTTTTCATGGTTTTTGCCCTCTTTCTTGTTTAAATGTAATTCATGGATTTCTTCGTACATCTTAGTGATCATTCCGTTACCGCCCAGTGCGTGGTATGCTGCGTACATCTCCATAAAGTTTTCGTAAGCGTAGGACGGGATGCTTCCTGCTTTCATGTACTTGTCGTGGTACTCGATCAACTGCACCCGCAGCAGGAGCATTGTGCCCTTGCTGTTGGCATCCCGGTCTTTCTTCTGTCTTTTTAACAGCCATACAATGTAACCCAGTAAAATCGGCAGGGCAATGGTGTATGTCTGCATCAAGAATTGCTCCATTGGTCTTTGTTCCTTTCTAATCCGATGCACCCTTTGCATGGCTTCTGGGTCATTGGAATGTGGTAATTTACGCAGTGGGAGCAGGTGCCGCTTTCCGCACACTGGAGGTCACATTCCTTCATGTGCTTATGGCAGTACCTGCTCCCATGTGAATGACTGCATTTGAAGTTATTCTGCCGGGGTTTCTCCCTGCTCCGGCTCTTCCGTGTTTTCTTCTGTTTCATCCGGGATTACCTCCTCTGCTGAGTTATCCCCGGACGCAGGAGGGAGTTCCCCAGTGTACGGTTCTCCGATGTACCCCTCGTATTCCTCTGGCGTGATGACCGCAGCGTATACGTCCTGTCCCGCCAGTTCCTTGACCTGTTCCTGCTTGTCCGCACCGAGTACCTGCGTATAGGTCTTGCTGCCCGCCTTGATCTGCTTCCAGTAGATTTTTGCGATTGCTGTGATTTTCATGGTGGTTGTCCTCCTTAAATTTATTTATGCCATGGCTTCGTAAAGTTCCATGATGGCATCTGAATTGGTTACCGTTTCCTCGTAGTTTTCAATGATCGCCGCTTCGAGGATTTCCTGCGATTCCCGGAGTTCTGCGTTCTCCTTCCGCAGTGCCTTGTTTTCCTCCTGCAGTCTTATGTAGGCTGCATGGAGCATTTTCTCATTTCTCATTGATTGCACCTCCTATGGTTCTAATGGTTGCCTGAGCCAGTCCTCTATGAATAACTCATTAAAGTACTGATCCATCTTCTTTACCAGTTGTTTTGAATTTCCCCGGAGTGCGTGCGCCCTCCATGACTGGTATTGCATTTGGACGTCCTCAAATGTAACCCTGCCCTCCTCTAGCAGTGTTTTCATCTTACGGAGTTTCCTCCGCTGCCTTGTTACCGACTTCCTGCTGATTTTCATGTAGACCTTGCCTGTTTCGGTCATTCTGAAATGGAATCCTAAGAATTTGATACCGTTGCGAATCGGGTATAACTGAGTTTTCTTTGGGTTCAGTTCCAACCCGATTTCTGTCAGTTTTTCCTCGATGCGCTCCCGGCAGTATTTCAAATATTCTTTGTCGTGATGTATGAGGTAGAAGTCGTCCATGTATCTGCCATAATACTTGATGTGCAGTTCCTCTTTGATGAAATGGTCTAATTCGTTCAGCGTTGCCAGTGCTAGTATCTGTGATACTTGGCTGCCGAGTCCGAGACCCACATCTCCGAAGATTGCGATTGCTTCCTCGGTGTATTTGACGATCCGCTCATCCTTGAAACGCTTCCGTACCTGCCGCATGGCCGCTTCGTGGTTGATGCTGTCGAAGTAGTGCCGGATATCAAACTGATAGACGTATCCGTCCAGTCCGTATTCCCGGTAGTACTTCTGCAGGTGCGCTTTCAATCTCCGCATAGCGAAGTCCACGCCCCTGCCGGGCAGGCTCGCACCGTTGTCATAGATGAATGTCGCCATCAGACCGGGGACGAGTGCGTTGTCGCATAGCGACCTTTGGAACACCTTGTTTCTGAAACGCAGGGACTGTATCTCCCTTTCCTTTGGCTCATATATCTTGAACCGTATCGGAGGCTCTGTGTGGTATCTGCCGCTTTCGAGCTGCTCCTGCAGGATGAGCGTTTCTTCCAAGATGTTTTCTATGTACCTTGCGGTACTGTCTTTCCATCCGACACCGAGCCGACATTTCATGCCGCTCTTGTATAGGCTCTCGTATGCGATTACCTTGTCGAAATCGTCAAAGTCCTGTGTTTCTATATTCATTTTTCAGTGTTGGCGGCTGATAGCAGTACCAAACCATAAAGGCTTGACTGCGTCCGCTTCCTTGTTTTCCTTTCGGAAGGACTATGCTCTCCTTTAGTGATTTTGGACTGGGTTCGGCTTTCGCTTACTACTCTCCCTCATTCACCAAATCGGGGCGGACTCCATTGTTGCCATTGTACGCATTGTTGTTGTTGAGCGTACCGCCTGTGTTGACATTGCGGACATTGTAGGAGTTGGCGGAGTTCGGTGTTACAGAGCATGACCTGTATTTTTATCCCTGCTATGGCAGGGAGGAATACCTCTTGATGTCGCCCTCTACCCATCGCTTCATAGCGAATTTGGTATTGCTCGCAAGCTTTGTCCAGTAGGCTATCTTGTCCGTGTCGATTGAGAACATCTCGTGTGCTACCTCAATCAATCCCATAAGGTCAGCAAGTGCGGCTCCGGCTTCTGCCTGCCATTTCCTCCTCATTTGGTATTCTGCAGCAGTACTGGGATATATGGAATTTGCCCTCCGTACTTTCCCGTAGACCTCCAGTGCATTGTTTATGATCCTGTCAGTCACGGTGTGTTGGTAACGGGCCGGGAAGTTATCCCGGTTCTTCGTTACCCTCAGCGTGTGGATCAGCAGTTCCTTGGCTTTCGTTCCTGTTTCAAATACCCCAGTGCTGCGTTTTCCTCTTGGCACTGCCATGGTTTCCTCCTGTTTCAGTTACGGATTATGCCCCTTACGGGGCGATGAGGACTGCCGAGGGCAGTCCTAAATCACGATAGCGGGGCGGACTCCAAGGCGGCCAGAGTACGCAGGGATGTGGCTGAGCGTACCGCCTGTGGAGACAAGGCGGACATAGTAGGAGTTGGCGGAGTTCGGTGTTCTCAGCCACCACCACCACCCGTTCCAACCGTTATTATTTTTAATATGATCGGTCGTGTATCCGATGGCGTTGGCTTTCGCTTTCAGATAATCTGACGGATAGGCTTTTCTGGTGGCGTTGTTTGTAAAATACGGATACAGCGTACCCTCTGCCACGTTATTCTCATTCCCCAGACCTACCTCTGTTTCCGAGAGCAGGAATACCTTACACTCCACATCCTCATAACCGCCTCCGTCAGTTACGGTGTTGAGTGCAGTCCTTTTGGTCACGGTTTTCAGCATATATAAAAAGTCAATATCAAATCCGTCAAGGTAGCCCGGCTCGTCCGTATAATGGGTGTCGCATCCGCTCCAGATATTGGCTGTGTCCGGGGCGGCATCTGCGTCATGCTGTGCGCTGTACCAGTGTCCTGCAGTGTTTCCACTGTTTAAATACTGCATGAGGTTGGACTGGCTCCATCGGTTGTTTCCGTAAGTCTTGCGGTTGGCATCTTCGTTGGTTGTTTCCCTTGCATCAAAGCACTTCTGGCACACGCACTCTTTTGCGAGGAGCGTGATTGTACCTGCTCCATCCATGTCCTTGCCAATGACGATATGTGGGATGTCGCCATATTCTGCATGAGGTACTACGATTTCATCCCCGACATTGAAATACTGGGAAAGCGTCTTGTTGTTCTTCCTTGCAAATTTTGCAAGGAAGTATGCTGCTACCGGGTGTTTCAGTGCTTCTGAAACAGTCAGCAGTTCATTCATGATCGTACTGTCCTTGTACGCCACGCTCTGCTCTCCGTGTGCCGCAAGGTCAGCAATCCACTGTCTTTGTCTGTCTGCTAAAAATGTTTTTGCCATTATTCATTTACCTCCTCGATATAAGCTGCTCCGTTGTCTACTCCGAATGCGTATTTCTGCCCCGTGGACTGGTCGTACAGATATACTTTGTCATCCGGGTGTTTCTCTGCGAACGCTTCAAAGTCCTCCTGTGTCACATATGCCCCTCCACCTGCTGTGAGGTAGACGGTGCTTGCATTGTCCACCTCGGTATAAAATTCCATCGTGATGGTAGATGGAATCAGATCGTTGTACGCAGGTAAGTAATCCCACTGATCCGCTACCGCTGTTGCGATAGCATAGAGGATTTCTCCCTCATCCGGGTCCCTTGCAAAAATGCCGACCTCTTTCACATAGTATCCTGCCTTAAGGTTTCCACTCGTCTGCTGATTGCTCACGATGAATTTCAGATAGACTGTGGATTCATTCACTACGTTGATGGTGCTGATCGGAAACGTCTGCTTCTGTGCCTTCAGTGCAGTCCTGCCGACCAGTGATTCCCCGGTCGCATACGAACCGTTACCTGTGGCGGCTTTCGTGAATTCGATGGTGGTCTTTCCTGCCTGCGCTTTTGCAAGCAGATTGATTCCTTTGGCTGTAAGGACAGCCGAGTTGAAATTTGCCATGTTAGCCTTGCCTCCTTTTAAATGATTGTTTTAGAATTTGATGCCACCCCGATGGCTGCGTTCTGCGTCTGCCCGGCAGACGTGCTTTCCGACAGTCCGTTTGTGATAGATGCTTTCGGACTCGAATGCCCGGCCGCTGCAACTGCGTGCGTGCCGGATATGGATGCCCTCACGCTCTTTCCGTCATTTATAATGACCGTCCTCTGCCTTGCGTTGTGCCCAGCTGCGCCATAGGTGCCGCCCTGCGCTTTCACTGCCCTCGGCTTGACATTATTCTCAATGGTTATGATTGTGTGACCTGCTACCCCTGCGGCCACGCTGCGGATGCCCTCTGTTCTGACATCTTCAAACTGCAGGTGGTTTGGTATCACTGTTCTCTGGGAAATCACGAAGCCTGCGGCTCCGTAACGTGATTCCGATACCGCCTGCTCCATGTTGGTATGGTTTAATACAGGGTTCTTCGGTTCGCTCTTGCTTGCCGCCCCTACATACCAGAGTGCGTTCATCTCCCGGTGTATCAGTATCCTTCGGATGTGGGAGCGTGTATTTTTTACCCTCTGGATGATCGACAGGAAGTATTCCGTGATTTCCTCGGTCATCTGAGCGTTCGTTATGATGTCGAATGTTCCGGGCGTGTATGGCGGCTCATCATAATCGAACCACTCCACAATATTGCCCTCTCCGAATACGATCTCTATCAGTTCAGATACTGCACTCGGCGTTCCTGCTTTGGTGTGCCATAACAGCGTCCGCTTGATGATGCTGCGCTTGGTTTCTATGTCCATGCTTTCTTGGTAGTACGGTGTTCGCAGTTCCACCGCCAGTACATCCAGTATCTTCTCCGGCAGTTCTTCAATGACAGCCACGGTTCTTGTTCTATCTGCGAGTTGCACAATCTTTTTCACTTGTTGCTGCAGAGCGTAACTGATGCAATGTGTTTCGATGTCCTGTTTCATCGCAATGGGGAGGATATCGGTTAACTGTCCGTCTTTGAATTTAATCATCCTCTAACCCTCCATATGCGACCGTCTTGGTTTTCATCCTTGCCACCGTGTTCCCTGCTACCGGAGTAAAGACAGGAGATGTGACATCGCACCTCTTTGCCCCTGCGGCTATGATCCTTTTTATTAATTCCGATGGGTTGATATCTCTGCCGATAGTATAAGTCTGCCACTGGATATATTCCGTTATCGCTGTATCAACCGCATTCTGAATGCTTTCCGACTTTGCCATGTCGCTCTTATTGATGTAATATGCCAGTTCAATGTCAAATGACTGTTGCTCTGGTGCGAGGACATCGACTTTGTCTGTAAGAGGTCGAATGTTTTCATCCTTCAGAAAATCTTTCAAATTATCGATCATGGTCTGCGTTGGAATATCTCCGTCTGCAACAAGGAATCGAATTTCCACTTCTGTCGGTGCGGGACTTAAAACCCTTACGCTTGTGATGCTTTGGTTGAAAGCCTTTGTGTAATATTCGTATGCATCATCCGGACCGGCTACAGAGTAACTGCTCGGTGCGATGTAGATTCTTTCCGCAAGTGCTTCATCATCCTCAATGTCCGCACCTCCTGTCGTGACTTCTAAATTCTCCACGCTGTCAATGTAAGGAAGTGAATCTACTAGAATGTTTATCTCTCCGATTGCGATTCCGTTTCCGCTATTTCCATCCGTCTGACAGGTGCATGGGATATCCACATAAGTATCCCCGGCTTTTACCTCTCCGTACTCGTCTGTCTCGAAGTACATTTCTCCATTGGTCACTCTTGTTCCTGCAGGAATGGTTTTCGTTTCTTCCATTGCTGCGGATAGAGTAAATCTTACCGTTGTAACCGATGGCTGTGCGTCCAGTCTTGTAATTCCACGAATGGCTGCGAGGTTATCCATATAACCACCGTAGCTGTATTTTAGTAAATCCTGCTTTCCCGCCCTGTCGACATATAGTAAAGCCTGAAATATTTGAATGGAGCACGCATAGAGTAAAAGTGCCGCAGGATCTGCTCTTCTTAATTTGCACGGCTTTCCTGTTAACGCTTCATACCGTTCCTCGTAGTCGAGCTGCATCTGTGATTGTATGTCATCCAATGTGATGTCATCTATGAAACTGATTTCTGGCAAGTTATCCAATTCTGCTATCATGACATATCCCTCCTCTCTACATGAATTTTTACATCCATTTTCTCCATTGGGTCAGTGGAGCAGTTTTCCACGTTTGCAATGGTAATTTCTGGGATGTATGTTTCTACTTTTTCTTCCAGTTCAATGGCGAGCACGTTTGCCGCTTCGTTCGGAATCATTGACAGGAACTCTCCTGCCAGTCCGAATCCACGACTTCCCGGTATTGTTCCTTCCGTTGTAAGGATGAGGGATTTTAACTCTGTATCAATCCTTCCAATATCTACGTCATTCCCTGCGTTTGCGATACTGATTGTATTGACTTCTTTCATTCGCCGCCTCCTTAGTTATATTCCGAAAATGTAAGGGAGCATTTCGCCTTAACCAGTTCGCCGCCCTTCCAGATTTCATCCCACGTCTCGCTGATATTCTCCAATGCCATCTTTCCACTCCCAACTTTCCTGCCGCCGATATATAAATAATCCACCACCCCGGTTTCTGCAGCCTTTTCAAGTGTTGTTATGGTTGCCCTTGGTTTTACTCCCTGCTCCGCTGCTAGGACGATATCGAACGTTACACTAGACGCATCGGGGCCGGCGAATTCTCCCTTTGGCTTTTTACCGACAATCGGATGGCTTTTCCATCTGCCGGATACTGTTCTTTTGAAGTCTGAAAAAGTCAGAACTTTGTTGGATGTCACTTCAAATTTTATTGTCTTTCCCCAGTTCCCTATTGCCATCTGCCTGTCTCCTTACACTTTTGCTTCAACAGAACCCATTCTTTTTTCCAAGTCCGCAATCCTGCTGATAATGCTTCCCAGTGTCGAGGTTGCTTTTTGGTCATGGAACATGATGTTTCCGCCGCTGTACTGAATGTATGCTTCTCCGAAAGCACTCCCCAATTCTTTTCGGAATACGTTCTTTCCGCTGATTGGCGGCTTGTTTCCTTCGTTCCAGTATTTCCCCATTACCACACCTGCGCTTTGTCCGTTGGATAAATGGAGCACCAGAACCTCTTTCCCAATCTCCGGCATCTTGTATTCGTCTGCCATGGAAAACACGGGGAATTTGTCCGTTGTGGAATCATCCATGTCCGGGTATGTAACACTAATCATTCCGTTTTCGTAATCTATGGATGAGACTTTTCCGAGTCTTATCAGTTTCTCTGCCATTTCGATGCCTCCTTAGTCGAATGTTCCTTCATCAACCCATCCGTAAACATTTGAACTACTATTTGTATGAACGAGGTGCCATGGGTGTGCTTTTCCATTTCCTGCACAGTTTGGCCCAAGAGTGATTTTAGCCTGCCCTGCTCTCGCCGGGTAACCTCTCGAACCGGGCCATGATGATACATAGTGCGTACCACCGTGAAAGTTTACGATATCTCCAACCTTGTACGTTTTCTTCGCTGTTGCTTGTGCCTTCGGTTTTGACTTTGGTGTGTATGTAAGCCTTTTCTGGCATTTATGCAGTTCGATGTTCTGTGTCGTACCGGAATCTGTGACCTCTGTTGTTACTTTGTCTACGAAATATTTTCCGTTGGCTTTGCCCATGCCTGATATCGTGACGCAGATTCCTGCACATATCTTTGGGTTGGCCCATATCTTTCCAGTCATCGTAGTCGCACCCTCGTTTGACTGATTGACCTTTGCTGCCGCCATATAATATGCGGTGTCGTAATCATCCGCAGTCTCTGTGATTTTGAGGACACGGCTTCCGGATGCGTTCTCTTTCTTTAGTCCGAGATAAACACTGACTTCGTCATTGTTTTTTCCCGATTTATAGGATATTCTCGCCCCGGTATACGTTCCTTCGAGTGCGTCTATATAGTCCCATTCGTCATCAATGAATGATGCTCTGGTAAGGGTTGCTGTTGCTTTTTTCTTTTCCTGCGCTGTCTGGTCATATATCACAATTTTATTATTAAAGACTTTCATAGAAAGTCCGTATTTCTGGCAGATACTGTAAAGGAATGCGCTGTCTGTTTTATCGGATTGCTCAATACTTGCAATCTTGATACTTGGTCCGCTGTATGATAGTGACAGGCTGTACCTTTTTGCAATCTCCTGCGCTATTTTCTTGATAGTTACGTTCTTCCATGTCTTTGTTCGTTCCCTTGTCTTAAAGGAATCTTTCGCAGGAGTCGATACCCCTCCGATGGTGGTTTCCAATGGTCCGCCAGAGAACTTTACCTCATCGCACACGAAAGTGCCGCAATTCAGCGACAGGTTTGTTCCGTCTTTGTTCCAGTCTTTAAATGTGATACTGCCTTTGATTTTATCGCCCTTGGTTGGGTACCATTTGTTCAGCCACTTCATGTCTATGTTCTGGAGTTTCAGGCTGATAGTATCGCTACTCCCGGATGCGACATCCTCGTAGCTGACGCTCTTTAAGTATTCAGCCAGTTTCGTGCTGACATTCTTCCCATTAAAGGAAAGGCTTGGAACGGCTTTTCTTGCGTTACTCATCGTCCTCGCCCTCCTCTACGGATGAATAGGTTTCCTCGTTTTCATCGGTATCCTGTCGCCAGAACACCGTGTCGCTGTCATCGTATCCATCTGGTATTTCCGGCACGTTGATTACTGTGCCGGATGGGAGAATCAGATAGTCGACCAATGGCTTGTTTGCATCCGCAAGCAGTTTCATATATCTTTCGTGTCCATACAGTCTGTATGCTATTAAATCCCAAGTGTCCCCTTGGATGGTCGTGTATGTTCCCATGCTCCTGCCTCCTATGCGAATGATACCCGCTTATTCTTGCGCAGGTATTCTTTCATCATTTTTTCAAATTCTTTCTGGCTCATGCTGTTGGCTTCTACAATATCTTCCTTGCTCGGTGCTTCGCCTTCGAAGTGATATGTTGGACTGAATACAAAGGTTGGATTCTTATCTGTATCTCCAGTCTGGTTCCTTGTTCTTATGCCTTCCCCGGACAACGTTCCAATTGTTTCTCCGAGTACGGCACTTCTTGTTACTGTTGTTTCCGGCGTTTCGATGCTCTTGGTCTGTAGGTTTGTTTCTGTTACTGGTTGTGCCAGTGAAGAGACCGCTGCACTTTTAACCAGTCCGCTGTTCTTTTCCATTCCGGCTGCGAGTCCTTCGTCCACATACTGCCCGGATTTCATCATGACTCTAGATGGCGAGTGTATCTGTAATGCGGAGTTTACAGCCGCCGCTGCTTGCTGTGCGATGCTTCTTGCCGCTGCCACCGCTGCGGCTCCTTTAGCTCTGATGCCAGATTCCAGTCCTGCCATCATGTTGTATCCTGCGGAGTAAAGATTTACGCCTGCGAACGCCGACTGGATTCCGCTTGCTGTGGAGCGTGAACTTGCCACGATTCTTGCGCCGCTTGATATAAACACAGCCACCATTCGACTGGTGCTTGTTGTTGTAATCGTCACAATCTGAACCATTCCTGCTGTTGTTGCCGCCTGCGTCTGCGTCATGCCTGTTCGGACGCTCGTGGTTACCATCAGCATTCCTGCTGTCATGCTCGCTGTGACGGACGCCATTCCTGTGCTTACTGCCGCTTCCATTTGGGCTACTCCGGCTGATATTGCACTTGCCCCTGCGAATGCAGTTACCAGTGACGTGAATGCCATCTGCGTTGCTGTGATGCGTGCAGACATTCCTGTAAGTGCTTGGTTAGTACCTATGAGTGCTGCTTGCAAAACCATCATTCCGGTTGCTGCCTGCATGGTAGGTGCTGCCAACGCTGTCATTGCTGTTGCCGCAGGCGTTATTCCCGTAGCTAGTCTCGTAAATAATGTTGCCATCAAAGTGGCAGTTACATTCATTGTTGTTGCATTCGCCTTAAACACGAGCATCGCTGTATTTAGCATAGTCATTGTTGCTGTTGCCATGGTAATCATTGCCGCCATCGCTGTCAGTGATGCCACGATTAATACCAGAGCCGCTGCCAACGCTGCGGATGGCACGCTTGCTGCCACTGCTGCCGCCGCAAACGGAACGAGCGCTGCGGTCGGTGCCGCCAGGGATGCAGCCAGTTTCGCCATGCTAGTAACCATTCCCTTGGATGAACTTTTTAGGGATTTCATGCTCTCTGCCGCAGTTTTTCCCATGGTCGCCATAATTGCGATAGCCGCTCCAATTGCAACCATTTCAACCGCCAACGGCGCAAATGCCACGTCTGCTGCGACTGCGGCTAATGCCAGTGCTGCGAATCCCAATGCAGCCGCAGCTGCTCCGACACCTGCTATTGCCGCCCCGACTGCAAACATGGTCATGGATACGCCCAGTGCCATGATTGCCGCTGATCCGCTCAATCCGTATGCTGCCAGTTGCGGAAGGACTCCTGCGATGACCGTCAGTGCCGCCGCTCCTACAAGAGCCGCTGCGTTCACAACAAGCAGACCTGCTCCTACGACTACCAGTGCCGCTCCAAATGCCGCCAGTGCCGCTGCCCCTGCGAGCAGTAGTGGTGCGAGCAATCCTGCCACTGCTGCAAATGCCAGTATTCCCACTGCGAGCAGTGCCATTGCTATCTGCGCTCCAGGTCCTGCCGCCGCCAGTTGCATTGCTGCCTGTACCATGATGAGCATCCCAGTTGCTGCGAGAATGATTCCTGCGCCGAATGCCACCAGTCCGACTGCCGCCGCTGTCAGCATCGGTCCGAGCAATGCTGCAACTGCCATAAATACCAGTAAGCCTGCGCCCATTCCTGCCAATGCAACGATAGCCCCAGTTCCTGCGTTTGACAGCATGATTGCCGATGCTGTCAGTATTGCCATCCCTGCGGCTGCCATAAGGATTGCACCGCCAAATGCAAGCAGTCCTGGTGTTGCTGTCGCAAGTGTTGTTCCCATTGCCCCTGCGACTGCAAGAAGTGCGATGATGCCGCCTTCCATGAGTGCCAGTGCGACCGTTGCTTCTGGTCCCGCCTGCGCCAGTTGAACCGCTGCGAATGACATGAGTGCCATTCCTGCGGCTGCCATAAGAATTGCTGCTCCGAATGCAATCAGTCCTTGCTGGCTTGCTTGCAGTTTTGCCCCCATCTGCGCCGCCACTGCCATCATTGCAATAATCCCGGCAGACATCAGCACGAGTGCTACGGTTACCTCTGGTCCCGACTGCGTGAGTTCCTTTGCCGCCTGTATGAGAAGCCATACCCCTGCGGCCGCCGCTGCAAACCCGACACCAAATCCAAGTGCGTTCTTTGCCGCCGCTGACATCACGGAAGAACTCTTGCTCATTGGGTCAGTCGCCTTTTTCGCTCCGCTTCCAATGGACGCTACGGCTTTTCCGAGTTTTCCAAAGACGCCGACTGCAGTTCCTGCTATCTTGAACAATTTCCCTATAATCAGAAGCACCGGTCCCGCTGCCGCTGCGATGCCTAGCCATTTTACAATGTTTTTCTGCATGGATGGATCCATGGCATTAAAGGCATCAATTGCTTTCGTGATGTTATCTACGATCGGTTTTAGATATTCACTGGCTATCTGCCCGATGTTATACTTTAATACATCAAATGAGGAACCGAGTTTTTCAAGTGACCCTCCCATACCCGACAGGAGGGCGTCTGCCATCTTTTGCGAAGTTCCGCTACATTCTTCCAGTGCGGATGCGTACTCCTGCACCTGCTCCGGAGCAGCATCTATTAATGTCAGCCACTTAGCCATCTGGTTCTTTCCAAAAATTGCCGAAGCCGCCGCCAGTCTCTCTTCGCTGCTTAACCCTGCAAACGAATCATGCAGCTGCTTCTGGACGTCAACCATGCTCTTCATCGTTCCGTCTGTGTTAAAAATTTCAAGACCGAGTTTCTCCATCCAAGCCGCTCCGTCCGCTGCAGGACTTGCCAGTCGTGCCAGTCCTGTTTTTAATGCTGTCGCTCCCTCTGAGCCGGAGATGCCTGCATCTCCGAAGATGTCCGTAATGGCCGCAAGGTCTGTCATTGACCATCCGACAGAATTACAGATCGGGCCGGCAGTCGCCATGGCTTCAAATAAATCTGTAACTGTCGTGTTTGCCTGCGCCTGTGCTTTTGACAGGATGTCTGCCGCTGTTGTTGCATAGTCGGCTTCTTTTCCAAACATTTTCAGGGCGTTTCCGAGTCCCCCGGTTACTTCGGACAGATCCGTGGCTGTCCCGGCTGCGAGGTTCAAGGCGGGCGTGATCATATCTGCCGCCTGTGATGCGCTAAACCCCTGCCTTGCAAAGTTCAGTGTTGCATCCGCTGCTTCCTGCATTCCAAACACGGAATTGGCCGCCGCTGATTTTACCGCCGCTTCAAGGTTCGACGCCTCCTCTGCTGACGAACCCATAGTAGCCTGCACGAGTTTCAATGATTTATCCACATTTCCAAATTCCTGTACGGAACTCACGCCCAATGCCACAATTGGTGCTGTCACGCTTGCGGTCAACATCTTTCCTGCCTTCGTGAAAGAGTCGCCCATGGAGGTTAAAGTCCGCTGTGCCTGCTTGATGGATGACGAGAAGGAGCTTTCCAGTTTTCCTGCTATTTTTATTGCTACTTTATAATCGCTCATGGTTCTTCTTGTTTGCCTCCTTCTGGATATCCCTTAAATCTTCACACAGGTCTATAATGTCAAATAATGACAGGCTCAGAATGTAATCCAAGCCTGTCATCAGATTTTGTGCGAGCAAAATGCACACTTTCCGAAGTTCGGAAGTGTCAGTCAGCTTTATTCCTCTCCGTAGAAAAAACTCGTCACGGTATTCTTTACTTTAATGGCATCTCTCGGACTGAGTCCCTTGAAGAACTCAATCGGATAGCCTGTTGCGCTTGCCGCGATGATGAGCGTGTAGTGCAGGTCATTTTCCGGCATGATTGATACTGTGCCGGATGATGTAAGCACCTTGTTTGCCCGAATCATATCATCTGCAGTGATGTTCTCTAAGCCGGAGAAGTCCAATTTGGAAATCTTCTCCCCTTCGAAGTTGTACTCCTTTGTGAGTTTCACGATTTTATCTTCGCTACCGCTCTCTGTTTCGTTTTTCTTGATTTCCTTTACCTCTGTCATGGTTTAATCCTCCTTAGACCTGTGAACGGATTTTTGCAAGCATATCCGTTCCGTTTAATACAAATTTGAAGTTCAGCTTGTCCAATTCGAGCGTGGTCTTGTTGTTGATCATGATTTTGATGTACAACACTTCCAGTTCGATTTCCGGTTCTCCTTTTTTCCCCTTTACCACTTTTCCGAGAGAAGTTGTGGATGCTTTTCCCCTGACTACGATTTTTACCGGGTAGTACCCTGTCACTCCAGTAGTAGGGTCCATGCACTGCATGGATGCACGGAGTGTAAGCTGTGGCGGTTTGGTTGTGTTCATGAGACTGAATAAGTCCTCATAAAGCACGGAGAACGGAATCTTGATTTTCATGGATGAGAACTGTCCCGTTACAGGGTCCTCAATCTCTCCGAGTACCCCTGCACCCTCGATTGTATCCGTGAGTGCCTCCAGTTCCGGCAGTTCGATTTCGCCGGAGATTCCGATTAATTTCTTCGCTCTGTCGTTGTAGACATTGTAGTGGTTTAACACCTCAGGAATTACCATGCCCATCTTTATTCACCTCCTGTTAATGCGTTAGAGAGCATTGACGTGTCATAGGACAGGATGTTGTTGATTTCCTGTGCCGGAGTATATGGTGCGATGCTCTGACGGAATGTCATCTTACCTGCCAGGATATCTGTGTCCGGGTTGTCGCTCTTTAAGTACTGGATGTTTGCCCCTGCCCATTTGTCTGGTGCATAGGCTGCACACCGAATATTCTCGGAATCAACAACGCTTTCAATCAGAACGCTGTTCATCGGGTCATCCACCTTGTCAAAGTACGACTGGATGAATGTATTTCCCTGCCAGTTGAACATCCTGCGGACTGCGAGCCAGATATCCTTTGCATCCTTGCTGCTTGGATATGCCCCGGTATAATTTCCCCAGAGTTTCCATCCGTTCATGTTAAATGCGGTAGCGACACCAAAGCTGTTGACAACATTCGCTTGGTCTAAGTCGAGGTTGACCTCCGTTCCGTCTGCAAGGCAAGTTCCCGTAATTCCTAGCAGTTTGTTGGACGGGGAAACACTTGGGACATCTTCATTCTCCGCATCGGTGTATGCAATCAATGCTGCATTTACTGCAGATCCTGCAAAGATGTAATCTCCCACCTTATAGCAGAGCCATGACGGGTAGCAGAATTCTGATGTAAAACCACTGTTTTCTTTTGTCTCTCCGCAGTCCGTGTACTTGGTAGCCGTATTTGTGTCAATGTCCACAAGAGCCATTGCCTTAAATACACCATTGATGTTCGCTGCCTTTGCCGCCAGTGCAATTCCGACCTCTGCTTCCTGTGACCATCCCGGTGCAAGAAGCAGACCCGGTACAGTCTTCAGTTTTGGATACACCTGCCGGATGAGTTCCATCCCTGTCTCTTTCCCTGTCGCCGCATTGTATGAGCCGATAATGTCCGTCTTGGTTACTGCGGTTGGGTCTACGACCTTTCCTGTAACTGCGAGAGATGCTGCTGACGCTCCCTTGCCACCCTTGATCAGATTAATAATAAGCGTTCCATCTGTATCAAACTCAGTTGTGTAGTCCGTTCCTGCAGCCAGTGTTGTGTCTCCGTTTTTCAACACGAGCGTTGATGGAACAACTCCCTGCTCTGCAATCTTTGCCTGCATGGACTCCACAGCTACCGTTTCAGTTGCTATTGCCTTGTTATGTTTCTGCGGATCAAGTACGTTAATATAAACGACTGGCGACACTTGAAAAATATTGTTTGTGATATACATCGTCTGGCACAATGTAAAATTATTGAAATCATCCACATATCCTAATGCAGCCATTGCTTCTGCTGCGGAATTTGCAAGCACTGGCACATTGACTACCTGTTCCGGGTTTTCAACCATGTGGACTGGTGCTGTACCAATTACGACCTGCACAGATGAATTTCCTACAACTGGCACTGTGAGTGCAGTGCCCTGTTCGTAGATATAAACTCCATGTTTCATCTTTATAATCCTCCTTTAAGTGTCAGTGCTTTTGTGAACGCACTGTAAATATAACCTTTTCTCTCCCTGAGCATTTTGCAGGCTGCAGGGTACTCAAGTATCGGAATGAAAAGATTTTTCAGTTCCGGTACTTTATCCAATAACTCCTGCGTTCTGCTTGGTATCTCCGTATAAACCCTGTTCTGTATTCCGATTCCGTTTACTGTCGGTCCTACATACATCAGAGGTTCTGATGCTTTCGCTTTTCGTGCGGTGGCTTTCTTCGGCACAACTGTTTCGCTTTTCGCTCTAGCAGTCATAGTTTGGTATCCTCCTTCCTATCTTTGGAACCCTGAACTTGATTTCTACCCCTCCGAAGTAAAAGGGATATGTATCTTCGTCCTGTACTGCCCATTCCATGTTTTGCTCTGCACGGTACTTTCCGTTCAGCAAAGGTTCTGATGCGAATCTGTCAGTGATCCGCTGAATCATCACGAGGATGTTCTTGTGTCCGGGTGCATCCTTATCGTTCTCGCAAATGCCAAGTATGATATCTACGGTTACGAGCCACGGACTGTCGTCATCCTCAGTTCGCCCCTCGGACGTCCTGACGATAAAATATGGAAAAAACTGCGATTCATCCTCTTCATCTGATTCGATGATGGGAAGCCGATATTCGTATCCCTTGATGCCTGTCACGGTTTCTCCTGCGGTGTTCTTCGTGATTACATCTTTCAGAATGTCCTCGATTTCCGTCACGAGGTCGCTTTGCAACATTAGTGGTGTCATGTCTGCCTCCTGTTATATAACCTTTCTTACTTGTTCCCATACTTTGTCGTGCAGTGTTTTTGCAATATAATCTTGCATTTCTCCTTGACCGCCACGCTCTCCTTCATAGATTTTTCGCACCATCATTGGCACTGAATTAGAGTGGAGCACCTTTATCGGGAATCGGCTCTTTGTTTCTCTTTGTGCTATCAACCCACTTGCACTTCCACCCGGAACAATGAAGGCACTTGCGCTCGCTGAATTTACAAGTCCTTTTAATCCGCTTTTTGTAATGTCTGCTTTTACCCCGGATTTAGGTTTGCTTATTTTGAACTGTTGGATGGTTCTTGGTCGCCCTTGCGACTTGATGGTCGCATCAAGATGTCCCGCACTCGCTCTCTGCGTTTGTATTTCGCTGTTGAATGTTCCGGCTTTGATTGTATATCCCGCAGTTCTTCCCTGCTTGATTTTTCGAAGCGCAATTGTGGCTGTCTGGTTAATGGCATTCCGAAGAACTCTTGGCACTTTTTTCGGAGCATCTTCCAGAACTCTTTGAACTCGCTTCATGTCCCGCTCATCCACTTTAATGTAAAAATCACTCATGCTCTGTTCGCCTCCAGTGTGATGGAATAGATTCCATCTTCATCTATGGCATCTGCCACACGGTATGACCTCTTGTCCATAATTAGCAGGCTACCCTGTTTCGGTAATGGTCCGAAGTCGGCAGCAGATATATAAATCAGCTTCTGGTTCTTGTAGATGCCATCCATGTTTTGGTTGTAGCGTTTTTCACGCTCTATCTGCTCATTTGAGTCCACCTGCACAGCCATCTCTTTTCCGTTGATGGTGTGCAGGTCTGCGAATTCATCCGGTCGGAGAAATACGCCGCTGACATCTGCCTGCACGAGTTCCTTGAATGACCGTTTAACCATTCTTTTTCGCCCCCTTGCTTCTCGCAGGGGTCTTTGGCACTCTGCCAACTACGCTGTCAGCGGTTTCCCCATTCGGGGACTGTCCTGCCAGTCCTGCCTGCGCTGTGACTGACTTCGCCTTGCCCTTGGGTTTTTCTTCCTCCTGCCATACTGCGGTCTTGGCATCAAGCCATGCCTGCACCATCGCCGCATCGTCTGCCGGGAGGTTTTCCCCGACTTCGTACTGCCGGGAGCGGTACAGGATGGGATAGATTGCTACCAGTTTCATGGCCGCCACCTCCTATCCAATCTTTACGAGTACCTTTGTGTCTGCCGCCGCTGCGTCCGCTGCTGCAAAGCCTGCCGGAGTGCCTCCCTCCGTATCCGTGATGCCTGCTCCGTCATAGTAGACGGTCTGCCCCATGGTAATGGCGGCAGTCCCGGTCTTATCAAACTCAAACACCCCGGTCACATGCAGGTCGCCTTTTGCACCGGGTGCGATGTCCGTGCCTGCAATTCCGATTCTGCCTGTCAGCTCCACTACAGTGTTGGCTTCAATAACCGTTGTTCCTGCGTTGGTAAAGTCGAGGGATTCTCCCCTCTGCCAGTATGCTGCTTTGCTCATCTTTGCGCTCTCCTTTCCCTTATGCTAAGTTGATGGGGTTCTTCACTTCGATGCCCGGATTCTTGATTGCACCACGGTAATCCATGACGCTCACGCCCCAGTCGAGGTAAATATCCCATACAAATCCAAGAGTGCCCGGAGTTTCCATTCTTCTGATAGTCGGAATCTCCTGTCCGTTCAGATAATCCACTTCCATGAAGTCCGTGTCATCCTTTGCCCCCAGTAACCACCAAGGCATCACGTTTCCAAAACCGCCGCAGAGTGCGTTGATGGTCGGGTCCTCTACCACCGTGATGCTGTCCTTGTATCTGTACAGCGGATTGACTGCCTGCGTGTTGCCCTCAGTATTGATGGTTGGACTGTAGAACAGGGTGTACATATCAAACATATAGCCGCTCGGTACGATGATAATTGCCGGACGGATGATGATTGCCTCTCCGAACTGGTCTTTCTGGTTCTGCAGTGCGAGGATCATTCCCTGCACCGCTTCCTTGGTGATGCCGGTTCCTTTTGCGAGCAGGTTCATGTGTGCGCTGCTGAACAATGGAGTACCGTCATAGATTGCCGGGTTGCCCACCAGAACCTGATAGCACTGCTTGTTGATCGTCTTTCTTGCGCTCGCTGCGTACTTGGCAGGGATTCTTGTCACGAGGTCGATGTCGTCATTGATGAATGCCTGTCTGGTCAGCGTAAACTGGCGGCCATACGTTTTCAGCTTTCTGGTCGGGAGTTTCTCATCCCCGAACACATCATGCTTCAGTTCGCCGCCCTCCGGCACTTCGAGGAATTCCCCGACCGGGCCGGCTAAGTAGTTGTTGTCGTGGGTCTTGAAGTCCTTAAGGCTGCCTTTCTTCGTCCACTGGTCGAATGTAACTGCCACGGTCTTGTGCCCTTCAACGTATGCCTTGTTGATGGCATTGTCGAGGATTGCCGGGAACGCTGCGGTCGGATTATAGAACTGACGCTGTAACATTCCATACAGTTCATCAGACGATCTCCTGTTCAGTCCGCTGTGCCCTTCAGCCGACAGGCATTCGATGGCAAGGTCACGGAGCGTCATGCCCATCATCTGCCTTGCACCGTCTGCCGGGTTCGCTAAAGCCATGCCGCTTCTCATCACGAGTGCGTCCGCTGCTGCCGCCCGGAATTTGTCCTCGGCACTTTCTGTCACGGTCGCCCTGCCCTGCGCCGGGATGGGTGCTCCATGCTGTCTGACGTGTTCCAGTGCCGCTTCCCTCACTGCGTCCACAGTGCTACCATTCTGGATGTAGGTATCAGCCTCCAGTCCGAAATCCCGGCAGATGGTCGTGATGCTTCTGATCCTGTTGCGTTCCTCAGTGACCGCTCTCTGCGTTTCCGCTGCCGGGTCTGTCTGTGGCGCAGCAGGTGTGGGAGCGGGCGGTGTCTGACCTGCAACGCCTGCCTGTCTTTCCTCGGCTTCAATTTCCGAGGTCAGCGTTTCGATCTCCCTCTGCAGGGAGTCGAATTCACTCTGTTCTTCAGCGGTCAGATCACGACCTGCAGTCTTGGCTGCATTCACGATTTCCTGCTGGCGAAGCATTTTCTGCTGTCTTTTCTGCTTCTTGTTCATGATTCGTTACCTCCTTGGTTGATGATGTTTTTATTTATTTGAAGCTGCCTTTCGTACCAGTCGAGAGTGCGGGTCTGCGTTCCCTGCCCGGTTTCTTCCAGTTCCCTTCCGACACCGACCGTGGGGTCCGCAGGCACGCTCACGATTGATACTTCGTAAGGTGTCCACTTTCTTGCGATGTCTGCCGGTCCTGTGAACCTGCCATCTGCCGACTGTTTGTTTGGCATTACTTCCTCCCATGAATCTATCTGGTAGCCTACGGACACGCCTTTGAGGGTCCCGGACGCTACTTTCTGATAGATGAGTTCGGATTCGTCATCGGTGTCGAATTCAATCTCTGCCATGCCACGCATTTCCTCAATCCATGCCCGGCTGACTTTCCCGATGACCTTATCCCTGTTGTGGTTGTAGAGCACGACCCCGATGTCGTTAAGCCTTGAGAGATCTACAGCCCCTTCCGAATGGTCGAGGATTTCCGTTCCCCACCACCGTTCGTATGGTTCTTCCGAGGAAAAAGAAATGATGAATTTCCGCTCATTCCCCTCGCCCTCCATGGCTCTGATGGAATTAACCGTCAGTTCCCTCGTCATCTGTCTGGCTTTCGCCCTCTGCTTCCCCTGTGCCGGATTCTCCTTCTTCCCCGGTCTGCTCTCCTGCCCCCTCGTCAGCGAGGTCGGCTTTCTTATCCTCCTCGTCCTCGTAGAGTTCTGATGCTGTCTGGTCAAAAATCACACCTCCTAAGTCGATACCTTTTTCCTTTGCGTACTCCAGTACCTCTGCCATCTCGTCAATCTGTTCTTTCCAGTCACGCCCCTGTTCGGCTGCGATCTGCTTGAATGTTTTCTGCCCGGTATTAAGGGCAATCTTGTTAGCATTGGCTTCCTTCTGCGGGTCAATCCACTTCTTTGGTGCTGCCACCCATGCGTGTTCGAAGTATTTGTCCTTGTTTTCCCAGAAGTCCTTTGCGTCAATCAGTCCTGCGAGCCACATGGAAATGACAAAGGTTTCATATACCTCGTCCATGACTTCCATCAGCAGTTCCTTTTCCGCTGCGTAGGTCATCTCGTCCTCAATGATGCCCTGTCTGGTGGATGAGTAGTTGCTTTCCGACATATCCCTGCTTGTGGCTTCGTAGCTGATTCCCTGCCCTGCGCCGACCAGTCTTTGCTGCAGTTTGATGTAACTGGCTGCATCGGTCGCCTGCCCGGTCGGATTTACCACCTGTATCTCATCTCCGGCGTTTAATTCTTTGATCATGCCGGGGGTAATGGACTTGCCTTGGTAGGATTCGTGTGGGGCTGGCGGTGCGCCGGCCCTGCCTATCCCGGTGGTCGGCAATACTTTTTTGATGAATACCGAAAGGCAGGCAGCGATCCGTTCTTTGACGGATACTGCCACCATGAATTCGTTTGCGTCACGGATTCTGGTAATGGTCGGACTCATGTCGGACATCTCCCGAACCTGTGACGGTCTGCGTTTGGTGTATAAAAAAATGACATCTTTCGCATCCACCCATACAGGCTGCGAGAGTGCCATTCCGTCTATGCTGTACTGCCTGATCCAGTACCCGATTGGTTTGTTGTATTCATTCATCTCGATGCCGCCTACGACCTTGTTGCTCTTTTTCTTCGGGAGCATCTGGGAGTCGTCCAGTTCGTCCACCTCGAATGTCTGGAGTTTGAACGGAATAAAACCGTCCTTGGTGTACCTCTTTACAATGAGGATTCCTCCGTCTATCTTTTTCCTCTGGACGCACATTCGCATCATCTGCGTGAAGGACTGCGTACCTGTCACATCACAGTTCTGCTTTTTGCACCATTTCTTCCACGCTGTCTGGAGAGTATCGTTCAGCGTGTCGCTCTCGGTCTTTGGCTGCAGCGTGTAGCCGCCTCCGATGACATTCCGGGTGTATGCCCCGATGACCGAGTTCATCATGTCGGAGTTGCGTTCCAGATCCCTTGCCCTTGCCCGGACATTATCCCGGCTGTAGCGGTCCGTAAATTCTGCCGACTGGTTGATCACTCTCCAGTTCGCATTCCCCCGGCTGTAATCTCCGGCATCATAGTTCCTCATCTCCTGCAGGCTCTGCCTCCATGCTTCCCTGCGTGCCCCACGCTCCGGAGAGAAGAACCCGATGATTCCATCTAACCAGTTCATCCCATTACCTCCCCTCGAACACCGCCACGTAGGTATCGTCCAGTAAACTGGCTGAACCTGCGGCTGCGATCTGTGCTGTGAGGTCGTTCTTCATGTTGTAGAGTAGGCTCAAATCTGCCCGGCTCAGCTGCCTTGTGCCTATCTTGTAGGACTGGCCGCCGACAAGCACTGCATAGATGGCGTTGTTGACTTCTGTCAGCATCTCTGCGGCTGTATAATTGTTCTCTGCTGCCATGTTCTGCCTCCTTTATACCCAGTTGCCCTCATGTTGGCTGATCCATGATTCTTCCGGGGTGTATTGTGTTTCCTGTTTCTTCGGCTGTTCTTCCTGTTGTACCTCAGTCAGATGCAGCGTCCTCACTCCAAGGATGTCTGCCGCCGCCATATTGTAAACCTCGCAGTCCAGATAGTGGTTATCTCCGTGGGAGGTTTTCAGCTGCCATTCCTGCCTTACCTTCCCATTCCCCATCTTGACGTTGACCTTATGCTCTGCGGTTACCTGCTCCGCATATTCACGGTCGCACCCTTGGTAAACCATCCATGACCCGCTTCCATTTTTCTTCTGCATTCTGGCAGCGATCATATCCTTATATTTCCCGGTATCGACCAGTACGAGGTTCATTCCGTATGCCTTGCTGTCGCTCTTATTGACCTTGGACAGTTTGTAGTGCGAGAGCATCGGGTTGGACGAGCCTTTGCTCGGCAGTGCCCAGTCCGAATTGTTGGCGCAGAAATCGTACACCGTATCCGCATCGTTGCCAGAGTCAACCAGTGCCAATGCTACTACGAGCGGCGTGCTGTCCGGCATCTGGTATTCGAGGTTCATGATCCTCTCGACCTCTTGGAACGAATACGCCTGCCCATGGGTGATGTTTTGGCTCGTGAGGTAGTTGCCCCATGCCCGGATGCTCCAGTACAGACAGTTCTCCTGCACATCCACGCCTGCGGTCAGCAGCTTCGCCCATTCTGGCACGACCAGTTCCTCATATTCAGTCTGGCGTTCCAGTACGAGGTCAGCGTTGGTCTTTAACTTCGTATCTTCCCAAGGCTCTGCGAGCCATGAGTTGATGAAGTTCTGCAGTTTCTCCGGGTCGTCCTTGCTTTCCAGAAATTCCTTGACCACTTCTGAAAAACGGACAAATGGAGAGTAGAGCGTGTTCATCCAGAATGCTACCTTGCGGACAAATTTGGTATTCTGCTTGACCGTCCTCCATTCTCCGTATCGGAGCATCTCTGGCTTGTCTTGGTCTGTGATTGCACATCCGCACTCTTGGCAGACATAGGTTGCAAATTCTGCCCGGTCGGCGTAACTCATGCCTTCCTCTTTCGGGAAGTGTATCTGCTTCCACTTTAATTCGATATACTCCCCGCAGTGCGGGCATGGCACGAAGTAGTGCTTTTCGATGTCGGCATCCTCTTTGGCTTTCCAGATGTGTCCGGTCTTTAGGGTCGGCGTGCTCGTTATAAATATCTTCCTGTTGTGGAATGTCTTGGTTCGCTCCCTTGCAAGGCTGATCGGGTCGGCTTCCTTTTTGGACGCTCCCGGATATTTGTCCACCTCGTCAAGAAACAGGAATCTGATTGCCTTACTGGCAAGGCTTGACGGGGAGTTCGACCCCGCCAGTGTGAGATACATCCCGTCAAACTGCAATTCCAGTTTGGAGGAATCGTTCTCCAAGTACCTGCTTTTCAGTGTCGGTGCTGCCTTAATCATTGCCTGTAGGCGGTTCTCCGATATGGACTCTGCCAGTTTGTCCGTAGGGTAGACGATCATGGTTGGCGCAGGGTCCTGCTGTATGATGTACCCGGTCATGTTCTGGAGGCACTCTGTGCCGCCTACCTGCGTTGGCTTGACGTAGATGATTTCTTCTGTTTCGTAGTTGTTGAATTCATCCATGATGCCTTTGAGGTACGGTGTCTGCTCCGTCCTCCACGGTCCCGGCATTGCCGAGGTCTTGGCATCCAGTATCCGGTATTTGTCTGCCCATTCCGATACCGTGATGTCCTCTGGTGGCTTGAGGAATTTTAAGGCTTCCTTCTGATACCCGGTTACCTCGTACCTACGGAACGGATTTCTTGCCACGCTTTTTCTTCTCCAGTTCTTCCGGCGTGCAGCCCGCCACCACGAAGCTGTGCATCAGCCGGATGATTTCCGCATTCAAATCCTTTTCGATTGCCCTCACTTCCATCGGATCACAGTACCCGCTGATCCTGCCGGAGAGCCTGCTCGGCAGGGACAGTGCAAATTTTTTGAATGAAATAAAAAATCGGCTATAGTCCATCTTCACTTCCTCAATGTCGATGTACTTACCCGATGCGATCTCTGTCTTTAAGCGGTGCATTTCCCCTTGCGATTCCTTCAGTGCAATCTCAGCCTGCAGTTTCTGCTCTCGCAGTTCTGCTTCCTTTTCGGATTTGCTCTTTCCGTATGCCTTGTCGGACAGGTATTTTATATATTTCTGGATGGTCGGTGCTAACTCATAGCGGTTTCCGTCCTTGGTCTTGGTGGTCGCTATGATTCCCTCCTGCGTCAGCTGCTGCACCCTCCGCACACTGACCCCGAATAAGGAAGCAATGACTTCTACCCGGTAAAAGCTGCCGCCCTGCTGTTCTTCTGCCATCCTACAATTCTGCCTTTCCTGCCGGGATTCTTACAGCCTGCTGCCCGGTGTATTCTTCCCACCGCTTCACGATTACATCGCAGAACCGCTCATCCAGTTCCATGATGAATGCTGTCCTCCCAAGTTGCTCTGCGGCCATGAGGGTGCTGCCGCCTCCTCCGAACAGATCAAGGACGTTCCACCCGGACTTACTGGAATTTGTTACGAATTTCCCGATCAGTGGCACTGGCTTCATGGTCGGGTGGATGTCGTTCCTTGTCGGCTTATTCTCGTAAATGACGGACGTCTGGTTCTGGTACTTCCTGCGTAAGTCCTCCAGATATGCCACGAGTTCATTTTTCTTCATGGCGTTAAAATCTATATCATCCTCCAGAATGACCGTATCCTGCGTCCTGTCGTTAATGAAATAGTGGGCCGCCCCCTCTTTCCATCCGTACAGGCATGGTTCGTGTCGCCACTGGTAGTCCTGCCTGCCGAGGACGAAGGAGTTCTTCTCCCAGATCAGACACTGCGCCAGTTTCAATCCTGCGTCAAGGAATGCCTGTCTGAAAATATGTCCGGTGCTTTCTGCGTGAAACACATAGATCGCTGCCCCGGCTCTCATAAATTCGTAGGCACTCTGGTATGTTGCCAGTAAAAACGAATAGAAACTCTGGTTGTCCATGTTGTCGTTCTTTATCGTGCTCGTGATCCGGTGTCCTTTTCCATCGAGGTATTCCTCTAAAAATTCAGCCTTGTCGCCATAGTTGACATTGTATGGCGGATCAGTAACGACAAGGTCTGCCATCTCTCCCTGCATCAGAACCGCCATGTCATCCTGCGATGTGCTGTCGCCGCACATGAGCCTGTGCCTTCCGAGCAGCCAGATGTCGCCCAGTTTCGTGACTGGTTCTGCCACCTGTTCCAGTGCCGCCTCCACATCAAAGTCATCATCCACTGCTTCCGGCTCTACTGCGAGTTTGTCCACCAGTTCCGTGAGGTCGTCCTGCTCGAAGCCTGTCAGCGATATGTCATAATCTCCGAGGTCGAGGTCAAGCAGGAGGTCTTTTAATTTTAACTCATCCCATTCGCCCGTGATTTTGTTCAGCGCAATGTTCAGAGCCTTCTCCCTCTGCTTGTCCAGATCCACCACCACGACATCTACTTCCTTGTACCCTAAGTCCATGAGTACGGTCGTCCTCTGGTGTCCTCCGATGATCGTGCCATCCTCGTTTATGATGATGGGGTCAACGTATCCGAATTCTTCAATGCTCCGCCTTATTTTCTGGTATTCCGCATCGTCCGGGGTCAGTGCTTTCCTTGGATTGTATTCTGCTGCCTTTAAGTCAGCTAGTTTCCTGCGTTCTGTTCTCAGTTTCTGATCCATTTCCAAACCTCCTTCCCTGCTTTGCGTAACGAAATGCTAAATTTATTTTTGATTTTATCGGGGAAAAAGCCGGGCCTTCCTCGCCCCGCAGTGCATTTTGCACAAAGTAGTACCTTTCGATTTGTGCATTTATAACAAATCAAAAAAATGCACTAAAATAGGCATTCAACACATACGTTTCATTGCGCTAAATGCCTATTAAGAGGGGAGCGAGTGGAGCGTGTTGACTTGATCTGTCTGATCCATCCCCTGTACTCCACGCTATCATCTTAGCACAGTTGAATGTACTTTTGTGTACTCTCTTGTACTTCTTTGCGTGCACTGTGCCCGCCCTGCGTGTCCCATGCCTGTCCTGTGTGGTGCTGCTGTGTGCTGTCCTGCCTGTGCTCTGATACTCTGTGTGTGGTGTCCGTGTCCCTTGTACTGTGCCTGTCATGTCCTTTGTTCGGATGGCGCATGGTATACTGCACGTCCTCTGCATGGGTTTATAAGCACCGCCTCCTGTATCCCTGTTATTTTTCACGATTATTCTACCCCTCTATAACCCCTCATGTTTTTGTACCTATAATCCGGATGTTTCTTGTAAAAATGCAGCTAAAAAGCCGGGATAAAATTTCCGATTTTTTTCTCGGAATTTTCCCGGCTGAATTTTCAAATCATTCTATTTATTTTGTTGGAATTTTCCCAGTAAATTTTCTAGCGAATTTTTCGGCATTTATTTTTCCTATAAATTTTCATAAAAAAACGCATTAGCTATTTCATAAGCCTTTAGCTTTTTGTCTATCTTTCCTGTTATCGTTATCTTTTCTTGGTCGTACCGATTGTAAGATTCCACGAATGACCTGTTGCCCTTGTATTTCCTTGCAAAGGCTTTGAACCGTTCCTGCTCTGTCTCGTTCGCTTCGTGGATAAAGTGATAGTTCTTTCCGGTTGTCTGGGAGTATACTTTCATTGCAAAATACGCATATCGCTCTTCCTCTGTCCTCATTGATGCTCTAAAATATGCATTCATCTCCGATAGTCCTGCGTATGATGGTATGTAGATTCCCATTCGTTTAATTAAAATTTCCAGGATATCTGTCGGTGCCTTTGGTTGCTTTATTGATTTATGTTCTTCATATCGTGTCAACAGGATGCTGACGTCATCCTTTGTCGCATCCTTCGGTATAAAAATTCCGACATTTTTAGCATATTCCATCTGCCTTTCTGTTGGAATCGGCATCCCGATCCGTTCCACTTCGTATGGCTCGACCAGTCCCGCCTTTTTCGCAATATCCTGTTCTGTCTCTTTTTCCCATGCGATTACTTCCACCGTTCTCATTCTTCCAGTTCCCGGATATTTCCCCCTGATGCGATATCTCCCGCAGACAATATCGTTTATTACGGGAATTTCGGACGACTTTGCATATTCCTCTTGTCTGTCATTGTTCTTTTCCCCGGATAACATTTTCGCTATGAATTCAAACATTCGCTCGTTCCTCCTTTTTGTGTAGGGGTTGTAGATTTGAAAAAATACAATTTGTAACTACAATTCTACCCCCCCCCCTACTCCGAAGTCAAGCAATTTCAAGTAGTCGAGGGATTCTGCTCAGCTTCAAATTCCTCTAGTATTTTTTTTACTTTCTTGTATTCCAATAGTTTATCGATGCCTGCGTTGTAGTGCTCATTGCACGGTGTTCTCGTCATATGCATCGCCTTGCACACCTGTTTCCAACTTAAACAGTCAATATGCCTGTATTCCAGTATGAGCCGCTCCGTGGAGTCAACCGGGAGAAAATCCATCAACTTCATCACATTCAGCATGGTAGCCGCCATCTGTTCTTTCTGTGATTCGATCTGTTCTTCAATCTCCATTGCCCGGATGACCATGCTTGCCGGTCCATCTCCTACACTGTTCGTCTGGCTGTGCGGCACTGGGGAATATTGCATCCCCTTTGTGCCGATCATATCCTGTCTGAACGTCTGCAGTCTGGATTCCAGTTGCTTTTTCTTATTCCGTGCCGAGTAATATTGACCGAGATACTTCTTTAAGAGTGCTCTCTCATCCAATATTTCCTTATTGTCTGCCATGCTACGTTCCTCTTTTCTAATCCTCTTTGGCTTTGTTGTCCTCTGCCGCAAGGAAATATACTTTGCCGCCCATCATCCGCACCTGCCGAAGCACCCGGTCTTTGTGCTCCCAGTCACGAATCTCCACGCCCCGCTCACGCAGGATGTCTATCTGCATCTCGATACTGGAGAGCATTGCCGACACTGGGAGTTGCCGCATTACCTGCGTGGCATCTGCCAGACTGGAATTCATCCCGAATGGCTTCCGCTTATTCCTCTTTGCCATGATCCGCACCTCCCTCCAGTTTCTGACCGCACCATGGGCAGTGCGGATATAATTCATATCCTTTTCTGAATGGATTTCCAATTGCCGACTGACCGCAGTTCGGGCAGACCAGAACCGTATCTCCATATCCCATTTCATGGTTGATTGGCTGCTTTGGGATATCCTTCTCCGGTGCGGCCACCTGCTCTATGCGGTAGCATTTCAGTCCTCTCTTTTTGATGTTGTATTCAAAATTAACAGCGACCCCATCCTCGTGCCACGCTCCCACCAAGAAAGGAATGCCTGCCCAGTGTCCTTTGGTTTCGCATTTGACGATTCCGTATCCATCTGCATCCGGGCAGTAGACTGGTCTGCCTGCCATCTCTCTTAATTCCTGCAGTGTCAAAGGTTCCGCTTCCATCATTCCACCTCCCAGTTCCATAATCCCTGCTTTCCGCTTGCCGGGATCGGCTTCTCAAATAATACCGGGTCCGTCATTACCCATGCGTACCGCCCCGGCGTGAAATCTCCGAATGCATACTCATCTGGATGTTGCTCTTTGATGAGTGCCGCTGTCAGTTCGTCTATCCGCAGGCAGTTCACGAGGTTTGCCTTGCCGATGACTGCCCCTGTCGGGAATCTTTCAAACCGATTGAATTCCTCATACAATCCGAGGACGAGCAGTGCCTTTTCCCATGCTCCGTCCGTCATCATCGAGATTCCCCAGAGCGGGTCTTTCTTTCCTGCATGGATGAGAATTTCTCCCCGGTACTTTGTTCTCCATGACCGTGTTTCAATGTGTTTCTTCCCGGTCGCCAGTAATGTCGCCCATGGCTGTATCACTGTGATTGCTTTCATGCCCCTCCCTCCATTTCCGGCAGCAGGATCGCTGCTACCTCTTTTTCCGAACTGACCACCTCTGCCACCGCCCCTGCTTTTCGCAACTGCTTGATGGTCTGCTCCTGTATTTTGCTTAAGACCCCGATGAATGGCCGCTTGACCTCGAATCCGTAATATCTGCCATTCACGACACAGGTAATATCTGGGATTCCCTGTCTGGAGTACGGGCCGGCTGCTTCTTTCCATGCGACCGCATTTGGCACGTTGTCCTTGATCCAGTCAAGGATTTTCTTCTGGAAGTAGCTTTCCTTTGGCATCTTCTCCCTTATAAACTCATCTGCCTGCGCCTTGGTATGTATCTTCCTGTTATGTGCTATGGTGTACTCCTGCAGTTCTTCGTAGGTCTTGAATTTTGTGTAATCCAATCTGCCGCCCCGGCTGACGTTCCCGATTGCTTCGCCTGCGGTCGGGTCTGCGTATCCTTCAGCGTTTTTTCTTTCCAAACCGACCGCCTCCTTAAAACTTCCCGGCTGCTATCCCGGTTATGTGCAGTCCGTCCTCTTTCTGCATGGCATTGAAGTAATAATGCCCTTTAGCAAGTTCCGACAGAAGTTCCGGGGTCAGCGTGACCAGTGTCTGATACGATCCGCTCTTGTTGGTAGCAAATACCTTCTTCTTGTCCGGATTTCCATCTTTATCCCTTATTACCTGCATCTTGATTACCATCTCCGTTGCCCTCCTTGTATTTTTGATATACCCTGCATTCCGTGCAGGTCTTTTCCGGCTCTATGCACTTATCCGAAAGGATAAGACAGAACCATGGGAGCGTTCCGCTCCGTTTCCTCTTTGCCCTCTCCCTTATTTCCGAGAGTACGTCCATCATACTCATACGGGTGTCGCCTCCTCAAACAGCGGCTCGGCTGTATCTTCCGTGGTCGGCTGATCCGCATACTCCCCGGCACTCTGGTCAGCGTATGCCAGTTTGTTTCCCTCGACTGCTTCCATGTAGTGGCTTGCCTGTGTATCCGCAGAGTGGAGTGCCCAGATCATTGGGTATCGGTCTATGGCATTGTTTAATGAGAGTGTGTCGTTTTCTGTATATCCCATGTGCCACCTTATGGCGTATCGTTCGATCGGCTGCAGTTTCATGTATTCCTCAATCATCATGACCGACTTCTCTCCGTGTCCGTATGGGATTTTGTCGTCTACCGTAAATGCTTCGTACTGCTCCCATTTCCCATTGACCTTGCGGTTTCTGGTTTCCGTGGTGTAGAAGTAGGTCTTGCAGATGTCGTGCAGGAGTGCCATGATGATGATATTTTCCTCGGTCACTCTGGCAACCGGGACGCCCGCCACATCGTAGCTGTATGTTCCGTCCTCATTCTTCGTAAGGCTTCCCCTCAGTGCATCCAGTACATTAAGCGAATGCTGCAGCAGGCCGCCCGTGACTGAAAGGTGGAAGCGTGTACTTGCAGGTGCTGCGTACATATCGCTCTTTCTGATGAACGCCATCAGCCTGTCTGCGCCCTCCCTCTTTACCTTTGCCATCTCTGCTTCAAATCTGTTGATGTTTGCCTGTCTGTCCATGTCCTGTTTCTCCTTCCTTTGCTCCTGCCAGTAAGCGGCACGCCCCGGCAGTAATGATTGTCCTCTGCTCTGATTTCCACTCCGGGTGCTTTTCCCAGAGGTTCTTTTCCTCATCCACCAAGAATTCATCTGTCAGTTCGTTGTAGATTCTTGGCGGTTGGTACGGTTCTTCCCAGTTCTCTGGGAGGACGTATAAGCAGCAGTATCCCTGCCAGTACGGTACCCACAGATTCCAGACCTGTGTATGCAGGCTTTCCGCTATCTGGAGGAATTTGTCCACGCTGTATTCTTTCGTGAGTGCGTTGCCCATTTCCCGGCTGACTCCTGCGACCTGCTTTTCCTTGATGAGCGTCTGGATGTCTGAGATCAGCTTCTGCCCTGCTTCATCGTTCCGAATGGCGATATCCTTTGTCAAAATCTCCGAAAGTATCCGATCTGCAGTTTCCTTGATTTTTCCTTTCAGTTCCCGGTATGGTTTCTGGTACTTGGTCTTTAAGAGTTCCTTTGGCACTTTCTCATCGTTGCTCTTTAGACGCTGCACCCAGATCCTCAGTTTTTCCTCATCCGGCAGGCTATCCTCGCTTCTCTTTTCCTCTGCCATCTGCGTCCTCCTTTCCGATTGAACACCTATTTCCCCGATTTCCTTACCGCACACCTTTTTTGAAATTAGGTGTTCGGTCAAAAAGCCTTATTTTATGCAGGTTTGAGGGGTCTACTAAACACCTAACACCTAATTTTTGAAATACACCTTGTTTTTTTAGCAAATTCTGTGACTTGGGGTAGTCACAAGTCACAAGATTTTCCGTGAAACAGTAAAATATTGAAAATAGGTGTTTTAGGTGTTTAGTAACCTCTTAAAGCCTTGATTTTACTGGCTTTTTCACTAAACACCTAACCGAACACCTAACTGAACACCTAATTTTAGGTGTGCGGTTTTTTAAGATTTTTTATAAGTTTTTCGCAATTTTGGTCACAGGATTTCGGGCCACAGGATTTTTCTGCTCCCTCCAATCTTGTGACTTTTTTGCAAATCCTGTGACTATTTGAAAGGCAGTTCATTCGCCATGTCATCCGTGATCTGCATGAAGCCATCGTCTGCCCCTGTTCCCGGCAGGCTCATCTGCTGTGCGATTTCTTCCTCCTCCATCAGTGGGTCTTTTTCCTCAGCCAGTGCGCCGAGGTGGAACTCCACAAACCTGCAGTTTCGGTTGTTGAACCACTTCGTGACGGAGTTCTTGGTGCTGCCATCCTTTAAAACCGACACCCCGATCAATCCTTTGTCTGCGAGGTATTTCAGCGTCTTTCTGGATGAGTACCCTGCTTTCGTCAGTGCCTGCGTCAGCATGGATGGGAAGATATAGGCGTTTTTGTTCTGGATCATACCAAGGCACGTTCCGAACGCTTTCTCTCCGAAACTGTCCTTGTTTGAGAGTATCCAGTCCACTATAAACTGGGTCGCATTTTCATTAACATCCCCAGTATCTGCGTTCATCTGCTCCTGCAGGATGTTCTTTGCCATCTCCTTGGCTCTTTCCCATGAAACCGTATCAATCTGCAGTGTTTCCGTATTATTTTTAGAGAATTCGTTATCAAATTCCCCATTTTCGTATCGTTTCAGCCATTCTCCGTTATGAAACATCCACGTATCGATGATGGCATCAGCCAGTGCCACCGCTGCAATCCCGGCAATATGCGACCCGCTTTTGCCCCTGCTTAAACCGTAGACGTACTTGGTCATTTCTTCGTATTTCTCCACGATGCTCCGCTCATCCGTGTGCAGGAGCATTCCGATATATGCCGGCCCCGCCCATCCGCAGTTCATCGTGGACTGTTGGTGCATCACGGACGCATCCCTCTCATCGTCAAAGGGTCCTCCGTAAATTTCAAGCACACGGGTGCTGACGCCAGTCTGGCTCGTTTCCGTGGAGAGCGGTTCTTCCCCGGTCGCCAGTGCCACCGTCCTCCATGTCTGGAGTGCTTGGATTCCTCCGCTCTTTGCCCCTCGTATCTTTCCTGTTCCGCTTGAAATCATGTAGACGATCTTCTCCAGTGAGTTCTGGTTGTTCCCTGCGAGCTGCCTTTCATCTATTCCGAGTGGCAGGTCGCAATAAAATGATGCAGTTCTCTCCAAGCCTACTTGCGTGGCGTTAAAATTGACCATCAGCCTTTCCGGGTCGCCCCATGCAGAGAGTGCCGCCTTTAATGCTGCGGTCTTGCCACCCTTAGAGCCGCCCCAGTTGTAAACAAAGAATATCCTTTGCTTGATGATCCGCAGGAGAGGGGCAGTGAAACTGGCCGCCAGTATGAAGCGGAATTTGTCACGTTCCCTGTGCGGTTTCATAGTGTCCATCCAGTCTTTCATCGTTCCGTTCTGGCAGTATGCCGCTGCCATGCCCCTCTGTGATGGGTCAATGTCGAGGACGATGTCTTTATCATGCCCCGGTATGAACCGCTTTCCTGCCTGCCACCCGAATGTGCCTGTGGAATCTGCCTTTTTTATGATGTCTATGTTCTCCGCTTCCAGTGCGGAAAGGAATTTGACGATGTGCTTTGCGTTCTCGCTTGTCACGGTGCATCCTAAGTCTGCCAGTGCTGTGATTCCTCTTGATGTGAAGATGGTGCTGCGTGGATAGATTGCCCTGTTCCACTGCCCATCTCTTTTGAATGCGACCTCTATCTTTTCTTCTCCTGTTTCCATGCTCCGAAGCCTTTGGGTAATGATAATCGGTGTCCGGCATACCATGACCGGGGCATACTTCTTTTCATCTATCATGCTGATTCCCTTGTCGGAATAAATCCATCCCTCCGGCTGCCTTAAGTTCACAGGTGCGCCCTCGACTGCCTCCGGGATCGCATCGTCATCTATATCAATCTGCTCTGCGTTGCTGATTGCTTTCAATATCTTTGCGGCGGCATCCTCTTTTCCATACTTCATATAAACTTCGGACGGGTCCTTGCACCCCAGTGTCCGGCAGCTCCATTTGTAAACCTCTCCAATAAATCCGCCTTCCCTGAGTGCCCTCGTGACTTTGGCGAGGAATGTTTCCCCGCCCTTGTCCGGCTCCACATGGATATAGATTTTCAGATCCTGCAGAAGCACCGCCCACGAGGAGCGCATCATGGACGCCCCCGGTACTCCGAGTGTGCTGATCCCCATATACCACATGGACTGGCTGTCGCTCTCTCCCTCTACCAGTGCGGCGTATCCGATCTTTCGAACGGATTCCAGTTTCCACGCACCGTACAGACAGATGTCTTTTCCTGCCCCATACTTCCATCGGAACTGCTTGTCTGCATATCTCTTTCGGTATGTGGCTTCGACCCCATCTTCCCGGTAGTACGGTATGTGTATGTACTGGATTCCGTCACGGTCTTTCTTGGTCTGCAGGCAGCATTGGTCTTTGAGCCATTCTTCCGGCAGCCGCTTTTCAAATGCGTACTGCGCTACCGTATAACTGGCGAGACCGCTTTTCTTTGCCTTCGGTTTTTCCTGCGGCTCCTGCAGTGCACCGTATTTCGCCAGAATCTGCTTATAGGCTTCATGATTGTCCAGTCCGTTCAGCTCGGCATAAAATGTAATAAAATTGCCGCCCCTGTCCTCTGCGTGGCACTTCCATTGCCCGGTCTTTAAATCCACCGAGAAAGAATTATTCCTGTCATCATGGAACGGACATAGCCCTGTGAGGTTGTCGCCTGTGATCTTGTGCTTTTTGATAACGGAGCAGTATTCAGTTTTATAATCTACCAAACGGTCTAAATCGACCTCCGCTGCCTGCATATCATCGCTCCATTCTATCCATTACGATTTTCTCGGCTTCCTGCCTTGTGTAATTCTTCACGCTTCCCTCTAGGAGCAGCGTTTCCGTCATGTATTTGATTTCCTCCTGCATTCCCTCGCTGATCACTCCGTCCACGGTTACCACATGAAAAGTCACGCAGAGGTCCATGAGCCGCTTTCCTGCGCCCATTCCGAAGTACCGCTCATCCGGCAGGTTGTCATCCATAAATCGTGGGAAGTAAAGGTGCGGTGCGATGGGAATTGCCCCTGCGGCCGCAATCATTCGGCAGGTATGCTTTGCCATCTCGATGTTCATCTGCAGCTGCTCCCTTGTGTCTGCACGGTATCTGGAGCAGATATATATCATCGGCATGAGGGCAGGGTTCTTATTCGTCCTTTGTCCTGCGTAACACTGCCCCGCATAGATCCATGGTGCATAAGGGTGTTCCCTGCGGATCGTATCATAAATGGGCAGACCGCCGACAATGTCAGCCACTTCGCTCATCTGTATCATAGAGTCATTCTGATTTCCTGCGTTTTCTCTGAAATGAAACATGGTTTCCCGGTCAATCTTCTCCCCGGTCTGCAGGCAGTCTTTTGGCAGCGTTGTATTCCAGTCGCCATATAATGGTTTCATGTGCTGTGCCTCCTATCTTTGCGAGGAGCGGTTTCCCGCTCCTCCATGCTTTTAATTAAAGGGCAGGTTTTCCTGCGCTCCCTCTACGCTCTGAAATTCCGAAGAGTCCACGGGTGCAGCGACATTATAGTCTGCTTCATCCACTTCCGGGATATTTCCTGCCATTGCTTTGACATTCTCGACCATGGCTTTCACTTCCACCCTCTGCTCATCCGTCAGCTTGCCGACAAATGCAAAGGCTGCCCTTGAATATGTGATTCCGTCTGAGGATTTCTCTTTTTTCAGTGTGATCTTGGTCACTGCGTCATAGCAGCGGAGTCCTTTCAGCAGGATTTTCTTTCCGATGTAATCCCGGATGTATTTCAGCGAGGTCGGAGGCAATGCAAGGATGATCGGCACGGGGTTGTTCTCCTGCAGGATGTAGCATCTGTGGATGTTTTTGCAGGCTTTTCCTGTACCGTTGCTCCCGAACTGGTTATGAGGGCATCTGCTGCAGTCATGGATTTCCCCGGTCGCTCTCTCCACACCCTGCTTGCCATCGTGGCTTGAGCAGTCTGGCTGTTCGTTGCCTCCGCTATACTGTTCTGCCCAGTACACGTTTACCGGGTGGTGGTGCAGGATCACGCCAGTGAGGTCTGTGCTCATCACAGGCTCGTCCTCGGTTTCTCCCGGCAGTTCAAAGGCAAGGCCGCCTCCGCTCGGTATTTTTGCCCTCTCAAACGGAATATTTCCCAGTCCGTCCATTTCCTCGGCGATTGCTTCTGCCAGTTCCCCGGTCAGCGTGACCAGTTCAAACTTCTTTCCTGTTACTGCTACTTCGTTCTTTGCCATGACTTAGTCCTCCTCGCTTTCTGCTTCCCCGGCTTCCTCGAAGCCTTCGCTATCTTCCTGCTGCTGTTCTTCTGCTTCCATCAATTCTTCCAGTGGGGTCGGTCTGCTTTCCCCATAGTAGAGGTCGTCCATGATCCTCTGGCTCTGCGCCGCCAGTTTGATTGCCTCCACTGCCACCTCGACCGCTGAATTGTAAAGGCTGCCTACCACGTTCAGCACATCGCCATCTCCGTTTGGAAGCAATTTCAGCAGGTCATCCATATCCGTTTTGGTTGATTTCATTTTCCCCTGCAGTGCGGAGTATCCTTCCGCTGCGATTCCGTATCCCTCGTGTCTGTTCTTTACGTTAGTGGGGTTCTGATATTCCTTGATTTGGTTCAGTGCAAACTTGGCGGCCGCCTGCATATTTTCCTTTAAGTCACGGTCGCTCTCTAGAGTGACGTCAAATTCCATCTGTTCATAATCTGCCATAGCCTTATGCCCCCTTTGCTGCTTTCGCCCGGTTCAGTGCCTTGGTGTTGGCTTTCCTCTTGGATACCTTGAGTTCCGAATAAACCGACAGCACCTCTGCCAGTTCTTCCGGCAATTCCCCATCATTCTCTGCGCTCAGATTGTTCATGGCAGAATCAAGCGTCCGTGGATCAACTTTCTCTGTGATGAGGTGTCCGAATCCCTGCTCTCTGAGTACATCAAAGAATACCAATCCTTTTTCCATCAGTTTTTCTTCTGAAATCTTGGAGTATCTCGTTTTCTCCTGCAGGCTGTACTTGAAACCGTCCACTGTGGTATCCGGCTTTTCCTCATCTATCATCTGCTGTGCGATCTCCTGCTCCATGTTTTTCAGCTGCTCGTTGTTTGCCTTGGTCTGCTTTTCCAGTTCGTCTTTTCTGTCGAGCAGTTCCTTGTAGGCTCTGACTTTGTCGTCCAGTGTCATTACCGCTTCCATTGTTGCTCCTCCTTTGGTTTTATAATTCATTTCCCCACTGATCCCAACCGTCACGCTCCGTCCGTGCGAAGAGTTCCAGTTTCTTTGCCTGCGGGAAAAATGCTTCTAACATCTGATAAGCGCATTCCGGCTTCCTGCTATGGCATCTCCTGCTGTTCTCCCGGAGGATGGTGGAAAACGCCCCGCGCTTATCCCTGTCCGGGAGGATGATGTTTCCTTTTTTGAAAAACCACAGCAGGTACTCATGTGCAAACCGCACCGTGTAAGCGGGTGCCGGCCCGTTGCCCTTATCCCATATCAGCCTTGCGTGGAGTCTGTATCCAAGCAGGCTCATGATTTCCTCTGTCTGCGGCAGGTACTTGTCTATCGTCCACATGAACACGTTGTGCTTTTCGTTCATCAGATTCCCTGTGACGAAATTATGCAGTTCCATGATTCCGGGGACGTCCATGGTGTCGTATGGCACGGTCATCCCGGTGGAGTTTGGTCTGGCTGCTTTCCTGCCACCCCTACCCTGTTGCCATGGCGGGTCTGTATAGAGGATGTCGTATTTTTCTTCTGTCGTGAAAATATCAATCTTCATAATGGCATCCCCTCGCTATCTTCCTGTTTTTCGTATTCTTCCATTGTTGGACGCTGACCGTCCAAATCATCCCGTACATACGGTTTTCCGTTTTTACGCTCCCAGTTTGCTCGATAGCAATTTCTGCAGGTACACCTGCCAGACAACCATCTCATTTCTCCCCAGTATTCTGGCTCTCCACACCCTTTGCAGATTACGATTCTGTCCATTTCATCCATGTACATCACTCCATTTCATCAATAAGGTTTCTTATCTCCGCTTTTGCTTCATCCGGCAGTTTTGCTGAGTATATGTCGTACCATCTATTAAACTTATCTTTCAGTGTTATGATGTGGGTGGGTGGAATCTCCATGAGTTCCTTGATTCGCTTATCTTTTTCGTTTTTCAAAAGTTTTGCTACTCCAGTTGGCACTACTACTGGATTTCCGCCATATGCTTTAACCTTTTTAATATCTTCCTGCGAATCCACCGGGATGGAATAAGGCTGTGGGTTCTGTTTATCAAATGATTCAATCAACATTTCCTGCACTTTTTTCACATCGTTCTGGTATGTGTTGAATTCAAAATGGTATACGTCATCCACTCTTTCCTCTACCATTTTCCTAACCGTTTCTATTGGTATGCCGCCTTTTACCATCGCTTCAGCAATCATGAGGGAAGTGATTTCTCCGACATTCCAACTGTCGCAGGTTTTCCGGTCACGCTCTAAACGTATGTACTTTGGTTTGAAATTGTATCCATACCGCAGATCGCTGTTACAGTCCACAAATAACCCATTAACATACACCTCTCCTGCGTAGTCCTCATCTATTATGATTTCTCCATAGTTCGTTTCCACTTTCTCGTAGTCGTATCCGCTTAAGTCGATCCAGACTTTGTATAAATCATTGAATTCTTCTTTTGTTACATTCCCAACCTCAATGCACAGCCCTGCTTCGTCCGTATCCTGT
This sequence comes from Clostridiaceae bacterium, assembly GCA_902362865.1. Classification (GTDB taxonomy): domain Bacteria; phylum Bacillota; class Clostridia; order Lachnospirales; family Lachnospiraceae; genus Claveliimonas; species Claveliimonas acetigenes. Next base: position 281,275 of record CABIYE010000002.1, read on the forward strand.
TTACTGACATAAAATGCAAGTATTTTTTCAAGCCACTTTTCAGAATTTTTAAACCTCGATTTCCAAACTTCTCTCTTCTCGTTATTGTATATTGTGAAAGTCTTCCCAAGCCTGTTTAATACAAGTGCTGCTATTTTATATCCCTCTCCAAACTGACCGACCGTATCCTCATTGTTCGCTTTGTTGCTTCTTCCCAAAAGCAATGTATTTATTTTCAAAACAGATTTGCGATTGATAAGCCTGAGTGCTTTTTCTTTTGCGTTGTATTCAACTTTGAATTTGTTCTCTTTATCCAATATCTCTTGGTCTGTTCCATTTTGGATCAGTTCCCGGATTGCATCATTAAAAGTCCAGTCTGATACATAATTTGGGGTTAATGTCAATTCATAACAAGTTGCATTGTTTTTCATCTCATCCATTAGAAATAATTCCTCCATTCATCGACTATGGTCTTTGCCAGATCCTCTTTCTTCGCCAGTGCTTTCAGCACTACTTCGTCAATCGTTCCCTCGGTGATGAGGTGGATATATGTGCAGGTATTCTTCTGCCCGATTCTGTGGATTCGTGCAAGGCTCTGGCTGTATGCTGCGTAGTTAAAATTGACCGAGTAATAAACGCAGGTATCGGCTGCGGTCAGTGTGATTCCCAGTCCTGCGGTATCGATCTGTGCGAGGAATACCATCGTTTCCGGGTTCGTCTGGAAGTCCTTGACGATGTCGCCCCGATCTTCCAGTTTCACATCTCCGTAAATCGAACCGTAGCGGAGTTTCTTCTTTTCGAGCATCTTCCCGATGAGGTCAATCTCTGGTCTGAACCGTGCGAAGATTACCAGTTTTTTTCCTGCGTCAATCACGTAATCGTCCACGATTTCCTCCAGTGCGTTCAGCTTGCCCCGGCTTACCAGTTCCGGCTTTTCCTGCCCATCCGCTACCAAAAATCCCCCGGTGTACTGCTGCAGCCGCAGGAGTTTTGTCAGCACAGTCGGCGCAGTGATTTGGCCGCCATTCTCCAGTTCTGCGAAACTCTCACGCTTGATGCGGTCGTAGATGTTCTTTTCCTTGCCTGTCATGGTAATGTACCGCTGCAGGAACGTCTGCTCCGGCAGGTCGAGTGCTTCGTCCTTGGTTACCCGGTAAGCGATGGAGTGTTCTTTCTGGATCAGCTGATCCAAGTCCTTATACCCTACGATCTGGTGTCTGTTGAAACCGCCCATGATCGCATACCTGTTTCGGAACTGATAGAAATTTGTTCCGAAGATGGTCGGGTCTAAAAAGCGGTACTGACTGTATAAATCTATGGCGTTGTTCTGCACCGGGGTCCCGGAGAGTATCAGCTTGTACCTTGCCCGGTCGCCCAGTTTGTGCATTGCTTTGGACTGCTCTGCGTCATGGGTCTTTATCCTCTGGCTCTCATCGCAAATGATCATATCCGCATCCCAGTCATAGAGTGCTTCAAATATGCCCTCCCTCCATGTGGATTCGTAGTTGATCACTGCCACCTTCAGTGCCTTGAATGGGAAGTTGTCAAGGTCGTTTAACAGTTTCAGCCTGCGGTTCTTATCCCCCATCAGTACCTTGATGTTTGCTTTAAAATCTGCAAATTCTGCAAAGTCTTTGGGCCATACGGAGCAGACAGAGGTCGGTGCTACCACGAGTACCTTCTCCACCTTGCCCATCTGATACGCTGTGCCTGCGATCATGATTGCGGTCAGCGTCTTTCCGCATCCCATTTCAAAGAGCAGACCGAAGCCTTTATGTATTGCGTTTTCTGTGTTTGGCATCCTGCCCCTCCTGTTCTCTTGTTTCAAGGTCACGCATCATGCGATCCCACTCTGCCTTTTTATCCTTGGCTGCGTGTGGGTTTTCGCAGGTCGTGAAACCTCTGTTATTCTGGTTCATTTGAATTTTCCTCCTTCAGCACCTCTGCAATGCCTTCCATCACGAACATGGCGCATGGAAGTGCGATGCCATTCCCCCACATCTTATAAAGTCCTGAGTCACTCGTGGGGTCTGCAAGCCACCGTTCCACCTGCTTTGCGTCTTTCGGGAGTTGGATTCCCTCGTCTTTCCCGATAAGCCGCCACCATTCTGCCCATGCAATCATCCATTCTCTGACTGTAGATGCTTTCGGGTTTATGATGGCTATGTCCTCTGCCCAGTCATCCGGGAAGCCTTGCAGGCGGCAGCATTCAAGCGGTGTCAGCCTGCGGATGATATATTCCCACTCATCCCCAGTGCTACCCATACTCTCCGTCATCGCTGCCCCGGTTCTCCCGGTTTCTACCTTGTGCGATACCCCCCCCCGGACCTTTTGCGACCAGTGTCTGGGCGACTTCTTCCTGTATGCTGATATTGTACTGGGCATTCTGTCCTTGGTTGAACGCTGCCCTGTCGATTCCGTATGCGACTGCGTGCCTGTCCGTTGCGGTCAGTGTGTTGGCAGGTGCTCCCGGCTCTCCGACTCCTAGTCCGTTGGCTGATCCGTCATTATTCCGGGTGCTGCCGCCGCCTTTATACCGGGTTGCTTTGTCTGCGATGGGAATTGGTTCGAATAAGGTCTGTGTGTTATGCGTGCTCAATGTCGCACTCTTATCAATTTGCATCAGTGCTCCTTTGCCTCCTCCCTCGCATCCACTTCGTATCTGCATCGTGATTGGTGGCGGTGTACCCCCCCCACGCTATTTCGGGGTGCTATGATCGTTGCCACGGAACTTCCGTGGCCGCAGCCATGCAGTGTTTCCGCTTTCGCATCTCCTAGCCGCTGATTCCTTAAATCTACCGCCCTTGCTTCATCCATTATCATCGGTACATTACCCCCCCCAGTGCCCATTTTCCCAGTTAAGGTAGGAACGATTCCGTCCTCTGAAATTGTGACCCGGCTGTCCTGCGGATGGTTTTCTAATACGATTGGCACGTTGTTCCCTCCAGTACCCATCTTCGTTGTCAGTGTTGGCGATACATCGCTCTGATCCGCTACTCTCCGTCTGTCGCTGATGTCATAGCACTGGACATCCTCTGTGCCTGCCTTATAAGTGCCCTCTTTAATATTTCCGGCAGTTCTTTGCCACGCTTCTCGGCTCTCTTTAAAATCCCCAGACAAGCCCTCTCGCTCAAATAATATTTTGGGTGCGGTGCCGCCTCCAAAATCTGCGACAAGGTAGATTCTCTTTCTTCTCTGGGGGACTCCCCAGTATTGGGCATCAATCGTTCGCCAAGCGATGGAGTAAGTGTCGCCCATGATGCATCCGGCTGCCTGCCATTTTTCTTTCGGAGGGAGAGGTACTGCGGCTGTGTCGTCCGTAACGCTGACGATTGCTTGCAGGACTGCTTGGAAGTCTTTTCCCTTGTTACTTGAGAATGCTCCGGGGACGTTCTCCCATACCATGAACCTTGGTCTGATGTATTTCCCGGTTCTTCCTTTCTTGATGTCATGCTTCCTCATCTCCTTTACGATTCTAATCTGCTCATGGAACAGGTTGCTCCGACTGCCATCCAGTCCGGCTCTCAATCCTGCTACGCTCATGTCTTGGCACGGAGAGCCGCCTGCTATCACGGTTACCGCTTCTGCTTTGCCACCGTCCATATAGTGAATATCCCCAAGGTGCGGCATATCCGGGAAGTGTTTCTTCGTGATCAGCATTGGGAGCGGCTCGATCTCGCTTGCCCACCTTGGCTCTATCCCGAAGATTGCTGACGCCAGTTCAAAGCCGCCGCTGCCGGAAAACAGCGACCCCATTGTCAGTTCCTGCTTCATTGCCGCCACCCCATCTTCTTTCCGCACCAGTGGCAGTGCGTGTGGTTATACTGCACCCGCTTTCCGCATTTCGGGCAGCACCACACTCCGCTGCGTCTGACTGGCTTGTCCTCATAGCAGAAACGTGTCATCATGTCGCTGTACTGCTGTGCGAGGTCGTGATAATCCTGCAGGCTGCTTGCCAGTTCCTCTGCTGCATTCTCCTGCAGGCTTTCCCTTGTCACTCCAAATTTAAGGAGCACCGCATCTATTTCCAGTTCCCATTTCCCTGCGCCCATCAGTGCCCCACCTCCTGTTTTGGCGGTTCTGCCAGTCCAAATGTCATTAGTGCCATGTTGTACCCTCTTACTTGGTGCGTGAAGGGCGACACCTTAATTGGTGGCGGAATGAGCGGGACAGGGGTCGGGTTCATCCTCTCCCTGTCTACTGCCTCCATGACCTCATTCAGTTTTTTTCGCTCGGCTTCAATCCTCGGCGGCAGGTTTACCAGCCCTGCCAGTTTGTTCAAAAGTTCGATATCTGCCGGCCCGCTGAGTGTCTGGGAGGCTCTGTTCCACTTCATCTTCCCCCAACTCTTTATGATCGTGAATTGGACGTTGTCTGCTTCCCTTATGAGAATTTGTCCGTCCTTCATTGCCATCTTCATGGTTGGCACTTCCTTTCGGTTCTACTTCTTGTTTTTGCTCTTATCACGGATGTGGTTCAGCAGATCTGTCATCGTGTCCTTGTACTCCCCAATGGCTTCCATCATTTCATCCAGTTCTGCCAGTGCCCTTGCCGCTGTTTCTTCGACTTCCTTCCAGTCCTTGATGTCTGCTTCACTTCGTTCCGCAGGATTATCGTCATCTGCGATGACGGATTCCTTAAAGATTAAAGCGGGGCGGACTCCAAGGCTGCCATGGCACGCAATGCTGTTGTGGAGCGTACCGCCTGTGTGGACATGGCGGACATAGTAGGAGTAGGCGGAGTTGCAAGTCCACGGTGTAGCGAGCCACCACCAGTCGTCTGCGTCCGGGATAAATTCCCGATACTTTCGGTACTGATCTGCGGTCAGCAGTGCTATGTAATCCGTGGTCTTTCCGTAGTCCTTCATCCCATCATCCGAAGTGAGGTCTACCTCCATCAGTGCCAGTTGCCTGTCAAGAAGCCTTACGACAAATTCCGAATTGAGGTACTCCCGGAGGCTGCTGTTCTCCCAGTTGTTGCACCCCTCTTTGTCCTCTTTGTGGAATGCTCTTTCCTCCAGAATGTTCTCCATGAGGCAGAGCGTTCCCTTGCCTTCAATGTGATCCAGTACCACCCAGTTGAACCCTGCGACTTTTACGGTCTTGCCTGCTTTTACATCCATTACTCTGATTGCTCCCATTTCGTCATCCTCCTATTTGGTATAAAATGTGTGATTCCCATGCGTGAATAATTCTTTCAGATGGGTGTTGTGCCATGTTGCTTCCTCGGTCGATTTCTCGAAGTAGGTTGCGTTCCGGCTTTCGTTCCATTGTTCTGCCTGCACCATTTCCAGTGCCCGGTAGCAGTCCTCATTTGGCTCTACCCGGTCGTAGCGTCCGTTCTCGTATGCTGTGAATTGTCCACCTTCAGTAATGACTCCTTCTATTGTGTCTGGGAAGTCGTCACTCCACACTCGGTTCAGCACCACAAGCATGACCAGTGCTTTCCCCTCTGTGTCCTCTCCCTCGGCTTCTGCCATAGCGATCTTGCACAGCATGTAGGATTCTTCCGCATCAAAGTCCATGCTCCCTATCAAAGACTGGCTCCATGCTTCCCGGAGGGCGATTGCGTCCTGCTGCTGTTCATATCTTTCCTGCGCCTCCCGAATGGATTCAGTGAATTCTTTGGCTTCAGCCTGTTCGCTTGCGAGGTACTCCTCACGCTCTGCCATCATCGCTTCATAGTCGTCCTTATCCCACCAGATTCCGCAGTACTCCACCTGCCCATAATGCTCCGGCACTGTCGGCTCGTATTCCTCGGTCGTGAACACCCACACAATCAATGTGCTGACTGCCAGTCCTGCTGCCACTGTCATGACCGCTTTCCCTACCATCCGCTTCAACCTCCGCTTTTGCCTGCGTGTCAGCCTTATCAACTCATCATGCACCTCTTTCCTTATTTCACGACCGATTCCAGTCGCTTTTCCTTTTTGTTGTAGAGGATCATCTCCTTGCTATCCTTTGAATGCAGCATATAATCATCCGGGCGCATCCCTCTCTTTGCCAGATACGCTTTCTGATCCCTTGTCAGTTTCTTTGGCTGCTTCATCTTTTTGCTCCCTTCCTGTATTTAGATACTTGACTTTCTGCCAGTACCCCATTATGCTCTCTAGGCTTGTTGGGTCTGGCATGGAACAGGTTCTCCAAGGCTTTGAAGAGTAACTGTTCTGTCCATGCTCCCTGAGTATTGTTTGGGGTAGCTGTACTTGTCGCCTGCAGTGCGGTTTCTTCCTTGCCGCCATCGGTATTGTTTCGCACCCACGCATCCATGCTCCCGATGTTCTCTCTCTGCGTGTTATCATCTGCCTCCGAACCGTTGTTGTTTTACTTGGGCCTGCGTTCCCTATCCCAATTACGACAGCCATCCATGCAGGCTCACTTCCTGCTGCCGGGGCGACTTATTGCGGCGGCTCGTCCACACCTATCGGTTTTTATACTGGTCGATGCGTGCCAGTCCATATTCAGTTGTTTGCTATGATGCATACGCACCGCTCTGTTTTCTTTGACTCTGTGTCCTGCACTGGGCAGGTGTAGTTGGTCTTGCCATTATCTGTGCTGCTGCGGAGCAGCCCGCTATCAAATAAATGTTTCCGTGCGTATCTTGCGCTTACTCCCTTGGCATTGCAGAATTGATTAAACTCCGGGACCTTGATTCGGTATTCTCCGTCTGTCCGCTCCCTGCCTTTTGTGAGTTCTTTTACAAATGCGTCTGTGTCGATGAGGGCGGTCTGCTTATTGAGTGCCCTCCACTCTGCCAGTTCGTCCAGTCCGTCAATGTCTACCTCTGCTTTACTGAATACATCCAGTATCATTGGTATCCTTTCGTCTGGTGCGGCCGCCAGTATTTTCGCTATCTGGATTGCGGTCTTGATGTCCAAGGTATCAGTGCTCCCATTCTGCCCTTCCATCCTGCGTTCCTCCTTTAGACGGATTTCTGTGCGACCTCTGCCCGATATGGAACTCCACCCTTTTCGAGTTCACGGTACATGGTACTTGAGTGAACCCCGATAATGAGTGCCATCTCATCGACTGTCTTTCCGTCTGCTGCCAGTGATTCGATTCTCTTACGATCCTCGAATTTCAGTCGCTTGTACTGTTTCCTTGGTCGCTGTGCGATTGCCATTCCGTTCCACCTCCCTGTCTTTTAGGCAAATAAAAAAATGCATCAGAGTTATTAACTCCAATGCATTCTGCTTGTGGTCTTTCTTCTATTTTGTTATAGAAAAAGATAAATGCAGGTGAGAGTTATAACTCATCTGCATTTATCTTATAATTCTTCGCCGTCTTTGCTTCCAATACTTCAATCGAAACAGCTCTCTCGGAATGGATACAATAAAAATAATGCCTAATACAATAGCAAATGCAATTTTTACAGACTCTATTCCCTTTTCCGCTGCTTTCATATACTGATTTGTCACCAAATAATATGCCGTATAATAAATTCCGGCCCCCGGAACCAGCGGAATGATTCCGGAAATCAAAAAAATCGTAATCGGACATTTCATTTTTACCGTCATCATTCTTGAAAACAGAACTCCCATTAAAGTTCCCAAAAAGGATGCTACCGCCGGCGAAACACTGCCTACAGACAGATAATACACCAGCCAGGAAAGCGTGCCTGTCGCACCACAGCACAAATAATAACGCTTCGGGACATTAAACATAACCGCATAAGCCGTAGTTGCCAAAAACGGGCATACTATATTCCAGAAAAATTGATGCAGAATTTCCATCATATTAAAAGCCTCCCCAAATATTATTATAAAGTCCCAAAGTAAATCCCACGCCAATCGCAATATACACAAACACAAGCACAGCATCAATCATCCGGACTGTACCGGACAAAAAATCACTGTCTGCAATATCGCGGATGGCACTCACAAATGCAACTCCCGGAATCAAAGGCATAATTGAACCGATAATCATCCCATCCAGCTTCAGCGGCACGCTGGAAATCTGCATCACTCCTATCGCCAGGATAGTAATCAGCACGCCTCCCACAATATTCATTATTATTTTCGAGATATGATGCTTTTTTGCAGTCAAAACCCATACATATAAGATACAGCCAATTACAAATGCTATCAGGCTCTCTTCTACTCCTGCTTTTAAAAGAAGGCCAAAGCATCCGCTTCCCACTCCGGCAGCAAGTATTTGGAAATAATCCTTCTTTGGCGGAATTTTTTCTATTTGCTCCAGCCTGGCTATTGCTTCATCAAGACCTACCTTGCCTGAAGCAATCTCTCTGGATAAAGCATTCACTTCTGCCACAATTCCCAGATGTGTCGATGATAACGGAACATTCCTTACCCTGGTATATACTTCCCCTTCGTGATTCTCAGCACTAATAATAATTGCATGGCTCAAAGTAAACGTATCCACCTTATCTACATGAAATCGGTTACAGATATGAAAAATTGTTTCATCAACCCGGAAAATCTCACCGCCATTTTTCAAAAGAATGCTTCCTGCATCCAACGCAAAATCCAGAACTTTTTTCAGATCTACTTCTGAATCCAGCTTTTTCTTCAGATATACCATATCTGTCAGCTGTATCCCATCTTCATAAATCGGTTCTCTATAGTTATCAACAAAAAAACCGGCAAGAATATGGGAATTAACAAATCCGCACTTTTCATAAAATCCAATACTCTTCCTGCAATTTCCTGTACCCACATACATAAAATCACATTGGCTGCTGTAATGCTCACAGAGATAATGTATGAGATATTTTGCATATCCATGCCCTTGTGCATCTTCTCTGGTAGCAATATTTTTAAGCTCACATTTTCTGTTTTTCAATAATACCACAACCGCAACTGTCTGTACAATCCCATTCTCGTATAACGCAAACATATCCCCAGTGTCCAGATATCTGTCAATCATGTCCTCCTGGGGATCTGCCTGTAATAGTAAATCCAAATATTCCTTTTTATTATCAATAATCTGCTGAATCTCCATAATATAAGCCTCTATATAATATTTCACTAACTAATTCAGCTTATTATAACACTCTCTCCTTGAAATTTACAGCAGTTTTTTCATTTATGCACTACCAGACTCTTCCTTTTGGATAAGCCACAACGCTGGTTGCGTCTTTCGTATATAAAACTCCTTCTATACTGCAATAATAAGGATTATTAGCATCCACCTCAATATAAAACAATCCTGTCAGTGTATCAAAAGAGCCTGGTTCTATATAACAGATATTAGCAGGGATATACACATCCGTAACCTCTCCGCCAAAAGAAGCCAGTGCTTCCGATCTGATTCCAACGCATTCCGGATCTGACGGCAGATAAAGCAATCCGTCTTCTACAACAAGTTCTCTGCCCGAAACCAGGTAACCACTTTCATCATAAACCGAACTGACAACTTCTTTCCATCCGGCATACAGTCTCAGTTCCGTCTGCCCCTGCTCTGCTTTTTCAAAGGGAATCGACGCTTCCGGATCAAGATACCAACCGGTAAATACTTTTCCTTCATACACCGGAACGACCAAATCGCTCTCACGCAGCCTGTAATTATACAAATCAGAAGAAAAGACTTCTGTACTGCCGCCATTTCCATCAAAAATTACACGATACTCCACCACGCCATAAGGAAGTTCAAAGCGGTTCTCCCCATAAATAATTGTAAGTATTTTCTCACCCGGAACAGAAGTATCCAACCCTTCAACCGTACATGCATCCAATGGTACGGCCTCATCGCCCAGTTTGATAGAAAGATGCTTCAGATCCGGTTCACTTCCGACACAATAATCCATTCTCAGGTTTCCATCCACAATGAATAAAGGCGCTGTTTCCAACAATCCACTCTCTTTACCGCCCGGATAATCAATCACCGTCTCTATCTCTGTTTCCGGCTCCGCATCCAATACCGCTGTATCTATCTCCACCTCTGCCCTCAACTCAGGAAAATTCGCTTTAGTTCTGCCGCTGGTTATGTTACGTATTTCATCTTTTAAAACAGTCGGAATAACAAACACGCTTTCTTCCTTTAAATTTTCATCATAAACATTTTCCGGAACCACAAAGCCAGCATCAAGCAGATTGCTTTGTATCGCAGAGGTAAAGTGAATCGCTGCCGTTTCCTCCTCATAAGGCAATGTAATTTTTTGAACAACAAAAAGTAAACTCAAGATTATTGCCGTCAAAATAATCCCCGTTACTCCCTTCCGGTAATGTTCATTGAAGAATTCACATCTCATTTCTTCATAGTGCATATATACGTCTTCTGTTTTCATAGACTTATTATAATATCTGTGAAATATTATCACAACAGAAAAGAAAGTGGCTTCTCGCCACATTGGCGCGCCACTTTCTTACCTTCTTATCCTTGTTCTTCTGTTCCGGGATAACAGTCCTTCCCCACTAGCTGATATATCCCGCTTTCTTAAGTTCTTCCTCTGCTTTTGCAAGGTTCCCATCTGACACTAAGATAATCGGTCCCGTGCAGCCCATACCACTCTCTGCATAGATTCCCATCTTCCACAGCGTCTTTACTCCTTCTTCCAGATCCATGATTTCTATTCCTGCTATCTGGGATGTTACGATCTCTTTCGCCGGTGCGGTCACTTCCTCTTCTGATGCAGCCGGTTTCTCAGCCGCCTTTCTTGCCGCCAGGATCTCTTTCAGACCTGCCTTGTTCGCTGCCTCAAACTCTTTTGACGCAACCTCAAAGATTTTCCCTTTTACCAGCTCCGCCGCATACTTGATTGCCCCTTTGATCAGCGGCGCCCCCGACGCCCTGGAAATAATCAGAACCAGCTGTTCATATCCTTCCCCGATTCCCGGTCCATACCCATATCCGGTCGCTTCATAGCTTCCCCCTGTCGTAAAGGAGGACAGCATCTTAATCAATATATTTCCTGACAGCGAATCGCACACCATGACATCCGGCGAGCCCTGGAGCACATCGTTTCCTCTCATAACGCATCCTCCGTCCGCTCTTGCAGATTCTGCAAATGTAATGTCATATCCGTTTTCTTTTAACTGTTTCAGCGCAATCTCTGTCTGGCGCGCTCCGTCAACATTCAGAATCCCCACCGTTGGGTTCGCATTCCCGCATGTCTTCGCAGCAATGATACCGTAAATTGCATTCTTAATCATTCCCTCAATACGGTCTGCACTGGAGGTTCCTGTCGTTGTGGCAACATACATTTCTTTGCCCTTTCCGGGTGTGATCGCACGCCCCACAGTGGATACACCAATCGGAAATGGAAAATGCATGGTAACCGCACCATCTACTTCTTTATTCCTCAGAAGTTCTTCCATCTTCTTGTGGCCTTCTTCTTCATCTGCAACTTTGACAGTCGTTACTCCCTCGGCCTCCAAGGTACCGATGTAATAAACGTCTACTCCTTCTTTTGCCGCTGCTTTCGCTGCTTCCATGGCGTTTGCTTCCCCATGCTCACTTCCCATGCCTGTCAGCGCTATCTTCGGTCTCTTTCCAAAGCTTCCGGTCTCAAGCCCTTCCGCCATCTCCAGGAAGGTGGAGGCAATCATTTTCTCAATACTTTTTGCCATATTCACCACCCCTTACTCTGCCATAAGTGTTGCAGCAAAATCTTTCATCGCTTTTGCGATCAGTCCCTTAACTTCTTCTTCAGACACTCCGGCCTGTGTCCCTTCCTCTGCAGCTGTATTTCCATGGATAACAAAAGATACCCCGTCAAACAGGTTGGTCATACGCCCAAGGAAAAGGCTTCCCTTCCCGATAATCATTGCATTCCTTATCTTCCCTGCAAGGATGTCTTCCCTTGCAAATCCGATATACGGAACCCCGGACGGGATATGTCCCTGGGTCGGCGCCCATCCGGTAAGCCCGTGCTCTTTTGTAAATCCTGCAAGTTCCTTTCTATCCAGCTCGCCCCGTTTTACAGCAAGGGCCGCGATCATCTTATAGTTAGCCAACGGCACATCGCCTGCTCCTGCCGGTTTGGTAATGTCCGGGTTCTGCATCTCTGGTGAATATTTGTCAATCTCCGGGATCTTCATCCCCGCCCTGTCAAGCGGGTCAGCGACAAGGCTTCCGATTACATTCTGCGGCGCAGATCCTGTACCTACACTGTGGCGTCCCAGCATATTTAAATCTATCTCCGGATTCACTCCATCATTTTCAGAAATGACTACCGCAAATCCTCCCAGGCAGTCCTCTAAAATCGGCAGCCCCTTCTTGATATGATCTTTCCCGTTCATTCCTAGCTTTGCCGTACATCCGCCGGATGTAACAACAACTGTCTTGTACGCGCCGGATTTTACTAATGCCGCAGCCTCAATCACTGCATGGGTCGGAGCCGCACAGAAGCCTCTTGCATCAGAGCCAGTCGCGTTGACAAGCCCCGCAACCTCTGCCGCCGCTTTTGCAAAGTTGCCGCCGCCCCTCTGGTTCATGTCTCCACATGCTTCCTCCGCACAGTCGATAACATACTCTACTTCCGCTTTATCAATTCCTGCATTGCGTACGGCATAGAGAAGAGCCAACACACTGGACGCCTTGCTCATTAAGTTCTCATGCATTACATGAGCGGATAAATTAACGTCAATATCATGGGCTCTCTTTACACATCCTACTAATTTTCCATCATGGTATAAGCCTTCCGCATGTTCTTCCTTTACAAAATGCTCAATCTCACTGAGTTCTACACCTTCATGGATTCTGCCTGCAATGTCATCTGTAATGATCGGGTTTGCCGCAAATGCATCTTTATATTTAGCAACAAACTCTTTATCCAGTCTTACAACCTCGAACATGTCGCTTGCCTGTACCAGGAACAAAAATTCTTCCTGTGGCATAATCTCGCCATATTTACCATAACGGTCTGCCCCTTCTTTTTTCTTGTCATACCAGGGGAACTCCACCTCTGCCAGCTCATCGGGATGGACATTACCGATATAGGTCTGGTTCGGCCAATAACTCACTGCTTCCTCATAAGAACGCAGGTTCTTCGGCACTTCTTTTAAATACTCCGATTCCGGATTCACGATTTTTTCTGTTGTCTGGGTCGTCCCATTATATAAAACCATATCAGGTGTATGTACTAACACATAACTTGCACCTTTTATTACACTGTTCATTGGTCTTCCACCTTTCTTTGACGGCTACATTGATTATGGCTTCTATCTGCATCTGATATAAGGAAATGTGCTGTCCCCAGCACATTTCCCGTTTTAGACGCTTAGCAATTAAAATTTACAGAACTCTTCTCTGATGGCGGTCATCTCTCCGATGATATCATCTACGTCAAGCACCATTTCCATCATGCTTACCTGTTCGTCATAAACAGCTTCGTCAAACTCTTCTTTCATCTCCGGCTCACATACGTGATATACCCTGAGTCCAAGCTGGACCCCTGTCAATGGACCTGCGAAAGTAGGATCTCCTGCTGTTACAGTTTCTGCTGCAAGCCCTGCAGCTTCTCCTTCTGCTGCGCCGAGAACGACTACCAGGTTCTCTGCACCGTATTCTTCAGCAAACTCCTTTACTCTCTTCTGATTCTCTAAGTCCATTGCGCCTGCGCTCGTTCAGACAAAACATTCCGTCGATGAAAATACAACTTCCGCGCCTGCTGTTTTCACACATTCAGCAATAGCCGGTCCTGGAATTCCATCACGGTCTCCGATAATTATTGCTTTTTTCCCTTCTAAAATAGCCATAACTATGCGTCTCCTTTCTACTTGTAATGCTTTTATATATGATAAAGAAACTCTCTACTGTCTAGATGTATTTCTTAATCATCGCTTCAATTGTCTCTGGTGTACAGTCATCTTTTACCAACTCTTCCACCTTTTCACCGCCTTTATAGATTGCCATTACAGGAAGTCCGAGAACCTTCTGTGCAATTGCAAGACGGCGCGCTTTCGTTGTGTTCAGAGATGTGAATTTCATCTTATCCCCATAAGTTTCTGCAAATTCATGTACCTTCGGCATCAACGCCTGGCATGGAACACATCCGTCACCGTAAAAGTCTACGAATACATATCCTTCTGCCTCCAACACCTCTGCCGCAAAATTTGTTTTGTCTAAATCTACCATTGGTTTCTCCTCCTTTTGAGTTCTTATTGTTTGTATGTTTTAGAAGTAATCTGACATACTTCTTTCAACCTGTACAGCAGCAATTGCGCCATCTGCCGCCGCTGTCACAACCTGTCTCAGGCTTTTGATGCGTACGTCTCCCGCAGCATACACGCCCGGAATATTGGTATGCATGTCATCATCTGTCTTAATATATCCTCTCTCATCCATGTCGATGCTTCCCTCAAACAGCTTACTGTTCGGGACAGTCCCTATGAACCCGAATACACCGAACATTCCGTCTTCTTCATCTGCCTCTACTGTTGTTATTTCTCCCGTCTTTACGTTCTTCACTTTCATCCACTGGAGAATGTCGTCTCCGCCCACTTCTTCCACAACAGTATCCCACATGAATTCAAGTTTCGGATTCTTGAATGCTTTTTCCTGAATAGATTTTGCTGCACGGAGTTCGTTACGTCTGTGGATAATGGTAACCTTTCTTGCAAATTTCGTAAGATACATTGCTTCTTCTACTGCAGAATCTCCGCCGCCTACCACATACACTTCAAAATCCTCAAAGAAGTTCGCATCACAGGTCGCACAGTAAGAAACGCCCTTGCCCATGTATTCAGCCTCGCCCTTACATCCAATCGGACGCGCATGCGCACCGGTAGCAATGATTACATTTCTTCCCTGGTACTCTGCCGTCGCACTCTTTAACACCTTCACTTCTCCCTCCAGGGAAACCTCCGTTATCGTGTCAGATACACGCTCTGCGCCAAACTTCGCAGCCTGCTCTGTCATCCTTGCTATCAGGGACGGCCCGGATTCACCTTCTACAATCTGCCCCGGATAGTTCTCGATTTCATCTGTAATCGCAATCTGTCCGCCGTCCTGGCCTTTTTCGATAATCAGAACGGAAAGGCGGCTTCTTCCCGCGTACAGTCCCGCCGCCAGACCGGCAGGCCCCGCACCCAGGACAATAACATCATAAATCTTACTCATCTTTGTCATTCTCCTTTTCTTTTAAGCAGTAATATCTACTTTACTCTGCCCGGCAAGAGCGCGCCGGGCACTTTCTTCATTTAATCAAAAATCGTCTGTCCGTCAACCTCTGTTGTCAAAGCGTCAAGTGCTTTCTCAACAATATGACGGCGGAGCGCTTTTTCCTCTGCTTTATCCAATGCAGGATTTCCAAGAGGATGTGGGATTGCAATAGCTGGAACAATTCTGTTCGCGCCAACTGTCATAGAAATAGGAGTTACTGTACAAACATGTACAACCGGAATTCCGGCTCTCTCAATTTCTTTCACCATCGTTGCACCGCAACGAGTACAGGTACCTCAAGTGGAGGTGAGAATTACAGCGTCTACTCCGTCTGCAACCAACTTCTTGGAAAACTCATCTGCAAAAGCTTTTGCGGATGCAACGGCCGTACCATTACCTGTTGTTGTGTAGAACAAGTGATGTAATTCTCCGATAATTCCTTCCTTCTCCATATCACGAAGTACATCCACCGGAAGAACGCGGTCAGAATCTTCGTTAGCATACACCGGGTCATATCCTCCGTGAGCCGTCTCATAGGTCTCTTCGGTCAGATCCATAACGCCTGTAATATCATATTCTCCATAGTGAGACGCACTGGAACTTTCAATATGATCCGGATTTCCTTTCGGAACGATACCACCAGAAGTAACAAGTGCGATTTTAGCATGTGCAAGATCCTTTACTGCCGGGTTTGGATCCACTCTATCAAAATCCGGCATTGGGAATTCTGTCTCAAATGGCTTGTCAGCCAACTTTTTAAGCAGCATTTTCACTGCTCTCTGAGATCCTCTCTCTTTTTCAAAAAAGTTTACACGAACACCATTTGGCATATAACCTTCTTCACAAGATGCACCGATTGTCTCACCTTTTGCAAGCTTTAATGCAAGAGGAGCCATCTTCTTAACCGCATCTCTCATACCTGCCGCATTGTTCTTGGTAGAAATCATATATACCTGATTCTTGAACATATCAGCGCCCGGATTCTCTACATACATACCTGTAACAGCCGGGATTCCAAGCTCTTCCTGAACCGCTGCTGCAATTGTACCGCAAGCAACACCGTAACGGCCTGCATTGAATGCCGGACCTGCTATAAATACATCCGGAGCCTGTTCCTTTACCCATGCAAGGATATCCGCTTTCGCTTTCTCCAGATTTTCGTTAAAATATGAGTCACCGCAGACAACTGTCGCAATAATCTCTGCTTCATCTTTAAAATTCGTTGTAAGCGCCATACCCGGTCCAACCACTTCGCCAACACGGATTTCTGCCGGATAATCAGCTTTTTCTTCTCCACCAATCTGTGCAAAGAACTGATTGATGTAATGAACCACTTTAATCTTAGCCATGTTCTTATCCTCCCTTCTATCTTGCGCTCAGCTTGTTGAAACCTGTCTCATTTGTTGCACCTGTAAGTACCTGAAGTTCAACCTCAAGAGAGCCGTCCTCCCGAAGTGTCTCTTCACTTGCACCCGCAATCTTTGTTACATAATCCAATGTTCCAATTACTTTATCAAGCTTTGGCAGGATAATTACCTGGTTTGCATTACCGCCGGTTACAACTGCATCGGCAGCCGGATCAGCATCTGCAAGAGACTGTGACTTACCGTCACGTCCTGCATACTCATCTGTAATAATAACCGTCTTAACTCCCTCAGCCTCAATCTTTTTACAGTTCATGATAAGGTCTGTATCCGGGTTTCCAAATCCTTCCTGAGATACAATAACACCATCCAAATCTAACATTTTACAAATCTTTGCTGTCCAATCAGAAGAACGCATTTTATCTGCAAGATATACATTTTCATTGGTGATAATCTGACATACAAAATTAATCGTTTTTCCGTGCTGTTCAAACAAGTCATGCACAACCGGATTGTTCTGATGTACATAAGTCGGGTTCTTATCACATGCAGATACACAGTTACCGGACACAATCGCACCGTCCATAACCTCTGTCGGGCTCATAATCGTAGGAACAATCTTCTTTGCATCCACGCCATATACGTATGTATCATGAAGAAGTCCCTGACTCTGAAGCATCTGGACATAGGCAACTCTCGGAAGCTCCGGATATTTTTCCATACCTTCTTTTATCGTACATGTCTCATAAACCTTTGTCTCATCCGGAGTAAGTTCACGTGCCAGTTCTCCAATATATGTGGCAACTCTGAATCCTGCGAACCTTACAGCAGCTTCATAATCATGCTGTTTGATTCCATCGACGGGCTCACATACCATAACAAGATTCAATGTCTTAGAAAACGGAGTATAATCAGCTCCTGGACCCGTCATATCAATAATACCTTCCTGGAATCCAACGATTCTTCCTGCTGTTACAACTGCCATCCCCTTTAATGCATAGGTTTTTCCGCTTCCAACAGTATCAACTTTGGCAATGACGCCTGGGAAGATTCCCCCTCTTCCTTCTACCTTTACACGTGGTTCAATTACATCCTTAACGGGTGTGATTCTTACAGACTCGCCCGGTTTTGCGATATCAAATGATGCGCTCTTAATCTTTTCATCTTCAAGAGCAACTGCCCTAACGGCCTCTTCGGATACATAAAGGATTCCGTCTTCAATCTTAGACTCTGCTGCGAACTGAATATCCTTAATGTATATGTGTCCCATTTCTAACTTCACTGTAAATTCCCTCCTTTTAATATTGATATTATTGTTAAAGCTCTTCGCTATTACAACCCTCTTGGGTGATTACAAAGTATCTGCCGACGCCATGGCACTTTCTAATAATGTCCAGTCAATCAATTGAAAATCCTGATATACCTCCGGTTTATATTTGTCTGCTTTCATCATAAACTTTCGGCACGCTTGTATCGCATTTTCAATTAACTTCAGAGAATCGGCATCCACATCCCTCCTTTGCCGGCTTATTAAAATGGATTTGTATGGCGTTTCATTGGGTTTGACACTGCCCGACAATGGATGTGTCAAAAGCACATGTCCTTCATGTATTCTGTCCCGGGTTTCCCGCAGAATCTCTTCATATGAAACGTCTTTATAAATAATCTCCCGGCTGTTCTCAAGATTCTTAACAACCAACGGATTATTCGTAACTATAACATAGGGAGTTCTCATATCAGTTTGCCTCTTTTCCAAAAACTCTTACCTAAATCTCAACTAAAAAAGGACGATGCAAACACGGATACGTGCCATCGTCCTTTCTGTCTTTTGCCCTGATAGCTTCGTTTCCATAAACAAAAGCTTATTATCATTTCAACACAAGATTCAGAATGCAGTCCTTTTTCCAGTCCTTTTGCCTGAAAGTTTCACCCAGATCATGTTCACCTCCATCATCCCGGCTTGCCTCTTCGGCGGCCGCCTAACGGCTCTCTCTTGAAAAAAATCATCCCGCTATTCACTTAATATATAGATATTATAAATATTTGTTATTGTTTTATTCTATAGTAACTGATTGTTAGTTTTTTTGCAATAGTTTCAAAAGATTTTCCTGTTTTTTGTAATATTGCACAAACCACGCTCTGCATTTTCATTAAAAATTACTTTTTCTTTGGTTTAAAGTTTTTAAAATAATCCTCATGCACCTGTTTAATCACACCAGTCAGTGCAAACAATGCCAGAATATTCGGAATAACCATCAACGAATTAAATGTATCCTGCATGGTCCAAACAAGTTCAACTTCAGCAAGAGAACCAAGGAACACACACACTGCCGCAAGAACAGCATACACTTTTACTGCCTTTGGTCCAAACAAATATTTGATATTCGCCTGTCCAAAGAAATACCATCCGAGGATTGTAGAAAATGCAAAGAACAGCATACATACTGCAATAAAAACATCTCCGCCTTTTCCATACAGCGTAGAGAAAGCATACTGGCTCAGCTCCGCGCCCGTCAATCCCGTCGGAATAGAATGAGTCGTGATAATTACAAAAGCTGTTAGGTTCAGGATAACAAACGTATCAATGAACACGCCAATCATAGCCACAAATCCTTGTTCTGCCGGATGATCTACCTTTGCAACCGCATGTGCATGGGGTGTGGAACCCATACCGGCTTCGTTAGAAAAAAGTCCACGTGCAACACCTTTCGTCAAAGCAAGCTTCACCGTTGCTCCGGCAGCGCCGCCAACAATAGAAGAAGGCGCAAAAGCTCCTACAATAATTGCATGGAAAGCATATGGAATTTCCTTAAAATTAAAAATAATTACAATCAAAGCGCCTACGATATAAAGAGCTGCCATAACCGGAACAATCAGCTCCGTAATTTTAGCAATGCGTCCCATACCGCCCATAAATACAAACAACGCTACAACAGCGATTATCAACCCCATAATCCACTGCGGAATTCCAAAAGCAGTATTCCATGCCGCTGCGATGGAATTGGACTGTACGGCATTTCCCATGAAGCCTAATGCCAAAACAATCAGCACTGCAAAAATCCCTGCCAAAACTTTACCTGCCGTTCCCTTAAACGCTGCGCGGATATAGTATACCGGACCGCCCGTTACAACTCCGTCAGAGCCAACCTGCTTATACTTCTGCGCCATGAGTGCTTCTGCATAGATAGTTGCCATTCCCAAAAAAGCAGCAATCCACATCCAAAAAATCGCTCCGGGTCCTCCAATAGCAATCGCCGTTGCCGCCCCGGCAATATTTCCCGTACCAACCTGGGCCGCAATCGCTGTCGCCAACGCCTGGAAGGAAGACATCCCATCCTTATCTGCCGAACCCTTTTTGTTAAAAAGTCCACCAAATGTCCTTCTCATTCCTTCGCCAAAACCTTTTACTTGGATAAAACCAAGTTTGACAGAAAACCAAATACCGCCGCCAAGAAGAGCAACAATAAGTATGTAGTTAGAAAGATAACTGCCAATCGTTGAAAATATGTCGTTTAATATTTTTTCCACAACATTACCCCCTTTTCTCATAGATTATATTAATATATTCATTTATTATATCTATATTAACATTTTTGTAAATTTTATTCAATATCTTGTATTAATTTAAAATTTTTTCGTATGTTTTTCACATATTTTGTGTAATTCAAAAAAAGCTACGTAACAAAAAAACAGCAGAAACATAAGAGTTTCCGCTGTTTTTTTCTTAGCACTTTTTTTTACATTTTTGGTTATTTTGCCATTTTCTGTCTTCTATACATTAATTTCTGCTTTCACACCCAGAATATCTTTATTAGCGTCAAGGAGCGGACGGATTACTTTTTTCAGGTAATCATCCACCTGGACGGAGGCGCGTCCAATATATTTCGAAGGATCCATCGTCTCTTTCAATTCCTCCAACGTAAGGTTAAATGCCGGATCAGCAGCAATCAGTTCCAGCAGATTGTTTTCCAGTCCCTTTTCTTTCACATTGCGTCCCGCTTCCATGGAAAGTTCACGGATCCGTTCATGAAGTTCCTGCCGGTCACCGCCTGCCTTCACGGCATCCATCATAATATTTTCAGTAGCCATGAACGGCAACTCAGACATCAGGTGTTTTTCAATCACCTTCGGATATACTACCAGTCCATCCACCACATTCAGGCACAAATCCAGAATACCGTCAATCGCAAGAAATCCCTCCGGTATGCTTAACCTCTTATTTGCAGAGTCATCCAGTGTTCTCTCAAACCACTGCGTTGCCGATGTAATTGCCGGATTCAACGCATCAATCATCACATATCTGGACAAAGATGCAATACGTTCGCTTCGCATCGGATTCCTCTTATACGCCATAGCTGAAGAGCCAATCTGTGTCTTTTCAAAAGGTTCTTCCACTTCCTTCAAATGCTGAAGAAGACGGATATCATTTGAAAACTTGTGGGCGCTTGCAGCAATTCCGGCAAGTACATTTAACACTCTCGTATCAACTTTTCTTGAATAGGTCTGCCCAGATACCGGATAACAGCTTTCAAATCCCATTTTCTCAGCAATCATAGGATCTATCTTATCAATGGTTTCCTGATCCCCGTCAAAAAGTTCCAGAAAACTGGCCTGCGTTCCGGTAGTTCCCTTTGAGCCAAGAAGCTTTAAACTTCCAAGCACATAATCCAGATCTTCCAGATCCATTGAAAATTCCTGTAACCACAGAGTTGCCCTCTTTCCCACGCTCGTGGGCTGCGCCGGTTGGAAATGCGTGAAAGCAAGCGTCGGCTGTGCTTTATATTTCTCTGCAAAATCCGCCAGTTCAGCAATCACATTCACCAATTTCGTTCTTACCAGCTTCAGAGCCTCAGACATAACAATAATATCCGTATTATCTCCCACATAACAGGATGTTGCTCCCAGATGAATGATTCCTTTCGCTTTCGGGCACTGCTGGCCATAAGCATATACATGGGACATAACATCATGACGGACAATCTTCTCCCGTTCCTTTGCAACATCGTAATTAATATCATCTGCGTGCGCTTTCAGCTCCTCAATCTGTTCATCTGTAATAGGGAGTCCCAGCTCTTTCTCCGTTTCCGCGAGAGCAATCCAGAGCCTTCTCCATGTCCTGAATTTCTTATCAGGCGAGAAGATATACTGCATCTCCTTACTTGCATAACGCTCCGACAACGGGCTTTGATATCTGTCGCTGCTCATAATACTTACCTCTCTTTTCTCTTAATTATTCTAATCAAATGCATGGGAAATATCTTTTCCCGGCACTTCCATAGGATAATTGCCGGTGAAACATGCATCACAATACCCTAAATCTCCAACCATCTCTTTTAGCTTTTCAATCTCCATATACCCCAGTGAATCCGCGCCGATCATCTCTCTGATTTCCTCTGTAGTATGGGAATGGGCAATCAACTGCTCATTGGAAGGTACATCCGTTCCAAAATAGCAGGGATAGAGAAACGGCGGTGAACTAATCCGCACATGAACCTCTGTCGCCCCCGCACTTTTCAACATACGGATGATATTGGCACAAGTTGTCCCGCGTACAATGGAATCATCCACCATAACAATACGTTTTCCCTTTACCACTTCTCCAATAACATTCAATTTAATTTTAACGCTGGATTCTCTTTCACTCTGTTTCGGTTTTATAAATGTCCTTCCCACATAACTGTTCTTATGAAAAGCCATTCCATATGGGATTCCCGATTCTTCCGAATACCCCTTAGCCGCAACCAAACCGGAATCCGGCACACCCACGACCAAATCTGCCTCTACGGGATACGATTTTGCTAGGGCTTTTCCCGCAATAATTCGTGAATGATAGACATTTACCTCATCAATCACACTGTCCATTCTTGCAAAGTAGATATACTCAAAAATGCATCTTGCCTGCTTCTCCGGCGAAATCGTCATACTCATATCTGAGCTTACTCCATGCTTTGTAAAGGATACAATCTCACCCGGTTTCACATCACGGACAAATTCTCCTCCAACCGCCGCAATCGCACAGCTCTCAGATGCAAGGAACCAGGTATTATCACGTTTTCCTATACATAATGGTTTCAATCCAAACGGGTCTCTTGCTCCGATCATCTTTCTCGGCGAACTCACTACCAGTGCGTAAGCTCCTTTGATTTTCTTCATGGCATTCTTAACGGCATCCTCTGCTTTTCTTGTCTTCAGCCGTTCCCGGGCAATATGGTACGCAATCACTTCTGAATCAATGGTAGTCTGGAAGATTGCTCCAGTATACTCAAGCTCATGCCGAAGTTCTACTGCATTCGTCAGATTTCCATTGTGGGCAATCGCCAGCGTCCCTTTCACGTAGTTGATAACCAGCGGCATTGCATTCTCTGCCTTTGATGCTCCCGCTGTAGAATAGCGCACATGCCCTACCCCAAGGTTACCTTTCAGAGACTCCAGCGACTCCGCGTCGAACACTTCATTCACCAGTCCCACTCCTTTTTTCGAGTGAACTTTCCGTTCTCCATACGTATCGGTCACTGCAATGCCACAGCTTTCCTGACCTCTGTGCTGTAATGCAAAAAGCCCATAGTATACGGTGGAGGCAACGTCGCCTCCATCCATATTATAGGCTCCAAATACACCACATTCCTCTCCCAAACCTGTCGTTACCTTCTCAAATTTGTTCATGAATGTTTATGCTCCTTACTTTATGCTGACTGTTTTTTTCGTCTATTTAATGCCAATTCTTCTGAACACTTCCTGATAAGCTCCCTCTACATTTCCCATATCTCTGCGGAAACGATCCTTATCGAGCTTCTCATGTGTTTCAATATCCCACAGACGGCAAGTATCCGGTGAAATCTCATCTGCAAGGATGACTTCTCCGTGATATCTTCCAAATTCAATCTTAAAGTCAATCAACTCAATACCTGCTTCCTTAAAGAACTTCTTCAAGACCTCATTCACCTTAAAAGTATACTCTGTAATCTTATTAATTTCCTCTCTTGTAGAAGCTCCAATGGCAATTGCCATGTAATCATTGATAAGCGGATCGCCAAGGTCATCATCTTTATAACTAAACTCAAGTGTTGGTGCAATTAAGCTTGTTCCCTCTTCAATCCCAAGTCTCTTAGAAAAGCTTCCAGCAGCCACATTACGTACAATCACTTCCAGCGGAACGATATCAACTTTCTTTACCGCTGTCTCTCTGTCACTCAGTTCTTCAACAAAATGTGTCGGGACTCCCTCCTTTTCAAGGATTTGGAAAATGTAGTTCGTCATACGATTATTGATAACGCCTTTTCCTACAATCGTCCCTTTTTTCTCGCCATTAAATGCAGTTGCATCATCTTTGTAATCCACAATTACAATATCCGGATCTTCTGTTTTAAAAACTTTTTTTGCTTTTCCTTCATACATCTGCTCTAATTTTTGCATAATCGGCACCTATCCTTTTCTTTGTTTTCTCTAAATGATAAAATGTCAAAATGTGACATTTCACACAACAAGTATAATACAAGAGTATTATAAAAGCAATATTTAGTCTTGTCCAAATTTGCCAAGGAATTCCTTCATTCTTTCGTTAGAAGAGCCAAACACCTCCTCCGGAGTTCCATATTCTGCAATCACTCCCTTGTCCATAAATATAATGTGATCTGAAACATTTCTGGCAAAATTCATCTCGTGCGTTACGATAACCATCGTCATATGCTCAGACGCAAGAGCTTTAATTACCTTCAGTATCTCTCCTGTAAGCTCCGGATCCAGCGCGGACGTGGGCTCGTCAAAGAACAGGATATCCGGTCTCATGGCAAGTGCCCTTGCAATAGACACTCTCTGCTGCTGTCCTCCCGAAAGCTGATGCGGATAAGCATTTTCCTTATCTTCCAGTCCCATCTTCTTTAACAGTTCTCTTGCTTCTTTATATACCTCTTCTTTATTCCTCTTCTGTACCTTTATAGGGGCGTCCGTAATATTCTTCATCACAGAAAAGTGCGGGAAGAGATTAAAATTCTGAAACACTAACCCAAATGTCCCTTCATAGTGGATTTCTCCCGAATCCTGCGTCTCCAGATTCGTCGCGCAGCGAAGAAGAGTGGATTTGCCGGAACCGGAGGGACCGATAATCCCAAGAACTTCCCCTTCGTCTACTTTCAGAGAAATATCTTTCAGTACTTCTATACCGTCAAAACTTTTTTTGATATGCTTCATTTCCAGCAAACTCATGGCAGTTCCTCCTCTATTTATAATAATTCATCTTCTTTTCCACCTTTTCCATCAGAAATGCTACTATAAAGTTAAATATGTAATAGAAAATTCCCGCAAAAACATAGGGAATCATATTTGCCTGTGAAGATGCCAGTGCCTTTGATACCGTAAACATTTCCAGAATACCGATGGTAAATGCCAAAGAAGTATCTTTTACCAGTGTAATCATTTCATTCGTAACAGACGGCAGAATACGCTTCATGACCTGTGGCAGAATAATACGCAAAAAGGTCTGGACCTTATTGTATCCCAGAATCTGTGCCGCCTCATACTGTCCGGGATCCATAGATTCAATGCCGCCTCTGTAAATTTCTGCAAAATACGCTGCATAATTCAGTATAAAACCAATAGCTACCGCACTATTTTTCCAACTCGAAGTTATCTGAATCCCGAAAATGTAAAAAGGTCCAAAATAAATTACCATAAGCTGCAGCATCAGAGGAGTGCCTCTCATAATTGAAATATAAACCTTTACAATAGACTGAATAAGCTTATTTTTAGACATCCTTCCGAAGGATACTAAAAGCCCCAAAGGTAAAGAGAATACCAGTGTTACCGCAAATAAAAACAAGGTCGTTACCATACCTTCGGATAATTTAGCCAACATAACCGAAATTGCCATTCTATTACTCCTTTGCACAGAAAACGGGCCATCATAAAGACAGCCCTTTCCTATCATTTTTATTATTTCCCTATTGTTGTAATATCTTCACCAAACCACTTTGTAGAAATCTCGGCGAGTGTTCCGTCTTTTGCCATCTCTTCTAATGCACTCTGTACCTGATCCCGCAGTGCTTCATTTCCCTTTGCAAATCCTACGCCATATTCTTCTGCCGCAATCTCATAGTCGAGAATCTTAAATGCTGCCGAACGCTTCTCAATCTGGTAGGAAGCCACTACAATGTCCATTGCCACCGCATCTACCGCGCCTGACTCTAAATCCATAAAACCAGTATTATAATCCGGTATTACCTGAAGATTTGCAAATGTAGATACCAGATCCTGATTGTCATCCAGTGCTGCCTGCGCAGAAGAATCTGTCTGTACATCCACTACTTTCCCGGCAAGATCGGCTTCTGTCTCAATACCTGAGTCTTCTCTTACAACAAATACCTGTTTATTATTCAGATATGCATCTGACCAGGTATAATCATCCTCACGTCCATTAATCGTAAAACCGTTCCAGATACAGTCAATGCCGCCGGATGCAAGCTCAGCGTCTTTGGAATCCCATGCAATCGGCTTCGGCGTAAACTTCCATCCCATCCTATTGCAGACCTCTTCTGCAAGTTCTAAGTCAAATCCGGTATATTCTCCATCATCGCCCACAAAACCCATAGGTGGGAAATCCTGATCAAAGCCAACGATAAACTCGTCGCCTTCTTCCTTCTGTACATACTCCGTTTTTGCTTCACTACTCTCATCTGCACTCTTATTCTCGGTTTCCTCTTTACTTCCACAACCTGCCGTTACTGCCGTAAGTGTAAGAACAGCTGCCAGTAATAATGCTAATCTCTTTTTCATGTGATAATCCCTTCCTCCCGCGCGGTGCTTCATTCTTTTATCAATTGATTACTCTACCACGCTAAACTGTTCTGTTATATTATCACATTTAACTGCTACTTGTCAATCCTGCGATATTCCTTTTTCCATTCTTCATAAACTTCTTCCGTCATATCTATATCTATCGATTCGTCTACTTCCTTCATTTCCTCCTTAAGCTGAGAATTCAGGCTTAAAAACACCGGTTCCTTTGACAGCATCTTTGCATACTCTTTTTCCGGCATATACCGGTAACAGCAATACAGATACGTCTTAAGCATCTTATCATCCTGACAGGTCTCATACCCTTTTTCATACATCTTTGCTGCTTCCTCATAAAGGAACATCCTTCCATAAGCAGAACCAATGCAGCCGTATATATGTCCATAAAAGTCTTTTCCCACAGAATCATCCCACTCTTTATTCAAAATGGACTGATAAACAAGAATTGCCGATGAATATTCTCCTGTTTTCAAAAGATTGTCTGCCTTGAATTTTTCACGCTCTACATCATTTTGATTCCGCAGCTGCTCCAGGACATTATGAATCTTTGTAATCTCTGCCGCCGAATAGATGGATGCATGGCTCAATACCGTCAGCACGAATTGCTCCATCGGCGCATTCTGATTCAACTGTTCTCTCAATTCATCCGCCAATGCAGACAGACCCAGTTCATCGTCCAGCCAGTCGCAAAGCTGCCGGTTTGTAATGGTATAATCTATCAAGTAAAGATTATTGCAGAAATAGTAACATAGCTCTTCCATTGTATAAATGTGCATATGCACTCTGGATATTTCATATGGATGTCTTGCTTTCTTTTTATGACAAAGAATTAAACTGCCCATTGCTTCCTCCTAAATGTATAACCTTTTCCACCTGGAAATCTGTAGCCGGGAAAAAATCTCCGAACCCCGCGTCCTTAAAAGTAATCTTACATGTTTTTTCATCCAAAAACATCGTCTCGATAGACAGCCGCAGAGAATAATCTCTCCGCTCCGGCAAACCTGCAAGTGATACCGTCTCTGCTTCAAGCTCTCCGGTTGCCAGGGATTCTACATGAATCTCAATATCCGAAGTATCTTCAAGCAGCACTTCCCATTGTCCGTCAGCTTCATACCAGTGCGACCCCCATGCCACAATCGGATACCAGGCCTCCTTCCCATTTACCCGCATACGCAGACAAATCTGTTCCATCATCTTTGTCTCATCCAAATATACCGGACTTCCCTCATAATCCCTGCACCTTCTGTAAGAGGTATAGCAAGCTCCCTTACTGTACAAATTATTTCCGATAAAAGCTCTTCGTCCATTACAAAGCACCTTCAAAGAATTCGGATACCAGTTGTTTTCAAATCCTTCTCCTGTTAAGAACACAGAAGATACCACTTTTTTATCAAAAACCCCTTGTATGAAGGTCTTAAATCTTTCATCTGCATTCTTCGCCTTCTCTACATTCAAAACAGGATAAATCGCTGCCAGCTCCTGCATCTGAGCCCTTGCCACTTCATCAACGGCTACAAACACATCGTTTCCCCTCCCTGTTATTGTGCGCAGCTTCCGCAGCATATACGCCCGTATTTCATTGCCATCACAATAAAACAACGCCGCCTCATACTGCCACAATTCCTTGGGCTGGTAAAACATATAGTGACAGAAACTTTCCTTATAATCCTGTACATAAACCCGTTCTTTCGGTACGCCGATAAACTGTCCGATTCCTTTTAACATCTTGCTGATGTCGATATTAGTATAAGGCACCGAAAAGGTAATGTACTCAATATTCTTAAACTGTTCCAGTGCAAGCTGAATGTACTTTGCCAGAAGCCAGATTGCTTCATGTGTCTTTGCGCCCACACGGATTTTTTCCTGATGCACGGCTCTCCGGAACAGATCCGATACTGTACATCCTTCATTAATCGTCGCCAGACGCTTCGCCTCTCTTCCATACACCCACGCATTCTGATAGTATCCCAGCACAAGTGGAAGCTGGTAGTTTTCTACAGCCGTTTCCAAGGTCTCCGGCTCATGGGATGCCTCGTTATAAAAGCTGATCTGACATGTCTTTTCATTCAATTCAAATCCTAATATTTTCCCGTCCTTCACCTTGCATAGCCTCCTTTGTCCTTATCTAAAATTCCTGAAAAATCCGTTCTGCCATGAGCAGTTCCTGCTGATAATCCATCATTGCCTTCTTCCGCTCTGCCGCTCCCATCTCCGACATGGCATTCAATTTACCAAATCTTCCGATAGACGGAATCCTGCGCTTCTGCTCAAGCACTCTTTCTTCCTGTGTGATAATCTTATTTTCCTGTGTTTCCTGAAAATAATAACGAATCCCTTCATTCTTATAGAGCATAAAAGTTTTCACATATATATTTTCATACATGGGAGTAAGTCCCTCGCTCCGGTAATCCAGTTCTTCTGACTCTCCGTTTTTCATTTTATAGAAAATTCTTACTTTCCCGCCTTTTGATGCCCTGTATTCTACCATCACTTTATCATAAAGCTGCGTCTCTCTCAGCCATGCTTCATCATACTCCAGATAGAAAGGAAATACAATCTGCTTCTCGCACATTTCCTGCAGCACCTGATGCAGAAGTTCTCCGATCTCGTCATCATATTCCCTGTCAGAATAGTACCGTAGCACAGCAATCTTGCAGATGTCCGCCAATTCTTCCTTTAACTTATATTCGTTAATAATAATTTCAAATACAGATTCCCCATTGATTCTCCCATTTACCATATACTCTCTGGATGCATATGCCAAATACGCCTGTTTCAAGCGGAAATACGGATTCCCATTCAGATAATAATCCAGAAAAATCTCTTCTTCCCCGAACATATCTTCTGAGAAAATCATCTGTGTAATGATCCGCTCTCCCAGCTTCACAACCAACACTCCATATTCTTTTGCAGTCTCCCACAGTTTCTTCATATCCCTGGTCGCCCCACAATAGAAATTGGCAAGATAGGTAAGAATCACCTTGTCATACTGCTGCCGCTTAAACAACTCAAAACACAGATACAACAGGAAATCATCTTCCTCGTAATTATCTTCCCGTATTCTTTTACTGCAAAGACGGAAAATCTCTTTCTCATCAAAAGCATCCATTCCCTTCATCCGCAGATTCTCAAACGTAGGCTCTTCCTTGTTCCTTTCATAGGACCAATTGGATATATGTGTCATATATTTCTTACACATCTCCATAAAACGAGGTTCATAGAGCAGACGAACCGTCTCGTACAAGATGGAATCCGTATAGTGCCGCCCGTCCTTTCCTTCCCAGATAATACGTGCGTCTTTGTCATAAAGGTACACAATCGTCCCTTCTTTCCTGACCGGAACCCTTTGTTTGATACTTCCGTCCTTCTCAATAACCAGCACACATTTCATATTATCTGCCTTTGTCGTCACCCGATAAGCATAGCAAAGATCATACATCGCCTCCAGTCGTTCTCCTGTCATCTCTTCTTCTGTACAAAAGCGTTTATAAATAATCTTCAGAGAATCACTGATATGGCGCTTCATCAGCTGTTCCCAGGCAAACTGTACCATCTGCTCCCGGTAACTGATATAAAGGTCACTGGCATACTGCTCGTGCGTGATCAGATTCGCATACAACAGCGCCGCCTTCTTATAATTCAGGTTATTCCCATGCATAAAATACAGAAAAATCGAACGCGGAAGTGCATCCCTGACTTTCGACTCATCAATCGTAGCCATATAATATTCATATAACTGCGCTATCTTAAGCTCCGCATCTACCGCCCTCTGATACCATACAAAATAACGTCTTTCATCTTTATTGCCTTTAATCAAAAATGTACAGATTGCATTCAAAATCATGGGTTCCTTGTACATGTCATAAATCCGCTCCAGAACCCGGAACAATCCTTCATGATAACTTTTCTGCTGGCTGGCAAGATTTGCCACATAAAGAGCTAATTCTTTCGTCATCAAACGGTATTTCGATGCAAAATTCAGTACCTGGAATTCAAATTTTCCCAACTTCTTTAGCAGATTTGTCTTTTCCTTATAGCAGCGATATGCCTCCAGATAAATCAGGACCTGATTCGTATCATATGCATAAAACTGCTGCTCCAGCACTTTAATCCTCCGATAAGGATCTTTGTACTGCGAGTCTATATCAAGAAGCATAAGAAAAAGCTCCCAGGAATCCTGATGCCGCATCCACACCTTCCCTATCTCATCAATCACTCTCTCCACATGGCTTCCCTGCCTGCGGATCAGCGCTGTCAGATACAAATAATAAGCATTGCTCTTCGGATCTTTTCCAATTGCGAACCGGTTATAATTATAGTTTTCCAGGATCCACTTTGCTTCTTCAATGTAATTGCCAATAATATAAATATGCGCAAGGAATAATTGGATCATATCGTCCAGCGGGGCATGAGTACGCATCTCCTTTGCCTTTTCAATCGCACTTTCACTCCAACGGTTCAATTCCATCCTCCCCGCCATATAAGAAATATATTCCTTCATAATCTGCGCCATCAAAAATGTAACTTCTCTTCTGTCTTCATCATATTCGCAGTTCTGTCTTACCTCAACCTCATAAGCCAACACTTCATACGGCGTCACAAAAAGAATTTTCCCAAAGTTGCGTCCCCCGTGTAGGCGTTCCGGATGCACAAGAAATTCCATCTCATACATATTTCCGACAAAATCATCGGTAGTCAGCCTGGTTCTTCCTGTTGTAATAAATCCACCCTCCAGGCGTACCTCTATCGGCATAAACCCCCATGTGTTCTTAATGATCTTCAGAGTTCCTTTCGACGCTTCCTTAATATCTTCAAACAGCATTCCTTCCCCTGAGAGGGTAAGGAATATACATTCTTTCTGTTTGATTCCTACAAGAAACTCTTCCATCGCCTGTTCATCAAGAGACCATTTTCTCATATTATCATAAAGATGGAATACTCGTGGGTTCTCATATTTCAACACTTCATAAAATTCCCTGGAACGGAACAATCTCTGTGCTTCCGAAAAATCCTTAATAGCCAAACGCTTGAAATCTTCCGTACTCTGAACCTTCCCATAAGAAGTCATAACATAGGGTTTCTCGATAATTGCTGTAAACGCAATTGTGTATTCTCCGCCATTACATACGATAGAAAAGGTACCTTTCTCCACATGACCCGGACGCAGTCCTCTGCCGTCATACTCAAAATTCACCTTAACAGGATTTCCTTCAAATCCCTGCTCGATACAGCGCATACGAAAAGAAGACGGATATACAAGTCCTCTTATAACTCCGTCTGATAGGCTCTCTATTATAAAATTCCCCTTGTACACTTCCCCTTCACCAATGGTGAGAAGCAGATGTGTCTCCGGGAATACGATATCCGGATGAGCCACCTGAAAATCACCTTTTGAAAATTTTTTAATTTTATTTTTCAAGCCTGCCACCTCTTCTTGCATTGCATTTTCATTTAAACATACTATAATAAATTATAGCATTCTTTTAATATGAATAGCAATGCTGAAACACAAATTATTCAACCATTATTCAAGATTCTGTAAGGAGGACATATGAATACAAATATAACACCAGCCTTTCACGGCAGTGATCTAGA
This sequence comes from Clostridiaceae bacterium, assembly GCA_902362865.1. GTDB lineage: Bacteria > Bacillota > Clostridia > Lachnospirales > Lachnospiraceae > Claveliimonas > Claveliimonas acetigenes. The sequence goes on from CABIYE010000002.1 coordinate 313,064, forward strand.
AAAAATAGCTGCCTACTACCACATTCCACAGGAGTCTATCATAAACTTTGGGGCAAATGTCAATCCACTAGGTCTCTCTCCTTCCGTAAAATCTGCTCTTGCAGACAATCTGGATGTAATTACCCGGTATCCGGACAGGGACTACAAAGCCCTTCGCGAAACCATAGCTGCATATTGCAGCGTCAACACTGACCAGGTAGCAGTAGGTAACGGATCCACAGAACTGATTTCTCTGCTTATCGGCCATCGCAAAGCAAAGCACGCCTTGGTCGTTGGTCCCACCTACTCAGAATACGAAAGAGAACTTTCCCTGACAGGGGGCAGTATGTCCTATTATAATCTGAAAGAACACGAAGATTTCCATCTGGATCCATCTGACCTTTTAAAATCACTTCCGCCGGAGACTGATTTTTTAATCCTTTGCAACCCCAATAATCCTACTTCCTCTGCCGTCAGACAGGAAAACATTGAAACGATTCTTTCCGAATGTAAAAAAAGAGGAATATTTGTCATGATTGACGAGACTTATGTGGAATTTGCGCCCTGCATAGAGGAAATCACTGCCATGCCCCTTACAAAAATCTTTGACAACCTCATGGTTATTCGGGGCGTATCCAAATTCTATGCTGCCCCGGGACTCCGCCTCGGCTACGGCGTCACCGGCAACCAGGAATTTTTGTCCTCCTTGAAACGCTGTCAGAATCCCTGGAGCTTAAATAGTATAGCCGCTTTTGCCGGTGAAAAAATGCTGCAGGATACTGCTTATATAAAGGAAACCAGAGCGTTGATTCTTTCCCAGCGGAAGCAGCTTTGTAAGACTCTGAGAGAAGTGCCCTTCTTAAAAATCTACGAACCCTATGCCAATTTCATCTTAGTCCGGCTCTTAAAAGAAGGGCTGACCTCCCATCAGGTTTTTGAACACGCCATCCGGCAAGGGCTGATGATTAGAGACTGCTCTTCTTTTAAAAGCCTCGAAGGAGAATATATCAGGTTCTGCATCATGAAGCCAGAAGACAATGCCCGGTTAATACAATGCCTGAAAGAATTACCGTAACCTCTTCATAGCTTCTAAAGACTTTCCAAGGCCTCAGCAATGAGGCTTTTTTCTGCGGAAAGGCTTCCCTGCACCATCTCCGGTTTTCCGCCGCCTCTTCCCTGAAATTTCTCATTCAGCATTCTGCTGACCGGCCTTACATCCTCCGTCCTGCTGCCGATTACATAGCGGTATCCCGTCACATCCGTCCCGGCAAACACAGCGCACACCCTCGCGCCCCGCTCCAGCAGAAGATTCATCAGTTCTCTTGGTTCGTTTCCTGTCAGCTCTTCCTCAAATACACGCACGATAGGTTCCTGAATCTCAATTTCCTGCGCCTTATAAACAAGCATCTGCTGCCGGAGAGATGCCGCCTTGCTCTTTAGCCTTCCCTGTTCTTCTTTCAGCCTTTCTACGGCTTCTGCTATCTCATTTTCCTTTTCACAGAGAAGCGCTCCAATGCGCTTTGCATTTTCCTGCTTTCTGTCATAATCTTTCAGCGCCCGTCCTCCACACAACATGGTGATACGCTCGCCGCCTTTATAATTCATCCTATTAACAAGCTTAATCAGTCCAATCTCCCCGGTCTTTTTTACATGAGGGGCACAGCATGCACAAACATCATATCCGGGTATCGTCACGATACGTACTTGACCGTCAATCTCTATCTTGCTCCTGTATTCCATCTGCGCAAGCTCATCCTTGGACGGATAAGTCACCAGGACATCCAGATTTTCAAAAACAGCCCGGTTTGCTTCCCATTCAATTTCCTTTAATTCTTCTTTTGTAATCGGACCATTAAAATCCATCGTACAGTAGTCATCTCCCAGATGAAAACCAACATTCTCATATCCGAACCTGCGGTGTACGATTCCCGACACGATATGCTCTCCACTGTGCTGCTGCATCCGGTCAAATCTGACTTCCCAGTCAAGAATCCCATGGACGCACTTTCCCTCTTCAAGGGCAGTGTCCGTCTCATGAAAAATGATGCCGCCCTTTTCCTTCGTATCCGTCACCTGCACTCCGTCCAGGCACCCGACATCACCGTACTGGCCTCCCCCTTCCGGAAAAAAGGCAGTCCTGTCAAGAACCACCCTATATCTCTCTCCTTCCGGCCGGCAAGATACTACACAGGCATCAAATTCACGGACATAACCGTCCGCATAATACAATTTCGCCGTCTCTTTCATATAGAATTACATCCTTTCCGGTGCCTCAAAACCAAGCATATCAATACAAGCTTCCAATACTTTCTTCGTAATCACCAGCAGAGCAATATAACTTTCTTTCTTCGCCTTTTCTTCTTCTGCAAGAATCTTTGTCTCATGGTAAAATCGATTAAATGCATTTGCCAAATCATAAATATACGCGCAGATTTTATGAGGAGCAGTCTCTTCAAAGGCGTTCTTAATAACCCCGTTATACTTCGCTGCTTCCAGCATCAACGCCTTTTCGCTCTCACTATGTGCACCTGCAATTTTCAGCCCGTCCAGGCTGTCTCCCGCTTCCTTATATTTATTCAGAATGGACTTAATCCGCACAATCGTATAAAGAATGTACGGGCCCGTATTTCCCTCAAAAGACGTGAACCTGTCCACATCAAAAATATAATCTTTGCTTGCCTGATTCGATAAATCACCATATTTAATCGCAGATATTCCTACAATCTTCGCTGTCTCTTCCGCCTCTGCTTCCTCTACGGTACGGTTATCTGCAATCTTCTTATACATCTCTTCCGTAATCTCTGCAATCAGATTCTCCAGGCGCATCACGCCGCCTTCCCTTGTTTTGAAAGGCTTGCCGTCTTTTCCGTTCATGGTTCCGAATCCCTGGAAAATAAGCTCCGTAGACTCCGGTACAATCCCCGTCTTCTTCGCTGCACGGAATACCTGTATAAAATGAAGTTCCTGCCTTTTATCCACAATGTAAATCACCTTGTCCGGATGATAGTCTTCTTCCCTCTGAACCAGCGTAGCAAGATCTGTGGTTCCATAAAGCGAAGCCCCGTCAGACTTCTGTATCATGCAGGGCGGTATCTCCTTCGTATCAGACGCTTCCTTCACGTCAATCACCAGCGCGCCCTGATCCATATACGCATACCCTTCTTTTTTCAAACGGTCAATCATAGCCGGGATATATTTCTGAGCATCAGATTCTCCCTTCCACAGATCAAAGTCCACATTCAGGTTGCGGTAGTTCTTCTTCAAATCTGCAACAGACACCTGCATAATATGATTCCAGATAGCCGTATAGCCTCTGTGCCCGTTCTGGAGCAGATATGTGGCGTGAAGCGCCTCTTCCCTATATTCCTCATTTTCCTTGGCAAATGCACTGGCAGCCGGATAGATTTCCTCCAACTCTCCAATGGTAAATGGTGCTTCCTCAGGATACTCCCCCAAATAAGCTTCATCAAAATACGGAAGTTCCGGCTTGCGCTTTTTAAGTTCTGTAATAATCAGTCCCATCTGATATCCCCAGTCGCCCAGATGGATATCTCCCAGGACCTCATGTCCCATAGCGCGGCAAATTCTTTTAATGCTCTCGCCAATAATCGCCGAACGCAAATGTCCTACATGGAGCGGCTTTGCCACATTGGGTCCGCCATAATCCACAAGAATCATCTGAGGATCTTTTGCCTTCTCAAGCCCCAGCGCTTCATCCTCCGCCATCTGATTCAGATACTCTGCCACAAATCCGTCATCTAATTTCATATTAATAAATCCCGGTTTCACTGCTTCAACTTCCGCAATGCACCTACTTTCTCCAAGCCTTCCCACCACGTCTTCCGCAATCATAAGCGGCGCTTTCTTATACGTCTTTGCCCCCGCCATCGCACCGTTACACTGGTATTCACACAGATCCGGACGATTGGACAGTGTTACTCTTGCATATGATTTATCATATCCTGCCTCTTCAAAAGCTTTCTTAAGCTCTGCTGTTATGAGGTCAATTATCTGTTTCATTCGTCATCCTCCTTGTTATAGCCATTTGCAGAAACTGCTATCTAATGTATAAGTTTAGCATAATTCTTATCCTCTCTCAATAATAACTTGACTTTTCCCGGCAAACGTATTATTGTACTATTAAGATAATACAAAGTGAGGTGAAGCAGATGCCATGGGAGTTAGATAATGACCGTCCCATCTATTTACAGTTAATGGAACGCATACAGCGAGACATTATTGCCGGAGTCTACCAGCCCGGTGATAAGCTTCCATCTGTCAGGGATCTCGCAGTAGAAGCTGCCGTAAATCCCAACACAATGCAGAAAGCATTATCCGAACTGGAAAGAAACGGACTTGTGCATTCTTACCGCACAAGCGGACGTTTTATTACGGAGGACAAAACCATGTTAAGAAAGATGAAAGAACAACAAGCTTCCCGCCAAATCAAAGAATTTATAGAAAAGATGAGGCAGCTTGGCTATCAGGATCCGGAAATACTGAGTCTTATTAAAGAAACTATCAACGGAGTGGGAATGCAGCCATGAATCCAATCATAGAATGCCGGGGACTTTCCAAAAAATACGCCAACGATTTCTATGCTCTTGCCAACCTCAATCTTGTACTGGAGCGCGGTCAGATCATCGGATTGCTGGGTCCCAACGGAAGCGGCAAAACAACGCTTATCAAACTAATCAACGACCTTTTGGTTCCCACAGAAGGAAGTATATGGATCGCAGGGAAAACCCCCGGAGTGGAAACAAAGAAACTGATATCCTATCTTCCTGAGCGGACTTACCTCGATTCCACTATGAAGATTCAGGATTTGATCCATTACTTCACGGATTTTTACGGTAATTTTATCCCAGAACGTGCATATCACATGCTGGAAGACCTGAAAATCAAACCGGAAGACAGGCTTCGCACACTTTCAAAAGGGACGAAAGAAAAGGTGCAGTTAATCCTTGTCATGAGTCGTGACGCGGACCTGTATATTCTCGATGAACCAATCGGAGGCGTCGATCCGGCTGCAAGAGATTACATTTTAAATACTATTCTTACGAACTATAACGAGAATGCGACCATACTCCTATCCACCCAGCTTATTGCAGACATTGAAAACATCTTAGACAGAGTTCTCTTCCTGAAAAACGGGCAAATCATCCTCAATGCCGCTGTTGATGAGATTAGAATGGAGCAGGGGAAATCTGTAGATACATTATTCAGGGAGGTATTCAGATGTTAGGGAAACTGATAAAATATGACTTAAAGGCCTTAAACCGCTTTCTGATTCTTATCCATGCTTTTTTATTGGCCGCATCCGCTGCCTGCCGGCTTTTTATAACCGGCCGCATAAATGCTGATGCAAACGAACTGAATCAGATTCTGCTTGCACTGTCCATTATTTTTTACTTCATACTTTTTATTGGTGTATCCTGGGGAACCCAGATTATTATCGCAGTCAGATTCTATAAAAATATTTTTTCTGACGAAGGATATTTAACCAACACACTTCCGGTCACCCGAGGCCAGCTCCTGCTGTCCAAGACGATTGCCGGAAGCATCTGGAGTACAATTGACGCAATATTCATCTATTTGTGCACATTCCTCTTGCTTGCTACTCCTTATGTAATAACAGCAGTGAAAGAAAACGGAGACGAACTTCTGCAGGTATTCGGAATCCCTAAATCCATCTCTCTGGCAGCAGTATTTTTCTGGTTTCTTCTGCTTATTTTAATTGGCGGAATCGGCAACACCATTTTGTTATACGCATCCATTGTACTTGGACAGTTATTCGGCAGCCACCGGGTACTCGGTTCCGTTGTTGCCTATTTTGTGCTGACTGCCTTAATCTCTGTTTTTACACTACTCTTTATGACAGTGACAGGAAGCTTTTCAGTTGCAATGACATCCGCTGCCGAAAACACGATCCTGCCTTATGACTATTTTAAAAACACTCTTATGATAACAATCATTCTCGAAACAGTTACTTCTATCATACTATATGGAATCTCCTACTGGATGATGGAAAAGAAAATGAATCTGAACTAAACCGTTACCATTCACAGCCGATTTGAGATCCAATATGGATTCGTCGTGCTTGCACGTAAGAAGATATATTGGATTTCAAATCCGGTCTGTGGAGCAGTCACCCCACCCGCATAAGCAGTCTTAGCTCCGACAGGAGCGGGACTGGAGCATCGAAGATGCGACGAGTGCGCGTGCTGGTGGGGTGCTGTGAATGGTAACAATTGAGAAATATGCAATTTTTAACACCGGGAATTGTTGACTGTATAAGCCACAATTCCCGGTGAAATTCTAATCTTCAAACTCTGCCTATCAAAATTACTTTTCAAATTTCTCAGTAAACCGCATAATTATTGTTGCACATTCTGCTCTCGTCGCATTTCCTTGTGGGTCGAGAAGTGTTCCATTATTTTTACCGCTAATAATTTTATTTCCTACCGCCCACCGCATTGCTTCTTCTGCATACGCACTCACTCTGTCTGCATCTGAGAAATTATTAAAATCCGCCTTGTTTCCTGTATCATAACCCTTGTAATTGGCATATCGGTACATCATAACTGCCATTTGTTCACGATTAATATTATCTGCCGGACCAAAACATCCCGTATTGCTATACCCAGTTACCACTCCGATATTATTTGCCCAAAGGATAGCATTGGTATACCATACATCATCAGAGACATCTGGAAACACTTCTGTATATGTCACAGCGGGTTCATCATTCATCCGATGTAGAATCACGGCGAATTGTGCTCTGGCTAGATTTTCATCAGGTGCAAAATGTGCATCGTCTTTACCCGTCATTATCCCAGCCATATAATTATAACGCACATACTCGTAATACCAGGCGCCTTCTTGAACATCGACAAAAGAACGCTCTTCTGGCGGATTAACCGGCTCATTTTCTTTAACCGTAATAGAAACATGCTTTACCGCCTCCTGATAATTGTTGTTTCCAGCAGATTTCACCGCAATTTGTACAACACCCTTTGCTTTCGCAGTAATTACACCCTGATTATCAACATTTGCAATCCTCACGTCTGCGGACTCATAAGTAATCAACCCTGTCGATGATTCTGCTTTAATAGAGAGCGTCTGTCCCACAGAAAGAATATCCGTATTATATGTAATATTAAACTTTTGCTCTGCTTTATTCACTGTAACAGCAATTACTTTCTCTGTTTTTACATACTCATCAGTCCCTGCGGCAGTCACTGTAATGCTGGCAGTTCCTGCTCCAATGACAGAAGCCGTCCCTTTAGCGTCTACTGATACCACCTTCTCATTATCCGATGTATATGACAGAACACCATTTCCTTTTGTAAGAATACAATCTAAGTTAAAATTGCTATCTCCGTATGTTTTTATATAATGATCCGTCCCTTCGATAACCTGTGCCTGCTTTCCTAATATCGGAATCACTTCTTCCTCAATTTCTCCACACGTCTGACAGATATGCTCTTTTTGGCCTTCTTCTGTATTTGTAGCTTCCTTAGTAACTATCCATTCGCCCCATTTGTGTTCACAAATAATAGTAAATTCCTTTTCTGTTACTCCTTCATAGCAATTAATTCCTTCAATTTTAATCTTTGCTGTGCCGGGCTTATCGTTTCCCTCATAAGAAACTACAAAATCAATATCCTCCTTAAGCTGTTCACCACCTAAGGTAACTATTACTTTTGGACAAACCTCTTTCCCTTCGTACAAACAAGACTCTTCTTCCAGTTCTACTTTTGCATCCACAATAGATTTACCGGAAATTTCATTCAATTCATCCCAACATACTTCCGGATGAAATTCATAGCAGTCTTTCGGCTTACTCAACTGTAAAATATGAAATTTACAATTGGAATGATTAAATGTAATTTTTTGCTTGTTTTCCGGTGTAGCATCACCAGTCAAAACCGTTTTGTGATACTGTGATGCTCTAAAACTATATGAATCACCATATTGCGTAAAGTTACCTTTTAAGTACAAGGTTCCTCCAACCAAGGAATCAGAACCATTAGAAGAATATACAATCATATCGCCTGTAACATTCACAATTTCTTTTACATTCTGCATTAACAGAGAGCCGCCCCGCACAATCTCTGTCTCATCTGTAACTGAATTTATCTTCCTCCCACATAGATTATAATTTCCATTGACCTTTAAAGTTCCTTTATTTAACTTCATTGTTCCAGATGGCTGATTCAAATCCCCATTAATATTCAGCGTATGTCCATCCAAATCAAACGTACCTGCGAACGCTGGCATCTCTCCTTCTACCGTAAGGTTATCCGTCAGTTTCCAGCCGGTTATCTTCCCTGACAGCTCTACCTTTTTGCTGGAAAAATGTGTATTGTTATTCAGATAACTCTTTGTGCTTACAAAACTAACTTTAGTAGTTCCTTCTTTCAGGAAATTAATACAAAGTTCTTCTCCCGGTTCAAAACTTCCACTACTTGAAAAATACCCATAATCCCCTATCTGCTCAAAATTTCCATATAGATTTAATGTACCTGCCGTTAATGGTGAAGATCCATTATATCCATACGTCACAAAATCCCCTTTTACATTTACCACATCTGTAGTATTGTTCATCTGCAATGTCCCGCCACCGATTTTCTTGGGCTGGCCGGTTGCACTGTCCACCGTTTCCTCGTATAGGTTATAGGCACCATCTATATTCAGCGTTCCTCCATTTACATTGACATATCCATCTGGCTGATTTAAATCCCCATTAATATTCATTGTATGTCCATCCAAATCAAACGTACCTGCGAACGCTGGCATCTCTCCTTCTACCGTAAGGTTATCCGTCAGTTTCCAGCCGGTTATCTTCCCTGACAGCTCTACCTTTTTGCTGGCAAAATATGTATTGTTATTCAGATGGCTCTTTGTGCTTACAAAACTAATTTTAGGAGTTCCTTCTTTCAGGAAATTAATACAAAGTTCTTCTCCCGGTTCAAAACTTCCACTACTTGAAAAATACCCATAATCCCCTATCTGCTCAAAATTTCCATATAGATTTAATGTACCTGCCGTTAATGGTGAAGATCCATTATATCCATACGTCACAAAATCCCCTTTTACATTTACCACATCTGTAGTATTGTTCATCTGCAATGTCCCGCCACCGATTTTCTTGGACTGGCCGGTTGCACTGTCCACTATTTCCTCATATAGGTTATAGGCGCCGTCTATGTTCAGCGTCCCTCCATTTACATTGACATATCCACCTGGCTGATTTGCATTTCCTCCTACATTCAACGTAAATCCATTTAAATCTAATGTTCCATCATGAACTTCCAAATCACCATAAGTTTCCCAATCGCCTGTTAATATAGTATTTTTCGTAATGACAAGATTAGATGTCTTAATCATATCCCCACTCAATTGCTGGACAATCGTCTCCCGCTCTTCTTGTGTTATTTCCTGCTTTTCTTGTGAAACATCTGTATTTGCCGATACTGAAGAGCCATATTCATCCAAATACAAATTCATCATATAATTGCTAACGAAAAGCATTTCTGAATTCATATTCTCTTGAATATTTCCCAGTGTTTTCTCTAATTCATCATACTTTGTCTGATTAAAAAAACTGTATAACCAGTTGACTACGCCGCCGCTGCGTACTGCTTTCACAAAATCTTTCGCATAATCCATTCCCATATCCATTGTTTTATATAACATACGAACAGACTCATTAAAAAGCACAGCATTCTCATCAGTACTGTTAGATTTGTATCTGGATTGGTATCCTTTCACCGTTTTTTTCAGTGCATCTTCAAAATCACAAATCATTTTCATTGAATACCATTCTTCCGCAATCTTATCTGTGCCAACTAAAATATTACTGCCCAGTTTTCCTACAGATTGTCCGACTTTAATAGATAATCCTGCCGCACCACAACTAGCCAGCAATCCGTCCCATATCCCTTTAAAGCATTCTTCTGCGGCAATACTTATCACTGTATCAGCTGTAAACCATGCGGCAATCTGTTCTTCCGTAAACATACCACCGCATGCTTCAATCATTTCATTTATTGCATAACCCAAAGCCAAATTATCGGTATTTCCCATAATAGATGTCAGCACTTCTCCACATTCATCTGGGAGATTCATAAGCGCTTCAATTTTACATATCCTATTGATTAAATCACCAGCATCATTTACATATCCCAATCCTTTCGTAAAGGTGCTGACATACTTCATAGATTTTGTAAACACTTTTAAATTATTCAGTTTATTGAGAAGTTCTTCATCCACTTTCGCACTTTTTGATATTGTAGAATCCAACTCTGCCAAGCTTTTCCAACAAGAAACATTCAAAGCTTTTATATTTTTTTCATAATCCTTTAAAAATGTTGAATTAGACACATCCTGATATAAAATATCAAACAATATCAACTTATAAAATTCAACTTGTTTTGTTGTGTATGTAGTTGCTGCACCTGCCCCCAGCGTTCCCACTTCCCACGCTGCAAGAGTTGATTCAAAATTAGTTCCACCTGTTTCTACATAAGTGCGGTATGGAGTATTACACTCTTCTAAATAAAAATTTAAAGTAGAATCTTCGGAATAATAATTTGAAAGATATTGATTATAAGTCAAACCTGACGCATGGGAAATATTATAAATTCCTGCCACACCTATGATAACAACCACCATGCAAATTAATAACGCTAATGCCTTTTTCTTCATTTTCATTCTCCTTCATTCCCTCCCATTTCCTAATACTTAACTTATAATTCTATTAGAATTAGTTTAATTCTTTTTGAACTATATTTCAAGCATAAAAAAACTCTTAGATTATCAATCTAAAAGTCTTTATTTATCTGCCATCTCAATCAAAACTTTGACTACTTCCAATATTCTCCTTTTTTCTTTTTTAGATACTTCCGCCATCATATCATACAACTCATTTGATGTCAGCTGTTCTGAAACATTTAATAAATCTGCTAACAAATAATCTGCATCAACATCCAATTCATTCGCAATATTCAGAAATGTCTCAAGCCTCGGTGCTTTTATTCCACGCTCTATTACACTAATATGCTGAACACTGAGATTAACTCTTTCTGCTAACTCTTCCTGTGTATATCCTTTTCTTTCTCTAGCTCTTTTAATTTTTTGTCCCATAGATTTGAAATTCATAGCTAACTCCATTTACAATTCATTCTTTAAGAATTAGTATAATTCCTTATCGTTTTTCAATACACAATCTATAAGACTCTTTGTAATTCTTTGAGAATTATATCAAAACACCGCCTGTATCAACACCATATACAGCACAGTACCCGTCCCGATACTAAGTAGATTATTCCGCTTCCACACGTGAAGTCCCGCCGTCACAGCCACGGCAATCAGCTCCGGTATCCCATGGGGAGCTTCCATAACAGGCGTCGCCTTCAGGCAGTACACCACCAGCATCCCAATAACAGCGGGCGTCAGCACCTTCCCCAGGTATTGAATGACCGGAGGAATCTCCTTTCCTTTCGGAAATAAAAGAAACGGAACCACGCGCGTCGCAAACGTAGTAATTGCCACCAGTAAAATAATAAGAAGTGAAGTCCCGACTCCTACCGGCATGATTCTTCCACCTGCCCTTCCAGCCTTGTCCTTCCCACAAACAGAACAAGGATAATTAAAATCATGGAAGGCAGCACGAAGCTGTCCTTTCCAAATATCTGAAGGCAGATAAATGCCGCCACAATGCCAATAATCTCTGGAATCCGGTTCTCTGCCTCCATCCACTGTTCTACAAATATCACCACAAACAAAGCGGTCATCGCAAAATCTATTCCTTCTGAATTGAAGGGAAGCAACGCTCCCGCCAGTCCCCCGATTGCAGAGCCAATCACCCAATAGGATTGATTCATAAGTGAAATCGCAAATAAAAACTTATCTTCTTCCACGTCATCCGGGACTTTCGTTGTACAAAGAAGGGAATAGGTCTCATCGGTAAGCCCGAATATCATATACCATCTCTTCTTTCCCATTTTATTAAATTTCTCAAGTAGTGATATTCCATAAAAGACATGTCTGATATTCACCATCAAGGTCATAAATACCACTTGAATAAAAGAAATACCCGGCACGAAAAAATTCACTGCCAAGTATTGTCCTGAGCCTGCATAAACCAGCAGGCTCATAAGTATTGCCCATAAAAAGGAATATCCTTTCTCTGCAAACATAACACCAAACGCAATCCCTATAAACAAATAACCAGTAAGAACCGGTATAGTATAGGGAAATGCCCGGCGAAATGCCTTTTTGTATCCGGACATGATTTCTTCCTTCCTTTATCTGTTCTCGTAAGCGTTCTTTAAATCCTGCAATGCTTCCGCAAGCAGCGCATCCGACGCAACTGCATTCTCATAATCTGTCTGTATCTGTGCCATCAAAGACTGTACATCTCCATGGGATGCCAGTGTATTCACCAGTTCCTGGATTCCCTCCTGTTCAGGAGCCGAATCTATCTGATATTCTCCACTGTCTGCATTTTTCTCCACATAGAGCGTCCCCAGTCCCGGTACTTCCGTATAAATATCCTTGATCTTCATATCGTAGCGCACAAATACTACATAAGAATCTTTATACCTTCCCTTTTTCGTATAAATCTGTACATTATGATAGTCCTCTACAAATCCTGTATCTTCCTTCCGTTCAGAATAGTACTTTCTCACAGCATCTTCCAGCTCCGGGTATGTATCAGATAAGAGTGGATTCGATTCCATATCCAGGTATCCCTCGTTTTCCTCCAATACAACTACTTCACCGGACGCTGCCATCTGTGCGTTATCTTCGGTAAGAATGAATCCCACTGCTGCAGCTGCACAAAGCAATACCACACAGGTCATAATCCATCTTGCCTTCATAGACTACCTCCACTATGCATTGATATACGGTTATGCATTAAAATAATACTCGCTTCATTTTTAATTGTCAATCATTTTGGGTATTGTTTTTTAAGAACAAATATGTTAATATAATTATTGTCTCTATAGCTCAGTGGATAGAGCACTGCCCTCCGGAGGCAGGTGCGCCAGTTCGACTCTGGTTAGAGACGCTTTAAAAAAAGATTGCGCTTATGCGCAATCTTTTTTTATAACATAGGAAAGTTCTCACTTTCCTATGTTATAATAACAGCTCTTTTTTCTTTCGGTCATAATAATACACATGATCAGAAAGAACCTCTTCTTTCTGCACCTGTGTCTCATTCACTTCTTTTACAATGGCAGACAGATCATTTTGCCTGGCAGCCTTACTTTCCGGAATCATAATTACCTCATGCACACTGCTGGGAAGCACAAAATAATTTTCTTTAAAATAATCTCCGATTCCTTCCAGGCGATGTTCATAAAGGATTGCCGTCGCTCCAAAATTACGGATAGAATTCGTCAGGACATAGAGTTCTTCCTCTATATTCTCAGGCATTTCCTCTCCCAGCATCTCCCCTACTGCTGCTGACATTGCCGAAAATTCATAAGGAAGCAGTTTTTCTGTATTTTCCTGAGCGATTTTGTACAATTCTTCCTCCTCAATTTCCCACCACGCAAGATGTTCTTTCCGAATCAGCATTGTTGCCAGCCGTTCTTCTCCCCTGTTCAATTCTACCAGCACATAAAAGATAATTGCCAGATCCAAATACGGAACATATGGCACATCCCGAAGCATCTGCATATTTTCATCCCGGTTCACCAGCTGATAGATAATTTTATCCTTCACACAGGTATATTTACGTACGAAATCCCCCTCCCAGGAATGCTTGAATTTTACCTGTTGATACAATTCCATTACCGACTGTACAATCTGTTTTATATCTCCCGTCCTTTGAAATCGTTCATAATATTCTTCCATATATATGGTCGGCGATATATTGATTCCTGCCTCCTGGAATGTAATCCCTTTTCGAATTCTCCCGTTATTTTTTAACGCAGACTGCAGAAAAACTCTACGGTTCTCTCCCGCACACTCACCGAGCTCCTGCTTCATCCGCTCAAGAAACTGTTCATATGACATAATTCTCCTTCCTATCAAAATTGCAACATCTTACAAATGGATATGGCATGATAAAAATACCGTGACATCTTATGATGCAGACCGGCTAATGCCGGATAGATAAATATTATGGTAACTTTTATTATAATCATGGTTACCATAAAAAGCAAGTGTTTTTCATAAAAAGCTTTAAAATGTCAAAAAGAGCGTTACTATTCACAGTCGATTTGAAATCCAATATGGATTCGTCGTGCTTGCACGCAAGAAGATATATTGGATTCCAAATCAGGACTGTGGGGCAGTCACCCCACCCACATAAGCAGTCTTAGCTCCTTCAGGAGCGGGACTGGAGCATCGAAGATGCGACGAGTGCGCATGTTGGTGGGGTGCTGTGAATTGTAACAAAAAGAGCACTCCTCCCGGAATGCTCTCTTACTCTCCTTATGCACGTGACAGATATTCTCCTGTACGGGTATCAATCTTAATCATCTCATCCTGCTCAATAAAAAGAGGAACCATAACTAAAGCTCCTGTCTCAACTGTGGCGGGCTTGGTTGCTCCTGTAGCAGTATTGCCCTTTACACCCGGCTCCGTCTCTGTTACCTTAAGCTCTACGGATGTAGGCGGCTCTACCAGGAACGGATTCCCCTGATAAGAACTTACCGTTACAATCTCATTGTCTTTCACAAACTTCATCCACTCTTCTGCAACATCAGCACCAATGGAAATCTGCTCGTAAGTCTCCTGGTCCATGTAATAATAGAAATCTCCGTCATTATAAAGATACTGCATTTTCTTACGGTCAATATGAGCCTTTTTAAACTTGTCCTCCGGCTTAAATGCAGTCTCAAGTACAGCGCCCGTGATAATGTTCTTATACTTTGTGCGGACAAACGCTGCTCCCTTACCAGGCTTTACATGTTGGAAATCTACGATTACACATACCTTTCCGTCAATCTCTACTGTAACGCCCTTTCTAAATTCACCTGCTGATAACATATATTACCCTCCTTAAACTTGCCCTCCGGCAATATTCCTTCTATTCACTTGTTCCATTCTATAATAAAATACGCCTTTTTTCAACCTTTTTTTATTGTTTCAGGCTTCTCTTATAAAAAAACAGGACTATTTTCTCTAAATAGCGCTTCAGTACAATCTGAATCTCTTCTTTCGGATGAATCGGCTTCACCAGGATATTGGGAATACCGGCCCTTTTTGCGCCCCAAACGTCTGTAAAAAGCTGGTCTCCCACAAAGACAGTATTCCTTACATCCGTCCCCATAATCTCCATTGCCCTACAGTAATTCTTAGTAGAAGGTTTATGAGCATCATAGACATAATCCACCTGTATTTTCTCATTAAACATCTTTACACGCGGCTCCTGATTATTAGAAATCAGGCAGCAATGAAAGCCGATTTTTTTCAGCCTTTCAAAAAGCTCGATTGCACGTTGATCTGCCGGAGCCCCATGAGGCACCAGCGTATTGTCTATATCAAAAATAATCCCCCGGACTCCTTCTTCGTACAGTTTTTCAAAGTCTATGACATATGTGGATGCCACATAGCGGTCAGGAAAAAACATATCAAACATTATTCTTCTTCCATTTCTTTTATTTTATTTACCAGTTCTTTACAAATCTGTGGTACCGTTTTCCCATCTGTCTGTACCACCACATCTGCGGCAGCCTCATATTTTGCGCGCCGCTGCTCCATCAGCTGCGCAATTCCCTCCACTGTTTTCCGTCCATGTAAGTTAGGCCTGTCACTGCTTTCCTTCACTCTATCATATACCGTCTCAGGTCTTGCCGTAAGAAGTACAACCTTTCCATTTTTCTTCATCTCAGCCACATTGCACTCCCGCAGGGCAGCGCCGCCTCCGCAGGAAATAATCAGATCCTTTCTCGACTGAAGTTCTGCCAAAAGGCTTGTCTCCAGATTGCGGAAATATTCCTCCCCATGAGCAGAAAAGATTTCCGAAATGCTCATTCCTTCCCGCTCTGCAATCACTTGATCCATCTCTACGGTCTCCATATTATACATCGTACTGAGATATTCAGAAACCGTCGATTTTCCCGTTCCCATAAACCCTATCAGTACAATATTATACCCAAACTTCTTATCTCTCATCTCTGCTTCTATCCTCGCCTTCTCTCCCGCTATCTTATCTCTGGTATCCCGGTTCACCATCTCTTTTAGCATCTGCATATAAGGAATGCCCTTCACCTGTTCACTGCCATAAGTAAACTGCAGGTCATATTCCAACGGAAGCCAGGTTTCTATCGGAGCTTCGTTGTGCTGGATAACTGCCTCCAGCTTATCAAGCGCCTGTGTAAGCTTCGATTCCTTCGTCCTTTTTTCCACGACTTCTCTGAATATTTCCTTCAGCTCTTCCCGGTACGGTTCCGGCAGCTTCTCCGCTATCATAACCAGAGTTCTCTCTTCTCTGTCCTCGTCGGAGGCCGTCTTCTCAAAGGCTGGGATATCACCGGTGACCGCCTCACCCAAATCATGAAACAAACACAGCTTCATAACTCTATCCATGTCATATTCCGGAAATTCATCTTTCACAAGCCATGCAAATACCATCATCCTGTAGGTATGCTCTGCCACACTCTCTTTTCGTCCGCTGGAAGTCCAGGAATGTCTGGTATGACACTTCATCTTCTCCGCAAGCGCCAGAAAATCCAGCAATGTTCTTCCATCCATACCCTTAGCCTTCCAGAATCTTTACATAGAACCTGCGGTTTCTCGGGCCGTCAAAATCGCAGAAATACAGATCCTGCCAGATTCCGAACACAATCCTTCCCCCACTGATAATCAGAGTCTGGGATGGTCCCACCAGGGTGGTCTTCATATGTGCATGAGAATTTCCTTCCGCATGGCGGTAGAAATCTGCCGTCGTGGGGAAGGCTTTCTCATACCCTTTCAGCATATCATGTACCACATCCGGGTCAGCATTTTCATTAATCGTGAATCCTGCCGTCGTATGGGGAGAGTACACCACAGCAATCCCATCCTTTACTCCGCTTTTTTCAATATCTTCTCTCACGATATTTGTTACCTTGGACATCTGCTGCGCCCCTTTTGTTGAAATCTGATGTTCATATAAATACATAGGGAAACCTCCTTTATTCTTTACTGCTCCATAAATCTTCTCAGTTCGTCAAATTGCTTTTCCATCAGATGATAACCATGCTCATAGAAATTCATCAATGTGTCATAATCCTTCTCCAGCCTGGACACAGTTGGGATAAGCGGCCGGATAACAAATATCTTTTTCTCCGCTTCCAGCTTCTCAATCCATTCCATGGTTCTGTTATAAGACGGATTTCTGTTCACCACGCTTTTCACCAGATTCGGGTACTTTGCATACGCCTTTTTATAGACCTTTACGCTTCCTTTTGAAGGTAATTTCTTACGGTATCCGGGATTTCTGGTAAGTACCAGGATGATTTTTTTATTTCCTAATTCTACTGCCCGGCGTATGGGAATAGAATCCGCCAGTCCTCCATCCAGATAAGGTACACCATTCATATTCACCATTGGCGAAATCAGCGGCATGCTGCTGGATGCCCGGCACATTTTCATTAAACGCTCTTTATCTTTCCGTTCCTTCATATATTCAGCTTTTCCCGTCTCACAATTGGTTGTCACAATCTCGCATTCCATTTCAGACGCAAAATACGTATCATAGTCAAAGGGGAATATCTCATTCGGATACTTATCAAATATCATATCCATGTCAAGCAAACTCTTTTTTCTCACAAATTTGGTAAATCCATAGTAATAACTATACTCTTTCTCTTTGTGGATCATACAGTCTCTTGTCCGCCCCGGCTGTCTGGATACATAATCCACCGCATTGCAGCTTCCTGCAGATACCCCGATTACATCTGACGTATAGAAATCCTGTTCCATCAGATAATCAAGGACACCTGAGGTAAATACACCTCTGGTTGCACCGCCTTCTAATACCATCGTTGCTTTTGTCATTTTCCATTCCTCGCTTTCCGCTATCTATTATATACTGTTTTTCTCAGATGGCAAAGGTAAAATTTATTGCTATTTCCGGCTTTTTTTGATAAGATAGGCAATGTATGCAACAAGATGGTTATAATAATGATAACGTCAGTATGCACTGACGCTGATAAGGAGATAGATAACTATGATTAGTACAAGCAACGTAACTTTGCGTGTCGGCAAAAAAGCATTATTTGAAGATGTAAATATTAAATTCACGGAAGGAAACTGCTATGGTCTGATTGGAGCAAACGGCGCCGGGAAATCTACCTTTCTAAAAATTCTATCCGGCCAGCTGGAACCAACCAGCGGCGATGTCATCATTAGCCCCGGAGAACGGCTCTCTTTCTTACAGCAAGATCATTTTAAATACGATGAATACATGGTACTTGACACTGTAATTATGGGAAATGCAAGACTCTATGAAATCATGAAGGAAAAGGAAGTCATCTATGCAAAAGAGGATTTCACAGACGAGGACGGGATCAAAGCAAGTGAACTGGAAGCAGAATTTGCTTCCCTGAATGGCTGGGAAGCAGAATCTGACGCCGCAACCCTTTTAAACGGTCTTGGAATTGACACAGAAATGCACTACAAAATCATGAAAGACCTGAACGGTTCTAAGAAGGTAAAGGTCCTTTTAGCCCAGGCTCTTTTCGGCAATCCGGATATTCTTCTTCTCGACGAACCTACCAACCACTTAGATCTGGATGCAATTGCATGGCTGGAAGAATTCCTGATTAATTTTGACAACACGGTAATCGTAGTATCCCACGACCGTTATTTCTTAAATAAAGTCTGCACACAGATTGCAGACATTGACTATGGCAAGATTAAACTTTACGCCGGGAATTATGATTTCTGGTACGAGTCCAGCCAACTCTTAATCCGTCAGATGAAAGAGGCCAATAAAAAGAAAGAAGAAAAGATTAAAGAGCTCCAGGACTTTATTTCGAGATTCAGCGCCAATGCTTCCAAATCCAAGCAGGCTACCAGCCGTAAGCGCGCCCTTGAGAAAATCCAGTTGGATGAGATTCAGCCTTCCAGCCGTAAATATCCTTACATCGACTTCCGCCCGGAGCGTGAAATCGGTAACGAAGTCTTGTCGGTAGAAGGGTTAAGCAAAACCATTGATGGCGAGAAGGTTCTGGATAATATCAGCTTTACCCTGAACCACGACGACAAAGTTGCCTTCGTCGGAAGCAACGAGCTTGCCAAGACAACTCTCTTCCAGATTCTGACAGGTGAGATGGAACCGGACGAAGGAACTTACAAGTGGGGTGTTACTACTTCTCAGGCATATTTCCCATTGGACAGTGGTGATGAATTTGACAATGACTACACGATTGTAGAATGGCTGACTCAGTATTCTGAAATCAAAGATACCACCTACGTCCGCGGTTTTCTCGGCCGTATGCTCTTCTCCGGAGACGACGGCGTGAAGAAGGTCCGTGTACTTTCCGGAGGCGAGAAGGTCCGCTGCCTTTTATCCAAGATGATGATTTCCGGCGCAAATGTCCTTCTCCTGGATGAGCCGACCAATCACCTGGACATGGAATCCATTACTGCACTAAATAATGGGCTTATCAAATTCCGGGGCGTAATTTTATTCTCATCCCGAGACCACCAGATTGTCCAGACTACGGCAAACCGTATTATGGAGATTGTACCGGGCGGCAAACTAATTGATAAAATCACCACCTACGACGAATATCTGGAGAGCGATGAGATGGCAAGGAAGCGTCAGACCTACAGCGTACAAAAAGAAGAGGAAGACTAATAAATATAAGCACGGAAAACAGATTTTACTCTGTCATCCGTGCTTATATTTTCTTAACTCAAATACCTTTTACCATTCTATACTTCTGCTTTAATCCTCGTGATCAGCTCTTCGGCCTTCATGCCTCCAATATCGCCCTCGTCACGTTTTCTCACAGAAATCGTACCTTCTTCTACTTCCTTCTCTCCCACGATTACCATGTAAGGTACCTTTTCCATCTGCGCTTCACGAATCTTATAACCCAATTTTTCATTTCTTAAATCAATTTCGCTTCTTACGCCTGCCTCTATAAGCTCATCCTGTATTTTCTGTGCATAATCCGCAAATTTCTCAGATACCGCCATCACCTTTACCTGAACCGGTGCCAGCCATGTCGGGAATTTGCCTGCATAATGCTCAATCAGAATTCCGATGAACCGCTCAATGGAGCCAAATGCTACACGATGAATCATAATCGGCCGATGTTTCTCACCGTCTGCTCCCGTATACTCCAGGTCAAATCTCTGAGGCATCTGGAAATCAAGCTGAATCGTACCGCACTGCCACGTCCTTCCAATAGAATCCTCCAAATGGAAATCAATTTTCGGCCCATAAAATGCACCGTCGCCTTCATTTACAACATAAGCAAGGCCCAGTTCATCCAACGCGCCTCTCAAGCCTTCTGTTGCCATCTCCCAGTCTTCATCGCTTCCCATACTGTCTTCTGGTCTTGTAGAAAGCTCTACATGATATTTGAATCCGAACTTAGAATATACTTCATCAATCAATCTTGCAACACCTTTGATTTCGTCACGGATCTGATCCTCCGTCATAAAAATATGCGCATCATCCTGTGTAAAACAGCGCACACGCATCAAACCATGAAGCTGTCCTGATTTCTCATGGCGGTGTACCAGTCCCAGCTCTCCCACACGCATCGGAAGATCCTTGTAAGAGCGAGGTTCTACCTTATACACTAACATACCGCCCGGACAGTTCATTGGTTTTACCGCATAATCCTCGTCATCAATGACCGTCGTGTACATATTATCTTTATAATGATCCCAGTGTCCGGAGTTCTCCCACAGATGTCTGCTCAGGATAATCGGCGTAGAAATCTCAACATATCCCTCTCTCTGATGCAGCTTTCTCCAATAATCAATCAGCAGATTTTTAAGAACCATTCCTTTCGGGAGGAAGAACGGGAATCCCGGCCCTTCGTCCATGATGGCAAATAATCCAAGTTCTTTTCCTAATTTTCTGTGGTCACGGAGTCTTGCCTCTTCCATGCGCTTCAGATATGCTTCCAATTCTGCCGCTTTCGGGAAAGAAGTACCATAAATTCTTGTCAGCATCTGCCTGTGCTCGTCCCCTCTCCAGTAAGCTCCTGCCACACTTTGAAGTTTGAACGCTTTTATAACACTTGTATTTGATACGTGGGGTCCTGCACAGAGATCCAGATATTCTCCCTGCTTATAAAAACTAAGCTCAGCATCCTCCGGTAAATCCTCAATCAGCTCTACCTTATATGGCTCATTCTTTTCTTTCATAAGATCGATTGCTTCCTGCCGGTTCATAGTAAAACGCTCCAGCGGCAGCGCTTCCTTCACAATTTTACGCATTTCCTTTTCTACTGCTTCCAAATGCTCTGTGGTAAATGGAAAACTAAATTCAAAATCATAGTAATATCCATCCTTAATTGCCGGCCCAATCGCACATTTTGTATCCGGATACAGACGTTTTACTGCCTGTGCCAGGATATGAGAGGTTGTGTGATGAAACGCCTCCTGTCCCAGTTCATCTGCAAATGTCAGGTCCTGTACAGAACCATCTTTCATGCTTACTTTCATGTTACTTTCTCCTTTCAACTTATACCCATTTTTCCAAAGCAAGGGGAGCATTTTATGATACAGGAACGTAAGAACTTCCTATACCATAAAAAACACCCTTAAACAGACGCCTCACGCCTGTCTAAGGGTGCAATTATCTGCACGGTTCCACCTTAACTTTTCACTTCGGATTCTCATAAATCCTATCCCTTAACGCTGGAATTACGGCAATGCTTACTGAAATCTGTTCAGCATCACAGCTCAGGAATGGTTTTCCCCTGTGTTCTGTTATAAAAGGCTTCCAGCTTCCGCCCTTCTCTCTGGATAACTCCCACAAGCTACTCTTTTCCGTCTTGGCTTTTCTCATGTTCTATACTGTTAATCAGCTATTTCTTATTATAACAATCTGTCCCAAAATGTCAACAAAAAACTGAAAAGCACCTATTCTGATATAAACTGAAAAGCACCTATTCTGACGGTGTGTTTTCTATTGCCTGTGTTATATCATCCCGAAAAGCGGCAAAAGCATCTTCATTTTCAACAAAATATTTGGGGCAGTTTTTCCCCGTTACATCGTAATGACGGATAACATCTTCCGACGTCAGGTCAAACTTCATACAAAGCCATGCACACAATTTTACCATAGACTGATAGGTAGCATCATTGAACCTTCCCGTCTCATCAGGATGGCAGCACTCGATAGACACCGTATCTATATTTCTGGAATTGGACGCATAGGCCACCTCCCAGGTCGGCACACATTGAACAATCTCTCCTTCAAGCCCTACTACAAAATTACTGCTTGCCTTCGTCTCATGGCTGTCCTTCAGCCCTTCAAAATAATTTCGGTTGTCCATAGCCGTCGACCCCGGATTTGCCGTATAATGGACAACAATCCCGGTAATCTTATTCGTCTCAGTGCCAGGTCTGGAATAAGGATTCACAGTCAACAGCTCCACATCAATATCCGGCTGAAACGCATTGATCGCCTCTCCGTTATTCTCCTTATATTCATCGCTTGCGAAAAGCGGCACTACAAACTTCACACCTACAAGAATAGCAAATACTGAAGCAAGTACAAAAACACCTGCTTTTTGGATCTTTCTCATTCCCTGCTGGCGCTGTCTGGCCGTCAATTTTCTTTTCTTCCTTCGTTTCTTTCCCATCTGCTTTATTGTATATTAGTAAAATTTAAATGTAGTTGTCGTATCGTATGCATCTCCTGCTTTTACAACAGGACTTTGAAACTGCGGCTTATTGACTGCATCCGGAAAATACTGTGTTTCAAAACAAACTCCGTGGCGCCAGTGATACCGGGCGCCGCCTTTTCCGGTTTCATCTTCGACATAATTGGCTGTGTAAAGCTGCATGCCCGGAAGATCTGTGTAAACCTCCATCCGGATCCCACTTTCCTCTGCAAGCATCTCCGCCGCCTTACGGAATCCTTCTCCATTCAATACATAGTTGCGGTCATAGCCACGGCCAAACTTCAGGTCAATATAATCCTCTTCTATATCTCTTCCCAGCGTCTTCATCAATCTGAAATCCATAGGCGTGCCTTCCACCGGAAGAATCACACCCGTCGGCACAGTTTCTTCATCTGACGGTGTAAACGTATCAGCATCAATCCATACCTTCTGTCCGAGGACCTCGCCGGACTCATGTCCATTCAGATTAAAATAGCTGTGATTTGTAATATTAAAAATGGTATCCGCATCCGCTGTCCCATGATAATGGATTGTCACTTCGTTCTCATCCGTCAGAGTATAAGTTACTTCAATATGTGCCTTTCCCGGATATCCCTGATCTCCATCCGGGCTGTCAAGCGTCAGCATAATATGTTTTTCATCTGCTTCTTCTACCTTCCACATCCTCTTACTGTAGAAATCAAGCCCACTGTGCAGATTGTTTTTAAAGTTATTCTGTGTAAGCTCATAAGTTTTTCCATTTATCGTAAAGCAGGCTCCTTTGATGCGGTTCGCATTCCTTCCGATAATTGCACCAAAAAATGCACCGCCCTTTTCATAGCCGGCCACATCATCATACCCAAGTACTACATCACGGATTCTTCCATCTTTATCGGCAGTAAGGATACTGACAAGAGTTGCTCCGTAATCGGATACCGCAATCTTCATTCCTTTTTTATTACTCAGTGTATAAAGAGAAGCATACTCACCTTTTTGTGTGATTCCAAAATCTTTCTTCATCTGCCAAATCTCCCTTGCTTTCATTAAACCAAATCTTTCGTATGGCAAAAAGCGCAGCTTCTCGCTGCGCTCCGTCTCTTATTCATCTACGCTATAGTTCGGCGCTTCTTTCGTAATGTGAATATCATGCGGATGGCTCTCTTTCAGAGACGCTGCTGAAATCTTCACAAACCTTCCATTCTTCTTTAAATCCTCAATGGTAGGTGTTCCGCAGTAACCCATACCGGAACGCAGGCCGCCCATCAGCTGGAACACCGTATCCTCTACCGTCCCCTTGTATGCCACACGTCCCTCTACGCCTTCCGGTACCAATTTCTTCGCATCAGACTGGAAATAACGGTCTTTGCTTCCGTTCTCCATTGCCGCAATAGAACCCATGCCGCGATAGACCTTATACTTTCTTCCCTGGTATAATTCAAATGTTCCCGGACTTTCATCACATCCCGCAAAGATGCTTCCCATCATGCACACGTTCGCTCCGGCGGCAATTGCTTTCGTCATATCACCGGAATACTTAATACCGCCATCTGCGATAATCGGAATTCCATACTTGTCTGCCACCTCATAGCAATCCATAACAGCAGAAATCTGCGGTACACCAATGCCGGCCACGATACGCGTCGTACAGATAGAACCTGGTCCGATACCAACCTTCACTGCATCAACGCCCGCCTTAATCAGCGCTTCTGTCGCTGCTCCCGTAGCCACATTCCCGGCAACAACCTGCAGATCCGGGAACTTAGACTTCACCATATCCACAGTGCGGATTACATTTGCAGAATGTCCATGTGCAGAATCCATAACCACAACATCCACCTTGGCATTCACCAACTCCTGTGCTCTTTCCAGACAGTTTGCCGTAATTCCGATTGCAGCTCCACAGAGCAGACGTCCCTGAGAATCTTTTGCGGATAATGGATATTTAATCTGCTTCTCAATATCTTTGATTGTAATAAGCCCTTTCAGGTTAAAATCCTTATCAACAATCGGAAGCTTCTCTTTTCTGGCTTTTGCAAGGATTTTCTTCGCCTCTTCCAGAGTAATCCCTTCCTGTGCGGTAATCAATCCCTCAGAAGTCATGGATTCTTTTATCTTCTTTGTAAAATCTTCTTCAAATTTCAAATCACGATTCGTAATAATCCCAACCAATTTCCTGCCTTCGGTAATCGGCACACCGGAAATCCGAAACTTCGCCATTAATTCATTCGCATCTGCCAGTGTGTGCTCCGGGGACAAGAAAAACGGATCCGTGATAACCCCATTTTCAGAACGCTTTACCTTGTCTACCTCTTCTGCCTGCTGCTCTATGGTCATATTCTTATGGATGATACCGATTCCACCCTGTCTTGCCATCGCAATTGCCATGCGGTGTTCTGTAACCGTATCCATCCCCGCACTCATCATTGGAATGTTCAGCCTGATTTTTTTCGTAAGGTAAGTAGACAGATCTACTTGATTCGGAATCACCTCTGAATATGCGGGTACCAAAAGCACATCGTCAAATGTAATTCCTTCTCCAATAATTTTTTCCATGACTTAAGCCTCTCTTTCTGTTTTCCATTCTTTTGTATTTTATCTGTTATCATACAAAAAATTCCCTGCACTTGTCAACCTGTTTTTCACAATTAAATACTTCTGTGGCTTTCTATATTTTGTTTACAAACTACTTTCTGCGGCACCAGCGTCTTCATTCCCTTTAAAATCGTCTCATTAGGTTCAAATACAATTCGCTTTGTCTCCTCGGAAAACACAACAACCATCTCATATACTTCTGCATTAGGATTCCCACTGGTATAATCTCGCACGTCTGCGTTTTTAAAGGCATTCAACCGATCTGAACCTGATGGAGCCAGAAGTTTTACATCAGCAGCATTCACCGAAAACAACCTTTTACGTCTTTCCTTATGCACAATTTTGTCAATCTCAAGATCTCCATCCAGATATAGATATTCATATTCTATATCCAGAGCCCGAAATACAAAAACATCAATAATAATCATAACAATTAAAAGGATAATCCCAACAAAATGAATAAAAACAACCGCTGCCGATACAATGGTTACCGCAAGCAATAATACTTCTATCATCAGGTCTTTTACGCTTTTTCTTTTTCTAATGAGCTGTTCTGTATAAAAACCATCCATTTCACTGCCTCCATCTCTTCGGATGCGCTGTTCCATCCAATACTCAATCGTATTGTACCATACTTTTATACAAAAAGGAAACTCCCCTAAAAGAGAGTTCCCTGAATTTTCTATATTTATTTTTCGTCACAGGGATTACATCATTCCCATGCCTGCTCCGCCTGCCTGAGCCTGTGGCGCATCTTCTTTAATATTTGCCACAACAGATTCGGTTGTCAGCAATGTGGATGCTACGCTTGTCGCATTCTGAAGAGCGCTTCTTGTCACCTTCGCCGGATCAAGGATTCCTTCTTTTACCATATCTACATACTCTTCCTTGTAAGCATCAAATCCAATTCCCGGTTCCTGTTCTCTTACTTTATTTATAATTACTGCTCCCTCAAGCCCTGCATTCGCTGCAATATGGAACAGTGGAGCTTCCAGTGCTTTCAGAATAATATTAGCGCCTGTTTTCTCATCACCTGACAGAGTCTCGGCCAGTTTTTCTACTTCCTTCGTTGCATGGACATATGCAGAACCACCACCTGCAATGATGCCCTCTTCTACAGCAGCTCTGGTAGCTGCAAGTGCATCTTCCATGCGGAGTTTTGCTTCCTTCATCTCCGTCTCTGTTGCAGCTCCGACACGGATAACCGCTACGCCTCCTGCAAGCTTCGCAAGTCTTTCCTGAAGTTTTTCTCTGTCAAAATCAGATGTCGTCTCTTCAATCTGTTTCTTAATCTGAGCGACTCTTGCTTCAATTGCTGCTTTGTCTCCATATCCGTCAACAATAACTGTATTCTCTTTCTGAACTTTAACGGATTTCGCACGTCCAAGCTGATCTAAAGTTGCTTCCTTAAGGTCTAATCCAAGTTCTTCTGAAATCACCTGACCGCCTGTAAGAATTGCAATATCCTGAAGCATCTCTTTTCTTCTGTCTCCATATCCCGGTGCCTTAACTGCAACCACATTAAACGTACCACGCAGTTTATTTACAATTAATGTAGTAAGAGCTTCACCCTCTACATCCTCTGCAATAATAAGAAGTCTTGCTCCTGCCTGAACTACCTGCTCCAATAAAGGAAGGATTTCCTGGATATTAGAAATTTTCTTATCTGTAATCAAAATATATGGATCATCTAAGTTTGCTTCCATCTTATCCATATCCGTTGCCATATAAGCGGAGAGATAACCGCGGTCAAACTGCATACCTTCTACCAGATCAAGCTCTGTCTGCATTGTCTTGGATTCTTCAATTGTGATAACACCATCGTTAGACACCTTCTCCATAGCGTCCGCTACCATCTCTCCTACGCTGTCATCACCGGAAGATACTGCCGCAACTCTGGCAATCTGCTCTCTGCCCGTTACTTTGCTTGACATCTTCTTAATCGCTTCCACGGTTGCATCCGTAGCCTTCTTCATACCTTTACGAAGAACAATTGGATTTGCACCGGCGGCCAGATTCTTCATTCCTTCGTGCACCATAGCCTGTGCAAGCACAGTAGCTGTCGTAGTACCGTCTCCTGCTACATCATTGGTCTTGGAAGCCACTTCACGAATTAACTGTGCTCCCATATTTTCAAATGCATCTTCCAATTCAATCTCTTTTGCAATAGTAACACCATCATTTGTAATCAGCGGTGCGCCAAATGATTTATCAAGAACCACATTACGTCCTTTTGGTCCAAGTGTTACTCTTACTGTATCAGCCAGCTGATTTACTCCTGCCTCAAGAGCTGCCCTGGCTTCATCTCCGTATTTAATTTCCTTTGCCATAATAAGATTACCTCCTTAATTTCTTTACCGATTCTTCTCTATTCTTCAACAATTGCAAGAATATCACTCTGTCTTACAATGATATAGGTCTCGTCATCTGCTTCTACTTCTGTTCCTGCATATTTTGAAAAAATAACCTTCTGTCCTTTTTCCACATTCATCTCTATCTCTTTTCCATCAACAATTCCACCAGGTCCGACAGCAATAATTTCTGCCTGCTGCGGTTTCTCTTTTGTCTGCCCTGGTAATACAATTCCGGATTTTGTAGTCTCTTCAGCCTCCAACTGTTTTAACACGACTCTGTCTCCCAATGGTACTAATTTCATATCTGGTTCCTCCTTTTAATAATATCTATTTTGTTAGCACTCATAAAAAGAGAGTGCTAAAAAACTCTAGATATAAAATAGCACTCTCAATTTACTTTGTCAACACCCTTTGTTTTAGTTTAGATTATTTTTATAAAATCCATTTTCTATCCGGAACCGGAGATGATTTCCTTTTTTATTTATATATCTCTCCAAAACCCTGCCCAGACATATCGTCACTCCTTCCGCTCCCCGGATTCTGCATTCGTATTCAGCATCCAGAGAGATTTCGGGAAGCTGTGCATTATTCAGGAGAAGGCAGATCTCATCATCATTTTCGTTATATTTTTTTATCTTGCAGTCAAAAACTTTTCTGCTGAGTTCTTCATCCATAAGAAATGCCTTTTTTTCTCGTAATTCTACTGAACATCCTTCATGCATCTTCCGCTCTCCTTTCAAAAAGAAGGGCATCCTTACGATGCCCTTTCTACGATTTATTTTTTGCGTTCTTCTTTGATCTTATCCAACTCTGTAAATACGTAGTCATTTACCACTTTAATATATGTTCCCTTCATACCGGAAGACCTGGACTCAATCACACCGGCACTCTCAAACTTACGGAGCGCATTAACAATAACCGAACGGGTAATTCCCACTCTGTCCGCAATCTTACTTGCTACCAAAATTCCTTCTGTACCTTCCAGTTCATCAAAAATGTGGATGATCGCTTCCAGTTCAGAGAAAGAAAGCGTGCTGATAGCAGACTGGACAATATGTTCCTTCCTTGTCTCTTCCGCATTTTCCTCATTTACAGAGCGAAGCATCTCAAGCCCTACTACCGTTGTTCCATATTCACTTAAAATAATATCGTCAATTTCATATCCGGCTTCTTCTTTGTAAATAAATAATGTACCCAGCCTCTCTCCTGCAATATCTATCGGAGTAATAATTGCCTGATAGCCTTTCACCGTTTCCGGTGAAAACCCAAGGGTCTCCAGATTAACATTCTCTTTTGTTGACAAAATCCCAAGAAGCCGCTCATTCAACATTTCATCAATATGAATCCCTACTTCTCCGCCAATCAATTCGTGAATCGGTCTAACCCTATCGCACTTACTGATACCCAGCACTTTCCCCTTTTTGCTGACCACTAATACATTAGAATCCAGAATTTCCGTTAATACCGCACAAATATCATTAAAAACCACTTTGCTGGAATTGTTATTGTGAAGTAATTTGTTGATTTTCCTAGTTTTATCTAATAACTGTACGCTCATTTTCTATTCCTCCATTTTTAATTGTTATATTATCATACAATTCTAACAATTTCAATAGATTTTCACTTTTTTTCATTTATTTAACAAAAACATAGCCGCACTGCGCATCCCCGCATACTAACTTATTGCCCTTCATTACCATATAACCTCCACACTTCGGACATTTCTCTTCCGCCGGTTTCTGCCAGGACATAAAATCACAATCGGGATTATCTTCACACCCATAATACTTTCTTCCCTTTTTTGTCTTACGGAGCACAATATCTTTTCCACATTTCGGACAGGAAACACCGATTTTTTCCAGATACGGCTTCGTATTTCTGCATTCCGGGAATCCGGGACAGGCAAGGAATTTTCCATGAGGGCCATATTTGATAACCATATTCCGTCCGCATTCTTCACAGACTACATCCGTCACTTCATCTTCTATCTTTACGCTTTCCAGCTCTTTCTCCGCAATCTGCACAGCCTCCTCCAAATCCGGATAAAAGTTGGAAATAACCGACTTCCACTCTACCTTCCCTTCTGCCACTTTATCAAGGAGTCCTTCCATATTTGCCGTAAAATTCACATCCACAATTGCAGGAAAAGACTGTACCATAATATGGTCTACTACTTCTCCTATCTCCGTCAAATACAGGTTCTTCCCTTCTTTAGCAACATATCTCCTTGCTATAATAGTAGAAATCGTGGGGGCATAAGTACTGGGGCGTCCGATTCCAAGCTCCTCCAGTGTTTTGACAAGGGAGGCCTCTGTGTAATGCGCCGGGGGCTGGGTAAAATGCTGTTTTGTCTCAAAATGATCCTTGGTAAGGACAGAATCCTTATCCAAACCCTTCAGCAAAACATTATTTTCAACCTTCTCCTCTTCCGATTCGGTATATACCAGTCGAAATCCTTCAAATACAACCTTCGATGCCGATACAGTAAAACAATACTTTCCTGCTGAAATCTTTACCGATGTTGTCTCATATAATGCCGGTTTCATGCGACTCGCCACAAATCGCTTCCAAATCAGCTGGTACAGCCGGAATTGGTCTCTGGTAAGAGAATCCTTCATAGCGGCCGGAGTCCGACTTACATCGGTAGGCCGGATTGCCTCATGTGCGTCCTGGATCTTCTTATCCGTACTTTTCTTCACAGAACCGGAAACCACATATTCTTCTCCATAATTCTGTCCAATATATCTCCTTACATTTTCATCAGCCTCTTCTGAGATTCTGGTAGAATCTGTACGCAGATAAGTGATAATTCCCACTGTACCATTTCCTTTAATATCAATTCCTTCATATAATTGCTGCGCAATCCGCATCGTTTTCCGTGTCGCAAAATTCAACACCTTAGATGCTTCCTGCTGCAAAGTACTTGTAGTAAACGGAATCGGCGCTTTCTTCGCACGCTCTCCTTTCTTTACCTCTGTGACAGAATAATCTGACGTCTCCACTTCTTTTAATATTTCATCCAGCTCTTCTTTGGAACCAATTGTCATTTTCTTCTTTTCTGTCCCATAAAACTTGGCAGTAAGAAGCTTTTTCTCTCCCTTGACCTTCAAATGCGCATCCAGCGTCCAATATTCTTCCGGAATAAATGCATTAATTTCTTCTTCTCTGTCAGCAATAATCCGGAGAGCTACCGACTGCACCCTTCCCGCACTCAGCCCTCTTTTCACCTTTGCCCACAAAAGCGGACTAATCTTGTAGCCTACAATTCTATCAAGCGCCCGTCTTGCCTGCTGGGCATCCACCAGATCCATATCAATCTCTCTTGCGTTTTTTATAGATGCCTTTACTGCATTCTTCGTAATTTCATTAAAACTAATCCGGTATGTCTTCTTCTCCTCCAGCTTCAGTGCCTTATACAGATGCCAGGAAATAGCCTCTCCCTCACGGTCCGGGTCAGTTGCAAGATACACTTTATCCGCTTTTTTCACTTCTTTCCGAAGCGCAGCAAGAATCTCCCCTTTCCCACGGATGGTAATATATTTGGGTTCAAAATCATGTTCAACGTCTATTCCGAGCTGACTCTTCGGCAAATCGCGAACATGTCCGTTAGATGCCATTACCGTATAGTTACTTCCTAAAAATTTCTTAATCGTCTTCACTTTCGCGGGAGACTCTACGATTACGAGATAATGCGCCATTACCTATACTCCTTCATTCATGATCCAGGCCCACGCTATAGCTGTGCTCTGACATAATAATTTTTTGATATTTCTTTAATGTATCCCTTAATTATCAGCGATGTCAACTGCTGCATCAATTCTGCCGGCATCATTTTTGTCTCATCAAGCAGCCTGCTTAAACTTTTGGGATACAAATCGAGCTTACTATACACCAATTTTTCAGCTCTTTCAAGCGTTTTTTCATTTTTGTCTGTGTTCGCGCCTATTTTAGCAGGGAAAAAATTGCGGGATAATCCCAGCTCCGCAAGCAGTTCTTCCGGCGACAACAAAATTCCCGCACCCTGACGGAGCAACTCATTACACCCCCTGCTCAGCCGACTTGTCACCGGCCCGGGCAGTGCATAGACATCCTTTCCCTGCTCCAAAGCCATATCCGCCGTAATCAAAGAGCCGCTCTTTTCTCTTGCTTCCATAACAAGAACAACATCCGATAATCCGCTGATGATTCTGTTTCTTGCAGGGAAAAATTCTTTTAACGGAGGTGTCCCTTCCGGCTGTTCAGATAAAATGCCTCCTGCTTTCTGTAAGTCTGCATACAAACCGATATGTTCCCTTGGATAACAGATGTCTATTCCGCACCCCAGAACTCCGTAAGACTCTCCTCCTGCATTTAGCGCGCCTCTCTGGCCTGCACCATCGATTCCTTTTGCCATTCCGCTAATTACCTGTATTCCATTTGCTGCAAGTACCTCGCCATAAGCAATCGCCATCTGTTCTCCATAAGATGTACATTGCCTTGCACCCACAATCGCCACTGACGGTCTGTCATCGTCCGGTAATTTTCCCTTGATATACAGTGCGTATGGCGGCGATGGTATTTCTCTCAGCCGGCTGGGATAATCAGGGTGAAAATACGGGACAAAATATATCCCTTTTTCTATGCATCTTTCATATTCCTGACATATTCCTTTATTCGTCCTTGCTGCATTCAATGCCGAAATATCTTTTTCTGTCAGAAATCCAAGAGATTTTAACTTGGTTTCTTCTATATAATAAATATTTTCGCCGCTCTTTAGCTGCTCATGGAGTTTCCATTTTTTCCCGGCAGACAAGGCCCTGATTCCCGCAAACCAGTACTCATATGCAAGGTTGTCGGACTTCTTTTCCTTCATTATACTCGCCCCCAATACTTTTTATCCATCATTCTGTAGCCGACCGCCTCCGTAAGATGCTCCGTCCGGATTCTGTCTTCCCCTGCCAGATCTGCAATCGTCCTGGCAACCTTCAGGATTTTATGATAAGTTCTTGCCGTAAGCTCCATCCGGTCAAACACCTGGCTCATCATCCGTTTCCCTTCGCTGTCAAGTTCACAGTATTCTTCCATCTCTGCTGCTGTAATCCCCGCATTAAACGCAAATTTTGCTCCTGCAAATCTCTTTCTCTGTATCTTTCTTGCCTGCATGATTCGTTTGCGTATGTCTGCAGAAGATTCTCCCTGTGGTTTCCTCTGTAATTCCTCATACTTAAGTCCCGGTACTTCCATACAGATATCCATCCTCGAAAGGAAAGGCTGGCTGACCTTATACAAATACTGTCTGATCTGATAAGGAGTGCAGCAACATTTTTCTAAATCAGGATAATAGCCGCAAGGGCAGGGATTCATGGCCGCCACTAACATTACATCCGCCGGGAACCGGAAATTCCCCTGACTTCTCACAAGCTGAATTTCTCTGGTCTCAAGAGGCTGACGCAGCGCTTCCAATACAGATTTCTGGAACTCTGCCAATTCATCCAAAAACAGAACACCCCCGCTTGCCAGACTGATTTCACCCGGTTTCGGCAAACTGCCGCCCCCAATCAGCGCCGCCTTAGACACCGTATGATGTACCTCACGGAAAGGGCGCTCAGTTATCAGGGGATGCTCTTTCTTAAGCAGGCCCGCCACGCTATATACTTTCGTAATCTCAATGCTTTCTTCCATAGTAAGCGTCGGAAGAATCGAAGGAATTCTTTTGGAAAGCAAGGATTTTCCACTTCCGGGTGGTCCCATGAGCAGCAGATTATGCCGCCCGGCAACAGCAATCTCTGCTGCACGCTTCGCCGCCTCCTGTCCGTAAATATCCCGAAAATCCAAACTGTCCCCACTTTCCTTATCAGTCATATCTTCCACATATCCGGCGTCTTCAAAAGAAATCTCTCCATTCAGATACCGGTACACCTCTGCCAGGCACTTCACCCCTATTACCTGTATCTGCCCTATAATTGCTGCTTCCTTTGCATTTTCAAAAGGCACGATACAAGCACGGCACCCTTCTTTCTTTGCTGCCGCCACAATGGGAAGTATTCCTGTACATCTGCATACCCTTCCATCCAGCCCAAGTTCACCGATCACCAGTGTCTTCTCAAGCCTTGCCCGTCCCACCAGCCCCAGCGAAGCAAGAATCGCTAAAGCAATAGGCAGATCGAAAGACGCCCCTCTTTTACGTATGTCCGCTGGAGACAGATTAATCACTGTTTTCTTTGCCGGAATCTCCAGACCGGAATTGCGGATTGCCGTCCTCACCCGTTCTCCCGCTTCCTTTACCTCTGCCGACAAATAACCCACCATGTGGAACATAGGCAGGCCGTTGCTTAAATCAGCTTCTACCGAAACAAGACGTACGTCCATTCCTTGTAATACTGCCGATAATACATTACTGAAACTCATTCAATGCTCCTTCCTTCTTCAGTTAATTTTAAAAAATCTCTTAGACTGTGAGCACTTTCTCTATGCAGTTATAGTGATCCTCTGAAAAAACGGCCGAACGACCTCTCAAGACACCAGAGTCCGGCAGCCCGGACCTGGCGTCAGAAAATAATACAAACGAATTTATTGAATATAATTATATATACTTTACATAAATCTGTCAAGCGATTAATTGGGGCTATCCTTTTCATTTATTATAAATGGAAAAGCACAAACTTTCAAGCAGGTTCATAAACTGTAATTAAATACGCTTTGAGGTGCTTCTTTTGAAATCCTTTCCTCACCCCTTGACTGCCGCCGAAGAACAATACTATCTGCAAAAATATACGGAAGGTGACCTGGAAGCAAAGCATATTCTGATTGAACGGAATCTGCGCCTCGTCGCACACATCGTCAAAAAATACCAATCCATGGAAGAAAATGCGGAAGATCTCCTCTCTATTGGAACCATCGGGCTGATTAAAGCTGTTGTAACATTTAACCCCAATAAAAATGTCCGTCTTGGCACTTACGCAGCCCGATGCATTGAAAATGAAATTCTTATGCATCTGCGCTCGAAAAAAAAATCTTCCCGGGAAGTATCCCTGTATGAACCAATCGGCACAGACCGGGAAGGCAATGAGATACAGCTTTTCGACATCATTGAGACGGAGGACAGCGATGCCCACCAAAAACTGGCTCTCCGAGAAGATATCAGACTTCTTTATTCCAAAGTGGAATCTATCCTTTCTCCCAGAGAACGATTAGTATTAAAAATGCGCTATGGACTATATAACGAAGAAGAATATACACAGCGGGAGATTGCCCAGAGACTTGGTATCTCTCGCTCTTATGTCTCAAGAATCGAAAAAAGCGCAATTGAAAAGCTGCGGGATTATTTTTAAAAAGTCCCGCAGTTTTTCTTTGAAAGTCTTCTTATTTGTGTTAGGATAAAGGTAGTAATTGAAATATGCATTGTGGGGAATGTATCAATGAATCACGAAAAGTCTGCTATGGCTTCCAGAACCGGCAGGATCCTTCTGTTAAGCTTCATAGTTATTTTTGTTGCACAAATTAACATGAACTTATTTACCGATGACTTCAAGATCTCTATTGCAGTCATTTGTTTTCCTGTATTCCTATATCTTTTGGACTATATGCCATTAATTCCCGTTACTATCCTTTCGGCCTCAGGTGTCTACATTTCCCGCATCCTTCTCTACTGGCTTCAGCACGGCAGCATCCGGTATTTTTTCCGGCCTTATCTGCCGGAGTTTTTCTTTTATTTAATATACGGCTGTCTTCTATATGTATACACCAGGGCAGTCAAGTCCGGTTGGTCCGTTGTCCGCCTTCTTCTTTCCCTTGTCCTGATTGATTATTTTTCTAATCTGACAGAGCTTCTGCTCCGTGTGGGAACAGAGGCCCTTGTACTGCATACACAATTAGGGATTCTTGTAGTGGCTCTTGCAAGATCTGCTCTTGCCGTCGTAATCATTACAATATTTAACCGCTACCGTCTCACTCTGCTTAACCGTGAACACGCTGAACGCTACGAACGACTGATGCTTTTAATCTCCCGCCTGAACGGAGAAGTTATCTGGATGCAGAAGAATTCTTCCTTCATCGAAAAAACTATGAACACTTCCTATCAGCTCTACCACAAGCTTCAGGAAAAAGGCGGCGATCCCGACCTTGCCAATTCTGCATTAAAAATTGCAAGGGATATCCATGAAATCAAAAAGGAATATCAGCTTATTATGCGGGGACTTTCAGAAGCGCTCCACACAGAAACTCAGGTAGAAGGGATGCCTGTCTCCGATATCCTCGCTCTGCTGGAAAATGCAGTCACTCTAGAGGGAAAGGCCGTCGGGAAAAAGGTATCTGTCACGCTAAAATGTAACCGCCATCTATATACTGACCGGCATTATCTTCTATTATCTGTGTTCCACAATCTTTTTAACAATGCACTGGAGGCATCTGTCTCTGATACTGTCAATATTTCTCTGATACAAACGATACAGGATAGATGGTATCTTTTCACCATTTCTGATGATGGCCCCGGCATCGACAAGGACTGTATGGATCAGATTTTCGATCCGGGCTTTTCAACAAAAATAAATTATGACACCGGAACAATCAGCCGGGGACTGGGACTTAACATTGTAAAAGATATCGTGGAACACAAGTTCCATGGACAGATTGCCGTTACGTCCCGCCCCGGGGACACCACATTTACTCTATATATCCCTATAGATGAACTGGAGGAAAAAGACCTATGAAATTCTATCTGCTTGACGACGACAGAACTATCACTAACATTTTAAAAATTATTATCCAAAAAAGAAACCTTGGAGAGGTCTGCGGGACAAGCACCCACGCTGTTGAGGCCCTGGAAGATATCCGGATTTTGAAACCCGACATCATCATCACCGATCTTCTGATGCCGGAAATGGATGGGATAACCTTTGTAAAAAAAGCAAAAGAAATTCTTCCTGATGCTGCCTGCATTATGCTTTCTCAGGTGGCATCAAAAGATATGATTGAAAATGCATACGAAGAGGGCATTGAATTCTATATCCAAAAACCACTCAATAGTGTGGAAGCAGAAAAGGTCATTCAAACCGTTTCCCGAAATCTTTCCATGCAGCGGACTCTTCAGAAAATGCAGAATATTTTTGAAGACAGCGTGCAGACCTCCGTTTCTCCCACACCTCAAAAGCAAAAGGACTATCTGCCCAAGCTCCAGAAAATCCTGCAGCGTCTGGGAATCATCGGTGACGCAGGAAGCAAGGATATCATTACGATAATAGAATATTTAATTGAAGAAAAAGAAGATGTCACGAATACTACTCTGCATGAATTGTGCAGCCATTTCACAGATTCTCCGAAAACAATGGAGCAAAGAATACGCCGCGCTGCCGCCAATGGCATGGTAAACCTGGCACATCTTGGCCTGGAAGACTATGGCAATGAAATATTTACTGAATATGCTAATTCTCTCTATAACTTTGAGCAGGTTCGGAAAGAAATGGACTTCATCCGCGGGAAAACAAACAAGCATGGAAATATTAAAATCAGGAATTTTCTTAATGCCCTCCTCATTTCCTGCCAGGAATAGAAAAAGAGCAGATGTTTTCGGCATTTTTCACAAAAATATATTGTTTTTGATATTTTTATCATTTATTTTGATATTTTCTGAAACTTTTTGAAACCTCAATTGTATATTCATCTCATCAATAAGAGAACGTACTTATAATTACTATCAATATTAAAAGGATGAGGTGAATTCTATGTGGACGATTATTTCAGGAATTGGATTGTTACTATTGACTCTGGCGGGATTTTCATTATTCAGCCTCAAAATGCCAAAGGGACAACTTGCAATGTCTGGCATGGCAAACGCTGCAATTGCTACTTTTTTAATAGAAGCTGTACATAAGTATATTACCGGTGATTTGTTCGGTCTGTCATTCTTCCAAACGCTGGGCACCACCGCCGGAAGTCTCGGCGGTGTTGCCGCGGCGATTACCGTTCCTCTGGCAATGGGGGCAAACCCGGTATTCGCAGTAGTTGCAGGTGTTGCAGTCGGAGGCTACGGTATTCTTCCGGGATTTGTTGCCGGCTATATAATCGGACTTGTTGCTCCTGTTATTGAAAAAAAACTGCCAGAAGGCTTGAACATTATTGCAGGCGCCCTCTTAATTGCTCCACTGTCACGCCTAATTGTTGTTCTCGTCAATCCGGCAGTGAATGCTACTCTGGTAAAAATTGGCGGAACAATCTCCGCAGCCGCAGAGCAATCTCCGATTATCATGGGATTCCTGCTGGGCGGAATTATCAAAATGATCTGTACCTCCCCGCTAAGCTCTATGGCGCTGACGGCCATGTTAGGATTGGACGGGCTGGCAATGGGAATTGCCGCAATCGCATGTGTAGGCGGTTCCTTTACAAACGGGCTTATTTTCTCAAAATTAAAATTAGGAGACCGCAGTAATGTAATTGCAGTAATGCTGGAACCTTTGACACAGGCTGATATTATTACTACCCATCCTATCCCTATATATTGTTCCAACTTCTTCGGAGGCGGGCTTGCCGGTATTTCTGCCGCTGTGTTCCATATTGTAAACAATGCACCCGGAACCGCTTCCCCTATTCCAGGACTTTTGGCACCATTTGCCTTCAATCCGGCAATTAATGTGCTGGGAGCTTTACTCTTCGCAATACTGGGCGGATGCCTTGCAGGTCTTGTCGGCTCCTTTGTATTCAAGCGTAAAGTAAAAGCTGTCTCCTTACCGAAGACAGCTCCCGCTTCCCAGTCTCTGGAACTGGAAATGTAATATATTAACGAATAAAATTAACCCTTTCTTCTCAATATATCATATTTGTCCGCCGCACTTCCAAGATCAACGAAAAGAACCTGCTTGGGGTGCGGCGCACTCGTCTGTTCCTTTCCATCTTCATCTATAATTCTCCTGACGGTCACCTCAACATTTCTGCCATCCGGCTTCATAATCTCTATCTGTTCACCCACGGAAAATTTATTGCGCTGTTCAATCCGGTACAGACCACTCTTTTCTTCTCCTATAATCCCCAGATAAGTATACTCTTTCACATAGGTATTACTGTCATAGATCTGCGTCTCTTCACTGGGCTTTCCAAAATAAAAACCTGTCGTAAATTGGCGGTACGTACAATTTGATATCTGATCCAGATACCACGGCATATTCTCTTTATAAAGTTCCGGGTCTGTAAGATAGTCATCAATTGCCTTGCGA
Source organism: Clostridiaceae bacterium (assembly GCA_902362865.1). Classification (GTDB taxonomy): domain Bacteria; phylum Bacillota; class Clostridia; order Lachnospirales; family Lachnospiraceae; genus Claveliimonas; species Claveliimonas acetigenes. Next base: position 351,980 of record CABIYE010000002.1, read on the forward strand.
TAAGTCCTGGCTACCGTCGCAACATAAAGCGCTGTCTTCATGCGCCCCTCGATTTTCAGGCTGTCAATTCCGGCATCCAGAAGCTCCGGTATGTGCTCAATCATGCACAAATCCTTGGAATTAAAAATATAGGTTCCCCGTTCATTTTCATAAACAGGCATATACTCTCCCGGACGCGTTTCTTCTACAACAGAATACTTCCAACGGCAGGGATGCGTACACGCCCCCTGATTGGCGTCTCTTCCGGTAAAATAATTACTCAGCAGGCACCTGCCGGAATAAGAAATACACATAGCGCCATGAATAAAGCTCTCGATTTCCATCTCCGCCGGAATATTTGTCCTTATTTCTTTGATTTCTTCCAGCGACAGCTCCCTTGCAGAAACCACCCTTTTTGCTCCCAGCTTCCACCAGAAATTGTAGGTTCCATAATTGGTATTATTTGCCTGTGTGCTAATATGGCGCTCAATCTCCGGACATACTTCTTTTGCAATTTCAAAAACCGCAGGGTCAGCAATAATCAAAGCATCCGGTTCTATTTCTCTGAGTTCCTTAAAATATTCCCTGACTCCTGCAAGATCGCTGTTATGTGCCAGAATATTTGCTGTCACATACACTTTCACCCCATGCTCATGAGCAAACCGAATTCCTTCCGCCATATCTTCCATAGAAAAATTCTTTGCCTTCGCGCGGAGTCCAAAAGCCTCGCCGCCTATATATACCGCATCCGCTCCAAATATAACTGCTGTTTTCAATACTTCCAGACTGCTTGCCGGAATCAATAATTCAGGATGTCTTGTCATCACTTATCATTCCTTTCTTTTCTGACGCTAAGCGCCACGCCGTCCCCCAGTGGGATTACAGAAGTAAGAAGTTCCTCATTATGCTTCAACGCATATAGATACTCCCTCATCCTACTGTGTATTGTGCGGTTCCTGCGCTCCACGGCAAACCTGGATTCAATCACATCCCCATCCTGAAGCACATTATCAGATACCAGAATCCCGCCCGTTCCAAGCAGTCTCATTACCTCCGGCATGTAATGGATATACTGTCCCTTTGCAGCATCCATAAAAATAAAATCATAAGAACCTGAAAGTCCTTTCATGACTTCCAGCGCATCCCCCTCGAGAAGCGTAATCTCCGTTTCCTTTCCTGCCCGCCGAAAATTCTCCCTGGCAATGGGGATTCTTTTTTCATATTTTTCAATCGTCGTAATATGGCTGCCCTCAGGGGCATAAGCATTCATTACTAATGCGGAAAAACCAACCGCTGTACCAACCTCCAGAATCTGCATTGGTTTCCGAATGCCGACTAAAACCTTCAGAAGGCTCTTCGTTTCCTTTCGTATAATCGGCACATGGGCCGCAAGCGCTTCCTGCTCAATTGTCTCTAAAAAATCACTCTCCGGCATCTCCAGAGAGTGAATAAATGCTACCATCCGCTCGTCTACTATCATAATCCTAAACATCCATAATGATCGGTAAGATCATCGGTCTTCTCTTTGTACGTTTCCAGATAAACTCATTCATGGTATCACGCACCACCAATTTAATTTTACTCCAATCCGCACCGCGCTGATGACTCAGGCATTTATCAATAGCATCATTCAGCACATGCCTTGCATCTTCCATCAGCCCCTCGGACTCTCTCACATAGACAAATCCTCTTGACACAATGTCCGGTCCGGCAAGAAGCCGGTTCGTTTTCTTCTCCAATGTCATTACCACGATCAGGATTCCGTCCTCTGCCAGATGCTGGCGGTCGCGGAGTACAATGTTCCCCACATCTCCTACTCCAAGTCCGTCAACCAGCACTTCTCCTGTATGGACCTTATCAGCCACCTTCGCCTCTTTATCACTGACCTCCAGAACATCTCCGGACTGCAGCATAAAGATATTCTCCTTCGGAATTCCAAGAGACTGTGCCAGAGTTGCATTTGCCTTTCTGTGGCGGAACTCACCATGGATCGGAATTGCATATTTGGGTTTAACCAGTGAATAAATCAGCTTCAGCTCTTCCTGGCAGGCATGTCCGGATACATGGGCATCTTGGAAAATAACATTCGCACCCTTTTCAGAAAGTTCATTAATGACTCTTGACACGGATTTCTCATTGCCCGGAATCGGATTAGAACTAAATATAACCGTATCTCCCGGCATAATAGATACCTTCTTGTGAATATCAGCAGCCATGCGGGAAAGAGCCGCCATAGATTCGCCCTGGCTTCCCGTCGTAATCAGCACCGTCTTCTCCGGCGGATAGTTCTTGAGCTGGTCAATCTCTATCAGCGTCTTATCCGGCACGTTCAGATACCCGAGTTCCTGAGCTGTAGAGATGATATTTACCATGCTCCGGCCTTCCACCACAACCTTTCTCTCATATTTATAAGCAGAATTGATAATCTGCTGTACACGGTCTACGTTGGACGCAAAGGTTGCTATAATAATCCTGGAATCTCTGTGCTCTGCAAACAGATGATCAAACGTATGCCCTACTGTACGCTCTGACTGCGTAAATCCGGGACGCTCTGCATTCGTACTGTCTGACATCAGCGCCAGAACCCCTTTCTTCCCAATCTCGCCAAACCGCTGCAGATCAATGGCATCGCCAAACACCGGCGTATAATCCACCTTAAAGTCTCCCGTGTGCACTACGATACCTGCCGGTGAATAGATAGCAAGTGCAGACGCATCCTGAATACTATGATTCGTCTTAATAAACTCAATCCGGAACTGTCCCAGATTAATAGATTGTCCATGCTTTACAACTTTCCTTCTTGTGCTGCGGAGAAGATTATGCTCCGCAAGTTTCTTCTCAATAATTCCCATAGTAAGCTTTGTAGTATAAATCGGTAAATTCATCTCCCGTAATACATAAGACAAAGCCCCGATATGATCTTCATGTCCATGGGTAATAATAAATCCTTTCACTTTTTGGATATTCTCTTTTAAATACGTAATATCCGGGATTACCAGATCAATTCCCAGCATATCATCCTCCGGGAATGCCAGACCGCAATCCACAACAATAATACTGTCCTCATACTCAAAGGCAGTAATGTTCATTCCGATTTTCTCCAGACCTCCAAGCGGAATGATTCGCAATTTTCCCTTGTTTTCGTTTTTCAAACTTGCACCTCCATATGTTCATTTAATCCGTTACTTCTTTTTCTTGGCATTCTCTGCATTGTCCGTAGAATTTCAATTCGTGATCAAGCACGCGAAACCCTGTCTTTCCTTCAATCTGCCCTTCCAAATCCTCCAGAAGGTCATCTTTAAAGGGAAACACACGTCCACATGTCCTGCAAATCAGATGATGATGGTGATGCCTGAATTCCCCATCAAACAATCCACCGATTTCATACCGTATACAACCATCATCCAGATTAACACGATCCACTAATTGCATTTCCAGCAGCAGCTGCATTGTCCGGTAAATAGTAGCCAATCCGATTTCCGGATAGTCTTCCTTCACCAGTTCATAAATGTCTTCTGCAGTCATGTGTTTGTCACGATGCTCTGCAAGTACTTCTAATACAAGCAACCTCTGATTCGTTACTTTCAACCCTTTCGCCTTCAACATTTCCTTGAATTTCTCTTGACTTATAGACATAGCATATTACCTTTCAATATCAATATCTTCAAGCAGTTCTTCAAAAACTTTAGACACCACAGAAAGTTCTGTATCATCTTCCACAATTACATATGTGCTTTCCACGTCATCTGTCTTGGAAATGTCTTTTAAAATCAAACATTCTGCGTCTTCATCTTCCGAATCTGTCACAAGAATGTAGGATGTACCACTTATCTTCGTCTGTTCCAGCACAAAAAAATCTACTTCTTCTGCCGTATCTTCAGACATAAATTTAATTTTTTCCATAAAAACACCTCAAAATCCATATTCTGTCAGTTTGTTGATTTCTGAAAGGATTTCGAGTCCAAATATCCCTGCAATATAAAAACAGCCGCAATTTTATCAATATATTTTTTGCGATCTTCCCGTCTTACTTTACTTTCAATTAAAGTCCGTTCTGCCTCTACCGTAGTCAGGCGCTCGTCCCACATCACAACTTCAAGCCCCGTGCGCCGTCTCAGCATCTCACCAAATTCCAGAGATTTCTCCGCTCGATCCCCCACATCATTGTTCATATGCTTCGGAAACCCAAGCACAATACACTCCACCTCATATTCAGCAATCAGCTGCTCAATACGAGCGCAAGTCTTCCTCAGCTTATTCTCTTCTTTACGGCAAATGGTTTCTATTCCCTGGGCAGTAAAGCCGAGTGGGTCGCTGATTGCCACGCCCACCGTCTTAGAGCCATAATCCAACCCCATAATCCTCATATACCATTATCTCCAACCATTATGCTCAATATACGTCTTAAGCATCTCTTCTACCAGCTCGTCTCTCTCCATCTTCATAATCAGGCTTCTTGCGCCATTGTAGCTGGTAATATAAGTAGGGTCGCCAGACATAATATAGCCTACAATCTGGTTCACCGGATTATATCCTTTTTCACTCAACGCTTCGTACACAATCTCAAGTATATCTTTTGCTTGAATCTGTGGACCGCTTTCTACCTGAAAAAACTGGGTGTTGCTTAAATCCTTCATATACTCACGTCCTCCAAAAATACTTCAGTTTTATTCTACATGAATCTATGAAAAAATTCAATGTATTATTTGTAAACGATTCTCAATTTCTACATTTATCAACTGATTCTCCAGATTTTCTGATGTTTTAAGTCCAATTTTGACATATTCCTTCGTATGCCCCACCTGATAAATGCCATCTTCCCTCTCTGCCCTCTCTTCTATCAGGACTTCCACTGTCCTTCCTATCAGCTTTTCTTCATAAGCCCGCTCTTTCTGACGTCCAAGCGCAAGCAGTTCACTGCTCCTTGCCGCTTTGATTTCCTCAGGAACCTGGTTTTTCATCTCCGCCGCCTTCGTCCCCGCACGCTTAGAATATTTAAAAATATGTGTTTCATAGAAATTCACTTTATCTACAAATGCCCTTGACTGCGCAAATTCTTCTTCTGTTTCTCCCGGAAATCCCACAATCACATCTGTGGTAAGCGCCGGGTCTGAAAAATACATTCTTAACAATTCACATTTTTCAAAATATTCTTCTGCGGTATACTTCCGGTTCATTCTCTTTAACGTCGCATTGCATCCGCTCTGCAGCGACAGGTGAAAATGCGGACAAATTTTAGGAAGCCCGGCAATCGTTTTTACAAATTCTTCCGTAATTATCCTTGGTTCCAGAGATCCAAGACGTATTCTCTGAATTCCGGCCACCTCATGTACCGCCAGAATCAGCGAAAGAAGGTTATCTCCCCGCTCTATACCATAAGAGCTTAAATGTATTCCTGTCAGAACCACTTCTTTGTAGCCATTCTCCGCCAGCGTCTCCACTTCACGGACAACCTCTTCTCTCGCCCTGCTTCTGACCCGTCCTCTTGCATACGGAATAATACAATAAGAACAGAACTGGTTGCAGCCATCCTGCACCTTTATATAAGCACGGGTATGTTCCGCAGTCTTACTAAGATGCAGACTCTCATATTCCGCAGTATGGCCGATATCCAGTATTTCCCTGCTCACTTGACGGTCTTCTGCTTTTTTTCTCCAATATTCATCGAGAATCTGTATCAGATCCTGCTTTTTATTATTTCCAATTACAATATCTATACTATCATCTATATTTTCTGCCTTCGCCTGAACATAACACCCTGCGGCTACTACTACTGCATCCGGATTCATTTTTCTGGCACGGTGAAGTATCTGCCGGGACTTTCTGTCAGCCATATTCGTTACCGTGCAGGTATTAACAATATAGACATCTGCTCCTTCCTCAAAAGGCACAATCTCGTACCCGCTTTGTTCCAAAAGTTCCTGCATTGCCTCTGTCTCATACGCATTCACTTTACATCCCAGATTATGCAACGCTGCTTTTTTCATCTGCTTTTCCTTTCTTTTCCTTTTTATTTCTTGACTTTTCAGCACTATCCTTTTAAGATAGACATAGAATATGAATTTAAGGAGGCATTTAGTTTAATGAAAACAGTAGAAATATCTTTAAACTCAATTGATAAAGTAAAATCATTTGTAAATGAAATCACAAAGTTTAACTATGATTTTGACCTGGTATCCGGCAGATATGTGATAGACGCCAAGTCCATCATGGGCATCTTCAGCCTGGACCTGTCTAAGCCGATTACGCTGAATATCCATGCTGAATCTGATGTAGACCAGATTCTTGAGGCATTAAAGCCCTATCTTATTTAAAATGCAAGAACACCCACACAGCCTCCATACGGATTGTATATACGCAAACTGTATGGAGGCTGTTTTGACTGTTGCTATTTTACTTCTATAATTTCTACCGTCTCAATTGCCTGACGCACCAACCCATCAATCTTCTCCGCCAGATTCTCTTCTGATTTCTTAATGATATTGATATTGGGCTTCGTCACCGGATGCTTTGCAACAAATATCGTACAACAATCTTCGAAAGGCTGTATGGAAGTCTCGTAAGTATTGATTTTCTCCGAAACCTCTACGATTTCCTGCTTATCAAATCCAATCAAAGGCCGGTAAACCGGGAGCGTGCAAACTTCATTGGTCGCCGCCAGGCTCTGCATCGTCTGGCTTGCCACCTGCCCGATACTCTCTCCGGTAATCAATCCCAGACAGCCATCTTCCTTTGCAAAATGTTCTGCAATTTTCATCATATAACGACGCATAATAATTGTTAGTTCATCATGCGGACACTTGTCATAAATATAAAGCTGAATATCAGTAAAATTCACTACATGCAGCTTAATCGGCCCCGCATATTTTGCTACCAGTTTTGCAAGATCTACCACCTTCTGTTTTGCTCGCTCACTGGTATACGGCGGAGCATGAAAATAGGTTGCCTCAATCCCTACTCCACGTTTAGATACCATATATCCTGCAACCGGGCTGTCGATTCCCCCTGACAGAAGAAGCATTGCTTTCCCGTTGGTTCCCACCGGCATTCCCCCCGGCCCGGGAATAATTTCCGAATAAATATAGACCTGATTTCTTACTTCTATATGAAGCATCACATCCGGTTTGTGCACATCTACCCGGATTTCCGGAAATGCTTCCAGAACTGCCTCGCCCACCAGACAATTAATCTCCATAGAATTCAGCGGATAAGTCTTCCTTGCCCTCCTCGCTTCTACCTTAAAAGTAATCTTCTTATCCGGATACATCTCATCCATATAAGCAACTACATCGTCCTTAAGCTTTTCAAAACCTTCATCCTCTTTTCTGACTACCGGACAAATGCCTACAATTCCGAAAACTCTCTTTAAACTTTCCACCGTTTCATCATAATCATAGTCTCCTTCGCAGTCAACATAGATTCTCGCCTGTGATTTATATACAGAAAATTCCCCATCCACATCTTTTAAAGCATATCTGATCTGACGCACCAGTGCATCTTCAAAAAGATGTCTGTTCTTGCCTTTAATCCCTATCTCTCCATATTTTATCAAAAATGTTTGAAATGTCATTTTCCTTTTCCTTTCTCATTTATCCGCAGTATTCTAGCGTCTGGTATACCTGCGAAGCATCGGAACTAAATTATAAAGGGTTTCCAGCGTATAGTCAATCTCTTCTCTCGTCGTAAATTCCGACATACTGAACCGCAGCGTAGCGTCCAGATATTCTTTCTTCGCCCCGATTCCTTTCAGCACGCCGCTGATTGCCGGATGGTTCGATGCACATGCAGAACCGGACGATACACAGATTCCCTTTTCTTCTAATGCATGCAGAAGTACTTCACTCCTGATACCTGCAAATCCCACACTGATAATATGCGGTGCGCTGGTCTCATCATACAATCCGTGAATCGTTGTATTCTCGATCTTTGTAACGCCTTCTATAAAATGCTGTTTCAGTTCCCGCATAAAAGCAACCTTTTTATCCAGATCCGTATAAATCTCTCTTGCCGCAACAGAAAGCCCGGCAATACCCGGAACATTTTCCGTACCGGAACGTATATTTTTCTGCTGTTCACCGCCAAAGATAATCGGTTTAATCTTAACCTGTTCACCAATATACAGTGCTCCGACTCCTTTCGGGCCGTGAATCTTATGACCGCTGACAGAAAGCATATCTATCTTCATCCTTTTCGGATAAATATGGTATTTACCAAATCCCTGTACTGCGTCTACATGGAACAAAATATTTTTATTATACGCTTTGACCATACTAGCTGCTTCTTCAATTGGCTGTACGGAGCCAACTTCATTATTCACATACATGACAGAAACCAGTATCGTCTCGTCACAAAGCGCCTCTTTCAATGCATCCAGCCGGATTCTACCATACTGATCTACCGGCAAAAATGTCACCCGGAACCCTTCCTCTTCTTCCAGATACCGCATAGTATTCAGAATAGCAGGATGTTCGATGGAAGAAGTAATCAGATGCTTTCCCGCACGGCGGTTCGCCCTTGCCGCACCAACCAGCGCCAGGTTATCACTTTCTGTTCCGCCGGAAGTGAAGAAAATCTCTTTTTCCTGCACCTTCAGAATTTTCGCCAACGTCTCTTTGGCTTCTTTTATATATTTTTCTGCCTCCACGCCCTTCGTGTGCATGGAAGACGGATTTCCATAGTCTTCGCATAATACTCTGCGCACCATATCGCCCACTTTATCATAGGCTCTGGTAGTCGCAGAATTATCCAGATAAACTTCCATGATTAACTCCTATTTCTATTATTCTTACTATATAATTTATGCTGCTTATGATTCCAGGTGATACATCAGTATGGACAATGTTGTAAGTCCTGCAGTCTCCGTTCTCAAAATCCGCCTGCCAAGGGTAATCACCCTGGCTCCCTTATCTGCCGCCGCCTGCACCTCTGCCTTCTCGAATCCCCCTTCCGGGCCGATAAAAATTCCCACCGACTGTCCCGGACAAATCCCTTCTATAATTTTCCTCGTGCAATCCATGCCTTCGGCAAGCTCATAGGGAACTAAGACAACATCCAATTCTTTCGCATATTCTGCTGCTTCTGCATAACGCATTACCCGGGTAACCTGCGGCACGATTCCCCTGCCGGATTGCTTCGCTGCACTCTTTGCAATTTCGTTCCAACGGCTCACTTTCTTCTCTGCCTTCTTTGCATCAAGCTTTACTACCGTTCTCTTTGTCTCAACCGGGATAACCTCATACACGCCAAGTTCTACAGCTTTCTGAATAATCAGCTCCATTTTATCACCTTTAGGAAGTCCCTGAAACAAATAGACCCTGGACGAAAGCTCTGTATCCAGCGGCAGCTCATCCCGGATAGAAACAACAGCTTCGTCTGCCTTAAAATGTTCTACAACACAAAGATACTTTTGATTATTCCCATCACTCACCACCAGTTCTTCCCCTTCCCGCATACGAAGCACATTCTTCATATGGTTTACATCAGAACCCTTAATATAAATATATGGCGGCTTCACCTGATCCGGCGTTACAAAAAAATGCTGCATCTTTACTCACCCTTGTCCATTCTCTATTTTCTTGCAGTAACAGATACCCATTCACCCTGATGATGAACCTCCAGCACCGTAAGACCTGCTTTCAAAACAGCGTCCACTACTGTCTGTTCCTTGTCATCAATAATTCCGCTGGTAATATAGATGCCTCCCGGTTTTAACTGCGCAAGGATTACCGGGGTAAGCGGGACTAACACATCTGCCAGAATATTTGCCACTACAATATCATATTTTTCATAACCGACTTTATCCTGAACCTCTGTATTATCAATAATATTTCCAATCATAACCTCATACTGCTCTCCGGAAATACCATTCACTTCCATATTTTCATGGGTGGCATCAATGGCACATGGATCCAAGTCTGTACCCACCGAATATTTCGCTCCGAATTTAAGTGCCAGCATCCCCAGGATACCGCTTCCACAGCCCACATCCAGAATCACCGTATCCGGCGTTACATATTTTTTAATCTGTCGGATGCAAAGCTGCGTTGTCTCATGCATTCCGGTTCCAAACGCCGTTCCCGGGTCTATATGAATAATCATTTTATCCTCATCTTCCGGCTGCACATCCTCCCACGACGGAATAATCAGAACATCATCTATGGTAAACTGATGAAAATACTGTTTCCAGTTATTCACCCAATCCACGTCTTCTGTCTGTGATTCCTCAATGCTTGCTTCCCCTACATTCGCGTAAACGGCAATATCTTCAAGTTCTTCTCTCACTGCAGCAAGCACTGCTCCTTTATCTTCATCCTCTTCCAGATAAAAATTAATATATGCCACACCGTCATCCACATCAATTTCCGGCATAATATCTACAAACATCTGCTCTTTATCCGATTGGGTAAGCGGTATCTTATCTTCCAGCTCAACGCCCTGGATTCCCAGTTCCATCAGGCTGCTGCATATAAGATCTTCTGCCTCTGTCGTTGTTTTGATACGAAATTTATTCCACTTCATTTTTGCTCTCCTTCCGAACGCCACCTCGGAAACTTCCTTTCCTCGATGTCCGTTGCACTTCGGACTTCTGCGTATCTTACGCTCCGAACGCCACCTCGGAAACTTCCTTTCCTCGGTGTCCGTTGCACTTCGGACTTCTGCGTATCTTACGCTCCGAACGCCACCTCGGAAACTTCCTTTCCTCGGTGTCCGTTGCACTCACATAAATCCGTGTGAAGATGCTTCCGCCTGCAAGCAGCCGGCGCATTTTTACACGGATTTGCGTTCGTCGCTATGCGCTCATTATATCATATTAGGCCTAAATGCTCAATTAGGATTTTCACACCTAAAAGAATTAAAATCACGCCTCCGGTAATCTCGGCTTTCTTCTTGTATCTGACTCCAAATACATTGCCTATTTTGACTCCGGCGAAAGAAATCAAAAAGGTAATTACTCCGATAAAACTCACCGCCGGAATAATGTCTACCTGAAGGAAAGCAAAGGTTACACCTACCGCAAGTGCATCAATGCTTGTAGCAACCGCAAGACCTGTCATGGTACGTACATCCAGAGAATCATCATGTTCCTGGCATTCGTCGCAGCTTCCCATCGCCTCACGAATCATGTTGGCACCGATGATTCCCAATAAAATAAATGCGATCCAATGATCGACAGATGTAATAATATCCTGAAACTGTACCCCCAGTAAATAACCAATCGTAGGCATACCTGCCTGAAAAACGCCAAAATACAGTCCGACAATTCCCGCTTTCTTCCAGGTACATTTCTTCATGGCGAGTCCCTTACAGACAGACACTGCAAACGCATCCATGGACAGACCTACCGCAATTAAAAAAAGCTCTGCAATTCCCATTTTATTTCCTCCATTCATCGTCTCCAAAATCTTTTTGGTTATAGAACAAGGCGCTGCGCATATTATGCAGATCATTTTTATGCTATCGAAAGCAAAAACTGTTCTATAGCATAAAAAAAACCTATCCGTGGCATATCATCCACGGATAAGTCTCATTATTTAAAGTAATGCCAGATGCCCCTGCACCAGTATGTTGACAAAACCACGCATATCTGCGCCAACTACTCCCTTACCTTAGAGCCTATTATAAGGATTTTTCAAAAGCTTGTCAATAATTTTTATCAATTCGCGCCTTGCTGTGAGTGAATAGCAGCCAGATGATAATAATCCAGCACAAACTGTCTATGCCTCCTGCGCGCCCGCAAACGCTTTCTGCGCCGTTCCATCTGAATATGGAGATAATAACCATATCCTCCCACAGCACATACTATAAGAAGAATCCCTACGGAAATCTCTTTAACAGGAAGTTCTGCCTTAGTCTCTCCACTTTCTTTCGGCGCAACTGCCTTGGGTACTGCGACAGGTATCTTTTTAAAATGCACCTGAATTGTTGAATCCTTTTGGATATTCTCAAGCACATAACCCTCTTCATATTCCTGTACGTCTTTTTTCTCGCCATCCACAAATAGACTAGATAACTGATACCCTTCTTCCGGCATACAATTCAGCGCAAAGTTTTCACCTCTGGACACCTGCTGCTCTTCTATTACACTGCCATCGCCATCTATTACTGTAATGTGAAAATAATAAGGAATCTCTGTCCGGTATAGGCGGAGCTTCTTCGCCCCGGCGCTGTCCGTCACATTCACCGCAGCCAGATAAACCCCCGGTTCAATCTCACACAATGCCTCCGGCTCATCTGCGGTGATATTCTGAAAATTAAAATCCACTTGTGGGTCTGCGACCATTGTTTTTCTGGAAATAGAGTATACATGCAGATAATCCCCAATTCCCATATTAAGCGTGAGCGGAAAATTAATAATATAATCCCCATCCACTACCAGATCCTGAAAATTATCTCCTTTTGCCGTAGCAGCATAACTTCCCAAATCCTCTACAACATGAAAATCAGCATCCAATATCTTGAAACTGTATCCTCCATCTGCATTCGTCTGTATCACATACTGGTTTGTATCCTCTTTATAGTCAATACCCAGTATATTATAATCATCACTGACTTTGATTTTCCTTTTATATGCAAGCGTCTGCGGATCCATTACATAAAGGCATCCCCGGTTTTCCGGAATCAAATTCGTATATAACGCCACATAAATTTCATTGGTATTCGGATTATAGGCCATTCCATTCCCATGCTCCCAATTCATATCGGATACTCTCTTCGCCAACGAATACCTTTCTACCGGATTTCCATTCTCATCCACGTCGTTTCTGTAATATGCCGATACCGTATCCGTATCTACCGCGTTATCTGCCGTATTCTCAATACAGATAATGTAATCCTCCGTCGCACAGATTGATTGTACAACTCCTAACGGTGCCTGTATCTCATCCTCATGCACCTGTTCCCATGAAAGCCCGGTAAATGCATCGTCCCCTGCAATTTCCGCGCGGCATTCTCCGCCGGAAAATGCAAAAAAACAAATCATACCGAGCAATGCCAGAATGATTCTCTCCTTCATTATTCAACTGCTCCCCTTTATTTATAATATCCCCTTAATTTCAGCACAGGGACAAAATAGAATCCCTGTCCGCTTACTGTACTATCTTACCACAACCTACTGCTGTTTCGCAACTCCTGAAACAGTTCTTTTAAGCAATAATTTCTTTCACAATCAGACAATTTTCCCGCACCTGAAATTTTACCTCCATTCCTGCAAATTCCATCCCGTAAATCCGCTCAGAATCCTTCTGATAAGAAGGTCTGGGATCCTGCCTGAGAATCTGTTTTAATACTTCTCTTTTTCCTTCCGGCACCTTTTCAAGGCATTCTCGCGGAAAATAAAGCTCCAGCTCATATTCCTTTACCCTCTCTGCAAATCCTCCGTCTGCTTCCGGATGGCTGTCCACGTAAGGCAGATAAGGCTTAATATCATAAACCGGCGTTCCATCCAGCATATCTGCACCTGAAATGTGTAAAACCGGTCCCTTTTCTGTAAATTCTATTTTTTCTAATTTTACACAGGACAGACCCACCGGATTAGGACGGAACGGGGAGCGTGTTGCAAATACTCCCACTCTTTTATTACCTCCCAACCGGGGCGGACGCACCGTGTGGCTCCACTCTTCTCTGACAGCTTCTGAAAATTCCCACAGAATCCACAAATGAGAATATTCTTCCAGCCCTCTTACAGCCTCCCTGCTTCGATACTCTTTCTCGAATATAATTCTTCCTGCCGTGTCCGCCAGCCCGCTCTGTCTCGGTATGCCAAATTTGGCAGGAAAATCTGTATGCACATATGCAATTGTTTTAAAAATACGTCCCTGCATCATGTTCTCCTCTCGTACCTTAATATTTTCCATGCCGGTATTCCTTTGCAGTCATACCTGTCTGAATACGGAACATTTTACAAAAATAGCTAAATGACTGAAATCCGCACTCTCTGCTGATCTGCTCGATCGTGCCTGGATTTTTCAAAAGCTCCTGCTTCGCCTTTTCAATTCTGTACCAAAGCAGGTAGCGAACCGGAGAAGTATGAAGATATGCCTGAAAACAACGGGAAGCCTCACTTTTACTGACATCTGCCGCCAGGGCAATCTCTGGCAGTGAAATCGGCTTATCATAGTTATTCTGGATAAAACACAACATCTTTTGTGTCCTGATTTGTAATAAATGTTCATTTTTTGCAAAGGAAACCCTCGGATCCTCACTTTTATGAGAAAACAACTTCTGCCACACCAGGTTCAGCTCGCTCTGTACCGCCATCTCATAACACGGGCTGGCGATTTCGCCATTTTCAAATGCTAACACTGGCGTTTTACCAAAAATACCGCAATCCCCGTATTTCTGCAGCAGTGAAAATATCCGGTCAAGACATTGGAGAATCTCTTTTTCCCACAGATTATCCGGCTTCAGCAGCACATACGGCATCTGTCCGTCCATCGTAATCGGGCGAATGTATTCTTGATAAATCCTGCTTCCCACAGATGCAATCAATTCTTCTGAAAAGACAATGTTCGGGCACTGGCATCGCGCGTTTTCATCCTTCTGCCAAAATCCATGCAATACATTTGCATTAATAAAAATGCCAGTACCTTCCTCGGCCTGAAAAACCTGCTTTCCAATCTGTATATACACATCCCCTCCCCTAACAACGAAAAACTCCAACTCAGGATGCCAATGGAGCGGAACCGAATGATTGGGAAATCGGAATATTTCATCCACATAATACTGAATAGGGAAACCAACAGAACCGTGTTGTGTAAGCTCACGCATATTATCATTCATGGGAATCGTATTTACTTTCACATCAGTCTGCCCCTTCCTCTTATCTTTTTTCGTTCCGGGAAGATTGTAATATATTTGGGGAATAAAGTCTATTGATACAGACAAAAAAAGAAAATATAATTACAAAAAAATTATGAGGTAATGAAAGATATGCATTTCAGACAAACAAAACAGTTCACTTACAACCATACCATCAAAGCCTGCTTTATTGGCTTTATTGTACAAGCAATCGTCAATAATTTTGTACCCCTGCTTTTTCTGGTGTTTCAAAGCAGCTACGATATAGCACTCTCAAAAATAACGCTTTTAATCACTTTTAATTTCTGCATACAACTAATTGTAGACCTTTTGAGCGCCGGCTTTATCGATCGAATTGGGTACCGTGCTTCTATGATATTAGCTCATCTTCTGTCCGCTGCCGGATTACTTTTACTGACACTGCTGCCAGAACTCCTTCCGGATCCTTTTGCTGGTCTGCTTATCTCCGTCATGGTTTACGCTGCCGGCGGCGGGCTTCTGGAAGTTCTTGTCAGCCCGGTAGTAGAAGCATGTCCCACAGACAATAAAGAAACTGCCATGAGTCTCCTGCATTCCTTTTATTGCTGGGGCCATGTGGCTGTTGTGCTGATATCCACCCTGTTTTTCGCAGTAGCGGGGACGGAAAACTGGAAAATCCTGGCGATTCTCTGGTCCATCGTTCCACTCTTTAACTGCCTGCTCTTCACCCGGGTTCCTATCTACTCTCTTCTGGAAGACAGTGATACCGGAGTCCCTGTAAAAGAGCTGTTCCGGTCACGGCTGTTCTGTCTTCTGTTACTGGCAATGCTGTGCGCCGGAGCCAGCGAGCAAGCAGTCAGCCAGTGGGCGTCCTTCTTCGCCGAAAGCGGGCTTCATGTCTCCAAAACCATCGGTGATCTGGCAGGTCCCATGTTTTTTGCCGCCTTAATGGGAGCTTCCCGTGCCATATATGGAAAATACGGTGAAAGAATAAACTTAAACCAATTTATGAAGGCAAGTTCTTTCTTATGTATCGTCGGATACCTTATTGTATCCTTGTCGCCGCTTCCAGCGATAAGCCTTCTGGGCTGCGGCATCTGTGGTCTGTCTGTAGGGATTCTCTGGCCCGGAACCTTCAGCACGGCATCCAAAACCATACCAAAAGGCGGTACCCCTCTTTTCGCCCTTCTGGCGCTGGGCGGCGATGCCGGATGCTCTCTTGGTCCCACCTTCGCCGGACTGGCCGCCTCCATATTTGATGGGGATTTACATAAAGGCATCCTTGCCGCCGTTATTTTCCCGGTTCTGATGCTGCTTACCTGTTTTTCCATAAAGCAGGCACACCATTAACCGCCCTTATACCGCGACATTACCAGAAATCCGGTCACATCCGCAAGAAACCATCCAATGGGGATTGCCCACCAGATCCCCCACACTCCGATCGCAGGGATAGGAGCAAGGACGTAGGCAAGCAGTACTCTCGTTCCCAGTGATATAACAGTAAGTACGACCGACATCTCCGGCTTTCCAATTCCCCGGTAGAATCCGTACAGCAGAAACAGAATTCCGATTCCCACATAGAAGGAGCCTTCCACCCTCAGGTAGCCCACGCCAATCCGGATAACCTCTGTTTCCTCAGGGCTGATAAATATCATCATCAGATAAGGGGCAAGCAAAAATACTGCCACCGAAACAAGAACGCAAAATATCGCCGATACTTTCACCGCATTGGCAGTTCCTTTTCGGATACGCTCTTTCTCTCCCGCTCCATGATTCTGTGAAATAAAGATTGAGAAAGCGTTCCCATATTCCTGTGCAGGCATATAGGCAAAAGAATCCACCTTTACCGCCGCCGCAAATGCCGCCATCACTACTGTTCCAAAACTGTTGACCAGCCCCTGAATCATCAGAATTCCAAAATTCATGACGGACTGCTGGACCGAAGCCGCCAGCGAAAATCGAACCACTTCTTTCATGGTCCCCTTCTTCCAGGAAACATTCACTCTTCCGGGCATCAGTTCTCTCTCTTTTATCCAGACATAGAGTCCGATTCCGGCTCCGGCAAAAATCTGGGCTGCCACGGTGGCTATGGCCGCCCCCTCTATTCCCCATCGAAAGCTGACAACAAATAAATAGTCCAAAATAATGTTCATAGCCGACGCAATTCCCAAAAACCATAATGGCAGGGCAGAATTTCCCACCGACCTTAATACAAAGGCAAAAAAATTATATAAAAAAACCGGAAAGATACCGAAAAAAATAATCCACACATAACTTCGCATCATTCCGCAGATTGTCTCCGGCACAGAAAGAAGTCTTAAGATCTCATCAATAAACAAAAATAGCAACACATTCATCAAAACAGCCGCCAAACTGATAAAAAGAAAGGAAGCCGAAATGCTGTTCTTCATCTCCTGCCTGTCTTTTCTCCCAAAATAAAGCGAAAATAATGAGCTGCTTCCCATGCACAGCCCAATCAATATAGAAGTTAAAAATGTCATCAATGTATAAGCGGCGCCGACCGCTGCCAATGCGTCGGCGCCCAGAAAACGTCCCACAATAAAGGTATCTGCAATATTGTAGCACTGCTGCAGAAGATTTCCCAAAATCATAGGTCCGGCAAAGGCCAGAAGGGATTTTGACACATCTCCTGTTGTCAGATCTTTTTTCATAGTCATTTTCTCCTCCCGGCGCCGATGCATGCCACCGCCGCCTTCTTAGCTGCAAAGCTTTCTCTCAGACAGAAGATGCCGGATCTTCGCAATCTCTTTCTTATGGCCCGCATCATCATGGGGCGTCTCCAGATAAAATGGCAGATCCTTTAGCAGTGGATGTTCAAGGACACGAAGCAGAGCCTCCGTCCCTATCTCTCCCTCGCCAAAAGCCGCATGTCTGTCTTTGTGAGACGCAAATGGCATCATACTGTCATTCAGATGAATTGCCCGAAGCAGATTCAGTCCAAGTATTTTATCAAATTCTTCAAGAACACCGTCCAGATCGTGTACAATATCATACCCTGCCGCAAATATATGGCAGGTATCCAGACAAATTCCCACCCTTTCCGGATAATTCATCCCATCCCGGATTTCTTTTAACTGCTCAAAACGGTCTCCGATCTCCGTTCCTTTTCCGCTCATAGTTTCCAACAAAACAGTAATCTTTTCTTTTCCGGTAATAGCCAGATTCAGCCCTCTGATAATATTTTTTATTCCTGCATCTACACCAATTCCAGTATGGCTTCCCGGATGAAAGACCAGATTCTCAATTTCAAGCGCATCCATTCTGGCAATATCCTCTCTGATAACCGTACAGGCAAATTCATATACTTTCTCCTGACTGCTTGCCAGATTCATAGTATAAGGTGCATGTGCCAGAAGTGGTCCAAAGCCATGTTCTTTTCGGATTTTTTGGAACTTCCCGATTTCTTCTTCTGTATACGTCTTATAATTGGAACCGCGGGGATTGCGGCTGAAAATCTGCATAGTGTCTGCTTCCATTTTCACAACATTCTCCGCTGTTTTCGCAATCCCTCCGGCAATTGACATGTGTGTTCCTATCGTAAGCATTTCTCCGCCCTTTTCTCCTTACTCATAGATCGGATATTTCTGACAAATCTGGTTCACAGCCTCGCGAATTTCATCCGCTTTACTGTCAAAATCTGTAACCGTCATCTTAATCAGCCTTGCAATCACTCTCATGTCTTCTTCTACAAGCCCTCTTGTCGTAACGGCCGGTGTTCCAATACGTACGCCGCTGGTTACAAAAGGACTCGCCGGGTCATTAGGCACCGCGTTTTTATTTACCGTAATATAGACCTCATCCAGACGATTCTGCAGGTCTTTCCCGGTAATATTCATATTCTGTAGATCTACCAGCATCAGGTGGTTATCCGTGCCGCCGCTTACCAGATCAAATCCTTCTTCTACCATTGCTTCTGCAAGAGCCTTTGCATTCTTAACCACCTGCTTCTGATATTCTTTAAATTCCGGTTTTAACGCTTCTCCAAAACAGATTGCCTTAGCTGCAATAATGTGCATTAGCGGCCCTCCCTGGGTTCCCGGGAAAATCGCTTTGTTAACTGCCTTTGCGTATTCTTCTTTACACATAATAATACCGCCTCTTGGACCACGCAGTGTCTTATGGGTCGTCGTACTTACCACATCAGCATATGGCACAGGGCTCTGATGTAAACCTGCCGCTACCAGCCCTGCAATATGCGCCATATCTACAAAAAGATACGCTCCCACTTCTTTCGCAATATCCGCAAACAGATCAAAACGTATCTCTCTTGGATATGCAGACGCTCCCGCAACGATCATCTTCGGTTTACACTCTTTCGCAATTCTTCTGATTTCTTCATAATCTAAAAAACCTTCATCATTTACATTATAAGGGACAAAATGATACAGCAAACCGGATAAATTTACCGGTGAACCATGCGTCAGATGTCCGCCATGCGCTAAGTTTAATCCCATCACTGTATCTCCCGGCTTCAGAAACGCCTGATAAACAGCTGTATTAGCACTGGCCCCTGAATGCGGCTGCACACAAACATGTTCGCATCCGAAAAGCTTTTTTGCACGCTCAATCGCCACATTTTCAAGAATATCCACATCCTCGCAGCCGCCATAGTAGCGCTTCGCCGGATACCCTTCCGCATATTTATTGGTAGGCACCGTTCCCATCGCCAACATAACCGCAGGGCTGACAATATTCTCGGAAGCAATCAGCTCCAGATTTCTTTTCTGCCGGTTCATCTCAAGAAAAAGTGCATCTCCTATCTCTTCATCACAGCTTCTGATATAATTCATTACCTCGTTCACCATGTTCATAACTTTTGTCCTCCATCTCCTGCTTTTTATGCCTTGTGTATTCTTTAACAAATTTAAGCATATAGAATCGGAAGCAAAATGTCAATATATGTTCTTCTGTTATCTTTGCCTATATCCATCAAGAAATTTACCCATACATTTTATTGCGTCCCTCAAAACCCCTGCTTCCGGCAACAGAACGATCCGGAAATGATCAGGACAGTTCCAATCAAATCCGCTTCCGGGTACGATTAAAATATTCGTTTCATGTAGCAGTTCACGGGCAAACTGTTTATCATCGGTAATATGAAATTTCTTTACATCCAACTTCGGGAAAATATAAAACGCGCTATTATTCTTTACAAATGACAGTCCGTCTATTTTCTCCAGTTCCCCCACGGCGACTTCTCTCTGCTCATAGATTCTACCTCCCGGCTTTACCATTGAAAACGGCGTTTCCATATCTTCCAGGGCTGCTGGTATCACAATTTGAGCAAGGGCATTAGCACAAAGTCTCATGGACGTCAACTGGACGATTCCCTGCCTGTAGTCCTCCGTCAGATTTTTCGGTCCGCTCATCACCATCCACCCGCACCGGTAGCCGCACAGAAAATGTGACTTCGACAATCCATTCATTGTTACTACCGGAATATCTTCTGCCAAAGACGCTACAGAGACATGCTCCAGCCCATCCATTACCAACCGGTCATAAATCTCATCGGCAAAAATCATAATCCCATACTCTCTTGCAATCCCAATCAGTTCCAGAAGAATTTCCCGCGGATATAGCATTCCTGTAGGATTATTGGGATTAATAATGACTATCGCCTTTGTTCTTTTCGTAATTTTCGATCGTATGTCCGCAATATCTGGATACCAGTCCGCCTTTTCATCACAGATATAATACACTGGCTTTCCGTCCGCCATATAAACCGAATTCCCCCAAAGTGAATAGCTGGGAGAAGGAACCAGCACTTCGTCCCCCTTATCCAAAAGTGGCAGCAATGCAAAAGAAATGACTTCGCTAACCCCATTCCCAACAAAAACATCCTCTGGAGTGATTCCTCTGATTCCCTTACTCCTTTCGTATTCACAGATCGCAATCCGCGCTTTTGGCATCCCTTTAAAGTCACAATATCCTACCCCCTCTCGAATATGATGCTCTAAAGCGTGCTCAATACTTTCCGGCAGTCCAAAGCCAAAAGCTGCTGGATTCCCTGTATTCAGCTTCAATATTTCTGACCCCTGTGCCTGCATCTCCATCGCTTCCATAAATAATGTTCCTCTAATATCAGAGTGTATATTCTCCATCCGCTTTGCTCTTGTAATTTTTTCCATTTCCTTTCCCCACCTTTTTATCCGAAATATCTTTTATTTGCTTTCATCATACTCCGGCAGTATAATATAATCAAATACATATAATCATATAATAATTATATTATTTTAACTATAATAAATATCGCCATATTTGCGCAAAAGGAGTATCACTATGTTTACATGGAAAAAATATGTCTATGAAGTATACCGGGAAAAGAGCTTCTCGAAAGCCGCCCAAAATCTCTATATTAGCCAGCCGTCTTTAAGCGCCCGTATTAAGAAAATAGAAAATCTGATCGGTTTCCCTCTCTTTGACAGAAGCACAAGCCCTCTCCAGCTTACGGAAGTAGGAAAGGCCTACATAGAAGCTGCGGAAGAGATTTTCCAAATCGAACAGCGGGTAGAGAATTATATCAATAACCTAACCACCTTAAAAACCGGAAATCTGTCCATCGGCGCCAGCAATCTTTTTGCCGCCTATGTACTCCCGCCGTTGATTACCCAGTTCAAGCAAAAGTATCCTCATATCGGTGTCCATCTTACTGAAGGAAATACCACCCAGCTAGAGACAATGCTCAGTAATAATTCTCTGGATTTTGTCATTGACAATTACCACTATGACAGTACTCTGTATAACAAAGAACTCTACTGCCATGAAAATATTCTTCTTGCTGTCCCGAAGCATTTTCCCATCCATGGAAGTCTTGAAGAATACCAGCTTTCCTATGAAAGCATCAAAAACAAAAGCTACCTGGACTCTGTACATCCGGCTGTTCCGCTCCATACATTTTCCGAACTGCCTTTCATCATGCTTGCTCCTGGAAACGATACCCGTATCCGAGGAGACAGGCTGTGCAGGGAGGCCGGATTTCACCCTAATATTATTCTGGAGCTCAACCAGCAGTCAACGGCTTACATGGCGGCTTCCACACAGCTTGGGGCAACATTTATCAGTGATATTTTGGTAAGCCAACTCCCTTCTTTTGAAAACCTTGTTTACTATAAACTTGATGGCAGCGCCGCGAAACGTCAGGTATTTTTTTACTACAAAAACCATAAATACAAAACCCGTGTTATGGAAGAATTTCTCATCGTCATGCATGAAAGAATGACAAAAATATAACGAAAATATCTTCGCAGATTCCATAGAAAAATAATTTTTAACGTGCTACAATGAAATCATATTATTGACTATAAACGGAGGATAGAAAAGTGGGCATTTTATCAAACATCGAACCAAAAGAAGTATTCTATTATTTTGAAGAATTAAGCCGCGTACCGCGAAAAACATTTTACACAAAAAAAGCCAGTGATTTCTGTGTAGAATTTGCAAAAACACACCACCTGGAATATGTGCAGGACGAAGTAAATAACGTAATCATCAAGAAACCGGGAACTCCCGGCTATGAAAATAGTGAACCGGTTATTTTACAGGGACATCTGGATATGGTAGCCGTAAAGACACCGGAAAGTACTCATGATTTTGAGAATGACCCATTGGATCTCTTTGTTGAAGACGGCATGATCGGTGCAAAGAACACTTCTCTGGGCGGTGACGACGGAATCGCAATCGCATTTGCAATGGCAATTCTTGCAAGCGATAACATCCCCCATCCACCGATTGAAGCAATTTTTACCACTGACGAGGAAATCGGAATGTACGGGGCATATGCCATTGATTTATCTGAACTGAAGGGAAAAAAATGTCTGAATATTGATTCGGAGATAGAAGGTGTTCTGACCGTAGGCTGCGCCGGAGGATTTGTCTACGATACATACATTCCAGTAGAGTGGAGCGAAGAGGACGGAGTAGAAATCACGCTCTCCATAAATGGATTACAGGGCGGCCATTCCGGTGCTGAGATTCAGAAACAGCGCGGCAATGCCCACAAGATTATGGGGCGTGTTCTTAACTCACTCGCCAATACCTACGACTTCAACCTGCTCAGCACCGACGGTGGTTCTGCCGCCAATGTTATTGCTCAGAATAACCAGACCGTTATTGTGGCAGAGACAGAACAGGCAGAAGCCATTGTAAATGCTGTCTCTGCGTTAAAAGAAGAAATCTCTGCTGAATTTCTTGGTTCAGAGCCGGATTTTATCCTGACTGCCACAATCGGAGAGAGCAAAACTGTAAAGGCATTTGATGCAGACTCTACTTCCCGTGTCATTACCTACTTGTATGGCGCTCCGAACGGTGTACAGTGCTATGACCGTACCTTCCCCTCCAATGTGGAAACTTCTCTGAACACCGGAATTGTAGAAACCTCAGATAATACGGTACGTGTAAGATTCCAGGTAAGAAGTTCCCTAAAGAGCAAATTAGAAGATATGAAAAATGTGATGAATATGTGGTGTGAGCTTGTGGGCGCTTCCTATGAGCTTTCCGGCGAATACCCCGGATGGAGCTTTTATCCGGATTCCACCCTCCGTCCGCTGATGATTAAGATTTACAGCGATATGTTCGGTACCGAGCCAACCGTAGAGACTACCCACGGCGGATTAGAATGTGGAATCCTGATTGACAAGAAAGCGGATTTAGACATTGTATCCTTCGGCCCGAATTTGCCGGATGTTCATTCTGTAAAAGAACGGCTTGACATTGCATCCACTGCACGTTCCTGGGAATACCTGAAAGCAGTCCTGAAAGCTTGCAAATAAATTTGCCGGAATCTGATACAGAAAGCGTGCCACTGGCACCCTTTCTTGCATACTAAGGTATAAACTAGATTCCCGCTCCATAAACGATTCGTTATGGAGCGGGAATTTTATATTTTATGTTTGTCTGCTATCTAAATTCTAAATAGTACCATTTCATCCGTAAAAGTCCATTTCTCTGGACAACTGTTACTATATCTCCTTCTTCCGCCTGCTTATATTCATCTATTGAAACTTCTATATCTTCATCTCCATATTTTCCATCCCATGGTTTTACAGTTACATAATACATTTCTGCCTTACCTGATGACGAATGTTTATCTACAACTCTTACCCGATATTCCTCGGCCACACTAAAATCAAAATCTATATTAATAACGCAAAGTGCACCGAACCAAAAGAAACTGACACAAAAGATATAACCAGCAGCAACCAGTATTTTTCTCTTATATTCTTTTGAAAAAATGAAAAAAGGAATAATAAAAGTAAGGGATATAGCACCCCACATTACCCAAAATAACTGGTTATACCTATGATTATCTGCGCCCCATATAAAGAAAAGAAAACCAGAAACCAGAACCGTTATTACCACAGAGGTAAAACCGCCTTGTTTATCTTCTGAGAAACTAATTCTGTCGCTATTCCGAATATAACGTACAATTGTCAAAACCGGAAAAACTACCGCTCCCGTAGTAAATAAAAATCCTATATAAGGAACCCCCCAGCTTAAAAGAAGACAAAAAAAGGTACATGTTTTATAAACTTCTATCCGATGATCTTCAAATTTTTCCGGTCTTGCCCACGATTTATACCAGGGAAATTTTTTAGGAAGTTTCTTCACAAGTTTTTTTCTTATGCCGCTGTTATCATGGTAGATAATATAAACAGACACCAGAAAAAACAGCGCCGGTCTGACAATAACTCCCGGAAGCATCATTAAAAGAATATATGCTGCAAAAAACAGCACTGTTTCTATAAAAACTCCCAACCATGATTCTTCAAAATTAATCTTTTTCTTTTTTCTCCTTTTCCCCATCAGCCTTTATCCCCTGTTCTTCACTCCCTGGGTATCCCTCTTTCCTATCTTCAGCCGGTTCAGAGTTACCTCCTTCTCTTTAAATGCTACCTTCGCCTCCGTTCCTTCCACAAAGAGATATACGTTCTCCAGCTCATCATCCTTCTTAAGCTTAATTCCCCGGACACCAATGGCTCCTTTTTTCTTTTCGGAAACTTCCTCTGCCGGGAAACGCAGGAAGAACCCATCCCGGGTCTGCAGGACAACATGCTGATTATCCGTGATGACCTGAACACAGAGCAGCTCGTCCCCATCCTGAAACTTCGTTGCCACAATGGTTCTCTTCGCCACCTGAAATTCCGTTCCCTCAACCTTCTTAATCATACCTTGCTTTGTTGCAAAGAGAAGCTTGGCGAATCGCATCTGCTCCGCATCGCAGATATAGACAATTTCCTCCTGTGTGCTGTCATAGTTGCTGACATTATCTACAGGAAGTCCTTTATCCCGGAATTTTCCGAAAGGCAGGTCTAATACCTTCATCTGATGCATCTTTCCGGTATTGGTAAAGATACACAGCTTTCCGGTGTTCATACAGGAGACCACATATTTGTTCTCGCTGTCAGCCGCTTCCTTATTACGTTCATAGGTGGGCAGGTCTATCGTCTTCGCATAACCAAACCTGTCCATCAGAAACATCACTTCCTGTTCTTCTATCTTCTTCTCTTCAAATACGGCTTCTTCCGCATTCTCTACTACGGTACGGCGTTTTCTTCCGAATTCTTTTTTATACTGATCTAATTCTTCTATGATTACATCTGACATGGAATTATAATTGTTCAGAATATCCTCGTATCTCTCAATTTTTTTCAGAGTCTCGTCATGCTCTTTCTGAAGCGCCTCAATCTCCAGTCCAATTAATTTGTAAAGACGCATCTCCAGAATTGCTGTCGCCTGACGCTCAGTAAACCGGAGCATCGCCGCCATCTTCTGGGATATTTTTGACTTAAACTTAATATTCTCTGTGATCCCCTGGGTCAGGCACGCCTTCGCGTCCTTCACATTCTGGCTGCCCCGGAGAATCTCAATAATCAGATCGATCACATCACAGGCCTTAATAAGTCCTTCCTGAATCTCTTTCTTGTCCAGTTCCTTTGCCAGAAGATTCTTATACTTTCTGGTGGCAAGTTCAAACTGAAAATCCACGTGATGCTCAATAATTTTCTTAAGCCCCATGGTTTCCGGGCGTCCGTCTGCTACCGCCAGCATATTAACGCCAAAGGTATCCTCCAGCCGGGTCTTTTTATAAAGCATATTGGTGAGATTCTCTACATCTGCTCCCTTCTTCAGTTCAATAACGATGCGAATTCCTTCCTTGGAAGACTGGTTGGAAATGTCTACGATGTCGGAAGTTTTCTTAGACTCCACCAACGCACAGACATCATTTAAAAATTTCCCGATTCCCGCCCCAATCATGGTGTAAGGAATCTCCGTGATTACCAGGCGCTTCTTTCCGCCTTTCATATCCTCCACTTCCACCTTGCCGCGAATCTTAATCTTGCCGGAGCCTGTCTCATAAATATTTAGAAGATCGTCTTTATTTACAACAATACCGCCCGTAGGGAAATCCGGTCCCTTCACGTATTTCATCAACTGCTTCGTGCTGATGGCGTCATTTTTCATATATGCCTTTACCGCATCAATAACTTCTCCAAGATTATGAGTCGGAATGCTGGTAGCCATACCGACGGCAATCCCCTCCGCACCATTTACCAGAAGGTTGGGAACCCGCACAGGAAGCACTTCCGGCTCTTTCTCCGTCTCGTCGAAATTCGGTACAAAGTCCACAATATCCTTATCTAAATCCGCGAGAAATGCATCCTGGGTAAACTTGGCAAGCCTGGCTTCCGTATAACGCATGGCGGCGGCTCCGTCTCCCTCAATAGAGCCAAAATTTCCGTGTCCGTCTACCAGAATCATGCCTTTCTTAAAGTCTTGTGCCATAACCACCAGTGCTTCATAAATAGAACTGTCGCCGTGGGGATGATATTTACCCATGGTATCTCCCACAATACGCGCACATTTTCTATAAGGCTTGTCATACCGGATTCCAAGTTCATGCATATCATAGAGCGTTCTTCTCTGCACCGGTTTTAATCCGTCACGCACATCCGGGAGGGCTCTCGCAATAATCACACTCATAGCATAATCAATATATGATTTTTTCATTACGTCCGAATATTCGGTACGGATAATCTGCTGGCTTTCCATTTCTCATCTGCTCCTTCCTATATATCCAATTCCGCTTCCGTAGCATTCTCATAAATAAACGCCCGCCGCGGTGGTACCTCTGTTCCCATCAGCATCTCTGTCACGCTGGAAGCCATTCTCGCGTCCTCAATTTCCACTCGCTTAAGAATCCGGGTTTCGGGATTCAGTGTTGTTTCCCATAACTGTTCTGCATCCATTTCTCCCAACCCTTTATACCTCTGGAGGGTAAACGGCCCACTGTGAGTCTTTCTGTATCGTTCCAGCGCCTTATCGTCATACAGATATTCTTCTTCCCCCTTCTTCGGCATTGCCTTATAAAGAGGCGGCATGGCAATATATACGTGTCCCTCATAGATAAGCTCCGGCATAAACCGGTAAAACAGGGTCAAAAGCAGTGTAGAAATATGGGCACCGTCCACATCCGCATCTGCCATAATGATAATCTTGTCATAACGCAGTTTGCTGATATCAAAATCATTTCCATATCCTTCGGAAAATCCGCAGCCAAAAGCATTAATCATGGTCTTTATCTCTGCATTAGCAAGTATTTTATCTATGCTCGCCTTCTCCACATTCAGAATTTTCCCGCGGATTGGAAGAATCGCCTGGTACATTCGGTCCCTTGCCGTCTTAGCTGAGCCTCCCGCGGAATCTCCCTCTACGATAAAAATCTCGCACCGGGAAGCATCCCGGCTCTCACAATTCGCAAGCTTTCCATTGCTGTCAAAGGAATATTTCTGCTTCGTCAGCAAATTGGTTTTCGCACGTTCTTCTGTCTTCCTGATTTTCGCCGCTTTTTCCGCACAGGAAAGAACCTTTTTCAATGTATCCAGATTTCGGTCAAAGAAACGGACAATCTCATCATTCGTCACTTTTCCGGTGGCCTTCGCCGCATCCGGGTTGTCCAGCTTCGTCTTCGTCTGCCCCTCAAACCTGGGATCCGGATGCTTAATGGAGACGATTGCCGTCATACCGTTACGGATGTCCGCACCTGTAAAATTAGCGTCCTTCTCCTTCAGCACCCCCAGCTCCCGAGCGTACTGGTTCATAACGGTAGTAAAGGTTGTCTTAAATCCGGTCAGATGGGTCCCGCCTTCTGCATTGTAGATATTATTACAGAAACCAAGAACATTTTCATGGAATTCATTTACATATTGAAATGCCGCTTCCACTTCAATTCCCTCTGCCATCCCTTTAAAATACACCGGCTCATGTACTGTTTCTTTCTTAGCATTCAACTCTTTAATAAAACCGAGGATTCCATCCGGTTCATGGAATACGATATGTTCCGGCTCACTCAGACGTTTATCTTCATAAATAATGGTAAGAGACGGATTCAGATAAGCCGTCTCATGCATACGGCTCTTTACCTCTTCTCCACGGAATTTTGTCTTCTCAAAGATCGTATCATCCGGAAGAAAATTCACCTTCGTTCCGGTCTTCTTCGTCTTGCCAATTCTGGGTAAAAGACCATCTTCCAACTCAATAACCGGAACGCCCCGCTCATATCTGTCATGGTGAATATATCCTTCCCTGCTGACCTCTACGTCCATATAGGCAGACAGTGCATTTACCACAGAAGAGCCTACCCCGTGAAGCCCGCCGCTTGTCTTATAAGCAGAACTGTCAAACTTTCCTCCTGCATGAAGCGTCGTATATACGATTCTCTCGGCAGACACGCCTTTGGCGTGCATGCCGACCGGAACACCACGTCCATTATCAGATACCGTCGCAGAACCGTCTTTTTCCAGTGTTACCTGTATCTCCGTACAATATCCCGCCAGGTGTTCGTCCACTGCATTATCCACAATTTCATAAATCAGATGATTCAGTCCCTTGGTTGACACGCTTCCTATATACATTCCCGGTCTTTTCCGGACTGCTTCAAGTCCTTCCAGTACCGCAATACTATCCGCATCGTATGTATTCTTCTTCGCCATGTTACCTAAACCTCTCTTCTATCAAACTCTTCCGCGTATCTTTTGTACCCACAATCTTTTATAGTATACCCTAAGAAACGCAATATTTCCAGTCTTATTCGATAAGTACTGTATGCAGAAGATCTGCCAGCACTTCCATAGCATTCTTCATTTCTTCTACGGTATTGGTCTGTGCACCTGCCTCTATAAGCAGTGATTTTGGCATGAAATGCATGTTGTACCGATAGCCTCTTAGATAAATCCTTCTGGCAAATCCGGGATATTTATTGTTTGCCGCCACCTGCATCTGAAGGGAAAACGCCAGATTGTCCTGAATATACGGATTTGCAAGATAATCAATCTCACCGTTAGCCCTTGTCTTGCTTAGCCCATTAAAGAACATAATCTGCGCAGTCTGCTTGCCATTTACCTCTGTCACCAGATGAGTGCCCTCATTCACACCATCTCTGTGCAGGTCGATGACAACCTCTATGGTTGGATTTTCTTCCAGTATCTTCTGAATATCCGGCTTTGCCATATCATACGCTTTGCTTCTGTCCAATTCCCCGTTAATCAAATCGTACACGCCGGTATGATGAAGCGTCTGGATCTGATAAGTATGATTTAAAAGCTCTGTCAGATAATCGCCGACTCCCACAATAGAAGTAGACGGATCTCCCTCCACAGAATCTGCAAACATTTCTTGTGAATGTGTATGGTAAACCAATATCTTCGGACCGTCCGTCTCCTGGTTAATCTTCATATTTTTACTTAACAGCTCTTCCCCTTTTAGCTCATCCGGCCGTATCATAGTACTGCTGTCTACCGCATAGAAATTACTGATGAGGTAGTTAAAATCGCTCATTTTCTCTATAGAAGTATCCAACGGTACTCCGGCGGTGTGAAGCGTCTGTGCTGAATCATCTTCTCCATTCACCAACTGTCCGTCTGCCCCCACTTCATTCTCATCATTTGCCTGTGCCGCCAGAATCATAGCATATGTATCCGCATCCGAGGTGTCTGTCTCGGATGCGGACTTCCCTTCTACGTAACCTCCAAGAGGAATCAATTCATTTGCCTTAGACAGCAGCCATTCCCCCATCGAATGACTTTTATCTCCTTCGAGATAAGAAAATCCGGTCAGGTACATTACTTTGGACTGCTCCAATAGTTCTTCCGCAACCTCTCCTTCTACCGCCTGAAACGGATGAATATCGAGCTTGATTCCTCCATAGATTATGAGAATTCCAAACACCAGTCCGAGCAATACGGTATGCACGCTCCATTTTCTTTCCAAATATTCCCACCCATTTCTATTTCCTGCCCAATCAGACATTTATTCATTCACTTTTATACTATATGAAACTATACCTGATTTGAGAATAGCAGATTCAAAGCTTCTGAAATTGTGTAACTGATTCGTTTTACCGTATCGTCAATGTCCTTCGGCGTTACAAACATTCCATTTAAATGCGGAGCTATCAGTTCTTTTACTAATTCATATTTTTCCGCCGCACTGTATCCCTGCATCACCACGCCTACTCCTTTTAACATCTCAGAGCTTTCCAAAGCCGCCAGAAGATTTTCCATAGCGTCATTTACAATTGTAGCCGCATCAACCACCGTCGGAACGCCTATGGCGATTACAGGAACTCCCACCGTTTCCCGATTAATAGCATTTCTCTGGTTTCCTACACCTGATCCGGGATGTATTCCTGTATCTGCAATCTGAATGGTGCGGTTCAGTCTTTTAGAATTCCGCGCCGCAAGGGCATCAATGGCTACAATAAAGTCCGGTTTTGTCTCCTGCACGATTCCTTTGACAATCTCTACC
>CABIYE010000002.1:382855-391471 GCA_902362865.1 Clostridiaceae bacterium
ATCGCCATGTTGGGCGCTTCTATAGTAATATAAGTACCCACCGGTTTTCCCATGGTTTTTGCTCCGTTCTCCGTCTCAATTTTCACCGTTGTAATCTTAATTTCCCTCTCCTCATCATAATTCTCTTCCAGGACAACTCCAGATATCTCTACATTGTCAGCTTCAAAACGCTCTTTCTGCTCCAAAGCCAGATCCGTTCTAATACTGTACTTTTCAACCATTTCCAAATCCTCACTTTATCTCATCATTATTGCTAGTTTTTACAATAATTTCAGAAATATGTATTGACATTAAAGAGTCATTAGCATAAAATAAACACGTATGTTTCGTTAGAACGTCCGTGTCCGGCTCTAACGAATATATTTATCGAGCTTGAATCGAAATATGAGGATATTGGAGGTGGACAAGTTGGCTAATATCAAATCTGCAAAAAAGAGAATTTTAGTGAATGAGACAAAGAATGCCAGAAACAAGGCTATCAAATCTAAAGTTAAGACTTGCGCAAAGAAAGTTGAAACAGCTGTTGCTAATAAGGATGCCGCTGCTGCTGCAGAAGCACTGAAGGTTGCAATCGTTGAAATCAATAAAGCAGGAAGCAAGGGTGTTTATCATAAGAACACATGCGCCAGAAAGATTTCCCGTCTGACAAAAGCTGTTAACGGAATTGCTTAATCTATAAACACAAAAAAAGACAGCCATACCGTCATGTGGCTGTCTTTTTTTACTGCTATAATTTAGAATATCCATAGCTATTCACAATTGCTTCCACCCGCTTGCCTTCTTCGCACATTGGGCATTTTGCCGGTTCATACGCCCGATAGTCCGGAATATCTCTTGCCGTAAAAATCGTCTTAATCTCCATACCTGCAATCTTATTTACCGCGCTGAATATGGACGCAACCCCACACACCGTTCCGCCATAATACAGTACACATTCGATTGCCCTGTTAATGGTCTTTCCGGTGGTAACCGACGCAGCCAGAATCAATACCTGTTGGTCTTTAATCATTCTCTGCTTATTATCGCGGAACATCATCTGTCCAATCGCATCAAACTCCGGTGTAATTACAGAAATATTATTTCCCGCACTCAACGACATACGATTGCTGTCTGCAAGCTGCTCTGCCATAAAGGTTCCGATAACTTCTGTCTCGTCCAGACACACAATTGTATTAACAAAAGTATTGGACATATACTCATGCGCAAGCTCCTTGGCAGCTTCTCTGGCATTGTTGTGCCTTGATTTGACGGTAGACATATCAATGTATGTATTCAGATGGGAATTGCTTGTTGCAAAATGTCCCTTCAATACCTTGATACGCGCTTTGGGGTTTTTGGTTGAGCGAAGATCCTCAAGTCTCTCATCCATGGTTTGTTCCTCCTGTCCCTTTTTATTCAGTGTATCACAAAATTGGCTCAAAAGGAAGCATAAGAACACAAAAAGCGCAGGATCCGTAAACTATGGACTCTGCGCTTTTTCTCACACAATAACTAGTTATTGATTAACTTATCTTCATCACTCCAGCTGTAAAGCTTTCTTACTTCTTCTCCAACTACTTCTGCCGGATGCTCTGCCGCTTTCTTTCTCATAGCTTTGAAGTGTACCTGACGTCCTGCTGGGGACATATCCAGTAAGAATTCTTTTGCGAATGTACCATCCTGAATATCAGACAGAATCTTCTTCATTGCTTTCTTGGTATCTTCCGTAATAATCTTCGGTCCTGTAATATAATCGCCATATTCAGCAGTATTGGAGATGGAATATCTCATTCCTGAGAAACCTGACTGGTAAATCAGATCTACAATCAGCTTCATCTCATGGATACATTCAAAATATGCATTTCTCGGATCATAGCCTGCCTCAACCAATGTCTCAAAACCTGCCTGCATCAGCGCACATACACCGCCGCAAAGAACAGCCTGCTCACCAAAGAGGTCTGTCTCTGTCTCTGTTCTGAATGTAGTCTCAAGGACACCTGCTCTTGCTCCGCCGATTCCCAATGCATATGCAAGCGCCTTGTCAAGCGCTTTTCCTGTTGCATCCTGCTCTACTGCAACCAGACACGGAACACCCTTACCAACTTCATACTCACTTCTTACTGTATGTCCTGGTCCCTTCGGTGCGATCATAGTTACGTCTACGTTCTTCGGAGGCGTGATACATCCGAAATGGATATTGAAACCATGTGCAAACATCAGCATATTGCCTTCCTCAAGGTTCGGTTCAATGTCCTTTTTGTACATGTCAGCCTGTAATTCATCGTTGATAAGAATCATAATGATGTCAGCCTGTTTTGCTGCTTCAGCCGCCGTAAATACCTGGAAGCCCTGCTCTTCAGCTCTCTTCCATGATTTACTTCCCTCGTAAAGGCCGATGATTACATCACACCCGGAATCCTTTAAGTTCAATGCATGTGCATGTCCCTGGCTTCCGTAACCGATGATTGCAATCTTCTGTCCTTCCAATACTGATAAGTTACAGTCTTCCTGATAATAAATTTTTGCCATTGCTGCATTCCTCCTACCATATGTATAAATTATATATTGTTAAAGGTTATTTCCTTTAGCCAGCTAATCAATAAATGTCACGTCTTTAATGCCGCGCGCCAGACCGGTAATGCCCGTTCTCGCAAGCTCCAGTATCTCATATCCATCCAGAAGGTTCAGGAAAGCTTCCAGCTTGGACTGATTACCGGTAAGCTCCACCATCAGGCATTCCTTCTCAACATCTACTACCTTCGCCCGGAAAATATCTGCCAGAGAAATCACTTCTGATCTCTGGGAAGCATCTGCGCGAATCTTAACCATAATCAATTCTCTGTAAACGGATTCTTCCGGCTTCAGCTCCTTAATCTCAATAATATCCTCCAGCTTACGAACCTGTCTCTCAATCTGAGACAAAATCAATTCATCTCCGCTCGTCACAATTGTAATTCTGGTAAATCTCGGATCTGCGGTCGTTCCTGCCGTAATACTGTCTACGTTATATCCCCGTCTGCTGAACAGACCGGCAATCCTGCTGAGTACACCGGGATTGTTGTCAACCAATAATGAAAATACTCTTTGCATACTGCACCTCTCAATTCTTGTTTCTTTTTAAAAACAGAGTGCGTTCTGTTTTTTTATAATAACAACATCTATCTGATTTGTCAAGAGTATCCTCTGATTTATTTCTGCATTTGCTCATATAAATCATTCAGATACACCCACCTGTCCATTTTTTCCTCTAATTTTCCTTCTGCCTCTTCCTTTTTTTCCATCAATTCCTTCAATTTTACGGAATTAGTTGCATGCACCTCCATCTGTCTTTCCAGGTCTTCTATCTTTTCTTCCAACCCTGCAATTTCATCGTCAATTACTGCAAATTCCCGTTCTTCTTTATAGGTAAAACGCAGCTTTTTCTCATGCTGTTTCCAGGTATTCTTTGATGGACTCTCTGCCTTTTTTTCTTCTTTTTGCGGTGCTTTTTGCAGATTTACCGATATATCCTCACTTTCCTTTTTCAACAGATAATCAGAATATCCTCCTTCGTACTGCTGCAAATGTCCACTGCCGTCAAATGCAAAAATGCGGTCTGCCACATTATCCAGAAAATACCGGTCGTGGGATACGGTTATCACAATTCCCTGGAAGGAATTCAGATAATCCTCCAGTACGGTCATCGTAGGGATATCCAGCGAATTCCCCGGCTCATCCAGCAGAAGAACATTGATTTCTCCACATAAAACACCCAGAAGATAGAGCCTTCTCTTCTCCCCTCCGGACAGCTTTCCTATCGGTGAATATTGCATATCAGGAGTAAATAAGAAACGCTCCAGCATCTTTGCGGCACTGATTTTTCCCTCTTTCGTAGTAACATACTCGGCAATATCTTTCACATAATCAATCACCCGCTGATTGTCATTCATTTCCTGCTCTTCCTGCGCAAAATACCCCACTTTCACCGTCTCGCCTACTTGAATCTCTCCACTGTCCGGGCGGATAATCCCCGCCAAAAGCTTCATCAGTGTCGTCTTCCCACAGCCATTCGGTCCGATAATACCCAGCCGCTGATTCTTAAGAAGAATATAACTGAAATCGTTCAATATCACCTTATCTCCATAGCTTTTACAAACATGGGAAAGCTCTATAGTCTTCTTTCCCATCCTGGTCTCAACAGAATCAAGCTCTACAGTCTGGTCTTTTACAGGTGCCTCGCCATTTTTCAACATCTCCAGGCGCTCCAGCCTTGCTTTCTGCTTAGTGCTTCTGGCACGGCATCCCCGCTTCGCCCACTCCATTTCTATCCGGAGAACACTCTGGCGCTTCCGCTCCGCAGCAAGCTCCATTTCCTCCCGCGCAGCTTTCAGCTCCAGAAACCCGGAATAATTCGCCTCATAAC
The DNA here is from genome assembly GCA_902362865.1 of Clostridiaceae bacterium. Classification (GTDB taxonomy): domain Bacteria; phylum Bacillota; class Clostridia; order Lachnospirales; family Lachnospiraceae; genus Claveliimonas; species Claveliimonas acetigenes. The sequence goes on from CABIYE010000002.1 coordinate 387,237, forward strand.
TGTAAATCTGTCCGTGGCTGATTTCCAGAATATGATCAGTCACACAATCCAGGAAATACCGATCATGGGTTACCATCAGAATCGTGCCTTTAAATTTCCGGAGATACTCTTCCAGCCAGCCCATCATCCGGGTATCCAGATGGTTCGTCGGCTCGTCCAAAAGAAGCACATCAAAATCAGACGCCAGTACTTTCGCCAGCGCAAGCTTCTTCTTCTGTCCGCCGGACAGATGGGAAACAGACTCCTCATAATCTGCAATTCCAAGCTGCTGCAGATTACTCTGTACTTTCCATACATTCTCATCATCCTGTATATAAGAAAGAATCGTCGCTCCCTTCGGGAATTCAGGATCCTGGGACAGATAAGCTATCTTCAGTCCATTCTGCTTAACTATCTGTCCGTGATCCGGCACTTCCAGACCTGCCGCCATTTTCAGGAAGGTCGTTTTCCCGGTACCGTTCATACCGATAATCCCGATCTTGTCTCCTTCCTGTATCCCGACAGAAGCCTCCGCAAAAATAGTCTTCTCACCGAATACTTTACTGATATGCTCAAAATTAATTATATTCATTGGAATCATCCTTTTAACCTCATTGTTATACATAAATAATCATAAATGATTTTGGCCGGAACGTCAACTTGCAGGCTCTCTATATCTTGCTATTTACTCTTTTCCGTGCTATATTTAATCCGATAAAACACTTGTCTGTATAGCAAAATGGAGGACATTATGGTAGAAAAATGGAATATTACGATTCCGGAACTGACCGGCGACGAAGAAAGACGTGCTTACATATATCTTCCGGAATCTTATACAAATGAACCGGACAAACATTATCCGGTGCTTTATATGTTTGACGGGCATAATGTTTTTTTTGATGAAGATGCCACTTACGGCAAATGCTGGGGCATGAAGGAATACATGGATTACACACAGACCCAGGTAATCATTGCCGCAGTAGAATGCAACCACAGCCCTGACAACGGAAGGATTAAAGAATACTCTCCTTTCACCTTCCGCAATCCTAAACTGGGAAATATTACCGGACTCGGCAAAATTACAATGAACTGGATGGTTCATACCTTTAAACCTTATATTGACGAAAATTTCCGAACCATTCCGGACAGAAATCACACCTTCATTGCCGGAAGCTCTATGGGTGGTCTGATGAGTCTGTATGCAGTTCTCGAATATAACCAGACATTCTCGCGGGCAGCTGCATTATCCCCATCCATCTGGTTTGCCACAAAGAAATTGTCCGATATGATTTCTCATGCCCGGATCAAACCGGACACTGTGATTTATATGGATTACGGGGCCCGTGAAATGCGCCACCACAACAATATGCGAATACAATTCAGCAAAGTAACTTCCCAGCTTCTGCAAAAACAAATTCTGCTGGAAAGCCGAATTGTACCGAATGGAGATCACTGTGAAGCAAGCTGGGAAAAGCAGATTCCGTTCTTTATGAATACGCTATTATATGAGTTTTAATCATACTTCAAACTAAGGAGGAACACCATGGAAGTACAATATTACAAAAATTACAGTCCGGCACTTGGGCGGGATATGGAATGTAAGATATATGGTCACGCAGGACGACCGGTTCTTTTTATCCCCTGCCAGGACGGCCGCTTTTTTGATTTTGAAAATTTTCACATGACAGACGTCTGGTCTCCCTGGATTGAATCGGGAGAAGTTATGATATTTTCCATTGATACGATCGATGCAGAAACCTGGTCCGACCAGGGCGGGGATCCAAGATGGCGAATCTGCCGTTATGAACAATGGATTCAGTACATTACAGACGAACTGGTTCCTTTCATGCGTGCGATGGCTAATGAGCGCAATGGTTGGAGCGGCTACCCTGGAATTCTGGTATTTGGATGCAGCCTTGGCGCCACTCATGCCGCCAACCTGTATTACCGCCGCCCGGATCTTTTTGATCGTCTTCTTGCGTTAAGCGGTATTTACACATCCGAATATGGATTCGGTAATTATATGGATGACTTGGTTTATATCAACTCTCCGGTCCACTACCTTCCGAATCTGCCGGAAGATCATCCATACATCGAAATGTACAATCAACAGAAATCCGTCATCTGTGTGGGACAAGGACCATGGGAAATCCCTGAATCCACAAGACAAATGCAGTCTATCCTTCAAAGTAAAGGAATCCATACCTGGGTGGATTTCTGGGGCTATGACTGTGCACACGACTGGGATTGGTGGTACAAGCAGGTAACCTACTTCGTTCCATACCTTCTGAATTAATATTTCCAGGCTGACAAACATGTGTAACCAGCGCCAGCACAACTGGTGTTATAATATATATCACTACAAACAAAAAAGGATGAGAGTACTATGAAAAACTTTATTTTTATTTCCCCTAATTTTCCTACGAATTACTGGCAATTCTGCCGGGAATTGAAAAAGAACGGTCTGAATGTGCTGGGTATCGGCGACCAGCCTTACGATGAACTAAATGCCGAACTGAAAGACAGCCTGAATGAATACTATAAAGTAAACAACCTGGAAAGTGAAGACGAAGTCTACCGCGCCGTTGCCTTCCTCATCTACAAACACGGATGTATAGACTGGCTGGAATCCAACAATGAGTATTGGTTGGAACGTGACGCCAGGTTACGCACGGATTTCAACATTGCAAGCGGCTTCCATACAGAAGATATCCCTCGCATCAAATTCAAATCTAAAATGAAAGAATATTATGCCAAAGCCGGAATCCCCACAGCCCGTTATCACCTGGTTGACACCAAGAATGGCTGTCTGAAATTTATCAAAGAGGTTGGCTACCCCGTCATCGTAAAACCGGACAACGGAGTCGGCGCTTCTGATACGCATAAACTCTCCTGCGATGCTGACCTGGAACATTTTCTGGAGACAAAAATTCCGGATATCCAATACATTATGGAAGAATTTATCCATGCAGAAGTCAATTCCTATGATGCGATTATTGATGCCGATGGTAAGCCGATGTTTGAGACAGGTAATGTAACTCCTATGTCTATTATGGATATTGTAAACAACTCTGACAATTCCATTTACTACATCGTAAAGAACCTGCCGGCGGATACCCGTGCAGCCGGTCGCAGGACTGTAAAAAGCTTTGGTGTAAAAAGCCGTTTTGTCCACTTTGAATTCTTCCGCCTCACACAGGATCAGGAAGGAATGGGGAAAAAGGGTGATATCGTTGCCCTGGAAGTGAATATGCGCCCATGCGGCGGCTTTTCGCCGGATATGATGAATTTCGCCAACAGCACAAACGTATACAAAATCTGGGCAGATATGATTGCCTACAACCGCTCTACACTTCCGGACGGAGAACACGCATACTGTGCCTATGCCGGGCGCCGCGACGGGAAAAATTTCGTATTAAGCCATGAAGAGATTATGGAGAAATACGGCAGCAACATGAAAATGATGGAGCGTATCCCCGACGTGCTTTCCGGAGCAATGGGCAACCAGATGTATGTTGCTACTTTTGGCACAAAAAAAGAAATGGATGCTTTCTACAAAGATATTCTAAAATGTAAAAAATAAACACTTTTGATTTTTTCCAAAACCGGCGACAGTAAAACTGCCGCCGGTAAGTCTCAAAAGATTTCCTTATTTGTCGAATATCTCCATAAATCTCTGGATAATAATCGCACATTCTGCACGGCTTGTGCTGCCCTGCGGGTCAAGTCGATAGGAATTATCCGTATTCTCTTTTCCTTCAATGATTCCATTTTCTACTGCCCACTTCATAGCAGTTTCTGCGAATCCGCTTACCTGTCCTGCATCAGAAAAGCTGCTGAGATCTGCCGTCTTTGAGATATCGTATTTCTTATAATCCGCATAACGGTACATCATAACTACCATCTGCTCACGGGTAATCGGATCATTTGTTCCAAAGTATCCGGAATCTGTATAACCCGTAACAACCTTCGCATCAGCCGCCCACAGAACTGCCGTTGAATAGAACTGTCCATCCGGTACATCCGGGAATCTGTTCGTATACGCTGCATCCGGTTTGCCTTCAATTCTGTGAAGAATCGTTGCAAACTGTGCACGTACCAGCGTTGCGTATGGTGAGAAATGCGTAGGATCTGTACCCGTCATGGTTCCTGCAAAGTAGTTGTAGTATGCTCCATCGTAGAACCAGTCACCTTTTACCACGTCTACATATGGAAGTTCCTTCTTTTGCAGAGCTTTTGCTGCTTCGTCAAGCGCT
>CABIYE010000003.1:0-108688 GCA_902362865.1 Clostridiaceae bacterium
CGACAGCAATACTATGATTCCCTGAAAGAAGCAGCATAGGGTACAAAATCCTTGAGGAAAATGTGTCAACTAATCTTGACAAAATCAGGCAGACACATTTCAAGCATTCGGTCATAGATACGGGCGTGGGCGGTGTCCTGTGGATTTTGCAGTTCCGTAAGGCTTAGATTGGTGGTGACAATCAGCGGCTTGCGGCTGCGGTATCGGCTGTCAATTACATTGTAGACCTGTTCCAAACCGTACTCCGTGCCACGCTCCATTCCAAAATCATCAAGTATCAGCAGAGGAAAACGGCAAAGACGCTCGATATACTCGTTTCGCCCCTCAAAGCTGGCGGTCAAATCATTCAATATCGCAGAAAAGTTTGTCATGCGGACGGAGATTTCCTGTTCCATAAGGGCATTGGCAATGCACCCGGCAAAATAGCTTTTTCCTGTGCCTACCTTGCCCCACAAGAGCAGACCATAGTTGTTTTCTCTCATCTGCTCCCAATGCTCCACATATAAATGTGCCTTGCTCATCTGTGGGCATTTGCCGTTGTCATGTGCAAAAGTCCATTCCTGCATGGTGAGGTCGGTAAAGCCCCGGCGTTTCAGTTCCATAACGGTGTCAAGGTGTCGCCTGCGTTCCTCGGCAGCTTCACGCTCCAAACGCTTTTCCCGTTGGCAGTCACATTCTGTCGGGTGTTTGTCATGCCCCAACCATGCAATGGTTTCTTTAGGAAAGTAGGCTTCTTTCGCCGTGCGGCACTTGCCGCAGTAAAGAAGACCATCCTCGCCTGTGTAGTCCTCCGGGTCAGCGGTGGCAGTCATCATATTCAAAACGGTATCGGTAAAAAGTTCACTCATAAACTCTCGCCCTCCTTAAAGGTGTAATCGGGTATGCCTTTTTTCGGTGGTTTCCTGGCTTCGTCCTCCTGCACCCACTTGTATATCGTGGCTGCATGGCTACGGTATTTCGTTCCTTTGGACGCTATATGGGTAGATAGGCGGTCAATATAATACTCCCACTTGTCGGGCAGTTCCGCTTTCAGCTCGTCAAGCTCCGTATTGGAAAGAAATACATTGTTGTATCTGCCATAGCAGCGGGCGGGGGCTTGTCCCGTTTCTAAATCTCTCTCTTTTTCTATCTCTATATCTATCTCTTTCTTTATCTCTATCTCTGGTGGACGATTGTCGGACAAATGTCCGCCGTTTGTCCGGGGCGGTGGCAAAGCCTTGTTTGCAAGCCTTGCCGCCCGTTTTCGTTCCGCTTCGGTAGAGGATTGACCTATCATCAGTTCAATATCGGTCATGTAGAGCAAACCGCCGTGTAGCTGCTCCACAAGCCCCAACTGCTGGAAAATCCCTAATGCCCGTTCTACTGTGCCTACCTGCTGTCGGGTAAGGGTGGCGATCATCTGTGCTGTGTAAGGGATATTCTCGTCAAGCTGCAACTTGCCGCCGTTTTTCAGCGATTTTAAGTACAGCTTCAAAAGAATGTTGGAATAGAGAATACCGTCCGGCATACTCTCCAACAGCACGATAGCGTCATCATCAAAATAGCTTTCTTTCAGTTTGAGGTAATAATATTTGCGGTTATCTGCCATAGGCGGTGTCCTCCTTTGGTTTCCAACGCTTGGAGTAATACCGGGGGCAGAGGATAATCACGGCTCGAAAACTCTGCTTGCAATCGTAGGTGCAACTCCGGCAAAGGTCGTTATAGGTAATTCGGTTTCGGTGGTTGAGGAAAAAGCTCCATTCAAGCCGCCGTTTATTGCTCATGCGTGGCATTGGTACGCTCCTTTCTGCCGTTTCCGTAGGTGTCACGGATAGGGCGTGAAAACTGTATCTTCTCGGTATCATTTTCGGGGATTTTTTGCCCTGTACGCCCTGTTTTGAGGTTGGGTAGTATTGCGGATAGGGGTAAGGGCATATCCCTGTTTTTGTTTGGTTTCGGTATCATTTCGGGGCGGTTTTTAACGCTCCTGTTCATGCTTTTTCTGTCGGCTCGGCTCGCCGTGGTGCATTTGGGAAAGATTGCTTTTCATGGTCTGCAACTCTCTGACACGCTCTTTATTTGCCCGGTACTCGTTGTAAAGGGCGTTTTTCTCGGCGGTAAGCTGCTCGATTTCAGCCTGCAACGATTTATAGGTGGGCAGCTTGGTAATGCCTTTTTGCCGAAAATATCTTACGGCTGCGTCTGCTATGATAAAGTCGCTTTCATGCTTTTCCCGGTAGGCTTTGCGTGCCTTATCGGTTTTCTGCTTTTTCAATCCGTCCCGCACATCTCTTGTCTTGACATAGGCAAGCACCTGTTTCTGCAAGTCCTTTTTCTCACGGATAGCCGTTTCAATGGGCTTCAGCTTGGCGGTGCTGCTGTGTAAATCCGCATTGGCAGACACAAGGGCTGCGTCCAGTTCCTCCGGGGTAAAGCCGTATTGTTCCATAGCGGCAACGGTAGCCGCCATCTGTTTGAGGTTATGGACAGCCGCCCAACGGTCATAGCCGATACCTTTTCCCTCGGCTCGCTTCGCCGCACGGTCAACCATTCTCTGAATGTTGCCTGTCGGGGCGATTTTCTGCGTTTTTCCTCGCTCTGTGCGGTTTGTTTCAGCGGTATGGTATTCGGGTATGGGTGCGGTCTTTTCGGCGGCTCTTTGGGCGTTCTGCTCCAAAAGGGCAAGAACGGCGGCACGGTCAAAATCATCTCCCAGTTTTCGGGCGGTAATGGGTTTTGTCCTGTCTGGGGTAAGGTAGGACAATCGCCCTCGGCTCTCTTTGACGGATATTCCATGCTGTAAGAGGATTTCGGAAAACTCATCAAAGGTGGTAGCCCTATCAAGGGCGTTTCGTATGGTCTGCCGCAATTTTGCCTTGTCGGTTTCAAACTTGGTCTGCTTTACAGGCTGTCCGGCGGCAAGAGCAGCGGCATTTTCTTTATCAAGGGCAAGCTGCCCTTTCTTCTGTGCCCAATACTCACGCTCGGTAATGCGGTTTTTACTGCCGTGGAGCAGGTCAATCTGATAGAGATTTTCCCGGTGGCACATCTCCATGACTTCGGCTTTGAAGTATTCCATAGCGGCGTCCGTACATCGGTGTTTGCACCCGGCACGGGTGTCTGCCGGTCTGTCCATGTAGGGCAATAGGGGTACTTCTTCAATCCGCAGGGAATTGATAACGATGTGAACATGAATATTGCCGCTGTGGTTGTGTCCGTCCGGGTGGGTGCAGACAATGGCTTGGTGTCCGGGGAAATGTTCGGCACAAAATTTCTCGCCCAATGCTTGCGCCCTGTCTACGGTCAATCCGTTGTCCGCTGCGTCCCATGGGTCAAAGGAAATGATATAGTGGTGGCTTTTCACATCTTCCCGTTTTTGGTTTTTGCCGTATCGGAGATTTGCCCGCATACAGGCAACGGCAAAATCTTCCTCGCCGCAGTTCATAGTGGCTATTCGGTAGTCCTCCCGGAGTATGAGCCGCCCGGCTTCGTCAAGGGCGGGTTTCATGGTAAACTCGTCATGCTCAAAGGTTAGATATTGCTCGGCTGCACCGTAGTCCGCATTTTTAGAGCTGATATGCTTGAATGTTGCCAACAGCGTCACCTACCTTTCGCAAGACTTCAAACTTCAAGGCGGCAAGGTCGGAAATGGCGGCTCTCACCTCAACGGACAGGGCATTATAGGGCGTTCCGTATTCATTGAGAGAATGTGCGATCTGATTGAGGTTGCCACCGATTTTTCCGTATTCTGCGGTCAGCTTGCCAACAGCGGACAGCAGTTCATCATTGACCGGGGACACGGTAACAATGGGGCGAATGGTCGCCCTTGTTATGGCTTGCCGGATAAACTCGGCTTGGCTCATGTCATAGTTCTTTAGCCGTTCTGTGAAGTCAGCATATTCTTCCTCGGTCATGCGTGTCTTGACAACACGGCTTCGGTGGGGCGTATTGTATCGCTTTCCTATGGGTATCAACTCCTTTCACTTACCGCCGTTTTGAGGGCGATTTTTTAAGTATTTTTCGGTGGGATTCTCAAGCGGCGAATGCCGCATAGCAGGGTTTGGGGAAGGCACTCCCCAACAAGATTTACCAAAGGGGCAAAACCGCAGATATGCGGATTTTGGCACCGTGGTAGAATCTTGCTCTAAGTAAGCCGTAGATTTCCCCTTGCACTTACTACTCGTATAGCTGCCGCCTGTTTTGGCCGGATTTCTGCAAAAATCTTACGGCGTGGGGCGATTTTTACCCGCAGTTCTTTCTTTCCGCTAAAGATACATTTCAAAGGCCGCCAGCTACCCGCTTGCCGGGAATTTTCTCAAATTTTCCTTTGCCTTAGAAATACAGAAAATGCAGATTTGGCTACCGCCGCAGAAAATTTTTTGTTTCCGGCTTCACCTACCTACTACGGATGACTTTGCGATTTTGCCAAACGGATAAAGAAAAAAGCAGCAAATCTTTTTCAGACTTACTGCTTTCGCTGGCCGCCGATGGGCGGTGGATATTCAGTTTTGAAAGTTCAGGTCAGGTTGGCCCGATGATGGATAGCACAATAAATTCCTGTTTTCCCTTTAAGGCATTGTGCATTTTTTCTATTTCTCTTGATGATTATTTTTTTCATAATCAATCAATGTACCTATAACAATTCCAATCAACATTCCGATACCTGCACAAATAGAAATAGCAAAAAGATTTTGCAAAAACGCCCATGCCAACACACCTATGCAACCACCGACAATAAATCCTGTTAATAAGCCAATAGTTAAGTATTTATTACTTTTCATATTGCTATATCTCCCCTAAAAGTATATTTGTCGTTGGTTCTATTATACTATGACCTGCTTCCTTTAGGAATAGATCAATGATATTTCGCAATAGCCAGCAATGAACGCTTGCATTGCGCAAGACGTTACATTATCTTCTGAAACATATAGCGCACCTTGTCCAGGCGGCTGTTTGGACGGCGGGGCTGGATGACTGGCTTGCCGACAGCGGCCTGATACCCTTTCAGTTCTGTAAGGCATACGCTCTGCCCGTTGGTGTAAAAGGCCAGATCAGTACGGTATGCCTGTATACAGCGGGCGGGCATCTCGCCAGTAAAGACAACTTCATCCTTTTTTACCTGGACCGTTTCGATGGTGGCACAGTATTTCGGTGCATCATGATAAGCCCTGGAAAGATATTCCCGGGGCGCATAGAGGGTGAAGGAGAGATAAGGTTCCAGCAGTTGCGTCCCTGATTCCTTCAATGCCTGTTCCAATACAATCGGGGCCAATGAGCGGAAGTCCGCCGGCGTGCTGACCGGACTGTAATAAAGCCCGTATTCAAAGCAAATCTTACAGTCCGTTACGTTCCAGCCGAACAAGCCCTGCTCCAGCCCGTAACGGATACCATCCCTGACAGCGTTTTGAAAACTCTGGTTCAAGTATCCCAGCGAAACCCGGCTCTCGTATTGTACACCGGAGCCAAGCGGGAGTGGTGTAACAGACAGTCCGATGGATGCCCAAAACGGGTTGGGCGGCACCTCGATATGGATGGTGTGGCTGGCTGCTTTGAGCGGCCGCTCCATATAAATGACGGTGGGTTCCTTTACCACTGTTTCAAGCTTGTATTTTTCCGACAGCAAAGCGGAAACAACCTCCAACTGCACCCGGCCCAAAAAAGAAAGAATGATCTCATGGGTGATGGAATCCACCTCGCAGCGCAAAAGCGGGTCAGTATCCGCAAGTTGCGTAAGAGCGTCCAGCAGCCGTTCTCTTTGCGCTGCCGTTTTCGGCGCAATCGACGTCCGCAGCATGGGGAGGGGGTCCTCACGCCACCTTTTACGAGGGAGCCGGGTTGGGTCCCCTAATACATCGTTTAACCTCACGCTGTCGCTGGGAAGGATAACAATTTCACCCGGATAAGCGGTGTCTGTCCGAACAATTTCCCCTTTGGATGGAATACGCATCTCTGTGATTTTCAGCTTTTCTCTCCCGGCCAGGGCCACCGTATCCCGCAGGCGCAGCGTTCCGCTGTATAGCCGTAGATAGACACGCCGCTGGCCGCAATCTGTATACTCCACCTTGAAAACGCTGCCGCATAGGGCGGCGCTCCCCTGTTCCCCAATCGGTTGGAACAGCCCTGTCACCGCATCCATCAACGGTTGAATGCCAAGGCCCTTTTTGGCGCTGCCATAATAGACCGGGAACAGGGAGGCGTCTTGAACCCGCCGCTGTTCCTCCCGCACAAGTTTTTCCCGGCTGATTGGTTCTCCTGCGATATACTTTTCCAATAATTTATCGTTATTTTCGATGACCGCATCCCATGCTTCTATGTCGGTATTTTCCTCCAGGACTATTTCCGGGGACAGCGACACCGTCTGCTTGATGATAATATCGGCGGAGAGCTTATCCCGAACAGACTGAACCACGCTCTGCAAATCAACGCCAGCCTGGTCGATCTTGTTGATAAAGATAACGGTGGGAATGTTCATTTTCCGCAGGGCATGGAACAGAATACGGGTCTGGGCCTGCACGCCATCTTTAGCGGAGATCACCAAGATGGCCCCATCTAAAACAGCCAAAGAGCGGTACACCTCCGCCAAAAAATCCATGTGGCCGGGCGTATCCACAATGTTGACTTTACATCTGTGCCACTGGAAGGAAGTGACTGCCGCTTGAATGGTAATCCCACGCTGCCGCTCCAAAAACATGGTGTCCGTCCTCGTTGTCCCTTTTTCGACGCTCCCCGGTTCTGAAATGGCTCCGCTGGCATATAGCAGGCTCTCCGTCAAGGTCGTCTTTCCAGCGTCTACATGGGCAAGAATTCCAATATTGATTATTTTCATGTGATTGTCCTCCCTTTACTGCCCCGAAGGGCATAAAAATCCCCAGCAGTAAAATACTTTTACCACTGGGGATGATAATTTGCGGACATACACATATACAGCATACACCTGTTTGTGAGTGCTGTTTTTGGGGATATGTCAAAATTGATAAGGCAAAAGTATTCTTAAATTGGGTACAAAAAACTAAGCCCCTACAAAAGGGACTATCATAATCCTTTGTTCCCACTATTTGATTATAGTTTTATTTAAGAATACCTTGCCGCATATTTTTTACTCCTTTTCTGGAATTGAATTATTATATCACATCAGTATTATATCACATCAGTTTTAGGAAAACAAGTATCTAAAAGAAATTTTTCTTCCCCTTATATGTAACAATCATACCGGCTTCCTAACGTTCAGAATGGTTTCTACTGTCTGCTGCGGTGTTTGGTTGGAATTGTCCAGCCAAAAGCCGATCCGTGGTGTTGTCTGCATTTTACTAAATACAAATTCAATGTATACAGAAAGAAATATATAAGGAGTGGGAGGGATTCCGCCGTAGTCGGCATTGTAGGAAAATCCAAAAGTTTAGATTTTCTCAAAATGCTTATCTTTTGGTCTTTGGTTCGGAATAGTGTAGTGCTGGCGGTCTATCTATTGTTTTCGGTTGCTTGCTTCTTTACCGTACATGAGCATTGGCACCAGGGTTGTCGTTGCCGTAGCCTTCCAGCAGGTTGATCGCTCCCCAGATGCCGAGGCCGGCACCCAGTGCGATAACGAGGGTCTGAAGAACGGTTACTGCGCTGTTGAAAAATGCCATAAATGTGTACCTCCTTGTACGTTGCGCCCTTATGGGCTGATGAATAGTGATTTTCCATCTGCATGTGCACCTGCAAATGGGCAAACATATAGCCAGGTCTCCAATCCCAATCAGAAACCTGGCTATGTAAAGAGGCGGCAGCTCGCCGCCCCTTATCTTATTCTGTTACCAGCAGCGTACCCTTGACATCTTCGTCACCGGAACAAACTTATTTGGCATGATCTGCATCAACTACTTCGTACTTATCACCGGGCTTGAGCTTCAGCCGATGATCGAGAAACGTCTCGATGCTGAACGTGTTTTTCTTATCAGCACCGGCAGTGAGCTTGTAGTTCGGATGCTGGGTCAGATCGTATTTATCTGACTTGAACGGTCTGACACCGCGCAGCTGCAAAATGCACTTTCCGCCATCCAGCACAGCCAGTTCATCCACCGAAGCCAGGTCATGCCCAACCTTTTGGTAATTGGTGCCGTAAGATGGGCTGTTGCCTCTGGTATCGGAAGTGTTGTACAAATCAATCGTTTCTTTTCCCAATGCCTGATTCAGCTCTTTCAGCGTAGTCGGCTCCGAACCGCCAAGGAAAATACGAGAATCCATATTGCCGATGATGGTATCGGCATTGTCCTTGTAGATTGCCTTCAACTGGCTCTGTGCCTGAAGTACCAGACATGCCGAGATTTCTCTTGATCGGATGGTGGCTACCAGCTTTTCCAGATTTGGAATCTGACCAATGTTCGCACACTCATCAATCAGGCAGCGCACATGCACCGGCAATCTGCCGCCGTAAATATCATCCGCTTTCTCGCACAGCAGGTTAAACAGCTGTGTATAGATCATCGAAATCAGGAAATTAAAAGTCGGGTCTGTATCGCTCATAATGAGGAACAGAGCCGTTTTCTTATCTCCCACCGTATCCAGCGACAGCTCATCGTACATGGTGATATCGCGGACTTCCTCAATATCGAAGGGAGCCAGACGTGCACCGCAGCTCACCAGAATCGACTTTAAGGTCTTGCCCGCCGCCAGCTTGAACTTGGCATATTGGCGGACAGCAAAGTGGTTCGGTTTTTTCTTTTTCAGAGCTTCAAACATCTGATCCACTGGATTCTGAAAGGTTTCATCATCCTCGCGCACTTCCATCGCGTTCAGAAATTCAATCAGCGTTGCAAAGTTCTGCTCTTCCAGCGGTGCCTCATAATGGATATAACCAATCAAAGCACAATACAGCAAGGTCTCTGCCTTCGTCCAGAATTCGTCACCGGCCTTGCCGTCCCCTTTAGTGTTGGCAATGAGGGTTGTGGTCAGCTTCAAAATATCCTTTTCGCTGTGAATATACGCGAAGGGATTATAATGCATCGACTTTCTGAAATTGATAGTATTGAAAATCCGGATACTGTATCCGTTCTTCAAAAGGGCTTGGCCGCAGTCGATTACGATATCACCTTTCGGGTCAGTGACCACGTAGGAACTGTGACATTGTAAAAGGTTGGGTTTAAGCCAAAATCTCGTCTTACCGCTGCCGGAACCGCCGACCACAAGCACATTTTTGTTTCTGGCATTTGCCGGATTCTTCGGGCGATTGCCCATCATCAGCCGCTCCGTCCGGGTCAGAATCACATTGTTTGCAAACACTGGATCTTCAAACGGTTCGATGTCTTTCTGCGTACCCCACCGGGCAGAGCCATACTCCATACCATGACGATATTTCTTGGCATTTTTGCCTTTCAGATACACAGCAAGCCGCAGACCCGCTCCGCAGCACACACCAATCAGCAAATCCAGCGGATGCAGACTTGGCATCGGGTTGGAAAATGCTGCACCCAGGGCAGAAAGAAAGCCGAGGAGCTTTTCAGACATGTCTGCGCCCTCGGCAATTCTCCACGCTTCTCCCAGATTGGTACATACAAGACCGGCAATGAAGTACGGCAGGTTCAGGATCAGCAGCTTCTTGGTCTTATTACTCATAGATCACGCTCCTGACTTTTGTGACGAACCTTATCCGGCAGAATTGCAGCCACCAGTTCTTTGAGCTTGTTAAGCTGCTCCAGAACACTCGGTTTTTCCTTTGCTTTCAGCTTGCGGTTGGTGAATTCCTCAAAAGCGGAAGTCAGTGCATCCGCATCCTTCGCCTTAAAGAACACCGTGTACTTGGGTGGAATCACATTTTGGTCTTTCGTAATGGCATAATCCACACCGTATTTCCGCGCCACCTGTTCAAAGCCTTTCAAATCCGTTTTCTCAATGGGGATACTGCTGACTCCCTGATTCTGACCGATCAGTTCTTTGATGCTCTGCTTTCCAAGCGGCATCTGCGCTGATTTCTGAGCCGCCTTTGCCTGATGGTGCCGTTTCCACGCATTATAGCCATTCACGATAGTGCGAAATGTCAGTTTCGTGGTACTGATTGCCAGATTGACGGTACGATTTTCAACTTCTTCCTGCATGAATCTCCGCCTCCTTCCTTACAAACTGTCCCGGTCCGGTGCCGGTTTACTCTTTTCTTGGGGCTTTGCAGCCTTTTCCTCCATCTTCTTCATCATGTCATCCGGAACCGGAATCGCCATGATGCTGCGCCCCATACGAACGAACATCTGGGGCTGATGGAACTGCTCCTCAAATTTCTGCATCTGCTCCGAAGTCAGAGAACCAAAGTCATCCTCTGTCAACCCTACCACCAGAAAATCACCGGCATAAATGTCCTGCATATCCCCGTCTTCGGTGTAAATCGCACGGTTCAGCGGCAGACCATTGATTTTGCCGGATTCATTCAGAATAATGGCCACTTCATCCTCAAATGGATAGGTGACTTCAATATCGCCGCCGACCATGGCCTGCAAATCTTCCAGCTCCGTGCCAACACTGATTTTCTTCGGATAGGCATTGGGCTGTACCAGCAGCACATCCATTGTCCTGGTCTCTGCCAATTCATGTTCTCCCACGGTCTTGAAATCCACACCGGTGAAATCGCCGGAATCCAGAACATAGTCCTGATTGTTCCACGCCTGCGTCACCATGCGTTCCGCATCTTCCTGTGAGGCAGCTTCCACGGAAACCTTTCTCTGGAGAGTCTCTGTAATCTCCACATCAAATTTCTTCATAGGCACCTCCTTAGATCAGGCGCAGTGCCGGAACCAACTCGCCGCCAATGGAAACCACCGTCAGGTTCTCGTTCACATAGTCGATGGTGCGTTCCAGCGTAAACAGATTGATGCTGCATTCGTTGCCGTTCTGGTCGATTTCCGAAACCTCCGCAGCTCCCAACAGATAGCGGGTTCTGTCAGTCTCGATCACATCGCTCTTATCATAATGGAGAAGCAGTTCCCCATCTGCCACCAGATCAGCCTCCATCTCATCGTAAACATCCTCAAAGATGTCTCGACTGCCATCCTCGGTCAGGAGTTCGCCGCCAGCCCCCGGCAGGATCACCATCACAATGCGCTCCTTCGGGTGATCTTCACGGATTGCCTCCAGCATCAGCCAGTTATGAAGCATCGCAATGGACTTCTCAAACATGGAATCATCCATCGGATTGGGCTGCGATGCACCGTGCGGGCAGTTCTTGCAATCCATGCTGCACACTGCGTTGTTCTGATTCTTCTTAAAGTTCATCATCATAAAAATCTCCTTCTCATCGTTCCATATCTCGTTGTTTACTTCGCTGCCATTTTTCCAGCAGCCGGATAATCGTGTCCTGCATCTGCTTCGGCGTATAGGATTTCGGGAAATACTTCCGAAGAACCTCGTTTTTAATCGTCACATGGTCAAGCTCATCCTTTTTGATTTCATTCATCACTTCACACATGGCATCCAACGTGCAGCCGCCCTCCTGTGAGAGCTTCTTCAGCCGCTGTGCCTGCGACAGGGATGGAGATGCCTGTGCATAGTCCATTGCCTCCAGAAATTCCTTCTGTTCAGACGGTTTCAGGTAAGACAACTCCACCGCCGGATTAAAGGCGATTTTCTTCTCATCCACCATATCCAAAATTTCAGGAATCAGGTTGGTAAGGCGGATATAGCGTTTAACCGTATCCTTACTCATTCCAACAGCTTCACCAATAATCTCCGTAGACAACTTCGGTGCAAATTGCTCCGAAGTCAAATCTTTTCTCTGACCCTGATGTTTCATCGCCTCCAACTTCATCTTGTAGGAAAACGCTCTCTCGCTGGGAAGAATATTCTCCCGCTGCAAGTTGCTGTCCACCATAAAGATGATTGCTGCATCATCGTCCATTTCCTTGACGATGACCGGCACAGTCTCCAAACCTGCCAGCTGCGCCGCATGAAGTCTGCGGTGTCCTGAAAGAATTTCAAATCCGCCTTCCGGGTCAGGTCGGACAATCAGTGGTGATACCACACCGATCTGCTTGATGCTCTCTACGGTCTGTTCCATCAGCTCGTCATCCAGCACCTTAAAGGGATGCCCTTCAAAAGGATGCAGGTCAGAAAGCGGCATCTCCGTCCGCTTCTCCTTAGCCGCAGCGTCGGCAGCTGAGCCACTGCGGTTTTCTGTTGTAATACTGGTTTTTGCTTTTGCCATTCAGCTTCTTAACCTCCTTCCAGCGGTGATAGATGTCATTCTTACCTGCGAAAAACGCCTTTTTTGCCTTGCACTTCATAGATCAAGTACCTCCTTAACGACCTGCTGTTTTTCTTTTCCAATGCTCTTTCTGCGGTCCTCTCCGCTGATTCGCACCGGCGTACACATTTCCAGAATCCTGCTGTAAATCCGGGCGTATGCCACATCCTGCGGATTGCGGATTTCTGCAATTTTCAGATTGGTTGTGATAATGACCGGAAGCCCGGACTTATACCGCTCATCAATGACAGCGTAGACCTGCTCCAGCGCATATTCGGTGCTG
Source organism: Clostridiaceae bacterium (assembly GCA_902362865.1). GTDB lineage: Bacteria > Bacillota > Clostridia > Lachnospirales > Lachnospiraceae > Claveliimonas > Claveliimonas acetigenes. Next base: position 12,468 of record CABIYE010000003.1, read on the forward strand.
CGCTCAATTCCCAGATCATCCAGAATCAGCAAAGAATAGTTGGAAAACGAAGCGATATACCGGTATCGTTCTTCCGAATACATGGCACCCATCTGGTTCAGGATTTTGGAGAAGTTCGTCATCAAAACCGGAATGCCCTGATCCAGCAGCGCATTTGCTATACATGCCGCCACAAAGGACTTTCCGGTTCCGACATCTCCCCATAACAAAAGGCCAAGGTTTTCAGCCTTGACCTTTTTCCACTGCTCCACATAACGTTTTGCCATCTGGATGTCCTTGTTGTCTTCTGCAACGCCAAAATTCCATTCCAGAAGATGCTTTTCCTGAATCCCAGTTGCTTTCAGCTGCCTGATTTTACGCTGCCGCTCCACCAGTTCATCCTGGCGTTTCTTTTCCGCCATCGCTTCCTGCTGGCATCTGCAAAGGCAGGGAACAATCTTGTCTCTGCCCCAGAGCTTTACCCTGCACTGCACCGGAGTATGACAGTTCCGGCAATACAGCAGTCCGTCCACGCCCTGGTATTCCTGCTCTCCGGGTTCTTTCGGCGTAAAGAGCGAATCCAACGCCGCATTCAATACTTCAGGCACCATGTCGCTCATAGGCTGTCTCCTTCCTCAAATGTGTAGTCTGCCGGGTTATACTTCGGCTTTTCTCTCTTTGCCCAGCTCCGGATTGTGGCAAGGTGATTTTTGTAGCTCCTGCCGGTGGAAGCCATATACTCAGAGAGCCGTTCCACCCGCATCTGATAATCTCCTGGGAACTCCTGCCGGAGCTTGCCGTATTCCGTGTCAGAGAGAAGGACATTTTCGTATGAGCCATACCGGTGCTGGATTTCCTTCTTCTCTCTTTTATTGATTGTTTCAGTACTTGTTCTATTAGTACTTAATTGCGCGGGATTTTCCGTAACCGGTGTGTCCGTATCCGGATTTACCGTATACGGCTTTTCCGTACACGGTGATTCCGAACACGGCTTTTTCCTTGGCATCTCATAGATCACATACTCCGCTCTGCCCATCCGACCGTTACTCTCACGCTGCTGGTTCCTTTCCAGATATCCAAGACGTTCCAGTTCTTTCAGAGCTGTAAGCACCCCATCTACGCCATCCGGTGTAATCGAAGATAATCCCCGTACCGAATAGTTCCATGTGTCCGGTAAACTAAGCAGCATAGAGAGAAGTCCTTTTCCTTTCAGGCTGAGACCCTGATCCCGCAGGTGGTAATTGCACATCGTTGTGTAATTGCTGTTTTTCTCAACCCTGAATACCGGCATGGTGCTCACCATCCTTTTTCGCAGGCTCCGTTTTTTTCTTCGGACATTTGCGCGAACGATCTTCGCTGTCCTCCCGTCGATGGTATTTGCCGGTATCCTGCATCATGCGTTCAAACGCCTGAAGGCGTCCCTCTGTAAAAAGCGTCATTCGATCACACCCCATTTCTTAAACAACTTGAAGAGATGATTCTTTCCCTTGCAGGTCACTCTCGTCTGCTGCACCAGTTTTCCGCTTCTGCCGTAGCAATCCCGGACAATAAAATAGCCCCTTGCAGATTTGTCTGCAAAAGGCATCAGCCAGCCGCTTGGACTGCGGTACAGATAGCGGTGATCCAGTAAGAGAGCTACTGCCGTCTTCTCTGGGATTCCGATTTCCTTACAGAAATTCCGGATGCAGGTGCAATCTTCCGAATTTACAAAGGTGTCGAAGTAGTCTGCCTTGGGCTGTGCCGCATCCAGCTGTTTGCGGATACCCTCAAGCTGCTCTCTCTCGGCTACAAGCTCCTGTGCCAGTGTGTAGATGACCTCCGGATGCTGAATCACCTGATCCAAAATGGAATCGCTCATATACACACCATGCTTGCGAATGGACGGGAGAACTTCATCAAACACCCAGTGTTCAAATCGTTCTGCCGATGGCAGCTTGCTGTGAACGATCAGCCGGTAAACATCGCCTTCTGTGATAAAGGAGATTTCAACGACCTGCTCTCCAGCATCTCCATACTGATTCACCTTCTGAACGACCCCCTCGCGTTTCGTTAGGGGGCCTCTGCAATGGCGTTTCACTGCGGCGTAGGGATTCACATACCCCAACGCTTTCGCCACATCGCTTGCACAGAAGAAGGTCTTGCCCGCCTCTTGCAACACGCGGATCGAACCAAACTCCTGGTTCTCAAACACCTCCATCATCTGCCTTGACTGTCCGCCATGACTGCCCACATCGGTGTCATGGGTCTTCTGATTGAAATCCGTCATACCTGTTACCTCCTGCTCAAATTTGTCTCGCCGGATTTCGGGCGAAAAAAATAGAGCCTCGACCCATTCTCGTTTTCAAAGAATGAGCCAAGGCTCTATGTAACAGGATACCTGATATTAAATTTTTGCAGAATTCGTCAGAACTCGCCAAACGAACCTGACACTGTTTTTCATTCCGTTTCAGCCGGATTTTTGCCGAAAATCTGTCAAGGATATGGGGCTAATTTCCCCTCCAAAATGGCCTTCTGTAAACCCATTTTCCCACCCATTAGGCTCAAAAATAGGCCGTAAACCCATGGTAAACCCATCAAAATGGGTTAATTTGAAGTCAAATTTCCTCAAATTTCACCATCGGAATCAGGCGATTTCAGGCATAGAAAAAGCCCGGAAAATGGCGTATTTCCGGGCTTTTTTAGCATTATTAAGCTGTAGATTATCGCTTGCTGAACTGCGGAGCGCGACGAGCGGCTTTGAGGCCGTATTTCTTACGTTCTTTCATACGCGGATCACGTGTCAGATAACCAGCTTTCTTAAGTATCGGTCTGTAATCTGCGTCTGCTTCAAGAAGCGCTCTCGCAATACCGTGACGGATTGCACCAGCCTGTCCTGTGTAGCCGCCGCCTTTTACATTTACGATAACATCAAATTTACCGTCTGTCTCTGTTGCTACCAATGGCTGACGTACGATAACCTTCAATGTCTCAAGTCCAAGATATTCGTCAATATCTCTTTTGTTTATAGTAATCTTACCTGTTCCAGGTACTAAATATACTCTTGCGATAGATTTTTTTCTTCTTCCTGTTCCGTAGAATTTTGCTGTAGCCACTTTCATATCCTCCTTTCGGCCTTCCTAATTAAAATTTCAGTTCTTCCGGCTTCTGAGCCTGCTGTTTGTGCTCTGGACCAGCATATACATGAAGTTTCTTAATCATGGATCTTCCTAAAGGCCCTTTTGGAAGCATTCCTTTTACTGCGAGTTCAATAACTTTCTCCGGCTTCTTATCCATCATCTCTGCCAGAGTAGTTTCTTTCATTCCTCCGACATATTCGGAATGATTATAATAAATCTTCTGGCTGAGTTTCTTACCTGTAACTTTTACCTTCTCTGCATTTACAATTACTACATAATCACCTGTGTCGATATGTGGTGTAAACTCAGGCTTATTCTTTCCTCTTAAAACCTTAGCAACTTCTGATGCTAAACGTCCTAATGTATATTCTGCAGCGTCAACTACATACCATTTTCTTTCAATCTTGTCTGGACTAGCCATATAAGTCTTCATTGGTTTCCCTCCTGTGAATCGTTACATCTCTTTACTTTACTAAAATAGTTTATATTGAAATCAGCTGCCTCCGGGGCTTTGGTTGCAAACTGTTTCTCTTTTTGTCATGCTGTTTTATTATATTATACGCATCCACGTGTGTCAACCATTTTCTTTCAAATTTCACAAGGTTTTTTGTCGGTTTTTTGCTGATTTCTGTATTCCTTTTTCTTTTTCTGTGATAAACTAAATAAAGATGTTGAGGCAGAAGTTCTCAACTATGATGAAAGCGAGGTTTTTATTTATGTGGGCTTATAACAGTGTATTTTATCAAATATATCCCATCGGATTCTGCGGCGCTCCCACCTGCAACGACGGTGAATGCGTCCCCCGCATCCGGAAACTTATGGAATGGAGCGATTATTTTAAGGAACTTGGTATTGATTCTATTCTGCTGAACCCTATTTTTGAATCAGACAACCATGGATATGATACAAGGGATTTCAAGAATATCGACTGCCGTCTCGGAACGAACAAAGACTTTGCCGATGTCTGCAAGGATCTCCATGAACATAAAGTAAAAATTGTCCTGGACGGTGTTTTTAATCATGTAGGGCGCGGCTTTTGGGCTTTCAAAGATGTACAGGAAAAGAAATGGGATTCTCCATACAAAGATTGGTTTCACATCAATTTTGACGGCAACAGCCAATATAATGACGGTTTCTGGTATGAAGGCTGGGAAGGTCATTTTGAACTGGTTAAATTAAATCTTCAGAACCCTGCCGTCGTGGATTATCTTCTGGACTGCGTAAAATTCTGGGTAGATACGTTCGATATTGACGGCTTGAGGCTTGATGTTGCCTATAGTCTGGATCATAATTTTATGCGCAGGCTCCGCTCATTCACACAGGAACTGAAGCCGGGTTTTGCCCTGATTGGAGAAGTATTGTTTGGCGACTATAATCTAATTGTAAATGACGAGATGCTGCACAGTTGTACGAACTATGAATGCTATAAGGGTATTTTCTCCAGTTTTAATTCTATGAATATGTTTGAAATTGCCCATTCTCTCCATCGCCAGTATGGTGCGGATCAGTGGTGTATTTATCGCGGCAAGCATTTGATGAGTTTCGTAGATAACCACGATGTAACCAGACTTGCCAGCATCCTTACGAATAAGAACCATATCCCACTTGCATATGGTCTGTTATTTGGTATGCCGGGAATCCCTTGTCTCTATTACGGAAGCGAATGGGGCGAAGAAGGGGTAAAGGCTCCTGACAATGATTATGCACTCCGTCCATGCTTTGAGAAGCCGGAGCCAAATGAATTGACAGAATTAATAAAACAACTAATTGCCATCCGCCAAAGCAGCGATGCTCTCTGCAACGGAAGCTACCGCAATGTAGTTCTCACCAATCATCAGCTGGTATTTGAACGTATGTCTGATAAAGAGAAAATCCTGGTGGCAATCAATGCTTCCGGGGATGCTTTTACAGCTAACCACGGGGACTTAAACGGCCATATGACAGAGCTGCTGTCGGATAAAGAAATCTGCTTAACCGGGCAGCTTGAAATGGAGCCGTACAGCATCCAATACCTGAGGATAAATGAATGAAAATAGAAAAAGAAAGGTCGTGACAATATGGAAAGGAAAACGGATTTTATTCTCATAGGAGCTGCCATCCTGGATGTTCTTGCGCAGCCTGTAAGCGCAGATGTATTTACTTCCGGCTCCCTTGCTGCAGGTAAAGTCACCATGAACACCGGCGGAGACGCCATGAACGAAGCCTCCGTCCTGGCAGGACTTGGCGCTTCCGTCCGCCTGGTAAGCAAAATCGGGCAGGACGCGGCAGGAACCCAAGTCATAAAAGCCTGCCAAAGCTCTCACATTGACACGGCCTTTATAATAGAAGATTCTTCTATTGATACGGGGATAAATATTGTCCTGGTTGACGGACAGGGTGAACGGCATTTTATTACTTCGCCAAACGGAAGCCTTCGGAAACTCTCTCTGCCGGATATCCCTGCAGAAGCTCTGAAAAACGGAAAATATCTTTGTTTCGCCAGTATTTTTGTCTCCCCTGCTTTTGATAATCATGCCATGAAACAATTATTCGAAAAAGCAAAAGCGCAGGGTCTGCAGGGTCTTATTCTCTGCGCTGATATGACAAAATGCAAAAACGGCGAGACTCTCACGGATATGAAAGAAAGTCTCGCACTGTTAGATTACATTTTCCCTAATTACGAAGAAGCTTCTCTTCTTACCGGCCTTGCCGACTGGGATGAGATTGCCGATGCATTCTTGTCCTGCGGCGTAAAGCATGTCATCCTGAAAGCAGGCGCAAAGGGCTGCTTTATCAAGACTGCTGACCAGCGTTATTGGATCGACGCTTATCCATATGCAGACTGCATTGACACCACTGGCGCCGGAGATACCTTTACCGCATGCTTCCTCTATGCTTTGCATTTAGGGATGTCCCTGCCAGATTGCGGGAAATTCGCCAATGCGGGGGCATCTATCTGTATTGAGGCGGTGGGAGCCGCCGGGAAAATCAAGGATGCTGCCCAAATATTTGACCGTTTCCAATCCATGTCTTAATCCCGGGCGGCTTTCCCGCTATTCTTTCACCAGTACCTTCTGGATTTCTGCAATATACATTGTATGGTAATCCTTATCCGGATACCACTTTGCATCATTCTCCGGAGCGTCAAAACACTCCGGCTTCATTTCCTGATGGTACAGTTTTTTACACACAAAAATCATCTCTGCTTCTTCCACTCCTGCCGTCCCGTCTGTATAAAACGGATGAAGTCCTGCCAGTTCCCATTTATTCTTCACTTCTCTGCCGGAGATGCTTCCGCAGATATTCAAAGCTTTCCGCTCGGTTTCCGGAAGGAAAGAAAGGGTGAAAATCTCTGCCCTGTCCACGAATTCTTTTGTATATCTCTGAGGACGAATGTATGCAGTGGCTACCTTCTTCCCCCACATAATACCAAGCCCGCCCCAGCTTGCCGTCATAGTGTTGGACCCTTCTTTATTTCCCGCCGTAATCAACATCCACTGTTTTGCTATTTTATCAAACGGGTTGAAGGATAATTCATCAATTGCTATTTCTTTAAATGCCATTTTCCTGTCCTCCTGTAAATCCTGTCTTACTGCTTATTTTACATTACCATTCACAGCACCCCACCAGCATACGCACTCGTCGCATCTTCGATGCTCCAGTCCCGCTCCTGGCGGAGCTAAGACTGCTTATGCGGGTGGGGTGACTGCTCCACAGTCCTGATTTGGAATCCCAGATATTTTCTTACGTGCAAGCACGACGAATCTATCTGGGATTTCAAATCGGCTGTGAATGGTAACTATTTTACAATTACTTTCCGGAAATTTTTCTTGCCTTTCTTCAAAACAAGACCTTCTCCCTTCATTTCTTCTGCAGTAAAAGCCTGATAAATATCCGTCACCTTCTCCCCCTCAACGGCAACACCGCCCTGCTGAACCGCACGTCTTGCCTCGGATTTGGAAGAAACCAGCCCACTCTTTACCAGCATAGTCAGGATATCAATCTTGCCATCCGCCATATCCTCTTCTGTCAATTCTGCAGTCGGCATATCTGCTGCCGCTCCCTGGCTGAACAGCGCTCTTGCTGCGTCCTGCGCTTTTTTCGCTTCCTCTTCTCCATGAACCAGCTTCGTCAGCTCATAAGCCAGAATTTCTTTCGCCGTATTAAGCTGTGCCCCTTCCCAGGAATCCATTTTATCAATCTCCTCCAACGGAAGGAACGTCAGCATACGGATACATTTCAACACATCTGCATCAGCCACATTTCTCCAATACTGATAAAAATCAAATGGTGAAGTCTTGTTGGGATCAAGCCATACTGCGCCACTCTGGGTCTTTCCCATCTTCTTTCCTTCCGAATTAAGAAGCAGCGTAATTGTCATAGCGCTTGCATCCTTTCCCAATTTCCGACGGATCAGTTCTGTACCGCCCAGCATATTACTCCACTGGTCATCTCCGCCAAATTGCAGATTACATCCGTATTTCTGGAACAATGCATAGAAATCATAACTCTGCATAATCATATAGTTAAATTCCAGGAAACTCAAGCCTTTTTCCATTCTCTGCTTATAGCACTCTGCCGTCAGCATACGGTTTACGCTAAAGTGCGCTCCCACCTCCCGGAGGACGTCGATATAATTCAAATCCATCAGCCAATCCGCATTATTTACCATAAGAGCCTTTCCATCAGAAAAATCAATAAAACGGCTCATCTGCTTTTTAAAGCACTCACAATTATGCTGAATTGTCTCCGGCGTCATCATCTGACGCATATCTGTTCTTCCCGAAGGATCTCCAATCATGGCAGTACCTCCACCAATCAGGGCAATCGGTTTGTTCCCCGCTTCCTGCAGACGCTTCATCAGGCAAAGCGCCATAAAATGTCCCACATGAAGGCTGTCTGCCGTCGGATCGAACCCGATATAGAAGGTTGCCTTTCCATTATTCACCAGGTCTCTGATAACTTCTTCATCTGTTACCTGCGCGATTAGTCCCCGTGCCTGTAATTCTTCATAAATTCCCATTGTCTTTCCTCTCCTTTATCTTTTCCTTGTCTTTATACCCCGGGCGCCTATGCCGCTTTCCTTCCAATTGCGTGCTGACGTACCTTGCCTTTACGTAAAAACGTCTCGCCCTTATACTAAATAAGGACGAGACGTTATTCCCGTGGTACCACCTTGTTTTACTGATGATTCTCATCACCAGCCTCTGTAAGCTGCTATTACAGCCCATGCACGATAACGTGTGCCTTACGTCGCCGCCTACTGTCTTCTGGTCTGAATCCCTGATTTCGGGGCGAAGCTCCAAGATGTATTCGCAGTTGGTTCTTTCATGCGCCTCTCATCATCCGGCTGCTTTCTGTATGGGGGTCCCGACTGCTACTTCTTCTTTTCTAAGCCTTTTTGTTCTCTTCACTTGACTGAAATACTAACGTATTTTTGTAACTTTGTCAAGATACCAATCAGCTTACTGTTCATTTTTTAATTGTTGGACAGTCTCTAAAGGCAATCCGATTTTTTCAGAAATCGTCTGGACATCCAGAACATCCAGCAGATTTCTTGCATTTTCAATTTTCGCTTTGTTGATGCCCTGGCTAATACCCTGACTAACACCTTGACTTATCCCTTGGCTAATTCCCTTATCAATCAACATTTCTCCAAGTCTTGTCATACTGATTTCCTCCAAAAATTCTTCTAACTCTTCCTTTGATAAAAATTTGTCTGTCATAGCATAAAGCACCGCCTCGATCTTTCTAATATCCTCTTCGGAGACTGCCGTGGCTTCACGAATAAGTTGAAAAGCTGTACGCATACGCTCCTTCTGTGTCATTTTGCCGCTCATAAGAGGAGAGAGCATTAACGGAACCAAATCTTCCTTTGTGAGAACCTGCCCTTCTTTTAATTTCTGCTGTAGTCTGGAAAATAGCCAGTCTGCGTTTTGATCTCGCATGATAATGGGAATAATGCGGTATGTATTCACCCCTTCTGTATACTCGGTTACGGGATTTAAAATATTTCCAGAAAAGAGTACATAAGTGGTAACCGATACTTTGTGCTGATAGCTTGTTACTGCCTCATACATACGAAAACGCTTCAGTCCGTCAATTCCCTCGTTGGTACTTTGAAACTCAAAATGCTTCCAGGTTCCGTTCTCCATAATTAGAGTAAAATCCTGAAACATCTTTTTGGCTTCCAGGTAAATGTTCTCGGTTGGGCCATAACCGACGACCTTTTCCGTAATGCCAAGCCAGGGGAGCAATACTTTTGAAAATTCTCGCATGGCTGTTTTTAATACTATGTCCTCATGCTGTTCCAAAGAGTTTGTTTTTTCTTTTAAGCTGTCGTGTTTCTCCATAGACCTTCCTTTCTGTGAAATTGTACAGAGAAACTATCTGATTATAACTATAGCAAAATATTGCGGTTCAGGCAATGGTTTTAGAATCTTTTTAGTTACAGTGTTTGTGCTGTGAGTTTCTGCTGTTACCATTCACAACACCCCACCAACATGCGCATTCGTCACATCTTCGATGCTTCAAATAATTAGGAAAATTCCTGAAAACAGGTTGACCCTTACTTAAGAAAAATGTAGAAATATAATCTTGATATTTAACAGGAAATTATCATAGGTTCTCTGTACAGACCATCATCTGTAAAATACAGTCTACCTTAAAATTATGTAAACGTCAAGGTCAATTTCGTTGGTGCCGCTTTAAAGATAACACAGGAATTGAAAATCTTCATGTTGCCCTGTATAATTAGGGGAGAATAAATTATAAATTGGAGTGAAAAAACAATTGAAAAACTACAAGTTAAGTTTTGATATTTGGGGACTGCTATTATTCTTGATAATTATGATACCTAATTTTATTTGGTTTTCTATACCTGCGCCAAACGATGTGCTAAGAGCAGATTCGATTACAGAAGTGGTCGATACCATAGCCTCAATATGTCAGGTATTGATGATTATTGCGCTTTGCATTTTTGTGAATAAAAGAAGCTATAAATTCCGCATGACTCCTTTGATAATTGCCGTGGTGATTTGCTGCTTATTATATTTTGCGAGTTGGATCGGGTATTATCTTGGTATGGTGAATACGGTTATCATATTGGGATTGACGGTTCCACCATGTTTGACATTTATGTTTTATGCCATTGACAGAAGGAACATGATAGCAGTAATTCCGATTTCTATTTTTACACTCTGTCATTTGATATACGGAGTAGCTAATTTTATCATTTGATTTTTTATTGATTTGATAGACAAAAATCTTCTTGTAAGACCGGGCACCATTTTGATTATCCGAGAAAAAGAATTAGTCTACGGATATATCTACACAGTTCTTATTATTAGCCAAAATAATTCCTATCATGTATGGTTTAATGAATAAGGGTTGACAGACGTTCTTTTTTTTGATATGTTGTATATACAACAGATGGAGGTGGATTGACTAATGAGCAAACGAGTAGATAACACTGTATGCCATTGTTTAAAAATGAGAAGAAGTGCAGAAAATGTAATACGATTCTACGATAATATTCTTGCGCCATGTGGCATAACGGTAAGACAGTACTCTTTGCTTAATGCTATATCCGAACACAGTGGTTGCAATGTTAGAATATTATCGGAAGCTACTTTACTTGACCGTTCTACTCTTACGAGGAGTTTAAAACCCCTTATTCAAGCTGGTTATATAAAAGACAATAAAGTTGCAGGTGCGAGAGATAGCGTATTGGAACTTACTGAAAAAGGTATTTCTGTATGCAAGGAAGCTGCTAACTTATGGGAAAGTGCGCAACACCAATTTGAAGCAAAATTGGGCAAAGAACAGTTATCTGCATTTGAAAATACCTTAATACTTTTACAAGATTTATAATTTTTTCAAGTATCTTTTATTTTATCGTACATAAAAGAGCATTTTTGTTGTATATACAATATTCAAGGAGGATTTTATATGTCAACAATTATGTACACACCTTTCCATTTAAAAAACATTCAAGTTTCTAATCGCCTTGTAGCAAGTGCCATGTTTGAATATGGTGCAGATAATGGAAAAATCACCGAAAAAATCAAAGAGCGTTACTTAGCACTTGCAGACGGCGGATCTGGTCTGATTATTACAGGAATGCACGCGGTAAGTGCATCTGGTTCTGTTGCCCCGATTATGGTCAATACCGAATATGACAATTATGTCGTTGACATGAGCAATATTGCCAATACAGTACACGAAAAAGGTGGAAAGATTATTGTTCAGTTGCAGCACTGTGGAGGAAAGACAAGTACCGCAGAGGGTTATGACAAATTTGCCGTATGCGAAAAAAAAAGTTTCCGAAAACTGCATTTATCATGAAGCAACAAAAGACGAATTACATAAAGTTGCTGTAGATTTTGCCAATTCTGCATTGAGATGTAAAGAAGCCGGAGTTGATGGAGTACAAATTCATGGGGCACATGGTTACTTAATAAACTCTTTCCTTTCGCCTTCTACGAATTATCGTACAGATGAATATGGAGGGAAAATTGAAAATCGCGCCAGAATTTTATTTGAAGTGTATGACGCAATTAGACGAGCCGTCGGAGATGACTTTATCATAGGAGTAAAATTTCCATTTAGTGATTTGAATGAAAATTCTATCAAACCGGAAGAATCTATTTTTGTCTGCAAGGAGCTTGAAAAGCGTGGAATAAATTTTATTGAGGTGTCCTCCGGAATGGTAATGGACAATTCTTCCGCGTCGTTTACCCCGGTTGTTCGCAATGATAATCAAGCTCCTTTTTTAAAGTATGCTTCTCAACTTGCTTGTCAAGTAGCCATTCCTATTATAAGCGTTTGCGGGTATCGTACACCCGATATGGTTGAGAAAGCATTGTCCGAAACAAAAATATCTGCCGTATCTTTTGGTCGTCCACTTGTTAGAGAACCAAATCTTCCTAACCGTTGGAAAAAGACAGACGTCCTGCAATGTGTATTTCTTGCAATCGTTGCTGTAATTCTTTGGGGGACAAAATTATTACTTGTCAAATTGCGAAATAAGGCAAAATACAGAGATGAACAATTTTCCTCTTTACCGTCCGAAATGCAAGCAGGAAACAAAGCGCGAACAGGCAGAAAAAGCGTCGTTGGTATCTTCCCAGTTTAGAAAGTGGACGTGCGGCTTGAACGCAAAAACATAGAGTCTATAGGCTTTCCAGAGGGAACCTTCCCATTTGGCTCCCCCTAATTTTTCACCACATTGCTATTATAACAAATACTAAGTATCAACCCCATATAAACATAAATAATCAAAAGATTAGTACCGCCAAAAGATAAAAACGGCATAAAAACATTGGTTGGCGGTACGCATCCAAAGTTCATTCCCACATACAGAATTACCTGCAGTACAATCAGGAATGTACAGCCTATTCCCATCATGTTCCCCAGCCTGTTTTTCTGCCGGAAAACAATTCTGCAAAGATAAACCAATAATCCCGCCACCAATATTGTGCAGATAATCCCCGCGCCCTTTCCCAGATACCGGAATATGCACAGCCATAAGAAATCTCCCCGGACATCAGTCGCCCATACAGAAGTTTCTATCTTGGTACCGCTCTTAAACGCTTCCGCTCCATCACCAATCACTTCCGCACTCATCTGATAATATCCATTTTCCATTGGATGAAAGATTCCCTGAATGCGTTCCATCTGATAAAGCGGCATTGCTGAAAACCAGCCTGCGTGCAGAAGCATCAAAAAAAGTACGATAGAAATTGCCGCTACGCTTCCCCATATAAGCAGAAAATACCGTTTTCTCTCTGCTCCGAACCATTTCTTATAAACTGCCATATTCAAAAGCAGTAGCCCTATCAGCATAAGGATAAATGCCGGAACAATTGCAGGCGCTCTTAAAACCGCTAACACCGATATTGCAAGAAAAACCATAGATTTTACCAGCCCTCTCCATCCCTGCATCCGATAGTTCCACAGGATGCCCGCATAGACCGGGATAAATGCGTAAGCAAATAGATTCACCTTTAGATATCCGCCATTTATTTGGACACCGAAATGATAATACAGCAGAATACCTGCCAGCAGCAGCCCCCAGATTTCTCTTGCATACTGTCCAATACGTGAATAATCCAGATAACAGATCAGAAACATAACAAAGATTCCAACTGCCATCCAAAAGCTCTGTCTTATAACCGGATTCATTGTGTCTGTCTCCAGCAGCGCCCCGGCATTCCTATGTACAAAAATCTGTAGTACCATTCCCAGGATGCTCAGGAGAAAAATATAACTCAAAAGCTTCCACTCCATCTTCGGTCTGTGAAGCCTGTCTAAGCTTACCCCTACTTCTACCGGATCTCCCATCTGGCGTACTGCCTCTTCTTCCGCTTCCTGTGCCGTCATTCCGGCCGTCATATAATCGTCCTTCTGGTCTTCGATATGGTCTTTCAGTTCTTTTAACACTGCCGGTCTTGCCCTTTTACAACGCATCTGTTCTGACACAATGTTCAGATAATTATACATACGCAAGCCCTGCACCTCCCAACACATTCGTCACTGCCCGAGAATATTCCTTCCATTCCTCCGTCTTTGCTTTTAATTGTTTCTTTCCTTCTTTGGTGAGGCTATAATATTTCCTTGTTTTTCCAAGAACCTCCTGCTCATAGGATTGGACAAATCCTTTTTCTTCCTGCGCGTGAAGCAAGGGATATAAGGTTCCCGCCTTCAGTTCAAATACATTGTCTGACTTTTCCCTTAATGCTACTATCATTTCATATCCATACATATCTTTCTCTTCCAGAAGTTTCAGTACCAGCATCACCATGCTCCCGGATACCAGACTTTTGTCAATTGCCATCTTGTTTCCCTCCTTTATATAGTCTGCCTATGTATATCGGCTAACTATATAATATATCGGACATCTATATATGTCAAGACATTCCTTTCATAATCCAACCCTGACTTCACAAAAATTTAGGAGAAACTGTGACTTATACAAGTGCCAGTCTCTCCTAAGACTTCTTCATTCTTTATTCCGTTCCTACAAGATTCCCCCGACAGACAAAAACAATGGTGCGAATACCAGCGACACTATCGTCATTAATTTAATCAGGATATTAATGGATGGTCCCGACGTATCCTTGAAGGGATCGCCTACGGTATCTCCCACGACCGCCGCTTTATGTGCTTCACTTCCCTTTCCTCTGTGGTGTCCGTCCTCAATATATTTCTTGGCATTATCCCATGCGCCGCCTGCGTTAGACATAAAAATTGCCATCATAACACCAGTTACCAAAGCTCCTGCAAGCAATCCTCCCAGTGCCTCCGGTCCAAGAAGAATCCCCACTGCCAGAGGTGACAGAACTGCCATAATCCCCGGAACCAGCATTTCTTTCAGGGCTGCCGTCGTAGAAATAGCAACGCAGGACTTGTAATCCGGCTTCTGCGTCCCCTTCATGATTCCCGGCATGGTCTTAAATTGCCGTCTGACCTCTTCTATCATCTGATATGCCGCCTTAGACACGGATTCCATCGTCATAGCAGAGAACAAGAACGGAAGCATACCGCCAATAAATAACCCAATAATCACCCGGCTATTCAGAATATCAATGGTCTTTAAATTCACCGCTTCCGCATAGGATACGAATAACGCAAGCGCTGTCAGCGCCGCCGAACCGATGGCAAATCCCTTTCCCATCGCCGCCGTGGTATTTCCCACTGCATCCAGTTTATCTGTAATCTTACGCACTTCCGGATCCAGGCCTGACATCTCTGCAATGCCGCCTGCATTATCTGCAATCGGTCCATAGGCGTCCACAGCTACCGTAATCGCTGTTGTAGAGAGCATCCCCACCGCAGCCAATGCAATACCGTACAGCCCGCAGAACTGATATGCTACGAAAATACCGGCACAAATCAGCAGAATGGGAATTGCCGTTGATTTCATTCCCACAGCAATTCCACTGATAATGGTTGTTGCCGTCCCCGTCTCGGACTGTTCTGCAATTTCCTTCACCGGCTTATAATCTCCGGAAGTATATATTTCTGTTATGATGCCGATCAGAAGCCCTACTGCAAGGCCTGCAACAACTGCAATTGCCGCATGAAAATTATGGAACAGATACCGGCTGAAAATAACTGCTACCGCTACCACCAGAACACTGGACACATAAGATCCCATTTTCAACGCTTTGTGGGGATTGGAATTTTCATCTCCTTTTACAAAAAAGGTTCCGAGAATGGATGCTATAAGCCCCAATCCGGCTATTATAAGCGGATAGACGGCCCCTTCTGCTTTATAATACACGATTCCCAATGTCAGCGCAGAAATTAACGCTCCCACATAAGACTCAAAAAGGTCTGCTCCCATTCCGGCAACATCCCCCACGTTGTCACCCACGTTATCTGCAATTACCGCCGGGTTTCTGGGGTCGTCCTCCGGAATCCCCGCTTCTACCTTCCCCACCAGGTCAGCTCCCACATCAGCAGCTTTCGTATAAATGCCTCCGCCTACACGCGCAAATAATGCAATGGAAGAAGCCCCCAGACTGAATCCGGAAAGTACATCCACATTCCCGGTTATGATATAGATGGCACTTACCCCAAGCACACCCAATCCTGCCACGCACATTCCCATTACAGCCCCACCGGAAAATGCGACCGACAGCGCCCGGTTCATCCCGCTCTCTCTCGCTGCATTTGCCGTGCGCACATTCGCTTTCGTGGCAACGCTCATTCCCACATAACCTGCCAACGTAGAAAACAAAGCTCCCACCACAAAACATACTGCCGTTACCCAGTTACCGATCCCGACACCAATCAGCACAAACAGCACAATGACAAAAAAAATCAAAATTCTGTACTCTGCTGTCAGGAATGCTCTGGCGCCATCGCTGATTGCTTCTGCAATCTCCTTCATTCTTTCAGTTCCCGCATCCTGCCGGCTCACCTTCGCCGCCAGGTAAGCGGCGAAAAGCAATGCCAGCGCCCCAAAGATGGGAACCACTCTCAACAAAGCTTCCATACCAAATCCTCCTACTGATTTACTTATATTTTTCTGTAAAACGCTGTATAATCGCAGCACACTCCGCCCTTGTGGTCTGCCCCTGGGGATGAAGCTTCTTCCCCTCATCTTTTCCGAGAAGAATCTGCTCGCAGGATTCCAGAAATCTCCGGGGCGATTTTCTCATTGTCCGCTGCCAATGCATTTACGCAGAAAACACTTACCAAGAGTGTGCACAGCAGGACTGTTGAGATTATTCTCTTCATTTTGCCTCTCATTTACATCCCTCCTGACTAGATAATATATTCTACACCTTTATAATATCACACTTTTCCTTTTATATCACTTTATTTTTTGAATTTTCACTCTTTTCCCTTCTATATTGTTACCATTCACACCCCACCGACATGCGCACTCGTCGCATCTTCGATGCTCCAGTCCCGCTCCTAACGGAACTAAGACTGCTTATGCAGGTGGGGTGACTGATCCGCAGTCCTGATTTGGAATCCCATATATCTTCTTACGTGCAAGCACGACGAATCCATATGGGATTTCAAATCGGCTGTGAATAGTAACTCTATATCAAAAAGAGAAGTCAATTTTACCTTGACTTCTCTTCTGCTAATATGGCGGCTCCCAGCGCGCCTGCATATCTTCCGAACGCTGTCGGCTCTACTGTCTTCCCCACTTTCTCTGAAAGCGCTTTTGTAAAGTATTCACTGTGGCTTAGCCCTCCTGTCAGGATTACCTTGTCCGGCAGGCTCTTGCGCTGGCTAAGCTGTGCCACCTTCGCCGCTACGGAATCTACCACTCCGGCAGCTATATCCTCCCGTTTCCTGCCTTCTCCGATATAATTGATAACTTCAGATTCAGCAAATACCGTACAGAGGGAGCTTATCGGAAGAACCGTTCCCTGGTCTGCCATATCAAATAGCTCCTGCAAGGTAATTCCCAGGCGGTTTGCCATAATCTCCAGAAATTTTCCTGTACCGGCCGAACATTTATCATTCATCAGGAAATCCTGTACCATGCCGCGTGCCACCAGTATAATCTTCGTATCCTGTCCGCCCACGTCGATGATAGCAAGATTGTCCCCGCCAAGCTCCCTGCCGCCTCTGGCGTGGCAGGTAATCTCTGTAATGACGTAATCAGCAAAATCTACAGCAATACGTCCATATCCGGTAGCTGCTACCTTGGTTTCGTCAGAAAGAACATCTATCCCTTCTGTCAAAAGCCTTTCTTTAATTGTCATAGTTGTCTCTTTGCTGCTCCACCCGGTAGGCAGCACAAAATGAAGTTCCTTCTCCCCTCTTGCCACCACCTTTGATGCGGTAGAACCGATATCTATTCCCACATAATTCATCTGCACGAATCTCCTTTTCTAACAATAACGGTCGCGGTTGGGATTTACATCCTTTTCAATTGCCGTAATATCCAAAATCTCTATCCCATGCTCCCGGACACACTGCCTGACCGTTTCCACATCCTCTTCCTTTATCAGAAGTGAAATCCCACAGCATTTACTGGCAGCTCTGGGGGTCGGCGCAATAACAGCCTTAACCCCCAGAGTCTTTAATTCCCTATGTAAACGCATACCATTATCATGATTGGGAAACAGCACATAATATTGTACTTCTTTCATATCTCTATGCATTCAGCATTTCAATAAATGCGCTGATTCTTGTACGGAGCTGCTGTGCATCGCTGTCCACATAATCGGTCTCGATTCCAAGTACCGGAATTCCCGCCTCCTGCAGAGCTTTCTCTACAGAATATCCTTCCACATCATAGAGGCTGCAGAATTTCAGATTCACGTCAATGATACCATCCACTTTGTATTCCTTTGCCAGACGGATAATATCATCAATTCTTGCCGTATTCGGTGTGAAGCACGCGCAGTTAATTCCCATATAACGCTCAGAAAGTGCCTGGATCTGCTCATCCACCGTTGTCTTCGTCTCATCCACAAGCCTCTCAAAATACCGGGTTCCCGTACACATCTCTTCGCATACAACTGCGCCGCCGCTGGTTTCCACCAGATTGTGGATCTTCCAGTTCGGAATAGCAAGCGGCGTACCGGTCAGCATGATTCGCTTCGTTCCCTCAGCAAATACACTCACACCGTCAGCCACCCTCTGATCCAGTTCATCGCAGAGTTTATTCGTCATCTGGGTAAATCTTGCCGGATCGTCATAGAACGCAATCTGAGAAATAAGCAGCACGTCTTTTCCACTAATCGGAAGCTTCTCATTCTTTCTTAAATCATAAAGCCTTGCCAGCGCCCTTCTCTTATCATTGATTAACCGGATGCTTGCGCCAAGCTTCTCTGCGGTAACTTCGTTTCCGGTAAAGTCTTCCACTACCTTCTTGAAGTCTGTGATTTCTTCTGCCCAGGCTGTTACGTCCTTCGCCCGTTTCATCTGCGGAAGATTCATAACATGAACCGGAACATCCTCTGCAAGAATCTCCCACGCCTTTTTCTTACCGTCGCAGGTTGTCTCTCCTACATACATATCCGCAATTCTAAAGAACGGGCAAGTACGGTCAAGCCTCGCCCCTACGGAAGCCTTAATCAGCGGACAGACATTGGTAGGAAGTACTTTTTCACCGCCCGGCACCCAGAACTGGGATCCGCCGCAAAGCCCTGTTGCAATGGCATCTGCTGCAAATACAATCTCATCCGGTACATATACGCAGAAAGTTCCGAATACCTTTCCGCCCTTTTTCTGATGCTCAATCAGCTCCGCCGGACGCACACCGTGGATTTCCGCAACCACGAAATTATAATAATCCATAGACTCCGGACGGTTTTCCTGTGACAAATAGACATCCCCAAATGCCTGTGGAAGTACCTCGCATAACTGATCATGCGTCTCCACATCCATCCCCAGGTCTTCCCACATTTTACGATAATCTGCCATTTTTTATTTCCTCCTCGTACAGTATTTTTATGTATTCATCGTAACATTTTTATACGAGGCAGACAATGCATTCCGGACAGATGTGTAATTGTCTTTTCTGATAAACGCTTTTTATTTATTGACTTTTTCTATCGTATTCCCAGCTCTTTGAACGCCTGGATGCAGATATCTATTTCTTCCTTCTTATTGGCACTACCGAAAGCAAAGCGAACCGTCCCCCGGGGATATGTCCCCAGACTTCTGTGAGCCATAGGAGCGCAGTGCAGTCCTACCCTTGTCATGATTCCGTACTGCTGCTCCAGCTCAAAGGCAATCATCGCGTTATCCTGCCTTCTAAAATCCAGCGACACCACTGCCACACGATGGGCAAGGTCTTGCCTGCCCACAATCTGAATACCGGAAAACTCCTTCACCTGCTCAAGAAAATACGCCGTCAGATCCATTTTCTTCCGATACAGCCGCTCCACGCCTACCTCTTCTAAATACGAAAGAGCCGCATGCAATCCGGCAATCCCAGGAAGATTTAATGTCCCGCTCTCAAACTTATCCGGCAAGGAATCCGGCATCTCCAGCCTGTCTGACTGACTTCCCGTTCCTCCCGCGATCAGCGGTTCCATTGCTGCATTTAACCGCTCTGAAATAAGAAAGCCGCCAATTCCCTGAGGACCAAGCAGCCCTTTATGTCCGGTAAATGCCAGGAAATCTATGTGCGCTCCCTGCATATCCACCGGAATCGTTCCCGCGCTCTGTGCCGTATCTACGGCAAAGAAAATACTGTGCTTCTCACAAATATTTCCAATTTCCTCTATAGGCACAATCGTTCCACATACGTTAGAGGCATGAACTACGATCACTGCCTTTGTCTCCTGTCTTATCAGACTTTCCACGTCCTCCGGGCACACCATTCCTTCCCGGTCCGTCCTTGCCATATCATAGCAGATTCCCAACCGCTCCATCTGAAACAGTGGACGCATCACCGCATTATGCTCCATGCCGGTTACGATCACGTGATCGCCGGGCTTTAAAAATCCTTTGATAAAATAATTCAACGAATGGGTAATACCGGGCGTGAACACCACCTGCTTGGACGTCTCTGCATGAAAAAGCTCTGCTAATTTTTCCCGGGTGTCCAGAACCATTCCTGCCACTTCGTAAGCTCCCTCATAGCTTCCCCGATTAATATTAAAAGCGCCGCTACTTAGCAGATGCGCTACGGCATCCGCTACTTTCGGCGCTTTTGGATAAGAAGTACTCCCATTATCAAAATAAATCCCTGTATGTTTATTCTCCATAACGAATCTCCTTTAGAACCAGCCCCTGGGGCGGAGCTGTGATTCCTGCCTCTGTGCGTTTTTTCGTCTCCAGTATCTCCTTTACCTTCTCCGGTTCATAGAATCCTCTTCCCACACGAATCAAGGTTCCGGCAATAATCCGGACCATATTATAGAGGAATCCATTCCCTTCAATCTCCATCACGATTTCCGCTCCATCCTGCCAGATAGCAATCCGGTTCACCGTACGCACCGTATCTTCCACATTGGTCCGCACATTGCAGAAGCTTACAAAATCATGTTCTCCCACAAGATATGCTGCTCCCGCCCGCATCTTCTCTATATCCATAGGAAAAGAAACAAAAGCACAGGTTCTCCGTTTTAACGGATCCGGTACTCTGGCATTGTAAATGTGGTACTCATAAGTCTTCGTAATATCATCCCGGTATCTGGGGTGCCACTCTGCAGGCACTTCTTCCGATTTCACAATTACAATATCCTCCGGCAGCCGCTGATTCAGCGCATAAGCCATCCGCTCCGGCGGAATCGACGACCGGGTATCGAATACTGCCACATTTCCCAATGCATGCACGCCGGAGTCCGTACGGCTTGCCCCGATTACATGGATATCCTCTCCCGTCAGTTTGCTGACTGCCTTGTTCAGCACTTCTTCAACCGTAATTCCGTTGGGCTGCACCTGCCAGCCACAGTAATCTGTCCCGTCATATGCTACCGTAAGCCGAATACGCCTCATATGCACCATTTTTTCACGTCCTCCCAAACAGCCATTTCACACCCTAAAAAATCCAGATATGAAACGGCACGCATCTCCCAATCACCACTACAGCAATCATATAGAAAATAACAATCCCATACGCCAGATAGTCTCTGCGGGCATAGCGCAGCGGCTTCATCTTGGTTCTGCCCTCACCGCCGTGATAACATCTGGCTTCCATTGCCATCGCAAGGTCATTCGCCCGCCGGAATGCCGAGACAAAAAGCGGCACCAGAATCGGAATCATATTCTTTGCCTTCTGAATCATATTACCACTCTCCAAATCGGCGCCTCTGGCAATCTGTGCCTTCATAATCTTATCTGTCTCCTCCAGAAGAATCGGGATAAACCGCAGGGCAATAGACATCATCATTGCAATCTCATGTACCGGGACATGTACTTTATTCAGCGGATGGAGAAGACTCTCTATGCCGTCTGTCAGCTCATTGGGTGTCGTAGTAAATGTCATCAGCGAGGAACCGGTAATCAGGTAAACCAGACGGATTGCCATGAAAACCGCTGTCCGGAGTCCTCCCGCAGTAATCGTAAAGACCCATACTTTCAAAAGAACTTCTCCTTCTTTTGTCAAAAACAGGTTAAAGATAACTGTAATCAAAAGAATCATGATTACCGGCTTCATGCCCCGCATAATATATTTGAACGGAACCTTCGACAGCCGGATGACTACAGCCAGAAATACAGTAGCTACGATATATCCCGGTATGCTCTTAAATAAAAATAAAGATATCAAATACAGCAAAGTGCAGGTAAGCTTCACTCTTGGATCCAGACGATGAAGTACACTCTTTGCCGGATAATACTGTCCTATTGTAATGTCTCGAATCATCTTCCCAATGCTCCTATAATCTCATCCGCCGCTTCTTCCACAGTAGTTGCGGTTACATCCACATCCAGCCCCTGTTCCTTAAGCTCATGCATAATATAAGTTACCTGTGGAGCAGCCAGCCCTACTTTCTCAAGTTCCTGGTAATGCCGGAACACATTTTTCGGCGTGTCGTTATACATAACCTTCCCCTTGTTCATCACAATAATCCTGTCCGCATATCTGGCAATATCTTCCATGCTATGGGATACCAAAATAACTGTCATGCCCGTCTCCTTATGCAGGCTGGCTATCTGTTCAAGAATCTCATCTCTGCCTTTGGGGTCAAGCCCTGCTGTGGGTTCGTCCAACACCAGAACCTTAGGACGCATGGCAAGAACTCCCGCAATCGCCGCCCGCCGTTTCTGGCCGCCAGACAACTCAAATGGAGAAGCCTTATAATATTTTTCCTTCAGTCCTACTAATTTGAGTGCCTCCAAAGCCCGCTCTTTACATTCCTCCGGCGAAAGCCCTTGATTTTTCGGTCCAAAACACACATCCGTCAGTACATCCACCTCAAAAAGCTGATGTTCCGGATATTGGAACACCAGTCCCACCTGGAAGCGGAGCTTTCTCATATCATAGCCTTCACTATATATATTTTCACCCTGATAATAAATCGCGCCGTCAGTTGCCTTAATCAGTCCGTTCAGATGCTGGATCAGCGTAGACTTCCCGGAGCCGGTATGACCGATAATCCCTACAAATTCTCCGTCAGGTATCTCCAGGCAAATATCGTGGAGCGCCTGTTTTTCATAAGCTGTCCCTGCACTGTATACGTAATTCAGATGTTCTATTTTAATCGACATAACGCCTCCACCAACTCTTCTTTTCTTAAAATTCCTGCCGGAACAGGAATCCCCCTCTTTTGTAGTTCATCTGCCAGGATAGTCACCTGAGGGACATCCAGCCGGTAGCTTTTCAGTGTGTCCACCTGGGAAAATATTTCCCGCGGCGTCCCTTCCATTACCACATGCCCATGATCCATAACGAAGACCTTATCCGCATCGATGACCTCTTCCATATAATGGGTAATCAAAATAACCGTAACCTTCTCCTGCCTGCGCAGCTCTTCCACCGTACGCAGAACCTCCCTGCGCCCATTGGGATCCAGCATGGCAGTAGGCTCATCCAGCACGATACATTTCGGACGCATGGCAATGACTCCCGCAATCGCCACACGCTGCTTCTGGCCGCCGGATAATTTATTGGGAGAATGGTGACGGTATTCAATCATTCCTACCGCCTTTAGGCTTTCCTCCACCCGTTCCCAGATTTCATTCGTGGGCACGCCAAGATTCTCCGGACCGAAGCCCACGTCCTCTTCTACTACCGTTCCGATAATCTGGTTATCCGGATTCTGGAACACCATTCCCGCCGACTGCCGGACATTCCAAAGCTCTTCCGGCTTCCTGGTGTCTCTGCCATTCACCCAGATAGAGCCTTCCGTAGGAACAAGAATTGCATTCAAATGCTTAGCAAATGTAGACTTGCCCGAACCATTATGACCCAGAATGGCAATGAACTGCCCTTCCTCCACGTCAATATTCACTTCATCGATCGCGCGGGACTTGCCGATGACATTACCTTCCTCATCCCGTTTCTCATATTCAAAAACCAGGTTTTCTGTCCTGACCATTCTGCTCATGTTCTTATGCCTTCTCCGGTTCCGGATAATCTACGCCCATCGTATCAACAGTTACCTTAGCCATCTTCTGCACTTTCAGCGGCCGATCACTGTAATCCGTATCCGTTTCCGCAATTTTATTTACCACGTCCATACCTTCCGTCACCTTGCCGAACGCAGCGTAAGCCCCGTCAAGATGGGGAGACGTCTTATGCATAATAAAAAACTGGCTCCCTGCAGAATCCGGATGCATAGCCCGCGCCATAGAAAGTACACCCTCTGTATGCTTCAGCTCATTAACAAAACCATTCTGCATAAATTCACCTTTAATCGTATATCCCGGTCCGCCCGTCCCGGTTCCCTGCGGGCAGCCGCCCTGAATCATAAATCCATTGATAACACGGTGGAAAATCAGCCCGTCATAATATCCTTTCTTCACAAGAGAAATAAAATTATTCACCGTATTCGGCGCTGTCTCCGGATACAACTCTGCTTTCATGATATCTCCATTCTCCATTTCAATCGTAACAATTGGATTTGCCATACTATTATACCTCACTTTTATTCACATTTTTAACCAAGCGGATACATACGCTCTCTGGTATTGTAACACGCAGACATGACAAATGCAATTTAGGTACACTACAAAATACAATTTGGGACGTAGGAAAGTGTCACTTTCCTACGTCCCAAAACACAAAATCTACATATTTCTTGACATTTCTTCGCAAACTTTCATAGCTTCAAACACTGCGCTTTTGAACCCTCGCTCTTCCAGCACACGAACCGCCTCAATGGTTGTCCCTGCCGGAGAGCATACCATGTCTTTCAGTTCGCCCGGATGCTTGCCTGTCTCCAGAACCATCTTTGCGCTTCCCAACACTGCCTGCGCTGCGAATTGGTATGCCTGCTGTCTGGGCATACCGCCGGACACTGCGGCGTCTCCCATGGCCTCAATGAGCATAAATACATATGCCGGGGAGCTTCCGCTTGTGGATACCACTGCGTCCATCAGCCGTTCCGGCACGATCTCCACGCGGCCGAAGCCTTTCAGCAATGCAACTGCACGATCCATGTCTTCCTCCGTCACATAGGTGTTGCGGCATGCCGCCGTCATTCCTTCTCCTACCATCGCGGGAGTATTCGGCATTGTACGGACTATCTTCACCGGCTTGCCGAACTTCTCTTCCAGCCATGCCAGTGTCTTACCCGGCGCAATGGTAATAATCATCTGATTCTCCGTGATTCCATCCCGAATTTCACAGATAACATCTTCATAGAACTGCGGCTTCACGGACAACACGATAACCTCTGCCTTCTCCACAACATCTGTATTCTTCTCTGTAACATGGATACCAAGATTAGCCTTTGCCTTCTCTCTTCCCGGTGCGGATAAATCTGCCCCGATAATTTCTTCTGCCGGCACAATCTGATTTTTAATAATGCCGCCCATCATAGCCGTCGCCATATTCCCTGTTCCGATAAACCCTAATTTCATCTACATATCCTCCTTCGCGGTCTTTTGTATACATTTTTAAATATTGTATACAATTCATTCTTTTGCCTATCATAGCATCCTATATTAGAAATGTCAATCGCTTTTTATTGCAGCAGCGCTGTAAATGCGTTATAATTTGTATACAAAACATTTTTTCGTATACATCAAAGGAGATTTTTATGACTGATAAATCTACTTCTCTTGCCGACCAGGCATATGAGAAAATAAAAGAGAACATCCTGAATCTGACCTGGCCGCCCGGAATGCCGCTGACGGAAGCCAGACTGACCGACGAGCTGGGTATGAGCCGAAGCCCCATCCGCTCCGCCATCCACCGGCTGCAGGTGGAAGGGCTGATTACCACCGATTACTACCGTTCTATGACGGTAAGCGAAATCACCGACAAAGACATTCACGAAATCTACCAACTTCGGGAATTGCTGGAGGGCGAAGCTTTTAAGCTAATCTTCACTTCCGGCAAATACGATGAATATTCCTACCGGATAGAGGAAAGGGTCGTCCGCATGTGCGCAGCGGCAAATGATATTTACCAATGGGAAATTGCCGATACCGCCATGCATATGGAAATTATCAGCATTTTTGAAAATAACCGCATCAATAAAATTTATGAAAACAATCTGTCTGAGCTGATTCGCATCGGTTTATATTCTGTAAAAAACGGAATGGCAGTTGCCAAAACAAACGAGAATCTAAAAAAGATGATCCAATATATGCGAAACGGCGATTATGAAAATGCCTATAGCATATTAAAAACCGACCATTTTGGCATCGGCAAGGACCGTGCACTTTTAAAATAAAACCACAGAGGAGAATCCCTATGCATTATACATTTATCGTCAATCCTAATGCCCGCTCCGGACTTGGATATACCGTCTGGAGCGAGATAGAAGCCGTACTGAAAGCAAGAAATATTTCCTATGACGTGTATTTTACCAAATACCAGCGCCACGCTTCCCAAATCGCGCAGGATATCGCCGCCGACACCGAACGGCACACACTAATCGTTCTGGGCGGCGACGGAACCGTCAATGAAGTAATAAACGGCATTCCTGACTATGAACAAATTACTTTAGGCTACATCCCCATCGGTTCCAGCAACGACTTCGCCCGCTATTTCCACTTTCCCAAAGATCCGCTGCAGACACTGGAAATCATTTTAAAACCGGAGAAAATCTGCTCCATGAATGTGGGCATCCTAAAATATCCGGGAAGAACCCGGAGCTTCGCCGTCAGCACAGGCATCGGCTTTGACGCCGCCATCTGCCATGAAGCCGTCATTTCCAAATTAAAATTCTTCCTGAACAAGTTAAAGCTTGGGCGGCTAACCTATGTAGGAATCGCATTCCGCCAGCTTATGCTGGCATCGCCCGGGAAGATGACCGTTACATTGGATCAGGAAAAAACGCTTACTTTTGAAAATGCACTTTTTGCTACCGCAATGAATCATCCCTTTGAGGGCGGCGGCTGTAAATTCTGTCCAAAGGCAGATCCCTGTGACAATCTACTGGATGTCATTGTTGTGGCAGGCATTTCTAAACTGAAAGTACTTCTGCTTCTTCCCACAGCCTTCAGCGGATTCCACGTACATTTCAAAGGCGTGTATCTTTACCGATGCAAGGAGGTCTCCATTGACAGTGAAAAGGCGCTGGCTGTACATACAGACGGCGAACCCGCATTTTTACAAAAACATATCAGCGCGGCACTGACCAACAAAAAAATACGGATTATCGCGGGCTAAATCATGCCACAGAAAGGATGTCAGATATGTTACTGATACTACTTGCTTTTATACTCTTATTCTACATTTTTGCCCTTATGCCGAGGCTATCGAAAAGAAGCGAGATGCTTCCTTTCCTCCACACGCAGTTCGCACACCGCGGCTTCCATTGCGCAGAAAAACAAATCCCGGAGAATTCCATACCCGCATTCCGGGCAGCACTTGCCCATGGCTATGGAATTGAACTAGATCTCCATTTAACCAAAGATCGCCGGCTTGTAGTCTTTCACGATGACACTTTAGAGCGAATCTGCGGCGTAAAAGGCCGGATTGAAGCATATACTTATGATGAGCTTCTGAACTTCCATCTTTTAAATACCACAGAAAAAATCCCTCTATTTGACGATGTATTAAAACTGGTTCATGGCCGCGTCCCTCTGCTGATTGAATTAAAAATCCCATCCAAATCCCTGGACATTTGTCCGGAGACCCTGCGGCTTCTGGAAAACTATGAAGGTGCCTTCCTCATCCAGTCCTTCAACACGATGGGGCTTCGCTGGTTTAAAAATCATGCGCCCCAAGTGCTGCGCGGCCAGCTTTCTTCTAATTTGACCGCCAAAAATACGGGTGAAAATTATGTCCTGTGCTTTCTGATAAAACATCTGCTTTCCAACATACTGGGACGCCCGGATTTCATTTCTTATAAGCTTTCGGACCTGCCTGCCATAAGTGTATCCATATGCCGCAGCCTTTTTAAGGTTCCTGTTGCCGTGTGGACTCTGCGTACCGAGGAAGACTTAGAAATCGGACGAAAATATTACGATATACAAATTTTTGAAAAAAGTAGGAATTTATATTAAGAAACTATGAATCACCTTGTTGATAAAGATTTTTCGTGTTATAATCCCAATGAAACCAGATGTATGATATATAGAGAATATAAAAAGGGTGTATAAATAATGAAAGTAAGGAAATTTATAAAAAAATACCGTCATGCCTGGGTATTTTTATATGCGTTAATCTACATGCCCTGGTTTACGTATCTGGAAAAGCATGTCACACAGGATTACTACTTAATCCATTCACCATTGGACGATTATATCCCGTTCGTTGAATATTTTATCGTACCCTATTTATTGTGGTTCCTGTTTATCGCTGTAGGCGCGGGATATTTTTTCTTTACAGATAAGAATGGCTTTTACAGGCTTGCCGCGTTCCTTATAACCGGCATGACCTTTTTCCTTATTATCTGTACCGTGTTCCCTAACGGACTTGCACTTCGCCCAACCGAATTTGAACGTGACAATATTTTCACCCGTATGGTACAGTTCATCTACGCTGCCGATACTCCCACGAATGTACTGCCGAGTATCCACGTATTCAATTCCACAGGGATTGCCATTGCAGTTGCCCACAGCAATAAGCTAAAACAGAAAAAATGGATACAATACCTTACTTATCTGTTTGCCGGCCTGATTATTCTGTCCACCATGTTCCTAAAGCAACATTCTGTGACAGATGTCTTCGCCGCACTGGTTATGGCAGGTATCATTTATCCATTTGTATATGCGCCGGAGCGCAGGAAAGCCACGAAGGTTGCGCGCCAGCCGGCACACAGCAGAACATGATTCATTTAAGGAGGAGAGATAATGTACGCAGAATTTACAGAAAATCTAGCGACAGGAAACGAGATGATTGACTCACAGCATAAGGAACTGATTCAGAAAATCAATGATTTACTGGACAGTTGTGAGAAGAGCAGCGACAAGGTTGTCGCGATCAAGACTCTGGACTTCCTGTCCGACTACACAGAATACCATTTCAACGCAGAAGAACAACTTCAGAAGGATATTGAGTATCCCGGCTACGACAAGCACAAAGCCCAGCATGAAGAATTTAAGAAGACCGTAGAAGAGCTTCATGAAATGCTTGTAGAAGAGGAAGGTCCTTCTCCGGCTTTCGTTGCGAAGGTACAGGAGAACGTAATCAACTGGCTCTACACACACATCCAGGGATTTGACCGCTCTGTCGCAGAATACAAATTCATGCGCGAGAATAACGAGAGACTTTAATTTTTAGCTGTAATTATAAAAAGATGACTGATATCAGCCATCTTTTTTATTTCCATATTAAAAATTACAGCATCTCAATAAATGCGGCAATCCTTGTATTCAATTGTCCGATATCTGCCTGAGAATAATCAGTCTCCACACTGATATAGGGCTTTCCTTTCTTCTCATTGACAAATCTGCGAATGCCCAGAGACTCTACATTATAAGTATGACAGGCTTGAAGAATCATCTCCACCACACCGTCAACGCGGTACTCATCTATCAGTCTTCCCAAAAGTTCCAGACGGTTCGGATTCGGAGTCATCACAGAACAGCCGATATTCAGATACCGGCGTGCCAGAGCATCATATACATCCGGATTATCTTCATCTACTAATTTGTCAATGGATTTTGCCCCGGAACAGCTCTCATAAGTAACAACAATACCGCCGTTATCTTCAATAGCCCGGATGACTTTCTCTGTTGCCCCGCCAATCGGACATCCGGTTACCAGGATTCGCGGCTTCTTTTCTTCCATCTTTCCTTCCGCATATTCCTTCTTAATCTTATCAACCAGCGCATTTACCTCACCCGGAATCGCAGAGCGGTCGAATTTAAAAGTACTTCCATAGAGAACTTTGAACAGATCCTGCCCTTTAATCGGCGCCGGGTCATTCTTCATCACTTCATACAGGCCTTTCAGTGCACGTCTTCCTTCATTATTAATCTTAATTGCCTCGCGCAGCTTCTCTTCCGTAATTTCTACGTCAAACTTCTTCTCCAAATACTCTTTAAAACGAATCATTTCGCTCTTCCAGAGCTTCAACGCTTCCTCTCCCTGCGTGTTAGGAAGTTCCATCAAATATACATCCTTAAACTCCGACATATATTCATACATTTTCTTCTTGCCGTCACAGGTGGTCTCTCCCACTACCAGATCTGAAAAATAGAAAAACGGACACTTATCCGTAATTGCAAATCCGTAGCTGGATTTAATCAGCGGGCACAGATTCTTGGGCAAATCTCTTTCTGCATCCGGTATCGTCTCGTCAGACGTAGAACAAAGGCTTACGCTTGCCGCCCCCATTGCCATTGCGATTTCCTGTGGAAAGTAAGTACAATAAGAACCAATTACCGGGATGCCCTTATCCTTTAACTGCTTTACCCCAAGAAATGATTTTTTTCTCTGCTCTGCAAATTCCTCAAAAACTTCCGGCAAATCTTTTATTACTTCCATCCTCGTTCCTCCCATAATATTTTCTGCCTTTATTCTACCACCTGCACACTCCATCTTCTAATCAAAAAGTGCAATAAAGACAATCCGTTTATAGTTTTAACCTATAATATTCCGCATATTTTTCAAATGCTGACGGAACAGGATATTTTTCCTCCACTTCTTCCGGCCGGACAAACAGCATTTCCTCCCGGCAGGCCTTCTCCAGCTCATCCACCACCACAAGAAATCCTGTCATATGCCATTCTACGTGGCTGAAAACATGTTTCGCCTCACCTGCCGGCACAACCCGGACGGGAGTAAGCCCGATTTTTTTGCTGTAAGCAATCACTTCGTCCTGCGTCATCTTCCGGTCTATTCCCGGCAATTCATAGAGTCCTGCAAGCAGTCCTTTCGCCGGGCGTTTCCGAAGAGCCACCGTCTCGCCATCCCAGAAAATGAATATGGTACGCTCTACAATCCGCCTGGTTTTTGGCTTCGTCTTTACCGGAAGTTCCAGCTCCCTGCCCGCAGCATGTGCTCTGCATAAATTCTGCAAAGGACATTCTCCGCACTTTGGTTCTCCATTTGGCACGCAGACCAGAGCGCCAAGCTCTATCAGCCCCTGATTAAAATCACTGGCAGCATCTTCGGGTATCACTTCTTCTAACAACGCTTCTACCTTCCTGCGGACGCTCTGTTTCATAATATCCTCGTCACTGCAAAGCACCCTTGACACTACCCGAAGTACGTTACCATCCACGGCAGGCTTGGGAAGCCCGTATGCAAATGCACTGATTGCCCCTGCCGTATATTCTCCAATTCCCTTAAGAGATCGGATCTCTTCATAGGCGTCCGGGAACTTTCCCTGATAATCTATCATAATCTGCTGTGCCGCTTTCTGCATATTTCGGACACGATTATAATAGCCCAGCCCTTCCCACAGTTTGAGTAAAGTATCTTCCTCTGCCTCTGCCAGTGCCTGCACCGTCGGAAGTTCCTTCAGAAATCTTTCATAATAAGGTTTAACTGCTTCTACCCTGGTTTGCTGCAGCATAATCTCCGACACCCATACGCGGTAAGCATCCGGTGCCTTTCTCCAGGGCAGATCGCGCTTATTCTCCCGATACCAGCGAATCAGCGGTTCTCTTATTTCGAACAAAAGTGGCTCTCCCAAGACTACAGGAACCGAAGCATCCAATGTAATACTGTCAGGCGTCACCTCACAGTCATACGCCAAAATATGTACGCCTCTTGACGCTGCTCCCCGGAGGGCTTCTCCAAAGGCAGGATGGGTATCCATATTCGGTGTAAAGTACCTGGCTCCCTTCATCTGGATTACAAAGAATACATAAGCCTCATACCCTTCCTTCACCGCCCGCACAAGTTCTTCTACATGCTTCACGGCACGCTCGCTGGGTGCATCAGGGAACCGAACCACTCCTCTTTCTTCCAACGTAACCCCTTTCACCTCAATCAGAATCCGACGGTTCTTCTCTCCTTCTTCCGCCTCCACATACAAGTCAATTCTGGAATTCCCATAAGTATATTCTGGACGGATTTTCATTCTGCAGCCGGGAAACCAATCCGCCTTCCCGCTTTCCAGCCATTCTTTCACCGTCTGATTGGGAATCTGAGAGTCCATATTAATAAGCTTTTCATTCTTCTCCACAGCAATCAGATCCCACTTCGTCTTTCTCTCCGGATTCTCTGACTCCTGCACGTACACCTTCGCCCCCGGAACCAGCAGTTCAAGACAGCGCCCGGTATTCTTCACATGGACCGTTTCTTTTCTTCCATTTATTTCCACATACGCAATAAAACGATTGGGACGCTCTATAAAGCGTCCCTGACTAATATTCCTGTATTTCATAACTTCTATAATATCTTTGACAAAAATTCTTTTAATCTTTCGTCCTTCGGATGATCGAAGAACTCTTCCGGTGTTCCCTGCTCCTTTATCCGTCCTTCATCCATGAAAATCACTCTTGTGGCAACCTCTTTCGCAAATCCCATTTCATGGGTTACTACAACCATGGTCATGCCATCCCTTGCAAGCTGCTTCATCAGATCCAGCACCTCTCCCACCATCTCCGGGTCGAGAGCAGACGTCGGCTCATCAAACAGCATCACTTCCGGATTCATGGCAAGAGAACGAATAATGGCAATCCTCTGCTTCTGCCCGCCGGACAACTGAGAAGGATAAGCATTCGCCTTTTCCTCCAGTCCTACCCGTCTGAGAAGCTCCATTCCTTTTTTCTCTGCTTCCTCCTTGCTCTGCAGTTTAAGCTTCACAGGCGCAAGGGTAATATTCTGCAGAATCGTCTTATGCGGAAACAGATTAAAATGCTGGAATACCATTCCCATCTTCTGACGGTGTTTATTAATATCTACCTTCTTGTCCGTAATGTCAGTTCCTTCAAAATAAATATGCCCTTTGGAAGGAGTCTCCAGGAGGTTCAAAGAACGCAGAAATGTGGATTTACCGGAGCCAGACGGCCCGACGATTACAACCACTTCTCCTTTATGGATTTCTTCTGACACGCCGTCCAACGCATGAAGTTCACCAAAAATCTTATGTACCTCTTCTACCTTAATTAATGTCTCTCCATTAGTGGTCACTATTTCTCAGCCTCCTTTCCAGCATATTTACAAGCTTCGTAAATATCATTACCATTACAAGATAAATCAGTGCAACGGCAATCAAAGGCATGAATGCATCATAGGTGCGGCTTCTGATGATATCGCCGCCCTTGGTTAAATCCTGAAGAGCAATATAGCCGGAAACAGACGTCTCTTTTAAAAGTACAATAAACTCATTACCCAGCGCCGGCAGTACATTCTTAAATGCCTGCGGCATAACAATATATACCATCGTCTGCACATAGTTGAATCCAAGGCTTCTTCCCGCCTCAAACTGCCCATTATCAACAGACATAATACCAGACCGGAAAATCTCTGCCACATAGGCTCCCGAATTCAGGCCAAAAGCCATAACTGCCACAATAACCTTACTGATATCGGAGCTTCCAAAAATAACAAAGTAGATAATCAGCAGCTGGACAACCACCGGAGTTCCTCTTATTACCGTCAGATAAATCCTGCAGATAAAATCCAGAATCTTAAGCTTTCCGGTCTTGTCGCAGGTAGAACGGATGACCGCCACCAAGAATCCAAGCGCAATACCAATCAGCACTGCAAAAAACGTCACTTGCAGCGTAACGCCAAGACCATCCCAGATATATCTCCATCTGTCATCTGCAATAAAATTCGTATAAAACTTATCCTGTAATGTCTGTAACATACTCTACATCCTTACTTTCCTAATTATTCTTCATCTGCAGAAATGTATTTTGCAACAATCTCATCTAACTTTCCGGATTCCTTCAGGCTGGCAAGCGCATCGTTAATCTTATCCAGAAGTTCTGTATTATCCTTTGCCACTGCAATTGCATAATCCTCTTCTGTAAATGCCTCATCCAAAATCTTAAGGCCTTCCGCATCCTTCACAAATTCCTTTGCCGGTTCCCCGTCAATAACTACCGCATCAATCTTATCCTGGGTAAGCGCCTGAACCGCCTCAAAGCCTTTGTTGTAGCGCTCTACTGTAGCATCCTCAATATCATCTGCATAAATATCACCGGTAGTACCAAGCTGTACGCCGACGGTCTTTCCAACCAGATCGTCCGGTCCTGCAATCGTACTGTCCTCTTTTACGATAATTACCTGTGTTGCATGCGCATAGGTATCTGTAAAGTTTACATTCTCCTCACGGTCCGGAGTTACCGTCATACCTGCGGCTCCCATATCTGCCTTTCCGCTGGTAATTGCCGGAATAATAGAATCAAATGCCATATCTTCAATCTTCAGCTCCATGCCAAGTTCCTCTGCAATTGCCGCCGCAATCTCTGCGTCAATTCCTACAACCTCGTCGCCTTCATAATACTCATAAGGTGGGAACTCTGCATTCGTTGCCATTACCAGTGTTTCTTTTTCCGAATCTTCCTTTGAGCCGCATGCAGCCAGAGATAATGCACACACAGCCGCCAATACCAGACTTACTACCTTTTTCATTTTCATAATTTTCCCTCCATCCATTCATCTTCTTAATAACAAAGCGTATTTTTATTTATAAAAATACAAGCTCTTTTCACATTTTACCATGTTTTCCCCAAAAAACAAGAGGCGTCTTACATGTTTATGCAAAACGCCTCTTTCACAATCTCTTCCCGTCTATAATGCATTAATGGCTGCTACAATTAAAATCAATGCTCCAAGACCGATCCGGTAATAGCCGAACACTTTAAAGTCATGTTTCTTTATATATCCCATCAGGAACTTAATTGCAATAATGGATACTACAAAGGAAACTGCACATCCCAGCATCAGGAAGCCGAATTCTGCCCCGGTAAAATGAAAACCGAAGTTTACCAGCTTTAAAAAGCTTGCCCCGAACATCACCGGAATTGCCAGGAAGAAAGTGAACTCCGCCGCCGTCTCGCGAGACACACCAATAATCAATGCTCCCACAATCGTAGCGCCTGACCGTGAAGTTCCCGGGATTAACGCAAGCATCTGGAAAATTCCAATCATAAGCAGCATCTGAACTGTGAGCTGTGATATCTTGGTCACCTTCGGGGTTACGCCTTTGTTGCGGTTTTCAATCACGATAAACAAGATACCGTATACTATCAGCATAATTGCAACCGGCACTGGTTTATAGAAAATCGCATCCAGATAATCATTAAAAATCAGTCCCACCACTGCTGCCGGGATAGACGCAATCAATACCTTAATCCACATCTGCCAGGTAAGCATCTTCTGCTTCTTTGATTTTCGCGGCGAAAACGGATTCAGCTTATGGAAATACAGAACCACCACCGCCATAATAGCGCCAAGCTGAATTACCACATTGAACATCTCCATAAATTCATCACTCATCCCCGGCTGAAGCAGATCACCCACCAGAATCAGATGTCCCGTACTGCTGACCGGAAGCCACTCTGTAATCCCTTCCACGATTCCAAGGACTATAACCTTAATCACATCTAACATACTATCCATTCCTCCTGTCTTCCTGTTTTAATACATATTCCATAATGGCCTTCGCCACTCCGTCTTCATCATTTGACGCCGTCACATATCTCGCCGCCGCCTTTACTGCATCCAGTCCATTTGCCATAGCAATCCCGACTCCCACGGCCTCCATCATAGCAATATCGTTTTCTCCATCTCCGAATGCCATAATCTCTTCCTGCCGGATTCCAAGCATCCCTCCCAGCCTTACAAGGGCATCTCCTTTATTCACTCCTTTTACATTTACCTCTATATTATGTCCCAGCGAGCTAACCGCCTCGATTCCTTCTACTTCAGACACCACCTCTTTCAGAACGATATCCTTCTCCTCCGGTGTTTTAAACACCGCCTGGATTTTATCCGATGGCCGCCCGGTCTCTTCTAATTTCTTTCGGATATCCTTCACCGATCTTCTGGTTGACATCACATACTCCGCCATCGGACGCTGTGGGAAAAATTCCTCGATCCGCCAAAGCTTATCCTCCTGCGCATAGCCTACGCCGTCATAATATACCTCCACAATCGCATCATACTTCAGGAAAATGTCCAGCAATTTCTCTGCCGTCTCGTAAGGCACCAGTTTTTCGTATAAGCCCCTATTCTCCTCCAAATCAAGAACCCTGGCTCCATTTGCAGTTAAAGCATACCGGATTCCGGGAAAATTCCTGATTTCCTCCGGCAGTCCGCAGAGCGGTCTTCCTGTGGCCGGCAGCAGGACAATCCCCCGCTGCGCCGCTTCCCTCAATATCTCTTTTGTATATTCAGACAGTTCTTTTCCGCTGGTCAGCAACGTACCGTCCAAATCAAATCCTATCATCTTAATATCCGGATTTCCCATAAAGCAGAAGTTCCTTTCCATCTTTCGTATAGATAAACACATCCCGGCTTATCTTATCACGGCTTCTTGCAAATGCTTCTTCCCCAAAAGCACGCATCTTCTCTACCAGCGTCTCATCCTTCGCCGGGACAAACAGCACCATATCCTTAGACGGCGCCATGATTGCAATATCATCACCCAGCTTTTCGGCACAGACATTCCAGATATGCTTAAAACAAAGCGAACTGGCCTCATGTATCCCATCTGCCACAATACCAAATCCACCGTACCAGGTATGGGATATCACAAATTCCACATCTCTTACCAGGTTTTCACAGGCAATGTGATATATTTGTTCCATATCACTCTCCGGCGGAAGCATATTGTCTTTTAAGATTTCATATGTGCCGCCTTCCCGCCGTATGACAAATACTATCATTAAATCTCCGACAAAAGAAATCAAAGGCGTATCCTTGTCTGAGATATATTTCCCATTCAATGCCTGATGGTCGACAAGCGACTCTTTTATCCAGGGATAGATATCTTCACGAATATTCTTCCATCTGTAATGCTCTTCTTCATACTTTTTCATAGGGCTTCCTTTCTTATCTTAAACTAATTTCACTTTTATCATATCAAAGTTTGCCAAATAAAGCAATTTGTTGTATAATAAAACGGCACTCGCTAGGAAATGAAAGGATATGTATATATGTTGAGTACAAAAATTAAGCGCATGCTGCAAACAGGCATCATCGTAACCTGTGTAGCAGCCATGGGGTGTACATGCACTCTGGTATACGCAGAACCTTCAACAGGAGAGTTAGAAAAAAAGACCTCCGAACTACAGGGTGAGTTAAATAATCTGAATAATGAGTTGAGTTCTCTGAGCGCAGAGATGGATTCCATTTCAGCCGAGATGGAAGAAGCCGCTGCCACACTTCAGGAATCTCAGCAAAAGATGGATGAAGCACAGAAAAAAGGGGAAGAACAATATGAAGCCATGAAGCTTCGGATTAAGTATATGTACGAATCCGGCAATCACTCCTTCATTGAACTATTATGTTCAGCAGATAATATGGCTGATTTTTTAAATAAGAGTGATTTCATCCAGGACATCAGTGAATATGACAGAAACATGCTTCTGGAACTTCTGGACACGCAGGAAGAGATTAAAAAGGATGGCGACGCCGTTGCAAGGCAGCACGAAGAACTGCTTGCGCTGCAGGAAGAATTGCATAACAAGCGAACTGCTTTGGAGAACCAGATTGCCTCTACATCCGGTCAGCTTGAACAGTATCAGGCACAGCTTGAGAGAGCACGGGCTGCAGAACAGCTTGTTTCCGGTCAACACTTCACCGAGGCAGAGACGCTGGCCGAGCAGATTAACAATCAAACGAATCCACCGGGAAGCGTCGGTTCCGGGCAGAGCCTTGGCGTATTCCGTATTACACACTACTGTCCCTGCTATTACTGCAGCGGCGGCTGGGGAAGCGGCACAGCTACCGGAACAGCGGCAACACCGGGACGTACCATTGCAGTAGATCCGAGTGTCATTCCTTACGGAAGCGTAGTTGTAATCAATGGACATGCTTACGTTGCGGAAGACTGCGGCGGAGCGATCAAAGGCAACCGAATCGATATTTACGTCTCTGACCATACAACGGCTCTATCTTCCGGTACTTATTATGCAGAAGTATATTTAGCAAATTAATTATGCGCAGTGCACATAGTAAAAAACCGGCGGCAAGCAAAAACTGCTTGTCTCCGGTTTTCTTTTTATTTTTTCTTATTGATAATCCATTACATCAATCCACTTCATAAGGAAATCTTTTTCTAATTCATTGTCTTTGTCTAACTGAGAAGCTGCTACAATCGGAAGCCACTGCTGTACGTACTGCTTTGCCGTATCACTCTTTTTGCAGAACATATCCATATACATATCAGCCAGCCCCTGGTCTTTCAATGCAAAAAGAAGATACGTCATTGCCGCATCTGCACTGGCATTGCCCTGCGTTGCGTGCGCCCAATCAACAACCGTCATTTTTCCGTTCTTTCCTACAATAACATTACTTGGGTTAAAATCACCGTGGCATACCTTTGTGTGCTTCGGCATACTCTCTAACCGGGTTCTTAATTCATATCTCTGGGTTGCATCCAACTCCTTCAGACCGTCAATCTGACGTGCCAGCTTATCTTTCAGCTTGTTCAGCATAGGAGCCTTTTTCCCATGGATTTTAAGCTGAAGATCCACAAAATCTGACATATATTTTTCTGCATTGGCATGATCTACCTGCATCATTTCCTCTAAAGTCTTGCCCTCCTTGTACTCAATCACAATTGACCATTTGCCATCAATCTGTGTTACTTCTTTTAATTTCGGAATATCAAGACCTGCCTCTTCTATTCTAACCGTATTCAGAGCCTCGTTGAATACCGCTGACTTCGGATGATCTTTTTCAAATACCTTCACGATACTGTCATCACATTTGTAAACTTCTTTGTAAGGACGCTTTACAATTAATTTTCCCTGATCTAATGTCATATTTTTTACCTCCTGCAACGCTTATTTTTTTAACCGTCTTTTGATATGCTTATTATACACCATGCAGGAGCATTTGAAAAGAGTTAATTGATATTTTTTTAACTTATTTTTTCGTTCACTTTTTATTGTTAATATTTTAACAATGCATTCTCCATAGCTGTCCGCTTGGCTCGTTGCCCGCGGGAATAAATCTTCCTCCCTTTTCTACTGCTTTTCTGATGATAATTCATGTTTTAATTTTGTTCATTATCGGGTCATTTCTTCGATCTGAAGTTCCGAAAATGAGATGCCTTACGGCTTAGATCCCTGCGGGCAGGAAGAAACCTGCCCGTCGATATGTAGACATAATATCACATTATAATACTCGTGCAAACACTTTTTTGTCATTGACATAAAAGCAATCCTTTTACTTTACCAACTGGTACAAGGCTTGCGCATAGATTTTTGCCGTTTTCATAAGGCTTTCTATATCTATATACTCATTTGCTTCATGTGCCAGCTCTGGTTCTCCCGGAAATACAGGGCCAAATGAAACGAAATTTTCCACATCACGGCAATACGTTCCTCCCCCAATTACAATTGGCTCTTCCCGCTGCCCGGTCATTTCATTGTATATTGTAAGAAGTGTCTGTACAAGCTCCGCCTCCTTAGGTACATAAAGAGATGGTCTTTTCTGCCAGTATTCTGCCTCAAATCCATATTTTCTACAGTTTAGTTCAATCGTTTTCCAAACCATATCCAAATCTATATGGACCGGACAGCGCACATCTATTTTTGCCTCGCATTGTCCGTCTTTCAGGTTCAATATACCAAGATTCATGCTCAGTTTTCCTGACAACTGATCCTCGCAGGCAATTCCCATATTTTTTCCTTCCCATCCGTCCGCAAACAATGCCTGCAGTGCTTCAAAATAGCGGCGTTCTTCTTCCGTAAGCGGCAGCTGACACAAAAAATCAACCATCGGAAGAATTGCATTGTCGCCCAGCCACGGTTGCATCGCATGTGCACTTACACCGCGGAACGAAAGAACCAGTCTTCCCTCTTCATATACCGGATTTTCTTTTTCCCTACAGCTCAGGAATTTCTCCCGCACACTGTCCAGTATTTCCTCTGTTCCTTTCAACCATACTTTCGCGCTGTTGGGAACTGCATTCACCACTGTGCCTGCTTCTATCCTTTCTACATGAAGCATGTTTCCTTCCGTTTCTTTCCATTCCTCCTGAATCTTAAAACGCAGGATTCCTTTCTCTGCATGAATAACCGAAAAAGACCCATCCGGTGAAAAACCCAGATCCGGCTGCTTTTCTCTCGTCAGATAATATTTTATACAGCGGTGGCCTGTCTCTTCATCGCATCCGATAATATGACACACGTGATTCCTGATCGGAAGCCCGCTCTCCTTCACCGCCTTCATGGCATAAAGCGCTGCAACCATAGGCCCTTTGTCATCCACTGCGCCTCTTCCATAAAGCTTTCCATCTTCCACCCACGGTTCAAATGGGGGGCGGCTCCACCCGTTGCCGGGTGGAACCACATCAATATGTGAAAGAATTCCTATTTCTTTTCCTGCATCCCCGAATCGGACTGACGCTGCATAACCGTCGTAGTCTCTGACTTCAAACCCCAGATTCTGCGACAAATCCATCACCTTGTCCAAGGCGGTTCTGATTTCCCGTCCAAAAGGCGCGCCTTCCTCTGCAGATTCCATATGAATCACACTGGGAACCTTTATAAGATTCTGTATTTCTTTTAATATATCCTCTTTATACTGTTCAATCAACGTATTCAATATAGCTTCCATATATTATAATACACCTCTGCTATTCTGTTGGTTTCTTCACCAACTTAAATGTATTTGTAAAGAAGGAAAACAGCGCAGAACCTGCAATCAGTCCGGCCGACAGTACATTCAGATTCTTTGTTCCTTCTTCGCCGAATATCTTCTCAATACCGAAACGTACTGCAAGGAAAATAAGTCCCGCAACGCCCGCAATTGGATTCGTAATCAACAAACCTGCCGCAAACATAATACCAATCTGCCTCTTTAATCCGCTAATTAACTGAATTACGCCTCCCAGACACGCAAATATCAGGATATAGCGCAGGACTGCCGCATCAACTCCTGCTTCTATGGTAGATTTATAAACGGTCGCTACCGGCGGAATCCGCCCTTCCATAAAATATGCTTTATAGAAAACAAATACTGCAACGATGGCAACACAAGCTCCCATAAGCTCTGCTAAATACTGCTGTTTTCTTCCTTCCAGTTCAAAGTCTTTGTTCTTTCCTTTTCCTCTCAGTATCCACCCCGTCTTCAGGTCATATCCCATATCTGCAAATGCAGGTCCTGTACATGCCGCGTATCCTGCAAGAAATGCCAGCGCTTCCGGTGGGAACCCAATGAACATTCCCAGAACCAGAAAGATAATAACCGTAGCCATTGCCGGGAAATACCCGGAATGCATTGCAGAAATACCAACCAGAATTTCAGATACCAGCGCTGCAATCATAGCATAGATTACCCAGATAATTAATTTCGGAATACTCATTTCCGCAACCAACCCACCGATAACTGCCATTACAATAGCTCCAATCGTATAAAGAATCATCCCCTTTATCAGAGCCTTGGACATATCTTCGGCAGATCTGGAAGTAACATATTCATCCGGCTGTACCTCCTCTGCCTTGACACGCTTCGCCTCAGCCTGCTTTTTCTCACCTTTTTCCTTATATTTTTTACGAATCAGAATCGCTGACTGTATCAAAGCAACCAGACCTGCGCCAACCATTACGCCCTGGGGAACATAATAAGTACCCAGCGAGAACCCAAACCAGCTCTCCCAGTAGCCATTACAGATAAGACCAATACAGAATGCTGTCAATGCAACAATATTTCCCAGTCCACAGACACCAATAATATCCATCGGAAGCCCAAAATAGGTTCCGGCAATTCCGGCAACAATGCCAGTTATTAACAGAACCGCTTTCTTACCAAGCTCTGCCGCCGCAAGAATCGTCTCTGCCGTGGCAATTCCGATAGGCCACGCCTCGTTTGCTCCCATAAGCGGTGTGTCAAACATCCAGTACATCATGGTAATGTCAATTAAAAATGCAATCACACCGCCAACTAAAATACCCGTACACATTTCCGGCCTGTCAAATACCCAGATAACGGATACACATACCATCAATACATTTCCAGCCCCAAAAGTAGCACAGGAAATCCCGGTCTCAATAATATTCTGTGTGTGGATGTTTTTAAACTGCCTTGTAAATTTCAGCGGAATCATTCCGATAATTACCGCAATCAACGCTCCGATAATGGATGAATTCGTACTAAGCCCAAACCTTACAATCAGTTCCATGCCAATGATTGCCCCTACAATAGAAGTAAGGAAGATTACGATCATAATTGCCGGGCTAAATGTTTTTGGATGCTCCATTGAACAATAATAATTTATCAATTCCTCATCATTTTTGAATTTTAATTTTCCTCTTTCTTCTGTCATATGCTTCTCTCCCTTAGAATCCAGTTAGTACCCTGCCACACCAAGCTCTCTGCAGATTTCTCTGACTCTTGGATGTTTATAAACACCATCCTCTTCAAACACTTCACCATCAAGAACAATCGTGGGCTTCAGGATTGTTCCATCCGTATGGCTTGGCGCATCCCACTTTTCAGCCAGAATAGACGCTCCCTGGCTTCCGATTCCAAATTCAATGCCTCCAAAAACTCGTTCATCTTCCACGATTCTTCCCGTTGGAGCCATCACTCCCGGATTAAATCCAAGAGAATAATGTGCTACTCGGTAAGACGCCGGATGATTATAGCTTGCCAGCCATTCACGGAAAATATCTGCGTCCCTGCCGCCTTCTACTTTCGTCACTACCCCATTTTCCACCGTTAGATATACCGGTGCTTTCAACAGTCCGATCTCTGCAGGCGGCCAAAGTGCGCCGTCAAATACCAGTTTGCCATTAATCGTAGATTCCATGCAGTTCCAACTAATCTGCCCGCACATCATATTGGACTGTCCTTTTTCAATCGCTCTTCTTCCAGAATGACGGACTTTTCTTCCCTGCATCTCACCGGTTAGATTTGTACCGTTCTTACTCAATATCTGAACCGTGTTTGCTTTTTCAATAATCTCTTTCATAGTCTCGCCCATTTTAATCACCAGATCGTAATCAACATTGGTAATGCATCTTACAATCATATCCACATCCATTCCCGTCAGGCAGGTATAACGGCAGCCACAGGATAACGCCTTCTGCCACGACAGACAATGCTGCACATTCTTGTCCGCCAGCTCAATCCACACATCAGCTTCACACGCTGCTGCCTGTATCGGTACCGGCGGGTCTATACAGGTTTCCTTTGCCGTAGAATACTCCGCTAATACCGGGATTGCGTCTACCGCATGGGCTGCTGCCGCAATTGCATTTGCCACCCGCATATCGGACGACGTATCGGCTGTAATCAGCACCGTTTCTCCGGGTTTTGCAAGCATAACATCCGCAACTAATTTCATCGCACCTTTGTATAATTCATATTTCAAATATCCATTCATTGGTTCAAATCCTAAACGAAGTTCCATCCTTCCACCTCCTAATATCCGGCCACTTTCATTCTACGGCACAATTCTCTTGCTTTTTCATCAAGATAGACTCCATTTTCTTCAAATACAACCCCATCAAAAATAAGCGTCGGTTTTAAGATTGTTCCATCCGTATGGCTTGGCGCATCCCATTTTTCACCCATAATTGCCGCTCCCTGGCTTCCAATACCAAATTCAATGCCGCCGAAAACTCGTTCATCCTCCACAATTCTTCCCGTCGGTGCCGTAACACCCGGGTTAAATCCAAGAGAATAATGCGCGAGGCGGTAGC
Organism: Clostridiaceae bacterium; assembly: GCA_902362865.1. Lineage (GTDB taxonomy): Bacteria > Bacillota > Clostridia > Lachnospirales > Lachnospiraceae > Claveliimonas > Claveliimonas acetigenes. The sequence continues at coordinate 55,826 of CABIYE010000003.1, forward strand.
TCGCCGGATCATTGTAAGACTCAATCCAGGATTTCATACGTGCCGCATCCTTTCCGCCTTCAATATTGGTAACCACACCATTTTCGAGCGTCAGCTTGATATTATCTTGCAGAATGCAGATATCCGCCGGCGGCCAAAGGGCTCCGTCCAGCACCAGCGTCCCGTTAATCGTGGATTCTAACGGACACCAGCTAATCTGTCCTCCTAGCATAAAAGGATATCCCTTAATCGTTCCCCGCTGTCCCGAATGGCGGACCTTTCTTCCACTCTGTCTGGCAACAAGATTGGTTCCGTTCGCACTTTTTACTTCAATTTTATCAACCTTTTCGATGGTTGCCTTCAAATATTCTCCAAATTCTATCATCGCATCATATTCCACATTTGCCACGCATCTTGTCAACATGTCCACATCAATTCCCGTCAAACACATATAGCGCACACCATTTTTAATCGCCGCCTGCCAAGACAATGTATGCTGAACCGTCTGATAAGCACATTCAAACCATACGTCTGCTTCCATTGCCGCCGCCTGTATCGGTTTTGGCGGATCAAGTAACGACACTGGCGCCGTGGGATATGTAATACATACCGGAATCGCATCCAACGCATATGCTGCTGCTGAAAAAGCCTCCATTACCCGCCTGTCGCTGGAAGTATCTCCTGTCACCAATACGTTTTCACCGGGCTTTACAAGCATAACGTCTCTTAACAGCACCATTGCTCCTTTCCAGGTCTCATACGCCAAATACTCATCTCGCGGTTCAAATCCTAATCTTAATTCCATAGTCTCTTCCTCCTTTTCTGTAACTTCTTTCTATACACTCTATCTTTGATTTACTTCACAGAAAAAGGCGCGATTGTCAAAAAAGCAACCTCGCCTCCTACTATTTATCTTCAAATGACAGAAATGCACCTTCACTTTTCTAAATACACTGACTTGTTATTAAAATTGTATTTCTTATTTTCATTTTAATCTATGTTTTATCTGATTACAAATTATATATTTTTATATATTTATAAAGTGAATTTATGGTATAAAAAAGTAACAATTTGTTTTATAATTGTATAATACTTGGTAATCCTTGTTTCAAAGGAGGTTATTATGCTTGACTTTCGATTGTTAACTTTTCTAGATTTATGCCATACCAAAAATTATACCAAGACGGCCAAAAACCTGAACATTACGCAACCTGCTGTCTCACAGCATATCCGGTATCTGGAACAATATTACCACAGGAAATTGATTGTTTATCAAAACCGTCAATTTTCGCTGACAAAAGAAGGAGAATATTTACTGAAAGAAATTTCACATCTTCATATTCTGTCTAATGCTATCCTGCAGAATATCCAGAATATTTCCGACGCAGATGAACTTCCTGTCATATCCATTGGTTCCAATCCAACTATAGGGGAATTTATCCTTCCGGGTCTGATATCTGCTTATTCAGCCCAGGAACCCACCTGCCGGATTCGCTCCTTTATCGGAACATCAAAAAAATTAGAACAGCAGCTCCACGACGGGATTATTGATTTCCTGATTTCCGACCAGATCGATTTCTGTCCGGAGCTTGAACGTCGCCTATTCTGCAGCGAGCCTATTTGCTGTGTATGCAATCCCGGACATCCACTAGCAGGAAAACACGTGTCACTGGCCCGGCTGACTTCTGAAAAAATTGTATACAGGAATCGTTCTTCCCATGCATATCAGATTCTCAAAGATTCCTTACAACGCCTGGGTTATGATTTGGATACATTCAATATTCCTTTTGAGGCCGGAAGTATGTACTCCATTATCCAGTATTTAAAAGAAGACCTTGCCATTTCCTTTCTATACCGGTGTGCTGTTAAAGAATACTTAAACAGCGGAGAACTTGCAGAAATCCATGTAACCGAAATGCATGATTCCATTGATTTTTTCTGTATTTTTCCACAGGCAGTCCATACGACTCCTGCCACCGAAGATTTCCTGCAGTTCTGTCTGAAACAGCAGAAATATTGAATCTTTTTATACAAGGATTTTTCAAGACAACAAAGGGCGCCGCATAAAACTCGCGGCGCCCTTCTTTGTGAGAAAAACTTATGAGAAAAACTATTTGCCATAATAGCATTTGAGATAAATGTCTTTCATTTCTTTCATCAACGGATATCTTGGATTTGCTCCGGTACACTGGTCATTGAATGCCTGCTCTACCATATCATCCAATGTATCCAGGAAATACTGCTCGTCAATACCATATTCCTTGATGGATTTTTTAATGCCAATCTTTTCTTTCAGATCTTCCAATTTTGCAAGGAAGTTTTCAAATACTTCTTCATCGGTTGCACCCTGGCATCCTGCGAAACGTCCTAATTCTGCGTATCTTGCAAGTGCATGTGGGTACTGATACTGTGAGAAGGTTCCCATCTTAGTCGGAACTTCTGCTGCATTGTATCTCATAACCTCTGTCAAAAGCACTGCATTTGCAACACCATGCGGCAAGTGATGGAATGCTCCCAGTTTATGAGCCATAGAATGGTTCAGTCCAAGGAATGCATTTGCAAAAGCCATACCTGCCATACAGGATGCATTTGCCATCTTCTCTCTTGCAACTGGATCATTTGCCCCGTTTTCATATGCAGATGGCAGATAATCGAATACCATCTTCACAGCTTTCATAGCAAGACCATCTGTATAATCTGTTGCCATGATAGATACATAAGCCTCAATCGCATGTGTCATAACATCAATACCAGAAGCGCTTGTCAGTCCTTTTGGCTGTGTCATCATATTGTCTACGTCTACAATTGCCATATTCGGCAGCAATTCATAATCAGCAATCGGCCATTTTACACCAGTCTCAGCATCAGTGATGATTGCAAACGGCGTCACCTCAGAACCTGTACCGGAGGATGTTGGAATTGCTACGAAGTAAGCTTTCTCGCCCATCTTAGGGAAGGTAAATACTCTCTTACGGATATCCATGAAATCCATAGCCATATCTTCAAAGTTTGCTTCCGGATGCTCGTACATTACCCACATAATCTTTGCAGCATCCATAGCCGAACCGCCGCCAAGAGCGATAATCGTGTCAGGCTCAAAAGCTCTCATCTGATCCACACCTTTTTCTGCACACTGCAATGTCGGGTCCGGAGCAACTTCATAGAAGCATGTATGCTGAATTCCCATTTCATCCAATTTTTCTTCAATCGGAGCAACGTATCCATTCTTATACAGGAAAGTATCTGTTACGATAAACGCTTTCTTCTTATGCATAACTGTTCCCAGTTCATCAAGCGCTACCGGCATACAGCCTTTCTTAAAGTAAACCTTCTCAGGTGTTCTAAACCACAGCATGTTTTCTCTCCTCTCTGCAACAGTCTTAATGTTAATCAAGTGTTTTACGCCCACGTTCTCAGATACAGAGTTTCCACCCCAGGAACCACATCCAAGCGTAAGAGACGGAGCCAGCTTGAAGTTATATAAGTCACCGATACCACCATGAGAAGAAGGTGTGTTAATCAGAATACGGCATGTCTTCATTGCCGCTGCATGTTTTGCAATCTTTTCCTTCTCTGCCGGATGGATATACAGAGATGCAGTATGACCGTATCCGCCGTCAGCTACAAGCTGTTCTGCCTTAGCAAGCGCCTCATCAAAAGTCTTCGCTCTGTACATTCCCAGTACCGGAGATAACTTCTCATGAGCAAATTCTTCAGAAATATCTACAGACTCAACCTCGCCAATCAGAATCTTTGTATTCTCCGGAACCTCTACACCTGCAAGCTTCGCAATCTCATATGCAGATTTTCCAGGAATCTTATTATTCAAAGCGCCATTGATAATAATAGTCTTGCGGACTTTATCAAGTTCTTCACCTTTTTTCAGGAAATAGCAGCCACGATATGCAAACTCTTTCTTTACTTCATCATAAATGCTGTCCAATACAGTTACAGACTGCTCGGAAGCACAAATCATACCGTTATCAAATGTCTTAGAATGGATGATAGAGTTTACTGCCATCTTTACATCTGCCGTATCATCAATAATAACCGGTGTGTTACCAGCGCCAACGCCAAGTGCCGGTTTTCCTGAAGAGTAAGCAGCTTTAACCATTCCGGGACCGCCTGTTGCAAGAATAATATCTGCATCCTTCATAACTGTATTGGTAAGTTCCAGTGAAGGCGTATCAATCCATCCAATGATTCCTTCCGGTGCCCCTGCCTTAACTGCCGCATCAAGAACAACCTTTGCTGCTGCAATTGTACATGCCTTTGCTGCCGGATGCGGACTGATAATAATCGCATTTCTCGTCTTCAGACAAATCAATGTCTTAAAGATTGCTGTTGATGTCGGATTTGTCGTCGGAATAACTGCTGCCACGAGACCAATCGGCTCTGCAATCTTCTTAATTCCGTATGCAGCATCTTCCTCAATAACTCCACAGGTCTTCGTATTTTTGTAAGCATTGTAAATATATTCTGCTGCATAGTGATTCTTGATAACCTTATCTTCCACTACGCCGCGGCCGGTTTCTTCTACTGCCTGCTTTGCCAACGGAATTCGCATCTTATTGGCTGCCATGGCTGCTTCAAAGAAAATCTTATCCACCTGCTCCTGTGAATATGTTGCGAAAATCTTCTGCGCCTCGCGCATCGCTTTCATCTTCGCTTCGAGAGTCTCAACGCTGTCAACAATCTCTGGTACTACTTCTTTCTTCTTTGCCATAATGTTTTCCTCCACTAGAAATGTGTTGTTTTCTTTATCTTGGCTCCTAGTATAACCGCTTGTTAATTATTTGTCAATATGTTTTTGACATTTTTTTAACGATAATGTGAATTTTTTAACACATCCCTTTTCCGTAATTGACAACTTCCGCATCATGCTCTGTATGTAACAGCATATGTGCCTTATGAGACATCGGTCTCTCAAAGTACTCCTCGTACATCGTCAGAACATCCGGGTTTTCATGGGAGAAACGAAGCTTTGCGTTATCGTCCAAATAGTACAGATTCTTACCACGCTCGAATGCTCGCTCTTCGCCGTCATGGATTGGCTGTCCGCCGCCGCCGACACATCCGCCCGGACATGCCATAACCTCTACAAAGTCATAATGCACTTCTCCACGCTCGATTTTCTGCAGAAGCGCTCTCGCATTGCTAAGCCCACTGACAACCGCTGTCCTTATGGTAATGTCATTAATCTGGAAGTTTGCCTCCTGCACACCATCATTCTCGTTGAATCCCCGGCTTCTGACAGCCGTAAATGCGTCTACCGGAGGATTCTGTCCCTTAATAATATAATATGCAGAACGCAGAGCGGCCTCCATTACACCGCCGGTTGCCCCGAAAATAACTCCGGCTCCGGTACCCTCTTGCATCGGGCGGTCACTTTCAATATCCTTCAAAGTATCCGGGCTGATATGAGCAGAGCGAATCATCTTTGCCAGCTCTCGCGTGGTAATTACTGCATCAATATCATGCCCTGCATACTCGCCATAGAACAGTTCCATCTCGCGCTCGCCTTTTTTCGCCACACACGGCATCACCGATACAGTATAAATATTTTCCGGCGCCACGCCTATCTTTTCTGCAAAATAAGTCTTCATCGCCGCGCCGAACATCTGCTGCGGTGATTTTGCAGAAGAAAGATATCTCACCAAATGTGGAAACTGTGTCTTAATGAAACGAATCCATCCCGGACAGCAGGAGGTGAACATGGGGCGCTCCTTCAGCTCGCCGCCGGTAAACCGCTGCACAAATTCATGGCCTTCTTCCATAATTGTCAAATCCGCAGAAAATGTAGTATCAAACACATAATCCACACCCATCCGTTTCAGGGAATCCAGGATCTTACCTACTGTTGCGTCCTTCGGTTCAATCCCAAGCTCCTCTCCCCAGGCTGCACGAACGGCAGGCGCCACCTGCGCCACCACTACTTTATTTTTATCTGCGATCGCGTCCCAGACCTTCTCTGTATCATCCCGCGCCGCAAGCGCTCCTACCGGACAGTGGGTAATGCACTGGCCGCAGAGAGAACAATCCGCCGATTCAATCGTGCGGTGTCCGGAGACATTAACCGTAGTCCGGGAGCCTGTACCTTCTACGTCCCAGACACCAAGGCTTTGAACCTTATCACACACCTGAACACAGCGCATACATTTGATACACTTTACAGAATCACGAATCAACGGAAACTTGCGGTTCCAATTCTGACGCTCCAGCTCCTGTTTAAACGGAATCTCCAAAATATTCAGGTCATTGGAAATCTTCTGCAGGCTGCAGTTCCCGCTTCTCGGACAGGTCACACACTGGCAGTCATGCTGGGATAAGATCAATTCCACCGTTGTCCTTCTGTGCTTACGCACTTTCGGGCTGTTGGTATAAATTACCATTCCTTCTTCCGCCACATTATTACAAGAAGTAATCAACTTCTCTTTTCCTTCCAGCTCCACCACGCACACACGACAGGCCGCGATTTCATTAATCCCTTTCAGATAGCAAAGCTTGGGAATCGGAATTCCATTTGCTTTGGCGGCTTCCATAATCGTGGTATTTTCGCTTACCGAAATCTGTTTTCCATCAATCGTAATATTTACCATAATTTTTCTCTGCCTCCTTTAAATATTCCGTATCCAAAGTGATCGCAGCGCAGGCATCTGGATGCCTCCTGCTTTGCCTCTTTCTCTGTCATACAATTTTCTACCCCTTCAAAGTCGCATATCCTCTCACAGGCTTCTCTTTCTGTCAGATTCACACGTCCGCAAGGAGTCCTGTCATCCAAATTAGCTTTCGGAATTTCCACGTCGCAGGAAATCTCATGGTGATATCCCAAATATTCATCTATATTGGCAGCTACTACCTTAGCCGCTGCAATTGCCTTAATTACAGATGCCGGACCGCTTGCGCAGTCTCCGCCTGCAAATACTCCCGGCATGTTTTCAAATGTACCACTGCTTTTTGTCAGAATTTTACCGCGGGATACCGGAATACCCGCCTCTTCAAAATGGCGTGTCTCAATATTCTGCCCGATTGCCACCACCAGAATATCACACGGAATATACACATCCTCTTCTCCGGTAGGCTTGATGCTTGCACGTCCATCTTTAATCGCACTTACCATCTGTGGAGTCACATAGATTCCTTTGATATGGTTGTTTTCATCAATATCCAGAGCCGATGGTGCCTTCAAGGTCTGCAGCTCAATGCCTTCCGCCACAGCTCCCTCGATTTCTCCCGCAAGTGCGGTCATATCTGCCACTCGCCTTCTGTATACGATGCTTACCTTCTTCGCCCCAAGACGTTTTGCTGTACGAACAGCATCCATAGACACATTACCACCGCCAATAACCGCAACTTCCTTACCGGTAAGATCCATAATCTCATTTTTCCCGACATTCCGCAGGAACTGCACTGCCGACAATACGCCATCTGCATCCTCGCCTTCCAGGCCAAGCTTCTTATCTGTGCTCGCCCCAATGGTAATCAGCACAGCATCATACTGCTCCCGCAGCTTCTGAATGCTGATGTCCTGCCCAATCTTAAGACCGTACTTCACCTCCACGCCCGTTTTCAGAATACTGTTAATGTCCTCATCCAGACGTTCTTTGGGAAGACGGTAATTCGGGATGCCGTACCGAAGCATTCCTCCAAGCTTCGGAAGCATCTCAAACACGGTTGTTTGATGTCCCATAAGCTGCAGATAATAAGCCGCACTAAGTCCTCCGGGACCGCCTCCCAGGACAGCAACCTTTTTGCCTGTGCTCGGCGCACATGCCGGAGGTTCCACCTCACCCGCAAAATCAGCCGCCACACGCTTCAAACCACGGATATTGACAGAATCATCCACCATATTCCTGCGGCATCTCGCCTCACAGGGATGCTCACAAATAAATCCACAGGTTGTAGGGAAGGGATTGTCCTTCCTTATCAGACGGATTGCATCGGCATATCTGCCCTCCCCAACCAGGGCAACATATCCCGGAATATCCACATGAGCCGGGCATAATGCCACACATGGCACCGGCTGATTATATGTACAAGTACAACGTCCGTTCTTGATGTGCTCGATATAATCATCCCGATATCCAACCAACCCCTTATACACCATATGGGCAGCCTCATACCCAATGGCACAATCGGCAGATTCCATAATAGAAAGTGCTGTCTCTTCCATAATATCCAGCGTCTCCATTGTCGCCTTTCCATCCAGCACATCCTTGATAAAATGGTTCAGCTGTCCCAGCCCGATTCGGCACGGGACGCATTTGCCGCAGGTCTGCGCGTGACACAGCTCCAAAAATGCACGCGCCATATCCACCGGGCATAAGCCCGGTGGACTCGACTCGATTCTCCGCTCAAGGTCTTTGTAAAGTCCCTCCATTACAATCTTAGCCCTGTTCGGAGAAGCAATTTCTAATCTACTCATCTTTTTTACCTCTCTTTTTGAAAAATTCTGCTTCTGTATCAGGTTTATTCATTATATCACTAAATTAACCGGATGTAATCAGATTTTCTATAAGTAGATTATTTAACAGCATAGTCATTATTTTAACATTTATTTTGACTGGTAAAGTCCCCACCAATATAATGCCGGGAGCAGATAATCTAACACAACAAGAAATGTAAATGTCCCATTTACGATTCCCTGTACCGTAGATATGATCAATATTACCGTCCAAATTCCTGCAAATACAGATGCCCATTTTGCAGACTTGCCGCTGATTCCAAAAATACCTGCACAAACGCAGCTGATACTGCTGATAACCGACAGAATCAGATTCAGCGGTGTGAACGCCTCTTCCAGGATACTCATATCCACTCCCGGGATTTCTCCCATCTGCGGAATCATCACATAGCTGATAACCGTGGATATTAATCCTAAAACACCTGCAATAATTAAAATAACAGACACAACTTTCAGTAACATTTTGGGTTTAAACATACTCTTTTCCTCCTTGTCTATAATTGCCTTAACGCTTCTATCGGACTCATTTTAGCCGCTTTTCTGGCAGGATATATGCCAAAAACAATTCCGATTCCACATGAAAAACATGTAGTCAGGATAATTGCGGCCGGAGACAGCTTTGCTGACAAACCTCCTATCTCCAGAGCGGTCACCAGCCCGGAAATGCCCGCTCCTGCCAAAATACCTATCACCCCTCCTATCCCGGATATAATGGCTGATTCACACAAGAACTGTGCAATAATGGATGAGGTTTTTGCTCCCAGAGCTTTACGAATCCCAATTTCTCTGGTACGTTCCGTGACGGATACCAGCATAATATTCATGACGCCTATTCCTCCTACCAGCAGGGAAATTCCTGCCACGAAGGCAATAAACGCTGTTACTCCATCCAGAATGGTCCCCATCATATTCAGCATATCCGTTGACTGCTGCTTTGTAAATAGATTTTCTCCATCATTTAAATGCCGGGAGTTTAATATCCGGACTGCCGCTTTTGCCGCCGCGTTTTCGTCCTGTCCTTCCGCCAGATAAAGCGTAATAGCGGAAAAATTCCCCGGCTGCTCCCCCCAGTTTTCTGACACTGTATAGGGAAGCTCTAAGAATACCGGCATCTGCATTCCAAACATCTCCATCGCTTCTTCATTTGCCGCCATTTCCTCTGCATCACCATCGCGGATGCCTTTCACACGCAGGGTCTGAATACTGTTTTCAATTTCCAGGTCAAGATCCATGCCTATAATATCCGTCGTTCCAAAAAGGTAAAGAGCGCTCGCCTTATCCAGGACACAGTCTGGAACACCGTTTTGCACATCATCCTCTGTAAAATAAGTACCCCTTATCACCGGCTTCTGTAAAGGATCATTTTCTTCATCCGGCGTTGTAAGCGTTACGTAAGCATCAAAACTTCCTTTTCTTGTCTCCACCTTACCAATCACCTGTGAAATAGATACAATGCCTGTCACGCGGTCTTCTAAGCTTTCTTTTAATACCTGTATATCCTGCCACGTAATCAACTCCGTATTTGTCGTTTCTTCCAAATCCACCATCACCGTAACGCTTTTTACTTCACCAGTTGCCATCACGTCCGCTTTCAATCCATTTCCAATTGATACAATCGTAATAACCGAAGCAATTCCGATGATGATTCCAAGCATGGTAAGAAAAGATCTTCCTTTATTCTCTTTGATATTATAAAGAGCCATTTTTATGTATTCACCAAATTGTCCCATTCTTCTACTCCTCAGATACCGCTTCTTCTATAATGGCAGACGCTTTCATTCCCTCTCTGATGTTATCGGAAGTATCTGACACAACTTTATCACCCTCCTGAAGTCCTTTTACAACTTCAACCTTGCTATCTGACGCAATTCCTAATTCAATTTCCTGCTTTTCTACGATCCCATCCCGAAGCACATATACAAAATCTCCATCCGCCGAAGTATTCACCACTTCAGATGGTATGCAAAGAACCATCTCCTTATCCGCAACCGCCAGTTCTACTTTAGCGCTGACTCCAATACAGATATTTTCATCCGGATTATCAACATGGATCTCTGCACCAATAACAGGATTTCCTTTTTGATTAAGAACCGCAATTTTATTCACCGACTTTAACGTCCCCTGATAAGAATACTGCCCGATTTTAATATCTGCGCTGCTTCCAATCACAAGATTATCAAAATCATTGGCGGATACTTCCAGCTTTACACACACTTCTTTCGTGCTCGCCAGAGTAAATAGCTCACCTCCCTGAACGACCATGCCAGACGCATCCAGCTTCGTATCAGCAATAACTCCGTCAAATTCTGCCCTGACTCCTTCTTTTCCTTTTGCCAGCAGCTCCTCTGTGCTAAGTCCCGCAAGTTCCGCAAGATTCTCAGAAACCTGCATATTTTTCCGCTGCGCATCAGTAAGCCCGGTACTTACTCCCGTCTGGGCACTGCCCTCCGCCGATGTAAGGCTGGATTTCAAAGCTTCCAGTTCCTGCTCACCGGCCTGAATCAGTTGTGCCGTCTCAGAAGCAGAAGTATTTAACTTCCCGGAAAGTTCATTTTCCTTTCCTGCTTTTGCATTCGACAAGTCAAGATGCTCCTTTTCCAGTTCTCCCAGTAAATTCCGACAAGTATTCTTCTCTTCCTCCGAAACAGCCGTTTCTATCTTGGTCTGTACATCTATCTGGTTTTTCTCATTCTCGTTCAGCGCCTCATCAAGTTGGGCGATCTGAGACTGCAGATTGGTGATTTCCGTCTGATTCTGCTCTGCCTGTGCCGCTTCGGCTTCTGCCTGTGCATACAATTCATTCAATTCCGCCTCTTTGGCAGCAATCTGATTCTCCAGGCTCTGAACAGATGCTGCTGCTTGTTGTTCTGCCTGCGCTGCACTGGCGGCCGCTCGTTCACTCTGGGCAATTGTATCCTGATTCGAGTATCGCGCTGACTGAATATTGAGCTGGGACTGTTCATTATCCCTTTCCAGATTCGTTGTATCAAATGTCACCAGTATGTCTCCTGCCTTCACCGTACTTCCTACTTTTACATAATTGTTCTCCACCGGTGCATTTACCGGCGAATAAAAGACTTTTGTTTTTTCACTCTCCACAATTCCAGACGTATGATAAACCTGACGGATGTCTTCTCGCTGTGCTTGTGTCACATGAAGCTGTTCTTCTTCGGAAGCGCCGGCCAATTGAGAAACACCGAAGAAGAGCAGACAAATCACCGCCAGGATTGGAAGAATAACCCACCCCGGCAATTTCTTTTTTGGCTTCCTCTCTGTTATTCGTTCTTCCTTCTTATTCTTCTTATCCTCCACGGATTCTTTACTCTTTTTAAACATTTTCTCCCTCCTCAGATAACTATTCTTTATTCCGGTAATCCGCCTCTATCTTCCCGTCACTGATACGGATGACTCTTTTTGCCTGTTCCGCTATCTCCGGGTCATGAGTAATCACGATTACCGTCCTTCCCGACAAATGCAGTTTCAACAAAATCCCCATAATCTCTTTTGTGGAATTAGAATCCAGATTACCGGTCGGCTCATCAGCAAGTATAATCGATGGTTTTGCCGCAATCGCTCTCGCCACCGCCGTCCGTTGCTGCTGACCGCCGGACATCTCAGCCGGTTTATGATGCATACGCTCGCCAAGCCCTACCATCTCCAGGGCTTCCCGCGCCATCTCCCGACGGGTCTTCCTATCCACTCCCCGGTAAATAAGAGGAAGCTCCACATTGCCTAATGCATCTATATTAGAAATCAAATTAAACCCCTGAAAAATGAAACCAATCTGCCTGTTGCGAATATCAGAAAGCTGGTTGTCATTCAAAGCAGAAACATCTTTTCCCTGAAGATAATATTTCCCGGAAGTAGGAACATCCAAACACCCCAGCATATTCATAAAAGTAGACTTTCCCGAACCGGAATGGCCGATAATCGCCACAAATTCTCCTTCTTCAATCGTCAGACTGATTCCATCCAAAGCATGAACCTCATTCTCTCCCGGATTGTATATCTTATACACATCTTCAATCTTAATTAATTCACCCATCTTCCCCTTCCCTTCATTCATTTGTAACGCTATATTATTGTATTGCTTAACTAGTACAATAATAGCACTGTTTCCATATAAAAGCAAGAACCGCTTAAAAAAAACGCACCCTGATTTCTCAGAGTGCGTCACACTTAATCTCTTTTATACAAGCTCAATCAGAACTTCCATAGCTGCATCACCTTTACGCTGGCCAATCTTTACAATTCTTGTATAACCACCGCTGCGGTCTGCATACTTTGGAGCAATTTCATCAAACAGTTTCGCAACAAGATCAACTTCTTTTGTATTTTTCTTTCTTCCTGCTGCTTCTGTCGGAACATCCTTTACCGGATAAAGAACTTTCAGCATCTGTCTTCTTGCATGAAGTCTGGACGGCTTATCTTTCTTAATTGTCTTGTCAACTTCGTCATATACGGTAACTTTCTTACCATCTACAACTTCTTTCACTCTCTTGCCGTCTTTGTCTTTCCGGGCAACCTTTGCTTTAACAGTAACCTCTTCATAGTTATCTTTCTCTTTTACAGCCAAGGCAATCAGACCTTCTGCAATCTTGCGGATTTCCTTTGCTTTTGCCTCAGTTGTTCTGATTTTTCCATTGTTAATCAGAGCTGTTACCTGGTTTCTTAACAATGCTTTTCTCTGGCTTGCTGTTCTGCCAAGCTTTCTATACTTTGCCATTTTCATATCCTCCATATTCTAACATCTGGTTACGCATCTTCGGGCTTACTAGCCAAATGCTGCCGTCATGCATCTTCGGACTTACTGACGGCTCGTTTTCGCTACGATTAGTGGAAGCCGCTTGAACATTAGCAGTTCAATCGGCATCGCGGACTTCGTCCGCTCTACTCCTCTCCCTGGCTTAGTTCTAAGCCAAGCTCTTTTAATTTCGCCAAAACCTCTTCCAGAGATTTACGGCCAAGATTACGAACTTTCATCATATCTTCCGGAGTTCTGTTAGTCAATTCTTCAACCGTATTGATTCCCGCTCTCTTCAGGCAGTTATAAGAGCGAACAGACAATTCCAGCTCGTCAATACTCATCTCAAGCACTTTTTCTTTCTCGTCATCTTCTTTTTCAATCATTACCTCGGCTGCCTGTGCAACTTCTGATAAATCAATGAATAATTTCAGATGCTCGCTAAGTACTTTCGCTGCCAGACTGACAGCTTCATCCGGCGCTAATGTTGCGTTTGTCCACACATCCAGCGTCAGTTTATCAAAGTCTGTGATCTGTCCAACACGTGTATTCTCTACTGTAAGGTTCACGCGCTCTACCGGAGTATAAATAGAATCAATCGGAATCACTGCTATCGGCAATTCTTCGTTCTTGTTCTTATCGGCACTTACATAACCTCTGCCCTTCGTAATTGTAAGCTCCATATATAACTTACTGTCAGCGCCGCCATTCAACGTAGCGATAACAGTCTCCGGATTCATAATCTCAATATCCGAATCCACCTGAATATCTGCCCCAGTCACAACACCTTCGCCTTCAAACTCAATATAAGCCGTCTTCGGTTCATCTGTATCAGACGTGTTCTTGATAGCCAGTGATTTCAGGTTCATGATGATCTCTGTAACATCTTCTTTGACACCCGGAATAGAACTGAACTCATGCAGTACTCCATCAATCTTCACCTGGCTGATCGCAGCTCCCGGAAGTGAAGAAAGCATGATTCTTCTCAGAGAATTTCCAAGTGTTGTTCCGTAGCCTCTTTCCAAAGGTTCTACAACAAATCTCCCATGTCTCTTGTCTTCTGAAATTTCAGTTATTTCTATATTTGGTTTATTAAAATCAAACACTATACAGTCCCTCCTTCTGGGTTATTCGGTTTATCGAGGGTTAATTATCTAAATCTTATTTATTTAGAATATAATTCGACAATCAACATTTCATCAACAGGAACATCAATTTCGTCACGGGACGGAAGCTCTTTTACAGTACCTTTTAAGTTCTCTGCATCTACTTCAATCCATGCCGGAACCATACGTCCGCCTGTTACTTCCAGAATGTCTTTGTATCTCTGGGAGTCTTTGCACTTCTCTTTGATTTCAATTACATCACCAGCTTTTACAAGATAAGATGGGATATTTACCTGTTTACCATTTACAAGTACATGTTTATGGTCAACAATCTGTCTTGCCTCACGGCGTGTTCTTGCAAGTCCCATACGGAATACGACATTGTCCAATCTTGACTCCAAAATAACCATCAGATTCGTACCTGTCATACCGTTCATCTGTTTTGCTTTTTTATAATAATTTCTGAAAGGCTTCTCTAATACGCCATAGATAAATTTAGCTTTCTGCTTTTCACGCAGCTGAAGACCATACTCGCTCATTTTTCTATTGGCTCTTTTTAACTGTCTGTTAGATTTTTTATCAATTCCTAAATAGACTGGGTCCATTCCAAGTGAACGACATCTTTTAAGAACCGGAACTCTATTTACTGCCATGTTCTTTATTTCCTCCTAAAATTATTGGATAATTATCAGCTTGCTTTCATGAAACGCTCTACGACTACACTCTTCTGCGTTTCGGCGGACGGCATCCGTTGTGTGGCACCGGTGTAACATCCTTAATGCTTGTCACATCAATTCCGCATGCCTGAAGAGCACGAATTGCCGCTTCTCTTCCTGAACCTGGTCCCTTAACCATAACATCTACGGATTTCAGTCCATGTACCAATGCCGCCTTAGCTGCTGTCTCAGCTGCCATCTGTGCTGCATAAGGGGTAGATTTCCTTGAACCTCTAAATCCCAGACCGCCTGCACTTGCCCATGAAAGAGCATTTCCCTGTGCATCTGTCAACGTAACAATTGTGTTGTTAAAAGATGACTGGATGTGTGCCTGTCCGTGTTCAACGTTTTTCTTGACACGTTTTTTTGTCACTTTCTTTGTAACTTTCTTTGCCATAATAAAACTAACCTACGCTTTCCTCTTTAATTTATTTCTTTTTATTTGCTACTGTTCTCTTCGGACCTTTTCTTGTTCTTGCATTAGTCTTTGTTTTCTGACCACGAACCGGAAGTCCTTTTCTGTGACGGATACCTCTATAGCATCCAATCTCCTGCAACCTCTTGATGTTGAGCGCAATCTCTCTACGGAGATCACCTTCAACAACCTGTGTTTCATCAATTACCGCGCTGATCTTCTTAACATCTTCATCTGTTAAATCTCTGCAGCGGATATCAGGATTTACTCCTGCTTCTGCCAAAATACGGTTTGCACTTGTTCTGCCAATTCCGTAGATATAAGTCAATCCGATTTCAACACGTTTGTCTCTTGGTAAGTCTACACCTGCAATACGAGCCATGTGATTTTCCTCCATTTTCTTTCATTCATTGTCTTTCATAGGGGTTCCGCTCCCGCTTCACCCAGGCGTGTTCGGTATTCACACCCTTTCCGGCCACCGCATCTTCTATGGCACGGCATCAATTATCAATATACCGCCACCAGAATATCCGGTAATGACGGGCCGGCATTCAAGCAATATACGAGGATTTTCACCGGCTAAAGGTGCTTCCTTGTATATTTAAAATAGTCTACACGCCTCCTGGCGTGTCAACTATCAGCCGCCTAATTTGTGTTGCATAAACTACTGTAATATAATCATAATATAAGGATGTTCGGTTCACTAAATTCGCACTTCGGCTACCGCCTCGCGCTCATTAAGTGTTCAATGTTTATCCCTGACGCTGTTTATGCTTTGGATTCTCGCAGATAATGCGAACGCTTCCTTTTCTTTTGATTACTTTGCATTTTTCGCAAATTGGTTTTACTGATGATCTAACCTTCACGTCAAATCCTCCTTTCATCCATTGGCTGACTTCCGTTACCCGCATATTTCCTGTAAATCCGGTCTTTTTCCCTTAATGACAACCCGATTGCATAAAAATGCCCGGAAACATGCTTATATATTATAAGTCAGCAGATGAGCAAAGTCAATAGTTTTTTTAGATTATTTATCCCTCCAGATGATTCTTCCTTTAGAAAGATCATAAGGGGACAGCTCCAGTGTTACCTTATCTCCCGGCAATATTTTAATAAAATTCATTCTCAGCTTTCCACTGATGTGCGCAAGTACCTGATGTCCATTCTCCAACTCTACCTGAAACATTGCATTTGGCAGTTTTTCAACTACTGTTCCTTCAATTTCGATTACATCAGCTTTTGACATATATTTTCCCTCCTGTTATTCTTCTTTCCTGACCCATTCTTTTATGATACGCTTGATTTCTACATCGTCCATTCCGATTATATCATATTTCCTGCAGACCGGCTGCACATGCTTTTTCTTTTTCTTTTTTAGATTATCTAATGTCCGGATCCTTCCGTCTGCTAAATATACATATGCATCGTCCGTATCTGCTATGATATACACTCTGCCTTCATCATGACCTGCCTTTGATCTAGCAAGCATTCCCTTCTCATATCTTCCCATTATTATATTTCTCCCAGGCTGTTCTGCAAAGAATTCCCGGTCAGGGTCAGAAGTCTCGGTTCATCCTCTGTAATAAGTACTGTATTCTCATAATGTGCAGACAATGAATGATCCCTGGTTACTACTGTCCAGTCATCTGCAAGCCAGTCAACTTCCCATCCGCCGATATTAATCATAGGCTCGATAGCAAGCGTCATTCCCGCTTTCAAAAGGATCCCTTTTCGGTTCATCTCATAATTCGGTATTTCCGGCGATTCATGCAGACTGGTTCCAATTCCATGCCCACACAGGTCCCGGACCACTCCATATCCCCGCTCTCCGGCATATTTGCCGATTGCTGCTGAAATATCAAATAAATGGTTGCCTTCTTTTGCATATTTTATACCTTCAAAAAAAGCTTCCCGGGTTACCTTTATCAGATCAGCCGCTTCTTTACTGATTTCGCCGACTGCATGGGTTCTTGCCGCATCGGAATGATACCCTTTATAAATGACTCCGGCATCCAGGCTCACAATATCTCCTTCTTTCAGGATACGCTTACTGCTCGGTATGCCGTGGACAACTTCATCATTCACGGACACACAGATTGACGCCGGATAGCCATTATAATTCAGGAAGGAAGGAACACATCCGAAGCTTCGGATAATCTCCTCCCCTAACCTGTCAATCTCAAGAGTTGTCATCCCGGGATGCACTGCCTTCTCCAGTTCCTTATGTACAGACTCCAAAATTCTTCCGGCTTCTTCCATAAGTTCAATTTCTCTTGCTGATTTTATAGTAATTGGCATATTCTACGCTCCTAAAATATCAACGATAGCCTGGAACACATCATTAATATCTACCGTTCCATCCACAGTTCTCAAAATCCCGGCAGCCGTATAGTAATCAATCAACGGCTGTGTCTGCTCATGGTATACATTCAGACGCTTCTGAACAGTTTCCGGCTTATCGTCGTCTCTTAAAATCAATTCTTTGCCGCAAACATCGCAGATCCCCTCTGTTTTTGTCGGAGCATATTTTAAATGATAGGTGGCGCCGCACCCTACGCATGCTCTTCTTCCGGACATACGGTTCACAATATTCTCATCCGGAACATTTACATCAATGGCATAATCCATCTTCTGATCCATTGCCGCCAACGCCTTTGTAAGCGCCTCTGCCTGCGGAATCGTCCTCGGGAATCCATCCAACACATAGCCGTTCTTACAATCGTCCTGATTTACACGGTCTACAACCAAATCTACAACCAGCTCATCCGGAACCAGAAGTCCCTGATCCATATATGTTTTCGCCTTTTTCCCCAATTCTGTGCCATTTTTAATATTCGCGCGGAAAATGTCTCCCGTTGAGATATGCGGAATACTATACTTTTCCGCAATTTTCTTTGCCTGTGTTCCTTTGCCCGCTCCAGGCGCGCCCAACATAATAATCTTCATATGCATTTCCTCCTTATAGTATTTTAACCCGCGGAGAATTTCCGCGAGTCAAAATATTAGCTGTTCAAAAATCCTTTATAATTACGTACCAGCATCTGTGCTTCAATCTGCTTAATTGTCTCCAAAATAACACTGACAATAATAATCAGAGAAGTTCCGCCGAAGGATACGCTCGCTCCCAGCCAACCATTAAAGAAGATTGGCACAAGCTGTATCAGCACGAGTCCGCACGCTCCGATAAAGATAATATAATTCAATATTTTTGTCAAATACTCAATTGTCGGTTTTCCCGGACGGATACCAGGAATAAATCCTCCGCTTTTTTTCATATTGTTTGCAATCTCCATCGGGTTAAATGTGATGGATGTATAGAAATATGCAAAGAATACCGTAAGTACAATATACACAAGCAATCCCCATGTATATTTTATATTCTGCGGATTACACCAGTTTGCCTGGTTCAGACCCCTGAGGATCTCACTTCCGATTCCTGTTCCGTCGCCTTTTCCCATGAAAGATGCGATTACGATCGGGAACTGCATCAGCGAAGAAGCGAAGATAATCGGAATTACTCCGGCTGTATTGACTTTAAGAGGAATATGGGTAGACTGTCCTCCATAAGTCCTTCTTCCCTGCATTTTCTGAGAATACTGTACTGCAATCCTTCTCTCGCCGCCCTGCAGGATAACTACCAGAACAACAAGCGCCAGAATAATCGCAAGAATAATCAAAACTGCAAGCGCTGCAGATGCGATGCTCTTTCCTTTTACGAACTGTTCGTACAGTGTCGTCATATCACTTGGAACACGGGAAATGATGTTGATTACCAACACGATGGAGATACCATTTCCCACACCTTTTTCTGTGATTCTTTCACCAACCCACATAAGGAATGCAGAACCCGCTGTCAAAGTCAGGACAACAATTGCTGCATTTACAAAATTGTATTCCTCAAGCAGTCCCTGGCGTCCGAACCCGACTGCCATTGCGGTAGATTCAATCAAAGCAAGTATTACCGTAACATAACGGGTAATAGATGCAATTTTCTTCCTTCCATCTTCTCCTTCTTTCTGCATCTCCTCCAACTTCGGAATTGCAATGGTAAGAAGCTGCATAATAATGGAAGATGTGATGTATGGTGTAATACTCAGGGCAAAAATTGACATCTGCTCAAAAGAACCACCGGTGAAAGCGTTAAACAAGTTAAACGCTTCCCCCGTATTCTGTGCAAAAAAGTCCTGAATATAGCTTGCATTGATGCCCGGTGTAGGCAGTTGAGATCCAAGTCTGATTACAACTAACATCATAAAGGTATAGAAAATCTTTTTCCGGATATCTTTGATTTGAAATGCCCTTTGTAATGTTTTAAACAATTAGATCACCTCTGCTTTTCCGCCAAGAGCTTCAATTTTAGCCGCTGCACCAGCACTGAATGCATTAGCCTGAACTGTAAGCTTCTTTGTCAACTCTCCATTTCCGAGGATTTTAACTCCATCTCTTGGATTTTTTACAATGCCTGCTTCTACCAATGTCTCTACAGAAACAACTGCATCGTTGTCAAATACTTCCAGTGCGCTTACATTAATTCCTACGATTGTCTTTGTATTTCTGTTTGTAAAGCCTCTCTTAGGAATTCTTCTATATAACGGCATCTGTCCGCCTTCAAAACCAGGTCTTGTGCCGCCGGAACGAGCTTTCTGACCCTTGTGTCCTTTTCCGGCAGTCTTACCATTTCCTGAACCGTGTCCACGTCCTCTTCTGAAATTATTGCTCTGTTTCGCCCCATCAGCAGGTCTTAAATTTGATAAGTCCATCATGACACCTCCTTACTCGATATTATTCAATTAAGCTTCTTCTACTTTTACTAAGTGCTGAACCTGTTTAATCATACCTCTTGTAGCTGCGTTATCAGGAAGTTCAACTGTCTTGTTAAGCTTCTTTAAACCCAAAGCTTCAACGGTTCTTTTATGCTTTGGTACAGCACCGATTGTAGATTTTACTAACGTGATTTTCAAATTTGCCATTTCGGTCTACCTCCTTAGCCTACAATCTCTTCTATTGATTTGCCGCGAAGTCTTGAAACCTCTTCCGGAGTTTTAATCTCTTTAAGACCTTCAATTGTAGCAAGAACTACGTTCTGCTTATTGTTGGAACCCAAAGATTTTGTACGGATGTTCTTGATTCCCGCCATCTCAATAACGGCACGCGCCGGACCTCCGGCGATAACACCAGTACCTTCCGGAGCTGTCTTCAATAATACGGAAGCGCTTCCGAACTTACCAATCAAATCATGTGTAATACTTCCATTTTCATTTAATGCTACAGAAATAAGCTTCTTCGTTGCATCTTCCTTTCCTTTGCGGATCGCTTCAGGAATTTCAGTTGCTTTTCCTAAACCTGCACCAACATGGCCATTTCCATCACCTACAACAACTAAAGCTGTGAATCTCATGTTACGGCCACCCTTAACAACTTTGGTAACACGTTTAATTGATACTACTTTTTCTGTTAATTCTAATGAACTAGCATCAATACGTTCTTGTTTCATGTGTGCTCCTCCTTCTAGAAATTCAGCCCAGCTTCTCTAGCTGCGTCTGCTAATGCCTGAACCTTGCCATGATATATAAAGCCGCCTCTGTCAAAAACAACATCTTTAATGCCTTTTTCCAGTGCTCTTTCTGCAATGACTTTTCCCAAATATGCTGCTGCATTAACGTCGTTGGTTTTTTCCAAGTTTGCCTTCACTTCTTTTTGAAGAGTGGAAGCGGAAACCAGAGTGTTGCCAACTGTATCGTCAATAATCTGAGCATACATATGATTATTACTTCTGAATACTGCTAAACGCGGGCATTCAGTTGTACCGCTGAAACGGTTACGTAATTTTTTGTGTTTTTTCACACGAACTTCGCTTCTAGATTTTTTGCTAACCATTTTCACACTCTCCTTATTTATTTCTTACCAGTCTTACCAACTTTACGTCTGATAACTTCATCAGCATATTTAATACCTTTGCCTTTGTATGGCTCCGGTCTTCTCTTGTCTCTGATTTCAGCTGCGTATTGGCCTACTTTTTCTTTATCAATCCCCTGAACCGTAATCTTGTTCTGTCCTTCCAGAACAGTCTCAATACCTTCTGGATCAATCATCTCTACCGGATGGGAGTATCCCAGGCTAAGTGTCAGTTTATTGCCTGATTTTGCTGCTCTGTAACCAACACCATTCACTTCCAGGACTTTCTTATATCCTTCTGTTACACCAACAACCATATTGTTAATCAGTGTTCTTGTAAGACCGTGAAGAGATTTCATTCTCTTTAAATCATTCGGTCTCGTAACGATAATTTCATCGCCTTCCTGCTTGATTTCCATCTCTGACGGAAGCTCTTTAGAAAGAGTTCCTTTTGGACCTGTTACAGTCACTTTATTATTTTCTGCAATTTCAACAGTAACGCCTGCCGGAACTGCGATTGGCAGTCTTCCTATACGTGACATTGCCTAATCCTCCTTAACTTAAATTCTCGGAGCAGATGCTTTAGTCTGCTCTGTTTTCAGTTGCTGTGAGTACTTAACGAGGTCTTTTCGAGTTTAGTACGAACGTACACCCAGACACTTGGTGAGATCTTCCCGAACCTAGTGACTGCGGTGTTTCCTCTGTACTCATTTTTATAAGGAAGTTCTTTTCGCTAAGCTCAAGCTTCGCCTTACGGCTCACTCTTGCTAATCTCAAAGAACAGCCTTCTCACTAAGCTCATCTTTCGCTCACGCTCAGATTCGCTAAGTGTTCAGTGCTTACCACACGAAGCAGAGAACTTCTCCGCCTACGCCCATTTTTCTTGCTTCTTTATCAGTAATAACACCCTGATTTGTTGAAATAATAGCCGTTCCGAGTCCGCCCAATACCTTCGGAAGTTCCTCACAGCTTGCGTATACACGCAGACCTGGTTTGGAAATTCTCTTCAGACCGGAAATAACCTTCTCATTCTTGTCAGCGCCGTATTTTAATGTTACACGGATTGTTTTGAACGCTCCGTCTTCTACGACATCATATTTCTCAATATATCCTTCATTCAGTAAAATCTCTGCAATAGATAATTTCATCTTAGATGCAGGAATATCTACTGTATCATGTTTAGCAGTATTCGCATTACGGATTCTTGTAAGCATATCTGCGATTGGATCACTCATAGTCATGAAATATTATCCTCCTTTTCTAGTGAAGTTTCAATAATGAAGTTCTTCATAAGGAAGTTCTTCTCGCCATGCTCGAAAACACCTCGCTTATCTCGAAGAACGCCCTCGCACTAGGCTCAAGCTGCGCCGACGGCTTGCTTTCACCAAGTTGCTTTCGGGCTACCAGCTTGCTTTCTTTACGCCTGGGATCTGTCCTTTATATGCCAGCTCACGGAAGCAAACACGGCAGATTCCATATTTTCTTAAATATGCATGCGGACGGCCACAAATTCTGCAACGGCTGTATTCTCTTGTAGAGAATTTCTGCTTACGCTGCTGTTTAATTTTCATTGCTGTTTTAGCCATAATTTACCTCCTTATTTTGTAAACGGCATATTGAACTGTGTAAGCAGTTCACGTGCCTCTTCATCTGTTTTAGCGGTTGTAACAAAAATCACGTCCATACCTCTTACTTTATCCACCTTATCATACTCAATCTCCGGGAAGATAAGCTGCTCTTTAATACCAAGGGCGTAATTTCCTCTTCCATCGAATGCATTCGGGTTTACCCCTCTGAAGTCACGTACACGAGGAAGTGCAAGGTTAATCAGACGATCAACAAACTCATACATCTTTTCTCCTCTTAAAGTAACTTTACATCCGATTGCCATTCCTTCTCTTAATTTGAAGTTAGCAACTGATTTCTTTGCTTTACAAACAACTGCTTTCTGTCCCGTGATCTTCTCAAGGTCACCAATTGCAGAATCCAGAAGTTTCGCATTATCTTTTGCTTCTCCGACGCCCATATTGATTACAACCTTGTCGAGCTTCGGAACTTCCATAATATTTTTATAACCAAACTTCTTGATCATTGCGTCAACAATCTCGTTCTGATACTGTTCTTTCAGTCTACTCAAAGCTTTGGACCTCCTTCCTCAAATTAATCAATCACTTCGTTTTCGCCGTTTTTCACTTTTGCGACACGAACTTTTTTGTCTCCGTCCATTTTAAAACCGACTCTGACAGCGTTTCCTTTGTGGACGTACATTACATTAGAAATATCAACTGGTCCTTCCTGGTGAATGATGCCGCCGTTCTGGTTTGCCATGCTTGGTTTTGTGTGCTTAGTCAGCATGTTGACATTCTCAACAACAACTTTACCATTCTTCTGATCTACGGAAATGACTTTGCCTTCTTTTCCTTTATCTGCACCGGCAATTACTCTAACTGTATCGCCTTTTTTGATTTTCATAGTTGCCATCTTATTCTCGCACCTCCTTAAAGTACTTCCGGAGCTAAGGAAACAATTTTCATAAACTGTTTGTCACGAAGCTCTCTCGCCACTGGCCCAAAGATACGGGTTCCTCTTGGATTCTTATCATCTTTTATAATTACAGCAGCATTTTCGTCGAAGCGGATATAAGAACCATCTTTACGACGAGTACCTTTTACCGTACGTACAACTACAGCTTTTACTACATCACCTTTTTTAACAACGCCGCCTGGTGTTGCATCTTTAACAGTCGCAACGATAATGTCACCAATGCTTGCATATCTTCTGGTTGAACCACCAAGCACACGGATACAAAGTAACTCTTTCGCACCTGTGTTGTCTGCTACTCTAAGTCTGCTTTCTTGCTGTATCATGCAGGTTTCCCTCCTTATATACTATTTCACTGTTTCCATAACTTCAACAAGGCGCCATCTCTTATCCTTGGACAACGGTCTCGTTTCCATTACTTTTACTTTATCTCCGATGTTGCATACATTCTCTTCATCATGAGCTTTTAATTTATAAGTTCTTTTTACAATCTTGTTGTAAAGCGGATGTTTTACGTGGTCTTCAACTGCAACGACGATTGTTTTATCCATCTTATTGCTGACAACTTTGCCTACACGTGTTTTTCTCAAATTTCTTTCCACGGTCTTCTACTCCTTTCCGAACTACTCTGCTTTAGCCTTCTCAGTAATAACGGTCTGAATTCTGGCAATGTTTCTTCTGACTTCCTTAATTCTGCTCGTGTTATCTAACTGATTTGTTGCGTTCTGGAATCTTAAGTTGAAAAGCTCCTTCTTAGCAGCTACTAATTCTTCGTTCAGCTCTGCAGCTGATTTTGTCCTTAAATCTTCTACAAATGCATTAATTTTCACTGTTATCACCGCCTTCTAAGTCTGCGCGAGAAACGATTTTACATTTACAAGGTAACTTGTGTGTTGCAAGACGAAGCGCTTCTCTTGCCACTTCTTCAGGCACGCCTGCGATCTCAAACATTACGCGGCCTGGCTTAACAACAGCCACCCAGTATTCTAAGGTACCTTTACCGGAACCCATACGTGTTTCAGCTGGTTTCGTAGTTACTGGTTTATCTGGGAATATTTTGATCCAAACTTTACCGCCACGCTTAATATAACGAGTCATAGCGACACGGGCTGCCTCGATCTGATTGGAACGGATCCAGCACGGCTCCATTGCAACAATACCATATTCACCATAGGAAAGCGTGTTTCCACGAAGGGCTTTTCCTTTCATGGAGCCACGGAACTGTTTACGACGTTTTACTCTTTTTGGCATTAACATGATTTATCTCTCTCCTTCCTTTGCTGCTTTTTCCGGAAGAACTTCGCCTTTGTAAACCCATACCTTCACGCCAACTTTGCCGTAAGTCGTGTCTGCTTCGGCGAATCCGTAGTCAATGTCTGCTCTCAATGTCTGAAGCGGAATTGTTCCTTCACTGTAGAACTCTGTACGAGCCATATCAGCTCCGCCCAAACGTCCGGATACGGATGTCTTCACACCAAGTGCTCCTGCTTTCATTGTTCTGGACATGCAAGATTTCATAGCACGTCTGAAAGAAATACGGTTCTCTAACTGAAGTGCGATGTTCTCAGCTACTAACTGAGCGTCTTTGTCCGGTCTCTTAACTTCTTTAATATCAACAACTAATTTCTTATCTGTAAACCGGGTAAGTTCAGCTTTCACCTTCTCAATCTCAGATCCGCCTTTACCGATTACCACACCCGGCTTAGCTGTATAAATGATGATTTTAACACGGTCTGATGCTCTTTCGATCTCAATCTTAGAAACACCGGCACTATATAATTTCTTTTTAAGAAATGTTCTGATTTCATGGTCTTCAACAAGGTAATCTGCAAACTCTTTCTCTGCATACCATTTAGAGTCCCAATCTTTAATAATACCGACTCTCAAGCCATGAGGATTAACTTTCTGTCCCATGATTGCCCTCCTTATCTTTCATCAAGCACAAGTGTAATGTGACTCATTCTCTTTTCGATTCTGTAAGCCCTTCCCTGTGCTCTTGGTCTGATTCTCTTCATTGTTGGTCCCTTATTTGCATAAGCTTCTGCAATATAGAGATTCTCAACATTCATACCATTGTTATTCTCAGCATTTGCGATTGCTGACTCTAATAATTTCTTTATTAAACTTGAAGCATATCTTGGATTATATGTCAAAATACCAAGCGCTGTCGTTACATCCTTACCTCTGATGGCATCCAATACAAAGCATGCTTTCTGAACAGAAACTCGAGCATAAGATAATTTAGCTGAAGGTCTTGTGTCCTTAATCGCATTTCTCTCTCTCTTGATGTGGGATCTGTGTCCTTTTGCCATGGATGAACCCTCCTTTCAAATACACTGTTTATTATCTGACTTTAGATTTCTTTTCGTCTTTACCATGTCCTCTGTAAGTTCTGGTTGCAACGAACTCTCCGAGCTTGTGTCCAACCATATCTTCTGTTACATATACAGGCACATGTTTTCTTCCGTCATGAACTGCAATTGTATGTCCAATCATGCTTGGGAAGATTGTAGAACGACGAGACCATGTTTTGATAACTGATTTGTCGCCTGATGCGTTCATTGCATCAATCTTCTTAAGCAGGCTTGCATCTGCGAATGGTCCTTTTTTAAGTGAACGAGCCATGGTTCTACCTCCTTACGAATCTATTATTTAATACCTTTACCATCACGTCTTCTTACGATTAACTTGTTAGACTGTTTATTCTTCTTGCGAGTCTTAAGACCAAGAGCCGGTTTACCCCACGGAGTACACGGACCCGGGCGGCCGATTCCTGTCTTACCTTCACCACCACCATGCGGATGGTCATTCGGGTTCATAACAGAACCACGAACAGTAGGTCTGATACCCATATGGCGTTTACGTCCTGCTTTACCAATATTAATCAAGCTGTGATCTCCATTGCCTACTACACCGACAGATGCACGGCACTCAAGCGGAACCATTCTCATTTCTCCTGACGGAAGACGAAGAGTAGCGTATTTCCCTTCTTTTGCCATCAGCTGAGCGCTGTTACCCGCGGAACGAACCATCTGTCCGCCTTTTCCGGGATGAAGCTCAATATTATGAATCTGTGTACCAACCGGGATCTCAGAAAGCGGCAGGCAATTACCAATCAACACTTCTGCTTCCGGTCCGTTCATTACTTTCCATCCTACCTGTAATCCTGCCGGTGCAAGGATATATGCCTTTTCACCATCTTCATAGCAGATAAGAGCGATATTCGCTGTTCTGTTCGGATCATACTCAATTCCGATTACCTTTGCCGGAATACCATCTTTTCTTCTCTTAAAGTCAATAATTCTATATTTCTTCTTAGCTCCGCCTCCGCGGTGTCTAACTGTAATTTTACCTTGATTGTTACGTCCTGCCTGTCTGCTCTTTGGAGCTAACAGAGATTTTTCTGGCGTTGTCTTTGTGATTTCAGAGAAATCAGATCCAGTCATCTGTCTTCTGGAAGGCGTATATGGGCGATATGTTTTAATTCCCATGATTACTTCTCCTTTCAATTTCTGGTTATTCTTTTCACGGATTTGCACCGTATATTTTTACTCAACCTGCGCTTACGCTTGCTTTCGTCAAGTCTACAGGTTCCGTGCGCCTAAGCTCTTCCTTCGCCTGCCGGCTCGTCATCGCTAACGCTTGGGAACGGGTCCCGACTAGGACTCAACCTGCGCTTACGCTTGCTTTCGTCAAGTCTACAGACCCTCGAAGATTTCAATATCTGCGCTTTCAGCCGTAAGCTGAACAATTGCTTTTTTCGTCTTAGCTGTCTTGCCATATTTGAATGTTCCGCGAACTCTCTTCTTCTTACCATCAAGGTTCATCGTGTTTACACTCTTAACCTTTGTTCCAGCGAACATTTTCTCAACAGCTTCCTTGATCTGGCTCTTTGTCGCCTCTGTGTGTACAAGGAATGTGTATTTCTTGTCACCCATAAGCTCCATGCTCTTTTCTGTTACGATTGGTTTAAGGATTACATCATAATACTGAATATTTGCCATTATGCGTACACCTCCTCGATAGTTGCAACAGCAGCTTTCGTTGCGATTACTGTGTTGTATTTTAAGATGTCGTACACATTGATCGTATTAGTCTTAGCTGTCTTCACATCCGCGATATTTCTTGCAGAAATCTCAGCGTTCGTATTGCCGTCTTCTAATACTACTAATGCTTTCTTCACATCTAAGTTCTTAAGAATATTCACAAAATTCTTTGTCTTAATTTCATCGAGCTTAATCTCATCAATTACGATGAATTTCTTCTCTTCTACCTTTGCACTGAGAGCGGATTTCAGAGCTGCTCTCTTCTCTTTCTTATTCATCTTAAATGAATAATCTCTCGGTACCGGAGCAAATACCACTCCGCCGCCTGTCCACTGTGGAGCTCTTGTTGAACCCTGTCTTGCATGACCTGTTCCTTTCTGTCTCCATGGTTTTCTTCCGCCTCCGGACACTTCAGAACGGGTCTTAGCTTTCTGAGTTCCCTGACGTTTATTTGCAAGCTGGTTTACCACTGCCATGTGCACTAAGTGTTCATTCACTTCTACACCAAATACAGCATCATTCAAATCGATTGTACCAACTTCTTTACCTTCGATATTGTAAACTGCTACGTTTGCCATCTCTAGTGTTCCTCCTTTCTTAGCTAAGCCTAGATAGCTTTCACTGTCTCTTTAATAGTTACTAAAGACTTCTTCGGTCCCGGTACAGAACCCTTAACAAGAAGCAGATTGTTCTCTGCATCTACGCGCACAACCTCAAGATTCTGAATTGTAATCTTCTTGTTGCCCATCTGTCCCGGCATTTTCTTGCCCTTAAATACTTTGCTCGGATCAGATGCCGCACCGTTGGAACCTGCGTGACGGTGGAACTTAGAACCGTGTGTCATTGGTCCTCTGTGCTGATTATGTCTCTTAACTGCACCCTGGAATCCTTTACCTTTTGAAATTGCGGTAGCATCCACCTTGTCGCCGACCGCAAAAATGTCAGCCTTGATTTCCTGTGCCAGTGTATATTCATCAGCATTATCAAATTTAAATTCTCTTACAAATCTCTTGCCGGAAACGCCTGCTTTTGCAAAATGTCCCTGCTCAGCTTTTGTTACTCCATGACGATGAACGATCTCTTTCTTACCGTTCTTGTCTTTATTTACGATTTTGTCTTTCTTGTCAACGAAGCCCACCTGTACTGCACTATATCCGTCATTCTCAACGGTCTTAATCTGTGTCACTACGCAGGGACCAGCCTGAAGTACGGTTACTGGTGTAAGCGTACCGTCTTCGTTGAAGATCTGAGTCATTCCGACTTTTGTAGCTAAGATAGCTTTCTTCATTATAATTACCTCCTGTGATTTACAGCGGAACACCGTTTCGGGTGTTCATCCTAAATATAGGAATTACTGCGTTCTTACTTGTTTTTCATTTTGATATCAATGTAAACGCCAGCTGGCATCTCCAGTCTTGACAGTGCATCAACCGTCTTCTGGGTTGGTGTGATGATATCAATAAGTCTCTTATGAGTTCTCTGCTCAAACTGTTCTCTGGAATCTTTATAATTGTGAACAGCTCTTAAAATTGTAACTACTTCCTTCTTTGTCGGAAGCGGTACCGGTCCGCTCACCTGTGATCCATTCTTCTTAACAGTTTCGATGATTTTCTTTGCGGATGCATCCACCAACTGGTGATCATACGCCTTCAAAGTGATTCTCATTACTTGACTTGCCATAAAAAAAGTCGCCTCCTTTTCGTACTTTTAACTTCAGTACGACAAGCGGTGACTGTACACTCTCCCGTGTGTGTCGTGAGAAACTCACACGTTGTTACCACATCTCAGTGGCTGTTATAGTAGTTTCGTACAGTGACTTGTCGCCAGTTTCCTAACTTGACATTCGCTCCACGGAAAACCTGCCACTTTCGGGCAGCAACCTCACGCTTCATCGCTATCATGTCACAGCTTTTTCAGTATAAAGGAAGGAAAGAAATATTTCAAGCCTTTTTCAAGAATTATTGTATTTTTTTTCGTACAATCCATTTTTCTATTTCTTAAGCAATTCTTAACCCATTTTATCATTTTTTAATAAATATAATTGACTTTCCCTGCATATATTGTTAAAATTAGTGAAAGAGAGACAGATAATATTATATATAGAATAGGATATATCGGGGTATCGTGTTGTATGTTTTGTCTGTTTCGTTTTTACAACTAAATATTTTATAATCTGGAGGGTTGAATTATGGGCATGTATATTTTGAAAGGATTATGTTTAATCGGCATCGTTCTTACCGTAGTTCTTATGCTTAGGAAGAACAAAGAACTCCGTGCAAGCTCAGAAAGGGACGCCGTAACGGGTATGACAGGTGAAGAGTTATGGCAGTTCGGAAAGAAACACATCGTTGTAACTTCAATCATTGGATTTGTCGCAAACTTCCTTGATACCTTAGGAATCGGTTCTTTTGCTCCGACTTCCGCTGCGTTCAAGATGACAAAGTCCGTAGATGACGCGCTGGTTCCCGGCACTCTTAATGTAGGTGACACCGTACCTGTATGTGTGGAAGCATTCCTTTTCTTCGGCATTGTTGAAATGGATGTTCTTACACTTGTACTTATGATCGTTGCTGCTATTGCAGGTTCTATCGTAATGGCCGGTATCGTTTCCAAATTCGACAGAAAGAAAGTCCGCTTCTCATTGTTTGTCGGTCTTTTCCTTCTTGCAACCGTTGTTCTTATGAAGAACTTAGGTGTTGGTCCGTTCGGTACTCAGGGTACTGCAACCGCACTTTCCGGCGGTAAACTGGTTATCGCTGTTGTTGGAAACTTTATCTTCGGTGCTCTTATGTGTATCGGTGTTGGTCTTTACGCACCTTGTATGGCTATGGTTCTTGCACTGGGAATGGATGCGAACTGTGCATTCCCGGCTATGATGGGATCTTGTGCATTCCTGATGGCATTTGGTAATGGACCGAAGTTTATTAAAGAAGGTAAATTTGATATGGTTTGTTCCTGGACACAGGCTATCGCAGGCTCCCTTGGTGTATACGTAGCTTATGCATTTGTAAAAAGCTTACCACTGGATGTCCTTACAAAGGTTATCGTTGTTGTCGTATACTTCACAGCATTCTTATATCTGCACGACGGTATCAAGAAAGGCTCTGCAGCCTAGTTAGCAGGCATTTCCTTTACAATTGAATATAGAAAGTACATAAAAGGCATTTGCGTTAAATCAAATGCCTTTTTTCTTCTTCTTTTCCTTCTTTTCTTTTTTCTCCGTCTCTTCTTCGTCTTCCTTTGCCATGTTCCAGCGCATCTGCGCAATCCTGTTTTTTATGATGTTATCCGGCCTGGTGGGTACCCAGCGAAAATCCACTCTGCTCTTATCCAGAATAAAATCCCGGAAAGTTCCCGGATCTCCCGTTTCAAAATTCTCCTTTGGGAAAACCAACAAATCATCTTCATTCATCCCCAAATAGAAAAACTTCTCATCCTCCCACACGCGGTATATTTTTTTATAATTTCCAAAGTTTTCAATCTTTCCGCCTTCCTCTACCTGAATGCCGGTACTTCCCAACAGATAGGTAAGTTCCACATCCAGTTTTGTCGCCGGATTGTCCGCCATCATACTTACAGATATATTATGCCGGAACAACGCAAACAGCAGCATGAGCGCCCCTACAGCATAAGAAATAATTACCCCCGGAAGCGCAATGTCCTTATTCGCAATCGGCAGCGCTACCAGCATCGCTCCAACCGTAACCAAATATACCGTCACACGCGGATGACGGATCCGATTCGAAAACTTTACAAAAGTCTTCAAAAGCTTTTTGTCCCGCCTGACCCGTACAATGTATTTCGCTCTCTTAAACTCCCTGCTGTCTTCCGTCTCATCCCCGCATGTCTGTACAGCATTCTTTTCCATCTCCACTTTTCATTTCCTCCGTTCTGCAGCATTATACAGAATATCAGGCAAGTTCTTTCCTGTCCAACTATCTATATATTGATAATTATAATAATTACCCCGCCTCTCCGTCAATAGCTTCCGGCATAAATATCTATAAATATATTCTATTTTGTAACAGTATTTTTCAATATAATATTGACAAAATATTGACAGAGAAAGTATAATATATGAGTATCTTATAACCGAAGGCGGTCACCAGTAGGGCGAACGCCTTTTTTCATTTATTTTGATAGCTCATATCAAATAGTTAATCTAGAGGAGGAATCAATATGAGTGTCGCAAAAATCTTAGTATGGGTCCTGATTATATGGACTGCAGTTTTCGGGGTTTACTATGTAAGGGATGTACTGAAACACAAGGAAGATTTTAAAAGTGTAAAATACATACCCGCCATCATTATCGGAGCGCTGGCAAACTTCTTTGATACGCTTGGAATCGGAAGTTATGCAACCTCAACGACGGCTTTTAAATTCACCAAAACCTGTCCCGATGACCTGATTCCGGGAACACTGAACGTAGCATACGCCATCCCGGTTGTTACGGAAGCAGTTGTCTTCATCCAGAAGGTAACTGTAGATCCGCTTACACTGGTTCTTATGATCGGCGCTGCTGTCCTGGGAGCTGTTATCGGTGCTTCCGTTGTATCAAAATGGGATTTGAAGAAAGTACGTATCGCTCTCGGCTGTGCATTGATTGCACTTGCAATTGTTATGATATGCAAGCTTACAGGCATCGGACCTTTCGGCATCGTCGGAACCGCCAGTGGTCTTACCGGAGCCAAACTTGTCATTGGCGTTCTCATCAACTTTGTTCTGGGCGCTCTTATGATTGTTGGT
Organism: Clostridiaceae bacterium; assembly: GCA_902362865.1. Classification (GTDB taxonomy): domain Bacteria; phylum Bacillota; class Clostridia; order Lachnospirales; family Lachnospiraceae; genus Claveliimonas; species Claveliimonas acetigenes. The sequence goes on from CABIYE010000003.1 coordinate 88,478, forward strand.
CTCGGACTTTACGCTCCATGTATGGCGCTGTGTCTGCTGCTGGGCTTAAGTGCAGATATTGCCTTCCCAATTATGATGGGTTCCTGTGCATTCCTGATGCCATCCGCTGGTATTAAATTCGTAAAAGAAGGAAAATACAACAGAGCAACTTCTCTGGTACTTACTATTTCCGGCGTAATCGGTGTTCTGGTTGCATGCTTTATCATCACATCACTCCCGCTCACCGTATTAACCTGGATCGTAACAGCGGTCATGATTATTTGCGCAATCATCTTCTTTAAAGATGCGACAAAAGCTTAAACGACGTTTTATCAATGAGGCAGCCCCCGCCTCACATTTTGGAAACCTGCGTCCTCCGGGCGCAGGTTAATTTAACTCAAAAAGAAAAGGCACGACATCTGAATATGTCGTGCCCTTTCTTTTTGGTATGTCATTGAGAGGTTTTTCCTCGTTGCATTGCAGTTTTGTTTATATACAAAGCTGGGGAATGCTCCTCTTTCGAGGAATGTATATATCAATTGGAGTTCACTGCCGCAAGGTCATTCTTGGGGGAAATAACCGGCAACAGCGTAACTGCAATAACAACCAAATTGGTCTCACTTAAATGTCACACATTTAAGATGTTTATAATATATCACCACTTTTTTTAATCGTCAATACACTAATTTTCAAAACAATCAATTTTATGCACGTTGACAAACAATCCCCTTTTTAGTCCTCTTTTTTTGTTTACTTTAACATGGTAAATCATTAACTTATTATCACGCTGATTCAAATCCCGCCGTTTTTACTTCCCGCTTGCCCTTTCAGCCGCGCGCACCACATGCTTAGCCAGAACAGAAGTTGTAATACTTCCCACACCTCTCGGCACCGGGCTGATATAAGACGCTTTTGGCTCTACAGCATCAAAATCCACGTCTCCACACAGATTGCCGGCTTCATCCACATTAATCCCTACGTCCGCAACAACTGCGCCTTCGCCAACCATATCCGCCGTTATCATTCTGGCCTTTCCTGCCGCAGCAACAAGAATCTCCGCACCGCGGCAGATTTCCATCAGATTAACCGTTCTCGTGTGGCAGACTGTAATCGTCGCATGCCTCTTAAGCAGCATCATAGACAAAGGCTTGCCAACCACCATACTCCTTCCCACTACGGTAACATTTTTCCCTTTCGGATCAATGTCATAATAATCCAGCATCTCCATCACTGCTTCTGCCGTACAAGGCGCATATCCTGTCTCGTCGCCCGCAAATACTTTCGCAACATTTACCGGACTCATACAGTCCATATCCTTTTCCGGATGAATCATTGCCTTAATCGGCTCTTCATCCAACTGCTTTGGCAGAGGGCGGAAAAGAAGAATTCCATGAACAGCCGGATCATCATTTACCTTTCGGAATTCTTCTTCAAACTCTGACTGTGTAATCTTTTCCGGGAGCTCCAGTACCCTGCATGTAATTCCCGTCATTTCCATACGCTTCTTCGCACCCCGCTCATAAGCCAGGTCATCCGGCCGGTTTCCCACCCTCACGATGGTCAGACACGGAACAGTCCCTTCTTCTTTCAGAGCTTCCACTTTATTTATCAGCACTTCCTTCATGGCGTTCGCCACATCGGCTCCCTTCATTAATACACTCATCTTTTTCCTCCTATCGAATCTTCTCCAGCACGCCTGCATAGATTTCTTCCTGCAGCTTCCGTACTTCTGTAATCATATGGTCCGATTCCCGATTTAGACGTTCTGCCTGTTCCCTGTCTTTCATAAGGCGGGTATTAATATAAATGTTAAGGGAAGCACCCTCCAGCGCCGCACGTGCAAACAGAACCGCAACTCCCACATCGCTGATTGCAATCCTGCTTCCCTTCTCGCCCAATGCCTTTAACTCATCCATAACCTCGGAAACAGTCTTCATAATTTCAAGCGGCACAATACTCGCCTCATACAGCGCTTTCTCCATTACACGCTCTTTCTCTTCTATCTGCTCCTTCGTCTCTTTGGGAAGTCCGTACGCTTTTGACAACGGCTCAAATGCTTCCGCATCTTTGTCCGTCAGCTCTATCAGCTTCTTCTGAAGAACCAGAAGGCGTTCCTTTCTTTCTATAATTTCCGCTTCCACATCAGCATACTTTTTCTTTCCAATTGTAAGGTTTGCCACCATCATTCCAAGGGCTGACGCAAACGCGCCTACCGCCGCTGATGCGCCTCCGCCGCCCGGAACCGGTGCGGCAGAGGATAATACTTCCAGAAAATCTGTGGTTTTCTGCTCTAACATCATAATCTTTCTTCTCCTTAAAACAAGCCTGATATTACGCCGTCGGCGTCTACATCAATCTTTTCTGCGGAAGGTACCTTCGGAAGTCCCGGCATCTTCATAATATCGCCTGTAAGGGCAACCAGGAAACCTGCTCCCGCAGAAGCTGTAATATCACGAATCGTAATCCGGAAGTTCTCCGGCCTTCCCAGTTTCTTTGCATCATCTGTCAATGAGTACTGGTTCTTCGCCATACAGATTGGGAGATTTCCGAGCCCGATTGCTTCCAGATTCTTAATTTCCCTATTTGCCTTGGGTGTGTAATCCACTCCGTCAGCTCCGTACACCTTTGCTGCAATTGCTTCAATCTTCTCTTTTACAGACGCATTGACATCGTACACATATTCCATCGTACTCTCACCTTCACAAAGACGGATTACTTCTTTTGCGAGCTCTTCTCCGCCTTCGCCGCCGCGCGCCCACACCTCAGACAACGCTACATTTGCGCCCAACTCTTCACATTTCTCGCGGACAAGCGCAAGCTCCGCTTCCGTATCTGTCGGAAAAGCATTGATCGCTACTACTACCGGAAGATGATATACCTTTGTAATATTCTCAATATGTTTCAGCAAGTTTGGAATTCCTTTTTCAAGCGCCTCCAAATTCTCTGTCTGCAATTCTGTCTTCGGCACGCCGCCGTTATATTTCAGCGCTTTAATTGTAGCCACCAGAACTACTGCATTCGGACGGATACCTGCCATACGGCACTTAATATCAATGAATTTCTCCGCTCCCAAATCTGCACCGAATCCCGCTTCTGTAATCATATAATCTGACAGCTTCATTCCCATCTTCGTGGCAATAACGCTATTACAGCCGTGAGCAATGTTCGCAAATGGCCCGCCATGGATAAATGCAGGCGTTCCTTCCAATGTCTGCACCAGATTCGGCTTTAACGCATCTTTAAGAAGCGCAGCCACCGCGCCTTCCGCATGAAGGTCTCCTGCCGTAACAGGTTTGCCTTCTCTTGAATACGCTACAATAATCTTAGACACACGTTCTTTCAGATCCAGAATATCATTTGCCAGACAAAATACTGCCATAATTTCGGAAGCCACCGTAATATCAAATCCATCCTGCCTGGTCACTCCATCTGCCTTAGCTCCCAACCCGTCCACAATAGAGCGGAGCTGACGGTCATTCATATCTACACAACGTCTCCACGTAACTTTATTCGTATCAATATCCAGTGCATTTCCCTGATGGATATGGTTATCCAGCATCGCTGCAATCAAATTGTTGGCAGCTCCAATCGCATGAAGATCTCCTGTAAAATGAAGATTAATATCCTCCATCGGAACAACCTGCGCGTAACCTCCGCCTGCCGCTCCGCCTTTCACCCCAAATACCGGACCAAGCGAAGGCTCCCGCAGCGCTACCATCGTCTTTTTGCCCAGGCGGTTCATCGCATCCGCCAGACCGATCGTCGTCGTCGTCTTTCCTTCTCCCGCCGGAGTCGGATTGATTGCCGTTACCAGAATCACTTTCGCATCAGGACGAGTCTCCAATTCATCCTTATAATAACGATAATCAATCTTCGCCTTATATTTTCCGTAATTTTCTACATATTTATCCGGAATGCCAATAGAATCCGCAATCTCGTTAATCACCTTCATCTGTGCTTCCTGAGCAATTTCAATATCACTTTTAAACCCCATTTTACATACCACCTTTCTGTTTATCTTTTTTTCTTCGGCATTATATGTACCGCTTCTCCTACAGCATCCTCCAGTGCTTCTGCTATAGCTTCGTTATAGGTCGGATGAGCCCGCATTCCCCTTAAAAGCTGTTGTACCGTCAGACGGTTTACAACTGCCGTTACCAGCTCTCCGATCATATCCGTCGCTCTCGCACACATCAGCTGCGCACCGACAATCACGTCTGTCTCTGCTTCTACAATCACCTTAACAAATCCGCGCTCTTCCTTTGTAATCAAGGACTTTCCATTTGCGCTCATAATAAACTTACCAGTCTTCACAGCGATTCCCTGCTCTTTTGCCTCATCTTCCGTCATGCCGACAGATGCAATCTCAGGATCTGTATACACACAACCGGGAACTGTATGCACGTCAATGGCCGGCTCTTTCCCCATAAGCCTTTCTGCCACATAAACACCCTGCGCGCTTGCCAGATGCGCTAACTGCATACCTTTCACCAAATCACCGATGGCGTAGACTCCCTCTATACTGGTTCTAAAATCCTCATCCACAACCACTCGTCCGCGCTCCATAGCCGGCTGCACGCCCTCTCCAAACAGCCCCTCGGTGTTCGGACACCTGCCCACCGCACACAGAACATACTGAGCGGAAACTCTTACTTCCTTTTCTTTTTCCACAAATACGCAGGCGTACTGTCCATCTTCTTCCTCTACCCGCTGAACAGCCGCAGAAGTGTGAATATCTATTCCCCGCTTTTTCAAAATCATTTTCAAATTCTGGGAAATCTCCTTGTCCATATTCGGAATCAGCCTCGGCATAGCCTCCACAATCGTCACCTTGCATCCCAGATTCGCGTATACACTTGCAAATTCCACACTGATGACTCCGCCACCGATAATCACCAGGCTCTCCGGCGCCTCTTCTAACCGAAACAATTCGTCACTGGTCAAAACTCCTGGAAGCTCCAGCCCCGGAATCGGCAGAATCAGAGGTTTAGAGCCTGCCGCCAGGATAATTTTCTCCGCTTCATAGCATACTTCGCCTTCCTGGGAAACGACCCGTACCGTTTTACCTTTCTCAAGGGTTCCTTTTCCTGAAATAAGAGTAACTCCATTTGCCTTTAACAGTTGTTCGATTCCCTGGCACAGCTTATCCGTGGTATCTTCTTTATATTCCAGAATCTTATGATAATCATAGGAAACCTCCGAAGCCTCAACACCAAATACAGCGCTCTCTTTCATTTCCCGGTAAATGGAAGAAGCATGTACCATCGCTTTCGCCGGAATACAGCCTCGGTTCAGGCATGTGCCTCCCACCCGCCGGTTTTCGATGACCGCCGTCTTAAATCCTGCTTTCGCTGTTTTGATTGCCGCCACATAACCTCCCGGTCCACCGCCGATGACAATCACATCAAATCTCTCGCCCATAAATGCATCTCCTTTATAAATCTACAGTCCCGATCCATTCTATTATATCTTTCATCATCTGCTCCATTTCTTTATCTTCAGACCAATAAAGACTAAGCTCTGTACAGATTGCTTTTTTATCATAACGGACGTTCTTAAGATAATTTCTGATTTCCGGCATCAGATCCTGCTTCATGGCGTCAGAATATACATTCATATCCTCTATCCGCCCATTCTTCACTTTCATCTGAAAGGTTACCTGTCCCCATGGGAAACGGTTAGAAAGCTCATACTGGAAATCCAGTTTTCGCCCGAACACCCAGTCCCAGGAAGCAAAATGCTTTGTCCGCTCTTCAATTTCTCCGGCGTCCAGGTCTTCCATTTTTAGAATCTCTGCTTCCAGACCGTATACCTCTTCAAATGCTTCCAGCAGCTTTTGCTTTAACTTATCAATTGTAAGCCCCGGAGCATATTCTGTCAAGTTGGCCACTCTTGCCCTCACAGAATCCACACCCTTCGACTGAAGCTTCTCCTTAGACACAGTCAGATATCTTGACAGCTCTCCCATATCTACATTTACCATCAGAGTCCCGTGATGGTAGCAGCAGTCGCCCTGCTCGTAAAATGCATTACCTGAAAATTTATGGCCGTCAATCAATATATCATTTCTTCCTGACTTCTCCGCATGGATTCCCAGCTTCTTTACCGCCTCAAGGATAACGGAAAGCTGTCTGTCCACATCGTAATTATCCTTGCGCACAAGGAAAGTGAAATTCAGGTTCCCCAAATCATGATAGACCGCGCCACCGCCGGAGAGCCTGCGCACCGGATAACCATTCTCTTCCTCCAGCTTGCTCACCAGACATTCTTTCCATACATTTTGGTTACGCCCGATAACAACCGTATTCCTATTCTGCCAAAGATATAGGATGCACTCCTCTTTGCCACAATGGAGGAGCAGATACTCCTCCATTGCAAGATTCTGATAAGGCACGGTATTTTCACTTTCTATATAAGATAGCTTCTTAATCATTGTAATACCTCTCTCAAAACAAAGCGGACAAGTCCGCCTCGAACTCCCATATCATAATACTATTTTTCAAATTCATATCTCAATACAGGATGTCTTGCCGCTCCTACTTCATCCAGCCTAGTTACCGGCGTATTGACTGGCGCCATGTGAAGCTTCTCAGCATCTTCCTCAGCCAATTTGTACAACTCCCTGAATACCTGGATTGCCTGATCCAGCGTTTCCTTCGACTCCGTCTCGGTAGGCTCTACCATCAACGCCTCATCTACAATCAACGGGAAATACATGGTCGGCGGATGGATGCCATTGTCCAGAAGTCCTTTGGCGATATCCATCGCAGCCACGCCCGTCTTTTTCTTCAGATCCGAAAGACTCATAACAAATTCATGCATACACACTTCGTCATACGCCATGGTATAAAGGTCTTTCAGCTTATACATCATATAATTTGCATTAAGAACTGCATTGCCACTTGCCTCCGGGATTCCTTCTTTTCCAAGGGTCATCACATAGGTCAGCGCCCGCACTGCCACAAGGAAGTTTCCGTAGAAGTCCTTCATCTCGCCGATACTGTGCTCCGCCTTCTTAAAGGAAAGCTCCTCTGTACCTTCCACCAGTACAGACGGAAGGAACTGTACCAGATGCTCCTTGCATCCCACGGGACCGCTTCCTGGGCCGCCCCCGCCATGAGGCGTGGAAAATGTCTTATGAAGATTCAGATGAATGACGTCAAATCCCATATCTCCCGGGCGTACCGTACCCATTACCGCATTCAGGTTCGCACCGTCATAATAACACTGTCCGCCGCAGTCATGGATGATTCTGGTAATCTCAAGAATATTTTTATCGAACAGCCCCACCGTGTTCGGATTGGTAAGCATCAGTCCTGCTACGTCATCCCCTGCCGCTTCTTTCAATTTCTCCAGGTCTACGCATCCATCTTCCCCGGATGGTACGCTTACCACAGAGTAACCTGCCATAACAGCGCTGGCCGGGTTCGTGCCATGGGCGGAATCAGGAACGATAATCTTGGTTCTCTTCTTATCTCCCCGGCTTTCGTGGTACGCTTTAATCAGCAGAAGACCCGTAAATTCTCCGTGCGCTCCCGCAGCTGGCTGCAGCGTCATCCTCTCCATTCCAGTAATCTCACACAGGTAGTCTTCCAGTGTCTTCATTACTTCCATGCATCCCTGAACCGTGTGCTCCGGCTGCAGCGGATGAATCTCCGTAAATCCGGGCAGAGAAGCCATATCCTCATTAATCTTCGGGTTATACTTCATCGTACAGGAACCCAGCGGATAAAAGCCGTCATTGACTCCATGGCATTTCTTCGCAAGCTCTGTGTAATGTCTGCTAATCTCAGTTTCGGAAAGCTGCGGCAAATGCAACGCACGCTCCCTTCGGTTCTTATCTTCCGGCATGATTACTTCCACATCGCACTCCGGAAGCAGGCTTAAGCCTCTGCCTTCTTTTCCTTTTTCAAATATTAACATCCTTTACACCCCCTTTACGATGGCTACAGCCCTGTCAATATCTTCTTTGCTGTTCATCTCTGTACAGCACCACAAAATTCTATGTTCATCCAGCGGATAGCCTCCGAGAATTCCCTCTTTTTCCAGTGCGGAAAGGATGCTCTCTGCCGGGGCATCTGATACCGTAACAAATTCATGAAAAAATTCTCCCTGGTTCTCTACACGACATCCTGCCTTTTCTAATTCCCTTGCCATATAATGAGCTTTTGATGTACACTGAACCGCCACATTCTTAAGCCCTTCACTTCCCATGGATGCCAGATATACGCCTACTGCCAGCGCACACAACGCCTGGTTGGAGCATACATTACTGGAAGCCTTCTCTCTTCGGATATGCTGTTCTCTCGCCTGGAGGGTAAGCACATATCCCGTCTTTCCGTTGTGATCCTTGGTCTGCCCTACAATTCTTCCCGGCAATTTTCTTGTCATACCTGACACACATGCCATAAATCCAAGATATGGGCCGCCAAATGCCAGTGAAAGCCCAAGCGGCTGTCCATCGCCTACCGCCACGTCTGCGCCATATTCCCTCGGAGTTTTGATGATTCCAAGTGAAATCGGATTCACGCCCATAATATATTTTGCTCCCGCTTCATGCGCAACCTCTCCGATTGCTTCAGCGTCTTCCAGACTTCCATAATAATTCGGCTGCTGGATGTATACGCACGCCGTCCCGGAATCCACAAGAGCACGAAGCGCTTCCAGGTCTACCGCTCCGTCTTTCTCTGGAATCACATCCAGTTCCATTTCATTGCCATAACAATATGTTTTCACCGTCTCAAGCACATGGGGATCTACTGTCGCCGCAATCAGCGCCTTACTGCGCTTTCTTTCCCTGCACATGGCAACCGCCTCCGCCGCCGCACTGCCCCCGTCATATACAGATGCATTCGATACGTCCATGCCCGTAAGCTCGCAGATCATCGTCTGATACTCAAAAATAGACTGCAAGATTCCCTGACTAATCTCTGCCTGGTATGGCGTATATGCCGTTACCAGGTTTTCTTTGGATATTACGCTCTTTACAACAGATGGAATATAATGCCGATACGCGCCTGCTCCTCTGAAAATCACAGGGAACACTTTATTCTTTGCCGCTATCTGGCTCATCTTTCTTCTGACTTCCAGCTCCGACATTCCTTCTGGAATATGAAGCCCGTCTTTCACCTTTACTTCATCCGGAATATGCCCGAATAAATCTTCCATAGACTCAAAGCCTATCTCAGCAAGCATTTCCTTTTGTTCCTGCTTCGTTCCAGGAATATAATTTCCCATAAAGCGTCCACCGCCCTTCTTTTATTCTTCGCTCTCTACAAATGCCTTGTACTCTTCCGCTGTCAAAAGTTCTTCTTTATCTGTAATGTCTTTTACTTTTACAAACCATGCATCATATGGAGCCTCATTGATTCTCTCTGGCGCATCCAGAAGTTCTTCGTTCACTTCACATACCACGCCGGATACCGGTGAATATACGTCAGATACTGCTTTTACAGACTCTACATCTGAAAATGCTTCTCCTACCGTAACTTCATCCTCTTCTTCCGGGAGATTTACGAATACCAGATCTCCAAGCTCTGACTGTGCAAAATCAGTAAGTCCAATTACTGCAACATCTCCCTCTTCCTTTACCCACTCATGTGATTTTGAATATAATAATCCTTCTCTTACTTCCATTGTTCCTGTCTCCTTTTCTCTTTATAATGATTATTTACTTCTTTTATAAAACGGAAGCGCCACAACCTCAGCTTCCACTTTACGCCCTCTTACTTCTGCCTCTAACTTATCGCCGATCTCCGCCGTTCCTTCTTCCACCAGCGCCATTGCAATGGGATACCCAAGATATGGGCAGTGCGTACCGGAAGTGGTAATTCCGATCTTACATCCGTCCTTAAAAACATCCTGATGCTCTCTGATAATTCCGCGCCCAGTTACTTTCAGGCCAATACGCTTTCTCTGAGGCGCTTTCTTGTCTTCCAGAGCTGCCTTACCGATAAAATCTTCCTTTGCCATTTTCACGGCAAATCCCAGCCCCGTCTCCAATGGGGATACCGTATCATCCATCTCATGTCCGTAAAGCGGCATTGCCGCTTCCATACGAAGCGTATCTCTTGCTCCCAGCCCACAGGGGATCAGCCCTTCTTCTTTTCCATTCTCCAAAAGAATATCCCACATCTTCTCCGCATCAGCGCTGTCAAGATAAAGCTCTACACCGTCTTCCCCTGTATATCCTGTCTTGGAAATAATACACGGGATTCCTGCAACCTCTGTGTCAAATACAGCGTGATAATACTTTTTCGGAATATTTTCCTCCGCCGTAAGTTTTTTCAAAATCTCCATTGCCTTCGGACCCTGCAATGCAAGCTGCGCATAATGCTCAGACACATCGGTAAATGTCACCTCACCAAACTGATGAGCAAGCATCCACTGATAATCCTTATCCTTATTTGCCGCATTCACAACAATAAAATAATGCTCATCTGATTTCTTATAAACAATAAGGTCATCAACCGTACCGCCATCTTCATTACACATGGGACTGTACCTTGCCTGTCCGTCCACCATATTGTCAAAGTTATTCGTCAAAATCATTTGAAGATTCGCAAGTGCATCCTTGCCCTCACACAGCACCTCTCCCATGTGAGATACATCGAACAGTCCTGCCTGAGTGCGGACCGCCATATGTTCTTTGATTACCCCCGCCTCATACTGTACCGGCAATAAATATCCGCCAAACGGCACGATCTTTCCTCCGGCTTTTACATGTGCGTCATACAATGGTGTCTTCAATTCCATTTTTGCTCCTCCTTTTCCTGGTATATAAAGTCTGTCAGAGCCTTTTATAGTATAGGAAAGCGAAAACTTTCCTATACTATAAAAAAGGAACCGGAACATTCATCTAAATGAATGTTTCAGTTCCCTGTCGTCTGTCCTCCAGAGCTTTGTCCGAATTCAATTCCTTTTGCCTGAGAGTTTCAAATCTCCTCTTGCCCCTTCGGCGTCCTGCAAATCATACCAGGATCTCTCTTGAATTCATCAACCAATTACCTATCCTTGATTTGCCCTTATTATATCCATCGTATTTTCATTTGTCAACGTCTTTTTTGTGCAATACAACCATAAAAGTTTGGCTATTTTTTCACATTATTGTTGATTTTTTCACATTTTCTTAAAAACACCCTATTTTCGAGGATTTTTCCACTTAAGCACTTTATATTTATTGGCAATCCCAATATGTATATTAAAATTTTTCATATAAAAAGGACGCCTTACATCAAAGCGCCCCTCTATTGCTTCTGCTTTTATTTACCTTCTTGATCTTTCTTGCGCATCTTAAGCTTCAGAAGTGCTTTCGCTTTCAGGCAGTCAATGCGGTCCATGTTGTTCTCGCCCACAACATCCGTCTCCTCACCAGTCGCACTCTTATTAATATCTACGATGGCATCAAGATAATCATTTACAACGACGAACTGGGCAACCGTACCATTAAAGGTAATACCTGTTACCGGAATGCCGCGCGTACCAATCTGTTCAATGGTATTCGTATAATCCACATGGCTGTTTCCCCATCCGTCACAGGAAAGGATAACGCCGTCTGCGCGCATACATTCCGCCCACACAGCCGCTCTCGTGCCTACCAGCATCTTATCTTCATTGCCGTCAGGCGAACCTACCAGCATCACGCCCATCAGATCCAAATCCGTATCTTCCGATACTACCTCCAAAAGTGGATCCCTAAAATGATGTAACGATGTTTCTTTTGTTGAAGGACCAATTCCCATTCTTACACACCTCCTACTGCATGGAACGAATCATGCCGTCGCGGTATTCATTCGGAGTCAGAATAACCGGCATATTCCCCATATCAATGATAGATTTTCCGCCTTCCACACCAGAAGGTTCTTTTGCAAACAAATGTGTATCATACATTGCTCCCTGTCCTGCCACCTGTTTAATAATCAGAACACGTTTCTTGCCCGGCCGCACAATATCATGATACTCATGCCTTTCCGTACACTTATCGCCCTTAAACTTCTTCATTTTATCGCGGTAGGACTGAATAAACTTGTCACAGGCGCGGTGAGCCGCCGTAGGACCCGGTCTTTCCTGTCCCATGCCCGCAGCCAGCGTAACATCAAAGGAAATAATATAATCATCGTCTCCCGGCGTACCGGCCCGATTTAAATAAAGCTTCTCCTTCAGATTCCCTTCCGATGATCCAAATTCATGGCACTGCTTGCCATTCACATCCACTCCGGTAAGCATCACATAGACTCCGGTAATCGTGTGGGTAATCCCTTCTCCAAGCTTTCCAAGAACCTTAGTAGAAATCGGAATAATATCCATAATGGTATTCGTCCAGCGATCATGATCGCCCGGCTTAATAATCTGAATATCAATCTTTTCCAGAAATTCTTCCTCAGCCACCAGTTGGTCAATCATTTCTTTGCTAACCGTCATATGCCCGTCTACTGTAATATCATTATGCTCGCCCCACTCCACATCTGTCATGTGGAACGCTTTGATTACCAAACGCCGCAGATCTTTGATTTCATCAGCCAATTTCACGTCACCTCCATAGCAATTCATATTTTATATTATACAATATCTCATATTTTTTTCCAATATATTGTTTTGATTTTTTATATCATAAAAGGGCAGATGTTATACATCTGCCCTTCATAGACATTAGATCTTTGCTACATACTCAAATGGCAGCGGAACAATCTTTCCAGGAGTCTGGATTTCTACCAACTGCTCCAGTGTCGCTTTTACAATCTGTGTCTGCTGTTCAACATTGTGCGGTCCACCTGCATTAGCACCCATAGGTACCAACGGAGCAACTGCACGAGGAGTACCGGTCTGACGAACAACCGGCGGAAGAGCTGCAATAATAATTGTAGGAATTCCAGCTTCTTCAATCGCTCTCTGCACCAATACTGCAGAGCGGTGGCAGGTTCCTCATCCAGCGGTGAGAACTACTGCGTCAACGTCCTCTTCTTTAAACATCTGTGCGATAGCCGGACCAGTCTCGCCTTTAAACTTTTCCTGGTTTCCGCCGCCGCCCATGAATCCAGCATGAACAGGAGCACAAGCTCTGATGAATCCTTCTGCTGCTAACTCATGGATTCTGTCAATTGGGAACATACAGTTAATGTCCTTGTTAACATCACTGTTATCATAGCCGCCGTGAGATACCATTAACTCACTGGATGGCGTTGTGTTCTCTATCTTTCTCCACGTAAAGTCACCAGCAAGATTAAATCTTTCCTGGGATTTCTTATGAACACCTGCCGCTGTAGCAAGAGCAATAGACATATCCTTAAGCTCTTTTGTTACAGGAGTCCATACAGACGGCGGAGTAATAGGAACGAATATTTCAGATTGTAAACCTTTAACAACCGTTAAACTCATTTTTAGACCTCCTTATTATCCAAACGCTTACGCATTTCTTCTTGTTTGCGTCGTTCTTTTTCCATGTTGCTGACATATTTTTCATTTACTTCAGGACTAAGCTGTTCCGGGAAACTCATATTCCATCCGAACTCCTGTCCCACTTTGGGTTCCGTATCGCAGATAAACATCCGCTTCGGCGCTTTAAAAAATCCCAGGCGCCCTTTTAAGTCGACACTGATACTGCAATCATCAACCTCTACTACAACACCCTCCATGTAAATGATTTTATCGCCATATTTCAAGCCTTCATTGTTCATTCTTTAAACACCTGAATTAGTCATATTTCTCTTTACGCTTCTGGCTCATCGGCAGAGACTGTTCATTATCCTCAAGCTCTAACTTCTTGCCATAAGCAGCTTCAATTAATTCAACATTTGTAGACTTGACGTTTGGATTCCACTTCTTCTCAGCAGCCTTTACTTCTTCTCCCGCCATAGCTGTCTTCAGCATAGCAAGTGCGCGGACTGCATCTTCCGGAGCAAGGGTATTACATCCAAGTACTTCATTTTCAATACCGGATTCAGACTTATTGTTGTCAACCATATATGTCATATACTTGTTACCAACAACGAGCGCACCCTGTACTGCACAGAAAGACATACCAACTACCGGGATTCCTCTCATACCAATCTGCTCAATATGGCTTGCGAAGTCAATATGGTTGTTACCGAAACCTTCTGTTGTAACAAACGCTCCGTCAACATCCATCATCTCTACAGTGTGTCCTACACGCTTAGATACATAGAACTTTTCTGCGTTAATCTGAGGTGATCCTACGAATACCACGCCGCAGAGGTCAACCTCTTCATCATGAAGAGCTTCCAGAACCAATGGCTCTCTCCAGTAATGTCTGGACATCTCTTTTGATGCAGGTCCGATACAAGTCAATGCATGGATACATCCATCAAGAACTTCCAGCGGAGATACACAAACCGGAACATTTCCAAGGTCTACGTTCGCTCTTGCGCCAAGAACGCCGACTGGCTCTACAGGAAGAATGAAGTTGTCATGCATAGCTCCCTGTCCCATGATTTCCTTAACGATAACAACTTTCTTCTTTCCGGGACGGCGAACCTGCTTCAGTTCCTGGGTGTCAACAACCAGGCTCTCGTCAAGCTTCTTCATAACTTCGCGGATTTCCTGTGTGATAATATCAAACGCTGTGTGAGCTGCCATAGGCCCACGGCGTTCCATATTCGTCTTCTCCTGAATGATAATATTACCTTTGATAAAGATTTCTCCTTTATCCGGGCATCCCGGACGTCCCCACATGATATTCTCATCCAGATATCCTTCAGAAGAACCGAACTCACCAATCTGAACTCCACCTTCATCTGTACCTGTCAGCATCATAACAACGCCGTCCAGCACTCTGGTAACGCCTGTTCCGATGTCGCTGTCGCCCTCTTTCGTAGCGATCGGCTGAACATCCATGATCGTCTCAGAGTATGTGTGATATAAATCCGGAGTGATGATTTCCAGATGGAAATCTTTAACCAGTTCCTGATCTGCGATAACATCTGCTTCAATTCCTTCACGGATGTAAAGAGTTGTTCCTTCAATCTTCGTCTCCGGTCCTCTCTTAACCTCTGTGATCTTAAAATGCTTTCTTGTTAAAGATCTTACAACCTTCTCTTCTTCCGCTTCTGCTGCCGGAGCTTCTGCTCCTGCCGCTGCTGCCACAGGTGCCGCAGGTGCAATTTCTGCTACTGCCGCGCCGCCGCCAAGTGCTCCAACCGGAATCTGAAGGTCAATATCTTTACCTTCTCCGATGTGGATTTTCAGCATTCCTCCTGCTGTCGGTGCTGCTGCAACCGGCGCAACCGGTGCTGCCGGAGCCGGTGCCTCCTCTACAGCTTCCTCCTCTTCTTCTGCCGCAGGTGCTGACGGAGCCTTTACTCCATCTAATACATCAACGGTCAACGGAGCAAGAGAATCACATGTTTTTGTAAGTGTTGCTCCTAAAACTTCTTCGATAGTCAGGCAACCATCGAGGTTCAATAATCCTGAATCTACCAAATCATCGAAAATCGCAGGATCTTCCAGATTCGCAGGTTCAATTGTAATGCCGGCTTCGGCTCTACAACATAAAACCGCAGGATCATGAGCATGAGCTTTAGCTGTTTCAGCTGTAATTGACATATTGTTTTCCCTCCTTATTTGGTTTACATGTTAATGTAATGTATATATACAATCGCATACGGCTTCCGGGAGAACCTTGCGCCCTCCTCTGCAAAAGAATCGGGGGTCTTTCACACTGCCGCCTGCAATAGTAATACCAACAAACACTCTGCAGATTTTGCAGATTTAAAAATCAATGTCCTGGCTCACCTGTTTGGAAACCTTCAGGCTTCTATACAAGGCATGTCCAACACTCCGCATCGCATGGTCTGTCTGATGGAAGACTTTAAGTCCCATCTTAGGACCGGATGCCATAACCGTATTGGAGCAGTCGGAACAGTTGCCGATAATAATATACTCGCACTTGTCCTTCTTAAACTGCATGTTGTTCTTAACCTGTCCCGGACAATTACCGGGTCTTAAACACTTAAGCGGTGCCCCCGGCTTATTCTCAATCGCCTGCTTACATCTGCAGACAGACACAACCTTACCATTCATCTTTTCCGCAATCTCCCGCATACGCGCCTCGCTTCCGCCGCATGCACAGACAAGGATTCCTACATTCGCCCCATGGAGATCCGGGAACTCAACCGTAACGATAATTCCGCCGGTCGTCTTCGTGATAGGCTCGTCCAACTCTGTAGACTTGCCGGTAAATGCTCCGCCCATGATAATCTCGCCATACTTGCCGTCAATTCCGCCTGCGCGCTCGATCAGTTCTCCAACGCTTACGCCTACCGGAACATCCATAAATACATGTGCTCCATTGCCGCCCACCAGCTTGCCGCGGACGGTCAGATTCTTAGAAATACACGGTTTCTTCTCATCAACTGCCTCTGCAACCTTCGCCGCTGTCTCCAGATTGACTACAACAGATCTTGCAGCAGATGGAAGCTGTGTCGTTGTAAGATTCACGCCAAGGCACTCTCTTACCACCGCACGCTCCTCGCCCATCGGATAAATATCCGGCAGCAGATGCATGGAAATCGCAGGTTCGCTTTCCAGCGCTTTCTGCAATGTCTTAATCGCCTTCTGATTCTTCTTCTTAATTGCGAAAATAGCCTTGTCTGCATGTGTAATTTCCATACAGTATTTCACACCGCGCACTACTTTGTCGCACTGCTCTTCAATCTGTCTGATATTGTGCTCCAGTCCCGGTTCACACTCAGCAGCATTTACAAGAATATATCCGCAGTCCACTTTAAAATCCGCCGGAAGTTCCGGATTAATCTCCGGGTCAATCTCACCCATCTGTGTCTCAGCAAGATTAATATTCAGCTTCACGCCCGTCGGGAATCCGGCACCTCCCATACCAACAATTCCGGCTGCCTTCACCATATCCAGTTTAGAAGCATCTTCCGGCACATCAATCGGCACAAACTCATCTGGCTGTTCTTCGGCCGGTTCAATAATAATCCGGTCTTCCGTAATCTCAGTCACTTTTCCATAAACACTTGAGAAAATATTAGCTCCAAGTCCTGTCGGCACAGCAATCAAAGTACCTTTTTTTACGTCTGCCCCAACCTCAACGCATGGTGCGCACGGCGCGCCCACATGCTGACGCAATAAAATCTGTACATTTCCCATGACACATTCTCTCCTTTTCTTTTTTATAATAAGTAAAAAACGAAACTCTCCATCCCGTTTACTTATTCTGACTCCCGGCATTGCCGTTTATACATCTTCCGAAAAATGTTTTGTTTATAATTTTTATCTATAAATCAGCTTTTTCAAAAACATTGTCTTTTTTTTGGCGAGGGCATGTGGGAATCGAACCCACCCAGGACGCTCCTAACGCCCCACACTGGTTTTGAAGACCAGGAGGCACACCAGTCACCCATCTACCCCCGTATTGTTGCCTTACGCCACTTAACAATAGCACAGTTTTTCACAGATTTCAACACCAATTTTACCCACTTCTATATTAGCAAAAAACCATTGACTTTTCAAGGTTTTTCCCTCATAATGATAAATATAGAATCCACTTTTGACTAGAACAGATACTAGACTGGGGTCTAGAACATGGTCTGCTTGTTAAAAAACTAACATTTTTTAATCTTTTTTAAAAAAAGACACAGCGGAAACGGGGTTTTCCGTGTGCTTTTATAAAACACTTATAGTTTTTTTCTATAAGAATCACACGATTCAGGAGGTAAAAGATATGGAATTAAAAGCGAATGTTAATTTTGACCGTTTTGAAGGAGCTCTCCAGGTAGTTGACTCCCACACGGTCGGCGAGTTCTGCCGAATCGTTATCGGAGGTTTCCCGGAACCAGAAGGTAACACCATGATTGAGAAGAAGAAATGGATGGAAAAAAATTACGATCATGTTCGTACCGCTCTTATGTTTGAGCCAAGAGGACACCACGACATGTTCGGCGCTTTCCTCTGCGAGCCTGTAAATCCAGAAGCACAGTTTGGGGTAATGTTTATGGACACAGGCGGATACCTTAACATGTGCGGTCACTGTACAATCGGAGCTGTTACGGTCGCTATAGAAGCAGGTCTTGTTGAATCCCACGAAGGAGAAAATGAGGTTATCCTTGAGGCTCCTGCCGGAATCATCCGCACAAAGGCTATTGTAAAGAACGGAAAGGTTGAAAGCGTTACCCTTACAAATGTACCTGCATTTGTTTACAAAGAGAACCAGAAAGTAACCATCGACGGACAGGAAATCGAATTCACCATTTCCTTCGGCGGAAGCTTCTTTGCTCTGGTTGATACTACCAAGCTGGATATCGGCGAGATTAATCCTAAGACCGTCCCGGCATATACAGCACTTGGAATGAAAATGTTAGATGCAATCAACAAAGAAATTCCTGTAAAGCACCCGCTGCTTGACATCGACACAGTAGACCTGGTTGAATTCTATGGCCCAACTCCGAATCCGGACAAGGCAACCATGAGAAATGTGGTTATTTTCGGTGATGCTATGGCTGACCGCTCACCATGTGGAACAGGTACAAGCGCTAAACTTGCTACGCTTCATCACTGGGGTGAAATTGAAGTTGGTGAAGAGTTCATCTACGAAAGCTTTATCGGTTCTTTATTCAAGGGCGTAATTAAAGAAACTACAAAAGTCGCTGATTACGATGCAGTTATTCCGATGATTACAGGAAGCTGCTACCTGACAGGCGTTGCCACATACTTAATCGATCCGGAAGATCCGTTGAAATATGGTTTCCAGGTAGGTTAATTAACCATACGGCAATAAATAAGTCTTTTAAAGCGGATTCAGTCACATGAATCCGCTTTGTTTGTGATAAAGGAAAATACGCCGGAATAAAAAGAAAGGAGGATTCCCAATGGCAAGGAAACGCCAATCGACAAAGAACCGCATTGTAAAGGCCGCTTGGAATCTGTTTTACAAGAATGGCTACGATCATACTACCGTAGAGGAAATCATTGCAGCATCCAAGACCTCAAAAGGGACTTTTTACCATTACTTCAAGGGCAAAGAAGCTTTATTAAATTCTTTATCCGATTTATTTGATGAAAAATACGAAGAATTAGCAGGCGTTATCAGCCCCGAATCGTCCTCACGCGATAAGCTGCTGTTTTTAAATCATGAGCTGTTCTATATGATTGAAACCAGTGTTGACATCCACTTGCTGGCATACCTTTACTCTTCCCAGCTTATCACTAAGGATAAAAAGTCTCTGTCCGACCATAAGCGCTTTTATTTCAAATGGATAACAGAGATCATCCAAAACGGGCTGGACACCGGGGAATTCGCAGACACTTCCACAGCCGATGAACTGATGGATATTTACGCAATGTATGAACGTGCTCTGCTGTATGACTGGGCACTATCTAAAGGCAAGATTCCGCTCACCGATTACAGCGACAAACTGCTGCCTCATGTACTGGATACGTTTGTGAAGGGCGTATAAATACAGAAAAGCTTTAAGAGGGCGGTGTGACTGTTATCAGTCACACCGCCCTCTGTCTGAGATTATTTCCTGTCTGAAATTTTACTTCTCGTATTTCTCCATAAATCTCTGGATAATTGTTGCACACTCTGCACGATTTGCGCTTCCCTGCGGATCAAGGCAAAGTACGCCGTCAATTGTCTTACCCTGGATAATGCCTTCTTTTACTGCCCACTTCATAGCATCCTGCGCAAATGTCTGTACGCTATCTGCATCCGGGAATGAGCTGTAATCGCCGCCTTCACTTACTTCATACTTCTTGTAATCCTTTGCATAACGATACATCATCGTTGCCATCTGCTCACGGGTAACATCATCGTTTGGTCCAAAGAGTTTTGTATCTGTGTATCCGGTTACAATCTCATTTGCTTCCGCCCAAAGAACCGGATCCTTGTACCAGTCACTTTCCCTTACATCCGGGAACTTGTCTGTATACTCTACTTTTTCTTCACCATTCATCTTATGAAGTACTGCTGCGAACTGTGCCCTTACCAGTGTATC
This sequence comes from Clostridiaceae bacterium, assembly GCA_902362865.1. Classification (GTDB taxonomy): domain Bacteria; phylum Bacillota; class Clostridia; order Lachnospirales; family Lachnospiraceae; genus Claveliimonas; species Claveliimonas acetigenes. The sequence goes on from CABIYE010000003.1 coordinate 108,427, forward strand.
AGCAGGTCCAAAATGATCCGGTTTTAATCCGGTCATGGTTCCTGCATAATAATTGTATGCAACTGCATCATAATACCATGCACCTTCCGTAACATCATCATACGGAAGTCCTGCCTGCTTCAATGCTGCCTGCGCATCTGCAAGCGCTTTCACTGCCGCATCAACTGCTGCCTGGTCTGCATCCTTATCTGCAAGAACTTCCTCTGCATCTTTCAAAGCTTTCTGGTATGCTGCCCAGGATTCTTCTGTATACTTATTGCCT
>CABIYE010000003.1:108894-227190 GCA_902362865.1 Clostridiaceae bacterium
GTCTTATCTGCCGGAACAGGTGTCGGTTCAACCTCTTTCAGACCTGCAATCGCATCCTCAAGCGCCTTAGCTGCGTTGTCAACACTTGTCTGGTCTGCATTTGCATCTGCATTTAACGTCTTTGCGTCTGCAAGCGCTTTTTCCATTGCTTCCCAGCTGTCTTTCGTATATTTTGACTCATCCTCTGCCGGGATTGCTTCTGCCTTAGCAATCGCTGCTGCAAGCGCTGTCTTATCTGTCGGAACTGGTGTCGGCTCTACCTCTTTCAGACCTGCAATCGCATCCTCAAGCGCCTTAGCTGCGTTGTCAACACTTGTCTGGTCTGCATTTGCATCTGCATTTAACGTCTTTGCGTCTGCAAGCGCTTTTTCCATTGCTTCCCAGCTGTCTTTCGTATATTTTGACTCATCCTCTGCCGGGATTGCTTCTGCCTTAGCAATCGCTACTGCAAGCGCTGTCTTATCTGTCGGAACAGGTGTTACTTCTTCAACCGCCTTGCCGTATACTTTCCAGCGTCCAATACCATTTGCCCGCTTTCCTTCTGCAACGGTTACATTCATACGGATGCTGGTAGTGGTTACCGGTTCTACATTAATGATATTGTACTGATCTGTATTCAGGTAGTTGTCAGAGATAATGGTCATCGGCTGCCAGTTACCATTCTCATCCAGATATTCCATTGTCACTTTTGACGGAACACCTGTATCGCCACCATCATCGTACCAGTAAACTTCGTTGCCCGCTACCTTAACCGTCTCATTCCATGTATAGCTTACCCAGAGAACAGTTCCTGACTCCTGGGACCAGTTGCCCCAGCCTTTTCCGGTTCCAAAAGCAGAGCTTTCCGGCTCAAAAGCAGGGTCATTGATTCCGTCTAATTTCTCCCAGGAAGATGTATAAGATGCTTCCGGTGTTGCATAAGGAGCGATATCACTGTCTTCCGCAAGGTCATTTACTGTGATTTCAACAGAATCGCTGATTTCACCGATTGCTGCTGTAATTGTTACTTTTCCTGTACCAACAGCTGTTACCACGCCATCCTCTACGGTAGCAATCGTCTCATCGCTGGAGCTCCATGTAAGAGCATCCATATTGGTTACATGCAATGGAGATGCCTCTACTGTAAGTTTTGCTGATTCCATCTTCTCAAGTTCGGTCTTTCCGGAAATCTTAAGGCTCTTTGCAGTACCCTTTGCATAGATTCCGAAATTATCAAGAAGTCCATTGTAATGCTCACTTGCCCAGAGAGCCCGGCCAATATACAGTGTACTGTCATTGCCAAGGATCTCCGTCAGACTGGATGCACATTCGGTCTCGCCTGCCAGTTCGTAATTCAGATAAATCCTGGTTCCGTCCTGACCAAAAATCACATCTACATGTGTCCAATCATCTCTGCCTACTGCAACTGTCTGGCTGGATCCTGCCACACCACGGCCGTCCAGATATCGCTCTACCACAAGTCCGGCATCATTTACAAGCCCACCCAGGTAGTGTTCTTTACGTCCGCCGTCTAACGGTGCTTTGTCATCAATGTTTGCAAAATACGGCCATCCGGACCATCCTGTGTTTGGCTTCATATCGAAGGAGAATGCAATCTCATCATAACCGGTCAGAAGGCTTCCGCCATCCTTATCCGTAACTTTGATGGATGAAGTTCCGTCAAAGCTCAGGCCATGTCCCTTGTGTCCTTCAAATTCCTGCGGTTCCAGAGTTCCGGTTACAGTACCTATTGCATAGTCGCCGCCGTTGAAAGTGCCGTCTTCATTCTTATCCTCAAAGTCAAAGTATGCAATTTCAGTTGTTGTGTCAACTACAGGTTCCGGTACATCACCGACTGCTTTCCAACGAAGAATACCAACGCATCCTGCTTCTGAGTTCTCGCTGTCATTCTTTGTACGAATGTATAATCTTACTGCTGTTGTGTTAATCTTTTCAGCAAACTTAATGGTATTGTACTGATTCAGTTTTACCATATCTTCATATGATGTTGTAAGTTCAGCTACTTGCCACTTGCCTGCATCATCCAGGTATTCAACTCGAATCTCTCCAGGAACATCACACCAGCTCGGTTTATTTCTATCGTTAGTTCCCCAGAATACTTCAAATCGGCTGATCGTCATCGGATCATCCCAGTCATACTGCAGCCAGCTCCACTGTCCTTTGCTATACCAGTTTCTGTATGCTCTACCGCCATTATAATTATCCGTAGAGCTCTTCGGCTCCCAGTCTTTCATGATATCATACGGTGAACCATAGTAATCATACCATGTATTGCAGGTCAGAGATGCTGCATATTCCAGATCGTTCTCGTCTACCACCGGCGGACGGAAGGATACTGTAATCTCTACAGGTCCGGTAACAGCTTTGACTGTATATGTATTATCTACAACCTGATCCTGTACTTCTTCACCATTTACAACCAATTTCTTCACAATATAGCCTTCATTCGGCGTCATGGTAATGACAAGATCATCGCCATCCTTTACCATGTCTGCCTGTGCAGTTGTGGCAATTGTACCTGTAAGTGGTGTACGGTTATTAACAGTTACATCAAACCATTCTTTTCCATCATCGGCGATGAGAAGTGTCTTAAAGTATGTTGTATAAGCAGATGATGCAAATTCCGGTGCAAACATTGGTCTGAAGGTATAACCCTTCGCTGTCAGAACCGGGAATCCATTCTTCTCATCCTTAGAAATCTTAATGGAATCAGAAATGGTGTTGGATAAAATCAATGTTGACCAATCTCTGTTTGTATCCTCTGCGGCCATTACTAACGGTCCATACATAACGCTCGATACAGTTGAAGCACCAAGCTTGTCCGGAGTATTATCCAGATGCAGTGACCAAGGAATTGTTACGTCGATCACATCACCGGATTTAATTCCTTCCAATGCTACATAGCTGCTTACTGCTGCATTTACTTCTACGTCTTTTCCATTTACTTTTACGTTCATGCCTTCAGTTGCCCAGTACGGCACACGCAATTTCATGGTAAAGCTTCCTGTTCCTTTTCCGGATACAGTGAACTTAGAAGTATCGGATGGGAATACAGTCTCCTGCTTTACGGTAAGATCTTTTTCTGCCCATGTTACCGTAGATGGCAGATACAATCCTACATACAGAGTGTCATTTGTCTTTACATAAGCTGCTTCCTGATATTTTACATGGTTTTCCATACCGGTACCATGGCAACAGGAGAAGGAATCATAGTCTCCGCCATAGCTTCTTCTCTGTCCAGGTCCAATTGGAAGCATATATGTGGTTCCGTTATGTCTGTTGTTTGTTACATTCGGGGTCTGGGAAGCCAGAATCTGATTATACAGTGTCCTCTCATAATAATCCATATACTCTGCATTATCCGGATCAAAGTTATTCAGCTCCTTCGTCAGCTTCAACATATTGTAAGCCGCACAGGTCTCACAGTTGCTGTCGCCAACGATATTATTTGCCTGCTTATATGGTTCTGTAAATTTCTCACCAGTACCTACACCGCCGATGGAATAAGCATAACGGGAAACTGCCATCTGCCAGAAGTTGGAGGCTACATCATAATAATAGCTTTCCGGTTTTCCGGCTTTTGCAGTTGCTTTATACAGTTCCAGCGCACCGATAATCTGCGGGATATGCTGGTTTGCATGACGTCCTGCAATATCATCATAGTTATTTGCCAGGTTATCAAAGAAGGTCGTATTATCAAACAGTTTTGCACCTTTAATAAATTCTTCGTCATCTGTGTAAAGATACAGTTTTGCCAGAGATTCATTAAATCCACCAAACTCACCGGCAATATACATATCCCACATTTTGGTCAACTGTTCCTGCGGCAATACGCTCAGACGGTTGATTGCCCATTTACCAAGTGCTGTTGCCGCTTCCAGACCCTCTTCACTTCCGGCATAGGTATAAGCATCCAAAAATCCTGCAATTAATTTATGCAGCGTATAGTATGGCGCCCAGATACCACTGTCAGGACTTCCATAAGGAACATACTGCTCCAGAAGTGCAAACTGGTCAGGAGAATATGCGCTGACAAAGCCCTCGCCCCACTCATTCGGGTCTTTACTCCAGTTAGCTGTCAATACACCCTTGGTTACGAAATCTTTTGCTTCGCCCTTGGACATCTTCTGCAGTGTACGCAGTTCATGTACCATTTCATTCAGTTTTACTTTCAATTCTGCATCACCGGTGGAAGCGTAAGCAAGTGACAATGCTGACATATAATGTCCGATCGAATGTCCGCGGAGAAGTCCTGTCGGCTCATCCCATCCCCCCAGAGGCTGTGCACCCTTCGTATCCTGTCCAAAGGTCTTACGGAAGTTATACAGCATACGGTCATTGTCCAGGAGTTTCAGATAAACAATGTCCCTTTCTCTGTTCTGAGTCAGGATAGATCCATCTTCACCAATTGCGTCCAGAGAAATATCATTCAAATCAAAGCCTTCAGAAACAGCTACCTTCACAGCTTCCGCCTCATCAACAACTGTTACCGTTGCTTTGATTGGATACGTTTCTCCTACAATAGCACCTTCTACTTTGAAACTTCTTGCTGATGCAAATTCAGAATCATCGATATAGCTTGGCCATGACGCTTTCAGCTTATTCTTTGTATCATCAGAATATGTTACAGTTACCCAGTTCGGCATTGTCGGAGCAACTCCTACACGGGTGGTAACTTCAATTGCATCATATCCTTTAATGGTAACTGCCTCACGGAATGCCAATACAGTTGCATCAAGTTCTACAGTTTTGCTCTCTGTTCCGTAGGAAACCGTAGCTTTAATCTTACCTGTTGCATTTTCCTGACCAAGTTCCGGTCTGGTTACTGTTGCTACGCCATCTTGAATTACAATTGCAGAGTTTTCACTTGTCCATGTAATGGCAGAACCCCACTCACCTGCTGTCGGAACATTAAAGCTTTCCATAAGCGCGGAAAGATCTCCAACCGCAGCTTTTGCTGCTTCTGCATCATGTTCAACGATCTGCTGATCGGTATATCGAGCTGCAACTGTTACATCAAATTCTTTCGTATCTGTTACACCATTGTATGCAATCGTTGCGGTCAATGTTACAGTAACATTTCCGGTCTCTGCATTCGGTCTCGTCACGCTTGCCGTACCATTCTCAATTTCAATTGCAGAGTTGTTACTTGTCCATGTAATTGTAGAGCCATTTACACCGGTTGTCGGCAATGTAAAATCTTCTGTTACCGCACTGGTATCACCCAGAGTCAATGCATCTTTGTCTGCAGATACGATACCCTCATCGGTTACATCATACATAGAAGCGATTTCCTCTGCTGTCAGTGCACGGTCAAACATCTTAACTTCTGCAAACTGTCCCTTTGTCGGAGCATCGCCAAACTGTCCATAGCCAATAAAGTTGTTGTCTGTCTCTGCCAATTCGCTGATATTAATGCCTGTATCAACGGTTTCACCAACCTGTGCACCGTTCTCATACAGGGACATATTTCTGCCGTCCAAAACCACGGTAGTCAGAACCCAGCGGTTCTTGTCAAAGTTTGTACCCTTAGATACACCCTTCTCATTCTGCCATCCGGAATTGGTAATCGCTGCGGAATAACCCTTAAATCCATCATTCCCGCCATCAGATAACAGATACATATATTTATTTGTATCTGTACCAATATCCCAGATTCTCTGATAACCAGTATCGGTAGAAAGATTTACCCACATACTGATCGTTGCCGCTGTCTTATCTTTTAAGATATTCTCCGGAAGTCTCAGGTAGGAACCATTCTCTCCTCCAGGAAGCTCTAACGCTTTTACTGTCTTTCCGTAGAGATTTACATCACTGATCTTATAACTTCCTTCTACTGCGCCTCCTACTCTTTCCAGTTTACCTACGTTCTGGTTCTGAGAAGCATCAGGAATCTCTGTCGCATAGCTGTTCTGCAGAACGAAATCGTAATACAACATCAGGTCTGCATCGGTATCCGCAGCCTTAGAAACCAATGCTGTTGCCGGAATAGATGTTATCACAAATGCTGCTGCAAGCAAAATGGATAAGCCTTTTCGCAAAAATTTCTTTGTCATTCTATATCCTCCTTTTTTCTTTTTCTGCGGTAATTGACAAGTATGTAATATCTTCCCCCTTTCTTACTTGTCAAATACACTGTGCATTTTTATTACTACTGCACACGCATTCTCATATATATCATACAGAATTCTCGCCGATTTCAAAATTCTAAAAAATTTAAAAAAGTGGAAATTTTTAAACTAGTCAATCACAATTCCTGCTTTTTTTGTTTTTCACACATAAAAAAGATTGTGCCTTGTGCGCAATCGCTGCGCGCGAGCGGACTATAACACAGTAATTTCCTGTTATATAAAAACAGAGCCACTGCAAAAATAGATAATCCATCTACTTTTGCAGCAGCCCTTTTATTTCTGCCTGATATTATCCAGCTTTCTCTGCCAATTCATCCAGATATTCATAACACAGATTTCCTTTTGCCCGCTTGTAATAAATGATTTCTCTCTTGGCATCGTCTTCCGTATTAATCGTGAATTCTTCCGTCTTTCCGGATTCGAGGTACACAGTTACGTGAAACTTGAAACCTCCGGCTGGCAGCGGTATGATCCGTTTACTTGCTGACGCCTGATTCCAATTATCAACCAGATAAGCGATTTCCTCAGAATCCGAAATCTCCAGTTCCACACCTCTGCTGCCGTCAAAGACCTCGATTTTCTCTACCTGCTGCGCATCAATATTGCAAAAGCGGGTAGGAACAAGGCACCAGACCAGAACCCCGATAATGAAAACCAGAACAATGATTCCTACTATTTTGAATCCTTTCTTCATAACTGCACCTCCCCTTTTCATAAATATAAAAAGATTTCATATCAAACACATTACCTCACATATATTTTATATCCAAATACCTGCGGATAATAATTAAATTTCACAAAACGCCCTCCTCTGTTCCAACCATCCATAACAAACAAATAATTAACTCCTGTATTACTAGAAGCATATCCGAAGCAATAAACACCATGCCCCTCTCCTCTTAAAATTGTCCCTGCTTTCGTATGCAAAACCAAATGAATAGGGCATTGTCCGTTTAATGCTGCCTTGTATTCAGAATATGCCGAATTTTTAGAGATTTTTTTATAATTCCAAACTCCAGTTGAGCTTGCGGACACTCCAAAAAAGTTAGCATATCCGTTAGTAATCATAAAATCAAAAGTCCCCGAAGAATCAACAGTAAGCATTCCTTGATGCACCAATCCAAAAATGGCCTGTGCTTTTGCCCAAAGAGTAGTTGCACCAGAGATTCTTGAATTGTTCATTACGGATGTTCGACCGCAATTATTCCCCCAGTACCATAGAATATTCGTAGCAGCAGTGGGATAACATACACCGCCACTAGAGAAATCTGTCATAATCCAATAGTCAGTCCCATATCCAAAAAGAGGGATTTTATAAATCGAATTCGTATTAAGATTGGCATCAGACCAATCAATAATACCGCCTCCAATAGTTGCATTAACTGCTGATGCTTCTGTATCTGAAATAGAAACATTCTTTCCTTCATATACCGAATAGTATTCTCCATTTGAAAGCGGTTTATAAAGCAACCCCGCACCATTATAAATTATACGCTGTTCAGAACTTTCAATTGTTTCATCCATTGAATTTGCTTGCATCTCTTGTTCTAACTGTTCTCCAAGAACTCCATTACTTTCAAATGAAAACTCCACTAAAGGATCTTCTCCGGAAACCAAACTCAAAAGAGTATATCCTGCAGGCTGCCCATCTTTTTGAAAAGTAATATAATATCCAGTAATCATCCCATCTGTACCATATAAACGAACAAAATCATCTATTTCTATGGAAGAGTCTTCTTGAGAAGTTTGCATAAAATGTAGTGCATATGAACTAGCCTGTTCATCAGTAGGATATTGGTTCTCGTTAATATCATTGGCGTAAGAGGTTATCGAAAAAGCAAAGAAAAACAAAAATGTTAAAGTAGGCATAAATATTTTTTTCATACAATCACTCCTTATATTTTAGCGGTTAATAAATAACAAAAGGAAAAAGCGCTATTCACAGGGGTGATAAACAGCAAAAAGCAAAACAATTATTTTCTGTTATTATAACATAATTATTTTTATAGTTCAACATTTTTATCTATATAGAGACATATTTTATTCTGTTTTTTAAAGCAATATTTAAATTTCAACAATTAATTCTTGCCGTCTAAATTTGTCAAAAAGCATTGGACGTCTTTACATCTATATAGATTTTAAAGACGTCCAAGACTACTGTTTTCTACTTCTTATTTGTCATATAATTTCAGGAATCTACTGACAATCGTTGCACATTCCGCACGATTTGCATATCCCTGTGGATTCAGCATACCATTATCTCCGGTGATAATCCTATTTCCCACGCACCAGCGCATCGCTTCGTATGCAAATTCACTTACACTCCCCGCGTCAGGATAAGAGGAGAAATCAGCCTTTTCTCCCAAATCATACCCCTTCTTATTCACATAGCGGTACATCATCACCGCCATCTGCTCACGGGTAATATTATCTGCAGGACCAAACAGTCCTGAATCGGTGTAACCGGTTACTACACCAGCTTCATTTGCCCAGATAACCGCTTTCATAAACCATGCATTTTCCGGCACATCCGGGAACGCATCCTTATAATCCACTTCCGGGCATCCTTCCAATCTGTATACAATCGTCGCGAACTGCGCGCGTACCAGGTTATCAGCAGGGCCAAATACGGTATCTGTAAGCCCGGTCATCAGTCCTCTCTCATATACAGAGTTTACCGTATCATAATACCAGTCGCCCTCATTGACATCGATAAATTTGTGGACAGGCTCTGTCGGCGTCGGATCTACAGGATCCGGGTCTACCGGGTCAGGGTCTACCGGGTCAGGATCTACCGGGTCAGGGTCTGCTTTCTTATTAACCGTCACCTCAAAAGCTGCCGTCTTACCTCCATAAGACACGGTTACCGTCTGCTTCCCTTCCTTCGCACCATCGTAACCGCTTACTTCATAGTCTGTCACAGGAACCTCTGTCCCATCACTATAGACAGCAATTACCTGCAGTCCGATAAGGTCTATCTCATCTCCAACCTGGTAGACAACCTTAGCCGGAGGCGTAATCCGGATCGATGCAAGCTCCGGTCTTAACTCCAGCTCTTTTACTGCTTTTTCCAGCGCCTCTTTCTCTGTATCCACTTCGCTTTGAAGCGCCGTCTCATTGTTCAGAACTATTTCTGCCTTCTCGATTGCCGCCTGCAGTTTTCCGTAACTTTCTTCTGTGTATTTGGAAGCTTCGTATGCTTTCGCTCCCTCAATGGCTGCCTTCAGGCCGCTCTTGTCAGAATCAATCACAATCTTATGATAATCTGATGCCGCCAGCTTCAGGTGCTCCGGATTACTGGTGTGAAGAACCACCACATAATCATTATCTGTTCCTGCATTATTGATAAATGGATCTGTACCAAGGGTCTTCAGTGAAGCCGGAAGCTGCACACTTTCCAGATACCCTTCCTTGAATGCGTAAGCTCCGATGGTCTCAACGCCTTCCTCCAGCACAAGCTTGCGCAGGGTAATTGCCTTGAACGTCCCCTCAAAAGCAGAATCTCCGATTTCCTTTACATTTCCCGGAATGGTAAGCTCCGTCAGATGATGCAGATGGAACGCTTTTCTTCCGATTTTTGTCACCGATTCCGGAATCGTTAATGTTTCAAGTCTTGCTCCTGCAAATGCCATGTCCCCGATTTCTGTAATAGTATCCGGTATTTCTACGGAAGTCAGATTGATATTCATGGAGAAAATCCCCTGCTCCAGCTTCGTCATTCCCTTAGACAAGGTTAATTCGGTAATAGCATTTGTTGCAAATGCCCCGGCTCCGACCGTAGTAATGGTGTCCGGAAGCACCAGCTTTGTCAATTGATTGGAATTAAACGCACTTCCTCCGATTGTCGTCACAGATTCCGGGAATTCCACCGTCTGCAGGCTATTATAACGGAACGCCTCTGCCCCGATTGTCTCCAGTGTATCCGGAAATACAACCGTCTCCATTCCATTTGGCGACTCCACGCTGTCTTTCCCCTGTATCCACTCGCCGTCAGGAATCTTAAATGCCGCATCGCCGATTGCCGTAATCTCCTCTCCCGCCGGATTGATGGTCGGAATCACAAGATTATGGTTGGCAAGTCTTGTCTGATTGCCTTTTTCGCTCCAGCCAGTCACCGTTGTCCCATCATAGGTAAAGTCGGTCATGCTCCAGCCGGTTCCCACAATCTGGTTGTAAATTACCGTATGGTTCGTTCCTTCTGACACAATCCCTGTTGTAGAATTCAAATGTTCTTTATTGGATGTATATAACTTCACTTTGCCATTCGTACACTCTTTAAATGCATCCTTATGGAGTGTGGTAAGACCTGCCGGAATCTCTGCCTCGGAAATGGCACAATTGCGGAAAGCGGTATTGTCAATCGTTTTTAAATTTGCACCAAATGTAACTTTCGCAAGGGTAGATTCCAAACCTTCCTGCACAATCGCAAATGCACTTCGTCCAATGGTTTCTACACTGTCCGGAATTACCAGTTCCGTCAACTGATGGTTACCGAAGGCATCCCTGTCAATTGTCACAAGGGTAGACGGCAGACTCAGTGAGGTTATCTGTGCTCCCTGGAATGCTCCGCGCCCGATGGTTTCCACACCCTCAGGGATAACCACCTCTTTTACGCTGCTGCTGGTAAAACATGCCTGCGGAATTGTCTTCAGGTTTCCTGACAGTTTCACCTTCGCAAGCTGTGCGCTATTTCCAAAAGCAGACACTCCTAATGTTGTAACGCTGTCAGGAAGTTCCACTTCTATAAGATTCGTCCAATTAAACGCCATATTGCCGATGGTTTCTACTGTTTTCGGAATGGAAACCGTCTCCATATCTGTAACCGCCGCACCGGTTCCGGCAAATGCTGAAGCACCGATTGCAGTCACTGCCTCGCCTTCCGGCGTAGTCTCCGGCAGAACCACATGCTTATTCTCCTGCAGCTTTAACTTTCCGCTATCAGAAAATCCGGTAATCGTCGTTCCGTCGAAGGTAAAATGAACCGCATTCCAGGGCTGAAGCTCTTCCGGCATAGCACCTAAGATCAGCTTCTGCACATAAGACTTGGTACCTGTAGGCTTTGTCCCGTCTCCTTCTCTGTCCAGATGTGTAACCAGGTTTTCATTGAAAAGCTCCTCATTGTCCGTATACATATAGACAATGCCGCCCTTCTTCTGGGCAGCGGTCGCCCCTTCGTCCGTCACCGGCTCCATACCGGTACACTGCAGGAATACGGAATTGGGCAGCTTCTCCGTCCTATCCGGAAGCCGGACTGACTTAATCAGATTGCTTCCAAATGCCTGCGGATCCATATTCAATTTAAAATCACAGGTCTGCGGGAATACCAATTCTGTAATCTGGTTTTTATAAAAGCCTCCCGTAGAAATCCACCAGATAGTGTGTGGCAGCGTCACTTCCTGAAGCTGGTTTGAGGCAAATGCCTGCATATCTACCAGTATCACACCTTCCGGCAGCGTCAGGCTGGTCAGTTTATTTCCATAAAATGCCTGCCGCTGGATAATGAAGTTTCCTCTCTGGGTAAGCCCCTCGGCTATATACGCTCCTTCATAATCTGCCATCACGCCTTCCGGCAATGTCAGGCTTTCAATTCCCTGGTTCTTAAATGCACTGGCGCCAACGCCGATAACCGGATTGCCATCGGTATCCTTCGCCGGGATTACCAGATCTTTGTTATTCTCCAGCTTCTGTGTCCCGCTTTCGGAAAATCCCGTCACTCCAATACCCGAAATCAGCACTTTCGCCGAAGAATCCGTCGCGGGATAAAGCTCTGCGCTGATCTCTCCATAAGTGAAGTCTTCCGGATTCCACTCTCCTTCCACGCGAAGTACCAGCTTATGGTAAGTTGACGCCGGGAAGTTCTTCGCATCCTCATATTGCTCTTTCGACCGGAGAATGACCTTCGTCACCACCGTCTCCGCATCGTCCGAAAATTCCTTTTCAAAAGTCTGTGCATATAATTTTGTCACAGTTGACGGAAGAACTACTTCCTCAATCGCTTTATTACGGAAAGCTCTGTTTCCAATCTTTTCAAGTCCTTCCGGCAGCGTCAGCGTCGTCGCCGTATCTTTCATCAAATAATTCTTTGTTGAGAATGCATAGCTTCCAATTTCCTTCACGGTGGAAGGTATCGTTATGGATGTAAAATTATTACCCGCAAAGGCATTGTTGCCTATTTTGGTAATTCCCTCAGGTATGGTAATTTCCGTCAGATTCTCCATCCAGTTCTTCCCATCACTGCACCCAAAAGCCCCCGCCGGAATTTCCGTCATGCTTCTGGAAATATGGATATTGGAAAGAGTCGGATTGGTAGCAAATGCTCCTCCTCCCAACGTAGTCAGTGTATCCGGCAAGATAATCGCCGCCAGTTGATTCGTCTGAAAAGCCGCAAGTCCGATCTCCTTCAAACCATTCGGGAAGGCAATGCTTGTCAGGTTATTCCCCATAAAGGCGCGGTCGCCGATTCTTACCAGAGTATCCGGAAGCTCCACGCTGTCGAACACTTCCCCCTCTGCACCAAATAAGCCATAGGTATTGGTCGTGTCCCCAAGCTCTGTCACTTCCTCCCCCGATGGTGTTGCAGAAGGAATTACCAGTTCCCGGTTCTCCTTCCTCTTTTCGATCCCTGACTCAGAAAGTCCTGTAACCTTCGTCCCCTCAAAGGTAAAATCATCCGCATTCCAGGATGTGCCTGCACCCGGGTCTTCTCCCAGAACCAATTTCTGATGCCAAGATTTCTGGGATTCCGCTGTCCTTTCTATATGATGGATGCGCTCCATATCAAAGAGCGCTTCATTGTTCGTATACATATAGACAACGCCGCCCCATTCTTTCTGCTCTTCCGGTGCATCTGCCGGGCAGTCTTCCATTCCCGGGTTCCAGTAAAACACCTTCTTCTCTACCACTTCCATATAGTCCGGAAGCCTTACGGACTTAATATTATTGTGCGCAAATGCAAAAGCGTGAATCTGCGCCTGGAAATCACAGGTCCGCGGGAATCCCACTGTAGTTAAATTATTATAAGCAAATGCGGAGTTCTCTAACCACCAGAATGTATGCGGAATCGACACAGACTCCAGCTCATTTCTTGCAAATGCAGAAGAGCCAATCATAATAACCCCTTCCGGTAATACCAGGGACGTTAGCTTATTCTTATAAAATGCACTTGCCCCAATCAGAAAATTCCCTCGCCGTGTTACTGTGTGAGTAAGTGTGTCATCATAATCCACCATCATTCCTTCCGGCAGTGTCAGCGATTCGATTCCCTGTTCTTTAAATGCTCCGTCCGCAACTCCGATAATGGTCTCACCATCCGGTGTTTTCGACGGAATTACAAGGTTCTTGTTCGTCTGAATTTTCTCCACACCGGACTCTGAGAATCCGGCCACTGCCTGTCCGCTGATAACAATCGTCCTCTGATAATCACATCCGTTCATGGTCTGCGACATCTCTGTATAGACGAAATCTTCAGCCGTCCACTCTGTCTCAGAAGCCTGATCCCCCAGCAGTTCCAGGACTTCTGTATCCGTGCTTTCTGTTCCATCTGTGCTTCCTGCGGCAAATGACGTTACGGTCATGGACAGGCTGAGCACAATCGCCAGAAACAGAGACAGGATTTTCCTCTCTTTTCTTTTTTTCATACTATACCTCCTTTTTCTCGTGCCATTTTGGCATCTTTTTCCTCTTTAACCCCATTATATACCATGCTCTATCTTGCTTCTATGGAAGCATTTATTGTTTATTTTTATAAATTTGTTTTTATATTTGTTTTTTCTATGAATTAAACTTTTCATCTAATTTCCTGTTATATAGAAAAGGAAGAACCGGGAGCCAAAAACTCCCGGTTCTTCCTGCAAACCCTACACCATACATTCGTGCATCTCTTCTTCTTCAATTCCAACTTCCTGCATAACTGCCTTGATGACATCCCTGTCGCCAAGTTCCGCACACCAGGACAACCCGCATCCGGCGGAAATGGTTCTCGGCACGGGAATCAGTCTCCCCGGCGCATGATGCTCTTTGCATGCCTTTTCCATAGCCATCGCATCAGCGGTGGTATGAAAGGTTACTACTAACTTTAATTCTTTCTTTCTCATGTTACTCAATCACTACTTCGAAACATCCGTCCTTCTCCGTAGAGGTCGCCTTTTTGCCATGATCTTTGGCATATTTCTCCACATTCATTTTCTGATGCGGCTCGCTGACCAGAATCTTCACCGGTCCCTTCGCATCCTTAAGCGCCTCAGCCGTCAGCATAAGCGGCTCCGGGCAAGAAAGACCTCTTGCATCTACTTCTTTCATATATTTTACCTTCTTTCTTAGAATACCATACTATCTCTCACGAAGCAAGCACGATACGCACCTGTTTATTTTACCTTTTCTCTCTTATTGGTAAATGCGATAACAAAGCACACAATAATACAGAGAATACATGCCACTTTACCTGCCGGTGTCACAGCGCCTGCAACTACCTCGCCTGTTTCTGCATTCAATGCTGTTCCGCTGGACGCTAATCCAAAGTTGTGGCACAGAGCAGCTCCAAAGAACAGGCCAAGAACAGTTACCGCTGAATCAGAAGAACCCTGTCCTGCAAGAATCAACTGGCGCAGCGGGCATCCGCCTGCCAATACTGCGGCAAATCCGACTGCATACATGCCGAGGATGTTCCACAGATGATCGGAGTGTGCAATGATTCCCGGTGTATCAAAGCCAAGGACGAACTTGCCCATTGCAATATTGTACACCAGCATAACTGCGAACAGACCAATAATTACGGTCAATAAATCAAAGTTCTTCATAAGTATCACGTCACGGATACTTCCTGCGAAACACATTCTGGATTTCTGTGCAAGTGCACCAAAGAGTAATCCGCCGATCAAAGATAAAATAATCGGTGCATGCATACTTCCCGGGCCTGTCTCACTTGCCTTAAGCAGTGAAGTGAACAGGGCAAGCAGCAAAATTGCAACCATAATTGACGGCATCACCACGCCATTTGTCTTCTGTGTCTCATGTGCACGCCCAAGGCTGAAGCCCTTCTTAAGTGCAAAGGCTCCTGTCGCAACGCCAAGAATGAATCCAATCAACGCTACCCAGGCATTTAAATCTCCTGCTGACATACGAATTACCATACGCAGCGGGCAGCCCAGGAAAATCAGGGAACCAATCATAATCACGATACCCAGGATAAACCGGATCATCGGAGAAGATCCCGCCGTTGAACGGTACTCCTTCGTTGCTACTGCAATAATAAAAGAACCTAATACCAGACCGATAATTTCCGGTCTTGCATACTGTACCACCTCTGCCTGATGCATGCCAAGCGCGCCTGCAGTATCGCGCACAAAGCAGGCAATACAGAATGCCATGTTAGCCGGATTCCCGAAATATGCAAGACACGCCGCTATAAGTCCGCATACCACACCGGCTATCGCCAATTTTTTCTTTGAATCTGATAAATTCATGTGTGTTTCCTCCTTTTCTCTCCTTCCTTTATCAGGAAATTGTCAGGCCTCTTCTACGGCCAATTCGCGGATTGCCCGAATGGCAGTATCCACTTCTTCATCCGTATTGTAATGCGAAAAACTGAATCTCACAGCTCCCTGCTCCACCGTCCCCAGAGCCTCATGCATAAGCGGCGCGCAGTGCGCTCCCGGTCTGGTAGAAATATCATATTCCATAAGAAGCTCATCACTCACTTCTGAAGAATCATAATCACCGATGTTCAACGTCACAATTGCACACCTGTCTTTTGTACAAAAATCTCCGTACACCTTTACATTCGGAATGTCCTTCACCCCTTCATAAAACCTCCACATCAATTCCTGTTCCCGGCGGCGGATCGTGTCAATCCCTGTCCGTTCCAGGTAATGAAGCGCCGCATGCAGCCCCGCAATGCCATGTCCGTTCAGGGTTCCCGCCTCCAGTGCCGTCGGCATCTCGGACGGATGCGTCCTGCTGTAAGTCTGTACTCCGCTGCCACCGCTCTTTAACGGCCGGACAAAAAGCCCTTCCCGCACATACATGCCCCCTGTCCCCTGGGGACCCAGCAGCCCTTTGTGACCTGTAAAACAGAGAATGTCAATCTGCATCTCCTGTACATCAATCGGAAATACACCCGCTGTCTGGGATGCATCCACAATAAACAGCACGCCATGTCTCTTTGCAATCTCCCCAACCCGGCGGATATCCACCAGATTCCCCGTCAGATTGGAGCCATTGGTACAGACAATTGCCTTCGTTTCCGGGCGGATTGCCTCTTCGATATCCTCATACCGGAGAGTCCCCCGGGGATTGCTCTTTACAATAGTAAGCGCCACCCCCTTCTCCTGCATCTCATAAAGCGGACGCAGAACAGAATTGTGCTCCAGCATCGTAGTAATTACATGATCTCCCGGATTCAACACCCCTTTGATCGCAATATTCAGGCTTTCTGTAGAATTTGCCGTAAATACAATCTGCTTCGGACTCGTCCCCCCAAAAAACCGGCACAGCATGTCTCTCGTATCGTAAATTATCCTAGAAGCGCTGAGCGCCGCTCCATGGGCTCCCCTGCCGGCATTTCCCATAGAAGCCATAGCTGCAGCTACTGCGTCAATCACTTCCTGAGGCTTATGCATCGTCGTCGCTGCATTATCCATATATATCATTGTTATTCCCTCTCTGATTTTCCCAAAATATCATCGCTATACGTTAAGTATATGATTTTTATCTCTTTCAGTCTAATAAAAAAACGCAATAGGTAAGCGCTGTCTATAGCATCTTTCTATAAGCAGCGCTTGTCCGTTATCTTTCATTCAAATATACTTCTTTTACTATCTTCAAAAACCGCTCCGCTGAAGCAGGCAGCTGATAATTTTTATTATATACCACATTAATGTCTCTGCCATCATCCGCATAGGGAATCGGAATCGCAAGAATCCGCTCTTCTTTTACCTCATCCTCTGTGGCAAGTCTTGACAGAATAGAAATTCCCATTCCATTTGCTACGGATTTCTTAATGGTCTCCTGATTCTCAATACTGGCAACAATATTCAAATCCGCCATGCGGATTCCCAGGGATTTCAACTGCTTCTCCGCCTCTTTCCTTGTGCCGGAACCTTCCTCCCGGAGAATAACCGCCTCCTGCCGCACCCAGGAAATATCTTTCGGATTGGATTTGAAGATTCGGTATTTTTCCGTATTCGGCATAATAATTACAAGATCATCCTTATAAAACGGAATATATTTACAATGCTTTTTCTCCAGCACCGTCCCCGTAAACCCAATATCCACCACATGAGAAACAACCTGATCTACCACCTGGGAACTATCCATCTCCATAACCCTAAGCTGTTCATCAGGATATCTTTCACGAAACCTTATCAGGATCTTCGGAAGCAAATACTGGGAAGGAATCGTCGACGCAGCAATCGTAATGCATTTCCTGCCTTCTTCTTTTGCCGCGCCGAATTCTTCCTCGATTCTCTTCTCCAGATCCACAATCTGTCTGGCATACCGGTAAAGCTTCTGTCCGTCATCCGACATATTCACTTCCTTCGTATTCCGCACAAAGAGCCGTACCTCCAGCTCCTTTTCTAACGCGGAAATATGCGCGCTGATTGTAGGCTGCGTCAAAAACAAAGTCTTTGCGGCCTTGGAAAAACTCCCTCCTTCGGCAACTTCCACAAATGCCTCTAACTGTTTTAAATTCATTAATATTTTACCCTTTCACTTTCTGCTCCGGTCTTCTTCGTCACTTTTATGCTGTCCATATATTCCAGAATCGGTTTGGCGCTTTTGCGGCTGGTTCCAAACATATCTCTTACCTCCGCGATAGTTATCACCGGGTTGACGTTAAGTTTCTCGCTGATTTTTTCTTTCGCCTGTTCCATATACTCCGTCAGGGTACACATATCATCGGTCACTCTGACAATCTGTTTCTCTTCCAGAAGAATATTCAGAATGTCATCCGCCACTTCCCGGGGAACACTTCCAAATTCCATATCTGAGTAACGTACAAAATCGAATCCCGCCTCTCTCACCGTCTTCAGGATTACCGAAGAAACCTTATCGTAGACGTTATCCTTGCGCACCTGGAAGTCCGGCGTACAGAGAAATTCTTCCACCCTGCGGAGAACTCCTTCTTCCTCCAGGACGGTTACATACCGGTCAAATACATTCGGCTTCCATTTCTTGAAAAATGTCATCTGCACTTCCGCCTTCTTCATACCGTACCGGTAAGGGTATTTCTTCTCATACTCCTCTAGAGCATGCAGAAGCCTCTCCCGTGCCTGCCGTTCAGAATCCCGGTGCCACACATAGGTGTCCTTTTTCATGGCAAATGTCTTCACAAGCTTCTGCTCTTCCAGTTCCTTCACATCCCTTACCACCTCGTCCATAGCAAGCGCTGTAAGCTTCGCAAGCTCCGTCTGCGTAATCATGGTGTCGCCGTGGGATTTGACATGCAGTTCAATCACATCTGCCGAAGAACCGGATTCCTTCTGCTCCAGCTCACGGATTACATTTTCCTGAAAACGCTTATGGATACAGGGATTTGGTTCCAGCACTACGCCGCCGCCGATGGTTTCCATCGGAGAGTAGAAACGTACCACAAACTTATCACCTCTGCGAAGAGCAATTTCCTCCTCCAGCCGAAGCTGCACATATCCGCTCTCCCCCGGTCCGATTTCTTCTTTGTCAAGAAGCACGGCACGGCAGAGAATCTCACTGGTACCTGTGAAAAAGTGAAGTCTTGTATGATTGGTAAGCACCCGCATAGAAGACTCCAGCACATCCAGCTTTACATCCAGAAGATCGGTATTTTTCATACTATCAGGCGGAGCCAGCACACAGCCTCTTCCAATCTCTCTTTTCTTAATATTAGACAGATTAATTGCCACACGCTGTCCGGCATAGCATCGTTCCCGATCTTCTCCATGCACCTGAATATTCCGGATTTTGCTGTTCTTCCCGATGGGATACATCTCAAGAGTATCATCCCTGGAAATGCTTCCCGTAAGCAGGGTTCCGGTAATGATTGTCCCAAAACCCGGCAGGGAAAATGCACGGTCGATGGGAAGCCTTGGAATCGTCGTGACATCCTTCTGCACAACTTCATCCCTGGTCATATGTTCAATGGTCTCTATAAGCGCCGGAAGTCCCTGCCCGGTAGCAGCAGACACTTTAACCACCGGAGCCTGCTCCAGAAAAGTACCGGCAAGTTCTTCTCGGATCTCTTCCTCCACAAGCTCCAGCCACTCTTCATCCACCAGATCACATTTGTTCAGCACAATAATACTCTTCTCAATTCCCAGAAGCTTAAGAATGTCCATGTGTTCTCTGGTCTGAGGCATCACACCTTCGTCTGCCGCAATTACCAGCATAACCAAATCCATTCCTACAACTCCGGCAACCATATTGTTGATAAATTTCTCATGTCCCGGCACATCAATAATACCCGCACGGTCTCCGCCGGGCAAATCAAACCACGTAAAGCCAAGGTCGATCGTAATTCCCCTCTTCTGCTCTTCTTCCCACCGATCTGTATTCCTCCCGGTAAGCGCCTTAATCAGCGTCGTTTTCCCGTGGTCAATATGTCCCGCGGTTCCTATAATTATGTTCTTCATATCTGCTCCTTAACGCGCCGCAATCAAGCTTGTCTTTTCCAATACTTCAAGCTCTTTTAACTGATCTGCGATCAAATGAAACTCTTTGCTCTGCAGCGTCCTTACATCCAAAAGAATCGTATCATTCACTGTTCTTGGAATGACTGGAACCGGAAGATGCCGCATACGCTCTTCAAGCTCCGGCACACTGATTTTCTCCGGCTTAATGGTAACTGCCGTGCTGGGAAGCCTCTCCAGCGGCAGGGAACCTCCGCCAATCTGGGACTCGCACGCCGCCGTACCAATCTTCGCCGGGAGTCCGGCATTCCTTAAAATCCGCTGCAGCCGCCTGGCTTCCCTGGCGATCTCTTCCTGCGGCTTCGTAATCATCCGAAGCACCGGAATATTCCGAATCGCCTTTTCCTCTGACAGATATTCCTGCAGAACCAGCTCTAAGGATGCCGCTGTAAACTTGTCTATTCTGAGCGCCCTGGTAAGCTGATTTTTCTTCATCTTATCAATATATTTCTTCCTGCCAATGATAATGCCTGCCTGCGGGCCTCCCAGCAATTTGTCGCCGCTAAAGCAGACCACGTCTGCTCCTTTCCGTATGGAATCCTGCACCGTAGGCTCATAGGTAATCCCATATTTACTCAAATCAATCAGCACGCCGCTTCCCAGATCTTCGATAACCGGAAGACCATGTTCCTTCGCCAGCGGAACCAATTCATCAATCCCCACCGTATCCGTAAATCCCACAATCCGGTAATTGCTTGTATGCACTTTCAAAAGTGCCTTCGTCTCTTCTGTAATTGCTTCCTCATAATCGCTGTAATGGGTCTTATTCGTCGTGCCCACCTCTACTAACGCAGCGCCGCTTTGCTCCATCACATCCGGAATCCGGAATTTACCGCCAATCTCTACCAGTTCTCCGCGGGATACTACCACTTCTCCGCCTTTTGCCAGAGAACTTAAGATAAGCATAACCGCCGCCGCATTATTATTGACGGCCATAGCAGCTTCAGCGCCGGTAAGCTTACACAGAAGCTTTTCAAAATGAGAATATCTCTCTCCCCTCCTGCCTTCTTCCAGATTATACTCCAGATTTGAATACCCGGTTGCCAGCGCCGCAATTCGTTCCATGTGCTCCCGAGCAATGGGGGCACGGCCAAGATTCGTGTGCAGCACCGTACCGGTTCCGTTTACTACCATCCGCATATTGGGGGTGTGCATAGCGGCAACCGTCATCTCAATATGGCTTTTCAGCATAGCAATCTGCGCCATCGCTTCCTCTTCGTCCCCGCTTTTTCCGATAAATGCGCGAAGCTTATCCATCTCTATATGAATCGCTTCCATTACCGTATCCCTGCTGTAGCGTTCTATCATTGCCTGCACATCGGCATCTTCCAGGAGCACATCTACTTTCGGAATACTCCGGTATAAATTATTCTTATCCATCCTTATATTTCCTTCTCGTATCCTCTCAAAACCTGCATAATTTTCTTAGAATAACCGGATTAATTTGTCACTCTTTTCTGCGACTCTTCCAATAACGGACACTCTTGTGTCCATTCCTGCCCTGTCGAAACTTCTAAGCATCTCCGGGAGATCGTCCGGACTTACACTAATCAAAAGCCCGCCGGAGGTCTGGGGATCGTAAAGAAGGTCAAGATAATGCTCTTCTACCGCCCCTGTATCTACCTTCCCGATAGAATATCCCCGGTTCTTGTATGCTCCCGCCGGAATCAGTCCCATTTTTGCATAAGCGATTGCCTCTTCCATGTAGGCGATATCCTTTACATTCAACTCAAAGGTTACCTCACTGGCCGAAGCCATCTCCACACAATGTCCCAAAAGACCGAAGCCGGTAATGTCCGTACATGCGGACACGTCAAATTTTTCGACAGCCTGTTTTCCTTTTTTATTCAATGATGCCATAACCGTCTGCGCTTCTCTGATAGCGGATGGCGAAGCCATATCCGCTTTGATGGCAGTATTTATGACACCGCTCCCAATCTGTTTCGTCAGCACCAGAATGTCTCCTGGTCTGCAGCCATAATTTTTAAATATCTTATCGGGATGCACAAAGCCGGACACACAAAGTCCGTATTTTGGCTCATCGTCCTGGACGGAATGGCCTCCCACCAGGACTGCTCCCGCTTCTTTCACTTTATCAGCGCCTCCTGCAAGGATATCGCCCAAAATTGCCGGATCAAGACAATTGGGGAATCCTACAATATTCAGCGCCACAGCCGGTTCGCCTCCCATTGCCCAAACGTCACTCAGGGAGTTTGCCGCCGCTATCTGTCCAAACATGTAGGGATCATCGACAATTGGAGTGAAGAAGTCGACTGTCTGGATCATAGCGATTTCATCTGTAACCTTATAGATGGCTGCATCATCGGAAGTTTCAATACCGACAATAAGATTGTCATCATGAAACTGAGGCAGCTTGCTCAGAACCTGAGCAAGGGTCTCCGGACCAATTTTAGCGGCTCATCCTGCTGTTTTACTAAGCTGGGTTAATTTGACATCTGATTTCATAGAATAAACTTCCTCCTCAATTGCTTCTTTTTCTCTCCTTTAAGGCTTTATAATGTTAGACGCGCCTGCCATCGTCTCTACAATGCTATACATGTTCGTAACACTTCCTACTGCAAGCTTCTCTTTCAGTCCGTAATAATCCAGGCATGTTCCGCAGGTCATAATCTGCACGCCCTGTGCCTCCAGTGATTTCAGATCTTCTAATGAATCAGAGCCTTCACAGGTAAGAGTAGCTCCGCCATTATAGAAAAGCATCGTCTTCGGCAGCTCGTCCAACTGGGTTACTGCAAAAATAAATCCCTTAATCAGAACTTTACCTAACGCGTCGTTTCCCTCTCCCATACGGTCTGAGGACACCACTACTACCGTATTATTTCTTTTATCCGGCATACAGGTTTCTCCTCCTTCTTCAGAAGCCGCTGCCGCAGGCGCGCCTTCCATCGCAATCGTTACTTTATATTCCTTCTCTCCAAGCTTCTCAGATGTAACCTTGCCGCCGCTTGAAGCAGCCATCTTCGTTACATTCTGTACGGCAATCTCATTATCGACCAGAACTTCAATCGTCTCAGAACCGGTAAGCGCCTGCATTGCTTTCTTTGTTTTAATAACCGGGATCGGGCAATTATCGCCCATTGCATTTACTGTAATCATCTTTCATTTCTCCTTTTAAAATTATCTTACGAAGTCCCCACTTCTTCACTTATAGATACATTCTATCACTCTTTCCCCTAAAGGTAAACCAGAAGTTTTATCCAAGTTTTATTTCTTCCTGCTTTACAGGCAGACAGGTTTTCTTTTATAATAGGGAGCAACAGGCACTAATGCGAAAGAGAGGTATTCTAAAATCATGTGGATTGCTGATAACTGGAAAGATTATGAAGTAATAGATTGCAGCAAAGGCGAAAAGTTAGAGCGCTGGGGGGACTATCTTCTTGTCCGCCCGGACCCACAGGTCATCTGGGACACTCCCCGCAAGGATCCGGGATGGAAGCACAAAAACGGACACTATCACCGCAGTAAAAAGGGCGGCGGTGAATGGGAATTCTTCCATCTTCCTGAGCAATGGCAGATTCAATATCATGACCTGACTTTTAATCTGAAGCCTTTCAGCTTCAAACATACCGGGCTTTTCCCGGAACAAGCTGCCAACTGGGACTGGTTCTCTGAAAAAATCCGCAGCGCGGGAAGACCGGTTAAGGTATTAAATCTGTTCGCCTACACCGGAGGCGCTACCCTTGCCGCTGCGGCAGCCGGAGCCAGCGTTACCCATGTAGACGCTTCAAAAGGGATGGTTGCATGGGCGAAAGAAAATGCCGT
Source organism: Clostridiaceae bacterium (assembly GCA_902362865.1). Lineage (GTDB taxonomy): Bacteria > Bacillota > Clostridia > Lachnospirales > Lachnospiraceae > Claveliimonas > Claveliimonas acetigenes. The sequence continues at coordinate 132,470 of CABIYE010000003.1, forward strand.
CTCCTCCGGTCTGAAAGACGCTCCCATCCGCTGGCTGGTAGACGATTGTGTAAAATTCGTAGAACGTGAGATCCGCAGGGGCAACCATTATGATGCTATTATCATGGATCCGCCTTCTTACGGACGCGGACCAAAGGGCGAGATCTGGAAGATTGAAGATTCCATTCACCCTTTCATCAAGCTGTGTACCAATATTTTATCCGACAATCCTTTGTTCTTCCTGGTAAATTCCTATACCACCGGGCTGGCGCCCGCAGTTTTAACTTATATGCTGGGTACGGAACTGAAATCCTGGAATGGTACCGTAGAATCTCAGGAAATCGGGCTGCCTGTCACAACCACCGGGCTGGTACTGCCCTGCGGCGCTTCCGGCCGCTGGGAGGCAAAACAGGCTTTCGGAAAAGATTGCGCGTACCCTGAATCCACGGTATAATAAAAGAAAAATGAATGGGGAGGGATACTATTTTGAAAAAGAAATTATATCTTCTGCTTACTCTGCTTCTTGCCGTGTCCATGCTTCCGGCATGTTCCAAAAAGAAGGAAGAGGAAAAAGAACCGGTAAAAGAAGAGAGGGAAGCTGTTGTAGAGGAAGAAGAAAAAGAGCCGGAGCCGGAACCGGAAGAGCCAATCCCGGCAAACCAAAATCTGCTGACAGGAATCCCTGACCTGACGGACGCCGCCATCGGCAAACGTCCTGTTGCGGTCATGGTAAATAATATACCCAAAGCAATGCCTCAATATGGGATTGAAAAGGCAGACATTATTTTTGAAATTCCCGTCGAGGGAGATCAGACCAGATTCATGGCACTCTACGCGGACTACACAACCATACCCCAAATCTGTCCCATCCGAAGCTGCCGCTATTATTTCCCGGCGCTCTCACAGGGGTTTGACGCTTTCTATGTCAATTGGGGAATTGATGACAGTATCGCAGACTATCTGGAACTGCTGCAGTTAGATCAGTACGACGGCATCAGCGGTCAGGGCGGCTTTTTCGGTCGCGACCAGGAACGGCTGAATGCCGGATACGCGCTGGAACACACCGGATATTTCGACGGCACAAAATTTGCCTCTGTTGTGCAGGCAGAAGGACGGCGCCTGGATCTTACCGAAGACAAAAGGGATCCCGCATTCTCCTTCAACGGACTTAACGAACAGTTGAAGCCGGAAGGAAGCGACTGTACACGGATTGATATCAATTTCGGCCAGCAGTCTGCCGCTTTAACTTATGACGCTGCAAGCAAAACCTACAAGAAGGAAAACTCCGGCCAGCCGCAGATTGATGCTAAAACCGGAAACCAGCTTTCATTTACCAATGTATTCGTGCTGGAAACTTCCATTTCTGTCCGGGATTCCATCGGGCACAAAGAAGTGGATTGGGACGGCGGTGACAATTCCGTGGGATACTACATTTCTAACGGCGGTATCCAGAAAATCCACTGGATGAAGGAAGCAAACAACGAGTGGTCCCGTCTGAAATTCTTCGACGAAAGCGGGAACGAGATTTCCATCAACCGTGGCAAGACTTATATTGCAATGAATTACCCAAATCAGGCGGTATTTCAATAAAAGAAATGAAAGCGAGGAATTTTTCATGAAAACTTATGATTATCTGATTGTAGGCGCCGGGCTGTACGGCGCTGTAATGGCACACGAACTGACGAAACAGGGAAAATCCTGTCTTGTTATCGACAGACGAGATCATATTGCCGGAAATATCTACTGTGAAAATATAGAAGGTATCAATGTACACAAATACGGCGCGCATATTTTCCACACCTCCAACAAAGAAGTATGGGACTATATCAACCAGTTTGCCGAATTCAACAATTATATCAATTCACCCATTGCCGTCTACAAAGACGAGCTTTATAACCTGCCCTTCAACATGAACACCTTCAGCAAAATGTGGAATATCCGTACGCCTCAGGAAGCAAAGGCCATGATTGAAAAGCAGGTTGCAGAAAGCGGCATCACGGAACCTGCGAACTTAGAAGAGCAGGCGCTGTCCCTGGGCGGACGAGACGTATATGAGAAGCTGATTAAGGGCTATACAGAAAAGCAGTGGGGCCGGGACTGCAAAGACCTCCCTGCCTTCATCATCAAGCGTCTCCCCTTCCGTTTCACCTACGATAACAATTATTTTAACGACCGCTATCAGGGTATCCCCATCGGCGGATATACAGCCATTGTAGAGAAAATGCTGGAGGGCTGCGACGTAGAGACCGGAGTCGACTTCTTCTCACTCCGAAAGGAACAGCCGGACATTGCCGGTAAAATCATCTTTACCGGAATGATTGACGAGTATTTTGACTATAAGCTGGGCGCACTGGAATACCGCTCCGTCCGCTTCGAGACAGAAGTCTTAGACTGCGACAACTACCAGGGCAATGCCGTGATAAATTATACCGAACGTGAAGTGCCTTACACAAGAATCATCGAACACAAGCACTTTGAATTCGGAAAGCAGCCAAAGACCGTCATCTCCAGGGAATATTCCTCCGAGTGGAGCGTCGGCATGGAGCCTTACTACCCGGTAAACGATGAAAAGAACAATGCCCTCTTCGCCCGATATAAAGAACTTGCGGACAAAGAAGAGAATGTCATCTTCGGCGGGCGCCTCGGCAATTATAAATACTATGATATGGATAAAGTTATTGAAGCAGCTCTGACAGCCGTAAGGGAGTTGTAAAAGCAGATGCAAAACAGCTAACATAAGAAAGGGGCATTTCAGCCCCTCTCTTCGTAAAATTTTTATCTTATACTTTTTACAAATCTCCGCTTTATCATATCAATCCCTGCAGTAACCGCCAGAATAACCGCTGTCTTTATTACGAAAATCCGAAACCAATTCATTTCAAAAGGAAGACGGCTAAATACCAGGTCATTCCAATTAAAATACATCATTTCCAGACAATGGAGCGCCAAAATCAGCATGGTATTCTGTCCAATCCAGGAGAGAATATTCGTTATGCCTCGGTATCTGCTTAAAAGCTGAGATAAAGATATCACCGTCAGACTCCCTGCCACCGCCTCAACGATGCACCAGATTCCCAGCGGGTAAGATCGGGTTGCTAATTCTATACAGATACCCTTTGTCAGGAAATATATCCACACAGCAGCAGGTATCGCCAACTTATATGCACCATTTGTTTCAAAAAATTTATTCCGTCTCAGCCAGTCCCCCACTGCCATAAATAGCAGAGATACCAAAGCCACATCCAGGCTCCACGGCAGAAATGCATAATATTTGCCCACCACATATCCTGCAAAGGCCAGCAATACCAAAACGCCCAACCGAATGCCGGAAGAATAATTTTCTAAAAGCTTCATAAGAATCACATATAAATTCCGCGTTACAAACAGACAGCAGACAAACCAGACCAGCCACACCGAATCAAAACTCTCGAATCTGGTTGATATTTTACTCATACCTCCCAGCATCGCTTTTATCTTATACAGAAACCGCTCCGCTGCAGACCCATTCTCTGCCACTACGGTATAAATAACCGCTGAAATCAGGCAAACTTCCATATACGGAACCAGCAGGGACTTTACGGATTTTTTGAAAGTCCTTTTTATATCATAGGACTTAATAAAATAGCCATTTGCAATAATAAGCAATGGCATATGGAAGGAAAAGATAATCGTCCGCAGATATGCCGGAATCCCTTCTGCATGTCCTAATATCATCAATAATATCGCAATACCCTTGGCAATATTCCAGTATTTTATTCTGTCTTTTCCCGTATTCTGGTTCCATTTCCCGACCTTTCGTTCCCGCATCATCCACTTCTCTTTCAGACACGGAATGAATTTCTTTATCTGCAGGCATACCAACACGCCAAGAGAACACAGAACTACCCGTAAACACACCCATATCGTCACAACCGTCGCTGTCTGCAGCTTTAACTTCTCTCCGAATACTGTCCATACGAACTGCCATGGAATCGCCTGAAGCTCTAATGCGTGACAACACAAAAAGAACAGAGAATTTTTTCCCAGAAATTTTAAAAACCGGGCAATACAATTTGTGTATTTCTCTAACTTTTCACAGAGCAGTATCACAATATAGCTTCCCGCTAATGCGCCAATTACATCAAGGAATCCATTTTCAAAATGATTTCTTACTATGTACAGATGGCCGCCGAAAAGAATACAAACCAGCCAGATACCTGCTGCCACACTGATAATAGCCGGGTGCGGCTTTTTCTCCAATACCCGACCTTTCCGCGCCAGCAGCCCGATATAGACAAAGACCGCCGCCGTCATTCCCGCCTGAATACTCCATGGAAGCCAAACCATCGTTGTCGTCTTATAACCGACATATGCCAGGATTATAACCCCGGCAAAACCATATTGATATTGCATTGCAAACCGTACGATAAGCAAAGCAAAAAACAACGCCAGCAAAAACCAGATTGCCCCAATCTGCTTCATATAAAAAGGCTCCTGGTATTCGATGGTTCCGCTTCCGTACAATGCAGCAACCGTCCATGTCTTTATGTCATAAACGACATTTTCCAAACTCCCGGTTTCTAGCACATCTCTGAGTGTAGCGCCAACTATGATACAGCAGGAAGTAACCACATATGGGACAAGCAGCTGCCTTGCCTTCTTCTTCGCAAATTCGGAAACCGAAAGCTTGTCCGAAAGAAAATACCCGCTTATCAAAAAGAAAATCGGAACATGAAACGTATAGACAAATGCATTTAAACTGCCGATCCCCAGATGTCCCATAACAATACAGATCATGGAAAAGCCTTTTGCGATATCCAGGTAACCGATTCTTTTTGTTGACTTTACTCCCTCTTCCATGTTTCTACCATTTCAATGTCAGGATGAAAACGCAGTCCTGCAAAAAAACCTTTCCCTATGGTTTCCAATCTTTTCCATTTATGATCCTTTGCACGTATTATCACTTTTGCACATTCTTTTGCATAAAGATAAAGAATTTTAAACCAGGAATAGCCTCTGCGGTTTCTAAAAACATAGATTCTGTTCCGGTAAGAATATTGATATCTGGAAATTCTTTCAACCGGAACTTCCGATACGCCAATCCGGGTGTTGCTGTCCATTTTATGTATAATCACACTCTGAGAGCACATATACGCAGGCTTTTCCTTATGCAAACGTAAGGTATATTCTGTATCATCCCCATATATAAAGAATTCTTTAATCGGAAGTCCAACTTTTCGTGTATATAGTAAATTAACAAAACAGCCGACAAAAGAGCCGTATTCTATCGGAATCAGCCCATTTTGTGTGGCTCTCAGATTATCATACACATTCGTTCCCGGAACAAATTGATTCATTACACACGGAGTACCGTCCATCCACAGAACCGTTGAACCCAAATAAGAAAAAGACTCTTTTCCCAGAGTATCCGCTGCCCGTGCAAGCGCTTCTAACGCATCACTTTGAGGAATGGAATCGTCATCCATCAACCAGCAGAAATCATAATCTTTCTGGGCAATCATTTTTAACCCATAAGAAAAACCTCCTGCGCCTCCCAAATTTTTTCCGGTATTATAATAATACAAGTTGGCATGCTGCCGCATCTGTTCTTTTACAATGCTTTCCGTACCATCTGTACTCGCATTATCACATATATAATAATCAAATTCCTGACAGGTTTGATTAAAAATTGCAGCCATATTTTCTTTCAATAATTCTTTTCTATTATAAGTAACTACAAGGATTGCCAGTTTGTTCATAATTCTTTTACCTTTCTATTAATTGTTTAAGCCTGTCCAGAACCTTTTTTGCCGCATTTCCCGATACAGGCGTAAATTTATTTTTAAATTCATTAATCGCCCGCTCATCTATCCGGGGATGCAAAAGAAAATCAATCACTTCATCTTCGTTCCGGCAGACAGGCCCCGGCAATTCTGATAAATCCAGATAAAGTCCCCGCAATTTCAGATATGTATCTCTGTCATATGCAAAACATACTACCGGTTTTTTCAAAATTCCAAAATCAAAATAAGCGCTGGAATAATCCGAAATCAATATATCAGAAATTGCATACAGATCATTTAGTTTTTCATAGTTTGTAACAGATTGCGCAAAACTATTATCCGGAATATCCATTTGCTTTTCCACAAGGTAATGCGCCCGAATCAACAGTACATATTTATCCTTTAATAAAGCCTCCCATTTTTTCAGGTCAATCGGAGGCGTCAGCGAAAGATAATTCTCTTCTGTAACATCATATTCTCTATATGTAGGCATATATAAAAGAACTTTTTTATCCTGCGCAATTCCCAAAGACCGCTTGATTTTCTGAATTTCTTCTGGCGTATATGTAACTAACGAGTCATTTCTCGGCAAATCTGAAATCAGAATATTTTCCGCCGGGACATGATATACTCTTGAAAAAATCTTCTTATCATATTCACTCTGTGCACAAAACAAGTCAATACTTCCAAGCGTGCAATCTTCATTTTCATTACCGACCGCATCACTTCCAATTTTTTTTAAGGGAGTTCCATGCCAGGTGTCAACATATAATGTTTTCTTTCTTTTCAAATGAAAGCCCCGTTCAACAGTCACATTCGTTATCCAGATTCCCGCACTCAGCGCTTCCAGAAGATAGCGGAAAGAATTAAAATCTATCTTTTTTCCACGTGCGATATGATACTTTTCTTTCTCTGTAAATGCCCAAACCAACTCATAATCCTTAAAAAAATCATCTTTCACTATCGTCTCATACAGCACACGCGGGCTGTCATCATAGCGAAGCCCATTAAAGGAGACAAATAATATTTTTTTTTCATTTACCGGTATACATACTTTCGCAATCGCCAAAACGGTACCGATTCCCAATCTGACAATCCCATTAACAACTGTATTATTCTTAACCTTTTTTATCCAATCTCTTTTCATAAAAGTCTCCCGTATCCTGCTAAGTCTTCCTATACATCTTTTTATATAAGCGCATGAGCGCAAGGGCGTTTTCCCGGATATCATACTGTGAAATCGCCTCTATGTTTTTCTGATAGAAACTGTCACGGTCAATTTGGGACGGAGCTAATATCTCTTCCACCCACTTTTGTATATTCTCTTCCAACGACAAGAAAGAAACATTGCTTCCCAACCTGACTTCTTCCGGAACACTGTCAGAAACAACACATTTTAACCCATTCATCTGCGCTTCCAGAAGAACAATTCCCAATCCCTCATATATCGATGGAAAAACAAAAACATCCATCGCATTATATAAAACAGAAGGATCTTTTGACTCTCCATAGAGAAGAATCCGATCTCTGTACGGATGGCGTGAAACTAATTCGCTTACTTTATCAAAATCAGGTCCTGTTCCAATCAAAAGAAGAAAAGTATCTGACGCCTGAGGCGCAATTGCTTCAAACAGCTTTAGCAAAAAAGGCTGATTCTTCGGCGCGTTAAACAGTCCTACATGCCCGAGAACAAATTTATCTTCCAATCCAAGCTCCGCCCGAACCTGCTGTCTTTTTTCTTCTGAAAACCGAAACCGACTCACAGTGAAACCATTCGGAACCAAAATAAAAGCTTTTTTTCCAAAAAGCCATTCTCCCGCGCAATTACTGCAGGCAAACGCATGAGTATAAAGCCTGTTAAACAAGGGCAGTAACAGTCTGTGTGCTTTCAAATGCGTACAATTACTGCTATGACTATGGGCAATACGGATCTTAATTCCTTTTATCCATGCAAAAAACAATTCTGGCGTAATCGTTGCGCTATTCCCATGGACATGAACAATATCAAACCTTTTTCGGGAAAGCACAGAAAAGAGCGCTTTATAGTACGCACCGGGAGATGTTTTCCTTTCGGGCAGCAGACACCATTTAATTCCCAAAGCTTCACATTCCGAACGATATAAAGGCGCAATGGGAGCGCCTGCTACTATGGTAACCTGAAATTGTTTCATATCCAGATTTCTGCAATAATTCATAATTACAGTACTAATCCCATTGATACCTAAATCATTTACAAGCATTGCAACTTTTATAGGAGAAGACGCCATTGTTTTTACCTCTTTCAAACTGTTTTCAAATAATCTGTTATTGTAGTAATCATTTTTTCTCTCTTCGATATAAATTTATCAAATTTATGCGTACTGCATTTTTTTAAAATATCTTCTAAATCATCCTCTTCTTTACAAAGCAAAACATAATTTAGTTCAGAAAAGGATTCTGCAATTTCCAATTGATGATCATCAACATGCTCCCCGTATTTTTTTAATCTGGGAAAGACAACAACCGGCTTGCCATATCTCATTCCGGTGACGATTGTTCCTACTCCGCTGTGTGTAATAAGCATACTGCATTCTGCGATTTTCTCTTCAAAACTGCTTTTTTCTAAAAACCGTTCAAATGCAAAGTTTTGGGGAATATAGTCGGACCATCCAATTTGCGCAAATACCGGTTCCGTTATTTTTCCGGAGCCAACTAAATCATCAATCTCTTTCAAAAGCCTGTTCAGCGGGAACTTCTGTGTTCCCAAAACAACAAAAATCATAACTTCCCCTTCCGCAATTTTCACCTTACACTATCCTGCTTAAAATACACTTCCTCCGTAAATCGCTTTCGGATAGGTTTCAAGCATGGATTCCCACTGGACAATAAATAAATCTGCAAATGGATACACCAATTTCCCCGTCAGCGATTTTTCATGTACACGAGCAAAAGATTCAATATAAATGACCTTTTTATGCATACATTTTGCAAACAGACAAAACGGAAAAGCAAGCAGCGCCCCCGTTGTAATGATAACATCCGGCTCTTCGTTCCTGAGAATATGGTACGCATCTTTCATAAGCCGGAAAAAGTGCCAAACAAAATGTTTTTCCTTTCTGTTAATCTGCGGAAGGGCATAAAGATGTTCTAATTGGCAGTCATCCGACTGGCCTCCTTTTTCCGTCACAAAAAAAGCAGAACAATCTTCGGCTATCTCTCTTAAGCAAAGCAGCTCTTCCCAGTGTCCTCCTGATGACGCTATAAAACCTATTTTTTTCTTCATTTTTTCTTGCATCCGCCCTCTTACTTATTTAAATCCTCTTTAATCTGTGTTGTACTGATTTCCGGCGTCCGCGGCAGATAAACTACTTCCGCCCCTTCTTCCCTCAGGAAATCAAACTTGCCCTGCCAGTCGTCTCCTATAACAAAAGTGTCAACATGATACTCGTGTACGTCAGTCCGCTTTTGTTCCCAACAGGTTTCCGGAATTACTAAATCCACATATCGGATAGATTCCAGAAGCGCTTTTCTCTGTTCATAACTGAAATAGCACTTTTTTTGCTTTTCGTCCCAGTTAAACTCATCCGTAGAAAGCGCTACGATCAAATAATCTCCCAGTGCTTTTGCCCTCCTCAGAAGATTGATATGACCATAATGCAGAAGATCAAAAGTTCCATAAGTAATCACTCGTTTCATAATATCTCACTCCCTGTATTTTCTGTCTTAAGATTTAGCGGATCTCTCCAATACCATATCCGGCCGTTTCTGATGACAAGGAAAGAATACTCCAGCCATTTTCTGTCTCCTCTAACGTACATCCCATAATGAGATGTTCTCCATTATATTGAAGAAACACCAGATATTCCGCAGTATTGCCATTTTCATTTATCCATTCACAACCTTCATATTTTATATACCGTATCTCCTCCGTCGACAGCCATGAAACCACCTCGTTTCCTGTCATTCCGGCTTCTTCCAGATAGAGTACATCCGGAATTTCTCTGAACACGATATGGTAATACATCTTTACCATCTGCATACAAAAATCTTTCTGCCGTTCTACAAAGGTTCCTATATTTTCAGAATCTAATGTCGTGTTACTGCTGTAACAAATAGCTCTGTTCACCTGTCTTTTTTTAATCGCCAGATAGAACTTCTCAATCGTTTCTTCCGCTGTCGTTCCATAAATTCTGTCGTATAATGTGTAATTCAACGGAAGAAGCTCCTCTTCCACAGAATCCTCTGTTTCTTTGTCTTCCTTCCCGGATTCTTCATCAGCAGTATCTACCTGGAGCTGTTCCCGGTATGCTTCTGTCTGACTCTGAGAACTGACAAGTTTTCTGTAATCCGTCGCATCCATTTGATACAGCAGAGCATCTGTACCATTTTCTGAATCTGCCGCTCCTGTGAAAAGTTCTGTTCCCTGGGCGAAAAGCTTCCATGTTCCCCAGTATTTTACCATGCATAAGTCTGTCGCGTAAGTCTCCCCGTCAATTTCAAGAAGCGCTATCACATCTGTCAAATACTCTGCGCCCCAGAATTCACTCCTTTGCTTTGCCGCCCGCACAGCATCCGCTTTCTTTTGCTCTGCCGCTTCATAATAATCTACACGCAGAACATTTATTTCGGCGTTTCTTCCCGCTTCTTCCAAAAAAGCTTCATAAAGATCCTCATATTCCTGAAGCAGGATCGTCTGCGCTGCCGGAACATATTCCCAATACTGTCCGGATGGCGGAAGCGTTGTATCTACAGAAAAACAACCTTCCTCCTCTACAATCTTTTCCGTTGAAACCTTGGCCGCCCGCTCAGTTATCGCACATCCTCTCAGCATTTTATCCATGTCAGAATCCGCATATGCGCTCAGAATGTATCTGGCAGCCTCAATGGGATCCGTAATAGAATCTATCGTACTCTCTCGCTCCATCGCTTCCGTCTGCACAGTAATATCAACCTTCTGATTTTTATCCTGCCGCCACATATACAAAACTACGCCCAGCATAATCAGACACAGAAGAATCGTTCCGGTAATCAGCGAATTTTTTGCTAATAATTGTCTTATTCTCTTCATCTCGCACCGCCTGCACGTTTAAAAACTTTTGTATCATCTTTTTCTGCTTCTTTGGCAAACAGAAGCCATAAAAAAGGATTGTACGCAATTTCAATTAAATGATGCTCAATAGAACACTGAATTGAAATCAAAACCATAACCCATAAAAAAACCCATCGGTTCTCTTTACGCGCCTTATAACATATAATCAGCATGACAAAAAGAATAACTGCAAAAGCAATATTCCCCCAGCGCAGCAGTCCGCTGACATAGGAACAATCTATAAAGAAATAATTGGTCTTCGTTTCAACACTCTTTCCTCCCCCAATCATTTCGACATATTGTCCCCAGTTAGAAAAGCCATATTGATCGATTCCGGCTTTTCCAAATGAAAGCCGTGCGTTTATCAAACGGTTAAATACACCGAGCCAATGCGAACTTCTGGTATACAGTACTGTCAATAGAATCATACTGCCGGCACATAATACAGGCATCAGCGCAGCTATATAAGACATCCATGCCGGAATGCTGACAGGCTTCCCTTTTTTCCTGCAATACTTTCGATAAAACAAATAAAGAAAGAGTCCTGCGCAAAAAAGTAGAGTACATAAAAAATTCATTCTTGCGTCCGTAATCCAAAAAGCTCCGGTTCCTACCAAAAGGATTCCCATTACCTCAAACCATCTTAGCTTTTCTTCACGTATAAATACATATACCAGACTACAGAAAAAAACATGAGCAGAAAAATCAGTTGGATAATAAATGCCAAGCGCCATTCTCGTCCGATGCCCTTCCTGATAGTATACCAGGTTCTCAATTTTCCCCGTCAACGCAAGAACAATTACAATAGCAAAGAGGACTATTGTAATTCCAAAATAAACCTTCATGAGTTTTTTTTCAGAAATGTCCTTTGCCCCTAAAATCATTAATAAAAGATAATAAAGCTCTACATATCCATTTTGCTTCCATGCATACAAAAGCACAACCGTCAAAATAACAGCGAATACCGTTTCCTTCACCGAATAATTCTTGCTAAAACAGACTCTCCCCAAAATCAGGGACGCCAGTATGCATAATAACCCGTCCATATACTTACCGGGCCAATGGATTTCCCACATGGTTGTCTCAAGAAACATATATGCTACAAACAAAACAAAAGCAAGCAAATAAAGCATTTCCAATATATTTTCAACATTCAGGCTTCTCAATAAACGCCCATTTTTTTCCCTCATAGTGCTCTCTGTTCTGTATGTAAACAGCCCTTTCTATCCATTTTCTCTTAAAAGCTACATAATACACAATTTCAGTATAACATGCTTATATTAAAAAGTCTACTTCCGCAATTTCCCCAGAATCTGCTTTTCCATCTCCAGAAGAAGCGGCTCCTTCAGGCAGGTAAGAATTACCAGATACACGCCAAAAAAGACACATGCAGAAAGAGCAAGCGCCCAGAATTCCGACAGCCCCAGCAGCTTGACCGTTCCTGCTGCCGCGCCTGCCACTCCGGCAGTTACCGCAATCTTTCCCACCCTTATTTTCTTAAAAATTTCTTTCACAAATTCCCGCAGGACGCTTACCTGTACAAGCAGCACCACAAACTCTGCCGCCAGTGTCCCCATGGCAGCTCCTGCCGCCGCATACCGGGGAATCAGCAGCGCATTAAGAAGTAAATCTGTAACGGCTCCTGCGATTTCTGAATAAAGTACGTATTTCTCCTTCCCAAGGGGAACCAGTACCTGAATCCCAAGGATATTCGTAATTCCAATAAATAATAAAGTCGGCATAATAATCTGCATTGGTAAGACAGAACCTTCAAAGGCATCTCCCGAGAGAAAGATTACGCCTTCTCTGGCATATATCATAAAATACAGCATGAGCGGAACCGCAGCAAGGATTACAAAATCCATGGCCTTTTTCGCCACTTCTTTAAACTTTTCCTTCATTCCCTGCTCAATATAATAAGAAGCTCTCGGAAGAAGTACCGTACCCAAAGAAGTAACAATCGATACCAGGATTGTCTTAATCTTCACTGCCGCATTATAATATCCAACATCCGTATCCGTCTTCATAAATCCCAGCATCACCGTATCCAGATTCGTATAAATGGTTGTCGAACATGCCATCGCAAAGAAAATCATAATCGCACGGAAATGCCTGGAAAAATGATAATCTCCCACCGGCTTTATCTCAATAAAATGATGTGCATAAAAAAAGTTCAAAATGTTGGATGCCGATGACGCAAAAATAGAAATAGCGCCATAGATCACATAGTCACTCTTTTGATGAACCAGCGCAAACATTGCCAGCAAAGCTATAAACTTAAACAAAATCGAGCGGACAGTAATATAAGTATATTGCTCCAGCCCTTTATACAGCCATTCCATTCCAATACTGTTAAATAGTATCATCGTACTGACAATCAGAAACAGCTCTTTATCATTCCGCATACGCGGAACAGTAAAAAGCGCCGCGAAAAACACAAGATATACCAGCACACACATAGCAAGATTGATAATCAAAAGCTCCTGCACTGTCCTGGAAAGTTTTTCCTTGTCATCCCTGACCTGCGCACAGGCACGAATTCCGTATGTAGGAATACCAAGCTGCGCAAACATGGTAAAATATGTAATAACTGAGATTGCAAAGGACACCTTCCCTGTCCCTTCCGGCAAAAGAACCCGTGAAACATACGGGAACGTCACCAATGGAAAAATAAAGGAAGACATGGTAAGCACAACATTCATGATAAAATTCAGTTTTATGGATTTTGTTTTTACTTTCATATGCAAAAATACTTCTCTTTCTCTCTCGTCTGCTAGACAGAGCCTTCCCCCGTAAACATATTTTTCACTGTCAGAAAAATAATTCTCAGATCCAAACCAATGTTCCATCCATGGATATACTTCATATCCAGCTTCACAACTTCTTCAAAATCAACAATGTCACTCCGGCCGCTTACCTGCCACATCCCGGTAAGTCCCGGTTTCGCCGCAAGACGCGCCCGGTGGTGCTGCTCGTACTGCTCATACTCATCCACTGTAGGCGGTCTTGTTCCCACAAGGCTCATATCCCCCTTCAGCACATTTAAAAATTGCGGGAATTCATCCAGGGAAGTCCTGCGCATAAAACGGCCGATGGGGATGATTCTGGGATCGTTGTCCATCTTGAACATCAGTCCCTGCATTTTATTCTGTTCCATCAGTTCCTTCTTCCGTTCTTCCGCATCCGGATACATAGAACGGAATTTGTAGATCTTAAACTTACGCCCGCTTCTTCCCACTCTCTCCTGGGAGAAGAAGATCGGTCCCGGGCTCTGGAAATAGATAATCGGTCCAAATATCAGCGTAAGCAGGGCAGTGAGTACAAGCCCGACGATGCCCCCGGCAATGTCCATTACCCGCTTTACAAACAATTGCCTGGGTTCTGCAAAGCAAATGCTGTTGGTGATTACCTGATAATCTACAAAAGTTTCTACAATAGCATGGGTGTTCTCACCTTTTGCCACCCCGATGTTTAAATGAGTGGTAATTCCCATCTCATCACAGGCATCCTGAAATCTTTTTGCCAGGCGGTCATCTCCGATTGCATCGATAAACACCTCGTCCACCACATGGCTCCTTAAATACTCCGGGGCATTTGCCGCGTCGGAAACCACGGGAATCCCCCCGATCCGTCCGCCTACCGCCCTGGAGTCGGTCAGGATAATCCCATGGATATAAAACCCGGTATACTTCTTCCTGGTCAGACGTTCCACCGTCTCTTTCACCTTATTCCTGGTAGAGATAAGAATCAGCGACTGCAGGTACTGCTCGTCCTGCATCCTTTTCCGGATGACTCTCTTCCAGACAAGACGCATAAACCATATGAAAATTCCTCCTATCACCCACAACTGCAGGAACACCGCACGTGAGAAAACATCTGAAGTCTTCGTAACGAAGAAATAAGTGAAAACTACCATGATAACGGCTGTAACCATGAGAAAAGTCTTCTTAAATTCTTCAAAATATCCCCTGCGCAGAATATTTTTATAATTTTCCAGAAAGAATCCGGCGCAGATCTGCACCAGCGCTATAATAATCCCCAGATTGCGGTAACGGGAATCCACATAGGGTAATTGCAACCCATGCCGCAGCATAAATGCCGCGATAAATGCGATTTGAAAACAGAGCACATCTAAAATAATAAAATCCAAATGCTTCTGCCAGATACTCTTCTCTCTTTGGTACATAACAATCCCCTCTTTACTCTTTGTTACTTTCCATTCCGTTCCTCTTTTGTCCCTGACGCATCAGGAAGCGGTATCCCCGGAACCCGGTTTTCCGAAGCAGCCGAAGCGTCCCGCTCTCATGGCCGGACAACTCATAGATCCAGCCGCTCTTTTCCTTAAGCTCCCTGTCGAAATCAAGGAATCTCTGCTTATTCTTCTCATCCTCCGCCGGATAGCTCATAAAGATACTGATCTGATCTCCCACCATCTGTGCAATCCGCTTTCCCATATAAGCAGCCTTTGCCTGTCCCTCATCTCCGGCATGGTTCCGGTACGCAGAAGCATACTCTGTCAGGTGCATGATGACATCCATATGATTCTGTATGTGCCTGCGGTACCCTTCCATACTGACGCTCTGAGTTGCAAGTGCCAGACGGTACATATACACATACAAGTCAAAATAAGCCACCTTCTCCACATAAGGAAGCGGATACAGGATATACTCCACATCCACATAGAAACAATGTTCATCCAGGCGGATTCGATTCTCCTTTAAAATACTGCTGCGAATCACAAGGGCATGCATCGGGAGCTGGGTCTTAGACGCCATCTCTTCAAATGTCCAGCGTCCTGATTTCCCGTCTTCCTGATTCAAAAGCTCCCGGAAATCCCTGGCCGTCTTTTCTCCCGTCTTGTCATTTACTTCATAATAATTCGTCACAACATAATCTGCATCACAATCTTTCAGCTTTTCCACCAACGCCTTAAAATCCGGCGTATTCACCCAGTCATCTCCATCCACCACCTTGAAATATTTCCCGGCACACTCTTCAATGCCCCGGTTGATGGTAGAGCCATGGCCGCCATTTTCCTTTGAGATGACCCGGAATGTGCCCGGATACTGCTTCTCAAATTCTTTCCCGATTAGCGCAGTCCGGTCTTTTGAACCATCATCCACAACCAGAACCTCAATATCCTCCAGCACACTCTCTTCCACAAATGATTCCAGCGTCTGCCTGAGAAAACGCTCTACATTATAAGATGGTATCACCACCGTCAGTATCTTTTCCATAGCTTCCTCCACTTTTATCTATTTCCCACGCAGCAGGTCTGCGCGCTTCCTGAGCCAGGACAGCATCCTTACCGCTCCGTATAATTTTCTTCTTATCAGCCAGAGAATCAGCTTATCTTTCTTAGAAAGCCATTCCCTCACATAATGGTTCTTGTCTGCCTCCGGGAAATGCCGGAACACGTACTCGCCGAAACGCTCCAAATAAGGATTCCCCGGCTCGTAATACAGCACTTCCTTGGTTGGTACGAAAAATACCTGCTCAAATGCCAGGTACTCCAGCTCTCTCCTGAATCCGGCATACGCCCCCTGTTTTTGAAAATACCGCAGGATATCCTCCATGGCGGCAGTCCGTTCCCGATAGCTTTTCGCAAAGTTCTTACTCCGCATAATAGAACCATCATGTAAAACATAATAGTACAGCGGATCGCTGTCTAAGTACACCACTTTCTCCGCTTTCAGCATAAGCTGGGGCGTAAGAGTCAGATCTTCATAATTGCGTCCAGACGGGTAACGAAGCCCTGTCTTCTCCCAGAAAGCTTTCCGGTACAATTTATTACATGGGCTGGGAGAGGCAACCAGTAACTCCGGATTCGTATTCACATTTATTACCCGGTCTCTGGGGACCTGCATACTCCATCTGTCCTGTCTTCCGGTAGATTCCTCAATCTCTGTAAAATCAAACACTACCAGGTCAGCTTCATACTTTTTGGCTCCCGCCACTGCGTGTTCCACACAGTCCGGTGCCAGGAAATCATCGCCGTCCACATACATCAGATACGTGCCTTTTGCTTCTTTAAGCCCCAGGTTCCTCACATCGGCAATGCCGCCGTTCTCCTTATGAATCACCCGGATACGCCCGTCCTCCCGTGCATACCGGTCACAGATTGCTCCACCGGCATCCTGGGAACCATCGTCAATCAGAAGAATTTCCATATCCCCGAAGGTCTGCCCGGCAATACTTTTTATGCAGTCTTCTACATATCTCTCCACATTATAAATTGCTGCGATGACGCTGACTAATGGCATACAATCCTCCTTAGCTGCTCTGTCTGTATCTCAAGATCATAGTTCTTTGCTTCTTTTAGCAGCTTCACCTGTTCTCTGTCATACTCCCGGTGTTCTGCAATAAACTGCGCCCACCGCTTCGGTCCTGCTTTCAGGTCAAGAAAATAGCAGTGATCCTGAATCTTCGTCTCCGGCGTAATGCTGCTGCTTAAGACGCATGGAAGCTTCGTGCTCTGTGCCTCTACCCCTACCACCGGCAGCCCTTCAAACCGGGACGGCAGAAGGAATACATCCATCGCCTGATACAACCTGTCCGCATCTTCCCGGAACCCAAGGAACTTAACAGCATCCTCCAGCTCTTTTTCCTTCACTCTTCTCCGTATAGCATCCAGTTGGACACCTTTCCCGGCAAGAAGCAGCACTGCATCATTCTCCAGCTTATATAACTGTTCAAATACATCTATTAGAAAAGGGTAATTTTTCTGGTAGCAAAAGTTCCCGATGCTTCCCACCACGAACTTCCCTTCCACGCCAAGACCGGCTCTCATTTCTTTCCGCCAGTCGGGATGGTACTGATATTTTCTTCGGTCCACCGCATTATATATCACCTCAAAACGATCGGATTCTACAATCTTTCCGGGGAAAAGCCACCTTCCCGCCTTCACCGAACAGCCATAGAACCTGGTCCCGGCACGCCAGCAGAACGCCTTGCAAATCCGGTGGGCTACATTGTAAACCAGGCGCTGCACACTGCTCTCACAGTCGTTACCACTGGAATGACTATGTATGGCACGCTCCCTCACTTTCATGTGTTTTGCCGCAAATGCCGCCACACAGTCAATCGCTGTGGACACATTCAAGTACACCATGTCATACTGCTTTCTTCTTAAAATAGCGCACACCTGCCGGAACTGCTTCACCGGATGCTTAAGCCCTGCCACCGCATAAATCTCCGACCGGTAAGCTCTCAGGTATGTCTCTAATCCTTTGTCTACTTTATCTGTAAGAAAATCTATTTCCACATCCTGATCCTGTACGGCTTCCAGAAAATTCAGAAGATAGCGGTCAATTCCTCCGCCTTTTCCGTCCATGATAAATCCTACTAATACTCGTTTCATACCGTCTGCTCATCCTCCGTCAACTGACAGATTCTCATAAGATACCCCAAAAACAGCCAGAAGCAGAAATTCTGGGGTGCATTTACATAGAAAATAAAGGACAGGAATGTAACCGCCGCTCCCAGGGAAGCCACCGCTGCAAAAGCAAGTGTCCCTTCCTTCCTGTCTTCCACTCTGATCCTTCCGGCTCTGCGCACTATCATAACACAGATATTCACAAAAAGCGCCAGAAAAATCAGGATACCAACAATTCCCTGACTCACCAGAATATCCAGTTCCAGATTATGCAAAGAATCGTACTGCCCTTCCTGTTCATTGTTCACCAGATAATTGTCCGGGAAATGCTCCAAGGTATAGGGTACGATGTTGCGGAATCCCACACCGATAATCGGTGATGAAGCCACAATCTCAAGTCCGTCCTTCCAGATAGAAAGCCGTCCGTTGCTATAGTCCTCCGTAATATCCTGCTCCCGCAGGTTCGGCTCTTTTTTTATCGTATTTCCGACTGTATTTTTCGAGGTGCTATTCGCTGTATTTTTTTGTGCGTTTTTCTCCGCAGCTTCTCTCTTTGTCTTTTCATTCAGCTGCACCACAATCTTTTCGTCTATGGGCTGATAAAGCGTCTTCACCCCAAAGGTTCCTGCTGCCAGCACAAGGGTAAATCCCACAACGCCTGCTACTCTGACAAGGGCTTTTCTTCCCGCAGCCCCTCTGTTTACAAATACCCAGAACAGACCGCCGCACAAAAGCCCTGCCGCCAGCCCTACAATTCCGGTTCTGGAGTCAGAAAGAACTATATAAATATAATTTATAATAAATACCAAAAAAAGCAATACTTTTTTCCATATTTTTTTAATATCTGCCAGAAAATAAAGCAGCATAAATAAAGCAATCATGGTAATCGTCGCCCCGTGGTTCGGATCATCGTAAATTCCCCACAGGCGGTTCCACCGGTAGCCGATTACATGAAAGTTCCCGGCCTTATCCTGAAATTCATACATTCTGCCCCAGTATACCATACTCAGGCTGACAAGATTTGCCACTGTACAATATAAGATATAGATTCCCGCCAGACATCTCATTTCCCTCCGGATTTCTTCCCGGGACATGTCAAATGCACTGGCATATACGATAATCAGAGGAATCAACAGCCAGATAAGTCCTTTCACATTCTCCACCAGCCCGTAGGAAATGTGGGCGGCAGCGCTTACACAGTAGCTCACGACGAACGCCAGCAAAAGAAAACGGTTATGAACCCTCCGATAACGCTTATAAAAAACGCCCATCCAGAGAATCAATACAGCCCCCAGCGCTGTAATCACGTAGGAGGCAAGGTTCATCCACCCTTTTGCATTGACAAAAGAATTGAATGCCAGCAAAAGGTATATCAGATAAAGGATTTTAAATCCAAATATAGCTTTTTTTAATTGATTCGTTCCTAACATATCTATCATCTCCCTGCTTTCACTTTTGAATAAACCATCGGCAGTTTATTCCGGATCATATACACCATTCTCCCCATCATCAGGCAGACTGCCGTATTTTTCTGCCGCAGCAAAAACAGCAGAATAGAAAGCGCCCTGCTGTCTTTTGCCTTCGCCGCGGGAATCAGCTCCAGGAACAGTTTCTGCTCAAACAATCTCCGGCACCATCTGCGCCGTGCGGCATGGTTCATACCGGATTTTCTGTCGCAGTTTCTCTGAAGCGCAGACAGGATATACCGGGCGTACAGGCTTCCCAGGATTCCTTTCACCTCTTCACTGCACAAATTCCAGTAACGGTACTGGTTGTATAATAATTCGATTCTCTTCTTATGAAATTTAAAATATTCCGGCACAAACTCACAAGTCAGGCTTCCTTCCATCCGCTTCGCATAGTGATAGGGACAGAACGATAAAATATTGAGCGAATCGATATCCATACAGTATTCCACATTAAATTGGATGTCTTCGATAAATTTGGCTTTTTCATAGTCTTCAAAGCGAAAACTTCCGTTTTTCAAATACTCCAAATCATAAACCTTATTCCACGGATAACCATAAAGAGTCTCCCTTTCCAGATAAATCATCTCCGGTCTCAGCTCTTCCTTTGATGAAAAATATCGTTCCTCATGAAACACCCTGCGGCTGTACTGTAACTGTCCCCCCGCATTATAATATTCTTCCGCCAGCCCAAAGACCGTAAGCTTCGCCGGGTTCTTCTGCAGGGATTCCCACACTTTCTGAAGAAGCTGCGGGTCTACCCGGTCGTCTGCATCCACAAACCACAGATACTTTCCGGAAGCCTCTGAAATTCCTCTGTTGCGTGCCGCGCTGACACCGTCATTTCGTTCCATACAGACGAGCCGGATTCGGGAATCCTTCTCTTCTGCCGCCGATACAATCTCCCTGGTTCCATCCTCAGAGCAGTCATCTACCACAACCAGCTCCCAGTCAGTAAAGGTCTGTCTCCGGATCCCTTCTAACATCTCCGTGATATATTTTTCTCCATTATACACCGGCATCACAATACTAAAAAATGACATTTTACTTTCCTTCCATATCCTTGTCTTTCTCTGTAAGTTCTGCAATCAGCCGTTCAATCTTCTTATATGACTGCGGACGGTCAAACTGCTCCCGGGCAACTTTTCTTGCCTTAAGTCCCATTTCCTGACGCTTCTCCTCATTTTCATACAAGTCTTCAATCGCATCCGCAAGAATTTCTGCATCCTCCGGCATAATATTTACTCCAAATCCCTCTGTCTCTACCTTAGCGCGGAACTCCGGGCTCATGCAAGTATTAATCATAGGCTTTCCTGCTGCCAGATAATCTCCGATTTTCGTAACAATACTCTGTGGCGCCTTCTTCACAAAAGAATTCACCAGTATGTCTGATTTTTTCAAATACGCCGCCATCTTGTCGTACGGCACATACCCCACAAATTCTATATTGTAAATCTGTCTTGTTCTTACCAGCTCTTCCAGCTCCGCTTTCGTAGGGCCACCGCCTAATATCTTAATGCGGATATCCCCATATCCCCGGTTCGCCAGCTCTTCGCCTGCAAGAATCAACGTACGGATATCGTAACTGGTTCCGAGCGTTCCGGCATAAGATACCCAGAATTCCCGATCAAGTTTGGATATGCTCTCCGCATTTTCGCTGGCACCCTTATCAAACTTCTTAAGTTCATTTCCTACATATACCGTCACCTTAGGCACCTGACGCTGCTGGTTCTGAAACGGCCGATCCCGGTATTCATCCGATGTTCCTACCACACCGGACACAAGAGAATACACCTTCTCCGCATCTCTCTGCAGAGGACGGAACAGGATATCACTGATTACGGGAACATCCAGCACCATCCGCATTGCCTCCGGCCACAGATCGTTGACGTCCGCCACAAAAGGAATCCCCTGATTTCTGGCATATTCGGCTGCCGCCAGTGCTACATCATTGGGTGGAATCTCGGCATAAATCAGGTCATAATCCTTCCCGTCCGCCGGCTTTTCTTCCAACATTTTTCTCAGATTCTTCGCCGCCTTTCTGTGGCTGATGATACGGGCAGGATCCACATTCTTCTTATAGCCCGGTTCTTCTATAAAACGAAGGCCGAAAGAATAGGTCCCTTTCTTTATATCTTCTGCAATTGCCTCCAGATTACGCTGTGCTTTTTCCCAATGCTGGAAGGTTGTCGTAATCAGATCTACCTGATATCCGGCTTTCACCAGAAAATCCGCAAGATAGCCGAATCTTGTATATCCTTTCTCTCCCTTTAATTTCACACCCATTGTAAGGATTGCGATCTTCTTCATCTCAGTACCTCCAAAACGGTTTTCACCATTATTTTCAAATCTTCCATTATTCCCACAGACTTCAGATACTCCAGGTTATAGCGCATCTTCTTCGGCAGAATCCTTCTCACATACACGTCATCCACCGTCTCGCCTTTCTCAAGATAATGCGCCATCACTGTATCTTCATCCTTATATGCCATACTTGCCATGGATGTCACTCCCGCCGGAAGGAGCAGGGTAGCCATCATCTCATCCGTATAGCAGTCCACATACCGCTCCACCTCCGGGCGAGTTCCCACAAAAGACATCTCCCCCGCAAGAATATTCAGAAGCTGCGGCAATTCATCCAGTCTGCACTTCCGCAGCTTATGCCCCATCTTTGTAATGCGGTCATCTGATTTTCCCGTAATAAGCGGTCCCCTTTTATCCGCATCCGCCACCATCGTGCGAAACTTAAAGATGCGGAATTTCCTTCCATATGTCGTAATTCTTTCCTGACGATAAAAAACCGGCTCTCCATCTTCTGCTTTGATTGCCAGCGCAATCGCCAGCATAACAGGGGACAAAAGGACCGTTAATACAAAAGAGAGGAACACATCCATGATACGTTTCCTGACAATGGCATTTTTCCTTTTTACCAGAAGATTATAGTATGGCCGCACCGCATCCTTTTTCATATTCTCCGGCAAATTCTCCCATTGTACTGGCATCTGTGTTCCTCCTTATATTTCTAACAATATTTCAGATAATTTTCTATTACATATTCCTGCTCTTCATCCGTAAGGCAAGTATGAAGAGGCAGGGTAATCTCATTTTCAAACTGCGCATACGCATGTGGAAAAGCTTCCATGCAAAATCCCAGATTCTTATACGCCGTAAGCATCGGCAACGGCTTATAATGCACATTTGTTGCAATTCCCTTCTCCATCATTGCCACAATCACTTGATCGCACGCTTCACGATTCTTTCCGGGCAGACGGGTCAGATAGAGATGACCACTGGACGCCGAACCATCGCCATAATGATTCAGGACCTGCACGCCTCTGTCTTTCCATGCCTCATTATACCGCTCAATCAACTGCCTTCTCCGGGCAAGAATCCGGTCATAGCGCCGCATCTGGGCAATTCCCATGGCCGCCTGTATATCCGTCATATTAAACTTATAAAGAGGCGCCACTACATCGTATTCCCAGCCTCCCACTTGATTCTTCTCCAATGCATCCTTGGTCTGTCCATGCAGAGACAGCAGCATGTACTCCTCATACAGCCTTTCACTATCTATTCCTGCATCCGTCACCCGTCGGGACCACATAACCGCTCCGCCTTCCGCTGTCGTCAGGTTCTTCACTGCGTGGAAGGAAACCACGCTGAAATCCGCAATCTCTCCCGCCATCTTTCCATCTCGCGCCGCTCCGAAAGCATGGGCTGCATCCGCCATTACAAGGACTCTTCCCAATGCTTCCTGCCGTTCATTTGCCGGATGGAACAGATGCTTCTTCTCTTCTACAATCTGAAAAAGCCTGTCGTAAAACGGCCAGACAATTCCTGCCAAATCCACAGTGATAACCGCCTTCGTCTTTTCTGTAATCGCTGCTTCTACCTTCTCCACATCCATCTCAAAGCTTCCCGGAACCGTATCTACCAGAACCGGAGTCGCTCCAACATGGCAGATGACACTGCACGTCGCTGTATACGTATATGCCGTCGTGATAACCTCATCGCCCGGACCAATGCCCATGACACGCAGCGTAAGTTCCATTCCTGCTGTAGCTGAACTTAAGCATGCCGCCTTCTGTGTATGGCACCTTTCGGCAATTAGCCGTTCAAACTCTTTTGTACGCGGTCCTGTCGTAATCCAGCCGCTTCTTAAGGCTTCACACACCTCTTGTATCTCGTCTTCTGTAATGTCCGGTGGTGAAAATGTAATATTCATAACTCTATTCCCTTCCCTGATTATTAAAATAATGAATCAGCACATCCTACTGCGTTGCCTCGGAACCTTCTAACATCTCTCCGTTTTCTACTGCTTTCAGCGCCTCCTTAATCGTCTCAACAGATCCTGCATCCGGCTGCGTCACATAGAGCGGCTGCCCCGCATAAGAGTAACAGTACTGCGAATCAGCCGTGCCCTCTGCTGCCAGGGATTTGATACTCCAGGACGCCCCGTCAGCAAGCTGCTGCTTAATCAAATCCTGAATCTGCGTCTCAGACATATTGGTCTCCACATTTCCGCTGACACTGTTAATAATTCCATTCGCTCCTGTCAGAATTGCCGGGGACACCATCTTCTTAATCATGGCAGTGATAACCGCCTGCTGATCCTTCCCACGCTGATTATCTCCGCCCGGCACATTCTGGCGTTCTCTGGAGAACGCCAGGGCTTGTTTCCCGTTAAAGGAATTCATCCCCTGTACCACATCCATCACAAGTCCGGAATCTTCACTTGTGGTAAAGGCATATTCAGATTCCACTTCCACGCCTCCCAGCGCGTCTACTATGTCAATCAGAGACGTAAAATTCACCCGTGCATAAAAATCAATCTCCATATCATACAGATTCTCTAATGTCGCCATGGAAGCATCCACCCCGTAAATCCCGGCATGGGTCAGCTTATCCTTCTGTCCCTGTGTAATCCCCGGAATCTCTACATAATAATCACGCGGGGTCGTAACCAGAAGGATCTGATGGGTAGCAGGATTCACCTGCGCAATAATATTAACATCACTGCGGCTGTTTGTCTCAATTGCTCCGTAAACATCAATCCCGCTGATGTAGACACTGAAAGTCTCATCCTCCACCTTAACATCCGCTGCCTTATTCTCCAGTTCATTCTTAATACTGTGGGTATAAATCACCTTTGTATTCTCTTCGTATCCTTCAAACGCTTCCGCAAGGATTCCCGTATACCCTTCATTGTAAATAATCGCATCCACTGTCCCATCGTGGAGCGCCTGTGCCTGTTCTGCAAGACTCTGATACTCGACAGTCTCAATCTCCGAGCCAAGTTCATCATTGATTGCCTCTACCGTCTGCGAAATCTGCTCGCCCTTCATCTGATATTGTACACCAAAGGTATAATCCTTCGCATCCTGGATATCCTCTGCCTTATTGTCTGCCATCACAGCAACTACTATATTATCCAGTTTATATTCTCCGCCTGTAATCTCATTCAGAGCTCCGCCCGCCCGGAACAGATAGTACGCTCCGAACAAAAGAAGCAGTGCAAGAACCGCACTCAGAACCTTACCTGCAACAGCCTTTTTCTTCGAGAAAAACTGCCCGGCAAAAAGGACTCCAAAGCAGAGCAGCAGGATGACTCCGATAACTGCGGTATAAGAAAACGGCAGCATATTCAGCCGCAAAAGCCCTGCCATAAATATAATACTTGCAATTCCTTCAACTACCGCCAGGCTAATTCCTACCCTGCGACTGACAAGATTCTGCTTCTTTTTCTTCCGATGCCGTCTTCCTCTATGATAATGATGTTTTGCCATTTTTATTCATACCCCTTCATATATTACTTAAATTCAATGTATTTTAACACTTTATTCACATTTTTTCAACCTCCCGTCAAATTTCTATGTAATCTTGGCATATTTTTAAAAAAAACTTAAGTTTTCCCCCACAGGTAATTTCCCACTTGACAAATCAACGCCGGCAGTGATACAGTTGCTATGTAATATAGTATGTTACTTGTTGGAATAAACGAGGCATTAACTGTACATAAATATGAAGGATATTTATGTGGGTTAGTGTCTCTTTTTTTACCTTATACAGCGGATGATATCCCCGTAAATATCCCGGAAATAGAAAAGGAGAAGAACAAATGAAAGACAAAATTTTTGGCGTGCTCCAGCGCGTAGGAAGATCCTTTATGCTTCCAATTGCCATCCTCCCGGTAGCCGGTCTCCTGCTGGGATTCGGCAGCTCGTTTACCAACGAAACCATGCTTGAGGCTTATGGGCTAATCAACGTAATCGGTCCGGGAACTATTGTTTATGCTATCTTTGAAGTTATGAGCGAAGCCGGCAACATCATCTTCGCCAACCTGCCTATTATCTTCGCCATGGGCGTTGCAATCGGCATGGCAAAGAAGGAAAAGGAAGTCGCAGCTCTCTCAGCGGTTATTGCATTTTTCATTATGCATGCCTCCATCAGCGCCCTGATTACCATCAACGGAGGAACCGAAGAACTTTTAAGCGGCGCTACCGCTTCTGTCTGCGGTATTACTTCTCTGCAGATGGGCGTATTCGGCGGTATCATTGTAGGTCTCGGCGTTGCCGCTTTGCACAACCGCTTCTACAAAATTGAACTGCCCCAGGTTCTTTCTTTTTTCGGCGGTACACGGTTTGTCCCGATTATTTCTGCCCTGGTCTATACGGGCGTAGGAATCCTGATGTTCTTTATCTGGCCGGTCATCCAGACCGGAATCTACGCCGTGGGAAATGTAGTCCTGGAATCTGGTTATGCAGGAACATGGGTATACGGACTGATGGAACGTCTGCTGATTCCCTTTGGCCTTCACCATGTTTTCTATCTTCCTTTCTGGCAGACGGGTCTTGGCGGAACCATGGAAGTGGGCGGCCAGTTAATTGAGGGCGCGCAGAATATTTTCTTCGCTCAGCTTGCAGACCCTACCGTAGAGCACTTCGCGGTATCTGCCACCCGGTTCATGTCAGGAAAATTCCCACTGATGATTTTCGGCCTTCCGGGAGCTGCTCTTGCCATGTACAAGACTGCCAAACCCGAGAAAAAGAAAGCCGTGTCAGGTCTTCTGCTCTCTGCCGCCCTGACTTCCATGCTGACGGGTATCACCGAACCACTGGAATTCACCTTCCTTTTCGTAGCGCCCGTACTCTATGGCATCCACTGCGTATTTGCAGGTTTCGCTTATATGCTGATGCATATCTGCAACGTAGGCGTCGGCATGACATTTTCAGGCGGAGTTATCGACCTGTTCCTCTTCGGTATCCTGCAAGGCAATGCAAAGACCAATTGGATCTGGATTGTAATCGTAGGAATCGGATATTTCATCGTATACTACTTCCTGTTTAGCTTCCTTATTAAAAAGCTGGATTTGAAAACACCGGGAAGAGACGACAGCGAAGAAGTAAAATTATACCGCCGAAGCGACGTAGAGGCGCGCAAAAATACCGGCGGCGCATCCGGCTCTGTTGTCAAGTCTGCTGAGGATGAACTTTCCCGCACAATCTGCCAGGGCCTCGGCGGCAAGAAGAATATCTCTGACGTGGACTGCTGTGCAACAAGACTCCGCTGTACCGTATTCAAACCGGAGCTTGTAGATGACAAGCTCCTGAAATCAACCGGCGCATCCGGCGTAGTCCACAAAGGAAATGGCGTACAGATTATTTACGGTCCCAGAGTAACGGTCATCAAATCGAACTTGGAAGATTATCTGGAGAAGGCAGAAGAAAGAACCGCCAAAAAAGTGACGCAGACCATCGTCATCTCCAGTCCTGTCACCGGAACCGCTGCCGACCTTTCCACTGCCCCGGATGAAGCATTTGCTGCAAAAATGATGGGAGATGGTGCGGTTGTCACACCGGAAGATGCGGTAGTAAAAGCTCCGGAAGACGGCGAAGTATGCTTCGTCTTCGAGACCAAACACGCCATTGGCTTTTTGACCGACTCCGGCATAAGCCTGCTGCTTCACATGGGTATTGATACGGTAAAATTGAACGGAGAAGGCTTTAAAGTATTTGTAGAAAACGGTCAGAAGGTGAAGAAAGGCGAACCGCTTATGGAACTTGACCTTGCATATTTAAAAGCACACACGCCTTCCATCACTTCTCCGATTCTGTGTACAGAACTGGAAGATAACCAGAAAATCCGGTTGCTTAAGGAAGGCCATATTCAGGCAGGAGAAGGACTTTTTGCAATCGACCTTTACGAATAATTAGGGTTTTTGAAGCACTTTCTCACTTTAATGGATAAATTTCAGGGGAAGACATGACTCATACGAGTCATGCCTTCCCCTATTTAGAACTGTCTATTTCAGGACAGCCCCTTTTCCGCCAATTATGAACTTCCTATCTGTACCATGTATAATCGATATAGTTCTTGAACATCTGCGCCGCATGCGCACGTGGCGCGTATTCCTGCGGATTGATGGTCGTATCGCTCATACCTTTAGCAATGCCTTCGCTTACACACCATACAAGTGCGTCATAAGCATATTCAGAAATCTGATCCTTGTCAACATAACGGTCCATAAACTGCGGATAAGTTACAGTCATATCGACTCCCTTGCTCTTTGCATAACGGTACATCATGGTAAACATCTGCTCACGGGTAATCGGCTCTGCGACACCGAATCTGCCGCTTCCATCCGTATAACCGGTAGTAACGCCGTTCTCTTTCGCCCACGCCAGATATGGTGCATACCATCCGTCGGCGCTTGCATCTGTAAACCCGGAATCAACGCCTTCCCACTCTGTTACATCAATGCCTTCCATTCTCGCAAGAACGGTAACGAACATTTCACGTGTCATCAGGATTTGCGGTCCGAACAGATCATCTGTCATACCGGTCATAAGTCCCAGATCTGTCAGATAAGTAACTGCCTCATAGTACCAGTCATCTGTACGGCAGTCCGTATAATAAGAAGCTGCATAAGCCTCAAATACGACTCTAACATCCACAGCGCTTGCCGGCATGGTGAAACTCCACTTCTCCAGATAATCCACTCCTTCACTTACAAAGGATACCGGAACGGAGTTGCCCTCTGCGTCTACAACAGAAACTCTTTTTACGCGGTAACCGTCATCCGGATCAGCCGTAATAGTCATTCTGTCGCCCACCTGCGCGCTGTCAGCATTCATAGTAACCGTTCCATGGCCTTCCTCATATGCATTAACGGCATAAACAGTCACAGTGTTTGTAATTTTCTCCATTACCACAGAGATTTCTACATCATAGTTCGGCATGGTAAATGTATATTCACCGCCATTTTCCTGAACAGCCGGAGTAACTTCAATCTCGCCGCCGTCTACCAGGAGAGACTTCAGATACCATCCATCGTCCGGTGTAATTTCAAGAGTTACACTATCTTTGTAGTTGACATCAGCTGTTTTCGCATTGTGTCCGTTCAGTCTGACCGTTCCTTCTCCGGTTTTCTCAAGAACCGCCTCGTAAGTAACTGTCTTGTAGGTTGCCGTAACGGTTACATCCGCTGCCGGCATAGTAAATGTGTAATTGTTATCACTGATTCCGGTGAGCGCTGCCGATTTCTGCCCGTCCGCATAGGTTACGGTCAAATCATCCAGTGCATATCCCTGATTCGGCTTAACATTTACCTTAACAACATCTTCTACCTGTGCTGACTCTGCCGGGGTTGTCGTTACAGTTCCCTGTGTTTCGTCGCTGACAACAGTAATGCTATAATCATTTTTCTCAAATACTACTTCCACTTTTACGTCACAATTCGGCATCGTAAAGGTGTAATTTCCGCCTTCTGCACTGATCGCCGGACTTACTGCCACATCGCCTGTCTGTGCATCACCTGTTACCCGAATCGCTGCCAGATGCCATCCATCAGCCGGTACCGCTCCAATGGTAACCGTATCCAGATAATCTGCGTTCATGGTCTCTGTAAAGTAAGTATTCAGCGTCGCGTTTCCTTCACCTGTCTTCGTCAGTTTTGCAGTATAAGTAACTTCCGTAAATATAGCTGTTACCGTCACCGCCTTCGCCGGCATGGTAAAGGTAAATGCATTTTCGCCCACACCTGTAAAGATTACGCTCTGTGTACCATCATCATAAGTTACGGTAAGTTCTTTCAGGGCGTATCCTTTATTCGGTGTTACCGTCACATCAACCTGATCGTCAATCTGCGCCTGGCTGATAGCCTTACCATCCTTATCAAAAGTCTCAACCTTGCCCTGTACGGCGTCAAATACCTTTGTGATAGAATAGTCGATCTTCGCATATGTAACCTTATAAGTTACATCCTGTGCCGGCATCCGGAAGCTCAGAGTAACCGGTTCTCCTGCAGCCGTATTCATTGCCGGAGCCTCAGAATCTGTCTTAGCCACTGTAAAGCGGCTGTCCTCAGCAAAGTACTCTGCAACAATAGACTCTACATAGTAGCCTGCATTCGGAGTAGCAGTAATGGTTACTTCGTCATTGTATGCATAGCGGAAAGATGTCTGTGTGGAAACTGCTCCGTTGACAGCAATGCTTCCATCCGTTCCGCAATTTTCATCCTGTGTCAACGTATAAGCACTCTTTTTAAAGGTCACATTTACATATACAGGATAAGACTGTACTTCATGTACGCTTGCTTTATAAGTTGCCGGAATCTGGAAGCTGTATTCACCAGTCTTGTCATCTCCTACACTTCCTGTGTACTCAACAGATGTCAGATTACCATCTTTATCCATCGTCTTCACTTCCACCGCATCAATCTCATAGCCTTCCTCCGGCACTGCCGTGAATTCAATCCTATCATCATAATACTGGTTCCGTGTAAATTCCGGAGACGTCTGGTTTCCGCCGGACTGCACGGTTCCATTTTCCGTATCCAGGAATACTACATCCGTCTGATCATATACAAATTCTGCACGGATGACCGTATCCTTCACAATCACAAAGTCTGCATTGTCTGTGCTCGGCTCTGTCACCGGGGTTTCCACATCTGCAGATGTCCATCCGACAAAATGCTGTCCTACGGGTCCTGTCACCACATCCGCCACATGATATGCAACGTCGGCAGTTTCCTTATAAGTAACGCCTTCCATTGCGATTACAGTACTATCATAATTTACATAGGTTACTACATAATCCACCTTCTCAAAGGTTGCCGTCACAGTAACCGCCTCTGCAGGCATGGTGAAATAATAAGAACCTGTGCCGCTCTCGGATTCCGTATTGTTCTCCGTAAAGTCTACCTTAGCTCCCGAAACAGTCATTACCTCCAGCTTCACCAGCTTATAGCCATAATCCGGTGTTGTAGCAACATCAATGCGTTCGCCCACATTCGCTTTCTGAGCAGACAGCTCCACTGTTCCCGCTCCATTCACTGCCGTCTGAAGCGTATAGTCAATCTTGCCATACTCTACGGTTACTTTTACATCAGAAGACGGCGTCCTGAACGTAATCTCATGGCTGGTGTCTAATACATCTGTCTGCAGACCGCTCGTATAGCTTACCCCATTGCTGAAGTCATTTGCAGCCGTATCATCCAGTGCATAGGAGATACTCTTTACATAGTATCCCGCATCTGGTATTACGGTTACATTCACATCATCCTTATACGCAGAAGTAATTTGATTCTCAGTCAGGCCGTTCATCAGGATCGAACCATGATCTTCACCTTCTACTTCTTTCGTAATAGTGTACGTATCCTTCACAAAGTTTGCTGTCACCTTTACATCTTCTGCCGCCGGCATATTGAAATAATAGATACCATTATTCTCAGTAAGCTGGCAGCTCTGGGTTCCGTCTGCGTAAGTTACTTTTACGCTGTCAAATACCCATCCTCTGTAAGTCTTCACAACAAAGCTTACAAGATCGCCGGTCTGATACTGCGCATTTGCCGGATAATAGGTTCCATCCATATCCGGATCTTCAAACAGTTCCTTGCCATCTTCATCCAGAAGTGCCACGTAACCCTTGTTATCAACATTTTCCAGTTCTGCAGCCGTTCCCGGCTTTCCGGTAACCTGTGGATCATAGGTCGATGCATTGCTGTCGCTTACATTAACATTGTAATCATATGCCACGTAAGTAATATTTACGGTTACGTCAAACGGTACCATCGGGAAGGAATAGGTATTGGTATTGTAATCATAGCTGCCCTGGACAAAACTTAAATC
This sequence comes from Clostridiaceae bacterium, assembly GCA_902362865.1. Taxonomy (GTDB): domain Bacteria; phylum Bacillota; class Clostridia; order Lachnospirales; family Lachnospiraceae; genus Claveliimonas; species Claveliimonas acetigenes. The sequence continues at coordinate 164,248 of CABIYE010000003.1, forward strand.
TCCTGCTTTGTTGGTGTAAGAACCAACTACACTTGCCACCCGGTAGCCATTTACAGGTGTAATAGCGATTTCTACCGTACTTCCCTGTGCAACATCACGATTCGTCGTAGTATAACCGTTGATAGTGAAATCTCCCGCCTGCGGAATATTTTCTTCAACCTTAACATTATACGCTCTCGCTTCCGTATACACATTAATCACTACAGACTCTGCCGGCATCGTAAATGCATAGGTATAAAGATCGTTTCCAATCTGGTCTGTATCCTCTGCATCTTCCACCGTTCCTTTCGCGATCAGTGTCGGTACGACTACAAGGTCGCTGTTGCCGCCTGCGGAAGTAATGGTAATATCCGTAATCTTCCAATTATATTTTGCAGAAACCTGGAAGTATACCGTCTCTCCATTTTTCGCAGCCAGCGTATTTGCTCTGTTATTCAGAAAATCCACACTGTTGCTCATATCCTTGCCCTGATCGGCCTTCAGGATATAGAGATTGTCTGCCACTCCAGCGGATACCGTATTCTCCACACCTTCATAGACAGCCTGCAGATACAGATCTTCTTCTACCGTAATCGTCTCACCTGCCGCATAGCTTACATCACCGTCAGACATCAGAAGCTTCCATCCTGCAAATACATAACCTTCCGGTACTTCCGGCGCTGCCATTGCTTCTGTCGTCTCACCTGCTTTTACGGTTTCCTGCTTCAGCAAGGTATTGTCACTGTCAAGATAAGTTACGGTGTACTCACCCTGTACTGCCTGGGACTTAATGGTTACATTCTGTTCCGGCATGGTGAAGTGATATACTGCATCGCCATTGTCGTCAAGGACAATGCTTACCGGAATCATCGTTCCGTCTTTTGCCTCAACATAGACATTACCTACACTATAATTCTTATCGGTTGCTTTTACCGTAAATGTAACGTCTGTTCCAACCTTCGCTTCTGTCACATCACAGCTGATGGCCGTATTTTCACCGGCGCTTGTAGAAATCTGATATACCGTCTTCTTCGCAGACGCAACAATCTGTACGTCGGCTCCCGGCATGGTGAAGCTGTAGTTTCCATCTTCGTCCGGTATCAGGACTTTTATTTCCTTCGTTCCATTTTCCGTATAGGTAATATATACCGTATCTACCTCGTAATCTTCGTCAGCTTCTACTGTAAACTCTACAGATGCATTGTACTCTGCGGTCTGTGTTGCCGGAGTTACCGTACAATTGCTTCCTGCAGAAGTCACCTGGAAGCTCTGTTTCTCCCAGTTTGCTGTATAAACAGCGGATTTGGTAACTTCAAAAGTCTGACCTGCATTTACCGTATTGGAATCGTCCGCACTGTCAACCCAGTTTACCAGTGTATATCCCGTCTTCTCCGGTGCCGGAGCTGTCACGCTGTCGCCATGGGATACCGCTTCGTAGCCATATACCACACCAGTCGCCGCATCAACAAACTTCACCACATACTGGCTGCTTACCCACTGTGCAGTAAATGTTACATTATCTGTTACAGTATATTTAGCGCCTGCATTGTAGACCATATTGGTCTGGCTGCTCAGCCAGCCTGCGAACTCGCAGCCTGCCTTTTCCGGTGCTGCCGGAAGTACTGCCTGTTCTCCGTACTCAACTGTCTCAGCCGGATAATCCGGTGTTCCGCCGTCAAGTGCATAAGTTACAGTATATTCATCAGCTTTCCAGTATGCCTCGTATACAACCACATCGTCTGCATCCTCCGGTATCGAATAAGTATCTCCGGCTTTTACCTTGTTCTTGCCGCCGTTCCGGCTCCATCCTTCAAATGTCCTGCCGTCCATTACCGGATCCGGAGTTACAACTTCATTGCTGAAGCTTCCTTTGTCTACGATCTGGTAATCATAAAGCATACCATTGTTCATGAACTTCACAAGAACCTTCTCTGCCGGAATCTCTTCATATTCGACATGGACATTCACATCTCCTGCCGGCATAGTAAATGTATATACGCCCTCTGCATTTGTCGGAATAAGCACAATACCTTCTGCAATTCCATTGTCTGCCAAGTCGGCGCTTATGTTCTTCAGTACATAGCCATCCGGCGTATCAACCGTAAGTGTTACCGTAGAATTGTATGCCGCCTTGTCTGCTGTAGAAACTTCACTTCCGCACTCAGCCGGAGTAACGTCTACATTTACACTGTAAGACTTTGCATCTGCATCCAGTACAAACTCAAGATCTGAATCAATATTCGAAATCACTACGCCTGTGCCATAAGATACTCCGCCGTTTTTCCACAATGCATTGTCTGTATCATATCCTGTCAGTTCCGGGAATGCCGGAGTCGTAACCGCGTAACCATTCTCAACCGTTGCCAGATAAGAATAATAAATCTTGCCGTCCAGTCCCTTGAAGTTCACAAGATAAATCGGATCAACCTCCTGATATACCGGAGTCAGTTCAATGCTCTGTGTAATGGTATATGCCTGGCCCGGAAGCATCATCTGCCCGTCACTGGAAGCCCAGCAAATGAATTTGTCAGCATCAACCGGTTCTTCTACCGTATAGGAATCGCCGTATTTCACATCCACAATATTTCCGGAATCCGTATAGGTAACTGTCAGATCATTCGCCGTAAATTGTGCGTAGTAAGTAGCATCTCCTGTTGCAACCGCATCTGCTGCCATTGCATTGCCGCCCACTGCCGCATCGAACCATCCTGCGAAGGTATATCCATCCGTTGTCGGTTCCGGAGACGGAAGCGGGATTACCTCACCTTCTGCCACAGTCTTCTGATCCACCATTGTGCCATCGGCAAGTTTAAAGTCGATAGTATAAACCGGAATCTTCTTCAATGCCTTTGCTGAAATCTTCACATCTGCATCCGGCATCGTGAAGGTATATTCATTCAAGCCGGTTCTTACTGCTTCGACAGCCTTACCATCCGTCGTCGTCACCGTCACGTACGCCAGATCATAATTTTCATCCGTATCCGCCGTGAACTTCACCTGCTCACCGACAAGCGCCGTATCCACATCACAGGTAAGAGCCACTCCTTCCGGAGTATCCGTAAGAATCTTAAATTCCTTCGTATTCTCTACCCACTGTGCTTCGTATACAATCTCGTCTGCTGCGTCATCCGCAACCGCATATGCTGCGTTCGCCGCTAACTTCGTATTTCCGCCGTCAGCGCTCCATCCCTGGAATTCATATCCGGCACGTACCGGTTCTGCGGCCGGAGCCGTTCCCTGCGTACCTTTTGTCACAATCTGTAAATCATACAGCGCTCCATCCGATATGAACTTCACAATTGCTTTTTCTGCCGGAATTTCTTCATAATTTACCGTTACAGTCACATTTTCTGCAGGCATGGTAAACTGATACTCTTCTGCTGTCTTCGCCAGGCAGGAAATAACAGTTCCGGTGGTATCACCGACAACCGTTACATCTTTTACTGCATAGCCATCAGGAATCGTCAGTTTTGCGACCTTAATTTCGCCGAATTTTCCACGGTTCGCATCGACAGACACACCGCCCACATTCGGATTGACAACCGTTGTCACTTCATATTCTTCTGCCTCAAATTTTGCTTCGTAAGTAATATCCTTAGAAGCAGTTGTGTCAGAATTTAATTTGTCATCCCCGTTATACCAGCCCTCAAAAGTGCAGCCTTCTTTAGCCGGATCTGCCGGAGCCGTGATAACCGCGCCTTTTTCCACATATGCCACATCATAGAGACTTCCATCCGCCACATATTTAATAACGTAGTGATCCTGCGGAACCTTCTCAAATGTCGCCGTCACATGCACATTAAACGCAGGCATGGTAAAGGAATAATTTTCTCCTTCTTTGACAACCGCTACCGGAATCCCCTGATTTGCATCATCGGCATTCACAGCGGTAATTCCTCTCAGAATATATCCCTCTGGCACCGTCACATTCAACGCAACATTATCGCCATAAGCATAACTGACATCAACATCTGCCAGCTCCACCTTCGTACCGTCCGCCGTATCGCCTGCCGTCTCTAGCGTTACCTGATAGGTCTTTGCCGTATACTGCGCAGCATAGATCAGATCCTTCGTAACAGTATCATTATTCCGATACTCATAGCCTGTCTCTGTATCCACCCATCTGCCAGTTTCACTGCCTTCCTTCTCAGGAACCGCAGGTGGAGTTACTACAGCGCCATACTCATAAGTCTGTACATCATACAAGCTGCCGTCTACCATATACTTCACGGTATACTGATTCTGCTCAGTCTGCACTTCAACCGTCACATCCTGCGCCGGCATGGTGAAGGTATACTCCCCATCCTGTGAACCTGTCTCCGGCTGCAGAACGCTTCCATCCGCACATACAACCCGGATCCCTGCAAAAGTCTGTCCGTCCGGAAGACCTAAAACAGTAACCGTTACCGTATCGCCCGCCTGTGCGCTGGTTTTATCCACCGTCACATACGCTCCCTCAGTAACCATATATGCATTTGGAGAAAAGATTGCATAATAAGTGGTAGCGCTTGTTACTTCTGTCTTTTCAACATCAACAATCTTATCTGCATTTCCCTTTTCCGTGCTCCAGCCTTCAAACGTACATCCTTCTTTTACCGGATTCTCCGGCACGGACGGACTCCCGCCTGTCTGTACACTCTGCGTATCCCAGACTCCGTTATCGTCCGTCATAAATTTCACTTCATTACCCTTTTCACGTACGTTCGCTGTAATTATCACATTCTTGCCCGGCATAGTGAAGGAAAATACACAGCTATTGCCGGACGTCTCCGTCAGACTTGTCGGAACATAAACGCCGTCTTCCGTTACAGCAGCAGCTCCTGTCACTTCATATCCGTCAGCAGCAGCCAGGGTTACCTGTACATTATCCCCCGTCTTAGCTTGCGCCGGTACCGTTGAGTTTGCCGTATCAATATTCGCACTGTCTTTCAATTGAACATTATATTCCGATGCTTCCCACTGTGCGGTAACCACTAAATTACCGGAAATCGCCTGCAACACGTCATCTGTCACCGACCAGCCTGCGAAGGTATATCCGTCTCGCTGCGGTTCTGTCGGCTTCAGATCGGAAGCATCCGCCTGGCCCGTTGCAGGATCTGCTTCTGCAATACCGCTTGCCAGCACGCTTCCCGTACCGTCCTGGAATACAACAACATAGCTGCCATCGTATCCAAACACTTCTGAGAACGTCATATTGCCCTTCACTACAACCGTCTCTCCCGGAGCATAGGTATCCGTTCCATCAGACCATCCCAGGAATACCTTATCCTGCTCTGTCTTTGTCGTAGTTTCCGGCAGAACAATCTCAGCTCCGTAATCGGCCGCCTGCGTGTCGCCGCCAATCACTACGCTGTACGAAGTACGGTAATTGCCGCCAACAATCGTAATCCTGGTATCGGTATTAAAATTAGTTTCCCAGCCGTAGCCAAGTGTAAATTCCAACGTCTTGCCGGTATCATCATTCACTGTCGCCACAGCCATACCTGCATAGTCCCCTGCCTCGACAATTGCTGTAACAGAAGCCGCTCCGCCCCAGCCGGTCCAGTATGCAGTATTCCCATCCACATCTGTTACCGTATCCGGCATCGTCACCTGAAACTTATGAGACGAACTTCCGTCTGTAACGGTAAATCCGCTCGTTATTTTCTGCGGTTCTCCGTTGACATCGACCTGGACAGAATATTCTGCGTCAGAAGTCGACGCTTCGCTGACCAACGCCATCTGCGGAAGCAGGCTTACGACCATCAGCAGTGCAAGGAATCCACTCAAGAACTGACGTACTTTACGCTTCATCTTTGGTTTGCCTTTTTCGTAGATCATACATTACCTCCTTATTAAATTTTAGCAAAAATCTCAGCCGCCATCCGGCTACCATCGGAATAGCAGCTCAGCTTCTTTTTGATAGTACATTTCCGTTATATACGCAGAAGTGTGCTATCAAAAATATGATAGCACACCAAATTTTAGAAAAAAAGCTGTTGCTCCCGAACGGTAAATATTATACTCAAACGGTAAATTTACGTACTTAGGACTAGCCGTCACGCCAGCGACTTGGTACAATGAAAAACGGAAATATCATAAAATAAGAAATAAATTTGAGGTAGTACGAATGATGAAGTATCCGTTTTATATAGCTGTCTGTGATGACGAAGCGACAGACAGAGAGCAGATCAGGAAAATGACAGAAGAAGTGTGCCGGGCAGAAAAAATCCGGGCGGAAATCGTCTGCTATGGGACGGCAAAAGACCTTCTGGAAGAGATACAGAACGGGAAAGAGTATGCTATGCTTCTGTTAGATGTGCTGATGCCGGCACAGGATGGAATGGAACTGGCAAGAGTGCTGAGGGACAAAAAGGTTGAGACAGAGATCGTGTTTATTTCCTGCAACCGGGAGATGGCTCTGCAGGGATATGAAGTGGCCGCCGCAAGGTATCTGGCAAAACCGTTGGAAATGAAAAAACTTACAGAGGCAGTACGTTTCTGTTATGGGAAACTGCGAAACAGGAAAGAGATTCTTCTTCCGACGGATGGACACATACGAAAAATTGCGCCGAAAGATATTTATTATATTGAAATCATCGGAAGAAAAAGCAGAATCATGCAGGAAACACAGGAATGGGATACCAGTCTATCCATGAAGGAACTGGAGGAAATACTTTGGGGGCAGGGGTTTATCCGGTGCCATCAGAGTTTCCTCGTAAATTTCAGCCATGTAAAAAGTTTCCACACTTCTTCGATGGAACTTACGGATGGCCGGAGCGTTCCGGTCAGCAAGCACCGTGTCAAAGAAGTGCGGCAAGCTTTTTTTGATTATATGAAAAACTAAAATCATATCCAAAGGTTAAAACGGATCAGAAAGGAATCACTACCGTAATCCGGTAGAGACTTCCGGTCTGTTCCATGGAGAGCATATTATTTCCGAAACGCTTCATAATCTGGCGGATGATTTTCAGCCCATACCCATGTTCCGGTGTAAGTGTTTTTTTATGATCAGAAGTTTTATCCGGCACAGAATTTTCACAGGAAAAGACAAAGTGTTGTGCTTTACAATGGAAATCCAGCCGGATCAATGGTTTCCGGGAAATCGAAGCGGCGTTTATAGCATTGTCCAGAATATTCAGAATTAGGGAGCAGAGTTCCGGATCAGAAAGCGGCAGCTTTTTCGGTGCATCGCAGCGTTCAATTTCTGTTTCAATCCCTTTTGCCTTTGCCATGCCCAGTTTCCCGTTCAGCAGGATATTCAGCGTCTGGTTCCGACAGGATATAACAGGACGTATCTGTTCTGCCTGCCCGATCAGTTCCTCCAGATAACCGGGAACCTGTTCGGGATTATCTTTTATCATGGAACGCAGCAGCGTATAGTGTTTCACCGTATCATGGCGCAGCATCCTGACTTCTTCCGATTGCAGGCGCAGGTTCTCATAGCTTTCCAGTGCGAGACGGTTCTTAGAGGACAGCACTTCAAGTTCGGTGCGCCGTCTGGATAATTGCTCGATAAAATCAAAAAGCACTGCGGCAAGACCGGAAAGCAGGCACAGGTTCCACAGCAGGGTTAAAGCAAATTTAGGAAGGAGCATAATCACTTCCTGTCCCAGACGTGTAAACACACTGGCGGCATAGTCCGGCAAAATGGGGATGCTGACAGCAAGAAACAGCAGATAACCAATTATGAGAAACAGGGCAGTTTGAGCCATATGCCGGAAAAAAGGCATTCTCAGTTTCCAGAGGATAAATGTTCCGGTAAGCGCAGCCACCAGTGCAAGAAATCCTGTAATCTGTGGGAGATTCATAAAAAACACATATAAATCTCCATATTCCAGAAACTTTCCTGTCTGTATAGAAAAGGACAGCAGCACGCTGATCCACTCAAGGAGGGTAATTCCAGCAAACAGCAGGCGCAGCCGGGAGGCATACAGAGTAAGGAACAGCAGGAATGCCCCGACAGAAAAATGGAAGAACATATCTGTCGGATCAATGGGGAGCATACCAAAATACTGGTAAAAGAAATCCGCTTTTGATAAAACGATGCACATCCGGAACAGGACAGCAAGGGCAAATATAAGAGGCTTTGGCAGAAAGATCCCCTGTGAAGCATTCCAGATAAACACTGCAAGCAGGAAAAGGAGCAGAGAAAACAGCAGCACAGCAGGAATCATGGTACGGGCACTTGATGCGATCAGACCACTTTCATAAGCGTATCCACAGTACAGGGTTACTTCACAGGGGTAAACTGTTCCATCATCTACCTGCTTTTCTGAAGCGGCTGTGGATTGTGCGATGGTCAGTGTTTTTCCCCCCCCGATAATCCGGAGGCAGGGAGACAGTAACGGGTTCCGCCCGGTCATACTCCAACATGGGAAGTGTAAGGTATCCGATCCGGTTATCCAGTTCAGGGCAGTCAGTGTAGATCATTTCCCCGTCAAGAAAAACGCTGATCGTCCGGTTGACGACGCCTATTTTCAACATAGGGCTGTCGGATTCTTCTGTTAGTTCTTTTGAATAATAAAAAGTCTGCCCGGAATAAGAAAGTCCGGAATATCCTCCGGTACCATCTGAAACCAGCTCCGTCTTCTTGCCCGCTTCTTCGGTATAAACAACCCATCCGTCTCCGCCATTCCAGTATTCTTCACCATCATCAGCAAACCGGAACAGTTCGTAGGACACATCTGCCATCGGCTGTGTGTAGTAAAAGACCGCAAAAGTGGCGGGGATACAAAGCAGGACAGCGAGAAATACTGCAGCAATCAATTTCGGTAATTGTTTCATAATAATCCCCCATTCGTTCATCTGTTTCTAGTGTAACAAGCAGATTTGCCGGATGTCAATGGATACGCGGAAATTCGGATTGCCCAGTTTTGTCGCTTTTTTGCCCAGCTTTGCAGAAGTGCTGAAAAAGAGAAAAAATTTTGTTATACTGCAACAAAATAGTGGGAAAGAGATATGATAGATAACGAGGTGATCTTTTATGAATATTGCTATTATTGAAGATTCTAAAGCCGATAGCGCTGTTCTTCTTGCACTTTTGGATCAATTCTTTGCAAAATATGATTTCACACCCGGAATAGATACTTACGGGGATGCCGAAAACTTCCTTACTGCGTTTGAGCCGGGAAAATATGATCTGTGCTTTATGGATATTCATCTGCCGGGGATGAACGGCATGGACGCTGCCCGGCAGATTTATAAAAAGGACAGCAACTTAAAAATTATTTTTCTGACCTGTACGAATCAATATATGGCCGACGGCTACTGCGTAAGGGCTCTGCGATATCTGCTGAAGCCTATATCTATGGTTCAGCTCAATGATTTTCTGCCGGAATATATCGAAGACTTCACTCAAAAGACAAGGCGTTTAACCGTTCAAATTTACCGAAAAGATTACGAAATCTCTTTTTCAAAAATCTACTATATAAAGTCATCTGTTAAAACAGAAATCCATTTAAAGGATAATGTCTATCTGTCCACTGCCAGGAAAAGCTTTTCCGATATAGTTGCGCCGCTTCTTACGGATTCCCGTTTTATTACCTGCAGCCGGGGAATTGTTGTAAACATGTCGCATGTCGTAAAAATTACCCAAGATTGTTTTCTGATGACAAATGGCGCATTTGTTCCAATCAGCCGAAGACGTTTTCAATCCGTAAGAAACAGTTTTATAAACTTTCAATTGAAATTTTACTCATAGATGCCATTAATTGTCACGTCGAATACCGCTTCTTTTCCATTCAATTCTTCTACGCCATAATCCTCCGGAAACGTAACGGTAACCTGCACATTCTCTCCCACATTATGGCCAACAAGCTGCTCTTCAAAATCATCAATATAGGTTCCCGAGCCAATCGTCAGATCCGCCCCATTCCCATCGGTGCTTCCGCCGTCAAATGCCACGTCATCCACGTAACCCGTATAATCAATATTTACCGTATCTCCATCGGCAACCGTAAGGCTTGTATCTGTATTGTAGCTAGCAGATGCACTATCCCCGGCAGCATCATCCGATTTTGTACTCTGGAATATAACACCCCCTGCAATACACGCAACAACAAGGACTGCCGCCCCGGAAATAATCCATTTCTTCAGCGAAGGTTTCTTCTCTTTCCTTCCCTTTCCCGATGCCAGCCGACTCAGATACCGAACCGCTTCCCGATCCTTCTTACGCTTTAACTCACCCGTCCGGTTATTGGTATAGCGAATGCTGCCGATACGCTTTTCCAGCGCGTCGACCGCCGACTTTCCATCACTTCCCTTCACCCCGGGATCAAACCCCTTTGCCGCAAGGGCGTCCATAGCCTCTATACTTCGATCCGACAGCGCCGCTTCCACCCAAAACGCCACCTTGCAATCCTCATGCAAATATTTATCCGGGATTTTATCAATCAAAGAAAACAGCTCCAGGGAACAGGTTACCAGCTTAGGATATTTGCTTACCGCTTTCCCCTGCTGAATCAGATACTGGAGCATGTTTCTATTTTCCACTGTACAGGCAATCTCAAACAAACGCTCGCAATCAGCTTCCTCTTTGCAATCAATTCTCTTCAGATACTTTGTCATCAGGAAGGATACAAAAACTCTCTGATTCCGGTTCTCCAGGTCAAGCTCCAGCATTCCCACTGTAAACTTCCCTGTTATCTTAAAAAGCTGTTCTGCAATCCGCCTGTCGCACAAAGCCAGGATGCTTCTGTAAACATCCATTTTATCTTTTTCCTCAATTTGCTGTAAAATACCGCCGTTCAGCATCGCACGTACATTATCCCGCCTATAATGTTTCAGATCCTGCATAAAATTCTCAACGGTAATCTCTAACTCCTGTTTTTCCTTATTCTTCTTCATCGGCATCCTCCAAATTTCCATTTTTAAACATCATAATGAAAATTTGTGTTTTTTCCGTCGATAAAATGTGATTATTCTGTGACCTTTTCGTCAATTGGTATCCAAATCTCCAATTAACTGTTATACTGAAACCGGAGGTGATAGAATGGAAAAATTTGATTTTTTATCAGCATACAACCTGACAGACAACGACCTGATGGCAGCCGGGATTACATGGGACGAACTGGATGCCATTTTAAAAGAATATCAAAAAACCGAAGAACTCCTGCGGGGAATCGGAAAGGATTTCATCAACGATTATCTATACGATATTGACAAAGCCGGGATTCATTCCTACCGCTACCGTACCAAAGAACCCGGTCATTTACTGGAGAAAATTATCCGCAAACGTACGGAAAACCCAGACAGGTTCGCCGGTCTGGATCATACAAATTATTATAAATATATCACAGATTTAATCGGTATCCGTGTATTCTTTCTGTACCGGGAGGACTGGATTCACTTTCATCGCTACATTACACGGACATTTGAAAACAATCCTGACATCTATGTAGAAGACAGGCTGGCAGATTTTGACAACGATACCGCTCACTACTATATTGCCGAACGGCCGAAAGTATACAAGCGCTCCGGTGACAGCCGCATCTATGATGAAAAAGAAATCGATATCATTGCCGGAGGCATCTACCGTTCTCTTCATTATATTATAAAGTATAAAGGATACTATGTGGAAATTCAGGGCAGAACCCTCTTTGAAGAGGGATGGAGCGAGATTGACCACGACATTGTCTATCCTTATTATAAAGATGATGAAATGTTGAAAGATTTCTCTAAATTGCTGAACCGGCTCTCCGGTATGGCAGACGAGATGAGCTCTTATTTCCGTAGAATGAAGCAGGATCTGAACGATAGGAATTCTAAATAAACCATGTATTTATATCGGAATTATCAATTATATTAATCTCCGGAAGAATGTTATAATAAACCATAGCCAATGCCCTCAGTTTTCAAAAGCAAGCGTCTTTGCAGACTGAGGGCATTTCAGGCAACACTATAGATAATTTCTATCGTTTACACGATCCGTTTCCCATCTTTTATCACCAGCTTCAGCTCCAGCTCCTTATCAAGCAGCACAACATTGGCATGCTTCCCTTCCGTGATAGAACCATAGCGGTCATACACTCCCAGGCTCCTGGCCGGATTCATCGTAGCACAGGCAACTGCCGTCTCCAGCGGAATCCCCATTTCTTTTACCACCGTCCTCATGCAGTCTGTCAGGTTTGTGGCAGAGCCGGCTAGCGCCCCGTCAGACACCAGCGTCGCCCGGTTCCCTACAACATTTACCGCAAGACCCCCCAGAGTATACTGCCCATCCGGCATTCCTGTTGCGCGCATACTGTCGCTGATTAAAATCATCCGGTCTTCTCCCAGCATCTTAAAGGTGGCTCTTACTACTGCCGGATGGATGTGCACGCCATCACAGATCATCTCTGCCATTACATGTCCGCTATCTGACACAGCGCCCACTACCCCCGGTTCTCTGTGGGTAAATGCCGGCATGGCATTGTACAGATGCACCGCATGGCAGGCGCCGGCATCAAACGCCGCCTTCGCCGTATCATAATCTGCATTGGTATGTGCAAGAGAGATCTGAACCTTTCCCTTCATCGCTTCTATAAATTCCCGGAATCCGTCATTTTGCTCCGGCGCAATTCCAATAAACTTCACCAGCCCCTCCGATGCCTCCAGGAAACGCTCTGCGATTTCCTGATCACAGGAAATAATATTTCTGGCGTCCTGCGCTCCTTTCTTCTCGGAACTGATAAAGGGTCCTTCCATATTAATACCAATCAGATCGGCCCTTTCCGACACTTGCTCTTTCTTATATTCTGCCGCAGTTTTCAGAATCGCTTCCAATTCATCCACCGGAAGCGTCATGGTCGCCGGAGCAATCGCCGTAACACCGACAGACGCCTCGTATTCAGCGATCCTGGCAATTGCCTCCTTCGTACCATCGCAGAAATCGTCCCCCTTGCATCCGTGGAAATGAAGATCAATCAATCCCGGAATAGCATAGCATCCTTCTCCGTCTATCATTTCCTCCGCTTCCATTCCTTCCGGCGCACTGGTAAATATACCGTCCCGGATATAGATTTCTCCATCTTCAAACCGCTTATCCTCTGTATATACTTTTACATTCTTAATAATCATCCTGTTTCCTCCCACTATTTATGAGCCTCCGCTATTCTATCATGCTGCGGTGCGTCTTCCTGCCTTCTTCCAGCGCCCGGAGGGTGCTGTCATGCAGCGTCTCTTTCTCGTACTTGTCCTGCTCCACATAATAAGAATAAATAATGTCCAGCATCACCAAAACCGGAAATTGTGGTGAAATTACATTTCCATGATTCAGATGCTGAAGCGACGGCAGCAAAATAACTTCCGTACAATATCTGGCAAATTCATCCCGGTTACTGGCAGTAAGCAGGATTGTTCTCGCCCCTCTGTGAAATGCTTCCTTCAGAAGAAAAAGCACGCCCTCTGTCTCTCCGCTGATGCTAATGCCGAATACCAGACTCCTTTTATCCTGAAATACCGCCTGCATACGCATCAGATCCGAATCAACGATAGAATCAATGTCCACACCAACGCGCATAAACCGAAGCTCCATCTCACTCGCCGCAAATCCGGAGCTTCCCTTTCCACACACAAATACCCGTTCGCTCTGGCTGAGAAACCGACATATTCTGGCAATCTGAGCTTCATCCACCAGACTGTAAGTCTTATTCAGAAGTTCCTGATAAGCATTCAGAACCATTCTGGTATTTCCTGTAATGGATTCTTGTTTTTCCACGAAAGTTTCTTCATATTGATATACAAATTCCCGGTAGCCACGATAGCCGCATTTCTTTGCAAAGCGAGAAAGGGACGCTTCTGACACATACAGACGTTCTGCCACCGCCTTTGCCGAAAAATCAACTTTTTTTCGGTTATGGATAAAGAAATCCGCGATATTTTTCTCTACCGTTGTGAATTTATCATAATTAGATTCTATCATCGGCACTACAGATTTTACATAATATTCCATAATTACCTCTTTCCTTACGATTCCGGATGGAGTTCTTTAAAATGGTAAAACGCTCCCAGCATCCCCGCATCATTTTTATGTTTTGCAAATGCGATCCGGGTCTTCTCAGCAATGCCGGATACCAGATATTTTCCCACTGCCCGGGTAATCCGCTCCCTCAAAAATTCTTCCTGCGCCATAATTCCGCCGCCCAGCACAACCACTTCCGGATTAATCACATAACAAATATTCGCAATCCCTCTGCCAAGAACCTCCGTCATCTCGTCAATTGCCTGACAGCACACGCTGTCTCCTTTTTTTGCCTCCTCAAATATCCGGAATCCATTCCAATCTTCTTCAGGCTCTTCCTTCCGCAGGGCCACCTTTTTCGTCAGGGTGCTTGCCGCTCCCAGAGTCTGGAAATCACTGTCCCCCATTTTCATATAGCCCACCTCACAGGCGCTGCCGCTGTATCCATGGAACACCTTACCGTCTATTACAATACATCCGCCGATTCCCGTACCGACAGTCAGCATCACTGCAGCACAGCTCCCTTTAGAAGCTCCCGACATATACTCTGCAAGCCCCGCGCAGTTCACATCATTTTCCACCTCGCAGGGAAGGCCAAAACGCTCTTCCATCGTCTCCTTGAACTTCGTCCCTGCATAATGAGGGATTAGCGGCGACGAATAAAAGATTTCTCCCTTTCGGGTATCTACCATCCCGGCTGTAGAAATACAGATTCCGCCGATCCGATATGTCCCCGCCAGCTTTTCCACAATCCCCAATGCCTTCTCAAGAATTGCCGGACCGCCCTTGTATGCCTCCGTTGCCATCTCGCTGCGGCACAGAATTGTTCCATCCTCTCTGACAACGCCGTATTTGATTGCTGTTCCCCCAATGTCTATACTGATATATTCTTTCATAACCGTACCTCTTTAATTATTATATTCAAAAATGCTGCAGCGCACAAGGCTCTCTGGGCAACAAAAAGGCAATCCGGAACTCCGGGCTGCCTCCTTGCATACGCTCAAATACGTACTTTAAAAATCGCCTTTTTAATTTTCTCCGGTTCCTCCACGGCTACCGCAGTACGATGCCCGTCGCTCGGATAACAGATCAGGAAATCCCCGTCCCGCAAAACCACTGAACTATTCTTCTCTCCATCCATAGGCAGGAAATCATCCTTCTCCACAAATTCTTTTACGTCCATATTCTGTATAAAATTCAGGTCAATCTGTTCCGTCCCGTGAAGCATTACATGGACATCCAGATACTTCCTGTGCGCCTCCCAGAACCGCTCTTTCGCCGCTGTAGTCGTATATTCTACAATATTTACAAAGAGCCTTTCTCCATCAATCTCGTGACTCCCTTTTTCAAAGGAAGCCAGATTATGCTCTTTTGCATATTCAAAACATTCTTTCACCTGTTCCTCCAGGAACGGGAATTCTTCCAGATTATTGATATTTCCAAATATCATCTCTTCTATCTCCTTTTTTGACAGGCTGCTTAATTTTTATAGATCGTCGTATATTCTGCAGGCACAGAAGTATCTCCCTTTACCTTTCTCCAGATATAGCTTGCTGGTACTCCTACTACCAGAGATACCACAATAGAGATAATGGAGTAAGACCAAATTGAGACATCCTCAGCAGGCACAAAGTATTTGATATATACCATCACTGCTGATGCTGCGATAAATGCAAGGGTTGTACCAAATGTATTGGCAACCTTCGTAAATGCTCCCAGAATAAAGGAACCAATCAGAATACCCAGCACCAGTCCCATAAATCCGTTAAACCACTCATACGCAGATTTCACGCCTCCATTCGCCAGCACCATTGCCACGATAATTGCAAAGATACCGACAATCAGAGATACATACTGTCCGATCTTCGTCTGTTTCTCAAAGCTTAATTCTTTCTTAGAAAGACGCTCCTGGATATCCAGCGTCCAGCTGGAAGCCACAGAATTAAGACCGGTGGAAAGCGTAGACTGCGCCGCTGCATAAATAGCCGCCAGAAGAAGCCCTGTTATACCAACCGGAAGTTCAAATGCAATATAGGAAGCAAAAATCTGATCCTGCGCTGCTGCCGGCGGAAGCGCATTCTGCTGATAGAACACGTATAATCCTGTACCGATTAAATAGAAAACAGTTGCAATGAAAATGGATAATGCACCATTTGTCAACATCATTTTATTCAGTTTTTTCGTATCTGTAGTAGTTGTAAAACGCTGTACAATATCTTGGCTTGACACATAAGATCCCATCGTATTGAAGCCTGCGCCAACAATCATAATAAATACACTGTCTTTCAGGATATTCGGATTAAAAATCGGCTGATCTGCTGCAAGGAACTTGTGCTCTGCCGTAAATGCATGGAAGATTGCCCCAATTCCGCCATCCAGATGCGCCAGCAAGAAAAACAAAGCAAAGGTAACACCAATCAGTAAAACAGAACCCTGAATAAAATCGGTCCAAAGCACGGACTTTAATCCGCCTGTATAAGAATAAATAATCGCAATCACACCCATGATAATAATCAGCAAATTAACGCTGATTCCTGTCAGGCTTCCCAAAACCATACAAGGCAGATACATGATGATGGACATACGCCCAATCTGGTAAATAATGAACATAACCGCCCCAAGGACACGAAGTCCCTTACTTCCGAACCGCAGCTCCAGATAATGATATGCAGTATCAATATCCAGCTTACTATAAATCGGCAGGAAGAAACGAATGGTAAGAGGAATCGCAAGCAGCATTCCAAGCTGTGCAAACCACATAATCCATGTCCCCGCATAGGAGTTCCCTGCCAATGACAGGAAGGAAATGGGACTCAGCAGCGTAGCAAAAATAGACACAGAGGTCACCCACCACGGAATCGTTCCATCACCTTTAAAATATTCTTTTCCTTTCATCTCTTTTTTAGCGAAATGAAGTCCTGCAAAAAGCACTGCCGCCAAATAAACAATCAAAATAATCAAATCAATAATCGTAAACCCCTGCATGTTTCCTCCCTCTAAAAGCCTTCTTTTGCTTTTGCATCACGAATCATCCGGGCAGCTTCTTCTACGATTGCCATATCACTCTCTGTCAGAGATGGCAGCGGCTTTCTTACTCCGCCAAGATCCAGCCCTTCATTTATCTTAAGAATTGCCTTAATCACTGCATACATATTGCCATGCGCAGAACACATTTTGTAAATAATCTCATCTATAGCATACTGAAGATTCCTTGCCGCATCCATATCGCCTGCTTTTACATACGCATCCAGTTTCAGGAATAATTCCGGCATAACTCCATACGTTCCGCCGATTCCCCCTTCTGCGCCAATGACACGACCGCTCATAAACTGTTCATCCGGTCCGTTGAAAATGATATAATCCTCTCCCGCAGCCTGTTTGAACATCTGAATATCCTGCACCGGCATCGATGAATTCTTAACTCCGATAACCCTTGGATTCTTCCGCATTTCTTCAAATAATCCCATTGTCAGCGCCACACCTGCAAGCTGTGGGATATTATAGATTACAAAGTCTGTATTCGGCGCCGCGGCACTGATATCATTCCAATACTGAGCAATCGCATACTCCGGAAGCCGGAAATAAATCGGAGGGATTGCTGCAATCGCATCAACACCCAGACTTTCTGCATGCCTTGCAAGCTCCACACTGTCTTTTGTATTGTTACATGCAACGTGAGCGATCACCGTAAGCTTTCCTTCAGCCGCCTTCATTACATTTTCCAGCACTACCTTTCTATCCTCTACACTCTGGTAAATGCATTCTCCTGAAGAGCCATTGACATATACGCCCTTCACACCTTTGTCCACAAAATATCTTGTCAAAGCCTGTACGCCTTCTGGACTGATATTTCCCTCTGCGTCATAACAAGCATAAAACGCAGGAATGACTCCTTTGTACTTGTCTAAATTTCTCATGTTCTCTTTCTCCTTTTCCCTTTCATGAATCCTTTGATTGATTTACAGTTACTTATGTTAAAATATTTAGTCCAATGCCTCGGCAAATGCTTTCGTAATCAACTGTGGTCTTGTAATAATGGAGCCAACCACCACACTGAATGCTCCCAGTTCAATCACACGCTTTGCCTTCTCCGGTGTATTGATATTTCCCTCTGCAATCACCCGGTTCTTTACTTGCGCAACAATCTTGCGCAGGATTTCAAAATCATTCTCTTCAATCCTGTCGCCTTTGCTCTGTTCGGTATATCCAACCATTGTAGTTCCGATAAAATCAAATCCCAGCTCATCTGCATGCAGCGCTTCTTCCACCGTAGAACAGTCCGCCATAAAAAGCTGTTCCGGGTACCGCTCCTTCACTTCCCGGAAGAATTCATCCAGGCTTTTCCCGCCAGGTCTTTTGGAAATGGTTGCATCCATAGCAATAATTTCCGGTTTTACCTCCATTAACTCCTCAATTTCCTTCATAGTCGGAGTAATATAAATGCAGCTGTCGTCATAATCTCTTTTTACAATTCCAATAATCGGGAGATCCACTTGGGATTGGATTTCCTGAATATCTTCCTTTGTATTCGCACGTATTCCGTATGCGCCACCCATCTTTGCCGCCAGCGCCATCCTTCCCATAATAAAAGAGGAATGCAGCGGTTCATGTGGCAATGCCTGACAAGATACAATCAACTTTCCTTTCAATTGCTCTACTCTCTCATTCATCTTCGTCATATTCTGACCTCCTTTGCTTTTCGCTCCTTAATTCTGAACCCAGTATAGCCATTGGTGAATTTAATTTCAATACCATATCTTCATCCTGAAAATTCTTTCAACCTTTTCAAAATTTTTACGCGTTTTTTACAGTTTTTTTATTCTTTTTTGGTTGTTTTGCACAACTCCATGTCGTTACTTTCTAAGTATGAAAGTAGATTCCATCGATATAAACTCTATTGAAACAAATAGGATTATGGTATATTTTAAAAACAACAGAAGCACTACTATTACTATTTATTTTCAATTTAGAAAGGAAACATACATTATGATTATCTACAGAGCAAAGAATTATCAAGACATGAGCCGCAAAGCAGCAAATATTATTTCCGCACAAATTATCATGAAACCGGATTGTGTACTCGGTCTGGCAACCGGTTCCTCTCCGGTGGGAACCTACCAGCAGTTGATTGAATGGTATAAAAAAGGAGATCTGGATTTCTCTCATGTTACAAGTATCAATCTGGATGAATATAAAGGATTAGGACCTGATAACTGCCAGAGCTATCGTTATTTTATGAATACGAATCTGTTCGATCACGTAAATATTGATAAAAACCGGACCTTTGTGCCGAATGGGCTGGAAATGGATTCTGAGAAAGCCTGCAGCGATTACAATCAAATCATTGCAAGAGAAGGCGGCATCGACCTGCAGCTTCTGGGACTTGGACACAACGGCCACATCGGCTTCAACGAACCGGGCGCCGCATTTGAAAAAGAAACGCACTGCATCGACCTGACAGAAAGCACCATTGAAGCAAACAAACGCTTCTTCGCTTCCGAAGAGGACGTTCCAAAGCAGGCTTACACCATGGGTATCAAAAGTATCATGCAGGCAAGAAAAATCCTGGTAATTATCAGCGGGGAGAGCAAAGCAGATATTTTAAAAGAAATCCTCTACGGACCAATCACTCCGGCAATTCCGGCTTCGATTCTTCAGCTTCACAACGACGTAACGATTGTCGCCGACGAAGCAGCTCTCAGCAAATTGCCCGAATAATAAATATTTCCTGGTAAAAAAACAGGGGCGATGCCCCTGTTTTTCACACTAAAATGCAACAATCTTCGCTTTATGCCTGATTTTAGGCAAGAACTTATTCAGCAAATCCGCCGTCTTCATTTTTAAATGAGACGTATTAATTCCCGGATTGCATCCAAACCACTCTTCATCTGCCACTTCTTTATCCATAATCAACTGCACATAATCATCTTCGTCATTTATCAGCCCCATCACGGACGCCGAACCAGGAAGAGCCTTTAAATATTTCTCCATATATTCCGCAGGGGCAAAAGAAAGATGAGACACACCTATTTTATTCCCCAGTTCTGTTGTATTTAAAGATTTCCCCGCAGGCATTACCACCAGGAAAAAGCTTGTTTTCTTCTTATTACATAAAAAAATGCTCTTCCGGATCTCTGTCCCCAGCGCTTTATCTACCTCAATGCATTCTTCCATCGTCTCAACTACATCATTCGTCACACACTCATAAGGGATTTTAAGCTTATCCAACAGCCCATAAACGCTTTTTGCCGTCGGATTCTCCAGATTCTCCGGTGCCGTATTGCTTTTCTCACTAATATAAACCATAGCCCACTCAACTCCTCTTTCTATTTTGATAGTATTTTAACAATTTCTTTTCCTCTTGTAAACAAAATTTTAGCTCGTTCGATTCTTTTTCTTCTCGAACGAGCTATTCGTCAAATTCCAGTAATTTCATTTTCTACACCTTCGACTTTCTTAGATTATGAGTAGTGGATTAAGTTTTTGTTGGTCCGTACCTCCTTTTTTAGATTTTAGATTAGGTTTTTTTATAAAAAGTGAAAACTCTGTTTTCTTTTGTTGAGTATATAATAGCATAAACCTCGTTTTTTGTCAATTAGTTTTTTGATTTTATTTTAATATTCTAAATTTTCAGTCAATTTTGGGTAAAGAAAAAAAGCGGGTGATGGGAATCGAACCCACGTATCCAGCTTGGAAGGCTGGTGTTCTACCATTGAACTACACCCGCGTCATCTCTGACACGCCTAATACTTTATCATAGATTTCCGCAGATTGCAAGCACTTTTTTAAAAAAGCCCGAAGCCAGACAGCTTTTCTATAGAGCTCTCCGCACTCCGGGCTATATTATTTCAATTTATATAAAGAGGTGCCGTTATCCCTCGATGGCAATGCATTTCTTATCTTCAACCGCTGATTTCTTTGTCTCTGCCTTCGGAATACTCAGTTTCAATACTCCGCTCTCATACTTCGCATGAATATCTTCCTGCTTTACATCCTCGCCGACATAGAAAGATCTGCTCATGCTGCCTGCGTAACGCTCCCGGCGGACAAATTTTCCTGTTTTCTTTTCCTTCTCGTCCTTGTCAAGTCCCTTTGCTGCGCTGATTACCAGATAACCGGCTTTCAGCTCCAGGGAAAGTTCATCTTTCTGAAAGCCCGGCAGGTCAATATCCACTTCATAGTGGTCATCATGCTCCTGCACATCGGTCTTCATCATATTCGCCGCATGGCGTCCATATAATTTGCGTTCTGCTTTCCGCATCTCTTTGTTGTCAAAGGACGGAAAATCAAAAAAGTCATCAAAGAAATCGTCAAATAAGTTCTCTCCAAAAATACTAGGTGTCATCATAAGTCATCGCTCCTTTTCCTAATTAAAAACATCTTGTTAACTGGAACTGGGGATGATTGGGAAGAAAACGGAACCTTTCTGCCGGTTCCTTTCTTTCCTTCTCCTTTGTTCTGCATGTGTTATAACACATATTTTAGCACTCGTCAAGCGAAAGCGCTAATAATTTTGTGAATTTTCTGTGAAGCTTATTTTCTTTGATTATAGCAGAAATAAAGGGAAAACCTACTACTACTTTTTAGGAAACAAAGTTACCATCTTTCATTCGGAATGACACGTCAGCCATCTCTGCCACCTCCATATCATGCGTCACGAGAATAACGCAGTATCCTTTCTTATGAGCAAGCTCGCAGAGTATATCCATAATATTCTGCGTATTTTCCCCGTCAAGATTCCCCGTCGGCTCATCCCCCAGAATAATTTTCGCGTTAGATGCAAGGCTCCTGGCAATAGCTACCCGCTGACGTTCTCCTCCCGACAGCTTTGACGGGAAGCGTTTCATCTGTTCCTCCCGGATACCCACAGCTTCCAGCAATTTGGCCGCCCGCGGCCTGGCGTCTTTGGGAGTTATGCCACACAACTCCATAGGAAAACAGACATTTTCCATAACAGTCAGAAGCGGAAACAGATGAAATACCTGAAAAATCATAGAAATACTTTCCCGCCGGTACCGGTCAAGATTCAACTCTGCCAGGCTGTCCCCCTGAAATCTGATGGTTCCCTCTGTCGGCAGATCCAATCCCGCAAGCAAAGACAGGAACGTAGATTTTCCCGAACCGGAAGCTCCCACAACTGCATAAACTTTCCCCTCCTCAAACTCGCAGGAGATTCCTGACACTGCCGCCCTCTGCGCATTCTTATACCTATACGTTACATTTTCCAGACTCAAAACCGCCATACTTCTCCCTCCAACCTTCTTATTCCTTTATCTGCAACAGCTCCAGACACTTTCGTCCGGTCACCTGTATTGCCGCCAGTACTGCTCCGCAGACGCATCCTGAGAAATACAGCGCCAAACAGCGTGCCAGCGTTTCAATGCTTCTTGTAAACAATGTCTTTCCAAATAGGGCCAGACCAAGCGTGACAAGCGCAATCGCCGCAGCACACAGCAACACTTGTCCAAAAATCAACATGCAGCGGGCACGCTTCTTTGTAACGCCAAGAATCCGCAGACATGCCGCTTCCCGCGCAGACTGCATGATTACCAGCCCTGATCCCAGCAGCCCGATAACCAGCGCCACAACCATAGCAATTGGAAACAGCTCATCTATCAGTGTACAGATCCGCCGCGCACCCTCCACCGACTCCGAATCAATGTGAAAAGATGCCAACGGCGCATATCTTACATTCCGGCTTTTTTCTTCTTCCAACAATCTATTTAACTCTTTAAGTTTCCCATTGTCCGCCGCAGTAAATTCACAGTACCCAATCTGAAAGGGCTGGCCATAAAGTTCCTCTGCCGCATCATTTACCACCGAAAAAACACCTGCTGCCACCGCTTCCTTCTCCGTATGCAAAATCCCCACCACCTTGTAGGCTTTCCCGGCCTGTTCCACCGCAGACAGGAAATCTTCCTCTTCTTTATAAAACTGAAAATCCGCGTCTTCCCGCAGACGCTCCATAAAAGAATACAGGTCATCTGATAACAGCGTTATCTCATCTCCCGGGTGGACGCCCAGCATCTCAGCAAGCGTCTCTCCCATCAGGCAAACCGCTCCTGTGCGTTCAAAAACAGAAGCATCATATCCGTCCGCCCAGGTAACCGTGTAATCATCTTCCAGATAGCGCCCGAAATCATTGGTAAATGTAATAGGACTTAAAATGCCGGATTGATTTACACGCACATTAAAATTAGAAGTATAGTAATAAAAATCCTTAACCAGATCCGCTTTTGATAATTCCGTAACAGATGATGAGGAAAAACCTGCCGCCACGCCCTTTACGGCAAGTCCCCGGTATGCGTCCCTGTATGCAAGTTCTGTCAGGATTAACGCTCCCATCCCGGCAGTCAACACAACCGTAAGTACAAGCGACACTGCAGTTGTCCCCATCCCACGCCGCATACGGCGCAGAATGTAACCCCACGTCTGACGCAGCGCATTGTATTTCCCATGGACAGGCGGCTGGCCATCCTCAACGCCGGATAATTTTACAATAGCAGGCCTGACAAGAACCCCGGATCTAATATCCGTCTCCGGTTCTGCGGTTTTAAAAAATTTTCTATTTCTTCCTGCACGCCCGTTACTCTCCTGCTGCAGTTCCAGCGGAGATGTTTTCTTCATTTTCCACAAAGATAATCCCAGAAAAGACAACGTAAATACCATCTCTGCAATCAGGCAGAAGATTACCACACCATTCGGAAGTCCTGCATTCAGAACATAGGCAAATCCTTCCGGAGCGCTGTCAACCGACATTTTTGCAAGCGTTTTTTCCACCGTATAAGACGCATAAAAAAGGCCTGCTATACCGCCGGCAGCCATTGCAAATACCGCCAGGATACAAAATGGAAATGCAAGCGTACTCCCTGCTTTTCCCGCAGGCGTTCCTAACATCCGCATAACAGCATAGGTATTCTTATTTCCATTGATAAAAAGGTACACCGCGAGCAGCAGCGCAAGCGCCGCTCCAATCACATACAATATGACTGCAAGAAATGATGCCAGCGGCCCTGTCCCAAAGCTGTCATTCCTTTCAGACCAGCCTCCGTCCGAGAAACGCAGTCCCACGCCCATTTCTGCCGCCAATGGTTCGGCGGCCTCCCGGAAAGCTTTTACATCTCCGGGATTCTCGATAAAGACGCTGAAATCTCCCATTGTGATTTTATAGTCTTCGGGTACATCGACCGGCAACAGAGTGGATGGCACAAAAATTGTGGCCGGTCCGTAACTCCATTCTGCATTATTGTTATAATACCGTTCCTGCCCGCTATCAGTAAAACGGTATGCGCCAATGATTTCCAGTTCTTCAGAAGCAATAAAAGCAGATAAATTTTCATAGCTTATTTCTCGGGCGCCTCCTGTTCCCAGCCGCTCCATCAATCGGTCCCCCAGCTTTATACGGAACGTATCTCCCACTGCCAGACCATATGTTTCCAGAAATTGTTCGCTTACAACGCAGACCTTTGTCTCCCTGTCTGCTGCTGTCAGCGGACGCCCTTCTGCGATAACCAGCCTGTGTTCATTTACATAAGGAATTGCACGCATGTCCGAAGTATACACGATATCATATGACTGATTGCTTTGATTTATTACTTCAATTTTCTCCTTACACCAGGAAAATCCCTCTGTATCCAGATATGCTTCTTCCAGCTCATCTATTGCATACAGACTTTCTTCCGGGGAATACTCATACAGATTCAACTCAAAGGCCGTTCCGGTCTTTTCACTGTATCTGCCAATCACAAGAAACCGTCTTCCCGCCTCCAGATTTTCAAAAAACGCACGGGAATAAGACTTATAATAGTCCACAAAATCTTCGTCAATCAGTATCCGCATCGGCTGACGGGTATCCGGCTCAATCTCACCGGCATATACGGTAACATCCTCAAATTTTAAATAGATTCTGAGACAGGATTCATCCCCGTATTCTTCCAGACCTTCATAAGTTCCCTCTGCCACAAACTCCCCTTCTTCGGAAGGGCTATCCATATCTATGATGCGCTTATAATCCTCTGCCAGACCTTCCGTCGTATATCTCGTATCTGCCAGAGTAACACCGGGCAGCGATGAGAACTCTTCTATCTGCTCCTCAGAAGGCCATGGTTTGGGCTCCACGTAATAATCGGCAATAGGCGGAACACTGGTATCTAATGCGGCAACACCACTATAAAAGCTCTCTGCTTTCTCTGTCTCCCGGCTGGTAACGGCATACTCCGTAACACGTGACAGGAAAGCAAAAGAAGCAAAAGCTATCAGCAAAAAAGTCAGTCCTGCTTTCAAAGGCGCCCGCAAAAACATTTTCCATGCAACAGATTTTCTCATACTTCCCCTCCAATCCCTTAAAACTCATTGAAATGTACATAATAGGTACCGTCAATACATTCCATACGATACCCTGACGCCGCCGGGTTCCGGTCATCTGCCGCAGCTTCTTCGGGCATTTCATAATCCGGGCGAACGGCAAAGGAATAGGATGCCGCCGTCAGTAAGACAAATATAAGGAGCCATCCTCCTGCAAACAGCCCATTTTTTCTTCCATTCCCACAGCCGGATGATACAATCTGAAACCGCTCAACAATTTTCGCCCCGCCACTTCCGGAAACCAGCGTCGCCGCTCCGCAAAAAAGCCTTTCTTCTTTCTTCGCCTCTGCATTTTTCAACATAGCAACAATTGTAGCCAAATACTCTGCCTTGTCCCGATTTCCCATATGAGCGGTTACATCTAAATCACATTTTATCTCCAAAAGCTGTTCCATATCTTTCTTTAAGAAATAAATCACGGGATTCCACCAAAAGATACACCAATAAATATACATAAATATTTTCACCGTCAAATCTCTGTTTTGAAAATGCGTATATTCATGGCGCAGAATATAATACAGCTCTGAATCGCTGTATTCCTTCTCAGGCAAAAGGATACATCGCCTGAAAATTCCCGCACCCATCGGAATCTGAATATACCGGCTTTGCCGAATTTCAACCTTAACCTGTCGTTTACATGTATTCAGCACCCGGTTGAACACTCGCCTGCACTGTTCGCTTTCACATACGCTGCATGTCGAAAATATTTTCAGCATCCTTCGATATTGAACGGCAAAGCGCAGAAGCAGAACTACCGCCACTGCCGCCCAGACCGTAAGCAGAACCGTCACGACCGTTATCTGCACTGCTCCTGTTTTATTTGCATAAATATCATCAAAAACCTCCGGAGAGTATATGACTCTGGTAAATGAAAATTCGCAGGGAAGAATCATCCGCAAAACAGGAAACAGATACAAACACAGTAAATTCGTAATTCCCAATTGCCGGATAAGGAAGGGATTTTTCCGGCAGAAATGATTGAAAACGACCAGTGCGCCGCTCCATATCACGGACATAAACAAAGAAAAAAGTGTAATCTGCATATTATTTTTCCCCCGACCCTTTTCCCTTTAGCTCTTCTATAATATCCTCCAACTGTTTCACAACATCTTCTCCATCTGCTCCATCCATCTCATGCACCATAGCCACTGTAACCGCCGCAATAGCGCTCTTCTCAATTCCCTTCGACATAACAAGCTTTGCCGCGTACTCTTCTTTGGTAACCGCCGGAATGAACTGTCTTGCATATTGCGTTCCGCACTGCACAGTACCACATATTTTAATCATGTCCTTCTTCAGCAGCGAACGCAGCATCTTATGAATATAATTCCCATTCCAGGAGCGTTCAGCGGAAAGTTCCAATATCTCAACACTCGTCAACGGCTCTTTCTTCTCCCAGAATATCTCCATCAAATCTTCCTCACTATTCGTCAAATGCTTTTCCTTTTGAAACATCATAACCACCTCTCAGACATTCTTTCAGTTTACTATTAACCTTTTTGGTTATTACCAGAATACACGACCTATTATTAAATGTCAATCCATTTTAATAAAAACCTTATGATTAACTTTTAGTGAGAAAATGAGATAAAAATGAGACATTGAGACGCGAATGAGACATTTACAAGTTGACACTTTCGATTATTTCCGGTTACATGAAAAAAAGCAAAAAATAGCGCAAACCCTTGCAAATGCTGAGTTTACGCTATCTAAACCAACTGAGCGTGCGGGGATTCGAACCCCGGACAACTTGATTAAAAGTCAAGTGCTCTACCACCTGAGCTACACGCCCATACTTATAAACTGGGCTAGTTGGATTCGAACCAACGAATGCAGGAGTCAAAGTCCTGTGCCTTACCGCTTGGCGATAGCCCATTAGAAATCAAAGGGTGGGTAGTGGGACTCGAACCCACGATATCCGGAACCACAATCCGACGCGCTAACCAACTGCACCATACCCACCATATTCTATCTTGTCCATCTGCCGGGCCTCTGCGGCCGCTTAGGCTATGGGACTGACCCGCTCACCAAGTCTGACCTTCACACTTATGTGTACGTGTCAACGAGCCTGGGGGGATTCGAACCCTCGACCTACGGCTTAGAAGGCCGTTGCTCTATCCAGCTGAGCTACAGACTCACAATTCTCAAAACCTGTTCAGGCTTTAAGAAAGCGGGTGATGGGAATCGAACCCACGTATCTAGCTTGGAAGGCTAGTGTTCTACCATTGAACTACACCCGCATAAATATCGGGGTGACAGGATTTGAACCTGCGACCTCCTGGTCCCAAACCAGGCGCTCTAGCCAAGCTGAGCCACACCCCGACGTTATTCACTTATGCCGTTCTCGCGACACAAGAGTTATTATATATGATGTTCGCAAGCTTGTCAACATCTTTTTTTATTTTTCACAGAATAATTGTAGCAGTCCGGCCCGCGCCATTCGCAAGACGCATATACGATACTTCTCCGCTGCTATGCAGCTATTTTTGCTCATGAAATGGCACTCCACTCAAAAGCCCCACTATGAGCAAGCTCACGTGGGTTCAGACCTTTTGACCCTGGCATCATAATTATTCTACCCTCATCATTCGATAGCCCACTCCAATATGCGTCTGAATATACTGCGGTGAATTTGGCTGGTTTTCAATTTTTTTGCGAAGCGCCGCCATATAAACACGAAGTGAAGCAATATCATTCTCCCAGCTGCTTCCCCAAATATTCTGCGTGATATAGGTATGCGTTAAGACTTTGCCGACATTTTTAGCGAGAAGGCAAAGCAATTTATATTCAATCGGCGTCAAGTGCAATTCTTCTTCATTTAAATAGGCACAGCCGGCGGCATAATCCACGCGGAGTTTTCCATTGGTAAAAACGGCAGACTCAGCAGGAAATTCCTTTTGCATCATCAAAAGACGTCTTTGCGTAACCCGAAGCCTTGCGAGTAATTCCTCGACCGAAAATGGCTTTGTCAAATAATCGTCTGCACCGGCATCAAGAGCGTCGATTTTATCAGTGTCCTCACTGCGGGCACTTATAACAATGATCGGCATATTCGACCAGGTGCGGATTTTTTCTATTACTTCAACGCCATCTATATCCGGCAGCCCCAAATCCAGCAAAACAATATCCGGATTGTGGGAAGACGCTTCTAACACCGCCGCCTGACCGGTAGGAGCTGTGAGATACCGATAGTCATGTGCCTTTAATGTTGTCGTGATTAGATTTCTTACAGAAGCATCGTCTTCTACAACTAATATAAGTAATTTATTCATAAACCTTGACCTCCCCTATAGGTAATGTAAATGTAAATACTGTTCCATGCGGCAGATTATCTGAAACTGTAATTTCTCCGCCGTGAGCATTAATGATAGATTTGCACAGTGACAATCCAAGCCCCAGACTGCGTCGGCTGTCCACAATTTGATTCGCGCCGCTGTAAAACATGTCAAATACCCGCGGCTTCATTTCATCTGGTATACCGCCGCCGTCATCTGCTACAGAGACTACCGCCTTACCGCCATGTTTCTCTGTCTTAATTTTAATATGAGAGTTTTTAGGCGTATATTTAACGGCGTTGTCCACCAAATTGATAATTACCTGCACGATAAGCTTCGCATCCATTTTTGCAAGAAGAAACTCGTCCTCATTTTCAACGGTAATATGATGCTCCACGCTTTTGCGGTTAATATGATGAAGCGCTTCTGTAATCACATCATCTAGCAAGTCTTCGGATATATGAAGATTCAGCCTGCCTTCCTCAATCCGGGTAACGGCAAGCAAGTTTTCCACAAGGCCTATCAGCCACATGGAATCATCATAAATATCGGTATAAAGCCGTTTTTTTGTATCCTCATCAAAGGAATCACCATTCGATAACAGATTGCTTGCATTTCCGGAAATTGACGTCAACGGGGTCCTCAGATCGTGAGAGATAGCCCGAAGCAGATTTGCTCGAAGCTGCTCGTTTTTCGCCAGAACTGCAGCTTCTTCTTTCTCACGGGCATTTTTTTCATTTTCCAAAGCCAACGCACACTCTCCGATAATGGACAGCAAAATACTGTTCTCAAATGGATCGAGAGGTTCTTCCCCCATAACAATTCCAATAACGCCATATACCACGTTGTTGACGCGGACGGCAAGATACAGACATTTTGCGCTGGAAAGCGTTTCGGTCGTAGCCCCGGCGCGCTTATTATTTTTGAACACCCAGTCGGCAACCGCCTTTTCATTATCAGAAGTATATAGTTCTAAATTTTCATTGGCCGCCGGAAAAATATGCGGCTCTTCCAGTTTTTCCATATCAGCCAAATAAAAAACAATATCTTTCCCCAATAATTTTATCAACTGATTGGAAGTTACAGATATAATTTCCTTTCTGTCTTTTGATTGCTGCAATAGCTGATTGGTGTCAAATAGTACTTTTGTGCGATATGCCGATCTTGCCGACTGCTTCGCCTGATTTTTGAGCCGTATAGCAAGGGAGCCTGTCAAAAAAGCTGCCAAAAACATAATAAGAAAGGTTACCGGATAGCCTTGATCATACGCCTGTAATGTAAATTTGGGATCAGTGAACAGAAAGTTAAAAACCAAAACACTGACAATGGAAGAAATAAGGCCGTAAATTTGATGCTTCGTAATAACCGCGGTAATAAGCACGCCAAGAACATAAACGGTAATTATGTTCGCTTCGGCAAATCCAAGATTATGAAAAACGGTTCCAATCAAACTGGAAACAAGCAAAATCGCAATACACTTTAATATATCCGCAGCAGAAAAAATGATAGGATTCCTTTTCTTCCCTTTCTTTAGCCGGTAAACGGCCGCATTGGAAACCGTATCGGGAATAATGTGTACATCCAGATTCGGTGCATTCGCAATCAGTCTCTCCGTCAAAGTCGGTTTGCTGAACAAATGCCGCTTTACCCCGAAGCTTCTCCCGATTACAACTTTAGAGACGCCGGAAAGTCTTGCAAATTCCGCAATCTGAAAAGGGACGTCCTCACCGTAAACCGTCTCAATTTGAGCGCCAAGCTGTTCAGCAAGGCGCATATTCGCGCGCAGGCGTTTCACATTTTCCTCATTCATTTCAGAAAAATCCGGCGTTTCCACAAACAGCGCTGTGAAAGTTCCTTTGAACGCAGCAGCCATTCTTGCGGCAGTGCGGATAATTTTCGCATTAGAAGGAGAAGACGAAAGACAGACCAATATATGTTCATCCGTATGATAATCTCCGTGGCGTTTCACCCGCGTGTTCTCCGTCAGAATATTCACTCTATCTGCACACCGGCGCAGTGCAATTTCCCGAAGAGCCGTCAGGTTTTCTACGGTAAAAAAGTTCTCTACTGCTTGTTTTGCCTGTGCTTCCCTATAGACATTTCCTGCATTAAGGCGATCTATAAGCTCCTGCGGCTCAATATCTACCAGTTCAACCTGATCGGCGTTATCAAATAAAGAGTCAGGGATTCGTTCCCTCACAAAAACTTCTGTAATGGACGCAACTACATCGCACAGGCTTTCAATGTGCTGTACATTTACGGTTGTATAAACATCTATACCGGCGTTCAAAAGCTCCTTAATATCCTGGTACCGCTTTGTGTGGCGGCACCCCTGTGCATTTGTATGGGCAAGCTCGTCCACAAGCATAAGCTGCGGTTTTCTTTTCAGCGCCGCATCAATATCAAATTCGCGCAGTGTAATTCCATTATATTCGATTTCCTTTACGGGAAGAAGTTCCAAACCATTCAAAAGCGCTGCTGTTTTAGGGCGTGCGTGCGGCTCAATATAACCGGCCACCACATCTGCCCCCTGATTTTTTGCTATATGAGCCGCTTTCAGCATGGCATAAGTTTTCCCTACGCCGGCCGCATACCCAAAAAAGATTTTCAAATGTCCCCTGGTTTGATTTTCTTCTTCAACCCGGATTACTTTTAACAGCTCATCCGGATTTAATCTGGATTCGCTCATACACTCACCTCCCAGTCCTTCACGTTCTTTCATCTGCAAATCATTTTGAACAAGAAAACAATCCAGCTTTCTCATAATAAAGTAACCCAAAATAAATATAAATACAACTGCGCAAATTAAAATAAATTCTTCCATACCGCCGATTTCCTTCACAAATTAAATATGAAAACATTTTTGAATGCTCTTGATATCTCCGAGAACAAGCATCGTATCATCC
The DNA here is from genome assembly GCA_902362865.1 of Clostridiaceae bacterium. GTDB lineage: Bacteria > Bacillota > Clostridia > Lachnospirales > Lachnospiraceae > Claveliimonas > Claveliimonas acetigenes. Next base: position 195,693 of record CABIYE010000003.1, read on the forward strand.
TTCGGCAAAGGAGTCTCCGGGCTGATTCTCAAATTCATCACACCGTTATGTTTCAGCGCCATAATATTAATATTATATTTCTTCCGTATGTCTAATTGACCGATTGTTTTTCCGGTCCACCCAATTGGCACAGACATTTCAAAAATAGCGTGTTCTTCGTCTAACTCTATGTAATCAAGGATATGGTCGGCGCTATAACGAATTGCCGTCCAGTCTGCAAGCTGCCGTTCCGGATAGACAACCTCGTCAGCGCCGTTTCGCAAAAGAAATTTAGCGTGAACATCTCTGGCGGCACGGGACACCACCATTTTGGCTCCAAGTTCTTTTAGAAGCGAAGTGGTTTCTAACGAATTTTGAAAATTATCTCCAATTGCTACGATACATACATCAAAATTCCGAACGCCAAGCGAACTTAAAAAATCCTCGTTTGTTGCGTCTCCGATCTGCGCATTTGTCACAAACGGAAGAACAGCCTCCACACGCCGTTCTTCTTTATCTACCGCCATCACCTGATGATGCCGTTCGTCCAGCTTCATAGCAATATGTCTTCCAAACCTTCCAAGACCTATCAGTAAAATAGATTTCATCATTTTTCTCCTTTACCCTACTGTTATTTTTTCCTGCGGATATTTAGAGCCGTTTGATGCTTTCTCGGAGATTGCGGCGAATATCAATGTCAAACCGCCGACCCTGCCAAAAAACATCAGGCAAATTAAAATCATATGAGAGACTATGCCAAGTTCCGGTGTGATTCCAAGCGATAATCCAACCGTGCCGATTGCAGATGCTGTTTCAAATAAAGCTGTTATTAACGGGATATTTTCTATCCCGCTAATAATCATACCTCCGGCAAGAAACAAAGTAATATACATTAAAAAAATCGTAGCTGCATTTCTTATCGTATTGTCAGGAATCCTCCTCTTAAAAAAGTGGGCATGTTCTTTCTTTCGGAACACAGATAATGCGCAGGAAACGAGGACGGCAAGCGTCGTCGTTTTCATGCCTCCTGCGGTAGAACCGGGGGAACCGCCCGTCAGCATAAGAATTATAATAAGCATCTGCCCAACCTCACTAACCCTCGTCAAATCCGCCGTATTAAAGCCGGCGGTTCTCGGTGTAACCGATTGAAACAGTGCGGTCCATACTCTCTCAGCAAACGGCATTTGCGAAAACTCAAAAAAATAAAAATAAATTGCGGGCAAAAGTATAAGAGTGCCGGTTACTGTAAGAATGACTTTGCTTTGCATACGGTACTTTTTAAAATGCCACGTATTGTTCTTTATGTCCTCCCAAGTAAGAAAGCCTATGCCCCCGATAATAATCAGCGCCATAATCGTAATATTTACAACCGGCTGCACAGAGTAAGAAGTCAATGAGGAAAACGGCTGTTTTACACCTATTAAATCAAACCCCGCATTACAAAATGCAGAAACCGAGTGAAACAGTGCATACCAGATCCCTTTAAAAATTCCAAAATCCCTGCAAAAAACAGGCGCTAAAACAGCCGTCCCGATTAACTCAACAGAAATGGCTGTTTTTAAGATAAACTTCGTTCTCCTCACAATACCGCCAACATTAGGCGCTGCAATCGCCTCCTGCATTGTACTTCGCTGCATCAGGCCTATTTTGCGTCCCGAAACCGCCGCAATCGAAACGGCAATTGTAACAATCCCCATTCCTCCGATCTGAATCAGCAGCAAGATGATACCCTGCCCGAACATAGACCAATAGGTTGCTGTATCGTGAATAACCAACCCGGTTACGCAGACTGCAGAGGTTGCAGTGAACAGCGCATCGGAAAACGAAGCGCCCTTGCCGCTTCGGGCGGCAATCGGCAGCATGAGCATCAGACTTCCGATCAAGATAACAGATAAGAACCCCAAAATAATAATCTGAAAGGATGTAATATGATAATGCTTTGATTTTTTTCTTTTCTGCATAACTTATATATCCCCGTTATCTTAATTGCTTTTTATACTTCCTTTATTCTATCTTTATTGATATTAAATTCGTATAAATAACCCTGCTGCCGAATTAAAATTCTATAAAATACCATCCAGCATCAAATTAACTTTTAGGACATTTACAGTTTCTTCCCCAAAGATGCCCAAAAATCTGCCATCCGTACATTCATCAATTATTTTCTCCACCTCATCCTCCGTCATATGATTAGCTTTTGCAATTCTGGCCGTCTGATACTTGGCAGCAGCGGGAGAAATATGCGGATCAAGTCCGCTGCCGGAACAAGTGACAAGATCAACGGGAATTGCGGTTTCATCCATCTCCGGGTTTGCTTTGCGCAGTTTTTCTACTCGCTCTGCAACCAGCGCTTTGTATTCTTCACTTGCAGGACTTAAATTTGACGGCGACGCATACATGAGCGTTTTTCCTTTTTCATCCTTATAGGTTGAAACGTCAATATTCATAATTCGTCCCCACATATGCGCGTCATCCGTATATTGCTGTCCTAAAAGCTCGCAGCCATATTTTTTCCCGTCAACCTCAATGATACTGCCATTTGCCTTATCCGGGAAAACAAGCCGGGCTATCCCCGTTACAACGCCTGTATAAACAATACCGCAAATCACAGTAAAAATCAGAAAAATAGCAGCCGCTTCCGGTAATGTATTTTTTAATGTTTTCATCGCCCATACCTCCTTAGACCAATCCTAAAACGACTAATAACATATCAATCAGTTTCACAAAGATAAACGGAGCCGCAAGTCCGCCCAAACCATAAATCAGCAAATTACGTGACAACAGTTTCCCTGCCGGGACCTCTCTGTATTTTACGCCCTTCAGCGCCAGGGGAATCAATGCAATGATAATCAACGCATTATAAATAATCGCGGAAAGCACGGCGCTTTGCGGAGAATACAGTCTCATAATATTGAGCGCGGAAAGCCCCGGATACAATCCCATAAACAGCGCAGGTATAATAGCAAAATACTTTGCCACATCGTTTGCAATTGAAAAAGTAGTCAAACTTCCTCTTGTCATCAAAAGCTGTTTCCCAATACGGACAATATCAATCAGTTTTGTAGGAGACGAATCCAAATCCACCATATTCCCCGCTTCCTTTGCCGCTTGCGTCCCGGTATTCATTGCCACCGCCACATCAGCCTGTGCAAGAGCCGGGGCATCGTTTGTTCCGTCGCCCGTCATTGCTACCAAATGCCCTTTCGCCTGAAAATCACGGATCATTTGCAGTTTCCCCTCCGGGGTTGCTTCTGCAAGGAAGTCATCTACACCTGCTTCAGCGGCAATCGCTGCGGCCGTCATCGGATTATCACCTGTAATCATAATGGTTTTGATACCCATTTTACGAAGATCAGCAAATTTCTCTTGAACCCCCTGTTTAATAATATCTTTTAAATGAATTACTCCAAGTATTTTATGATTTTTAGCAACAACCAGGGGTGTTCCTCCTTGCTTGGCTATATCCTGCACGATGCGGCTGCATTCTTTAGAATAAATACCGCCCGCCTGGGTGACATACGCCTGCATTGCCTCAGCAGCGCCCTTCCGGATTTCATTGCCGTCAAAATTAACACCGCTCATCCGTGTCTTTGCCGAAAAAGGGATAAATGTCATATCCTTGTCCGCCAGTTTTCTTCCTCTTATACCATATTTATCTTTTGCAAGAATCACAACACTTCTGCCTTCCGGCGTTTCGTCTGCAAGGCTGGAAAGCTGCGCGGCATCGGCAAGCTCTTCTTCGCTTGTACCGTCTACCGGAATCAATGCGTGAGCCTGTCGGTTGCCAAGGGTGATTGTTCCCGTCTTATCGAGCATCAATATATCCACATCTCCGGCAGCTTCAATCGCTCTTCCGCTCATAGCCAACACATTTGCCTGGTTCAGCCTCGACATACCGGCAATACCGATTGCCGAAAGCAGCGCGCCGATGGTAGTGGGGGCAAGACAAACCAGTAAGGCTATCAGCGTTGTAATAGAAGTGGGATTTTCTATTCCCGCCTGCTTTGCCGAAAATACGGAATAGGTATAGAGCGCCATTGTAACAAGGATAAAGATTATGGAAAGCGCAACAAGAAAAATCTGCAAAGCAATTTCATTGGGCGTCTTTTTTCTTGCCGCACCCTCAACCATCGCAATCATTTTATCAAGAAAGCTTTCTCCTGCTTCGCTGGTAATCCGCAGCACAATCCAATCAGACAATACGGTAGTTCCTCCTGTTACGGCGCTTCTGTCGCCGCCTGCTTCACGAATGACGGGAGCAGATTCACCGGTAATCGCACTTTCATCTACTGACGCAGCACCTTCAATCACTTCACCGTCACCAGGGATCTGTTCTCCCGCTTTCACGATAACAATGTCACCCTTTTTCAACGCTGCAGAAGATACATCTGTAATCTGCTCTTTTCTGTCAACAGAAGGAATTTTATGCGCCTCTACATCTTTTTTAGAAGCTCTTAAAGAATCCGCCTGCGCTTTGCCTCTGCCTTCCGCGATAGCTTCCGCAAAATTTGCAAATATGCAGGTAAACCACAAAATTACCGCAATTGCCAGCGTATATCCGCTGGAAGTATCCTTGAAGCCGAACAGAGAAAGAATCCATAATCCGGTTGTCAAAATCGCGGATATATACACCAAGAACATAACAGGATTCTGCACTTGCGTTTTCGGGCTCAGTTTAATAAATGAATCTTTTATTGCTCTGCCAATCATTTTTCTATCAGCAAAAGCGCTTTTTGTTGACTGTGCCATGTCACTACCTCCTTACACAATACTTTGGAAAAATTCTGCAATCGGCCCCAGTGCCAGCGCCGGGAAAAAGCTGAGCGCGCCAACAAGCAGAACAATAAAAATCAGTAAAAACACAAACATTGCATTGGTAGTAGAAAGCGTACCGGCTGTTGTTGCAATCTTTTTCTTTCCGGCAAGACTTCCTGCTACTGCCAATGTCCCTATAATAGGAAGAAATCGTGCAAATAGCATGACAAGCCCAAGGGAAATATTCAAAAATACCGTGTTTGCATTAAATCCGGCAAATGCTGAACCGTTGTTGCCTCCGCAGGAAGAATACGCATAAAGTAATTCTGAAAACCCGCGCGCTCCTCCATTATTAAGACTGTCCGCAACGCTTGGAACAATAGCTGCTATACCGCTTCCCACAAGAATGGCAACGGGTGTCGCAAGGCATACAGCAACGGCCCATTTCATTTCATACGGTTCTATTTTCTTGCCTAAAAACTCCGGCGTTCTTCCCACCATCAATCCGGCAATAAATACCGTTAAAATGGCAAAAGCAAGCATGCCATACAGTCCACAGCCGACGCCGCCGAAAATCACCTCTCCCAATTGCATAAGAAGCATTGTAATCATACCGCCAAGCGGCGTATAGCTGTCATGCATAGAATTAACAGAGCCGTTGGAAGCTGCTGTGGTAAATACCGCCCATGTGGAAGATGCAGCAATACCGAAACGTGTTTCTTTTCCTTCCATATTTCCGCCCGCCTGACCGTCCATAGAAATATCTACGGAGCCGTCTTGTGCAAGCTGCGGCGTGGCAAGCTGCTCATTAACAGCAACCACGGCAAGCGCCGCCACAAGGCAAATAAACATTGCCATAAAAATTGCTCTGCCTTGTTTTTTGTTTTTTACCGCGCTTCCGAAGGTAAAACAGAGCGCGGCAGGTATCAAAAGCAGTGAAATCATCTCAATAATGTTTGTAAACGCATTCGGATTTTCCAACGGATGCGCTGAATTGACACCATTAAATCCGCCACCGTTTGTACCTGTCTGCTTAATGGCAACTTGACTGGCGGCCGGTCCCATCGGGACAAATTGTTCTGTCACGATTTCTGCATCCTCAATCACCTGTCCATCCACGGTAACGGTTTCTGTTTCAGGGTCGATTTCTGCATTTTCAAGGATTGTGCCATCAGCGCTCACTGCAATCGGTTCTACAAGAGATACCGTTTCAGCGCCCTTCAGATTTTGAATCACACCGCCGCCGACTAACAACAACGAAATTACCAAATTAAGCGGAATAAGGATATGAATTACGATCCTTGTCATGTCTACCCAAAAACTTCCCAGGCCGTCACTTTTTACTTTGATAAGTCCCCTAATCAGCGCAAATAGAACAGCAATACCCGTTGCTGCTGAAACAAAATTTTGTACCGTCAGCCCAAGCGCCTGTGTCAAATAACTCAATGTGGATTCACCGCTGTATGCCTGCCAATTCGTATTCGTCACAAAACTGACGGCGGTATTAAAAGACAAATCCCATTTAACTCCCGGCAATCCTTGTGGATTTCCGGGTAGAACACCTTGTAAAAGCTGAAGTAAAAACAAGAACAAAAGTCCGACACCCGAAAAAGCAAGAACAGAAACCGTATACTTTTTCCAATTCATCTGTTCCTCTTTATTTACTCTCAGCACCTTATATACTGCATTTTCGCAGGGTGTAAGGATTTTTGATAAAAAAGTTTTTTCGCCGTTCATTACTTTTTTGATATATGCCCCCAGCGGAATTGCAAGGGCAACAAGAACGGCAAGATACAATATGTACTGAATTACTGTGCTCATCACTTAAAATCTCCTCATCTTTTTTTTTGCATTTTATTATCTTCTGTATTAAAACGGGATTACCAAGCCGCGTTCGAAATTAAAGTTTTATAAAAGCTTACAACCATCCAAAAACCCACGCCATCGGCACCGCAATAAGCATCGTTGAAACAACAACAGCAATTAAAATAAAAAGCGGCACTCCGATAAACATGACAAAAACCGCCAGGTATGGGTGGCGCAATGCGAAACGCTCCGCATAGCGGTCAAATTTATTTTCAAAATTATGAATAGAATCCCATATCGCTGCCATAACACATTCCTCCTTACGCTGATACAATAGCATGAAGGAAATTAAAACGGGAAAAGGGCAGTGAATATGCGATTAAGATTTAATTAACTTTTTCGCAGCAAAAAAGCAGCGAAACCACAAACTCACTGTGACTCCACTGCTTCTGCGTTATATTTTGTTATATTCTGATATGACAAATCGGCGCCGCCTTATTTCTACCTTTAATACCACCTCCGCATAGGCAAATCGTTATTAATTCCATTTGTAAAAATAATCTGATGCAGATCAATAATCCCATTATGGAAGGTTGCTGCACAGGCACACAAATACAAATCCCACATCCGCACAAACCGTTCATCAAACATTTCCCGTACTTCGTCTATATGTTCTTTGAAATTCTTTTCCCAGCACAGCAATGTCCGATTATAATGCAGACGCAGATCTTCCACATCAATCGTATGGAAATCATTTTCTGCAGCCTGATAAATCATTTCCCGTAAACTCGGTACTGTTCCACCCGGAAAGATATATTTTTTAATCCATGGATCTCCCGCATGTTCTTTTAAGCCGCTGATAAAGTGCAGCAAAAACACTCCGCCTGGTTTCAGAACATTTTTCACACATTTCATAAAAAGCGGATAATTTTCTCTTCCAACGTGTTCCACCATACCTACGCTGACAATCCGGTCAAACTGATATCTGCTTTTGGGCAGATCCCGATAATCCAATATTTCAGCTTTTACAAGACCTTCCAGATGTTCCATTTCTATTCTTCTCTGAAATTCTTTATACTGTTCTTTGCTTAATGTAATTCCTGTTCCATGCACTCCGTATTTTTTTGCTGCTTCAATTAAAAGATAACCCCATCCGCATCCAATATCCAGAAGCGTCATTCCTTCTTTCAAACACAGTTTCTTCAATATATAATCTATTTTATTTACCTGCGCCTGATAGAGTGTATCGTCATCATGCAGAAAATATCCACAAGAGTAGCTCAATGTTTCATCCAGCCACAACTTGTAAAAATCATTGCCTATATCATAATGACTCCGCACCTCCTTTTTCTGATTTTTCTTTGCGGTTGAACTGTACATAATCTTTTTCAGTAAGGATTCATCGGTAGAAAACTTGCCCATCTGCCCCAAAAAGTGATCCAATGCAAAATATAAATCACCCTCTATTTCCAGATCTCCGTCCATATAGGCTTCCCCCAGGGCAAGGGATGTACTTGTAGTCAGGGCTGACAATGGAATATCCTTATGAAAGATTACCGTAAACATTGGTTCCCCAGAGCCAATGAGGTACTCTTTTCCATTTATCCTCACAGCAAAGGGATACTCATCAAACTTTTCCAAAAATGAAACTAACACGTTCTTTGTCATTGCTTATATACTCCTTAATCAAATCTTCTCTTTTTTCTCCAAATTCCGTATGTCTCTGCGAATCCTTCTCTGCACACCGTTATTTTCTTTGTTATTCGTTTCAAGGTTATGAAGCCTGTCCTTTAATAACTGAATTTTTTCCTGATTGTTCATTATCTTTCCTCCTTTTGCTTATTCCAATTCAAATGCACCAGTATAAAGTTGGTAATACTGTCTTGTTTGCCATTTTTTCTCCCGCGCCGTATCAATTAGATCATTTTCCGCTGATTTAATTTGGTGTAATAACGATCAACGTATGCTGCATAAATAATACCGCCAATAATATATGCTATTGCTGTAAGCGCAAATCCGGTGGATAAGCCGATACTTTCCTGAAATATTCCCATTACAAATGAACCGATACCAATACCAATATCATAAGAAAGCAAATAAGTAGCATTTGCTGTACCTCGTTTTGGCGCCGGTGTTGTTCCGGTTACAAATGACTGAAATAAAGGCTGAAGAATACCATAACCAAGGCCTAATAAAAATCCGGCTAAAAGCAAATGAACACCATTATTCATAAAGAAATAACTTGTCATTGTGAAAAATAAAATCACTAAGCTTACTACAACAAGTACTTTATGCTTACCGGCATCAATCATCTTCTGTGTTGAAAACTTGGAGATTAACATTCCTGCTACCAGGAATATATAGAAATAAGGAATTACCGAAGACAATCCTTTTTCCTGTGCAAAAATTGATGAATATGCAATCACCGCTCCAAATGGGATCATGATAAACATCATGTTGAACATAAACGGTAATGCCGGTTTATAAAACGCGTCTGCCAGAACAAATTTCTTACGTTCTACCTTTGGATATTCAATTTTACAGAACGATACACAAATCAGAGCAATTACTGTTAAAACAAATAAAACAACAAAAGATGCTTTACTACTCAAATGGTTCTGCACCTGGATACCGATAAACGGGCCAGCCGCCATCCCCAGTGAAATTGTAAGAGCAAATCGGTTTACACCTTTTCCTACCATGCTTGGCGGAAGTACGTCGCCAGCCAATGTTGTTGTTGCAGATCCGCAAACAGAATAAACAACACCCATATACAGGCGGAGCAATACCAGTACTCCATAAATGGGAAATGCTGCAAATCCTAAAAATGGCAGACAAAACAGAGCCAAAAACAGCATATAAACATGATACCGATTAAAATTATCCAGTATATAACCTGCAAATGGTCTGAATAATACAGTAGTTACTGACATTGCCGTTAAGACAATACCAATTTGGGAACCCGTGATCCCATTTTGCTGACAATAAATCGGCAAAATAGGTACAGAGGCATAAAAAGTAGCCATCATCAACAAGTTCGTAATGAACAGCAATATAAATTTTTTATTCCATATTTTTTCCATGTGCTTCCTCCCTTTTTCATCTTAATTTACAATTTATAAATATAACAGTTTGAGTTCGTTCTGTTAATTGAAAATAATTCATCATTGATAACCAGAGGTTATATATGTTATCATTCATAACAAGCCGTTATTAAAAGGAGGAAATGAAATGACTATAGATAATTTAAAGTGTTTTATTCTTGTTGCCGAAAATTTAAGTTTTGCAAGAGCCGCAGAAGCTCTGTATATTTCTCAGCCGGCCGTCACAAAACAAATCAATGCGCTGGAACACGAACTTGGCGTAACTCTTTTTATCCGCTCTACCCGTCACGTGGAACTTACGCCTTCCGGCATATCTTTTTATAAGGATGCCAAAGACATCGTCATGAAATCACAAGCTGCCATTTCCCGTGTGCAAAGGCAGTATGCCAATTCTGCGTCCATCCGGATCGGGATGAGTAATCCTGCTGCACTTTTTTACTTAGCGCCAATCCTGACAAAATTTCATTCTGCATATCCTGACATACGCCCGGACATCGAATGCCCGGGCTACAAAATTATTTTAAATCTTTTTCTGGAAAATAAAATAGATGTTCTTTTTTATTACAAAGAAAATATGCCGAAAAAATCCGGTATCAATTTTATAGAATTGCAAAAAGACAAGTTAATATGTCTGATGTCTGCCACACACCCTTTCGCCAAGAAAGACTCTATTGCCTTGAGTGATTTGGAGAACACGACGATTATCGCCTGTAATCCACTCAATGCACCGCTTTCGACTTCTGCCTTTCAGAAACAGTTGGCAGGACATCACTCTGCGGATAAGATTTTTTACTGCAATAGTCTCGAAATTGCACATTGTCTGGCCTCGTCAGGTTTTGGGATTGCAGTACTTCCTCAAATATTAACATTGAAGTCTCCAGAATACGTTGTTGTACCTCTTTCAGAAGATACGGAACTCTCATTCGGTATTTTCTACCACAAGCGGCATACTAATTCCGCATTAACCAAATTTTTAAAAATGTTTTCCACGTAAGAAAAGCATTTGAACTTAAAATTGATAAAAAGAACGCCCGCAGAGTCCTTCTGACGCCTGCGGGTGATTTTCCATAAACAGCCACAAGGACTGTCCCCGCCTTGCGGTAGGTTGCCATGAACGCCTGCACATCGGGATACCCGTCCTCTTTCAGAACATCGGGCAGTTTATTTTATCTTTTTTTATATAGCACAAATTCCGGGTTCAATCCATCCTTCTCATAAGTGCATACAAGCAGAAAATCCATATTTGCGATAACTCCAAAATATCTTTCACCGCCGAACTCGCTTTCAAGTTGATTTCCAAGATATGTCTTTGAGTCATCCAAAAATTTTACCAAATTGCCGTTTGGCAACATATACTCAAGATTTACATATTTTCCTACAAGAGCATTTAATTTTTTAACCTTTGGCAGCCCTTCTATATGAAGTTCGTTTATTTCCTTAATTAGTTGCTGCTTAAATTCTTCAAATTGACCATTGTCACTGAGTTCATCGTAACGCTTCCAGTAATCTAATTGGGGAAGCAAATCTCTCATATAAGAACGAACCTGCTCCTCAGTGAAATTTTCACTTACCATATTTTTAACACAGACTTCAATCAGGTCATCCATATCATTATAGGTATAAGTTCCGTCAGCATAGCACCACTTGCAATAGTCCTCGTTAAATGTGCCATCGTAATTACGACTTATGATTGCGTCATCATCAAGCGGCATTCCACAACACTGGCAGATAAGTTTTCTTGGTGTTCCTAAAAGCGTATTGATTGAAACATCAAAAAACTTAGAGAGCAGTTTTAAGGTTTCTGTATTTGGAATTGTTTCTCCGTTTTCCCAACGGGATACCGCTTGCCTCGTAACATAGAGCTTTTCAGCAAGTTCATCTTGTGACAACCCTTTTTTCGTTCGCAATTCAAGTATAACATCTTTCGTATCCATAAAAATCACCACCTTGTAAATATTATAGTATGCGTGCATTCTATAAACAAGCAACCCGCTGTTGCTGCTGTCTTTTGATATTGTCTGTTTTGCAGGTAGTATTCTTCCATTTCGCGACTGTACGCGCAACACCCACCCGCCGTTCTATAGGAGATAAGTCTGTAGAGATTTTGGCAGCCCCTACCGGCTCAGTCTTCTCTCCACCATTCGCACTTATCACGATATTCATGACCACTCGAATCATTATGAGCGCAGCACAATAAGCTGCACGATAAAACCACGGCCAGAACGGCCACGATCATTCTCCGCATCACTGCGACCTCCGTTCTTGCCAGCGATCTCCACGCTTCGCACGGATCTGTGAGTGACACGACTTGCACAGCGCGATCAGATTGCTCCGATTATGCGTGCCACCTTCACTCAGCGGAAGCTTATGATGAATCTCTTCTGTTGGAACCAGGACTCCCTTCGCATAGCACTGCTCACAAAACGGATGCTCTGCAGCATACTTGTCTCGGATCCTTTTCCATGCTCGGCCGTAACGCCGCTTGGTATCTTTATCTCTTCCGTACTTTTCATACTGACTATTCCTTAGCGCCGCGTGTTCGTCACAATACATAGTACCTGGCGGAATCAGCTTTCCACAGCCTGGATATTTGCACGGCACTCTGCTTTTATAAGGCATAACTCTTCCCACCTCCGGACATGATAAAAGCCACCGCAGATTCCTCCACGATGGCTCCGATCAATTCTTATTCTGTTCGCATTATAATAATATCATAAGAGCGGACTCTCATTCTATCACATCAACTCTCATCTTCATAAATCCTGCCGACTTCTTTCAAAGCCTTATCATGCAAACGGAAGGTGTGCTGAATACTGTAGCCCATACCTTATTAGTCCAAATAAGTCCACCAAAAGATATAAATTTGATGTCAAATTGATGTCAAACCTCTAATGAAAGTACCGCAAACCCTTGATTTTACTGGCTTTATTTGTCTAATGACTTCATCGTCGGGAAGAGCAAAAGCTAAACCGCTTCCTGTTTCTCCATTTTTATTTTTCCACATAGCATACTGTCCTTTCTTTTTGCATGATATTCTTTAAATAAGCATTGATTGCTTCTATATCAAAACATGGTATAAAATGCTTCTTCATATACTCCATATCCTGCATCGTTGCAATCCTGAATCCTCTGGCGGAGATTCTTCCCCGGACATCGTAAACGCCCCGATTAAAGGCACAGGCACAATGCTGCATTTGCCGATGGAATACAATATCAGAATCCGGTATATATTCATGTAAAGCCGATGTCAGCCAGTAGCATCCTCCATGTAAAAGTATGGAATATATATCTTTATGCGCAAAATATTGCTTTACAGCATTTATCAGCTTCTCATATATGGCTGTGTTTTTCATTTCTTCTCTGCTTTGCATACCACACCTCCTTTATCCTGTAATTCGCGAAGAGTTCTGATCTGGCGTTCAATTTTCCTGCGTACTCCATAATTATCCTTTCCATTTACAGTTAAACGATGGAGCCGGGTTTCCAGTTCTGCGATTTTTGCTTCGATAGTTGTCATGTAATTTACTTTCCTTTCATTTGTTATGCAAACTGGCTGTAATACAGCGCAGCATATGCACCTTGTTTTTTAAGCAGTTCTTTGTGATTACCCTGTTCAATGATGTTTCCGTTTTCCATAAACAGGATATTATCGGCGTCTCGTATCGTAGAGAGACGATGCGCGATCACAAAGCTGGTTCTTCCATTCATCAGTTTCTTCATCGCCTTTCCGATCTCTGCTTCTGTACGGGTATCCACACTGGATGTAGCTTCATCCAGAATGATGATCGGCGGATTGCAGAGAAATACGCGTGCAATCGTTATAAGCTGCCTTTGTCCTACGGACAGGTTCGCCGCTTCGTTATCCAGCACTGTATGGTAGCCCTGGGGCATTGTGCGGATAAAATAATCCACTTTCGCCGCTTTTGCCGCCGCCTTGATTTCCTCCATAGTCGCGTCTGGTTTTCCATATGCGATATTTTCTGCTATCGTTCCCCCAAACAGCCATGTGTCCTGTAAAACCATTCCAAAATTGTGCCTTAACTCCTTCCGCGTCAGATCCGTAGTTGGCACTCCATCTATTGTGATCTTCCCGCCATCTACCTCATAAAAGCGCATAAGCAGATTGATCAATGTTGTTTTACCGGCGCCGGTTGAACCGACAACCGCAATCTTTTGTCCCGGTTTCGCTGTAAAGCTGATATTTTTCATCAGCATTTTATCCGGAACATACCCAAAGCTGACATTTTCAAAGGCAATTTCTCCCTTTGCATTTTTCAGGAGCACAGGAGCAACGGTATCAGGCTTTTCTTCCCCCGCGTCCAGGAAGTGAAACGTCCTCTCTGCAGAAGCCAATGCAGACTGCAGGGAATTCAGCATATAAGAGGTCTCGGTAAGCGGTTCCGCCGCCATATTGATATACTGGAAAAATGCCTGCACGATGCCCAGGGACATCCTTCCCTCCAGCATCCATTTGCACGCAAGAAGCATAATCGCCGCCTGTGAACAGCGCGACAGCAAACGGATCAACGGATTGACACAGTTTGTCAGAAAGTCTGTCTTTTTTGTGGCATTGCGCAATTCATCAACTGCGCTATTCATTGTTTCCATGCTTTCTTTTTCGTGGTTGTAAGCCCTTATCACATCTCTGCCTGTATAGTATTCCTCTGCTATGCCGGTAAGATAAGCCAGCGCCCGCTGCCGGTCAGCGGCACATTCCAGATTCTTTTTTGCGACCATTTTTGTAACCCAGAGACTGATAACCGTAAAAATCAGAAATACAGCGGTAAGCAACGGGCTGAAATAAATCATAAACGCCACTGCCCCGACAAGCGTTCCGATCGCCGTCAGCAGCTTCAGAAGTCCTGTCTGTAAAGTCTCCGACACTTTATCCAAATCACTGGTAACGCGGCTTAAAATCTCGCCGGGCTTATTTCCGTCATAAAAGTAAAGAGGAAGCTTATGTAGCTTACTGCTGATCTGCTTTCGCAAAGTCAAAATTAACCGTTCCGCTACACTCGCCATTAAATATGCTTGAAAATGATAAAACACACTTGTAAGCACATACAGGAAAAATAATGTGACCATCTGACGACCAAGCGGATTCCAGCTAATAGAAAAACTTGTTCCTGCTTCAACACAGTTTTTGATTGCCGAGAGCAGGTTATCAATAACTCCTGCGCTATAATACGGAGTGCATACATTCAGCACCGTATAAAAGACAATGCAGACAGCAACGATTGTCAGCCTGACTCTCTGGTTTTTAAGCTGCTGAAATAACCGAATTGCTGTTTTTCGCGCATCCTTTGGTACTTCTTTGTCGAATTTTATATCCCGCTTATCACTCATGTTCATCCGCCTCCTTTGTCTGTGAATCATAAATCTCCTTATAGATCGGACAGTTCTTAAGCAGTTCCTCGTGTTTTCCCATCCCCACCGGTTCTCCTTCATGCAAAACGATGATATGATCCGCATGAAGAATTGTGCTGATTCTCTGTGCAATAATCACCACAGCAGCGTTTTTTGTTTCCGGCTGCAGAGCTTTTCTAAGCGCGGCATCCGTCTTGAAATCCAGGGCAGAAAAGCTGTCGTCAAAAATATAGAGTTCCGGTTTTTTCACTAAGGCACGTGCGATTGAGAGACGCTGTTTTTGTCCGCCCGAAAAGTTTGTACCGCCCTGTGCCACAAAAGCGTCCAGCTTGTCAGGCAGCGCCTCTACAAAGTCTTTTGCCTGCGCGATTTCCAGCGCATGCCAGAGTTCTTTATCATCCGCATCCGGATTTCCGTAACGCAGATTTTCCGCAATCGTTCCGGAAAACAGCCACGCCCGCTGCTGAACAAAGGAAAGATGTTCTCTCAACTGCTCCTGCGGCATCTTACGGATATCCACTCCATTTAAGTGCACCGCTCCGTCTGTCACTTCATTAAACCTCATCATCAGCGATGCTACGGTTGATTTTCCACTGCCCGTTCCTCCGATAATGGCTGTTGTTTTTCCTCTTTCACATACGAAGTTCAAATTTTTCAGTGTGTATTCATCGGCATCCGCAAAGCGGAAAGACACATTTTTAAATCTCAATACCTCTTTTTGGTTTTTCTTTTCTTCCACACGCCTGTCCTTCTTGTCTGCAATCGTAGGCGAGAAATCCATGATTTCCCCGATACGGTTACAGCACTCCAAAGCACGCGGCAATGTCAGAATTACCATTTGCGCCATCATCAAAAAGAATAAGGATAGCATTGCGTATTCGATAATTGCGGTAATATCCCCGATCTGAAAATGACCGGCTGTGATGCGGAAACCACTAAATGTATAAACGAGCATCACAAAAACATTAATGGCAAAAACCGAAATACTATCAAGGATCGCAAAGCGCTTATTTACTTTGATCGCAGTTTGGGCATAGTCCTCAAATTTCTCATTTAAGCGTTGCTCTTCATTCGCTTCTGCAAAATTAATTTCATAGACTGCCTCCTGTAGACCATTTTAAATAAAAAAATACCCGGTTATTTTTCAATAACCGGGCGCACCCGACATCTTTTCGACAATACTGTTGCGACAGTATATCCTCCGATGACCAAAATATATTACCTGTAAATAATTCCTCTTTTTTCCGATACTCTTTTCAGTACAAGCGCTATGATCAGCACAAGGACTTCATAGATACCGAAGGTATGCCATACAACGGCATTTCCGAATATTTTCGGAAGCACTGTGATAACCAGTGAATTCAATACAAGGCTGCGGACAATATTAAGTGCAATAGCCTGACCAGAACGCTTCGTAGAGTAAAAATAAGCGGACAGCATCGTATTTACGCTTCCCACAATAAAGCCCCAGCAGTATTCCCACATATGAGCCGATGTAAATTCCAGTGTCTCTCCGGTTGCACCGAATAGCTGGCAGAGTACATGGGGAAACAGAACGTAAACTGCCACGCAAAGCACACTTCCTATAACGCTGATCATCTGCCCCACGCGATAATAATACTTTAAATCGTCGTCTTTTTTCGCACCATAAGCCTGACCGAACAATGGCTGCATTCCTTCAGACGCTCCGAAAAATACGGACATCGTAAATGACGAAAGATAGGAGATAATCGCAAAAGCATTGATTCCAATATCCCCAAAAGCAGCCATCAACGTATAGTTCATACAGAGCGTTGTTACCGGAGTGGAAAACTGCGCGATTGCCTCCGGCAGTCCCCGGAATATAATTTTCTTGAAAAGTTTGAGTTGCGGCTGATACCGCTGGATTCGAAGATCCCCTTTCTTAAAAATATAATGTGTCACAATAACCAGCAAGCCCACTGTCTGTGAAATTCCCGTCGCAACCGCCGCTCCCATAACTCCCATCTGCATAGGAAATACAAACAGCCAGTCAAGGAATATATTCAGCCCTGAGCTAATGACATTGGTAACTGCCACAAGTCCGGGCGAGCCGTCATTACGGCAGAAAAACTGTAGATTCAGAGAAAGTGCATTCGGAATGGCGAACAACGCATACCAGAATATATACTCTTTCACAAGAGACACATACTCTCCCGAAGCGCCCAGCAATCCGCTGACCAGTCCGGTAAAACCGGAACCGCACAGGGTAATAAAAATACCCACGATCAAATTTAAAGTCAGAGAGTGCATAAAGGCATTCTGCGCGCCTTCTTTATCACCTCGACCGAAGCGGATCGCCGTAATGGTAACACCGCCGATACTTGCCATTGCATTTAAAGCCTGTGCAAGCAATACAAAAGGGAGAGCCAGATTAACCGCTCCAAGGGCCTGGCTTCCCGCTCCATTTCCTACAAAAATCCCATCAACAACCGAAAACAAAAACACACAGGCGTTAGATAAGATTGCAGGAGCTACATTGCTGAAAATAATTTTTCCTCTTGAAGATTCCATTTCTGCCTCCATTATTTCTGTTCAAACCAACGCTCAGCATATTCCATCACGCCGGAAACCAGCGTTTTTATTTCTTTGCCGGATGTATTGATACACAAATGATAAGATTCCTTTTTTCCCCATTCCTTTTCCGTAAATAATTCTCGGTATGAGGAGCGCTCTTTATCTATCCGCTTTATTTTACGCAGCATCTCTTTCTCGGATAAATTCTCTTTTTCATCGGCGCGTTCCTCGCAGCGCTTCAGTTTTGAAATCTGATCTGCATATACAAAGATATTAAATGGATTCATATCCGCACAGACAATATCTGCGCACCGTCCGACAATCACACAGTCTCCCTGCTTTGCCAGTTGATGGATGATTTCATGCTCCGCAAGCGCTACCTTGATCGGCTGATGAACCATTGGCTGCTGATAGATCATAAAGCGGTGTCCTATCGTAGACTGATAAAAATTACGAATGTCCTTCTCCGAAATATGTGCAACATAATTTTTGTCAAAACCATGCTTTTCCGCAACCATGTCAATAATCTCATGGTCATAACAGGGAATATTCATCCTATCCGCAAGCCGTTTTCCAAGTTCACGCCCGCCGCTGCCAAATTCTCTGCTTATTGTAATAATTTTCATAATGCTACCTGCCTTTCTGATCTTTCATTAAATAAATCAATCGTCTGATTTTCGTTCTTTACACAACCCTAAATACTTTTCCATTTCTATCTGCAAATTCATCGTAAATATTTGCGTCAAAGCAACATACCTCTCCTGATCGGATTCTTTCATTTTTAAAAATGCCCGATACTCTGCGTCCTGCAAGGGAATAATATATTGTCTGACAAAAAATTCCCCTTTGTCTGTCATCCGTATATTTTTCCTGCGCGTTGAAATGGAAGAACGCTCTAAAAATATATAGCCCCTTTGGATCAGACTGCAGATCGCAGAATTTACAGTCTGTCTTGAAATAGACAATTTTTGACTGATTTCCTGCTGTGAGCATTCCTGTCCCGCAGACGTCAGCATATATAAAATCCAGAACGCGCTTTCTGATAAATTTAGATTTACTGCGATTTTATAATACATCGCATCAATCTCTTTATCCCGGCAATTCAGATTTTTCAGCATGGCGTCTATATCATGGTTCATAGATAACCTCCTTTCCCGAAACCTACAGGATCTGCCGCCGACAGCTCCTTTCGGATGCATGACAACATAAAAATGCCCGGTTATTTTTCAATAACCGGGCGCACCCGACATCTTCCGCTCGACTGCCAATCATTGCGATGATCCGTCCTCCGATGACGTGCTATTTATTTTTCTTATTTCTTCCTCCACAATTTCAATATGCTTTTGGGTAAGCGCTAATAACTGGCTTCGTTCCTGCTCTTCCAGCCTGTCAAATGACCGTTCTTCCGCATGAACCAATGGAACAATTTTTTCATCAATAAGGGTTTTTCCCTTATCTGTAAAAAATATCTGCTTGTTCTTACGGCTCTTAGGGGCAAGTTCCAGTTTAATAAATCCCTGTTCTTCCAGATTTTTTAATGCTGTGTTGATTGTCTGCGGCGCATAAAACCACGCACTGCACAAATCTTTCTGAGTACAGGACTGACCATGCTCATACAAAGAGTATAAAAGCCAGAAAGCCGCATCCGATAATCCTACTGATTTAGCATAGTCGTGATACAGCACATTCATTTTTTTATGAAGTCGGTTAAATGTTGCCAACACAAAAACCGTTGATACTTCCATGTTTCGCCTCCTTTATCCGAAGTCGGATGAAATTATAATCCGAGTACGGATAAAAGTCAATGTGTTTTTCAAAAATTTTTTGAAATTTTCAGATTGACAAATCCGATTCCATACTGTATGATGAAGGCGCTTGCTCGGAGGGCATATCATTCTTCAGAAGTGATAGGCTGGATAAGGCAACAGGCTGCAATGCCTGTAAGACTTTATCCAGCTTTTTTGTTGCCAAGCATACGTGAAAAGGTCCGGTGGACCTTTTCTAAGTTGTTCTGAGTAATTTTATTTTAAGGAGGACGCAATATGGATTTTCTCACAAGTAAAATCAAGCCTATGTATTTTAAGTATCTGACAGCAGCCTTCGGCAGCGCGCTGATCTCATCCATTTATGGCGTCGTCGATATGGCGATGGTCGGTCAGTACCAAGGACCGAACGGTACGGCGGCGCTTGCCGTTGTTGCTCCCATCTGGAATATCATATACAGTCTGGGGCTCCTGATGGGAATCGGCGGTTCCGTACTTTTTTCCACCCTGCGGGGCAGGTCAAAGGACAACCAAAAAGAATCCAACGAATACTTTACCGCCGCTGTAATCGGCGTTGTATTTTTAGCGGTTATCGCCTGGATTGGAATCCTGTTCTTTGATACGAACTTATTAAAATTATTCGGTGCAAAGGAAACTTTGCTTCCATTATCCAGAAGCTATCTGTTCCCGGTAAAATTTGTAGTGCCAAGTTTTCTGTTCACGCAGTTAATGGCTGCCTTTTTGCGCAACGATGGCAATCCCGGGCTTGCGACAAAGGCAGTGCTGTTTGGCGGAATCTTCAACGTATTCGGCGACTATTTCTTTGTGTTCATTCTGGACATGGGAATCATGGGCGCCGGACTTGCCACCGCTATGGGTTCCGTATTTTCTCTGTTGATGATGCTGACCCATTTCCGAAGCAAAAAGAATACCCTGCGACTGGTAAAGCCGACAAAGCTGCTTTCCAAACTGAAAACGATCAGTGTGACCGGTTTTTCCACATTTTTTATTGACGTGGCAATGGGGATTCTGACTATGCTCTTTAACCGGCAGATTTTGAAGTATCTGGGCACAAATGCTTTATCCGTTTATGGTATCATCATCAACATCAGCACCTTTGTCCAGTGCTGCGCTTACAGTATCGGGCAGGCTTCCCAGCCGATTATTTCGGCCAACTTCGGTGCGGGAAAAGGGGAAAGGATCAGTCAGATTTTAAAATACGCATTGGGAACGGCTGCCGTATTTGGTTTGATCTGGACAGCGCTTGCCGAACTTGCTCCCAACCTCTTCGTCCGCATTTTTATGACTCCGACAGACGAAATACTTGCGATTGCTCCGGGAATCATCCGCAGTTATGCCATCAGCTTTCTCCTGCTGCCGCTTAACATTTTTTCGACCTACTATTTCCAGGCGCTGATGAAACCACGCACTTCTTTCCTTGTATCAGTGGCAAGAGGCGCAGTGATCAGCGGATGTCTCATTTATCTGCTTCCCGCTGTCGCAGGAGCAGACGCGATCTGGTTCGCTATGCCCATTACAGAACTGGTAGTGGCTGTATTTGTCATTATTAAAATAAAGCAATATACAAGCCAACTTCCAAAGTCCTGATACCTGTCAAAATCTATATAACACTTCGCGCAAGGAAACTCTGCTGTAGTTTCTTTGCGCTTATTTTTGAAAAGGAAATAATTATAAAATCAAACATGTTATATGGTCACAATTCAAAGAGCAAGATTCGCCGCGTATTACAGAAACCCCATTCGGGGATTTCTGCATGCCGACAATCTTGATGGGGATTTTGGTCTACGCTCCGCTTCGGTCCGCGCTAAGCGGACATCCACCGGATGTCCAGCGCCCCATACCCTCGGGCAACGCGTATTTTTCAAATATGCAAAATTGGCTCCTGTTCAAAAACAGTTGCAGCGTGATTCTACCTATCACGAAAATCTCATGATTTTGTTAAAAATGCTTTCCACTGTTATCCATATCGTCCTTCCAATCGGCTCATATATGAATACAATTTTACGGAAAGGAAATATGAAATTTTATGGCAAGACCGAAAAAAGAACCAGAAATAACTTACACGCACCACATCAATCTCCGGCTTACAGATGTTCAATATGAAATTATATCTGAGAATGCCCGACGAGTCGAACTGTCGCTCTCAGAATATATACGCCGCCAATTAATGAAAGGAAAAGTCATTGCAAAATATGAACTTGTGGCAGATCTGCCGGAACTGAAGAAACTGATTTTTGAATTTGGAAAGATTGGGAATAACCTGAATCAGATTGCCCGCCACTTTAATACTGGCGGCATCCATTCACTGGAAATGCGGAAAGCAATCGGGCAGGGACTTTCTGATATTTTTAGGATGAAATAAGAAGTTCTAAAAATGGCAGGGGATTTCCAACAGATACGCAAAATATAGTATTATCTTCCGACGCTTTACAAAGAAAAACCAGAAGGCCCCATTACTGACTTTCTGGTTTTTCACTTGAATGCTAAAAGAAATTAAATAGCTGGATATACTTTGTATGGTCATTTACAGAATATCTTTCGTTAAATGGCATAAATCCATTCTTTTCACTCTGGTAGAAATTCAATAGCTTTACCTTATCCTCACATTCCAGAAATACGATTCCCCCGCCAATATCGTGCTGAACCTTTTCCAGAATTTCAAATGTCAGATCCATCAATTCATTTCCATTGATTCCCTTTCCTTCATCCACAGCATAATTTTTTCCAAACTGCGCGATCAGAAAGGCGGATACCGTATAGCTGTCTGATTCCAAATCCAGTATTGCATATCTGCTTATTTTCTTCCGCTTAGAATTGGACAGATTTGCGCTGCCAATCTCAACCGCTTTATGGGCCAGTGTAAAAACTGCCGCTATCTTACCATGTTCATTTACCACAAAATATGTAACAGACAATTTCTTCCTTGCAAACTCGATTGCATTATTTACTACGAATTGTTCAATTTCCGGATTGATCGGACAGGAAAATCGGAAAGACACTTTTTTAGTTCTGTCTCTCCGATTGCTCCCAACATATCTAAAATATTTATCGTATCGAACTGTCTCATTTGCCTGCTTCTCCCTTTGCCATCAGCCGCCGGATCGCATCATAATCTGTCAACGGCGGTTTTACTGGTGCAGACGGCTTTCTCTTAGGCTTATTCTCTGAAGCTGCCAGCGCATCTATAAAGGCTTCCGCCTGCTTCGGATCGTCAATACGAACTTTTGCAAAAATACTCGATGTAGCCATAATCGCACCTCCTTCTCCAAATGGCTTATAATAGTATATGCTGAAAAGACAATAAACCATATATTTGCTTTACTGCCTTTTCTTTAATTTTATTCTAAATCAGATTTTTCCGGACGTCAACCACCATATTTTTTTATTATTTTATGAAATTTTAAAGCTGCTTTTCATTATCTGTACGCCAGATTATTCATCACGCATTCTTCTGCCATCGCCGTCAGCATATTCATATGCGCCGTCCACGCAAGCGGATCTGCTTCCTTATCCAGTGCCGGATACTTCTGCAGCAGTTTCTCCATTAAAATCTCCATCCTTTCCTGTGCCGTTTTCTCAATCTCCAGAAGATGCCTGTCCAGTTTTCCAGTCAGCATCATACTCTGATACCAGTTGCTTCGGTTTTCTTTTAGAAATGTCCTGCGTAGCATCCCGTATTTCCCTATGGAATTTTCACTGCTTTCTATTGTCAGATTCGGAAACAGGTAATCTCCTTTGAGGTAATATGTCAGTCCCATTTTTATCCCTCCAATTTTATTTTTATGAATTAACGTGTTAAAGCGATTATAAATGATGACAATCGAATTTTCAACCGCTATCTTTAAATTTCCCTTTGTCCCAATTTTCTTTCAGCCAATAATACATTTCTGTTTGATAATGAATGATACTTTTTATGCTTTCTCCGATATATCATCTGAAAGTGCATCTACCAATGCGTCCACTGTCCGGAACACAACCTCCCTATCCTTCTGCTGCAATCTCCGCACTCTTGCCGACATTCTCTGTATATGCCCATCCCCTTCCATGACTTCCATATCCCCCACCAGTTCACTGGCGCTCGTTCCCAATGCCTGTGCAAGCCGCCGGAATACCTCAATGGACATATCGCTCTGCCCGCCCTCTATTCGGCTCACTGTGTTCAGGCTGACATCCGCCATCTCTGCCAGTTTTTCCTGCGACCAGCGGAGCGTCTGCCTACGTTCTCTTATCCGTTCTCCTATTTCCATCAAACGCTTTGAAACGACACGATTTCCCACTCCAATACCTCCTGCCTATGTAATTTTCACTAGAATTTCGAGTTTCTCCTGATCTCGTCAATCAAAACGTCCATTGTCCGCATCACGATCTCCTGTCCGTTTTTATCCAGCCGACGTATACGGCAAGCCATATGATAAAGCTGTTTTTCTTCCGGCGGTACCGCCGCTGTTTTCCCAAGCAGTGTGTTTACGTCAGTCTTTAATGCTTCCGCGATTTTTTCAAACACCTCAATAGATGTTGCAGACTGACCACCTTCAATGCGGATTACCGTATTAACGCTGATCCCGGCTTTTTCCGCAAAATATTCCTGCGACCAACGAAGTTCCTGCCTGCGTTTCCTTATGCGTTCCCCTGTCTCCATTAACCCTTGCGAAACCACTCGACTACCCAATGCAATGTCTCCTTCCCTGCGATATTCTCCGTAGCTTTTCGCCATATGCCGCAAAACCAGCCTTTTTTAACTTTTGTTTTCCACCTCCAGAACCCACCAGCAACTTCCTCCGGATGCTTGGCAACGAAAAAACAGCCAAACCGGAGAGTTTCGCTGCTTTTTAGGAATATCTATTCACTTTTTATTCTTTCTGCCATTACTAAAACAATCATTCTGAAAATATTTTCTTACTCTTCCCGACTAACCGAAAGATACCCATACACACATACCGCACCAGATAAACGGCTGCCATAACCAACCTCCATGCTAAAATCATACCACCGATCACACCGCCAATTAGCAGATTTATTACCAGTATACCTACTGTACCGCCGAGGTCAAACCCTTTCGGGATTACCCACACAAACATCCGGTGTACGCCAAACGGAATCCCCATAAGTACCCACAATTTTAGATAATCGCAAACGCTATTTTCCACGCACAACGGATAAAATAACGCCGCCAGAAATATTGCTGCCACAACCGGGACAATCACTCTTTTTGTAAATTCATACACCATCATATCAGCCACCTCCATACAGGTCATGGTTCACTTCCGCCTGATAGTAATGGTTCATCGTCATTGTGGCGTTATAAAGCGTTGTCAGCAGATAAGCCTTGATATTCCCCACCTTTGCCGTATTTTTCTGCAGACTGAACAGCACATACTCGATGTGCGAATAATCCAGCTTGATAAAGTGGCTCTTAACAAGCGTCACAGGTTTTTCTACCCCGGCAATCCGCAAGGTGCTGTCATCTGGCATCATCAGGACTTCCACGACCAACTCCACAAGTTCGTCCACCTCTTTGCTCTTGTGGCATGGGTACTCAATACGCTCCCGGATCAATTCCCGGTAAGCATCCATTTTCCCTATCGCATCCATCCCATCCGAATGTCCTTCCACTTCTGCAGATAAGATTGGATTGGATAAGATTTTCTCAGTCTCACTCAGATCAGTCTCGTTAAACTCTGTATCACTGTAATCAGTCTCACTATATTCAGTCTTGTTAATATCAGTCTTATTAGAGTATGATTTTGGAACTTCTTGAAGTTTGATTTTCATACTTCTGCGTATTTTCGGCGTTTTCCGGCTGTTTTTCTTTTTTCTCCGGCTCCGGACAGTCCATAATCATAAAGTTTTTTACATAAATCACGTTCGGTTTTCCAAGCCCCAGCCGTTTCTTCTCAATTAGCCCGATCCCTTTTTCCGTATCAAGCTCTGCAATGTTCCGGCTTGCCTTCTGCCTTGCACAGCCAAGCAGTTCCATGATTTCCTCCACAGTGAAAATAATATATACCCGATCCTCTTCGTCAAACCAGCGGTTCTTGACGCTCAGGCTCATACGGTCCAGCATCAGACCGTATAAAACCTTTGCCTCGCAAGAGAGTGACTTGAAGCATTCTGCTGTAAATAGTACCTTCGGTACGCGGTAAAAATGGTATTGTTCCGCTTCCATGCCCCGGAAATATTCAAACTGGATTTTCTGCATCTGCCACACCCTCCCTCTGCTGTTTCTCTTTTTCTACTTCGTTCTCTATCTCTGCATAAACGCGAAAATATCTTTTTGTCCCCTTGTTCGCAAATGGTTCTGAAACTGATTTTACCTTTATTTCCTTATGCCGTTCCAGAAGTCCCTTAAACCATTGGATATCCTGAACTGTCCCCTGCATCCTAATTTTCAGCATACATATCCTCCCAATCCACATAAAAGCAATACTCTGGATAACGGATTTTGATTGCCTCCCAAAAGTACCTTGCGTAACCGCAGCAGAATAACTCTTCCACAGTGTAGCAACTCATTTCATGTAACTGCCCATCAGCATCCGAATCGTCATAACTATAGACACTCGGCGTACCGTTGCAGTACAGATTAAATGCCATCCGCACAATCTTCACGCTGCCGCTGGTCTGCCATCCATCCCGTAAGCACTCTGGCTTCACATTTCCCGACTTAAAATCGTATATCTGTTTCACATGATCTCTTGTATCCCTGTCAATTCCAAGGCAATACACTAGTGCCCTGTGGTATACGTCCTGGTATCTGCACTTCTGCAGATACTCCTTATAAAATTTTTCGTGTTCCCTGTTCTTGAAAATAATCGTGTGCGAATCTCTTTTGTTTGCTCTTGTCGCTGTGTCTGCCATCTTCGTTTCCTCCAACTAAATTATTTTTTAATTTATGACCATAACAAAAAGGACACTTCCCTAAAATCGCTCTTAGAAAAATGTCCTTATCGTACAAAATATTCAGTTGAACTGACACGAGTTTATTTTATTATCGCTTATTTTCACCCGTTAAGAGAGTTTAATTTGTCGTACTTTTGTCGTACCTTACGGCTTCAAAGTCCGCAAACCCTTGATTTTACTGGCTTTATTTATCCAAAGTCTTCATCGTCGGGAATTTTTTTGATTTTTCTTCATTACCCTTCGTGATGCTTCGCTGTGCTATTTCTATTAAATTGTCTTCTCTTCATCACCATTCATGATGAATCATTGTCAAATCATATCTGTTGTCAATTTGATGTCATTTGGTTATTTCTGTTGTCAGATGAAAGGGTTCATAAGCCCTTCTTAAAATACATCCATTGTTGCAGCCAAATGTTCAAATGTTTCCTGTTTTTTCTCCTCTGTCGCTTCTGCATAGATATCCATAGTGGTCTGAATATCCTTATGCCCCATGATCGACTGGATTATTTTCAGGTTTGTTTCTCTTTCACAAAGCCTTGTGCAAAATGTGTGTCTCAAGCTGTGCGCTGAAAAATCCGGCAACAGCACCGGCTCCCGATGCTCTTTTTTTGCCTCTATTTCTTCTGTTGCGTTATAAGCAGATGAGATTCTCTTGATTGCTCGATTGACTGACTGGGCATTCATTATATTTCCATAACGGTTACAGAAAACAAAGCCTGTCATTCCGTCAATCTCTGCATCTGTCCAGCCATTTTCTTTCTGCTCTTCCCAGATCATTTCAAAAGCATCTTTCACTGTATCCAACATGGGAATCGTACGCATTCCGGCTTCTGTTTTCGGCGTCGAAATGTGATTTTCCGATGCCCGGTCTTCTCCTACCGGATAATACGTCAGATTATGATTGATGCTGATAATCCGCTTCTCGTAATCAATGTCTTCCCATCGAAGCCCTAAAACTTCTCCAATCCGGCACCCGGTTCCAAGAAAAATCGTAAAAATCGGCCACCAGTGAAAATAAATCGGATGCGCAGCAATATATTCCATAAATGCTCTCTGCTGTGGAATTGTCAGTGCATGTCTCACACCGGTCTTCATGCCTAAGTTTTTCTTTAATTCTGCCATGACTCCATCCGTAGGATTTTTTCTGATAATGTCATCCCTTACAGCCAGTTGAAAAGTTGGATGCAATAACGTATGAATGGTTTCCAATGTGTTAATCTTCAGTTCCTGCTTCTTGGTCAAATGATTATAGAACTGCACCACATCAGAATACTTAATCTCTGCTATATTCCGCTTTCCAAATGTATCCCGGATAAATCGGTCATACATATAAAGATAATTACTCTTGGTCGTTGGTTTCAGATTGTTTTTGAGACTCATGTAGCGGTCAAATACAAAATTTACTGTAGCCTTTCCGGCAACATAAATATCCAGACCGTCCATCTGGTCTTTCATGAGCTGTGCTTCTTTTTCTCGAAGCGTTACAAGGTCTTGTGCATAAACATACTTACGTCTTCCAAGGGGATCTGTATAAGTATATACATACCTCTCATCGGAACGTCTCTGTGATTCACCTTTCCGCAAGACTCTGCCTCGCAGATCTTTTCTTGTCTGTGCCATATAAAATCCTCCTTCAATAAAGGAAGGACTTCATGTTATTCAGGTCTGTTCAAAATTCTTTCCAGTCCCTGCAGGACAACTTCTGTCACAGTCATTTTGTGCTTTCCGGCATAATCGCAGATACGCTTATACATAGAATCTTCCACCCGGATACTCAATACTTTCTTTTTTACATTTTCCGACTTTGGTCTTCCTGTCTTCGCCATATCTGTTCTTATTCCTCCACATCTTCATTATAGTTTTCGTATGACGAAAAGTCAATCCCTGTTTTTCGTCCTTCCACAATTTTTTCTTCCCTACGCAATCCGGAATGTCTCCAGATACTTTTCAAATATCTCACAGTTTACAAGGGCAACCTTGTCAATCTTATACACTGCTTTGGCTTCTTTCGCCAGCTCCTGGAATTTCGTCAGCCCAATGCTGTAAAGCTCTGCCCCTTCCTGATAACGGACGAATTTCTTTGCTATTTTCTTTGTTTTCTCTACATCTTTACGTGCATATCCCATACACCGCACCTCCTTTTCTGCATGAAAAAAGCAGCTAACCTATTTTTCATAGACTAACTGCTCGTGTTAAGTTCCATATTCAGTTTTATTCTACAAATCCGACAGTGAAATTCGGTCGTATGCGCCATTTTTCTTATCTTCCGGGTGTGGCTCCAATCCAATAATTGTAATATCTTTCTGGTCTGGTCCATAAACCCAGTACATTCTCATTGCGCCACTGGTTTTATTTTCCAGATAAGATTGCCACACTTTCATTCCGTAACGTCTGGATAATGGCTCTATTTCATGGGTTTGAAGACTCGGATAACCCGGATCAGCCGACAACAGCTTTAAAGCCTTTCCCCATTTTTTATACAACTGTTCTTCCTTCTTTTTTATATTACCGGAACGATATTTCTCCTGCAGATCTAACCAAAGTTCCTGCATTTCAGGAATTCCCATTCGTATATTAAAATTCATCTCTCATTCCTTTTAAAAATCTGACAGGTCAATAGCCTGGGAAACATCGCCTCTTTTAAAATTGCTTACTGCACGATCCATATCTGCCAGAGTTCTGGCTGAAATGCACTCTGGCACTGCCAGTTCCCGAGGTTCCAGAATAATGCAGCCATTTCCATATTCTTTTACATTATAATACTGATAAGCAGCTCCTCTGAGAGTAATTCTTTTTTTGTTATCCAGATGGGCAACATAATCTTTCATTGCTTCCATTATCAACACCTCCTACGCAAGCATTTGTGTGGGAAATCCCACCTCTTATTATTATAATACGCTTTTCTATATTATCTGTCAATCTACTTTTACTTACTCCTGATACTTGAAAGTATTCATGCACCGGCAGACGGCAGGTGGCAGATAGGGTATCTATAAAAATCTGTATTTGCTTCGATGACTCTGCCACCCATCATTCTTTTAATCGAATACTATTCTCCTGCTTTTCATTTACTTGGTACTCCAACTCATTCTTCATTCGGCTTCTCACATCACGCATTGTCCTCCCGGATATTCCCTGCTCCTTTGCCTTTTCGTCTAATTCCCTGATTGAAATTTCTTTTTTATCAGCAAGCAGTTCCCTGATCAATTTTCTCCCTCGCTCCAGCTTTGTTTCTGTTGCTTTTCCTTCTTTTCCATCTAACAATTCATCTGCGGAAATCTCATAAGCTCCCACCCATCGAAATCCTTCTTCGTCTCCCAGTTTAAATGCCATTGTCTCCCCTGGTGGCGCTAGCGAGCTTTTTTCATGAATCAACACCCTTGTGGTTGGAGGTACTGTAAAGTTTTACAGTCCTATTTTTCTTTAAAACCTTATATTTTCAAGGCATTCATCACTTTTGCAAATAAAAAAGCAATGACCCCCTTTTTTCGTATATAATGTAATCACCACAAAAACAAAATACGAAAGGTAAATCATTGCTTATGGATAACATTATACTCTATTTACTTACTATCATTCAAGAACAATACAACACTATTTGCTGGCTTATTCTCTTTATCTGCAGATACATTCCTCTCAAACAGTGGGCTCATGATGAGATCCACAGCCCCAAATACCAGAAATTCCTCACGGATAAGCTGCCTGTCATTAAGCCTTTCATCAAACAAGACTGGCTGCTCTGGAACGAGTATTACCGGCTTCGCTACGGCAAAGCAGTTAAACCTGTCAAAACTCAAAATGGCAAGACCCGCACTGTCCCTGAAGATACCGTATGTCCCCTCTGCGGTGCTCCGCATGAGTACCTCTATGATAACTCCGGTGGTCGCGGTCAATTCAAATGCAAGATCTGCGGTCAAACCTTTGTCAACGGTGAGAAAGTAACGACTCCTCTAAAACTCCAGTGCCCCTACTGCGGCCATGCCCTGCAGCCGGTCAAAGACCGTAAACATTTCCGTGTCCACAAATGCGTCAATGACAACTGCTCCTATTACAAACGGAACCTGAAAAAGCTTCCGAAAAAGCTTCCAAAATCAGAATACTGGAAGTACAAGCTGCGGTATCTCTACCGGGAGTTCTCCGTGAACTTCTTCGATATGGATCTGAATCAGCTCCCCAAATGGGCAACCTCTTTCAAGTATAAAAAGAACAATGCCTATATCATGGGATTATGCCTCACCTACCGGGTGAACCTCAAGCTGTCTCTCCGCCAAACTGTACAAGCCCTGAAAGAAATCCATGGAATTGAAATCTCACACACCATGGTAAACAACTATGCCAAAACTGCTGCTGTCCTCATACGGCCTTTCGTGGATTCCTATGACTACAATCCTTCCCATGAACTGGCTGCCGATGAAACTTACATAAAAATCAAAGGCGTGAAGTCCTATGTCTGGCTCATCATGGACGCAGTATCCCGTTCTATCCTGGGATATCAGGTCTCAACCTCCAGAGATGTCGGTCCCTGCATCCTTACCATGCGTATGGCATTTGACAAGTTTAAGGAATTCCCCGGCAAAGCCCTGAAATTTATCGCGGATGGTTATAGTGCCTATCCACTTGCTGCCCAACAGTTTAAGCTCGAAAAGGATTGGGACGTCTTCATCACCCAGGTCATCGGTCTTACAAATGACGATGAAGTGTCGAAAAAATTCCGTCCGTTCAAGCAGCTCATTGAGCGCCTGAACCGTACCTTCAAGGAATCCTACCGCATTACCTGTGGGTATGGGACGGAAGATGGTGCTGTCCACAGCATTTCTCTTTGGGTCGCTTATTATAATTTCCTGCGTCCCCATGAGATATCCGGCGGCAAAGAACCACTGAACAAAGTGGAGCTTTTGGAAGGTGCCGGGAACATGCCCGGAAAATGGCAGCTTCTCATCTACCTGGGCCAGCAGACAATCCTGAAACAGCAGAGCGAAGCCTCTATCTGTTCTTAGATTCCGAGCCGAAGGTAAAATATCCAGCCACCAGAACCAGCGGTTCTGGCTCTGCCCTTGATGGCACGCAAAAACAATGCTATAATGCTGTGAATTAGACGGAGAAACCTATCTGTTCTTGAGTTCTTCGCCGTCGGTAAGACGTTCAGAGCATTGTTTTGGTGTGCCGTCAAGGGTGGTGGACACCGCCAAAAGCTAATATATCTGCAATTTTCAAGGTTCCGATGGAGCCATTTTTTCAGCTCCATTTTTTCATAGACTACTTTACACTACC
>CABIYE010000004.1 GCA_902362865.1 Clostridiaceae bacterium
TTAAGAATACCTTGCCGCATATTTATTAACTCCTTGTATAATACTGAATCTAATTATATTCCTTAACCCTTTATTTGTCAAGCTGACAAACTAAAGCAGAAAAAGCGGCAGGATTTCCCCCTGCCACTAATCATCTGTTTATGCAAAAATAATTTCCTTTTCCACAATCTCCCTCGCACAAGCCCTTATGTTATTCGTTCTTCCAGTCCATTCTAAGGCGTTTTCTTCCTTTAGGCATTCCGTTATGCCCTGTGCTTGCTTCATGCCCTCTATGAGCCGTTCAAAGTGTTCCTGTGCCTGTCTGTCAATGTCGGCAAGGTAAGCATTGAGCCTGCCGCTTGTGAGAAGATTGGTGTATGTAATTTTGCGGTACTCCCGCAGATAGTCCAAGTGCCGCCGTCCGAATAAGTCTATCGACTGTTCCTTTTCGGGTGGTATGGTAAGGCAGGGTAAAATGTATTCGCCTTGCCGTTCGTATCTGCCGCCCATTTCCTCAAAGATTGATTGTACCATTTGTTTTTCCTCCAAATAAGATATTCACTCCATACTCATGTCTGCTATCATTAACACAATTTACGTTTTCTCCTTATCTGGTTTCATACATTATTTAAAATTAAATAAAAAAGTTAATTGGGTAAAATCATGTTTTGCTACATGTGATAAAGATGAATTGTTTTTAGGAAAAAATGTATTAAATGCGAGAATTACACAAGAACAGTTTGTTGAAGAAATGAAAAAAATTAAATAGTATTAAGATAATAAAACGCCCACTTTGTAGGCGTTTTATTTGAAATACAGATTTAATTCAACTATATAATTCTAAGGAACTTAATAAAATGAAGAAAAATAATATAACACTTGTATTTGTTGCTATCGTTTTTTCGATTATTGTTGGAATGATAATTGGAAAAAGCTTATTAAAGTATAAAGAAGGTGAGCCAGATGTAGTTGGCAGTTTTTCTATGAATAGAGATGAAAATTTTACAGTAGTTGCTAACAGAAAAAATATTTCTGATAAAGAAGCATTTGCAAGACTGCTTTTAAAAATGTACAAAGAGAATTCATTTCATTCAATAAAATTTTCTACAGATCATGGATATGCAACCAGCCTTGATATGACCGTATATTCTTGGAAAGAAGATATCGAAAATGGCGAATCCATTATGCAAATAGAATTTAGACCGATTGAATATGGAAAAGATTATGATCTTGTTCATAATCCGGATAAATATGTGCTTCTTATCGATGGAACAGAAATAAAGTGAAATATATAGATATGTAGATAAAGCGCAGAAAAAGAGGATTGCTCAATACAGGTTATTTTCAATTATTACCCCTAAAATGATAAAAGAGAGGCAGCGGATAATCCGTTGCCTCATTACAGTATACGACACTTAATCTAGTTCCGCCCCTAACTCATACCTCCAATACTCCGCCGCCTCATACTCCCTGGGTTCTGAGAGTACCGGTACGGTAAAGAGTTCAACCGGAACACCGAGTGTTGATGCGAAGAGCTTCATAAGATCCTCTTTCGGACATCACTCTCATACTGAGCAATCCGGACATCAGCACAGCTGTCGGGAAATCCAACAGCCATGCCAAGTTCTTTTTGGGTGAGATGATTTTTTTGTCTTAAGTGTTTTAATTTTCTTCCAAATGTAATCATAGTATTATTCTCCTGTGCTTCCGAATGCCCCAGTTCCTCGTTCTTCACCAAGGTCCAGGACAAAATCTGCGATCACGACCGGTGTAATCACCAGCTGACCGACGCGTGTGTCTTTATGAATGGTCTGAGAAGATGTGCTCACGTTGCTTATAATGGCATGGATTTCACCACGATAACCGGAGTCAATCGGTGGAAGTTCACATACCAGTCCTTTTGCTGCCATGCTGCTTCGTGGAAAGACATATCCGGCAAATCCATCTGGGATGATGAGACCGAATCCAAGCGGAATTCTTGCAACCTCGCCTGGTTTTAATACGCAATCATAAGGCATGAATACATCAGCACCGGCATCATTTTCATGTGGCCGGAATGGATGATGATCTGCTTTCAGACCAAAGTCAATCAGTTTAATCTTTATGGCTGCTCATCTCCTTCCGGATCAGCAATGGATAATCTGTTTTTAAGATATCTGCAGGCATCCAAAGTTTTGAAATGGGATTCTGACAGGACATCTGTTTTTCCATGCAGCTTCCTCTCTGACAGAATGGACCGGTCAGATCTGGTGCAAAAAGAATCGGGCTTAATTTGTACAATCTTTGCCAGATATAGAGCATCACAATCCTGGTTTCATCCGTATTCCTTCTGCAGGTTCTCTGACCAATCATATGCTTCCACTGGTAAGGTGTCGCGCTGATGATCAGTACGTTTCGAAGTCCCTGAGGTGTGGCATATCCGGCTGAATCATGATCAATGCCTAAGGCACAAAGCTCTGCATAATGATCCAGATCTGACTGACAGCTTTTCTTGTAAATATCCTGGATTTCTTTATCTGCTTTCATGATTCCATATGGAATAGCAAATGCAGCATGACCGGAATAATTGCTGTACTGCAGAGATGCACTCATGTACTTTACTTCATTCTGATGTCTTGTGATCTGTGCCAGGAAGCGTCTGCTTGCACCAACAACAGCTACGGTAATGACCATGAATTTCTGCACGGTTGGATGCGGAAGCCCTGCAATGTTTTCTACAGTCTTCTGACTGTAGGATTGACGGTAAAGATCCATCAGATCTGCCATGTTCTGGATCGTATGACCGTGTTGTGTGAGTCTGGCAGCAAAGACCATATTCTGTTCTGCTTCCCGGATTCCATAGCAGTTTAAGATAGCTGTTTCAATGTGATCCATAGGCCTGTTCCTCCTTTACCAGAGCTTTTAAAAGGATCAGATAATTGATGCAGTCTGTGATTTTTTCATCCCACTGTTCCATGTCAAAATGTAACAGAGTGGAATAACACATATCGTAAAGGGATACGACATGTTTCGACATCATACCGGCCAGTGCTGCTTTTGGATCGCAGTTTTGTAAGGCGGCAGCAATCTTGAATGCACTGAGGCGGTCAATATTGTCACCGGTATATTCTTTCTTTTTATGTGCCAGAATATCGGCACACTTTCTCATCTGAAGTTCAAATACAATATTAAATTCTTCTTGTGTCATGTGATAGTTCCTCCTTTGTTTTGTGATAGTTATCGTTCGAGATCTTTGTTTTTTGATCTTACTGGTTCTGGTATCTGCATCTGAAGAATGGCATCAACATTCTGATCGGCAGTGTCCAGATCTTTTAATTTTTCTTTCAAGCTGCTTATTGCTTCTTCTTCGGAAGCTATCTGCTGTTGCAGTTTTTCTTTTTGTAAAGTCAGGGTTTTTAGGCTTGTCATCTTTCCATCCTGATAAAAGGATCTCAGCCAATCTCTGGCTTCTTCATATTTCTGAATTTCCTTCGCATGTTCTTTCCGGTACTTTCCTTTGTACTTTGCATTTGAAAATTGGGAATAAACTTCCTTGTTTGCATAGTACTGTCCGGTGTAGCGGATCTGATCATTGAGAGTCCTTAGATTGGACCGATGCTGAGCAAACTGTGTCTGCATTTCTTTCAATTCCTGCTTTGATGCAAGCAGTGTTTTTTTCAAATCTGACTGCGTATCAAATCCATGTTCCTGCACATAGATAATGGTATTTGCCATTTGCTGCAGATTAGAAAGTTTTACCCGATGAGCATAAGCCGGGCTCTGCATTGCTTTCACATTTGTCTGGAGATTTACAACCAGGCACAGGTGAGATCTGACGTAGA
Source organism: Clostridiaceae bacterium (assembly GCA_902362865.1). GTDB lineage: Bacteria > Bacillota > Clostridia > Lachnospirales > Lachnospiraceae > Claveliimonas > Claveliimonas acetigenes. The sequence goes on from CABIYE010000004.1 coordinate 3,801, forward strand.
GAATGGCCAATGGATCCTTGCGTAAGAAGGTCTGTTCCAGGTGTTCTTTTCCATATCGTGTTCCCAGTGCACGTTCAGAAATCCGCTTCTGTCGATCAGGATGAAGATAGCTGTATCTGCCACGATGCTCAATCACAGAGATCTGAAATAGTTCCAGAAGTTTAGATTGGAATTCATCAAAACTATTGGATGTGGCAGCGCATTCATCAATCGCATTTCGCAAATATTCTTTCTGTGTAAGGAACACGGTGGATGTTGGTTTGAGACCATCTTCGATGATTTTTTGATTGATCTCATCCAGTTTTTGCTGGCCATGTTTCTGTGCCATATATTCTTTCTGAGTGATTTTTCTTTCAGCCGGAGCAAGAAGATCTATCTGGTGAAGTCCTTCCTGTTGGCACCGATCCATGACTGTTTTCTTAAAAGTGTTCATGAATTTATCAGTGGAACGATGCTTGTAACCGGCGGCTTCCTCATGTGGTTTATCCATATAAGGCTGCCTTTCTACTGCAGTCTTCCGCACACTGTTGATGACGATGTGGGTATGGATATTTCCGGACTCATTGTGCCCATCGGTATGAGTAACCACCAGTGCCTGATATCCGGGAAACATCTGCTTTGCAAGTTCCAAACTGATTGCGTGTGCTCTTGGTCCGGTAAGTCCGTTTTCTGTAACATCGCTCGGATCGTAGCTGATAATGTAGTGGTGACTTTTGATATCTTCACGTTTTTTATTTTTGTGAAAATGAGCATTTGTCAGTTCACATTCCTTGTCAAAAGACATCGGATCACAGTTCAGCCCATCCATATAAAACTCTTTTCGCAAGATGCTTCGTCCGGATTCATCTACAATCTTTTTCCCGGTTTTTTCATCATGTTCAAACAGAAGATAATTGATAGCAGCTGAGTAATTTGCATTTCTGCTTTTAATGTGTTTTACGATTGCCATTCATACCACCTGCCAGTTTCAGTACCTCTTTTCTCAATAGGAATAAGTCCGTGATACACTGATGGATTTCGTTTTCTATAGCACGTGACTGACTGCCACCACTGTTAAAATGCTTGGCGATCTGATTGAGATTCGATCCAATCTTTCCATATTCACTGACCAGTTTTCTGAGGTCATTCATGTCTGCAACAACTTCAATCTGATGATTGATTTGATTCTCAAGCAGAAGTTTTCTCAGATATTCTGATCGGCTAATAGATAAACAAGCAGCGCCTTGGTCTAATAAATCCAGTTCGACATCTGTAAGACGTAATCCTATAAAATGTCTGTGATTCAGTTCTTTATCTTTGTTTTTTGTTCTCATACTCCTCCTTCCGCTGAGACTATTCCTCCCGCCGGGAGTCCACGTATTTCAATATCGGCTGTCCCTTCCGATATTAGAAATAGTGCCGTGAACACCTTCAGGTGGAACCAACAGACAAGTGAAACGTCTGTTATTAAGAGGGTATGGGGAGATCCCCATCAAGATAAATCCCATAGGAGAACAGGATGCCAAACGGCAATACTGTTAAACATGGGTGGATCTTGCTCTGTATGTGTACCCCTCTATATAACGAAACGCTGAGAGCCTGTTTTACAGTGGGGGAAAAGAAAAAATATCAAAAAAATGATGATTAATGGTGAGCTTGTGATAGAATGAAAAAAAGAGAAAAGCATAAGTGTTGGATATATGCTTCGCATTGATTGCTGGGGAGCTGAAAAAGATTTAAAAACCACATATGGATCAGAATGTGCGCTTACTTCATTGGCTGTGGATGAGCCTTTAGAATATGCAAGATTATATCTCGATGGCAATTTACAGATGTGGATAGATTCAGAAGATTCACTTGAATTATAGAACAAGAATAACGGGTAGAAAACTTCTGATGCCCATTTTACAAGGGGTTCGAGTTTTTTATGTCTGCTGGCGCTATTTCTCTGCTGGAGTACTATTTTCGGGATAATGGCGAAAGGCTTTAGCGGTATAGTTAGAAGCACCGTTTCCATATTTTGTATTGGTTATGGTTTTTATATAATCGCTGGAATAATAGTCAATTGTAGAGCAAATGAAATAGACACAGGGGATTAAGGAAGAGTTGAAGGCAGATAAACAGATGGAATGGGTAGCAAATAAATACTATACAAGAGTGTGAAAAGGGAATTTTGAATAAGGAGATGATTTGGCAATAAGGTGCAGTAATCTGGTGGAAAGCAAGTCTGAAAATGGCTTGCTTTTTGCTTTACAATGTGGTTAGTTGATGTATATAATTATGATAAAGAGATAAAATTGATTTTTATATTTTGGTTCGATATTGTGATGCAGTTTTTATCCCAAAAAGAGTAAAAATCGAATTATCCGCATAAACACAGGGATTTTAAGCAATATGAAACAAAAAATAAAAGAATTTTACCACTAATTTACTACGAATGAAAGAACCTTGATACGACAGAGAAAACAGCATAAATAAAGGCAAAATTGGCATTTCATACAGAATATGAGATGTCTTTTTTGTTGCTGTAATACAGTATAACTATTCTTTTTCTGCTTGATTATTAATCATTTTTTAGGACATGAATTGTCAAGAGCTTGTTGCGTAGCAATGTTTACACTCTTGATAATTTATGGAATAAAAAATATTCTGACAGATACTAGAAAAGTGATGACTACTCAATTTTCTAATGATATAATATGATAAATAATAATAGATAAACTTGAAGTGATTAAGGAAGTGTATGCCATGAAAAAATTTTTGAAAATAATGTTAATCATAATTGGAGCGATTTCTTTGATTTTTGTAGCTCTGATAGGGATTGGGTTATTTGTTGATGTTGAATATGATGACCATATTGAAAATGGTCGTTATACTTATGTTCCGGAAGAAGAAAATAAAGATAATGAATACGTGGAATTTACGATAAATGATTATGATAAAAATAATGCCAAGCTTGTATATTATGACACGATTGAAGAAGCTATTCAACTTTCCACTTTGAATGCTGAAAATGAGGAACTTTCGGTTCCTGCTGATTTTCTTAATCATGTTGATGAAACCTTGCATATATGGCAAGGCAAAAAATATGATACGATTTTCTATCGGGCTGGAAATGATAACGATGATATTCAAGGCTTAGTAATGGCTCGTTGTAAAAAGCAGATACAGAATGGGCATACACAATACGCATTTATAAATGCTACACCGGTTACAACGAAACGAGATAGAATTTTGTTAGATGATATTACAGAGCTTATTCACTCTTCTTTGAAATTAAGTGATTTCCAACAAGACTTAAACCCCGATTATCCAAGCAAGCGTTTTGTTTACGGCTATGCACATGATAAAGAAATCTATTCATTGGAAGTAGAAGGACAAAAACCGGACGGTGTAATTGAAATCAATGTATATGACAGAGTCATGTATCTATGGTATTACAATGACTTACAAAGTAACAAAAGAGGTGACTGTTTAAGCTATTCGGTAGATGTACCTAAATAAAATGACATTTTTACATAATACTATATTATTAGTTAGGCAGACGGAGTGATCCAGACACGGTGGCAGGAAAATCTTTCAGATTTTTCTGCCATGTCTTGCAAGTGGCTGGTTTACTTCGTCTGTGAGCGAGCCTGTGGCGAGCGAAGATTAAGCCCCCGTTATCTAACAAGGGGGGCACAAAAAACAAAAGACACTATACACTAACAGGCGGAAAACGCTGTATTTACAAGGCAAAACCGCATTTTATAAGATGTGATATAAAAAGTATCTATTTCACAAAAGAAAAACAATAAATTTAAACATTATAATATTTTAATTTTTGTGGTAATGATATGCAAACTTTTTAGGAGGGAAGATATGGATTGTAAAATGACTGATATTATTGCTATTATTTCAAGTATCATTGCTATTGGTTATTCAATTTATTCCATAATTACTAAAAGTTATATTCGTCAATACAACCTTGAAAAATTTGAACATTTTTCTTTAAATCAGAAGAAAGTTTGTATTGTTTTCAATTTTATTATGACACTTATAATTGGGATAAGTGGGGTGTATATATTGCTATTATACTTATTCTAATGGGATTGAAAGCATTTATGTAGCAAATAGCAAAATTTTATAAGTGAAACGAGGTACTCTATGGAAAAAAAGGAACTTATCAAACTATATTTACAAAATGTGGATAAAATGTTTGGATATGCCAACATGAACGCATATATTGATGAGCGATTAAAGAAGTATACGAAATACTGTCAAAGTAAAAAGCCAGAAGAACAGATTATTATATGGCTGAAATTATTGCATGAAAATTTCGGAAAAAAGATTGTTTATTTAGGAAGTTACTTAGCATTACAAGAAAAGGATATGAGCTATTTAAATAATGCGTTCAATTCGGCAGTAACATGGGGACAACTCACAATAACAAACAGCGGTTGCGACCATTCCATTCACGCTTGGAATATTTTACCACATATATTCTGTGCAAACCGCTTTCGTGACATTGAAAAAATATTTCCAAAAGAAAACGGACTTAGTAAGAATGCAGATTTATGAGTGGTTATAAGAAGTATCTGCCAAAAAGAAAACACCGATAAAGCCTGTAAAATAGGGATATATCGGTGTTATAAGAACTTATGAAAAGATAATTAGAAATTTATTTTATGTTTTAATGGACAAAACAATTGTCAAGGATGGATGGCTATATAGAAATGGATTTTTAAGGAAGAACTGTAAAATAAGATTAACGGATATTACCCAGATGAAAAGAAAAAAGAATTTATTTGGAGAAGCTCTTATTTTATATAAAAATCAGAAAAAAATCGCTAAAATTTCTGCCCGAAATAGAAATGTGGACTGGCTGCAAGTAAAGATTGCAGAAATAAAAAAGGATAAGAAGAAATTAGAACGTAAAAAATGAAAAATGTGAATCATATAGGGAGATTGAGTTTATGGATAATGTCATTAGATTAAGTAAATTTGTAAAAAATTTAGGAATAGTAACAACAGTTCTTTTTTTAATAATCGTACTGGTAACATTTGTTACAGGAAATATGGGGGTTGCGATATGTTTTATGCCTTTTGTATTTTTAGGTATTGCTTTAATTTTGGCATACAAGAAACAAATAATTGTAGTAAATGAAGATGAAATTGTATTTAGCTATCTGGTTAAGAAAACTCAGCATATAAAATATAATGATATTCGTTGTATTTTAATGATTCCATTAAATGGTAGAACAGATGTCATATTAATTGATAAGATGTACAATAGACTTGTTACTCTGGAGCAAGTGTATGTAAATTATGATATTTTATATGATACACTTATAAAACATGAAATAGATCTTGTGGATTTTGGTGAGTTAGTTGAACAGAACAAAGATGTATCAAAGTATGTACCTGCTTTAAACTGGATAGAAAAGAATTTCTATAAATCTATATGTAATGAGAATACAACTATCAAAAATATGTCAAAAACAATAGAAAAAGAAAAGCGTAAAAAAACAAAGCAATTTTTAAAAGCTTTAGGTTGGATTCTAATAATTGCTGATGCGGTAGCATTTTTTATTGGTGGCAAAACAATGTTAGTTATATTTATAATGGTTTTGATGATTACATATGCAGTGTATATAAAATATTATCCATATATATTTATAGAAGTCACCACAAAAAAAGGACAAGAACTGGCGTATCAATTACCATTTATGGGTGCAGCAATAGCAATGCTTTTATCCCTGAATACGAGTAAACTCTTTAATTATGAATTTGGAAACTATATGAAGATTACGGCAATTATTACTGCTTTACTTGCACTGCCATTTATTATTAAATCTTTAAAAACAGATGTACCACAGAAATTTGGACGTAAACTTTCAGTTGTATTTGCTGCTTTTATAATCGCATTTACAATTAGCTTCCCAATAAATTTTTTATTTACATTTGATGGGGCAACTCATGAAATTGCAATTGTAACAGACAAAAAGATTAGCAGTGGTAAAACTAGAGATAGAGAGTTATATGTAAGTTGTAATGGTAAAAGAGAAATATATACTGTTTCAAACAGTGAATATGAAAATACATCAATAGGCGATAGTAAAAGAATTTGTAGAAGAAAAAGTGCATTAGGATTGGAATATAGTACGATACATGATTAATATTTATTTAAAGATAAGGAGGGAATATATAAGATGAAAATATTGTTAGCAGTAGTTGGAGGATTATTATTACTGATATTCCCTTTTATAGTTATGAAAAAAGCAAAAGTAACAAAAGAAGAAAATACTGATGAAGCAAGGAAAAAATTTAATGTGTTTCTCATTTGTATGATACCTGTTCCTCTAATAGGCTTCATATTTCTTTTAATAGGGCTTAGAAGTTTTTTATAAAATTAAATAAAGGAGAAAAATGTTAAAAAACAATGATATATCAATACCAGAAGCCTGCTATGCAGATTTATGTAAGGTGGGTTTTTTTGAAAGAAAACAGGTTAAATTAACAATTATATGGAATGAAAAAATAAGCAGAAATAAACAAATACTTACACTTAAGAAGTTATATCCTGAATTAAATAAAGTGTCTACAGTTGAAAGCTATAAAATTACAAAAAAACGAAGAAATGGCAATTTGCAGAGATGGGATGGGGATTTGCTGTTGACTTTTCGCATAAAGCAGAAAAAGCGGGGATAAAAATATTGTTAGAAGAATAACTAAAAATCTTGCTAATGTATAAGTTAAGTAAAAAATAGAATGAAAAATAATCATATAGCAGAGGAGATTGGGTAATATGAAGGAACAAAAGAAATCTTCTTGGGGAGCGGTTCTGGTGTCATTTTTAAAGGAATTTCTATTAAACTCATTCGAAGCCCCAGGTCATCTTTATTATGATGAAAATTTAACTAATGAAGGAAAAAGAAAGAAAAATTATATTTGGAGGGTGCTTCTACTGGTGACTGCGGTAGGAGTAGCTTTGCTTCCTGTTATAGCTTGGAACATGTTTGTTCCAGATGTGCTATGGGCAAAAATAGTTACCGTTGTAGTGTGTGAAGGCTATGTTGTTTTTATAGTAAGTATGGAGATTATCCAAATAAAGGATGAGCTAAAGGAAGATATGTTAAAAATAGGGGGATATAAAATTACTCCCAAAGGAAGTATTTCCCTATTTAAAGAAATTGATTTTAAGATTGCTCAAACAGAGTATTCTTATACAATATTGATTTCTAAGAAACCTTTAAAATGGCTTTATAAGAAGTTTTATGTTACAATCTATGGAAGACATGGAAAAGTAAAAAAGATTGAATTGGTTCGAGCAGACAAAAAGTATTCTACGAAATATGAGACAATGAATGGTACAGTCTTAGAAAAGTTGCAAGAAGAAAATAATAGGTTTTTAAGGAAATGCTTAGGTACTCCCAGTAAAAAGAGTATGACAGGCGTCGAATATTATTATGAGTGGGGACAAATACAATCCTTCTATGATGATCGTTCTTGTCAAACAGGAATTGTAATTATGTTTTAAAATAAGGAATATTGTATCTCTTGCTTCCGTATGCAGAAAGATTACATCGGTACAGAGAAATGTGGTAGTGATACACCAAAGAACACAGGCGAAACCTTATATCTCGGTTCCACAAGTAGCGAATCTTTCAAAAGAGAGAGATGGGTAAAACTTCGCTGTTTATATAATAGTAGGGGACGATGTTTTATCCCCTGCTATTATACGTTTTTTAGCATGTTTTCACCAATATTGCTTGGTACCTAACCGATTTTTCAAATAACATCTGATTCCAAGATATACTCCCTGAGAAAGTACGAAAAGCAATAGAAGATTTACGGAAAGTGCTTTTTTAATTGCTTCTCCAAAATAAATGATGACAGCAGTACTTGTCAGTATCATCAGTAGAGTAATAACATCCCAACAGTTTTTCTTATATAATTCTATAACCTTTATTTCTATCAGTATCGCCAGTATCCCTGTCCCTGCCACACATATTCCGACAACCAATATCAGAAATAACCAATATACCATTCCGGCTATAAAAGGATTTGGAATTTTTGTGCTAATCTGTGCCACAGATTGCCCGGCATCAATTGTCCAACCGATAAAAGTTTGTAGGAATGACGCTGCATCATGGAAGAATGATTTACAATCGGAAAGGAACACATCGGACTGTACTGCCTGAAAAAGAGTGGTTGTCAGCGAATACCATGCAAGAAGGAACAAGGTTGTTTGGAACATTACCGTTTTTGCTTTATACTGTCCGGCAAGTCGCTCTTTTTGTGTTCCGTATTTCGCTTTTTCATTCTGATAGGCTGTCCGGTCACAGGATTCACATTTTTCATAGAGTACCGGCTTTTCTACCGGTATCTCTACGATTTTCTGATGTGTCCGGGCATAATCCCGTTGTTGTGTTAAACAGCGTATTTTATTTTGATATTCCCCGATCATGACGTTTGCGCTTCGCAGCTTCTCTTTCTCGTTCCGCAATGCTCTGTCTGCCAGCTTCAAGTCGTTCTTTAATGCTTGAATATTCCCGGCTCTGTTCTCTTTGTTTAATTTCTCGTTCAAGATCAGAGATTCGTTGAGCTGCGTCTTCAGTTCCACGATAAGCTGGTCTTTCTGTTCCAGTTCTTCTTGTATCTCCTCGGTCAGGAGCAGAAGCTCTTCCAACTGTTCGGCGTTCTTTAATTCTCTGGATTCGTTCATCTATATCACGTCCTTTCTCTATCTGCTGTTCCAGTTCAGCAATTCGTTGTTATCCTCTGCTGATTTGGTCGTTTCAATCAATACGCTACATTCTTCCATCGTAATTCAGCCCTTTCTTTTTAATTTTGAATATGAAAAAAGCAGTCGATCATAAATGAAAGACTGCTTTAAATCATATCCTTTATTGCTTTGTGTGGAGATTTAACTGATTGTCTATGTCCCGTCCGGCATACATTACTCTAAGTATTGTTACAACTTTTTTATCGCTGTCTGGAATATAAAGTACCACATAATTGTCTACTGGTAATACACGAAGTCCACGACTTTTCCACGGTTCTTTTTCATATTTTCGATAACGCTCCGGCATCGTATCCAGACTTAATATCTGTTCTTCCAGACGGTCAAGCTGTCCGCTTGCATTTTCCGGCGATTGTAATTCAAAAGAAATATATTCAAAAATCCCTCTCAAATCACTGTCAGCCTGTTCGGATAATTCTACTTCATATATCATAAGCCATAATCCTTGCGAATGTCAGCAAATGCTTTCTTCGCATTTTTTGTCCGTCCAGCCTGCATATCCGCATATCCTTTCTCCAATTCTTCATTGAACTCTGCTTCTGATAATGTGCTGATATCAACCGGTCTGGCAGATGGTATTTTTACTTCAAACGGAAGTCCTCTCTGTAAGATAATCTGTTTATAAAACATATTGATAGCACTGGAAGCAGGGATACCAAGTGTAGACAGGATACTTTCTGCTTTTTCTTTGACATCTGGTTCAATCCTTGCATATAAATTTGCTGATTTTGTAGCCATATAAAACATCTCCTTTCGTGAGTAGTATTTCCATCTATCTTTATTATATGCAAATGTCCGCACAATAGCAATACTATTTTTATGCTCCAATAATCTTATTGAATAACTGTAACAATACATCTTTTACGCCGGACGCATTGAATACAAGACCAACGGCTACTAAGGCAACTACCAAGAATCCGATAAGTTTGGAAAACTCACGCTTACAGGATAATCGAACTACTGCATACTAACCGCCACAGGGAACTCCTAATCCCTTGCCCATGAGGGGAAGAATAGTTTATCATATTGTAAATAAATATAAAAATAATATAAAAAGTTTTTGTGTTTTTAAATGATTTGTTAAGGTTAGTTGTTTATATATAGAGAAGAATAATTAAGAGAAAAGTGATGGATATGATACAAGACTGGATGATAATAAACAAAATTAAGATGGGAGATCCTGATGCATGGGATATTTTAGTACATAAATATTATGATAGTGTGTATTTTTATTGTGTTCGCAGATGTTATGGAGACTGCGATATAGCTTCTGATTTAACACAGGATATTTTTTTAAAATTGGTAGAAAGTTTACCTAGATACCGATTCATAGGAAAATTTCAAAATTATCTATACACTATGGCTGTCAATACTTGCAATAATTATTTGAAAAAAAGACATATTGAGCAAATAGAACTCACAGATAATTTTACAACTGATTTAGACACTTCATTGATTGATGAAATATTACATGATGAGAGAAAAGAAACGGTTCAAAAAGCACTTGATTTACTTCCTGAAATACAACGAGAGGTTGTGATACTACGGTATTATCACGATTTAAAGGTAAAAGATATTGCGACAATTACTGGCGTGGGGGTATCTACTGTACAGTCACGTATTTATCAAGGCCTTAGAAAATTAGAAAAAGTTTTAGAAAGAGAGGAATTTTATGATGGATAAAAAAGATATTATATCGAAATTGGCTGGTTATAAATTAGAAGGTGATATAGAAGGACGTGAAAAAATCATCGAATTAGGATATGAAATAATGATTAGACTTAGAATGAGTCGACATTCTTACTTTGAGCTATTCCTGTCAACTTTTCGCTTCATACATGTTCATACTTGGATAATTCAATTATTCATTTTTCTATCAGGGATAACTATGGCATTAAATTTTAAAAATTTACAGCCGATAAGTGAAATAATGTTATGCATCACAGGTGTAATATTCATTTCGGCTTTATTTTTTATAGATGAATTATTCAAAAGTTTTACTACAGGAATGTGGGAATTGGAACAGACATTCAAATATGATTTGCGACAACATATTATGATGAAATTATTGATTTTTGGCATTATTGATATGGTAATTGTTATTTTGCTTTCTCTTATGACTAAATCTATAGTATCTTTGCCTTTGTATCAGATATTAGTCTATGTACTTGTTCCATACAATATTGTTTGCATTATTTTATTTTCGCTTATAACTATATGGAGAAAGCAATTACATAATTATTTCCTATGGTGTATATCGGGAAGTATTTGTGTCGCAGTTATTTTAATTGCAAATATCTTTAAAATATATGAAATTCGAATGCTTTATTGGGGAATAGCATATTTCATTACAACGACAATATTAGGGATTATCTTATATTCTCAAACTAAAATAATCAAATGGGAGGTAGCTTCAGTATGGAATTAACTATTAATAATATAACAAAACAATATGGGAATGTAACTGTGCTTGATGATGTGTCGTATCGATTTACTCCTGGAATTTACGGAATATTAGGTGCTAATGGGGCGGGTAAAACAACTTTATTTCGTATTATTTGTGGACTGATGAGAGCAAATTGTGGAAATATACAATATGACCATAAAGATATTGCTCTGCAAGCAGAATATTATCGCTCGATTCTTGGATTCTTACCACAAGATTTTCGATACTATCCTGATTTTACAGGATTAAATTTTATGATGTATATCGCTTCATTGAAAGGCTTAAATGGGAAAATAGCAAAAAAGAGATGTTTAGATTTATTGATTCAGGTTGGCTTAGATGATGTGAAAAATAAAAAAATCAGAAAGTATTCTGGCGGAATGAAACAGAGACTAGGTATCGCTCAAGCAATGATCAATAATCCGGAAATTTTAATATTAGATGAACCTACGGTAGGGCTTGATCCCAAAGAGCGAGTTAAATTTAGAAAACTGATAAGTTCGTTTGCATCAGAAAAAATAGTATTATTGTCTACACATATTGTATCAGATATAGAATATATAGCAGATGAAATCATTATTCTAAAAAAAGGTAGAATTGAAAATACAGGCACAATAACATATTTGTTGAAAGATATTAACAAGTGTGTATGGGAATGCCTGGTTCCAGAAAAAGAAGTAAATCGAATTGAGCAAGTATATACAGTAAGTAATCGTAAATATGGAGAAGACGGAGTTGTTCTTCGACTTATTTCAAGGGAAAAACCTTTTGCAAATGCGAAACAAGTTGATCCGGTTTTAGAAGATTTGTATTTGTTTTATTTTAGAGAGGGGGAATGAGAGTATGACATCGCTAATTAAGTTTGAACTTGGGAAAATATTGAGAAACCGAACTGTATTTGGTGGGATTGTTGTAGGATGCTTAGTCCTTCTGGGGATTTTTTTTGTTGGGTATCACTATTCACAGCTATCAATGAGTGAAGCGAGTAATAAGAAAAAGGGGTTTGAAAAGAGCCTCGATGTAATAATAGATGAAAAATATTCTGGAGAGTTTACAGATGAAAAAGTTAAAATGATTCTGTCTGATTCTATGAATAATTTCCAAGAGAATGAAGAGCAAAAAGTTGTTAATAAGCCTTTTTATCCATTTTATTGGGAAATGGGAGATACTTTTTTTTCAAAAGATGCCGAAAATGTTTATTCAGAAATGATTGAACAGGTTAATAAAGGCCAAAGATTAACAATAGAAGACGTGGATTTATATTCATTGGACGAGGCTGGATTTAAAAAATTTGATACTCCTTTGACATTAGGAAATTATGTTCCATGGACAGATTTATATCGAGTACTTGGATATATATATGCTCTTTTGTCCATAATTACAATATTGGTATCTTCCATAGTGTTTTCAGATGATAATTCTAAAAATATCAATCAGATTCTGTTAGTTACAAAATATGGAAGAAACAAAATGATATTTGCTAAATTGATTGCGACAAGTATTATTACAGTGAGTTTATTTATTATTTTTCAATTGGTCAACATAGGTGTTTTCTCTACAATGTATGATATGAGCGGATGGAATTCAGACATACAAACAAATTTGTCGTTGGGGTTATTTGACTTCCCTTTGCAATATAACCATATTCAAATATACTTTTTAATTCTTGTCATGCAATTAGTTGGTATTGGATTTGTTGAGAGTGTAACATTGTTAATATCAGCTCTTATGCATTCATCTATGTCAGTATTAGCTGTTTCATTAGGGGTATATATATTACCATTATTGCTGGTGCAAATGATAAAAACAGGGGTAGGTAACAAAATTTTGTATTTGTTTCCAATAAATAATTTGAATGTACAAAATATATTAGGTATTCTATATTCAAAAGATGCTTTTTTCTTCCATTCCTTCTTCATTAATATAGGATTTATATTTATTTTTCAGCTCTTAATACGAGTAGGGATGCAACTATATTGCTTTATTTATATTAAACATTGGAAGTTTTAATGATTTTTTCAATGAAAATGCAATTGAAGAAAAAATATGATATCATGTGAGTAACAAATCGGAATTTAAAGGAGCGATAATCTATGAATAAAAACGAACAATGGCTAAAATGGGCAGTAGAATTACAAGCTATTGCTCAGGGTGGTTTGTTTTATGGAAAGGACAAATTTGATATAGAACGATATGAAAGAATCCGAGAAATTTCTGCTGAAATGATAAGCTATAAAACTGAAATATCTACAGAAAAAGTTCAAAATTTATTTTGCAGTGATGTAGGATATCAGACTCCTAAAATAGATACAAGGGCTGCGATTTTTAAAGACGGGAAAATATTATTGGTTCATGAAGCAAATGGTACTTGGTCATTACCGGGAGGTTGGTGTGATGTCGATATTTCCGTAGAGGAGAATACAATAAAGGAGGTCAAAGAGGAATCAGGACTTGATGTTACTGTAAAACGTGTGATTGCTGTTCAAGATAGGGAGAAACATAATCTTCCAATATATGCGTATAAAGTATGTAAGATTTTTATGCAATGTGAAGTGACGGGCGGTCAATTTAAAACGAATATTGAAACAACAGGTTTTGATTATTTTGGAATTGATGAGCTTCCAGAACTTGCAGAAGAAAAGAATAATAAAGAACAAATTGCGATGTGTTTTAATGCAATGCAATCAGAAAAATGGGAAGCTTTATTTGATTGACTTCCGGTTTTCTAAACTGACAACTTCTAGTTTGTTGAATTAAAAATGAAATAAAGTTCCAGTAATCATAGAGTGTATGGATTCAATTCCATATGCTCTTTTTCTTTACTTAATTTCATGAAAAATGTAAAAATCTAATGTTACGAGTTGCATTAAAGAAAACTCGTAAGAAAAAAGTAAAAAAATTTGCTTTTGACCACTGTAAAACATGCTCTGAGCGTTTCGTTATATGAAGGGATAATTTTTCTTTCATATTTCAAAGAAAAGAGGATAAAGAAATGTCAGAAAAAAGATGTTATACAGTTCAAGAGTTACAGGAAATCTTAGGAGTCAGCAGACCTACTATTTATAACCTTTTAAAGAAAAAGGAATTCCGGTGGATCCAGTTGGATGGCGGAAAGTATCGCATCTCTAAGAAGAGTTTCGATGACTGGCTCGATAACTTGGAACAATAAAAAACAGGGTGTTGATCAGGCAGATTTTGTCTGCAATCGACATCCTAAATTTTTATCTGGATTTGAGATATGATATAAGAAAAAAAACTAACACTAAAAAAGACAGGAAGTGAAGAATAAATGGCAACAGCAATTATGAAACAAAAAGAAGTTCCGGAAATGGACGATGTTGAAGAGATCATTTCAAAGATATCAGAAGACAGTCCTTACAAACGGCGTCCGACACAAAAGAGAACCTGGATGACCGTGCCGGAAATGGGAAAGCTGCTGGGATTAAAAAAGACAGATCGATACTGGCTGGTGCATAAAAATGTTTTTGAATCTAAAGAGATTGCTGGAAAGATACGAATCAATATTGCCAGCTTTGAAAAATGGTACGCCAATCAGATTAAATACCATAAAGTTACCGGAGAAGAACCAGGGAAAGAATTGAAATCCTGGTCCTATTCCGTTAAGGAAGTTGCGGATCTGTTGGGTGTTGATGAGTATCTTGTTTATGATTTACTCAAGAAAAATCAAATGGAAGCTGTTATTGTCGATTACTGGAAACGAATACCAAAAGAATCTTTTCAGAACTGGTATAAAAGCCAGTCCCGGTATCGAACAAAGGAAGACAGAAAAAAAGACGCTCTTCTGGAAGATGCAACAATTACGATGCCTGAGATGGCACAGCTGCTTGGAACAACCAGAAGCGCAGTATATACAATTCTTGATAATCCAAAGTATAGTCATTTTTTTGAATTCATTGTGATTGCAGAAAAGAAAAGGATCACAAAAGAGAGTTTTCGAAAATTCCTGGAAGGTCAGGATCGGTATAAGCTGGATCCATCGAATGATTATGAAGAACTTGCACAGGAACAAAATATTGCCCTGGCTAATTTCCGGCGGAAGAAATTATCACAGACCGGAATACGAGGAAGCAATGGAAATATAAAGTATCTTACTTTTGATGAAGCTTCCTATCTGGCAAAGGTCAGCAGAAGCATGATTAACAAGTGGGCGGATAAAGGAAAGTTCACAGTAATAAAAGTTGGCAGTCGAGTTAGGATCCGTCGGGATGAATTTGAGGACTGGATGGAGCAAAGAGATTTGGAAAGGAGTATGCAATAATATGGCATCTATAAGAGAACGAAACGGAAAATTTAATGTAATCTATTCTTATACGAATGAAAAAGGTGAGAGGAAACAGAAGTGGGAAACCTATGAAACGAAAGCCGAAGCAAAGAGAAGAAAAAAAGAAATTGAATATAAAAAAGAGATGGGATCATTTGTCGTCCGTAAATGCAAAACACTGGACGAGCTTATTACAGAATATGTTGCACTTTATGGCAAAGAAAACTGGGCGCTTTCTACATATGAAGGAAATGTCTCTCTTATCAATAACTATATTCTTCCGATCATTGGTGATACGAAACTCTCAGAGATCAATACCCGTTTCATCGAAAGATATTATCAGAGTCTTTTGAAGAGACGTGCAGTTATCAATCCATTGAATAAAACCAGTCGAAATGAATTTGTATCTTCCAGTACGGTCAGGGATATTAATAAGCTGCTTAGAAACTGTTTTGAACAGGCAGTGAAATGGGAGTTGATGGAGAAGAATCCTTGCACCCATGCGACTGTACCAAAACATAAATCACAAAAAAGAGACATCTGGACAGCGGATACATTGATGTATGCGCTCAGTGTCTGTGAAGATGAACGATTAAAGCTCGCAATTAATCTATCTTTCTCATGTTCCCTGCGACTTGGTGAGCTGCTTGGTCTTACCTGGGATTGTGTAGATATTTCTCCTGAGGCAATTGAAGAAAACCGTGCATATGTCTTCATCAACAAAGAATCACAGCGTATAAGAAAAGAATCTTTAAATGCATTGGATGGAAAAGATGTGTTGTTGGTATTTCCGACAAATCATAAGAAGAATTCTACGGTCCGTATTCTGAAAACACCGAAGACAGAAAGTAGTGTACGTAAGATATTCTTACCAAAGAGTGTCGCTAATATGTTGGTAGACTGGAAAGTTGAGCAAGATGAAATGAAAGAAATTCTTGGTGATGAATATATGGACTATAACCTGGTTATGGCAAGTACCTTTGGTCTTCCTCTCGGAGATGGAGCAATCCGTGGTCCTTTAAAGAAACTGATCGAGGACTATAATCTCCCACCGGTTGTATTTCACAGTTTCCGTCATAGCAGCGTTACTTATAAGCTGAAATTGAATGGTGGAGACATCAAGGCGGTACAGGGTGATTCCGGCCATGCTCAAGTCAATATGGTTACGGATGTGTACTCTCATATCCTGGATGATGACCGAAGGAAAAATGCAGAGCTTTTTGAAGAAGCATTTTATGAGAAAAAGAATCTGGATCCACAGATGCATGTACAGCTGGAAAATAATAATGCACCTGTTGCTGATGAAGTCGATCCGGAACTTCTGGCAAAAGTATTGGCAAATCCGGAGATGCGGGCGTTGCTCAATTCACTGGCGAAGACGATGAAGTAATTAGTCTATCTCCATCATATCTATTGGAATCTCCATCATTTGATGATGGAATGATGGAGATTCAGTTACAAAAAAGGTTACAGATATTTTTACTGAATAAAATTTGCCAGTCAAAAACGCATGGACAAACCGTCTCGTATGCGTTATATTATTTATAGACAAGAAAATATCTTGTGCTTTCGATAGGAAGTTTAATTGAATACTGTTTACCATGATCGAACGTACGAAGCATGGTGGTCATATAACAGATGTCGATGGTAATATCAAGGCATTCCCCAATTATTAGCTGGAGCAAACAATCAGCTAACTTTCAGAGCTTTACAGAGCTTGACAGAGGGGGTATTCAGAATAACTCAAATTGAATCGGAAACAGTTTTTAATAGTGTCCCATATGGGTTTACCTTACCTCAGATTGACAGAGAGTGACAATAGGTTGGAGCTCTCCTAAGCGCTAGCTGTGGGTTCGATTCCCGCAGGGGACGGTTGCAAACAAAGCGGTAATGATTAGCAGAAAATGCTATGTCATGAACCGCTTTTTTGTTTTCAATGAGATGAAAAAAAGCAGGACGAGAATGAATTTCCAGCTAATTTGAAGTGATTTTCGTTAGCTGAAACAATAGAATATTTCATTAGCTATAGCTAAGTCAAAGAAACCTCCACTGGAGCTTCCTTTATCTCATAAAGATACAAAAGAAATCCTGGGGGATGAATATCTGGATTATAACCTGGTCATGGCAAGTACTTTTGGACTTCCTTAGGGTGATGGTGCCATCAGAAAGCCATTGAATCAATTGAACAAGGAGCATAATCTCCCACCGGTGGTCTTCCACAGTCTGAGATATAGTAGTGTTACGTATAAGCTGAAACTGAATGACGGAGATATCAAGGCAGTACAGGGCGGTTCCGGATGGCGTGGATGCAGAACTGCTTGCAAAGGTTCTTAATAATCCTGAGATGGTGGCGCTACTCACGTCACTGGCGAAGACGATGAAATAATTATAGTGAAATGTCCATCATTTGATAGCAAAATGAAGGAGATTTTGATAAGAAGTTTATTACGAAGCATTTCAGGAAAGTTCCAGTGGATAAGAGGAGAATGGAAATTGTATAACAGAATTAAAATATTTGCAATCACCAATATTTTCATGGTAATCGAGAAGAGATTGTGTTATACTAATTCAATTAGAGGTAATTGTAATAGATCATTATAATACGGGAGAAAATAACATGGATGTATGCTATAACAAGCTGTTCAAATTATTAATTGACAAAGGAATGAAAAAGACGGAGTTTGCTAAAGAGGTTGGGATTAGTGCTAATACACTTGCAAAATTATCCCATAATGAAAATGTTTCAATGGAAATTATTGTTCGAATTTGTAGGAAAATGAATTGTACAGTTGATGAAATCATGGATATACTTCCAGAGACTATGAATGATTCATTATATTAACAAGGGATTATATATTGATTCCAGGAAAGGAGTTTTCATATGTTTTTAAATTCAATCGTACTTCATAATTTCAGAAGATTTGAAAAATTGAAAGTTTATTTTAGAAATCGTTTATCAGTAATTGTTGGTGGAAATGGGGCAGGAAAATCAACAATTTTGGAAGCAGCAACAATTGCAGCCGGGACGCTGACATCTGCTATGGATGGATTGACAAACTATGGCATTAAGAAAGATGATGCCTACTATAAATATTTTGATATTGGAAGTGTTGTGGATGTTCAACCGCAGTTTCCAGTAGAAATATTTGCAGAAGGTACAGTAAACGAAAAAAATATAAAGTGGGCAAGAACGCTGAATTCTGCAAAAGGACGAGGAAGTCTGGCTAATGCGAAAGAAATCACTGCTATTGCGGCAGAATATCAGGATCGAATGCGAAATGGCGATATTAGTTTAAAACTTCCGATTATTTCTTATTATGGAACAGGGCGTTTATGGGATCAGCATAGAGAAAAAAAGAATGATACATTTGAAAAGAATACCAGAAGCAATGGCTATATTGATAGTCTTGATGGGGCAGCAAATGATAAATTAATGATGAAGTGGTTTCAGAAAATGACAATTCAACAGTACCAGAGAAACCAGTCAATTCCGGAATTTACTGCTGTTTGTCAGGCAATGGAACAATGTTTCCAATCTATTACCGGGTACTCAGATGTAAAAGTGCAATATAATTTGGATACAAAAGAAATTGACGTAATATATAAGGATCTAAATAGTCACTATGCACGTATACCAATGACACAATTAAGTGATGGTTATCGGTGTACGATCAGTTTGATCGCAGATATTGCATACCGTATGGCGATTTTGAATCCTCAGTTACTGAATCATGTTTTAGAAGAAACCGAAGGAATTGTTTTAATTGATGAAGTGGATCTTCATTTGCATCCATCCTGGCAGCAAAGAATTTTAAAAGATCTTCTTTCGATATTCCCTAAAGTTCAATTCATTGTGAGTACGCATGCACCTGCGGTAATAAATTCTGTAGATAGTGACAGTCTGATTATATTAAAAGATGATGAAATTATTACGGCACCGGATGAAACCTATGGAAAAGATGTTAATACCATTCTCAGAGAAGTCATGGAGGTATCTGAAAGACCTCATGATGTCAAACAGTTATTTGGTGAGTTCTATGAATTGCTGGATGCAGATGATTATGCAGGAGCAGAGAAAAAATTGAACCGATTAGAAGAATTATTGGGAAATAATGATGGCGAAGTAAATGCCTGCCGGGTACGATTGGAATTAGAGCAATTATGAGGTGACAACCATGATAGAAATTAAGAAAGGCAGAGAACCAAAAGAATTAGTGGAATATCGCCAATTACCGGATGCTTCATATGAAAATATGGATAGTCATTTGAAAAATATTGTATTAGATCATCTATTACACGAGCAAGGGCATCTTTGTGCGTATTGTATGAGACGTATTCCGGAAAAAAGAAAGTTACCAATTGGTGTTCAAGGTGCAACCATAGAACATTGGTTTCCGAGAAATCCAGATAGTGGCGAAGATTATGGACAGGGATTAGATTATCGAAATATGCTGGCCGTTTGTTCGGGAAATCGTGGTTGTGGTGATGAAAGAAATCTGACATGTGATGCTAAAAGAGGAAACGATAAGTTAACCGTAAATCCCTGTAATTCAAAAACATTACACAGCATTACATATTCACATAATGGAAAGATTAAGTCTACGGATACACGAATTGATGAGGATTTAAATGAGAGATTAAATCTGAATTCAGAAGTTGTTTCATTACCAGAAAATCGTAAACAGGTACTTGATGCTTTGATTATGAATATCAAAGAAAAACATCCGGCCGGTGATATAAAACCATATTGCAGAAGAAAACTGGAACAGATTAAATCAATGGATGATGATAAAATTCCGTTTGTCGGCATATTGATCTGGTGGTTGGAGAAGCATTCTTAATATGGATAGCGTTGCTATATCAGAAAGAAGGAGATATATTTCTGTAGTCGAAACCCCATAGACAAATCGACAATAACATTGTATAGTAATAATAGAAATCTGGTCAATTGAATATTGTTTATCATTCCCGCTTGCGAGGGGATGGTAGCAAATAAAGCGGTAATGATTAGCAGAAAATGCTATATCATGAACCGCTTTTTTTGTTGTTCCTGTGTATGAAAAAATGATCTTGAAGACACTGAGTGATAATCGTGACGGAAGTAATAATGCAGGTATCTAAGGTTTGGAATTATATTTGATTGGAATTAAGTATTTCTAATGAGAAGAATAGTTGGTATAATGGGCAAGGTGATTATAAGTGAATTGAAAAGTGATTTCTACAGAGTGTGGCGAAGTGGCAAAAGAGATTGTAGAAAGAGAGGAAACTATGCAGACAAGGCAGGAGGCAATACAATATTGCCATTCATTTCAAGATGTATATGAAGACTATCCTTTTCATGATGATAATTGGTGTGTTATGCGTCATAAGAAAAATAAGAAGACCTTTGCTCTTATTTATGATAAAGACGGATATGTATGGATAAATGTAAAATGTGACCCGGAATGGAGAGAATTCTGGAGAAATGCTTTTGAATCTGTTGTCCCGGCTTATCACATGAACAAGACACACTGGAATTCTATTATTCTGGATGGATCTATTACGGATAAAGATATCCGGCGAATGATCGGGGAAAGTTATGATTTGACGAAAGGAAAGATTTGTAATTATGGTACAAGAAAATGATTCGAAGATTTGAAACAAGAGATATCGATGAAGTAATGTCCTTATGGCTTCATGCAAATATAGAGAGCCATTCTTTTATAGAAGCAGATTATTGGAAAAAGAATTATGATATGGTCGGAAAACTGATTCCTGAAGCAGAAGTATTTGTGGCAGAAGAAAATGAGGAGCTTCAGGGTTTTATCGGTTTGACAGATACTTATATAGCCGGGATCTTTGTAAAGGCAACGGAACAATCAAAAGGGATCGGAACAGAACTGCTTCGCACCGTTATGAAGCGAAAGGATCATTTGAAACTGAATGTGTATAAGAAAAATATAAGAGCGGTAGTGTTCTATCAGCATCGCGGATTCAAAATTGTGAATCAGGAAATAGATGAAAATACAGCAGAAGAAGAATATACAATGGAATGGCATCGTTAGGTGGGAGCGCAACATATAAATTGGTAGGTGGAATTGCAGAAGGTTATCCGGATGTTCCGGAACTGTTATGAAAAAGAACAGTCGCATATACCAGTAGCTGATTCCGACATTGGAAAGACATTGGAAACAAATCTTATACCACAAGTATAATTTACAATCGTGGAAAAAAGTGTTATCCTATGTTATAGAAAGATTAAAAGCGGTTTCGAAGAAAGAACCGGAAAGGAAAAAGATATGTTCACAATAATCAGTAAGTTTTATCTTAATAGCGAACTTAAATATGAAGCACTGCATGCATATATGCAAGGCTATGATGCTGTGCGCTTGGATCAGATGAAGCATTATTGGGATTTGTGTAGAAAACGCAGGGAGTAATGGAAGAGTTATAAAAGAAGACTCCGTGTAAAATAGATACATAGATTTTCAGGATCGCTTATCTGGTGAAGGTAGGCGATTTTTTTTATTCCGTTAGTTCAGTTGATACCCCGCAGGCGCTCCTTGCGGAATATTGAGTCCAATGTAAATGAAACGAAAGAAGGAAATAATCAAATGTTAGAAATAAAAGGAAAGGTAAACACAGCAATCTGCTATGCGAAAGTTATAGAAGATGAAGCAATCGATCAGATTCGCAGAATGTGTGATTACGATATGACTGCCGGTTCAAGGATACGTATTATGCCAGATGTTCATGCTGGTAAAGGATGTACGATTGGAACGACCATGACAATCGTGGATAAAGCAGTGCCAAATGTGGTTGGTGTAGATATTGGCTGCGGTATGTATACGGTTAATCTTGGAAAAGTTGAGATTGATTTTGAAAAGCTTGATGAAGCATGTCATTTCATTCCATCTGGAATGAATGTTTGGGAGGGACGTCAGGAAAGATTTAATCTGACAGAACTTAGATGCTACAGAAACCTCAAAGATACAAGAAGACTGGAAAGATCCCTGGGTACTTTAGGTGGTGGCAATCATTTTATCGAAGTTGATGAGGCTGAAGACGGTACCAAGTATCTGATCATTCATTCAGGCAGCAGAAACCTGGGTAAGCAGGTAGCTGAGCTTTATCAGAAAATGGCAGTGAATCTTGATCGCGGCTATGGTGAATATTTTGAAAAGAGAGAAGAAATCATCAGAACTTACAAAGAACAGGGAAGAAGGAAAGATATTCAGGAGGCCTTGAAAGAACTTCATTTCCAGGTTTATGAAAGTCAGCCTTCTATGCCGGATGACCTTTGCTATTTGTCAGGAAAGTATCTTGAGGATTATCTTCATGATGTTGTGATTTGTCAGAGTTTTGCTTGTAGAAGCAGAGAGAAGATGTCAGAAATCATTCTTGAAAGAACTGGAATGACAGGAGCAGATGGATTTCACACGATTCATAACTATATTGATACGGATGAAATGATTCTGAGAAAAGGCGCAATTGCAGCACATAAAGGTGAAAAAATTCTGATTCCAATCAATATGAGAGATGGAAGTATTCTTGCGGTAGGAAAAGGAAATCCTGAATGGAATTATTCTGCACCTCATGGAGCAGGAAGAATTATGTCCAGAACCAAAGCAAAAAATGAGCTTAGTCTGGATCAGTACAAAGAAGAAATGATAGGAGTGTACACAACTTCTGTTAATGAAAATACATTAGATGAAGCACCAATGGCATATAAATCACTGGAGGATATTATTGATGTAATCCGTGAATCTGTTGATGTCATTGATGTTATGAAACCTATATATAATTTTAAGGCCTCTGAGTAGTGCAAAGCCTGGAAGAAGCGCAGCGAATCGAGTTTGGGCATTGCAAAGATACCGTTCTTCTCGGAAGGCCGGAAAGAGGTGGACGTTATGTTTATGATGCCAACTATTGATATGGTTGCGACTGGAAAGAATATTGAGAGATTGAGAAAGGCAGCAGGTTTGTCGGTGAGAGATTTACAGGATGTCTTTGGTTTTGCAACTCCGCAGGCAATTTACAAGTGGCAGCGCGGAACTGCAATGCCAACGATTGATAATCTGGTAGTTTTGGCTGCGCTCTTACAAGTAAAGATTGATGATATTCTGGTGGTTGATGCAGCCATTCAGGTACAGATTAGTGCATGAAGAAAAAATAAAGCGGATTCACTGCGGTGAGTTCGCATCTGATCCCCTGTCTTATGACGTCACCCTTGATACAAGAAAAACTTTCGCACGGCTTGCTTTTTCGCTTAACTCTTTTGCGTGATATACGAAAAACGTATGCACCAATTATGTCAGACGTGCCTGTAAGGTATATCTATATGCACCAGTTTTTTCAGCCTATATTTAAAGTGAAACTTTGCACCAATTTTAGACAAAAATCTCACAGCCCTGCCTTGCGGTTGTATGTAGAGTAGAAGCCGTGAGAAAATAAGAAATTGCGCTAATTTTATCATTAATCTAGGAGCGCGGTACTTCTTAGAAATTACGAAGTTATGAAACCAAATCAAGTTTGGCTAACAGACTCGACTCTCGTATATATAAATAAGAGACCCTATTGGGTATGTATATGTATGGACTTATTCTCAAGAAAAGTGCTTTCCATACGCATTAGTCCTAACAATAGTACAAGGCTATCTAAAAGTACACTCGTAGCAGCTATACAAAATAGAGATATAAAGCCTGGCCTTATCCTACACTCTGACCGTGGCTCTAACTTTATTTCCTACACATATAACAAATATCTAAAAGACCATCATATAATTCACTCGTACTCTAGGCCATCCACACCAACAGACAATGCGCCACTCGAATCATTCAACAGGACTCTAAAAGATGCAATTTTATTAAATGAAGCTGGCAAATCATATAGTACGGTTAGAAAACATATTTCCAAGTTTATGGACTATTACAACAACAAAAGACCTCACAGTTCGCTTAACTATTTATCGCCTAACGAATACGAAGACAGATATCAGGCCGGAGCTATATAGATATCTGGAATATAGATTTTTCTAAGATTATAAGAGAGAAAATAGCAACTTGAGTGGTTCAAATATGGTATGTTTTAAGTTTTTACATCCGAAATTTTTAAATAACACAAATAAGCATAAATAAAAAAGCAATCTGCAAAAGTTGGAATTTTCCAAGCATTTAGTGCAGATTGCATGGGGACTAACACCGAATAGCTCTATTGTTTACCATAGATTTATGGGTCAAGAAATTTGGTGTATAAGTCTTCTGAAGCAGGGCATCGCCCATATATTTCTCGTTTGTGAGAATACTATAAACCGTACTCCCATGCCACCTACATCCACCTCCAGGAGCAGTAGCTTTCTTCTTGGTGAGGATAGTAGCAATGCGGTTAATGGTCACACTGTTTAGATATAACCAATAAATTCGTTGCGCCACTCGAGCTTCCTTTGGGATAATTTCAGGCCGTCCATCCCGGCCTTTTCTGTAGCCTAAGAATCTAGCATAGGGCAGGGCGAAATCTCCCTTCTCCATCTTTCGAAGGATACCCCACTTAATATTCTCGGAAAGGTTATGGCTTTCCTCTTGGGCTAGCGAGGCGAGAATAGACAAAAGTATCTCGCACTTTGGGTCGAAAGAGGATAGCAATTCATTCTCGAAAAATACTTCGACGCCAATTCGTTTCAGCTCTCGCACTACGATGAGTAAGTCTACGGTATTCCTAGAAAGTCGGGATATGGATTTTACGAGAACTAAATCAATAAGTCCTGCATACGCATCTGCGAGAAGCTCTCTTAGAACTGGGCGACCTTCGACGTTCGTAGCGGAACGCCCGGACTCTATGTATATACCAACGAAAGACCAATTTGGATTCTTGTGAATCAGATTCTTATAATATGAAGTTTGAGCCTTTAAGTTATCTTAGTCTTCGAAATCTATTCCTGTTTTGATGCCCGTCGTATTCATTGGTGGGATTATGAGGGATAAAAATAAGGGGAGGTAACTCTCCTCTTATTTTTATACATGGTGCATATATACTTAGATATTTCTTAAGCTCTCTGGCCAAACAACCAACATGCTTTTATTTTAAAAGTAGCTTTCATTATTTTTATTATTTTCCTTCAAGTATTATATTAATTTTCTCCTTAGCGGTGTCGACCGTAGTCTGATCCGGAATCATGACAGAGAGCGGCTGGCTACCCATGCTATAGGTTGGGAGCATGGCGCCTTTACCATCCACGCTAATACTTTCGATTTTCAAACCCTTCATAGTATTAAGTTGGAGTTTGGCGAAGCTAGTAATTTCGTCGTAGCTGAGAGATGTGATAAAGGAACCCTCGAGTGAGGCGAGAATGTCAGTGTAACGGATTAGGTATTGCGGCTGAGTTGCCTTTTTAATAATAGCACTAAGAACCTCTTGTTGGTTTTTGACGCGGTGGCGGTCGCCAGTGGCGTATGCGTAGCGTTCGCGAGCATAAGCTAATGCACACTGCCCATTTACGTGTTGGGCGCCCTTATAGATACGACAATTTCTGTTGGCTCTAGCGATAAAATTAGTGTCGCTATTTATATCAATACCACCGAGAGCATCGACGACTTTTTCTACACCCGTAAAGCCAACCTTGGCTGTATAGTTAATAGTGACACCGAAGAGGTCTTGGAGAGTATATTTACTCATATCAATGCCATAAATGCCGGCGTGGGTAAGCTTGTCTTTATTCCCCGTCGTGCCATGGAGCTGAACGTAATAGTCGCGCGGAACGGAGACGAGAAGGATTTTGTTAGTGCTTGGGTTGACAACGGCGAGCATATTAACATCGCTACGGTCAGCATTAGAAAGTTTATTGCGAGAGTCACTACCGCTAATATATACGATGAACGGCTCCTCAGTAACCTTGGCTTTATTAGTATCGGCAGTTTTCTTGTATTTGATTTCGTAAGTATAGATGACTTTAGTAGAGCGGTAGAATTCTTTTTGGTTTTCTTTGAGAGTTTCTAGATAGGTGCTAGCCAGAACGATGCCAGAGACTTTGTTATCCACGAGGTCGACCATGAGATTGGCAAGATCGGATTCTTCCTTGGACTCGTGGGATATTTTCTCTGCTAGAGCACTCTTGGCGAGTTCGAGATTAGGGTTGTTTTGCTGGAAGCCAATAGTCTTGTCCTTAAGGTCTTCGATCTTCCCAAAACCGCTTTCTTTGAGGGCGAGGACGGAGTATTCCTGGGTCTCGTATTCTAGAGCCGTGGTAATATTTTGCAAGAAACCGATAGTCTTGCCAAAATAGTTGGCTCC
This sequence comes from Clostridiaceae bacterium, assembly GCA_902362865.1. Lineage (GTDB taxonomy): Bacteria > Bacillota > Clostridia > Lachnospirales > Lachnospiraceae > Claveliimonas > Claveliimonas acetigenes. The sequence continues at coordinate 30,558 of CABIYE010000004.1, forward strand.
CAAGATATAGATGGCGGTCAGCATGATAGCGAGGATGCCGAATAGAATGCGTGGGGCTTTGTGAGTTTTCTTGCGAATGAGTTTGAAAGATGTGAGCGCAAGGAGGCCGGCAAGCACTATACCGAGTGCAATATTTTGCCAATCCATAAGTACGTTGGTGTGGACGACAAAGTAGGCGAGAACGCTAGCAGAGATGGCTTCGACTAAAATGATGATAGCGCGAAGAATCTTTGAGAGGAGCTTGTTGCTCTTCTTTTTAGTGGGCTTAACTTTTGGCTTATATTGCTTTTGTTTTTCTTGCTTAACTTTCTGCTCAAGCTCGGCGCTTTCAGCAAGGATATCTCCGTGATATTCTTGCTCTTTGACTTCTAGAGCTTCAAGGCGATCGATCTCTTTGAGAATATTAGTTTCGCCATGAATTTGAACTTTTTTAGCAGGAATGACCGGGGGGTTGGTTGTAGGTTTTTTGTTGGATTTTGCTGCGGCAATCGTAGCTGTAGCGGTTTTCGTGCTAGCTACTTTTTTCTTTGGCGCGGAAAGACCATCGATAGCTTTGGCTTTGCGTGGTGAAGCTTTATGGTTAGTTTTCCTTCTTGTCGCCATTCGTACTCCTTTCTCTATGAGGCATATTTATTATTGATGTTTTATAATTATTTCCGCGATACGAAAATTTGCGAAGCAACTATCATAACCAACAATGAATGTATGTTGATATTAATTTAGGCCAAACAAATCGCGCGTATATACTTTATTGCGTACAGACATCAGCTCATTAGTCATGCGATTTGCGATGATCAGATCACATTCGTCTAAAAATATATTTAGATCATTTTGTACCTTCGCCTCATGGAATACATTATCTCTATATTCTGGTTCGTATATTAGACATTCTAGGTTATTTTTTTCAAGATAATCAAGAATATCTATTATGGCACTTGAACGGAAATTATCCGACTCGGACTTCATTGTCAATCTGTATATGCCCACTTTATGTGGATTTCGCTGAATTATCATATTTACAATATGTTTTTTTCTTGAGCTATTTGCCTCCACGGTGGCTGAAATCATCTTTTGAGATATATTATTAAAATTTGCCAATAGCTGTTTTGTGTCTTTAGGAAGACAATAACCGCCATATCCAAAGGAAGGATTATTGTAGTAATTGCCTATACGCGGATCTAGACATACACTTTCTATTATTTCTTTAGAGTTCAGATTATTTAGTTCCGCATAAGTATCAAGTTCATTAAAATAAGAAATTCGCATCGCAAGGTATGTATTTGAAAAGAGTTTTACTGCTTCTGCTTCGGTGCTTCCGATGAACATGACATCTATTGGCGTTTTCTCGGCAGCGTCCGTCAATAATTTAGCAAAGAGATGAGCAGATTCGCTTTTTGCTCCAATTACGATTCTGGATGGATAAAGGTTATCGTAGAGCGCTTTTCCTTCTCTGAGGAATTCAGGAGAAAAGAATATATTGTCTATACCATATCTGACGCGAATTTTTTCAGTATATCCGATTGGGATGGTAGACTTAATAACAATTGTGGCGTTATTGTCAGGGATAGAAAGAACTTTGTCGATGATATCTTCTACGGCGCTTGTATCGAAGTAGTTATCGTCTTCTATATAATTTGTCGGAGTCGCGATTATGACGTAGTCTGCTTCTCTAAAAGCGTCCCTCCAATCTAAAGTCGCTTTTAACTTTAAGGGTTTATTTTTTAAATAATCCTCAATATATGCATCTTTAATAGGAGATTTCTTTTGATTTATTTTCTCAATTTTATCCGGATCTATATCTACTACGTACGTTTCCGAATCTTGTGATAGCAATACGGCTAGACTGAGTCCAACGTATCCTGCTCCTGCGACTGCAATTTTCATTATTTATCCTGCATTATTTTAAATTATGTTAAAAATATTCTAGCACAATTATCTTTGATATATAATATAGGCATGAATACTACGATTGACGAGCCTCTAGTTAGCGTCATTGTTCCTGCTCACTTTAGTAGCGAAACTATCACAGAAACCCTAGATTCGATAATTGCCCAAGAGTATGATAATTATGAAATCATTGTCGTGAGCGATCACGTTGATATTTCTACGCAAAAAATTTTGGAGAAATATAAAAATAATTGCAACAAATTAAAAATTGTAACTCTTGGTTCTAAATGTGGGGCAGGATATGCGCGGTATATCGGAATTAAAAAGTCTAAAGGTGAATATATAGCCTTTTTAGATTCGGATGATCTCTGGAAAAAAGATAAATTATATAGACAAGTAAAGTTTATGCGAGATAACAATGTTTCGTTTTCCTATTCTGATTATGAGTTAATTAATGAAGACGGAAGCGAAACGGGCAAGATAAGGGTTGCGCCTAGAAAAGTCAGTTATATGCGAATGTTGCGTGGCGACTCTATTGGATGCTTAACGGTAATGGTCGAAAGTAGATTCCTAAAGAGAATACCAGTTGTTTTGCTGCAAAAAAGAAATGACTACGCATTATGGTGTTCGGCGTTAAAAGAGATAAGATTAGCAAAAAAGGTTCCTGGGATACTTGCATCTTACAGAAAAAGTAACCATGGCCTCTCATCTGGAAGCAAATTTTCTTTAATTAAGTACCATTATAAATTGCACCGTAGGCATAATGGTTTTTCGCCAGTTGTGTCCTTTCTTCTGGTAGTTTCTAATGTGTTCGTATATTTGGGAAATATAACAATAAGAACAAGGAAAAGTGCATGAGGTTAGAATTATTAATATCTACTATGAATGCCGACCCGCGTTCATTAGTAAACAAAATGAATGTAAGTTCTGACGCGATAATTATTAACCAAACAGACCACACTAGTTTTGAATCTTTTAGTTTTAAGGGGCACAATATAAGGGTATGGAGTTTTGCGGAAAAAGGCATTGGCATTAGTCGCAACAACGCGCTGATGCGTTCAAATGCAGATGTAGTTCTATTCGCTGATGATGACGCGATATTAGTAGATGATTATGAGCAAAAAATTATTGAAGAGTTCGATAGAAAACCCGAGAGTGACTTTATAATTGTGAACTATGATGTAAAATATACGAATGGCCGCAAAGGCGCAATTAACGCAACGAAACGGAAAAGAGTCCATTGGTGGAATAGTCAAAGGTATGGAACTTGCCGCTTTGCTATTAGAAGAGATAAGGTAATTAAAAAAAATATATTCTTTTCATTATTGTATGGAGCAAGTAAGTATTCTCATGGTGAGGATAGTATCTTTATTATGGATTGCTTAAAAAACCAGCTAAAGGTATATACATCTAATATCAACGTGGGTGTTCTGGATTGCAGCAACTCAAGTTGGTTTAACTCATATGATGAGAAATATTTTTTCGATACAGGAGCCCTCATGTATGCCATAAACCCATTCTTCTATAAACTATTTATTCTAGTTACTTTTTTTAGGCATCGCAAGGTTTATTGCGATAATATTTCGTTTTGGGATTCCGTCTTAATAGCATTCAAAGGAGCTAATGATGCGAAATAGTTTTTTTGCTAAATTTAATATCGCGCATGCTTTAATAATTTTAATTTTTGTTGCTTTTTTGAGTTGCATTTCTACTAATAGTTTTTTCTCATCTACTTTATGGAAAGTTATACATGCTGGGACTTATTTAGTTATTCTAATCACGCTCGCATGTACTTTTGCTCGTAATGAAAAACAATTTATATTGAGTAATATTAAGAAGATACTATTGATTGCTTGCGCACTCATTGTGTTTTTTGCCTTTCTGTCTACGAGATTAGATCTTTTCTCTTCCGTCTTTATTAAAAATGCAATTATTCCACTTTTATTCATCGTTATTTTTATGGGTCTTGGGAAGCATGAAGCTTTGTCTCCTAAAAATGTTCGTTTGGTACTAAAAGTCATTGTATTGCTTGGCATTATATCGTGTATATACAACATAGTTATCAATTGGTCTGAGATGTTGAAGATATTTACCATTACGAATTCTTATCAGGTAAGATTCCAATCATTTTTTGATAATAGAAATAAATTTGGTTCTTTCATGTTTACCTCCATTTTTGCACAGATCATGCTTTTTTATTTAGATAAAGAAAAGAATAAGAGAAAACTCTTTAGATTCTTGGCCTGTCTTATTCTGTTTATACTAAATCTTTTATTGACTTTATCGCGAGGAGCAATCTTAGTGAGTGCACTATTTGCATTCCTGACTTTTTTTGTGCTTTCTTATAGTAGTAAACGGATACGAAAGAAATTTGCAGTCGTATTAGTTCTTCTTTTAGTATTCGCAGCAAGTATATTTATTATTCCGTGGTCAAGAGATTATATACTAGGAAATATTCTGAGGTTAGATAGTTTTAGTACTCATAGAGACGACATTTATGGATACGGTTTAAAATATTTCATAAATAATAATTGGATCATTGGAAGTGGACCCGAAAAGGCTCTAGAGGATTATGAAAATACATATAGTTATTCGGGATTTCATAATTCGTATTTAAGCGTTTTAATAATGTTTGGAATTGTGGGAATAGTCAGTTACGCTATTTTTCTTATTTACTCTTTTGTTAATATTAGGAAATTATCAGTATACGACAATATAATTAGCTCAATATTTCTAGCCTATCTGTCATCTTTAGTGGTCTATGGATTATTTGAGACCAAATTACCGTTTAGCTATTACTACTCGATGAGCTATTCTGTTTGTGCGTTCATTTTGCCTTTATATGTCTTGAATTGGTATAAGGATTTTATCCCAGTAAAAAAACTTCCTTTGGTTTCTGTTATTATTCCAACATACAATAGGCCACATACAATAGAGCGCGCTATTAGGAGTGTATATTCACAGAGCTACGGTAATATAGAAATAATCGTAGTCGATGATAATGCGAAGAATCTCAATGCCCGAAAGAAGACATCAGAGATTATGAAAAAATATCCAAGAGTGAAGTATATCAAAAATCAAAAAAATGTTGGTGGTGCGGAAAGCAGAAATATTGGAATACGTACAGCAAAAGGTAAGTATGTTGCTTTTCTTGATGACGATGATGAGTTTTTGCCTTCTAAGATAAGTAGGCAGGTCGCTCTTATGGAACAAATGAGAAAAAATAAAAACATAGCTTTAGTTTATTGCTATCTTCGACCTATATCAGTCAGCAATAGAAAGAGATTTGTTAAAAAAACTAGAAATAGAAAAAACACATTATATGGCCATATTATGCATTTTACTGCACCAACATCTACCTGGCTGTGCGACAGAAAGATGCTATTAAGAATTGGACTATTTGACGATATTAAAAGTCAGCAAGATTTAATGCTCATGCTGAAAGTACTAGGAAATGGTTATTCTATAGTTGCCGTTCCCGAAGCATTAACGAGATTTTACCTGCATTTGCCCGGAAATGGTATAACGAAAAACGACGATCGTTTTATTGAGCAAATTAAAAGTTATCAGGATGAGTGTAGAAAATATTATAAAAGCTTTTCTAAAAATCAGATTAAACGAATAGAACACAATTTCCTGAATAGAGAATGTAACTGTTATATTAGTAGAGGAGACATGAAAAAAGCTAAGACTATATTAGGCAAGATGTTCAGAATGCGTCTATTTGGCGTCGCAAATTATAAAAACACTATAAAAATAATTTTATATGCTGCAAAAAGTTCGTTCTCTTGTTCATAAGAAAAGTTTTCGCAATAGCTTATGGATTATTAGCGAAAGGATTTTTCAAGCCTTAGTAAGCTTTATTCTAACGATCCTTACCTCAAGGTATCTAGGACCGGCTAATTTTGGAATGCTTGATTATGGCGCAACTATAGTAAGTTTTTTTGCAGTTATTACGAAACTTGGTATTGATAATATACTTGTAAATGAGTTGCTAAAACATCGCAATATCGAAGGGGCGATTTTAGGAACCTCCGCTATTTTGCGTTTGGCTTCTTCGTTTTTATCGATACTCCTTATAATTATTTTAGTTTTAGTATTAGAGAATGATTCTCCTCTCATTATCGTAACTACAGTACTTCAAGCATTTTCTTTAATTTTTCAGGCACTAGCCGTACCAGAATCATGGTTCCAATCTAGGCTGGAATCAAAATACGTTTCTATCGCTAAAGCGATTTCTTATTCTATCGTTTCTTCATATAAAGCTTTTTTACTCATAACTAATAAAGATGTTACTTGGTTTGCTGTATCGAATGTAATTGATTTTGCATTAATCGCAGGCGTGGAACTTGTTTTATATAAGAAAAAAAATGGCCCGAGGCTTAGTTTTGATAAAAAATGGGCTAAAAGGATAATTGATCAAAGTCGACACTTTATTATATCTGGATTGCTTGTATTAATATATACGCAAATCGATAAGATCATGATAGGGAGTATGCTTGGTAGCAGGAGCCTTGGATTGTATTCGGCCGCATTAAAATTATGTACTATATGGTCATTTGTTCCTGAAGCAATAATAAGTTCAGCTAAGACAATTATTTTTTCTCTTAAGCAGTCTAAAAATAATTATCTCATTAGGCTAAAACAAACATATTTTATCGTGTTTTGGGGCTGCTCATTCGTTGCCGCCATTATAACGCTCTGCGGACCATTACTTATAAATGTAGTTTTTGGAGAAGATTATTCAGATGCAGTGACAACCTTGCAGATATTAGTATGGTTTATGCCGCTTTCGCAACTTGGAGCGGCTAGAAACATATGGTTAATTTCAGAGAATCTAAGCAGATATGCAAAGAGGTTTGCTGCGTATGGTGTCGTTGTAAACATTGGAATGAACGCAATACTGATTCCAATTATGGGTATCAATGGGGCAGCATTAGCGACAGTAATTACCGAAGTCATTACATGTTTTATTGCTCCGTTATTCTATAAAGAAACCAGGAAAGGCGCCAGCTTAATCTGTAGTTCTTTATGTTGATTTTAAAGTAAGGCACTTGCTTTTTATTATGACATTAACATAAGTAATGGTATATCGGGCTTCTAATATCTGCGCTTCTCGCCTTTATTGACGACTCTTTTCTTAGTACGAAAATCCTGCGAATAGGTTTTCTGAAGCAGCATATCGCCGGTATACTTTTCGTTATGGAGAATCCGAAAGATACTTCCTTCGCGCCATTCCCCCGTACCGCGAACGGTTGGTATACTCATCTCATTGAGTTTTTTAGAAATGGCAAGTCTCCCCATACCGGACGAATAATCGTCAAAAATCATGCGGACAATCTCTGCTTCTTCAGGAATTATCGTAAGCTGGCCATCCTTCAGATAGTATCCAAGCATACGACCCGCATTCGGCCTTCCTTCCGCGAACATTTTTTGAATTCGCCATTTTTGGTTTTCACTAGCAGAGCGAGCCTCCTCTTCTGCACATACATTGCAAGGAGAGTAAGCGTTTGATTAATAAGACTAAGATATACTTATGAAAGTAGAGGATTATAAATACATCGTAGCGGGGGCGGGAATTTTTGGCGCAATCATTGCAGAGCGCCTAGCAAGCAAGGGTAATCATGTGCTCGTTGTCGAAAAACGCGACCACATTGCCGGCAATATCTATAGCTATACCGATGAGAAAACAGGTATTGAGGTGCACAAATATGGCTCGCATATCTTCCATACCGAACTCGACGAGGTTTGGGATTATATTACAAAGTTCACGGAGTTTAACGACTATACTCATACCGTGAATACGCGCTATAATGGCGAGCTATACCCGATGCCAATTAATCTCGATACGATAAATAAGCTCTACGGGACGAATATGGATGCTGAAGAAGCGGAGAAATTTGTCGCCGAGGAAGCTGCTAAGACTGGCATTACGGATCCAAAAAACTTCGAAGAAAAAGGCCTCTCGCTAGTCGGCGAAAAGCTCTATACTGCATTTCTAAAAGGCTACACCGAGAAACAGTGGAATACTAGCGCCACTAATCTTTCCGCTGAGATTTTGAAGCGCATTCCAGTTCGCTTCTCACACGATAATCGCTACTTTATTACCGCTAAGCATCAGGGCATTCCAAAAGAGGGCTATACTAAGATGGTTGCAAATATTCTCGATAACGATCTAATTGAGGTCTGCACAAATACTTCCTTCCAAGATATTGAGTCGGAGATTTCTGCCGATGCAAAGATTATCTACTGCGGCCAAATTGATCAATTCATGAACTATGAGCTCGGCGTCTTGCCGTGGCGTAGTCTACGCTTTGAGGAAGTTCGCACCGAAGAAACGCTCGGCGAAGCCGTAATCAATGAAGCTGATCCAGCTGTGCCTTATACGCGCTCTCATGACTACAAATATTATCAGATTCATCAATCAGAAGTCGTCAACCAAAAAGCTTGCTATATCTGTCGCGAATATCCAGCCGACTTTGAAAAAGGTGGCGAGGTCTACTATCCAGTCAATAACGACGAGAGCGAGGCGCTCTACCAAAAATACGTTGCCGCTGTCAAAGAGAAATATCCAAACATGATTCTCGGTGGACGCCTCGGCGCTTACCGTTATTGGGACATGGACATTGCAATTAAGAATGCATTAGAATTGGCTGAGAAGCTGTAGAATACCAAGACATCACACGCACAAAATAGCGTCTTACTTCTTCGTTGATACTTAAAGCTAGAGTAGTGAGATGCATCTATACGAAACAAAAAGACCGCCGAATTCAGCTCGACGGTCTAAAAATTATCTTGCATTTATTACATTCACGAAGGCTAAATAGCAAGCAAAATCTCCGATAGCTTTGCGGTTATTCGGATCATCTTCTTCGTAGCCAAGTTCGTCGCGCCATGCGGCGGTTCTGCCTTGTTGTTTTAAATATCGCGCCAGCATATTAAAATGTATTATTACGGAGTTGTGGCAAGAAGTCCTGCCGGAGTCTTGCTCGTTTTTCTCCTCGCGGCTAAGCAGTAGCCAATTTGCCCGGATTGCAGCATAGCGAGTTATAACCTTCATTAACTCATCATATAACTCCAGCGCTTCCACATCTGCGCCAATCTCGGCAAGCATTTCCGTATGAATCATTTGCATTTTTTCAAATGTAATAGCTTTTGGCTGTTTCAAATATTCCTCATAAGTACAAACCATAATAACCCCGCCTTTCCTTTTTTAAAAGTATAGCTTACGGCATATTTTGCAGGAAGTCCAGTGGATTTTAATTTAATATTTCGGCAAAATCAGCCGCTTTTCTACTACCTCGGCCACCAACTGCAAGGTGTTCTGAGCCTGTCTTATGTAGGCTGCAGAGCCACGCATCGTCCGTTACGCGGTCGCACACAGAAACGAAAAACTCCCTAGAATACGCTATTTCGCGTATCTGTCTTTCCTATTATTGGCAAGCGTGTTGATACGCGAATGGAAGGAGTTCCCCCCCCGTTAATCCCGGCGATGCTTTTGGCGATAAAAGCTTCTGTTTCCGCGACTGTCAGCTCCATGAATTTTTTCAAGCCGACTTTTGGTTGGTCATATCTATCGTAAAGGTTAGAATCGCTACGACTATCCGAATGAAGCAAAAGCGGAAACAGCATTCCATCCTGGAACAGGGCGAAACTCACTTGACAGTTATAGCCCAGTGAATTGCTGGTATCAAATAACAGATATACGAACTTCTGCTCCCCATGGAGGGCGCCCTTAATAATATCCATAGCTTCCCGCATTTTGTCCTTACAGGCTTTAACCGCTTTTTCACGCCTCTTATTTGTGCGAATCGTGCCGATTAATCCTTCTTTTCTCAGATACTTGGTCTCAATTTCAACATTATAGTATGTACAATGAACGCTCCCATCTGCCCAATAGAATTTACCAAGATGATGTCTTATGTAATTTTTTACAGTACAGTGCACCCCGTAGCCGTAATCGGGCTTCTTTGTGTTGGATATTGGTAAGCCATCTGCATCAAACACGGTTAGCTCGTCAAAAGAGTACAAATCAAGAGGCTTCCTGTCCGTACCGTCCACAAAGGAGTTCCACTTATCTTCGTGAACCAGTTTTGCTGCTTCACAAAACAGTGCCTGCTTTTGCGGATTTAATTCAACAGGAAGCGTATCCTGATAGTAATCATCTCCTGTATCCTCATTTGATAGAAGCCGAAGGTATTTTGTGTTAAGTTCCACTTCTCTATGGTGCTTTTTCTCTTGTTCGGCATTTCTTGCAGTCGCTACTTCTGCGTTTACTTTTGCGGACTCTTGTTCATAAAGTGCTGTTAATCTGCTCATTCTGTGTCCTCCTTAATACTTCGGTAGAATCAACCGCTTTTCTACCACCTCGGCCACCAGCTGCAAGGTGTTCTGGTAGCCTGTTTTCTGTAAAATGTTCTTGATGTGATACTTGACTGTATTTGGCGTAATATCCAGATCTGCTGCGATTTCTTCGTATTTCCTGCCTTGTGCCAGCTCTCGGATGATATCAAATTCCCGACTGGTAAACTCAGCGCTGTTGCTGTACCCGATACGAATTATCGGTGTATCCTCGGGGTAAACATATTCGCCGTTCATCACCCGGTCGCAAACCTCCATCAAGGCAGTGCTGCCATATTCCTTATACCAAAAGCCGTTACAACCACACGCTTTCGCTTTCTGAATAAAGGAATGCTCCGGCATGGAAGTCATAATGACAATCTTGATTTTAGGATTGTACTGCTTGATCTTTGCCGCAGCTTTCAAGCCGGATTCTTCGTCGGCAGTACAGACATCCATCAGGATCAGATCGACACGCCCGCGCAGACAGGCAATTTCTGCATTCGCCGCGTTTTCTATGGAGGCATACAGGACATATTTTCCGGATTTGGCAATCTGGCTCTCGATGGCGTCCCGGGTAATCCTGGAATCTTCTACTACTAAAACTTGTATCATTTCCGTCCTCCTTTCTGGACTTCGTCAAAATCAAAGGGAATATCCACAAGCAGGGAAACACTGTTGTCGCAGAGTACCTTCAGGGTAGCTCCTTCCTGCTCCAGCCGCTGACGCAATGCGCTGAGGCCATTACCCTCGGTAATACTTGAAACAGATACGCCGCCGTTGTCGGATATCTCTATATGATACCTTTGCTTGTCTTGTTTTATCTTTACCGTCAGTTCCGTAGCATCCGTATGGCGTACCGCATTGGTGAGTGCCTCTCGAACGGCGGCATATAGTAATTGCAATGCCTTGCGGCTTTTGGGCTGTTCTCCAAGGAAGGTAACCTTACAGCCAATCAGCTCCGCAACCTGCATCAGTTCAGACTGCAGAGAGGAATCGGGCACCGTCCATACTGTAGAGATATTGGAAAAATCATGAATGGAGCTGTTCCAATTTTCCCTCAGTACATCAGCGTTCTCAGCCAGACGGTCTTCCGTAATCGCCTTAGTGGTGGCCAGCAAACAATGCCCCAGCTCATCATGGATATGCATTTTCGCGGCAAGAATCTCTTTATTCAAATTGACTTCAACGATACTGTCCAGCAAGGCTTTCTGACGCTTTTGCATATCCTGCAGCCGAATGGTGTTCTCGTACAGTTCTTCGCTGAGTCGGTAGAGTTCTGTAATTTCCGCCGCCTCGATCTGAACGGTATTGGAATCAAGAAATCTCAGTTCAAAACGCCAGACCGAGCTGTCGGAGAAGCGGAAGAACAACTGTTGGTGGGTGCTTCCATTTTCATTGTCCGGATCTTTCGGTAACCAGGACTGATTCAGTTTTTCCGCCTTGCCGTTATTGGCAAAGTTTGCGAGTTCCTCCCATGCCACCTTTGCATTCAAAATCGTGTGTCCGGTCAGTTCAAGCATCAGCTGATTCATTTTCTCATTAACAAGAATGACCCGCCCGTCCAGCGCAGAGAAACAGATGCCGCCGGGATAAGAGTCAATTGCCTTTTTGATCATTTTGGCTGATGTTTTCTTTTTCATGACTGCATCACCTCTCCCTCCTGCAAGAGCAAAAGCCGATAGCCTGCCGGAATTTTCTCTGTCTGAAGGCTATATCCGCCTTCTAAAGAACGGGAAACAAACTCGTGATCTGTACCGGTAATCTCAAAGCAAACCGTATCGCTGATTTGGATTGCCACAGAAGTCAGACGAAAATCTGCCTCCTCTAAAATCTCTTCCAAAGTTTTCGTGATGAGAAGAATCAGCTCTGGTCCTAAATTCGATATGGGACAAAAATCCAGGCTTGTTCGGATGCCGATATTCTTCATACATTTGGCCATGTCCTGTAAGCTGATGGCTAAATCACTTATCGGAATCATCTGTTGTTCCTGGTAAGTGAGCTGTAAGTTGCAGAACCGCTTGATGTAGGTACCGATGAGGCAAATGCAGTTCCAGTCATCCGTCGAAAGGGATTCATTTGATAAAAGCGCTGTTAACAGAACAAGCTGCCCGGCCACCTCCGAGGATAAGCTGTCGTAAATATCATTGCGTGCCTGAATACTTGTCTCATCCGATTGAATTCGAATTTCCTGTGCCAGCAGATCTTGTTCTTCTTCCAATTCCGCATTCAGTCTCTGAAGCTCTCGTAAAGCCTGATTGATCTGCGAGAGATCGGTTTGCCAGACCATATACCCGCCCGGGATTTGGTGCAGGTTCATGGTAATATCTTCCGTAGCAGAAAAATGCTGATTTTGCTTTAAAGCTTCCAGCATAGCAGGCGTGATATCCGCCGCGTTTTCCGATACTGCAATCCGCTCACCGGTCGGTGAAAGAATCTGCATCGCCACTGTAGAACGCCGGAATACTTCACTGTACTGCGTGTTGACGGGAATCAGCCCCGTCAAAATATAGAGCTGCCAACAAAGCACGATGATGAAAATCAATCCCGCCGAATATTCCACAAGCTCAAACCGCACCACGTAGGCCGTCGCAGCATAAGGAATACTGAACAGAAAGAGTAAAATCGGCTCGTAGAAGGGAACCAGCTTTCGGTAAAACGGATCTGACTTTGCCGTGCCGTTACGTTGATAAATCACATACACCTGATACGCAATGATACTAAGCGCCCATATGTGAATCATATATGTGCCGATGTATGGATGGAAATACAAATTTGGCTGGGGTTCCTCCGGCACAATGTAATAGAAAAAGTGATGCAAATCGTTGGTTAGTGCCAGCATGCTCAGAAAATATGCCGGGATTAGGAGCAGATACCACTTTTTGCTGATCTGGTAATCCTCCGGCTTGCCGAGATAGAATGCGCTGTAAAACCCGAACAGTGGTATGAAGACAGCCGCGATATTGATAAAGTATCCGGTAAAGCGCATCCATGGAATATTGACATAGAGGAAAGCATCCTGAACGAAGCGGACCGTTAAAAACAGGATACTGACGATATTTTGTGCAGTCAGGTGGCCGCGCATGGATTTCTGCATGATTTTTGTTGTAATGGTATGTTGCCAGCCAAAGAGGAGTAGCATATAGACCGCCCAGACAAGATATGGCCGCAGAAAATCTTCCGACCAATACCGTATGCTAAGCTGCCGGTATGCAGAAACAGTAAACAACAGCACTGCCGCTGCAAAAAGCCGAATGACGGATTTCTTACGCTCACTCATAGATAGCCATAGCCCCCTTTGCAAAAAGATGATTCTAGCTGATTGGTGCAGTTAGAACATGATAAGGATATTATAGCATGTATTGTCAGAGTTGCCCCACACAAAAGGGTGGGAATTTAGGATTTTTGCGTATCAGCGCTTTATCGAGGATCGGCGCCTCCTCGAAAATATGGGTCTAGTCGAAAAATCATCCGTCACTGCATTCCTCGAGGACTACTACGAAAAACATCCACTAGATAATTCATTCGAAGGAATCTTAGCTCGAAAAACTGGCCTAACGAAAGAGAATGTAATTGCAACAATTGATACGATTAATTATCTAACCTTTATCGCAAATTATAATCCAGATGGATATTATCCCCTAAATTACCAAGCTCCAGAGGAAGAGAAGTTACAGATTGAAAATAATAACTATATCGATAGCGAAAGCTATATTTCTAATAAACCATTCTATCTTCTCGACACGAAAAGGCGCTACGATATAACGGCATAAAAAAATACGGAGACCTCGTTGAGGCCTCCGATATTTTTTCTAGGTTCTACTGGTAAATTCGCAAATTACCACGTACCGCATTCGGAAAAACATCGCCCAGATATGACTCTTTAATATCATCTTGACACTGCTCTAAGAAATAAGCTGAAGCAATAATGATATCAATTGGCGTTCTTGACGCATCCGCATCATCAGTTGCAAAACTATCCTGCTGGCATCGAACAATAACAGTAATAGCATTGCCTTCTTTATAGATATTTAATTTATTAAAATATCCAAGCTCAATAAAATCCTCACTATTCTTATTCATAGGAGAAGTCACGAAGGCCGTAAAACGATCCTCGTCTACGTAGCGGAAAAAGCCTGACGACCTTGATGGAACAGCCATACTATCATCTCTCTCGTATCCGAGATCCTCAAACATCTCTGTCCTGTGCCAGACATCGCCATCAATGTAGTCCCAGATATTCGTCTCGCAAAGAAGCTCGACTCCGTCGACCTCATAGACATAATACCCGTCTCTCATCTCAGGCTTACGATTGTTCGCCTCGTCTTCGCTTGCGCCGATTCCGTCCGGCTCAGTCTCAACCTCGCCATTAGAACCATTGTCAACCGTAGTACCGTTTGGGCTTTCAGAACCGGTTGCTCCCGCGTTCTGCTCGCCTTGCTGCCCGCAGCCCGTAAGAGCCAGGGCGATCACCATGAGCACTGCTAAAATCCCTAATAAACTTTTCTTCATGTGTCTATACCTCCTATGTAAGTCAGTAAACGTTCAAATTTCAGAATTTACGCCATATCTGCATTATGCGGCATCGATTCTCATCTAATATTATATTTGCAGAGCAAAGCTTTGTCCCCACACAAAAGGGTAGGAATTTAGGATTTTTTGCATATCAGCGTCTCCTCGAGAATATGGGGCTCGTCGAGAAATCCTCCGTTACAGCTTATCTAGAAGAATACTATGAGAAACACCCATTAGATAATTCTTATGAAGGTGTACTCGCTCGCCGCTCCGGCTTAACAAAAGAAAATGTAATTGCGCTACTAAACTACGCTGAAGATTTAGTATTTCTAGCAAACTATAATTCGGCGAACTATAATCCGTTACATACTAATGAACTATCTATAAGAAATACTAAGCATGTGAAAATTAGCAACAAAAAGGTTAGCGATAATTTCACAATAGCAACGATTCAAAGCGCATTTGACAAAAGCTATCGTCAACGAAATTACGCTGTTTAAGAAAAATATGCCGCACTATCAAGTGCGGCATATTGCCAGAATTAAGGAACGCATACGCTACCAGTTCCCGTCTCGAATGCAGGATTGACATTATTTCGATAGTAATCTAGAAGATATGCATAAGCGACAATTTGCTCAAAAGAAACATACGTATCGCTCTTACCTATTAGATACGGATCGCTGGAAACCGAACACGCAGAGACTGTAAGGCTGGAAAACTTTACGCTTTCATTATTTGACTCATAGCAAGTTACGCCTTGATCGTACAGTCTAGACTCGCCACTAGATAAGTCATACTCATCGCCAGTTCGTGTTCCGCCAATAAGCGTATAGCTACCGTCATTGCGCGTAAATTTAGCAGCGCCATAACCAGCTGGCATAGCCTCCCAACCAAGATCAGCCAACATTTGCTTGTAATCTACGTGGTCATACGGCGTATCGTCTGTAATATAATCCCAGACATTTATGCAAGTCTTAACTTCGGTCTGAACATTGTCAACGGTAATTGTATAGATATAATTACCGTCAGTATCCTGCACGGGTTTTCGATTGTCCACCTGACCAACGTCAGGCCCCTCTGGCTCAGCCGTAACCTCGCCTTCGTTCTTGCCGCCATCGACGGCGGTAGTGCCGTTTTGGCTTTCAGAACCGGTTGCTCCCGCGTTCTGCTCGCCACTTTGTTGCCCGCAGCCCGTAAGAGCCAGGGCGAACACCATGAGCACTGCTAAAATCCCTAATAATTTTTTCTTCTGCATATGGTTGTCTCCTCCTGTACTTAAGCTGATAAATATCCGCATTTCAGAATTTCTGCCATATCGGCAATGCGTGACGTTTGTTCTTGTTCAATATTATATTTGCAGAACAGGACTTTGTCCCCACACAAAAGGGTAGGTGTAGTGTTTTTTCCTAAATATCAGCGCTTTACCGAAGATCAGCGTCTTCTTGAGAATATGGGCCTAGTCGAAAAATCATCTGTCACTGCTTATCTAGAAGAGTATTATGAAAAGCACCCGCTAGATAACTCATATGAGGGCATCCTCGCTCGTCGCTCCGGTTTAACTAAAGAACAGGTCGTAGCCTATCTAGATAAGCTAGATTATCTTGCAAAGGTCGTCGATTACGACCCGGCCAATAAAGCTCCAATACTCAAACAAGAGGCACAGAAGCTATATCGATTCCATGTAAACTCAGAAGATAACGCCGAATATATACTTGGCGTAAATAACTATTATATCGAAGATCGTAAGATTAAAAACTTCGCAGTGTAGAAAAATACCCAGCCAAATTGGCTGGGTATTTAATTATTCGGGAATTAGGGGCATATTATTCCCAGATAGCGCTCTCCAAGATTCAAAATCGCTCTCCATAATTTCTTCATCGGTGCGTCCAAGGTGCAATTGTTCCATCATGTATGCCGAGAAACAAATCTGCTCTAGGCTAATCTGATATGTAGTTTTCGACGATAAACAATAGATCATTTCATCGTACTTATTGCAAAGAACCGATCCAGTTAAGTCAATGGCCGTCTTTTCGTATGGAGTCTTATGATTCGATCCGAGATCTAGCGCAAAATCCAAGCGAGACTGATTTGGGTCAACTCTTGCTCCCATATGGTAAGTCGCCGCGAAGTCTGAGGGGTAAAGTCCGATTGACTCAGCCATATCTTCAAAACGCCAGACATAGTAAGTGCCACGGAGCCCCTCTTTTGCATCGACAAAATCCCAGACGTTAGTTTTGCATAGAAGCTCCTTGTCGCCAACCTTATAATGGTAATAACCGTCGCTGTCTTTTTCGACAGTCTTAATATAGGCTGCATCACGATCCTGATACCAGTGCATGAGCTCGATGACATCACTTCCATCCGGTTTCTCGCCAATGTCTACCGTAGGTTCTTCATCTACGACAGATTCTTTTTTGGGTTCGCTCACACTCGTACCATTTCCGTCTCCGGAACCGGTTGCTCCCGCGTTCTGCTCGCCTTGCTGCCCGCAGCCCGTAAGAGCCAGGGCGATAACCATGAGCATTGCTGTCACTATCCCTAAAATTCTTTTCTTCTTCATGATATCATCCCTCCTATACGCATATTATATTTGCATAGTAGGCCTTTGTCCCCACACAAACGGGTAGTGTACGGAATGTTTTCAAATTATTTTCTGAAAACTACCTGATTGTGTGGGGTGCTTTTTTGTGGCTTCGAGTATAATAAGCGTAATCTCATGTTGAGACGTTATACTTGGCAATTAGGAGGAAAACAAAATGAGAAAAATCGCGTTATTACTTGTTTTATGTATGCTGTTTGGTCTTTGCGCCTGTTCCAGTCAACCGGAGGATTTAAATGAACCCTCAAACCCACAGGAAGCAGAAACCTCACAGGAAACAGAAGGCAGTGAAGAATTTGATCCGGATTTCATGCTGGATATGCAGACATTGGAACTGATCATGCCGGATGGAGAGGAGAACCGGATCCATCAGATCGACGTAGCAGATTCAACCAATTTCTATTTACGGGAAGAAAACGGAGAAGAATCGTTATATGAATGCCATGTGAGCAGTGAGACTTTTTACATGATTGATAATTCGACCGGTACATATTTTGAAGGGACCTATTCTGTTTCTGAAAACACCATAACAGTTTCTGTAACGGATTACGACTATGGTGTGCAGCCGGTGGATATAGCATGGCAGGAAAAGACGTACACCATTACAGATGGAGATGGGTATGTTATCCAAACAAATTTGAAAATCAGTCCATGGATTAAACAGAGCAATGCCGAATTACTGGATGGTGCCTGGAATGAAATCTCCAACGAAGAATTTCCAAGTCTAAGCAGAATGGGAATCAGTGAAGGACATCTATCAAAAACCTATGGATTGGATGTAAACTGGTCAGAAATCGTTTATGCAGTAGGAACCCTTGAAGCATTCAATATGACGGATGGATTTGATATTACCAGTTCTAATTCGCATGATACATTTTTTATTCTTGGTGGGGCAAGACCGGAAATGATGATGTACGTAGCGTATGGCAATCAAGGAGAATTGTTTTACAATGTCAATAATACGGGAACTGCTGTTTTTTCAAAAAGCAGTTTGCTTGGCATTGGAGCCTCAATGGAAACAAATCATTGGGGGCCGGTTCCATTTGTGATTGCTTATGCACTAGAAAAGACACCTAACTATCCCGACGGCAATCCTGCTCCCAAAGATTGCGTTTTTGCATTTGGCGGAACTGGAGGACGATTTGTTTCATTCGACCAAAAAGTTATTAGTGAAGATGAGTTTCATCTGGATATTACATGGTAACACGAGATAAAATAACTGCTTATAATAATTCAGCCGGAGCTTCAATAGAGGCTCTGGCTGAATTATGTTTGCGTTTAATTCGCTTTCGATTTCTCCGAGGGCAATAAGCACCTCATCATCATCTTTATGTTCTTCACGGATGGTTTCAAGGAATGCCCGCAAGCGCTGACGTTTCTCTTGCGATAAGTTAGCCATCGTTCTCATCCTCCTTATTTTTGCGCAATCTATTTATTAAATCTTAATATGTAATTTATTTTATTGATAATGTGTTTTTATTACATATTATTATCTATAAACTCCATAATTTCATCTATTGTAACATTGAGTGCTTTACATATTCGCCCTAAAACGTCGGTTGTAACATTATCGCCATGCGTGAGTTTATTCATCGTATAATGACTCACTCCAGCCATTTCTTCGAGATCTTTCTTCTTCAGATCTCGATCAATAAGAAGTTTCCATAGCTTTTTATAGCTTACATTCATAGTCTCAACCTCGCTTACATTTATCAGTAAGTTGCTACAGCTTATTATATCACATAAAGTCCGAAATTTCAAATAAATGTTAGCGTTCAAAAACATAATAGCACGCTATTAAAGCACAATGCGAAGTTGAACAATTAAGAAATATCTAATACCCAGCAAGCCATTAATCGCTAAAAATGATGGTGGGCTAGTTTTGCTCATCACAAATTACATAATGTAGATATTCGACAGTACTATTAGCTGAATATTCCCTCATACCATCTGCTTTAAAACGATGATAATCTTTAGTGACATAGCCATATTTACCGCGCTTTGACATTATTGCTCTAATTTCATCAATAGGCAGCAAGCCCTCATTATTGTAGCTAAGAAAAATGTATTTTGCCTTTGCGTGCGTAATGAGGTCGTCAAATACATCTTTAACTTTCGCACGAGCACAATATTTCGATTTCTGACTGCTATATTCACGCAATCCGGTCTTTCCATGAATTTCTGGTGTATCATAACGCGCTATTGTTTCAAGCAAATGATAATTAGTAGCATATTGTCTTTGATTATAGGGAGGATCGAGATATAGAACATCCACAGGATTATTAGCGGCAACTACATTAGCGTCATCATTAAAAACTATACTACTAGCTTTCCCAGGCAATAGCTCAACAGGCACGAGTTTCATTCTTTTAGTAGCGCTCTCTTTCAAATTTTTCAAAAACGCTCCATAAACACTTGCTGTATTCGCAACCTTGTCTATGCTTTCTAATAGTGTGCATAATAAATAATAGTATTCATCTTCGGTTATTTTATTATTCTTCATCCAAGATTCAATCTTTGTACGTATTGCATCGCAAAGCTTTCCATTTTCATCCGAATAATATAAACGCTCTCCTGAACCACCTAAACAGTAATTATTATATATGAAACCGGGTTCGCCTTCTAAGCCAGATAAATAATCGCATATAGTAATAATTGGATTATCCGATATCATAATTCCTGGGACATCTAAATCGGTCAGAGAAGAGAACATAAGAGGATGATTATTTCCAATATAATGCCTGTTCAGTACATAACTATAATATTGCAAATCGTTGGCGATTATTTTTTTCCCTTTTTTCTTGAAGTAGCGGCCAACGATTCCTGTTCCCGCAAATAAATCACAGACGCTTGAATACGTTCCATTTGTTACATCGTCGACAGTATCTCCGATAAAGTTTAGTAGAGATAGCTTGCTTCCGATGTAATTCATGTCTAGATTTTAGCATGTATTCGCTGGAATAGTCTAAAATCAGTTTATATTCCGATATGATTTATCTAAAACGCTCACGATTTCATAATCATTCAAGCTTTGATACAATTATGTAATCGTGAACAATGAACAAATCGGTATATCTGCTGAAATTGCAATTGCCGACTTTTTCAATGTTCCAATTTCAAGCGATTATAGACTGAGAGGAATTCCATGTGTGGCGGACACATTCTCCGAAATAATTAAAACAGTATTTTACGACAATAATATTCCGAAACCTGTTAAGCATGTTGCCGAACACCAAAGTGATGTTGATTTCTTGCTCGACTATGGCAAAACGTTATCAGTTAAAACAAACAAGCAAGGATTAGGTAAAGCTGCCCCTCAAAAAGTTGGTCAGGCAAGTTCGAAAACTTGGTTCTCACTAATGGCATCGAAATTGAACATTACTAAGATTCCAAGTACATACCAAGAAAAAGTTGTAATCTTTAAAGAGCTGGTCTATTCAAGAATTGACGAATTGCTTAAAATCTACTGGGAAAATATGTTTGAATGTGATTATTTTATCCAGTTTTACAATGTGGTTGATGCAAATGATAATCTTACATTAAGTCCAAAGGCGATTATCATGAAAAAGCACAAAAGCCCGTATTGGGACAGAAGTAAAATACGGTTTACAAAATCGTCAATTGCTGAATGGAATGAAAGTAATACTGTAAAATATGGGCATCAAGGAATCTCCATTGGTGAATTCCAAGTACATAATAATAGAGATAACTTTAAATTTCGTTTTAATATGGCGGGCATCGAAAGAATCCTTAAAAGCGGAGAACTGCACATCGATAACTAGTAAAGAAGCTGTTACTTCTTCTGAAATACTGAATGTACATATGCAAAGTAAAGTCACTACATAATATGGCTTTGCCTCTGCGAAAAATCTAGTTAAATGACAATTATTTCCTTGTTTGGAAATATAAAATGATTTTCAATGAACAGAGTGCTATCTTAGCCTTAAATGGTGAGACTGACTATGAAAATATAATGGGTATAACCACAAAGTTATCGAAGACTTTGCATGTTACCTAATGCTTGTAAAAAGTATAAATACGCGATTGATTTAGAAAAAGTAATCCGCCAAGACATTAAAAGTCTTGGCAGATTTTTTTATTCTTGTTGTGGAGTCCATTTATAATCTTTCAGAACTTCAGCATTTTCGCAAATCATTCTTCCTTGCTCGTCGACTCTCATTGAATATCGAATTGGTTCTCCACTGGATGTGTCCACGTATTGTGCCTCGATAACGGAAGGCGGAAATATAATATAAGGTGCTGGAGGTACACGAAACTTTGCGAATAGACTATTATACCCCTCCTGAGAAGCCATTGGTGGAATTCTATTGGACTCAATTCCAATAGCAAATATTTGTAATAATGAAGCGTAATGCATGAACTCATCTGAAAAAATGTCTTGTAGTGGTGCTATCGCAGCCATAAGTTCCACAAAATCGTCATCCGTATATTTCGTATGATTTACCGTATCTAACGCAAGTTTATCACCGACACGTGTTTTCTGCTTTTCGAGTTCGGTAAACATGTCATAAACAAGCGCTTTTAGAAATTCCGATTCTTGTTTATCTCTTTTGAGTTCTTTAATCACAAAGGCAACCCTTGGCGATAAATTTGGCGTACCTCTAATAAGTGTATCTCTTAATATTGCAAACTTCAGTGCAGTGGCTAGGAATAAACATAGACCTTCCACTTTCCCTTTTCCAATTGATATTTCTGAACTTCTTGCCAAACACTCTAAAGTTGTAGACACTTCCTCCGGGATAAATACATCGGTTTGAATAATATTCCATATTGCCATAGAAAGGTCAAAGTACTCATGAGGCGATATCACTTCGGGTATTATTTTTATGAATCGCTCTACTGCAATACCTACTGCACCATCTTTTTTAAATGCAGCTACTACGGCTTTTGGTACTGGACGCTCACCTTTTCTGAATTTTGATAGTGCCGTCTTATCAATTGCCTCATTGAATACGAGATGCTTCTCTTTTTCGTCCTTTGTCATAGCTGCTGGCAAGAGAATATATCTGTCTATGTTTTCGCGAGTAGGTTTAACTTTTCCTCCATATTCTAATTCAGTGTCGATATCTCCACTACAAAATTTCACAAATTCATTTTCAAATGCCACATAGTTTAATTCTTGCATCTCTAAGGCTCCTTTCATGTCAACTCAAACGTCAACTCTACGTCAACCTCACTGTCAGCTACATTTAGATTTGCCTGCAATATAATAGCCTCAAGAAAAGCGAGAGGCATCAAATGCGAGATTTAACCACTCTCCAGATTCTTATATTATACAATACTTCTCGCTTTTCTTCAATCCATTACAAGGAGGTGAAATTATATGAAGAAGGTGACTCTTCTTCCTGCGGGCATCTTTAATGGTGGTCGTGAGGGTCAGGAATTACCGAGTGGCGTTTTCTGCTGATCTCGGACAAACCAAGTGCAGGCGGAGCCTCAGCCGATGAGGCTCCTGCCTCTCTTCATCAAAACGATTGGAGGCGATATTAAATGGAGCGTGACTATATCCGCTTAAACTACTGGACGTCAGACCGCTCCTTAGTTGTGGACTATGTATTCTGGGATCTTGGCGAACGTGGATGGCGAATATATATTATTTCGCACATAGATTACCAAGGCCGTGATTGTTCCTCTCATGCGGCGCATTGGCTTCAGGATAACGACAGTTCGTATCCTTACATCTGTTGGAATGGCAACATTGCAACACTGGAACAGGCCAAAAGTGTCGCTTCGCTTTGGGCGGAATGTACCACTGAGTATATTCGCAGCTACAAGAGCTTCGATAATATTGCCAGCCAGCTAAAAGATCAATTTAGCTGGGAAGATGATTATTATTATCAATACACAAATTTACGGAGGTAAAAAATGACAAACAAAAAAGAACCTAAAACCTACATTATCACCGAGGAAGTTCTCTCTCGAATCCGCGAGACTGTCGGATCTCAAATCCCAGAGACCGGAGGTATCCTTGGCAGCTCCGACGGAAAACATGTTGACCACTTTTACTTTGATGTAACTGCCAGCGTGACCGGAGCCACTTATGAACCTGACTGCGACAAGCTTAATCTCATCATCCAGAAATGGTACGAGAAGGGCATCGAGTTCGTGGGCTTCAGCCATTCCCACCCTCGAGGAGCCGTTAAGCCGTCCGATCCGGACAATCTTTATACTATAAAGATTATGAAAGCGTTTGAGATGGAGTGGTTTGTATCACTGATCGTGCAAGTGCACAGATCTCTTAAAGGCGAAAAGGCAAAACTCTTTGCCTATGGTTACTACCTTGCAGATCCTTGCTGTTATTTTGAATTTGGACGGATTGACGAGAAAAACCCTAGCTTTGAATTTCCTGCTATCAATCTTGAGGAAGATCAAGACCGCTCTTATCGGGAAATGCTGGCAAAGAAGTATCTGTTTTCTAAAGCCGAACTTAGCGAGCGAAACAGGGAACTCTTTCCGGAAGAGATACTCGCATGTAAAACACTTGCTGTCTTTGGCACAGGTGGCTCTATTGGATTTGTTCTTGACATGGCACGTTCCGGCGTTACGAACTTTATTCTCGTAGATGGGGATAAGTTCGAGCCTCATAACATGAGTAATCAGCGAGTGATCTACGGCGACATCGGAAAAAGCAAGGTTGAAGCGCTAAAGGAACAAATTCTGAACATTAACATGGATGCAGAAGTCAAAACCTTTTGTGACTTCCTCGACGATACCGTGACAGACAATAATTTTGAGGAAATGCTAGGTACTAGGCTTCTCGTCTCTCCAAAAGATATCCTCATCTGCGCATGTACGGACAGCTTTGAAGCTCAGGCCAGACTGGCTGCACTGGCTATGAAATATGGAACGCCCTTCATGGGTCCGCAGATTTATGCTGGAGGGGTCGGTGCGGAAATTGTATTCAGCTATCCCGGCGTAACGCCTAGCTGTCCTCGTTGCGTGTTGAAATCTCGTTACGATGCATATAAGAACGGCTATAAAAATACCGTCACCTCAGAATGTACTCCTATTTCCGCTATCACGCACGCCAATGCGCTGGAAGGACAGATTGCGCTGATGCTTCTGCTATACCACGAGGGTGACAACAGATACGCGACCATGCTGGACAAGGTTTCCAACCGCAACTTGGCACTAATCAAGATGTCTCCGGACGCAGAAAATGTGCTTGGCATTAATCTGTTCCACGATGCTGTGGATGATGCATATTCCTTTTTCGGTGAGGTAGTCTGGATTCCCCAAGTCCCTGTCAGCGAGGCAAATGGTTTTGATGAGGATTGTCCTCTTTGCCACGGCAGTGGTGACTTGACGACCCTTATAGGAAAAATCACAGATACGCGGAGGTGTATGGAATGGAAAGAATAAACTTATCTGTACTTAGCGGAGTATCCCATGAAGGGATGCTCCAGCTCAAAAGCTATGTAGATATGACCGGCTCAGACCCGCAGCATCAGTCCTACGATTATGAGTGCTTGTTTCCTGAAACTTGTAACCCACGAGAAATTTGCCTGAGCTTTATTAAGTTGGCTGATAAATATATCTTTCGAGTAAATCCCCACTTTAGATACGACGGCAGCAATTCCGTTATGGGGATACTCGCAGATACTGGCGCAGTCTCTTTTTCTTCCTGGCAGGACGCCGAACATGCTCTCCGGAACTTATCCGAAGAAGGCATAAAACCTACAACCAGTAATGCCACTCCCGATACTTTGACCAACTGGGATGAAATATCTGTGCCGGAGGCGTCAGAGTCAAAGACACCGAGCTTTGAGCATTTAAAAGAACGTCTGCAAAAGATGGTTATAGGTCAAGATGATTCCACCGAAGCTATCGCCTATGTAGTCGCACAGCACCTTGCCAAGAAGAATCCCACAAAGCCTGTCTCCATCCTGGCATCCGGGCCACCAGGTGTCGGTAAATCTGAAACTGCAAAAGCGCTGGCGAAGATTCTCTCCCAAGACTGCGGGCAGGAATATGCCGTGTCATGGACAGATCTCAATAACTTTACCGAAGCTTTTTCGGTCTACCGTCTGATTGGTGCTCCTGCCGGATATGTCGGTTACGAGGACGAAGCTGTTTTTGAAGTGGTCGAGAGGAATCCCTACACGATATTTATCTTCGATGAGCTGGATAAGGCGCATCCCGAGGTGTTAAAAACCTTTATGGCCATTTTGGACGAAGGCCGTTGCGCATCCCGAAAAGCACTCAGCGATGGTTCAAGGGAGTTCGACTTTAAACATTGCATTTTCTTCTTTACTTCCAATTATGATCTCAGCTCCAGTCAGCCCGCTAAACGTAGGATTGGCTTTACTGTATCGGATGACGTTGAGGATATTCATCTGGAGGAAAATGAAGTAAGTGTTAGCTACCGGGATGAACAGGCATCTTCTATATCAGACGAATCCTTGCCTATGCGTATCTATCGGGAGAATGAGGCGGCACGAAAAGCATTTGTTGGCGTAGGGGTACTTAGAGAGATTGCCTCCAGATTTCAGTGCTTTGTTAATTTTAAGCCCCTTTCCGCCAAGGCAAAAACGCGTATTCTGGCAAAACAGATCATTGAGATGGGCTTCGAGTATTCTCACGCCATCTCCTACGTTTCGCCTGGCATCATGCAAGGCCTTATTGATGCAGCTATGTCTGGAGATAGCCTGACGGTGCGTTCCTTTAAGTCGGTTATTGAAGGTTACTTAGCTCCTGTATTCGCAAGAGCAGAAGTCGTAGAAAACCGAACCTATCGGCTGGAGGGTACTCTGGAAGAACCGCAGATGATTGCTGAAAATCGCGCGAGATAATACCGTAGAACAACATATTTCAAGCACTTGCGCAAATATTACAACATCGTTTTTTATATACCACAAAATGCATTTTCACCTCTGTTAGCGGGTGTCGCATCGTTGCGAAAGTGAAAACAAAATTGACTTTTTGTCAACCTACTTTTGTGGTTTACTCACTGCAAAGGCCGACAAAGCCTGGCACATTAACAAATCGATTGGGCGGTCGCTGTGGCCGCCCGGAAAGGAGAACAAACTATCATGCCTACGAAAAAATATTCCACCATCCTTGCCGATCCGCCTTGGAGTATTAATCAAAAAGGGAAGCGAGGAGCTGTCATGCATTATCAACTCATGTCTTTAGAAGATATTAAAAATATGCCCGTCGCCGATCTAGCGGAAGAAAATGCACATCTATGGCTGTGGATTCCAAACGGATTGCTCCAAGAGGGATTAGACGTCATGAAAGCCTGGGGGTTTACATATCGAGACCCCTTTGTCTGGATTAAGCCTCGTCTCGGGTTAGGAAATTATCTGAGAAATGCAAGTGAGACGATTCTGTTCGGAACACGCGGTAAAGCGCCTGTGAAGTTTAAAGCTCAGCCAAACTGGCTCTTTGCACCACTTCAGGATCATTCCCATAAGCCGGAGGAAATGTACCCCATTATTGAGCGCGTATCTCCCGGCCCGTATTTGGAACTGTTTGCCAGAAGACCACAGCCAAACTGGGATGCATGGGGCAACGAAATTGCATCCGATGTTATGATTCCCGGCTACCCCGTACCGGAATACAGCGATAAAGCAAAAGAACGTGAGGAGGTCTGATCATGTATGAATTCACCAGAAAGCCTTATTGCCAGAATTCTCAAATGGGCATTTGCCCTCTTCATTGCTGCGATTGTACTCCGCTGGACTGTATGTATCATCATGGAAATCTGGTGGGTACTCGTACTCCTCGCCGCCATTGGCATTGGAATTTATGTTGCTTTTCGTGTCTGGAAGAGCCGTCATGGAGGACAATGGTAAGAAAGGAGGGCGAGCTATGACCAGGCATCAAATAGAAACCATATGCTGGAAAGAGTTCGTCTGGCGGCGCTCATTCAAACTGGAACAGGTTCATGAGATGCTGGCACACCTGGCTACCGTATCCTCCCGTGGAGCAATCATCTGGGAAATCCGTGCAAGAGATGGATTTGTTAGGCATCTTCTTGGAACGGACTCGGCAAGTATCCGCAAAATCACCGAAGCGCTCCAAGTACATGGAGAGATTGAATTCTATCCGGTTGACGAACATAACCGCAAGGCAGTTGATACGGTAAGGCAAATAAAAGTATCTCATCCGAGCTTATCGCTTCGTACAGATATCACGGAATCTACGATTCGAGCAGGGCTGGCGGCTATGGCTGCCACAGCCCGTGGCGAAGAAGCGGTTTTACAGATCATTCTCGGCGCGGCTTATCCACCGAGCACAATTCCGAAGAACCTTCCCGATCCAAATGCCGGATGGCTACAGGCAGTGCTTGGAAATGTATCTCAGGCCTCCACCGAAACTCGAAAATCCATCAAGGAGAAAGCAGAGCAACATACCTTTCAAGCTATTGTTCGCATCGGCGTTTCTGGTGCAAGTGCAAAATATCGTATTAACTGCGTCCTGAGCGCATTACGCACTCTGGAAGCGGCTGGCGTCAGAATCTATGATGAATTTGATAAACCCGCGAAGCTGAACATTGCCCATGTACCATGGCACTTTCCGCTGAGGTTATCCGTTAAAGAACTTGCGGGATTTCTAATGCTACCATCTGGCGATGAGGAACTACCAGGAATGTCTGGCGTCCATCCTCGAGCAATGTACCCACCGACGTGGTATAGGGAACCGACAAACCGGTTTAATGACCGTTCGTTTGGAACAACCTTAAACCCAGCAAACAGTCAGAAGCTCAGTATCTCTCCGGACGATAGTTTAAGGCCGACAATCATCCTAGGTCCTACCGGCGCCGGCAAGACTACTGTGATGCAGGCCATGATTCTCGCGGATGTCAATGCTGGGCGCAGCGTGTTAGTGATTGACCCGAAGGCAGATCTGGTTACGAGCATCCTCGAACGTGTACCGGCCTCAAGAGCAGACGATGTGGTCGTAATTGACCCTTCCGACGATAACCCTGTAGGTTTCAATCCCTTAGCTTTGCCGGGTAACCCCACCCTCATAGCCGATGCGATCCTGGCAGTCTTTAAGGAGATCTTTTCGGATAGCTGGGGCGTTCGAAGCCAGGATGTGCTGAGCGCGGCACTATTAACCTTGGTTGAGACGGACGGCGCATCACTGCTCTGGCTGCCACCGCTTCTGACAGATGAGAACTTCCGTCATAAGATCACAAAGGACGTCAAAGATAAGATTACGCTCAAACCGTTTTGGAGCACCTTTGATAACCTCCGTCCCGCTGAGCGTGAACAATGGGTTGCACCTGTGCTTAACAAAATGCGCCAGTTCCTGTTTCGACCGGGACTACGAGGCATCTTAGGACAGAGCCATCCCAAGTTTCAGCTAACAGATTTGTTCTCCCAACGTAAGATTGTCCTTGTCCCCTTGAATCGCGGCACAGTGGGCGCAGAAAGCGCCAGACTGCTGGGCAGCCTAGTGGTAGGCCTTACCTGGACGTTAGCCCTTTCTCGGGCGAACGTCGCGCCGGAACGCCGCCATTTGGTATCCCTGTATATCGATGAGCTGCAAGATTACCTGACCTTGCCTACGGATTTATCCGATGCTTTAGCACAGGCCAGAGGTCTGGGCGTGGGAATTACAATGGCGCATCAATATCGCGCACAGCTCCCCTATGAGATTCGTGCCGGTATTGATGCCAATGCAAGGAACAAAATCATCTTCGGGCTTAATGCCAGCGATGCCAGAGAAATTGCCACGATGGCTCCTGGATTGGAAGCGTTGGATTTCATGCTCTTGCCAAGATATCAAATCTATACAAATTTTATGTCGGGTGGTAGACAGACTGGCTGGATACAGGGCAAGACAATCCCCGCTCCACCGGCACTCCATACTGCGGCAGAAATTAAGGCACGAAGTCAAACTCGCTATGGTCGATCCAGTGGTGAGGTTGAGGCAGAATATCTCAAACTATTTGAGGAAGCCCCGAGCCTGATCGGTCCAGATCTTGATGATTCTGTCATCGGTCGGAGGAAAATATGAAGACGAACCGCCCGACCTTTCGCAGCGATGAATATGCCGATGATTCTCCCGACATATCGGCACAAAAACCGTTTAAGGGAAGCGACCCCTACCGCCATGTAGCGGTAGCCTATTCCCCCGGCGAGGAGGTGATCCCCATAGGAGTCAGAGTCGGAAGAAACCAACTGGAAAAATACAACGAGGAGCTATCAACACGCGACCGAGAGATTCTTGCATCTCTAAAAAAGTGCAAGTTTCTGCTTACCGGGCAGATCCAGCGTCTACATATAATCAATGCATCTACGCAGAAGGCTGCTAGGCGAGCCGCCGCCAGAGAGCTTCGTAAGCTGAAAGACTACGGTCTGGTTGCTACTTTAGAACGCCGGATTGGAGGAAGCCGTGCAGGTTCAGGGAGCCTCATCTGGCATCTAACCGAGGCCGGAGAACGGTTCTTAGTCATGGATAATCCGGAGCAATATACACGAAGGCGCTATCTCGAACCTTCTAGAATGTTTTTGAAACATTCTTTGGCTATCTCAGAATGCTATGTTCAGCTTGTAGAAATCTGTCGCAGAACTCCGGGACTGACATTACTTACCGCAGACTGGGAACCGGATTGCTGGCGACCATATACCCAGCACGGCAAAATCGTCTCATTAAAGCCAGATCTGTTCGTAGCCACGAAAAGCGATGGCTACGAGGACAGGTGGTTTATTGAGATTGATTTAAGCACGGAATCGCCATCTACTGTTATCGGCAAATGTGACCGCTATCGCGATTACTACCGCTCCGGGTTGGAGCAAAAGCAATTCGGCGTATTCCCGGTGGTTGTGTGGTTGGTGCTGGATGCAGGGCGCAAAGAACGGCTCCGCACAGCTATTCAAGAAGCGTATCCGAAAGGTGGCAAACTATTCATTGTCATTACGGCAGATGAATTTGAACGCCTGATCCGGCAAGGCTTTGACGCAAAAGATCTCTGCTAGTGGTTATCCTCTGGCAGAGATGTCAAAGGCCTGCGGCATGCAAGTCGAGGCATCGATGCTGAGGCGAAAAAGGCCCGATGACTGTTTTTACTAAATTTAACGAAAGGAATTACATGATACAAAGACCAAGCCAAGAAGAGATTGAAAAAGGCTTAGCGGAATTTAAGGGCGACTACAAAAGACTGCTCCGAAACATCACGAATTGTTTGGAGTTTGATTATAAGGCAATCTGTTCGCTCAGAACGCTCTTAGCTGATTCTAAGGAAGATATCGCTGAAATCAAAAGAACCATCCGTCCATATGTCGTAGATCTCATCTATGTCTTGATTCTCGATGAAAAAGATCTGAATAGCGGCGAATACGGGGTGGATGAAGAATGACGCGAAAAACTCTCACCGAAGAAGAAATTAAAAGCAAATACAACTCTATTTCAGAATGCCTTGCCATCTGCTACATCCAATCCAAGAGAATATTGGAAGATGCAGAAATACTCAATATGGATACGAAGCCCATCAAAGACGACTTAGCCTGTTTCACTCAAGAATTCATGCAGCTTTGTATGTAGCAAGCACCTTTTAAAACAAACACAGCAAAAACAAAACATTAGAGCCTTTTGTAGTCTATGCAAAAGATGTTCTCGGCTTGCATACCCCAGGCCTTTGGCAAAAATGCAATTGCTTGGAATTAAAACGGATTAGTCGGCGTTTCCGGCTAAGCACCTTATACACCCCCAAAACAGACTAGCTCATAGTAGAACATTCTTAAAGTCGCCGGAGGCCTGAAGCGTGCAAGTCGGGCAAACATAATCAATAAACGAAAATCTATCTATTTTAGACTATTAACTTTAACGAAAGGATCAGCATGGATTACCACACACTCGTCAGTTTATATGACGAACACCGCGACGCCGTCAGCGAGCTGGAGAATGCTTGCGAACGATTTAACCAAGCAGTTATCGATATGCATAGCTACAACATCTCGCTAATCGGCACGGCGGAGCAGCTCCGGGAATTTATAGATAAACTGGAGCGTTGTTATAAAAGCATTATCGAATTTCAGGACAATAAAGATAAGGAGTCGAAAATAAAATAAGGTTTTTGTGAATTGAGGCGTTTGTCTCCGGCTTGCATACTTCAGGCCTTCGGAAATAACAACACATTAATAAAGGAAATTTATGAATCACACATTACATTTTAACTTTGAGGAAAACGGTATGTCGTAGCAATTACGGCATTAAGAGGAGATAGCTCAGGTCGTTTGGTTATCTATTCTTGCCGCTTTCCAAAGAATAAACGACAGTACATTAAAGGTATATAGCCACGCCGAAAGGAGGTTAAGATTCGTGGATATATCATTCTCGCAAATCCGAAATCACATCGGACGCACCTTAACATCGTAGTCTCAGACCATTCTGAGAAAACACTGTAACCTGCAGGAATAACTGCACAAATCCAATTCTTTGAGATAGGAGGACATGACAATGATGACACAGATCATTAAGGAACAGATTTTGGCTGTCCGGGATACCGGAGAAACCAACATGTTTGACGTAAACGCCGTTCAGTATATCGCTAACCGCGAAGGATACTATGAATTGGTCGTTTACCTGATGGATAACCGTAAAGAGTACTGCAACTTCATCATGACAGGCACCGCGCCGGGGCTTGAAAATGATGATAGTGAAATGTAACCAGAAACCGTAGAGAGGGGGATATTTCTATGACGTTAGACTTTAACGATGATAGAACCTACACCAAAGACGTAGCTCTCAAAAATGTCAGATACGCACTATTTGATCCAAAAAAATTGCGAGACGATGTAGTCTCTGCTGAATTTCTGGATATGGTAGCTGCATTCGTTTTAATGGATCATTTCGATCCAAACAGACCGAGATACAAGATTATCGACGCAGTAGATATGGTCTCATTGGATATCAAGCTCAATGAAATCATGGACGCTGCCAATGAGAATTGCAAAAAAGTCGGATATCGCATTATGCCTATGGAGGATGCCATATCCGAGATTACCGGAATAGCGATTCCGAGCGATGCTCCCTATCCGATGTATGTCGGAACAAATCCGGAACGCATACTCGGAGCTTCCATTCTGATGTATGAGACATATCTTGAAGATCTTGCGGCACAAATAGAGGATGACCTCTGCATCGCACCGTCAAGCATTCATGAGGTTCTCATCTTTCCACTTTCTCTCGTACAACCCTCAAAAATCATTGAAATTGTACGGGATGTGAATCGGACTGTTGTATTGCCGCAAGAGAAGCTCAGCGATAGTGTATATATTTATCGCCGAGGCACTCATGCTATCTCGCAGGCCACGCTGAAGAATCCTGATGATTCCACTTGCGAACAAAATGATTAAGAGTGATGAATGTATAAAAGGAGGAATTGAGTATGTGGCAAGAAGGATCTATTGGCATTCCGGTAGACAAAGCAACCGGAAAAAGTTACATAACGATTCATTACGCCTTAAAGGTATATGATGAACCGAGCGAATTCGGCATCAACCATGGCAAGATTTCAAAACTGGAATTAAGGCAAGATGGCGAGATTGTTGCTAATTACGATCGTGGCTGGGATATTTGTCCGACCACTAAGGAAGCTGAACTTGCTCTTTATATCTTGTTAAACCGACACAATTAAAGGAGGTCTCTATTATGACGACTATAAAATATGCCGCATCTGGCGAACAGAGAAAGAAACTCGTAAACGCCTTATCTGAGATTCTCGAATGCGAGTCTAAATATCTCAAAGCTCCAAGCTATGGATATGAAGTTGGTTCATGCGTTGTTAATCGTACTGGGGATATTGAATTTCCGGACGATATGACCGAAGAGGAAATCGAAGCTATCGTCAAGAAACTTACCTGGCATGGTTTTGAAAGAATTTTAGACGAGCCTACGGAAGAAATCGACGGTGCACCTGTATTGGAAGAGTCTGCTCTCGGAGCAGAAGATCCGACTGAGGAAAATGTATCCGATGCCGTGGAAGCAAACGTCGAAGAATCTGAAGATGTTTTAGACGAAACCGTTGTTGAGGAAGACAAAATCGCCGCTGCTGAGGATTCGGCCGCTTCTAAAGAAACATCGGCAGAGTCCATCGAGGAATCGGAAGCTCCAGTTTTGCCAGAAGGCAACTTTGAATCAGCGGAAGCTACGAAAGAAGCTACAGGCGAACCATCTGAGAAAACTTCTATTCCAGAAGCGACCGAACCAAAGAAGATCGTAATTGAGCTGCCAGGCTCTTACCTTGATGAGGCTGAACTTGGCAGAGTCAGAGCGATTGTTGCCAGTAAAGCAACGGTTCTCAAGAAAGCGCTCGAAACAGACAATCTGTCCATTGAGCGCAAAGAGGACAAGGTTTGCTTTCCGTGGTTCACTGATCATGGCATTGATGGAGAGGCGAAAGCATATATGCAGCTTGTATCTGGTATTGCGAAGAGAGCCAAAATGCTCACTCGCGTTACGGCTACGGAAAGTCCGTCAGATAACGACAAATTTACAATGCGGCTCTTTCTCGTATCTCTGAACTTCAAAGGGCCAGAATATGCCTTTGCTCGTAAATTCCTGCTTCGCAACCTGTCTGGAAACAGCGGTTGGCGAACCGAGGAAGCGAAAGCAAGACATGATGCCCGTAAGATCAGAACAGAAATTGAAGCACCGGAAGTAACTATTGGACAATCATCTGAAGGAGGTGAAGCTGATGCAGGAATTTCCGAATAAACAGACGATTGAAAGACTACGAAAAACATATCCAGCCGGGACACGCGTAGAACTTGTTTCTATGAACGATCCATACACTAAGCTAATGCCAGGAGAGCAAGGAACCGTGCAGTTCATTGACGATATTGGTACGATCTTTGTTAACTGGGACTGCGGCTCCGGCCTTGGTGTCGCTTATGGCGAGGATATTATCCGCAAAATTTAGGGCTATACCCACTCACACGCCAGCCCCAAGTGGGCTGGCAATTCTATAGTTAAGTCTATCGCACATTAACAGAGAGGAGGCATCAATAACATGCTTTTAAAAGACAAGCAGGCAATCGAAGCCCTTAGAAAAGAAAACTATTCGTATGCCTGTATTGCAAAAACACTTGGACTTTCGCCCAATACCGTAAAGTCTATCTGTCGCAGGAACGGCTATGTACCTAAGCAGGAGTTCAAGACAAAGGCCGAGAAAAGTGTCTTACAGATATGTAAAAACTGTGGTCGCATTTTGGATTGTTCTAATAGCCATAAGAAATACTTTTGTTGCGATGCTTGTCGCATAGAATGGTGGAAAAATGTCAGAAGAAAAGGAAAATAATAATCCATTTTCAACTGGACTTTTCTCCTTAAAAGAGTGATGAATGTCTGTAGGAGGTGGAATTTATGCAAATTAAAGAGATTAACGCAACAAAGCTACCGGATATCGGAATAAAACGTGTCGCCGCATACGCCCGTGTATCTTCTGAAAAAGGAGAAGCACTACATTCTTTATCCGCACAAATCAGCTATTATAACGAGTATATTTCCAATCATATCGGCTGGGAGTTTGCTGGTGTGTATGCTGACGAGGGCATTTCCGGGACAAAGGACTCACGTCCCGAGTTCCAGCGCCTATTAGCGGATTGCCGCAAAAAAAGGATAGATCTCGTCATTACGAAATCTATCACCCGCTTTGCCAGAAACACAGTAACGCTCCTTGATACAATTCGGGAACTAAAGTTGCTAAATATTGATGTGTTATTTGAAAAAGAAAACCTTCACAGCCTCGGCGCGAATGGGGAACTCATGCTAACGCTCCTAGCAATGTATGCAGAGGAGGAAGCACGTTCGGCCAGCGAAAACCAAAAATGGCGCATCCAAAAGATGTTTGAGGAAGGACGACCAAATACTGGTCGCATGTTAGGCTATTGCCTGAAAGACGGGCAGTTGACCATTATTCCTAAAGAAGCGGAAATTGTCCGTATGATTTTTGATGATTACCTCTCCGGAATGGGGAGGCTTGCTATCGCTAAAAAGCTGAATGCTATACATGTTCCTACGGTGCGAGGCTGTGATGATTGGCGCGAAGGCAGTATCTATCGAATTCTCCATAATGAGAAATATACCGGAGATATGATTCTGCAAAAAACCTACGTTGAGGATTTTCGAACGAAGAAAGGAGTCATTAACCGAGGTGAGAAAAGAAAATACTTTGTAGAAAACAGCCACGAGGCGATTATCTCAAAGGAAATTTTCGAACGGGCGCAAGCCGAAGCAGAACGCAGAAAAGCCAAGATAAAGTTACCCGAAAAACGCATGAAAACTATCTTTACAGGTATGCTTATCTGCGCTTGCTGTGGTAAGCATTTCAATAGAAGAGTCGCGAATGCCAGCACTAAATATGCGAAGCCCGCTTGGATATGTGCAACATTCATGAGGAAAGGAAAGAAATATTGCAATAACCGGCAAATACCAGAAAAAATATTGATAGCAAAGACAAAGGAGGTTCTTGGCTTGCCGTCGCTCGAGGATATTGATCTAAAAGATTATATATCCGAGATTGTCTGCGGTAAAGATTACGACCTCACTTATGTCATGAATTCTGGCGAAGAAGTTAAAACAATATGGCATCCCTATTCCCGAAAAGACAGTTGGAATGAGGAAATGCGACAACAAGCGCGAAATAGAACCTTAGAAAGGAGTACTTTGTATGAATAACGCAAAACGAGTGACTGTTTGGGAACCGATAGATATCCAAGCTATGTGCGAAGAAGAATCGGAAATTCCCAAACTAAAAGTTGCCGCATATGCCCGTGTTTCTACGGAGCAGGACGAGCAACAGTCCAGTTATGAGGCACAGGTGGATTATTATGGCAAATATATCCGTAGTAATCCGGCCTGGGAATTTGTCGGTATCTACGCCGACGAAGGTATAACCGGGACAAATACCAAAAAACGCGATGGCTTCAACCGTATGATCGCCGACGCAAAAGCTGGCAAAATTGACCTGATTCTTACGAAGTCGATCAGCCGTTTTGCCCGCAATACTGTCGATACGCTTCAGACAGTTCGTGAGCTTTCCGCCCTCAAAATCGAA
Source organism: Clostridiaceae bacterium (assembly GCA_902362865.1). Lineage (GTDB taxonomy): Bacteria > Bacillota > Clostridia > Lachnospirales > Lachnospiraceae > Claveliimonas > Claveliimonas acetigenes. The sequence goes on from CABIYE010000004.1 coordinate 66,932, forward strand.
GTAATCTTTGAAAAAGAGGGAATCCGAACCTTGGATAAGCAATGCGAAGTTATGCTGACAATCATGTCCAGCCTTGCGCAGGAGGAAAGCCGGTCTATCTCGGAAAATGTTCGCTGGGGAATGCAGAAAAGTATGCAGGATGGTAACATCTCTTTGCCATATAAACGTTTCCTCGGTTATAGAAAAGGCGAAGACGGCAGGCCGGAAATCGTACCAGAAGAGGCTGAAATTATCAGAGATATCTACAAAATGTTTCTTGATGGAAAAACGATCCGCACCATTGCGGACACTTTAACCGAACATGGCATTAAGACGCCCGGCGGAAAAGATAGGTGGTCAGTCAGTACTATTAAAAGTATTCTCTCAAACGAGAAATACAAAGGCGATGCCTTGCGTCAAAAGACCTACACTGTAGATTATCTGTCGAAAACAGTCCGAAAAAACAATGGCGAAGTAAAACAGTACTATGTGTCGAACTCGCATGATGCCATCATCGACGAAGATACTTTTAATCTGGTACAAGCAGAGCTTGAGCGAAGAAGCAATTTTAGGTCTGCCCTAAGAGATAACAGCATGTTCAGTACGAAGATCATTTGTGGTGAATGCGGATATTTTTACGGCAGAAAAGTGCTTCACAGCAACAGCAAAAAGCATCGAAAGGTCGTGTGGTATTGTAACCATCGGTATGATGGTGACGAAAAATGTGCATCTCCCAGCATTTCTGAATCAGATATTAAGAAATATTATCTGGAAGCCCTGGAAAAATTACTGTCCAACAAGGATTCATACATTACAGAATGTCAGGAGCGTCTCGAAAATGAAGATGTATTAGTACAGCTTAAAGAAACGCGCCAGCAGGCTGAAATTTCACTTGAGGACCTTATGGCAGAGATTCAGGGGGTAGTCCACGAAAACGCCCGAAAGTCTCAGGATCAGCAGAAATACCGAGCTAAATTCAATAAGTTCGTCCAGCAAATTGATGAACAGAAAAAGCGCATGGCCGTTCTGAAAGCCGAAGAACTTAAACTGGTGGGTATGCGCGAGAAACTTCATCGTTTTATTGAGACGCTGAAAAACTGCAAAGATGCTACAGTATTTAAAGAGCAAGAATGGAACAACTTAGTAGAGCGTGCAGTCGTGAAGACAGAATCGCTTGACTTTGAATTTAAGAATGGCGAGAGGATAAAAATCACAATCTAATCTCAGGCAAACTATATACCACAAAATATGAGCGGCCAGCAATTGACCGCTCTTTTTTCTTGCTTCTTTTCTACTCATATAGCCTCACAGAACTCTAGTTCTCATAAAATTGGTGCAACTGTGAAAAGGCGTGTGCTTATGATTATTCTCCTCAACTCCAAGATAATCCGTGCGGCTTGCGCTTATTTCTTTTCAGAATGTAAGAATCCGTGCAACTTATGCTTGTAATGCACCAATTCTGAGCAAGACAGAGATCATTAAAATTGGTGCAGACTGATACTGAGTCTATAGCAGTGATTAGAAAAACACTCATTTTCTAACCCTGTGTTTATATTGTTCCTAGAAAAATTGGTGCAGACATAAAGAAAAACCCCCGAAAAATCGGGAGTTTTTCTCACGCCATTTTGTATCAAAAGTGACGTCTAAACCTGGTCTAAAGGTTAGGACACAACCCTTTCAAGGTTGTAATGCTCGGTTCAAGTCCGGCGGGGATCACTGTGGCTATAGTACAACGGTTAGTGCGGCAGATTGTGGCTCTGCATATCCGGGTTCGATTCCCGGTAGTCACCCCATGGGTAGGTAAGCCTAGCGGCGAAGGCGGCGGACTGTAAATCCGTTACATCAGAAACATCGAAGGTTCGAGTCCTTCCCTGCCCACTTTGTCAGCGTGTCTGAGTTGGTTTATCCTGATTATTCCAAATTGCTTTCTTAAAGATGAGCAGAACTGGCTAATACTACAGATGAGTGTGATTTTATGAGTGAAAGGTTTAAATGGTACGAGGAGTGATGTAAATGGATTTAAATAAAACAAGCAGATTTATCAGTTTGATTCTCCGGCACAGGCCAAATACTATTGGGATCTCGTTAGATGAACATGGATGGGCAAGTGTTGAAGAACTTTTGGCTGGTATCTCAAAGACACAGTACATTGATATGGAAATGCTTGAGAAAATTGTGGAAACAGATAGCAAGCAGAGATATTCTTTTAATGAAGATAAGACATTGATCAGAGCAAATCAAGGTCATTCCATTGACGTGGATGTAGAACTTCCGAAGAAGCAGCCTCCGGTAATTTTATATCACGGAACGGGAGAAAAATACGTAATCTCGATTGATGAACAAGGCCTGATTTCCAAGAGCCGCCTCTATGTCCATTTATCTGGTGATGAAGCAACTGCGGCTGTTGTCGGTTCACGGCATGGGAGACCCGTGGTGTATGAAGTACTTGCGAGTCAGATGTACTATGACGGTTATGAATTCTTTCAATCTGTAAATGGAGTATGGCTCACGAAGGCAGTACCGGTACAGTATTTGAAAAAACTTAAATAAAGCAGTGGGAGAATTAAATCCTATGACATGTACGATGCTAAATGGCAAAGGTTACAATTCTTTCTAACATTACAAGCATTCATCGAATTACTATAGACCGGGCAACAGAAAAAAAGGACAAATGGCGGAGTGAAGAAAAGTCAGTCAACGATGTGTTGAATGACAAAAACGGAGTGCTCATTTAAAATAGAATTATTCTGTAACACAAAATGCTTGCGAGTCAGATTGAGGAGGAGAAAAAGAAAGATAAGGAAGGTGTGAAATAATTGGAGAAGAGAAAGTTAGCATCCGTACAGTATGTACATCATATCACACCCATTGAAGGTGCAGATAAGATTGAGTGTGTACATGTCCTGGGATGGCAGTGTGTAGCCAACAAGGGGCAGTTTCAGGTGGGAGACCGTTGCGTATATATAGAAGTGGATTCATTTCTTCCTGTATGTGAGGAATTTGAGTTTCTAAGAAGCAGCAGTTTTAAAAAGTCAGAGATTCTTGGAGAAGGTTTCCGTTTAAAGACATTGAAGTTCAGAGGACAGATTTCACAGGGATTGGTCCAACCTTTATCGATTCTTCCGGAAGGTAAATATGAAATCGGAGCGGACGTGACAGAAGCTCTGGGTATTCGAAAATGGGAGATTGAGGAGAGAGTTACCAGCAGTGGTACGGTAATCGGAGATTTCCCTTATGGTATTACAAAGACAGATGAGCTTAGAGTTCAGTCTTATCCAGACTTAATCAGTGAGTTCAAGGAAATACCTGCTTACTATATCAGTACGAAGATGGATGGAACCAGCGTGACAATGTACTGGAAGGATGGTAAGTTTGGCGTCTGTGGACGAAACTATGAATATGAAGATAACGATAAGTGTGCCATGTGGAAATATGCCCATGAGCATAAGATTGAAGAGCGTTTAAAAGAGAATAACATTCCTGATGTGGCAATTCAGGGCGAGTTCTGCGGAGCAGGGATTCAGAAAAACAGATTGAAGCTTGTAAAACCGGAATGGTATGTCTTCACGATAGTCAATATGGAGACCGGACGTAGATATTCGCTTCAGCAGATGCAGGAACTTTGTGAGAAGGTCGGCCTTAAGATGGTACCTGTCGAAGAACAGGGAGAAGAATTTCCTTATAGTTCTGTTGAGAAACTGCTTGAAAGAGCAAAAGGAAAGTATGATTCCGGGATGAATAAGGAAGGGATTGTTATCAGACCAGTGGAGCCTGTTTATTCAAGAACAATAGAAGGACCATTGTCCATGAAAGTTCTGAATAATGATTATTTGCTGAAGGAGTGACAGGGATGACAAGAGGAATTATGTGAAAGATGGCGCAGGTTCAGGAGAAACCAGATGTTTAAGAAGAGAAGAAAAGAGGATCTTGAGGAAGGACATACAAATAATATATGGAACAGGCGCGATTTTGTAATGTGCGGCTTGGGAGAAAAAAGCAGAGTGTTGGCAATTGTTAAGCATATCAGAAAGTGTATGAAGTGGAGTAAGCAGAGAGTTGTCAGAGGATATGCAGATTCGGATATCTGGAATATGTATGGTTATCTACAGGTATTATTGCCGGACATGCTGGAATATCTGAAAAATCATCGTTGCGGTTCTCCTGGTTATTTTGGAGAGAACTATACAAATGAGGATGGGATTCTTGTAAATGATACTTGCCATGAGGTCTGGGATAAGATACTGGATCGTATGATTTTTCTTTGGAGAGAAACAGATGAAGAAACATGCTCTAAAAAAAATCCATACGAAGAGGAGTATATGAAAGCTCTCGATGAATTCACAGATAAATATGGAATATTTGGAGAAAAACTTCAGACACCGGAAGAACTGGAAGCCAATCGAAAACGTGGAGGCGGTGGCACTGTTCATTTTATGCATGAGCTGCCAGAATACAAAGAGATATCGGAAAAAAACATGGAAGAAGAAAAGAAGTTGGAACAGTACAGAATCGACTGTAAAGACGAGGTTATGGATTTGATGAAAGAACACTTCTTTGCCTTGTGGGATTAAAACGAATGAATTTTCCTGGAGAAGTGGTAAGAAACTTCTGAGATTGGCTTGCGATTTACCAGCGGATAAAGTAAACTAAAACTAAGAAAGTATAGGGAATATATGTTGAAGCAATTGCTTGCTGAGAATGGGGAGTGAGCAATTGTTTTTTCAACTATTATGGAAGAACGCCGCCGGTTCCGTGAAAAGCTGAAAGAGGCTCTGAAAAAAGTGGTGTGAATCAGGAAGGAGAGTGTATGAAGTACAGACCTGAATATGATCCAAAGGTAATTGGGAAAAATTTAAAACGGCTGAGAGAAGCGAAGAATCTGTCTGTGAATGAGGTAAGAGAGTACTTGCGTCTCAGCAAACAGGCAGTTTATAATTATGAAAGTGGTAAGCGATATCCGCAGTCAGATACCATGTTTGCGTTAATGGAACTGTATGAAGCAGATCTGCATGACATTATAGATGAACACGTGGAAGTCTCTGCGATCATGGACATGCCATGTAATGCATTGGAAGAATCTGAACAAACGATTTGTAAGGAAGCAAGTTGTGATGTATTAGAGAATACGGAGCCTGAGGCAGTACAGGGAATCGAGATGGTGGTTACGAATGTAATCTCGATTGAAGAGCGCAGGAAAAAATATGCGGAGTTGTTAGGCAAATACTATAAAGCTGGGTAAAGGTGGACAGCCATAAGCTTATGGATATGAGTGTGAGGCTGATGATCTGTATGCCTATAGCAAAACGCTCGCGGATCAGGGGAAAGGGGTTGCAAATGAATAAAAAAATATGGGATTTATATGCACCAATATATGAACGGGCAATGCGTTCAGATCGTAAAATTTATCAGACAATGTATGACAGGATTCCAAAAGTTATTCAAGAAAAAGATGTGCTGGAAATCGCTACCGGTCCCGGATTGCTGGCAAAGCATGTGGCATATGCTGCAAATAAAATGATTGCCACGGATTATTCCGAAGGAATGATTGCGGAAGCCAGAAAAGGAAAATACCCTGCTAATCTGACATTTGAAGTTGCAGATGCTACAGACCTGCCGTTTGATGATAGTTCCTTTGATGTGGTTCTGATTGCCAATGCACTTCATGTTATGTCGGATCCGGAAAAGGCGCTCATGGAAATAAAACGGGTATTGAAGGATAAAGGAATACTGATTGCGCCTAATTTTGTAAATCATAAAGGTGGGTTTATAAGCCGCATATGGTCGGGCATACTGAAAATAGCAGGAATAGGTTTTGAACATCAGTGGAAGGAAGAGGAATACAGGCAATTTCTTGAAAAAAACGGATGGAAAGTAAAAAACTGGAAATTAATGCAGGCGCGTATCCCTATTGTCTATGTTGAATGTGTAAGAGAACGGTAGATTCCGGTGTTATGTGGGGCCGCAGCCTTCTAAGCTGCGGCACCACTAAGTTTCATTATTTTTTCATCAGTTCGACACCGGCATTCCAGGCAGTTGCAACTTTCTCTCCGGTGGAGTAGTAACCATTCTGGAATTGATCAAACATGAGTGCCTGAAGTTTTGTCGGATCGACCTTTCCATTTTCAGAGAGTACGTTTTCTTCTGCTTTAACATTTACAATCTTTCCAACGATTGCGGATACATACTCGGTTTCCAGAAATTCCAGCAGTTCGCATTCCATAACAACAGGAAATTCCTCAATAATCGGAGCGTTTACTTTATCACTCTTTACGGCATGGTAACCGGTACGTTCAAATTTGTCATTAATTTTATTTCCGGAAGCGATGCCAAAGAAATCTGCAACATCTACATGTGCTTCATCAGCCAAAGCGACAGTAAAAGCTTTGCTTTCCTGAATATTCAACCAGGTCTTCTTGCCTTCGCCGATAAACAGAATGATTTTATCCATATCGCAAATCTGACCCCAAGCTACATTCATTACATTTACTTTTTCGTTTGCGTCATATGCGGCTACCATCAGAACCGGCATTGGATAGACAGCCGGAATGACACCAATATCTTTCTTCATATTGTAGATACCTCCTTATAATGATTTGATTGTATTTCTTTATGAATCTACTTATAATTATATTAATATCGGGAAAGGATGGCAAGTTTTTCAGTGATATATTTGAGTAGTTTTAAGCTAAGTAAAGAGAGAATAAATAACCCCAATATATATCCGTATAATGTATTTCATGGGAAAGATGTGGAGCCATTTGTCTTTTCGCCAGTTACAGTGCTATATGGGAATAACGGATCCGGGAAATCTACTATTCTAAATATCATAGCGAACAAGCTTATGTTAAAAGGCAAGGAGTATGCAACCAGCAATTCTTTCGGGAGTGTAGATTACTGTGGCAGATTTTCATCGGAATGCAGGTTTAGTTTCGGAGATGATGAGTCTGGGAATACAATTAGAAAACTTCCGGAGAATAGCAGGTTTATTAAGAGCGAGGATATTTTATACGAGATCAAAAAAATTCAGCAAAGACAGATTCTGGCTGATGGCATGGAATATGATTATATGAAAAATGGACATTCGCACAAAGAGGCAGCAGATTATTTCCGGACGAAAGAAGGAATGCAGCAGATTGAATATATAGAATTTGCGCAGGAAAAATATTCAAATGGGGAAACAGCGATGCAATTCTTTGAGGACTATCTGCTACCGGATGCATTATATCTGCTGGATGAACCGGAGGTATCGCTGTCACCGGCAAATCAGGTATTACTGGCAAAAGAGATTAATAAGCTGGCGAGACTGCTTTCGTGTCAGTTTATTATTGCGACACATTCGCCGTTTATGCTTGGAACACTGGATTCTAAAATATATAATATAGATACGGAAGATTATAGTATTTGTGAATGGTACGATCTTGAAAACGTGAGATATTTTTATGATTTTTTTAAGAAGCATGAAAGTGAATTTGAAAGATGATATAGTATAAGATACGGGATTTTGGAGGGGTACGATGGAAATATAAAGAACAGGAATATAAATATCATAACGGATTTGAAGGGAAATAAGATTGTCCTGATTAATGATATTATTTTTAAAGGAAAGAAAGCAATCAACTGGAATGATGTAAAGGTTTACCTGGAATCCTATGTAAGAGAGTTTTATGAAATTGCTGATACAAAGGATATTGTGTATATCGGGAAAGACTTGCCGGATGAATATACAGGTTCCAGATATACTTATTCGCTGAAGGGTGCGAATGCAAAAGCAAAGGCGAATGCTTCCCAAGGGATACCGGAAATGTTGGAAATAGCAGTTGGTAAACAATTTCGGGAAAACTCCGGAGAGAAACATTTGAGAAATGCGGCAAATGGATGGTACAGGTATGATTCCCGTTTTGCGCTTCCTGTTTATGATGAATCGGGAGAGGTGGAGCGGTATAATATTTTTCATGCGTCTATGCTGATACGCCACGCGAATGATGGAAAAATGTATTTATATGATGTTTTAGACATAAAAAAAGAAACGAGCAACCCGTTCAAATCATAAAATTCTACTTGGCAAAAACCCATTTCCTAAGACCCACTATAGAATATGATTGGGCATCTGTCAAGCAATATTTTGAATCCAGCATTGAAACTGTAACAGTTCAGCCCGCGTCATTCGCAAAACGCATCTGCGATGCTTCTCCGCTGCTATGCAGCTATTTTTGCTCATAAAATGGCGCTCCACTCATAAGTCAAACAGTAGGAATCAGAGATATATCAAAAGAGTGAAGATACCGCGATGGAAAAGTATCTTCACTCTTTTCTTTTACAACATGTTTTTATAAGCATTTCCCCACTCAACCATGGAATCAAGAATTGGTTTCAAAGACTTTCCTAAATCACTTAATGCATATTCTACTCTTGGCGGAACTTCCGGATAGACCGTTCTTGTAATCAAACCATCGTTTTCCATAGAGCGAAGGCTGTCAGTGAGAACCTTCTGGCTGATGCCTTCTAAATCCCTTTTGAGTTCGTTGAAACGCCAGGGGCGTTGTAAAAGATTCCTTTTTTATATCATCTACAATTACTTCCTTCAGCTCTACGGTTTCACTTTCCCGGAAAAGTATAATACCATCTCCCTTGCTTTCATTCGCTGGACACATTATGCCCACAAATACAGATAAGTATTACACCTAAATCAGTGCTGTTTTCCAAGTTACAGAATGAGAACATATCAATTCTACTCATTATTCTAGCCAGCGTTTGATACGATTGACACGATAAATGATATCATAGAAGTGTAATTGAATCTGTTGTCTTATAATTGTTCCAATACCGCTCCAATGTCTGCATCGATGCAGATGGAGCGCTCTGCGATTTTTGATGGTGCATAAGCTTCCCCATAATTGATACAGGCATAGACAGCCTTCGGGTTCTGCGCAGTCATCTGCCAGAATGGATATTTAATAATCCCGGGGGTGTTTATACCAACGCCAAGCTCCAAGAATAATACGTTAAGTCCTTTATGCCTGCGGAGAAAGTCAGAATATCTTTCACTTGCACGGTACCAGCCGTCATCCTGAACAAAGGTATTATCAGCTCTTAAATTCATTGTCATTGGTTTTCCACAGACGGGGCAATAGGGAATTAGCCTGGCAGGTATCTTCCGATTGGTCTGTTGTTTTACCATATCACGGATAACTGTCTCGTTATCATAGGTGGCATTATGGCAAGGCTTGCTGCATTGAAACAAACCGTAATCACCCTGCGTATAAAACAATCTGTGCTTATCAAACCCTGCTTTCTGGAATTGGTGGTCAACATTGGTTGTAAGCACAAAATAATCTTTGTCTTTTACAAGTTCAAACAGTTTTTTATATGTTCCATTATCCCTGTCTCGATAGCGATTGATAAAAATATATCTCGACCAATACGCCCAATGTTCTTCAAGGCTTTCAAAAGGATAAAATCCACCGGAGTACATATCACGGAAACCGTATTTTTGGGTGAAATCCGAAAAATTGTCCTCGAAGCGTTTTCCTGTATATGTGAAGCCTGCTGAGGTGGATAATCCTGCGCCTGCTCCGATAATTACCGCTTCTGCATTTTGCAAAAGTTCTTTTGTCCGGTTGATATTATCCAAGTATTCTTTTGTAGATGTCGTAATCTTCCTGTTTGAAAACATTAAATACCACCCTTTCTATCTGTGTGTCTGTCTGTAAAAATTCTGTAACTGTCTGTACGGCAATTTCTGCCGCTTTTTTCTGTGGAAAATGAAACTCTCCTGTGGAGATACAGCAAAAGGCAATACTTTTCAGCCCCTTGTCAGAAGCAAGTTGTAAACATGACCGATAGCAGTCTGCAAGCTGCCTTCGATGTGTTTCCGTAAGAAGACCGGACACAATCGGCCCGACGGTATGAAGCACATAGCGGCATGGAAGATTATAGGCAGGGGTTATTTTTGCCCCGCCTGTCGGCTCGTCATAGCCCTGTTCGTTCATAATTTTATCGCAAGCTAAACGAAGCTGTATGCCGCTGACGCTGTGAATGATATTATCCACGCAGGAATGGCAGGGGATGAAACAGCCCCTTAAAGCGCTGTTCGCGGCATTTACGATTGCATCAATTTTTAGCGTGGTAATATCGCCGCGCCATAATACCAGACGGCTATTCAAAGGAGAAACCGGCAATAAAGCGCTATCTGTAATTCCTTTTTCTGCTACTTCTTCACTTAAATATTCATTCTGAAGCGCAAGAAAGCTGTCACTTATCGGACGGGGGGAACGAATATTCATCAGACTCCTAAGAAGCCTTTTTTGTTCATTTTCATTTGTGGGTATCTGCATTTCTCTGTACTGCGGCAGTTCTGTAAGCAATTCTTTAATCAAAATTTCCCGCTTTTCTTTATGTGTCATTTCTATCCCTCCTGAATATTATGCCATCATTGTATCGCTGACGGTGTCAACTGTAAAGTACGTACAATATTGTGCCGTAGTTACCGCAAGGAAACCATAGTGAAGAAATATACGATGGCTTTAGAGACGAAAGGAGAGGTATAAGAACACTTTCAGAAGTTGTTTTTTACTTATAAATAGGGTAAGATAATAAGTAAGAAAGCAAGGGGGATGCGGGAATGAGGTATTGCAGGTACATATTGGCAGTGATCCTGGCAATAATGGTATTTTCGGTTTTTACACAGCCTGCAGCAGCTGCTGAGCCTACAGAAACTGCTGCATCAGATGCGAAACCCGCGGCAGATGCTGAGGAAGAGAAAACAGAAGAGGAAAAGAAGAAAGAAGCCTATGAAAAAGAGCTTCAGGCCGTCTATCAGCTTCCGGTTCAATCCAATGAATTAGAGGACTGGGCGCAGGGACCGGGAACATATGGCGATGCGGCAATTGTTATGGAAGCCGGGAGCGGCGCCGTTCTCTATGCCAAGAATATTGATGCGAAAGAGTATCCTGCCAGTATTACGAAGGTTCTGACGGCACTTCTTGCGTATGAGTATGGGGATATGAACAGTAATGTTGTGATTACGAAGGAGGCATTGTCCTGTCTTGGCTCCGGCTATGCGTCAATTGGTATGAAGGAGGGCAACTCGATTTATATGCGTCAGGCTATGCACGCGATGCTGCTCGCTTCCTCGAATGAGGTTGCCTATGCGGTCGGTGAGACGGTTGCCGCCGGGCAGGGACAGAGCTATGACTGGTTTATCAGTCAGATGAATGAGAAGGTAAAGGAACTTGGCGGAGTAAATTCTCATTTCATTAATACGAATGGGGTTCACGATGAGAATCATTATACTTGTGCCAGAGACATGGCGCTGATTGGAAAGGAATTATTTGCTTATCCCGAATTTTTTGAGACCTGCCGGACGCAGCAGTATAAGATTGATGGGTCGGCCACCACGGAGGAGCATGTATTTCAGCAGAAACATGAGATGCTTATTGCCAATAACAGTGAGTACTATGAGAAGGCGGTCGGAGGAAAAACCGGATATACCACGGAAGCGCAGAATACGCTGATAACGATGGCAGAAGATGGAAATCTCCGGCTGGTATGTGTAGTTTTTAAAACTTACGGCGGCCATGTGTATTCAGATACCAGGGCGCTTTTGGAGTATGGCTTTCAGAACTTTCAGAAAGTGTCTGTTCTGGAAAATGAGGCGGATAAGCGAATGAAAAATATACCGAAAGACGCATATGTCTGTCTGCCGGAGGGAATAACCTTTGAGATGCTGGATAAGGAAATTGAAAAGATTGACGGCAGCAGTGAAGCGAAAATCACCTATCTGTATCAGGATATGCCGGTGGGGACGGTTACAGCGGAGGTGGAGGATGTTTTTGCAAGTAATCAGACAGTCAGAGTTGCGGCAAAGACTTCGGAAGAATCGGGAAAAAACAGTGGGAGTGGCTCCTCACAGTGGATGCGGACATTTGCTGCCACACTGGCAGCATGTATTGTGCTGGTTATTGTAATGATGACAGTATTATCTGTCAGGCGGGAAAGAAAGAGGCTGGAAGCAAGAAGAAAGAGAAGGAAAAATTAAAGCAAACCCTTGACTTGCAGAAAATTTACGATTATAATATCCCCGTATATAAAAAGATGTTAAAAATGTTGACGAAGACAGTAAGGCATAAAGGAACGTGTCAGAGAGCCGGTGATGGTGGAAATCCGGTGCAAGTAGAGTATGCCCGAATATCACTTCTGAGTTTCAGTTTCTGAAAGGAATCGTTGTTTTTGGCGAGTAAGAACTGACGGTGTCCGCCGTTATATGGAGAACATATGATAGTATGTTTAGGTGGTTTATAAGCGAATTTAACTTTCGTCCTATACAGGACGGAAGTTTTTTTATATAACAGGAAATTCCTTTGGAATCCCCTGTTATATAAAATGCACTTCGTGCAGCGATTGCGCGCAGGGCGCAATCTTTTTCATGATATAGGAAAGTGAGGATTGGATATGTATAAGAAGGTTTCTACAGATCTTAAGTTCGTGGACCGTGAGAAGGCTACGGAAAAGTTCTGGGAAGAGAATCATATTTTTGAAAAGAGTATGGAGAACCGCAAAGAGGGCGAGACTTACACTTTCTATGACGGACCTCCGACAGCAAATGGGAAGCCTCATATCGGGCACGTTCTGACACGTGTTATTAAAGATATGATTCCCAGATATCGTACAATGAAGGGATATATGGTTCCGAGAAAAGCGGGATGGGATACACATGGACTTCCGGTAGAGCTGGAAGTAGAGAAGCTTCTCGGTCTGGACGGCAAGGAGCAGATTGAGGAATACGGAGTGGAGCCATTTATCAACAAGTGTAAGGAAAGTGTGTGGAAATATAAGGGTATGTGGGAGGATTTCTCCAGTACGGTTGGCTTCTGGGCTGATATGGAGCATCCATACGTAACCTATGACAATAATTTTATTGAATCGGAATGGTGGGCGCTGAAGCAGATCTGGGAGAAAGGGCTGCTTTATAAAGGATTTAAGATTGTACCTTACTGTCCCCGCTGCGGTACGCCGCTTTCAGCACAGGAGGTAGCACAAGGCTATAAGGACGTGAAGGAACGCTCTGCTATTGTCCGCTTTAAAGTGAAGGATGAGGATGCCTACATTCTTGCATGGACAACAACGCCATGGACGTTGCCTTCTAACATCGGACTTTGTGTGAATCCGGATGAAGAGTATGCAAAGGTAAAATGTGTGGATGGATATACCTATTATATGGCGTCTGCACTTCTGGATACAGTGCTTGGTAAGTTAGCTGAGGAAGGAAAACCGGCGTACGAGATTCTTGAGACTTATGTCGGAAAGGATTTGGAATATAAGGAATACGAGCCGCTTTACCAGTGCGCGTATGACTGTGCTGCGAAGCAGAATAAGAAAGCATTTTATGTAGTATGTGATTCCTATGTAACGCTGACCGATGGTACAGGCGTTGTTCATATTGCCCCGGCATTTGGTGAGGATGACGCTAAGGTAGGACGGAAGTATGATATGCCGTTTGTCCAGTTGGTAGATGAGAAGGGAAATATGGGAGAGACAACCCCATTTGCCGGAATCTTTGTGAAGAAGGCAGACCCGCTTGTGTTGAAAGACCTGGAAGAGAGAAATCTTCTTTTCGAAGCCCCGAATTTTGAACACAGTTATCCACACTGCTGGAGGTGTGATACGCCGCTGATTTATTATGCGCGTGAGTCCTGGTTTATCAAGATGACGGATGTGAAAGAAGACCTGATTGCAAATAACAACACCATTAACTGGATTCCTGAGAGTATAGGGAAAGGCCGTTTCGGCGACTGGCTGGAAAATGTACAGGACTGGGGCATCAGCCGTAACCGTTACTGGGGAACTCCGCTAAATATCTGGGAGTGTGAGTGCGGACATCAGCATTCCATAGGAAGTATTGCAGAGCTTAAGGAGATGTCTGATAACTGTCCGGAAAATATTGAGCTTCACCGTCCGTATATTGACGAGGTAACCATCCGCTGCCCGAAGTGCGGCAAGCCGATGCACCGTGTGCCGGAGGTAATTGACTGCTGGTTTGACAGTGGTTCCATGCCGTTTGCACAGCATCATTACCCATTTGAAAATAAAGAAGTATTTGAGCAGCAGTTCCCGGCAGACTTTATTTCCGAGGCTGTTGACCAGACGAGAGGATGGTTCTATTCTCTGCTTGCGATTTCAACTCTGATTTTTAACAAGGCACCATATAAGAATGTTATTGTTCTTGGCCATGTGCAGGATGAGAACGGGCAGAAGATGAGTAAGTCCAAAGGAAATGCGGTGGATCCTTTTGAAGCCCTGGAGACTTACGGGGCAGATGCAATCCGCTGGTATTTCTATGTAAACAGCGCGCCTTGGCTTCCAAACCGTTTCCACGGCAAGGCGGTTGTAGAGGGACAGCGCAAGTTTATGGGTACTTTATGGAATACCTATGCATTCTTTGTTCTGTATGCGAACATTGATGAATTTGATGCAACGAAATACAGCCTGGATTATGAGAAGCTTCCGGTTATGGATAAATGGCTTCTGTCCAAGCTGAATACCTTAATAAAAGAAGTGGATACGGATCTTGAAAATTACAGAATCCCGGAGGCTGCAAGAGCGCTGCAGGATTTTGTGGATGATATGAGTAACTGGTATGTAAGACGTTCCAGAGAGCGCTTCTGGGCGAAAGGGATGCCGCAGGATAAGATTAATGCATATATGACCCTTTATACCGCCCTTGTTATCGTGTCTAAAGTAGCGGCTCCGATGATTCCTTTCATGACGGAAGAAATCTATCAGAATCTGGTGAGAAGTATTGATAAAGAAGCGCCGGAGAGTATTCATCTGTGTGACTTCCCGGAAGCAGACGATGCAATGATCGACAAGGATCTGGAAGCGAATATGGAAGAAGTTCTGAAGTTGGTAGTTATGGGACGCGCCTGCAGGAATACGGCGAATATCAAGAACCGGCAGCCAATCGGACAAATGTTTGTGAAAGCAGATTTTGAATTGCCGCAGTTCTATCAGGATATCGTGAAGGAAGAGCTGAATGTAAAAACTGTGACATTTACACAAGATGTAAGAAACTTTACTTCTTATACTTTTAAACCTCAGCTAAAGACAGTCGGGCCAAAATATGGTAGAATGTTAGGAGGTATCAAGGCAGCTCTGAACAGTCTTGACGGCAATGCGGCGATGGATGAAGTGAACCGGACAGGTGCGCTGAAGCTTCAGATAGACGGACAGGAGATTACACTTCTGAGAGAAGATCTGCTGATTGATACTGCTCAGACGGAAGGTTATGTATCTGAAGACAATAATGGAATTACAGTAGTCCTGGATACGAATTTAACAGAGGAACTTCTGGAGGAAGGCTTTGTGCGTGAAATCATCAGTAAAGTTCAGACGATGCGTAAAGAAGCCGGATTTGAAGTGACGGATAAGATTCAGATAACCTATACAGGAAGCGGGAAGGCTGAGAATATCTTTGCGGCAAATGCAGATACCGTGGGAAGCGAAACACTTGCGACGGCCGTAAGTAAGGATGAGCCAAAGGGCTATGTAAAAGAGTGGAATATTAATGGCGAGAAGGTAACCATAGGCGTAGAAAGATAAAAGAATGTTGTGAGAGGGAGGAATTCGGCATGTACAACCCAAGATTTGATAAGAAAACATTTAAGAAAGAAGTAAAGAATAACGTAAAGTCTCTTTATAGAAAAACGGTAGAAGAGGCGACACCGCAGCAGTTATTTCAGGCGGTATCTTTTGCGGTGAAGGAAGCGATCATTGATGATTGGATTGCAACACAGAATCAGTATAAGAAAGATGATCCGAAGATCGTGTACTATATGTCCATGGAGTTCTTAATGGGAAGAGCGCTGGGGAATAACCTGATTAATATGACTGCATATAAGGAAGTGCAGGAAGCTCTGGACGAGATGGGAATTGATTTGAATGCAATTGAGGATGAAGAACCGGATGCGGCTCTGGGGAATGGCGGTCTGGGACGTCTGGCTGCATGTTTCCTGGATTCTCTTGCATCACTGGGCTATGCGGCATATGGCTGCGGCATCCGTTATAAATACGGTATGTTCAAACAGAAGATTGAAGATGGATATCAGGTAGAGACGCCGGATAACTGGCTGAAGGACGGTAATCCTTTTGAACTGCGCCGTGAGGAATATGCGAAGGAAGTACGTTTTGGCGGAAATATCCGTGTAGAGTATGATGTAACAACAGGGAAAACCCATTTTGTACAGGAAAATTATGAATCCGTAATGGCAATTCCATATGATATGCCTATCGTAGGATATGGTAATCATGTAGTAAATACGCTTCGTATCTGGGATGCGAAAGCGATTGTGGATTTCCAGCTGGAGTCTTTTGACCGGGGAGATTACCACAAAGCGGTAGAGCAGGAAAATCTTGCAAAGACGATTGTCGAGGTGTTGTATCCGAATGACAACCATTACGCAGGAAAAGAGCTGCGTCTGAAACAGCAGTATTTCTTTGTATCTGCAAGTATTCAGGCAGCAGTGGCAAAATATAAAAAGACACACAGCGACCTTCACAAACTGCCGGAGAAGGTTACCTTCCAGATGAACGATACCCATCCGACCGTGGCTGTTGCAGAGCTGATGCGTATTCTTCTGGATGAAGAGAATATGGAATGGGATGAAGCATGGGAAATCACAACAAAGACCTGTGCATACACTAACCATACAATCATGTCCGAGGCGCTGGAAAAATGGCCGATTGACCTGTTCTCCAGACTGCTTCCGCGTGTATACCAGATTATTCAGGAAATTGACCGCCGTTTCGTAATCAAAATCCGCGAAATGTATCCGGGCAATGAAGAAAAGGTACGCAAGATGGCAATCCTGTACAACAATCAGGTTAGAATGGCACATCTGGCAATCGTAGGAGGATTTTCTGTCAATGGTGTTGCAAGACTTCACACAGAGATTCTGAAACAGCAGGAACTGAGAGATTTCTATGAGATGATGCCGTCCAAATTCAATAATAAGACCAATGGTATCACGCAGAGACGTTTCCTGAAGCATGGCAATCCGCTGCTTGCAGATTGGGTAACAGAGAAGCTGGGAACAGAAGATTGGGTAACGAATCTGTCCTTGATGGAAGGATTGAAGCCGCTGGCAGAGGATACGAAGGCACTGGCAGAATTTATGGATATTAAGTATAAGAACAAAGAGCGCCTGGCAAAATATATCCTGGAACACAACGGAGTTTCCGTAGACCCGCGTTCCATCTTTGACGTACAGGTAAAACGTCTCCATGAGTATAAGCGCCAGCTTCTGAATATCCTGCATGTTATGTATCTGTACAACCAGATCAAAGAACATCCGGAGATGTCCTTCTATCCGAGAACCTTTATCTTCGGGGCAAAGGCAAGCGCAGGTTATATCCGTGCAAAGGAGATTATTAAGCTGATTAACTCTGTGGCAGATGTGGTAAATAATGACAGAAGCATCAACGGCAAGCTGAAGGTAGTATTTATTGAAGATTACCGTGTATCAAATGCGGAAATTATCTTTGCGGCTGCAGATGTGAGTGAACAGATTTCTACGGCTTCCAAGGAAGCATCCGGTACGGGTAACATGAAGTTCATGCTGAATGGCGCACCGACACTGGGAACGATGGACGGGGCGAATGTAGAGATTGTAGAAGAAGTAGGCATCGAGAATGCATTTATTTTCGGACTCAGCTCAGATGAAGTTATTAATTATGAAAATAACGGAGGATATAACCCGGTAGAGATCTACAATAACGATCCGGATATTCACCGTGTGGTAGATCAGTTGATCGATGGAACTTATTCAAATGGTGATACAGAGATGTACCGTGACCTTTACAATTCTCTGTTAAAGGCACAGGGAGGCGCCCGTGCGGATATGTATTTCATCCTGAAAGATTTCCGTGCATATGCAGACGCACAGAAGCGGGTAGAGGAAGCATATAAAGATACCGAAGGATGGGCGAAGAAAGCGCTGCTGAATACGGCATGCTGTGGTAAATTTACTTCTGACAGAACCATTCAGGAATATGTAGATGACATCTGGCATCTGGATAAGGTAAAGGTAGAGCCGATTATAGACCAGACGTCACAGTATTAAGCTTAGCTTTAAAAATAAAGGGATAATTAAACAAGCCCTCTCATACATTGAAGTATACCCTTTGGGCAGGCTTCGGTGTATGGGAGGTTTTTTTATGCGGCAGAAAATAAAACAATGGGGATGTTATGCAGTTATTATTATTCTATTGCCTTATATAGTGACGGTATTTTTAAATGGCCCGAGTATAGAAACTTCTGCGAATGTAGATCATATTTATATAAAAGTGAAAAGCGGGGATCAAGAGATAGAACTTCCTATGGAGGAATATTGTATCGGCAGACTGGCAAAGGAAATTCCGGCTTCTTATGAGACGGAGGCATTGAAGGCGCAGGCGATTCTGGTGCGCACGGCTGTTTTGAAGAAAATTAAGGAGGCAGGAAGCGGCGCGGTTCTGGAGGATGAATTCTGGAGTGAGGAAGAGATGAAGAAAAGCTTTGGCACTTCAAAATACAAAAGCAGCTATGAAAAGCTTAAGAAGGCATGGATGGATACGGAGGGAAAGGTACTTATGTATGAAGATAATCTGGCGCATACACCGTTTTGCCGACTGACCAATGGAAGTACCAGGGATGGAAATGAAGTGCTGGGCAGTGAAGAATATCCTTATCTGAAAATCAAAGAATGTCCGCTGGATATTGAATCTAAGGAGCAGATTCAGACAGTGGTACTGGAAGATATGGACGCGGAGATAACGGGAACGGATACGGCAGGATATGTGACGACTGTGCGGGTAGGGCAGGAAACGATAAACGGAGAAGAATTCCGGAATACCTATCATCTTGTTTCGGGCTGTTTTACAATACAGAAATATGACGGAAAGCTTCGAGTTACAACAAGGGGCGTGGGACATGGGCTTGGAATGAGCCAGTATACAGCTAATGAGATGGCGAAAGAGGGCAATAAAGCGGAAGACATACTGGAATATTTTTTTGAAGGAACCCAGATAAAAGAAGTTGCGGATATTGTGTTGGATACTGAATAAGAAAAAGCACTTCTGGCAAAAATACTGTCAGAGGTGATGATTATGAATAAGGAGCAAAAGCCTTCAAAAAGCAAGAAAGGCGCATCGGTCGGAATCGCAATCTGCTTCGTGGCTGCAGTTGCAATTGTAGGAACATATACCCTCAGGGACTATCAGGAAGCGAAACGTCAGGAGCTTTCCGTGACGGAGGATACTGACAGTGCAGAAGATACCGACGGCACAAAAGAAGAAGAACAGCCTCTGGAAGAGGCAAATAATGATAATTTGACGATTGGCACGGAGGAGGATGCGGACGGTACGGGTACACAGACAGAAGATGGCGCAGGTGGGCAGGAGACTACGGCGGCTGATACAGCCCAGACCACAGGGACAGCCCAAACCACAGGATCAGGAACTTCCGTTAATTTTACGGAGGACAGTCAGATTTTATGGCCGGTAGACGGTAATGTCTTAATGAGTTATAGTATGGACAAGACTGTTTATTTTTCTACATTAGACCAGTACAAGTATAATCCTGCAATGATTATCTCCGGTGCTGAGGGAGACCAGGTAATCTGCGGAGCGCCCGGCATCATAAAATCTATTGATGTGACTGCTCAGACGGGAACAACGGTTACGGTGGATCTGGGAAATGGGTATGAACTTCTGTACGGACAGCTTAAGGAAGTTCCAGTCAACGCAGGGGAATATGTGGAATCAACGACTGTTCTCGGCTACGTCAGTCAGCCTACGAAATACTACAGCTTAGAAGGTTGTAATGTCTATTTTGAGATGAGAAAAGACGGGCAGCCTGTCAATCCGATGGATTATATGTCAGAAGATTAAAAGTAACAGGATGATTCTTTAATGCCATGGTGCAGGAGAGGAATCATCCTTTTTGTGTTAAAAGAAAATTCCAGAAAAATGTTTTGTTTTTCTGAAAATAATGATACAATGACAATATCAGCAAAATAAAGGAGGAAAGAATTTATGAAAAAGAGACGACTAATGTCAGTATTACTGGCAAGTGCGCTCACAATTACTTCAGTGCTTCCGTCTATGGCGGTATCGGCTGCTGGGGATTCTGTGGAAGACGCATTGGTTGCATCTTATGATTTTGATGATCAGACACTGAACAATTCAAAATTAGAAGGCGACGTGGCTCAGGCGATTGTTACCGGACTTAACAATTATACTGGTACGGTAACATACGGAGAAGGAAGAAATGGTGGTAAAGCGGTAAAGCTTGGAGACTATGGCCTTAAGCTGAACAAGCAGAATCTGGGCGATAACTTCACCGTATCTCTGTGGTTAAAAGCGGAAGGCAGAATTGCTAATAACCAGAGCGTAATGTTCCTTGGATACCATAATCCAGAGAAATGGTATGCTATAGCAGGAAGAGATTCCAATAATGGCGTCAAGATGTGGGCAAATGGAGGAATTTACGGCTGGACGGAATTTGGGACACTGCCACTTGCTAATGACTGGCATTCTGTGGTTATAACAGGAGATTCCGAGAACATCACCACTTATTTTGACGGGGTAGCCGTTACATCAGACGAGACAAATCATCCGTTGGCAGGAACAAACCAGGACATTTACCTTGGTGTTACATATTGGGATCCAGAATTTACGGGCTATGTGGATGATGTGAAGGTTTACAATACTACCTTGACAGAGGAGCAGGTTCAGGCAGAGGATAAGGAATATTATGAGAGCGTGCTTCAGGAGAAAGTGGATGCAGTGTCAGCAGACAGTTTACTGGGATTGAACGACAGTGCGGATGCAGTTGAATTTGATCTGGTGCTTCCAGAGACAATGGCAAATGGAGCTGTAACGTGGACGAGCTCCAATGAAGCAGTCATTGCTACAGACGGTACTGTTAAGAATCCAGACGAGGATGCACAGGTAACACTGACGGCTACAGTAAAAGCAGGAAGCCTTACTGCAACAAGAGAATTTACATTTACGGTTAAGGCAATTGACAGAACCGATATTGACGCATTGATTGCAAAAGCAGAAAGCCTGGATACATCCAAGTATACGGAGGAATCTGCTGCAGAGCTTGCCGATGCATTAGAAGAAGCGAAGGCGGCGGCAAGTAATGCTGAAGTGAAAGCGGCTGTAAAGAATCTGCACAGCGCAATCGCGGGACTTACGTATATGGAAGAGTATAGCAATCCATTTGCAGCGATTGATGCAGCAGCTCCGGCTGCAAGCAAGGAAATGGCTGTGGGAGACAGCGAGCAGCTATTTACCCTTCCTGACAGTGTAAAGGATAATGTTACGGTAGAATATTTCTCCAGTGATGAAGAGTCCGCTACATATGCAGACGGCAAGGTTACAGCGCTGAAGGACGGCAGAGTTACCGTGACCGCTATCGTAACGGCAAAGTCCAATGGCTATAAGGAAGAGTATTCTACAGCACTCAATATTTCTGATGCAGATGCAGCAGAAGCACAGGCAGTTCAGACGGCAGAAGCCTCTGACGGACCGCTTACCATCAAAGAGTCTGAGATTAACCAGCTTCTGACAGAAGACCTGGAGCTCCCGACTCAGATAGATGGAAAAGATGCAGACATTACCTACAGTGTAGGTAACGCTGATGCCGACTATGTCAAGGTAGAAGGTTCAACATTAAAGGTTACAAGACCATATGCAGGAGAGGGCAATTATTCCTTTACATTGACAGCAACGGTGAAGACTGCTGATGGAACGGTAGAGCAGGAATTCCCGCTGACAATTGCAGAAGGAATATCTGCAGATACCTATGCAGGATATGTCTATGTATGCTTTGGTAATGTAGGCGGCGCTGATGTGCAGCAGCTTCATATGTTCCTGAGTGAAGACGGACTGAACTGGACGGCATTGAATGGATTTAACCCGGTTTTTGAAGTGGGAACCGATTATGCAGATTTGATTCAGAATGCAGGAACCCATAACTATACCATAAAGAGCGGAACAGACATTACGAAGACGGTATCCGGAGATGCTTCTGTATTATTCCCGTTCGAGGGCGATGATCAGGGTATCCGCGACCCATATGTATTAAGAGGAAGCAGAGAAGAAGATAAGAATAAAGTATGGATTCTGGCAACAGACCTGAATACCATGTCTTCACAGTACGGCGGAAATCTTTCCAGCAACAGAGTAGGTAACTGGGGAACCATGTCAAGCGCCGGAAGCACCAGCATTTTTGTATATGAGACAGAAGACTGGGTTCACTGGGAGAGACGTTATATTGACGTTGGATCAGAAATCGACGCAGGCGCAGCGTGGGCTCCGGAAGCAGTGTACAATCCGGAGAAAGACAACTATCTGGTATACTGGTCCTGCCGTGTAGGGACGGACGGTTATGCAAGAAACAGACTGTACTGTAATGAGACTACAGACTTTAAGACCTTTGGCCCGACCAAGATGTATGAGGAAGAAGCTTTCTATCAGAAATGGGGTCAGCTTGTAAATGCGAATGATGGCTATGGAAATATCGATACTTCCCAGCTCTGGGTGGCAGATGAAGACGGCAATCCGTACGGCACTCTGTACAGACTGGTAAAAGATGAAACGAATAACCATATTGAGCTTATGAGTGCAGACACAGTTCTTGATCCGGACGTTGATTATGACAATACGGATCCGAAACGCATTACTCCATATACAAAGAATGGTAAAGAATATGCAGCACTTGCAGATCTTGCCGGATTAAATGATTTTGAGAAGGCTGACATAGTATGGAACTGGTTCAAGAATGAGAGCACAGGAAATCATTTTGAATACATTTCCCAGAAAAACATGGAAGCAAAGAGCGGCGCTTATGAGGGTGCTACCATGTTCAAGTTCAACGACAGAGACGAATGGTGCGTTATGATTGACTTCTATGGAAATAACAGTGTCCGTTATGAACCATACACCACCACAGACCTGTCAAAGGCCGACAGTATTACGAAGGTAAGCAGCGGTTATGGAAGAACCGGCGGCGACGTAGGATGCCACGGCGGAATGATGCCGATTACCGTAGAAGAATACAATACATTGATCGATACTTATAATGCAGATTCTTCTGTTGACAATTATCACCAGATTGATTACATCGAGTGTGATAAGAGAGAACTTGAAGATACTGTTAATACAATTAAAAAAGCTCTGGAAGACGAAAATATTTCTGACGCAGTACGTAAAGAATTAGAAGCGAGTCTGATAAAGGCAGAGAGCATGATGCAGATGCCGACTGTTGACAGTGATGAGGTTGCAGCATTGACAGAAGTTCTGGATGCAGCAGAGATTACCGTTTCTGACGAGAAAGTTTCCTCAAAAACAGGGGAATCCAAAGAAGTGACGGCAACTATCGATGCAGAGGGCGTTGACCTGACCTGGAATAGTGCAGATGAGAAGGTTGCAACAGTAGAAAACGGAAAGATTACGGCTGTGGGCGGAGGCTCTACATTTGTATTTGTAAGAGCCGGAAGAACAGCGCTGGCGAAAGTTCAGGTAACTGTAACGGAACCATCCGTAACTTCCATCACAGTAAAAACTGCTCCTGAGAAAACGGAATACAAGATTGGCGAAGAACTGGATCTGAGCGGAATCGCTATCGAAGCAGCTTACGATGATGGAACAAAGAAAGAAATCGACATCAAGGATTGTACAGTAACCGGTTTCGATAATACTAAGGCAGGAACACAGAAAATTACAGTTACTTACGAAGAGCAGACTGTAACCTTTGAGGTAACGGTTTCAACAAAAGCGGTTAGCGATATCTTTGATGATGTTGACAGCGAAGACTGGTTCAATGATTATGTACAGAATGTATATGACAAGGAAATTATGACCGGTCTTACTCCGACCCACTTTGGACCGACAGATACCCTGGCACGTGCACAGTTCGCACTGATGCTGTACCGTATGGAGGGAGAACCGGCGGTTACTACCACAACGGCTGCATTCCCGGATGCCGGTGAGGACTGGTTTAAGGATGCTGTTATCTGGGCGAACCAGAATAAGATCATCACAGGATATACGGACTCCGGTTTATTCGGACCGGCGGATCCGATTACCCGTGAACAGATGGCAACGATTATGTACCGCTATGCGAACTACAAAAAGTGGGATGTTACGAAATCTGCTGACCTGAGCACATTCCCAGATGCATCCAGCGTAAGTGCATATGCAAAAGACGCGATGTCCTGGGCAGTTGCAAATGAAATCATTCAGGGAAATAACGGACGTCTTGACCCACAGGGAAGCGCTGTACGTGCACAGGCGGCTACGATTGTTTCCAGATTTATAGCAATTTATCCGGTCTTTGAATAAGACAATAAAATGAAATTTCCGATGAAACCGGCGTGGCGGAGACCACGCCGGTTTTTCTAGTCTTTCAGACAGCCAATCGGAATCATCAAAAAAGATGGGGCTTTCTATATTTTCGGCATTTTGGCATTATTCGCAATTTTTTTTCTGCCGTTTTATCTATCTCTCCTTCTCCCTTTCGTTGAATCAGTCTGACACGATATCTTTCAATATCTCGCTGATATCGCTCTCTATACAAAGCGCGGAATCCACGATTTCCCGCGGAGCATAGGCCTCCTGCTTATTGATACAAACATAGACCGCTTGTGGATTTTTCGCCGTCATTTTCCAGAACGGATACTTGATGATAACCGGGGTATTTGCGCCGACTCCAAGTTCTAAAAACAGAATGTGCAATTCTTTGTGACACAGGATAAACTCATCATAACGGTTTGAAGCAGCATACCAGCCATCATCCTGCACAAAAGAATTATCACAGCGCAGATTCATCGTCATTGGCGCGCCGCAGACAGGACATTTCGGAACCAGTTCTGTTGGAATCTTCATGTCTTTTTGTTCAGCGACCATCTGCCGGACAACATCTTCATTATCGTAGGTTTTGTCATGGCAGGCTTTGGAACACTGCCAGAGGCCGTAATCGCCTTGTGTGTAGAACAAGCGCTTTTTATCAAAACCAGCAAGCTGGAACTGGTGATCCACATTGGTTGTGAGAACGAAATAATCCTTATCTTTTACCAGTTCCAACAGATCGGCATAGGGCTTTCCGATACCGGTGTCATAGCGGTTTACAAAAATATGCTGCGACCACCATGCCTAATACTCTTCTAAAGTGTCGTAGGGATAAAAACCGCCGGAGTACATATCCCTGATTCCATACTTCTTATGAAAGTCTGAAAAGTATCTTTCAAACCGTTCTCCATCGTAATGCATTCCTGCGGAGGTGGACATCCCTGCACCAGCGCCGATCACAATAGCATCGGCCGTTTCAATCGAATAACAAAAAATGCTATGCAATCGGCGAACCTTTTGCATAGCATTTTTTGTTATTCCTTTTGGCTGGTTATTGATTAGCCGAAGTATCTCTTTAACAGACCTTCAAATGCTTTTCCATGTCTTGCCTCGTCTCTTGCCATCTCATGTACGGTATCATGGATTGCGTCAAGATTAGCAGCTTTTGCACGTTTTGCAAGGTCGAATTTACCTGCTGTTGCGCCGTTCTCAGCATCAATACGCATCTCAAGGTTCTTCTTTGTGCTGTCAGTTACAACTTCGCCTAATAATTCTGCAAATTTAGCAGCGTGTTCAGCTTCTTCGTAAGCAGCTTTCTCCCAGTATAAACCGATTTCCGGATAACCTTCTCTGTGAGCAACTCTTGCCATTGCAAGGTACATACCAACTTCTGAACATTCGCCTTCAAAGTTTGCTCTTAAATCAGCAAGGATATCTTCGCTAACGCCCTTTGCCACGCCTACAACGTGCTCAGCAGCCCATTCTCTTTCGCCTGTCTGCTCTTTGAACTTTTCAGCGCCTACGCCGCAAACTGGACATTTATCCGGTGCTGCTTCTCCTTCATAAACATAACCACATACTGTACATACAAATTTTTTCATAGTTCATATCTCCTTTTTATATTTATTTTTAATATTAGTAACGATTACTAATATTAATTTACCATGTTATTACCTATCTGTCAAGTGCTATTCTTTAAATACTTTTTTTCTTTTTTAGACATTCCCGGCAAGTTCCGTAAAAGAGAGTCGTGTGAGAATGGATGCTGCCATCAAAGCATTTTTCAGCCTGTTCATTGATTGAATGAACAATATCCATGTTTAGATCAATAATTTCTCCGCACTCGGTGCATAATACGTGATAATGCGGTTTGGTAACGCCATCGAAACGATCGCCGCCGTGCGGGGTCGTGATTTTGATGACTTCTCCCATATCAGCCAATAAGTTGAGATTGCGGTATACAGTTCCCAGACTAATATGTGGAAACTCTTCTCTTACATGAAGATAAACTGCGTCCGCGGTGGGATGACTGGTAGTACTGGCCAAATATTCTTTGATAGATTCTCTTTGCCTGCTGTATTTTAATGCTGCCATGTGCTATCCTCCCTCTGTTAATAACAATAACAATTACTATCATTGTTATAATAAATGAATTTGACGGAAGTGTCAATATATTTTTCTTTTTTGTATCGGCGTTATTGTAACATTTTGTAACAAATTAATACAGTAAAAGTCTGTTTATTTAAGAAAAAGATAATAATTTGAAGATAAAATTTCGGATAAATGCCTTGACAGCCCGAATTTGCGTTGATATAATAACGGCGTAACATTTGTAACAATTCTGTAATATTTACAAAAGATAAGAAAACATAAACGTATATAAGGAGGTTGTTTATGAATTCTAATCTTAAGAAAGGATTGTTTCTGGTTACTTTATTTGGAGCAATATCGGTTCCCGGGGAGAAAGCGGAAGCTGCCGATGAGGATGCATCGGCAATGCCCGGTGTGGGAATCGAAGAGGTGCTGAATGACTGTTATGCTGCCGATGGGCAGATTGATGTGGAGAGTTATCTGGTACCAACAGAAAAAGGTGAGTATTTAGATATGGCGTTCGCAAATGTAGATTCAGATACGTTTCTGTTTATACGGAGCGAACCGACGAAAGAAAGTGAGTGGCTTGGTAAACTGTACCCGGATTATGCTGCGAAGATTATAGGTCCGGTGGGAGAATGGACGAAGGTACAATCCGGTACAGTTACCGGTTACGTCTGCACAAAATATATTACAATAGGAAACAGTGCAGAACAAAAAGCGCAGGAGCTGATACAGAATGCTTCTGTAGAAGTGGCAAATGAGCCGGAATATGCATTTTCATACGCAGAGTCTCGTGAGGAAGAAGAAGAGCGGCTTAGACAGGAAGCAGAAGCGGCGGCTGCTGCAGAAGAAGAAAGGCTGGCAGCAGAACAAGCTGCAAATGCGTCTCTTGGACAGCAAATTGTCGATTACGCATGTCAATTTATCGGAAATCCTTATGTGTGGGGCGGGACAAGCCTTACAAATGGTGCAGATTGTTCCGGATTTGTACAGACTGTGTATGCGCAATTCGGAATCAGCCTGCCGAGAACTACCTGGGATCAGGAATCTTCCGGAACGGGTATCAGCTATGAAGAGGCAATGCCTGGCGATCTGATTTTGTATGAAGGACATGTAGGAATCTATATAGGGGACGGGCAGATTGTAAATGCAATTAATCCATCAAAGGGAATCGGAATTCTTTCTGCTACGTGTATGAACATCAAAACAGTAAGAAGAGTACTTTAAAAAAGCATCAAAAATTATGTAATATTTCAAAAATCGAATATTTGTACAAATTACACAAAAATGTAAAATGCTGTAAAAAAATGTAAATACCACTTATCCAAGTTATCCACATCGAAACCAATGAAAAAGGTGGAAAAACTGACATTTTCTAAAACTTATCCCCATTATCCACAGAAAAAGAGGGGATTTTGGTGGATTACTTAATGAAAAAAATGGAACAAATGTTTTGTGAAGAAATAATGAAATTATGATTTTGTCGAAAAAAATGGAAAGATTTATTGACTTTTAAATAATCAAAAATTAAATGGAAATTCATTTTAAATGTTTACACAATGAAAAAAAGCGGATATAATATAGATTACCACGGTATACAAAGGAGGCGTAATGATGGCAAAGGTAACAAAGGATATGACGATTGGTGAAATCGTTACTACCACTCCGGAAGTTGCACCGCTTCTTATGGAAGTCGGAATGCATTGTCTGGGTTGTCCTTCTGCGCAGGCAGAGACACTTGCAGAAGCGGCAATGGTACACGGAATCGATGCTGATTTATTAGAAGAAAAGATTAATGCATTTCTGAATGCATAATAAATGAGGCGGGATGTGGATATCCCGCCTTGTTTTATATAACAGGGAATTCCAAAGGAATTCCCTGTTATATAAAATGCACTTCGTGCAGTGATGCGCACGAGGCGCAATCATCTTTATAAAGCAGCAAGCTGCTGAACGGCATGTGTGGAAATCAGAAGCTCGCAATGTTCTTCCAGGAATGCCAGAGCAGCACCAGAAGACTTTTCCATAGAACCATATTCAGACAGCATATTGCAGATACGGTTAAAATCATTTGTCGTATGGTCTGACTGCGTCAGGGCAAGAAGGTACAACCCCATCCCGGTATCTTTATATAAAGTGTTGGATCCAAAGTACATTCCATCTAATAATTTGGCGGCATGTATCACGCTATCCATTGTGGCGAATGAAAAGAGGCGAAGAGCCGGTTTCTTTGGCTTATTGTCCTTTTCAGAAGAATCGCCGGTTTCCTTCTTCTCAGGAAGAGATTCCTTGACTTTATTCAGCAGGTTGAAAAGTTCTTCAGCGCCTTCCAATTTAGAAAGCGGGCTTTCCTCTCTGCCGTGCGAATCGCCGGATAATGCCGGTGCAAACTTTGAAAATCTGGTGTCGAGCTCATCAGGATCTTCGACTTTAGTAATTATCAGCACAATGGAATCGGCAGAGGCAGGAATCGCTTCTATCATAAGCGGTATGTCATCTGCCTCGAAGCCAAACTCAAAGGCTGCTTGCTGCATCATATCATGGAAAAGTGATTTTGCTTTTTCAGTTCCGTAGGCTAGTTCGCTGAGTCTGAGTTCGCGGGCCGCCAGATCAGCACGTGTAAGAGTACAACGTATCTGATTATCGTTAATTTTCTCAATTTTCATAATCATCACTTCCTTTTAACACAGTATAGCATAGAGCATAATCATAGTTCAATAAAATAAAAATAAAAAAACGCTTGCGTTTACATAAAGAATCATATATAATAGTCGTACAGAAAATAGTATTCCCCAATAGCAGTGTTCCTAGAACAAGAGAGAGGAATCTTTTCAGTTCTATCAATATGTCGGCACCGCCGATGTATGAATATCAGCGTAAGGTCATTATAATGGTCAATTTAATTTTCAACAAGAGTCAAATCAGACAAATATCAGCAGATTTTTAGAACTAATTTTTATAATATCAATGTATGATACTATTTTCTGCAAGGTTCGGTATTTTTCAGGGAAAATCATATCACGCACTTCCAATGGAAAAATTTGAAAATATGCCGAGAATCTGAACATGCTAACAATACATTGGGAACAGGAGAAGGTTATGCCGGAAGAAACACAAGTGTTCCAGGATATGTTTCGGGAACTGAACCAGTATGAAAAAAGGGGAGTATACATGGCGATGGATGGGAAACCGGCAAGTCCGACACAGATTGTTAAGGCACATATGGTAAAGGAAGAATCCGGCTATATGCGAGATTATGTTTTGAATGAAAGGGGAGATTTAAAAGCACTTTATTTTTATATGATAAAATGATACTGATATGTAAATATCCCTCTTAAAATATTATTAAAATGTCGAAATAATTAATGACGGAACCCCCAAATGTTGATATAATGAACGCATAGCGACGAACGCAAGACCGAAAGAAATCCGTCTGCCCGCTTGCGGGCAAGAGGATTTCTAAGGTCTTATGTGAGTGCAACGAACACTGAGGAAGCAGGGCTTCCGAAGTGGCGTTCGGAGCGTAGGGAAACGCGAGAGTGCGGAACACAAATGTAGGAGGTGCAGTATGGATGATCAGGGACGGAGAGAGTTAGCTCGCCGTAGACGGTCACAAGCCAAAAGAAGACGTCAGAGAACCATCATTCTGAAGGGAATTTTTACATTTATAATAATAGTAGGTATTATTGCAGCATTATTTTTGTGGAGACGGTATGGCCCTTCAAAAGAAAGAGCGGATTTGGATGAATATTATGGAATAAAAAGTGAAAATCAGCTTGCAGTTGTTGTAAATAATGGGATTCTTGAACCGGGAGGAATGCTTTCTGACGGCAAGGCTTATGTGGAATACAGTCTTGTACGTGACTATATCAATGAAAGATTTTATTGGGATCCGAATGAAAATACCTTGCTTTACACTTTGCCCAACGATGTGGTTTCAGTGGGAGTGGGTAACAAAGAATATTCAGTATCAAAAGCAAAAAACAGTGTGGATTATACTATACTGAGAACGGAAGGAAGTACTGCTTATATTGCCCTTGACTTTGTGAAGCAGTATACCGACATGGATTATGAGGTCTATGACAATCCGGGACGGGTTATGATCTGTACAGAGACAGGCACGACGACGGTTGCTGAAGTGAAGCGTGATACGCAGGTACGTTATCAGGGAGGCGTCAAGAGTCCGGTTCTCACAGATGTTGAGAAAAAGGAAGTTGTTACGGTCATTGAAACAGAAGGAAGTTGGAAGAAGGTTCGGACAGAGGACGGCTTTATCGGATATATAAAAGAGAGCGCTCTTAAAAAAGAGAAGACGGAGAAGATTGACAGAGGCTTTGAAGAACCGGATTATACCAGTATTTCTAAGGATTATACCATTAATATGGCATGGCACAATGTGACAAATACAGATGCTAACAGCAGTGTACTGGAGATGATTGCGCAGACAAAGGGTCTGACTACGATTTCGCCGACTTGGTTCCATGTGGCGGATACGGCGGGTAATCTGGAGTCAATTTCCAGCGCGGATTATGTAAATTATGCGCATCAGTCCAATATTGAAGTGTGGGCTTCAATCCGCGATTTTGACGGAGGTATTAATTCCCAGGAAGAATCTTATGAACTGCTGAGCCATACGTCTAACCGTGATAATCTGATAAATCAGTTGATTGCGGCAGCATTGCAGGTAGGGCTTGATGGAATTAATGTGGATTTTGAAAAAATTTCTACAGAATGCGGAGAACATTATATTCAGTTTATCCGTGAATTATCTGTCAAGTGCCGGCAGAACGGGCTGGTTCTTTCTGTGGACAATTATGTTCCGCAGGCGTATAACCAGCAGTATCACAGGAAAGAGCAGGGAGTTTTTGCTGACTATGTAATCATTATGGGGTACGATGAGCATTACGCAGGTTCACCGGAAGCAGGACCGGTTGCATCTTACAATTTTGTCAAAGAAGGTATTGAGCAGACATTAAAGGAAGTCCCTGCCGAGAAAGTGATTAATGCGGTGCCGTTCTTTACGAGAGTATGGAAAGAGACGGCGAAAACGGCCGAGGAACTCAGGCAGCAGGAAGGAACGGAGAGTGCGGAATATTCCATGAATGTGGAGAGTGAGGCTTACAGCATGACGGAAGTAGAGAATATACTTTCTCAGGTTGGAGTTACACCGACATGGGATGACGAAGTTAAGCAGAATTATGCGACGTGGGAATCCGAAGGAAGTACTTATGAAGTGTGGGTTGAGGACGCAAGTTCCCTTGAGCCGAAACTGCAGCTTATAAAAGAGTACGGACTGGCGGGAAGCGCAGCATGGCGTCTTGGATATGAGAAGACTGAAATCTGGGATTTGATTTTGAAATATGTGAATTAGTTTAATAAATGTCCCCTGACAGGAATATATTTAACCAATATAGACTGTTAGGGGATGTTTTTTTGCGTCAAAAAGCAGAATTTATTCTGGCGGTTTTATTTCTGGCGGGGCTGATTGCTGCCAGCAGAAATATTACCAGGTATGTGGCTTCTGCACAGGTAGGGAAATCAAGCGAGCTGGTGGTTCTGGATGCTGGACACGGAGATTCTGATCCCGGCAAAGTAGGCGTGAATGAAGCGAAGGAGAAAGACATTAATCTGGCGATTGCGAAAAAGGTAGAAGGGCTCTTGAAAGAGAAAGGAATTCAGGTGGTTATGACAAGGAAGGATGATACATCGCTGGCGGAAGAAGGGGCGTCCAATAAGAAAATAGAAGATATGAAAGCAAGGGTTGCGCTGATTAACAAAGAGTCGCCGCGGCTTGCCGTGAGTATTCACCAGAACAGTTACCATGAAGAAAATGTGTCGGGAGCGCAGGTGTTTTATTACAGTCATTCTGAAGAAGGTAAGGCGGCCGCAGATGTTATGCAGAAGGCGATGCTTGCATGTAATGCTGAAAATACCAGGCAGGCGAAGGCGAA
This sequence comes from Clostridiaceae bacterium, assembly GCA_902362865.1. Classification (GTDB taxonomy): domain Bacteria; phylum Bacillota; class Clostridia; order Lachnospirales; family Lachnospiraceae; genus Claveliimonas; species Claveliimonas acetigenes. The sequence goes on from CABIYE010000004.1 coordinate 99,349, forward strand.
TGACACCTATTATCTGCTGAAGCGAACGGAAGTTCCGACTATTATTGTGGAGTGCGGTTTTTTAAGCAACTGGAAGGAGGCGGAACTTCTGATTACAGAGGAATATCAGGATAAAATAGCGGGAGCGATATGCCAGGGAATTCTCGACTATCTGGGAAAATAATGCTATAATGGAAAACATGAAGACGAGAATAGAAAAAATAGACAGAAACAAACTGAATAAAAAAATTCTCTGTGAAGCCGGAGATATTTTAAAAAAAGGTGGTCTGGTGGCATTCCCGACGGAGACCGTATATGGGCTTGGGGCAAATGCGCTGGATGAAGAGGCAGCCAGAAAGACCTATGCCGCAAAGGGAAGACCGTCTGATAATCCGCTGATTGTACATATTGCGCGGATGGAAGATCTTCCGGCAATTGTAAAGGAGATACCGGAACAGGCAAAGGTGATTGCAGAAAAATTTTGGCCGGGACCGCTGACTATGATTTTTGAAAAAAGTGAGATTGTCCCATATCCTACGACAGGAGGACTTGATACGGTAGCGGTGCGTATGCCCGTTGATGAGGTTGCATGTGCCTTGATTCTTGCAGGAGGCGGTTATGTATCCGCACCAAGCGCCAATACATCCGGAAGGCCGAGCCCAACCACAGCGGAGCATGTGGCAGAGGATATGAATGGGAAGATTGAGATGATTCTGGATGGCGGAGCTGTAGAGATTGGGGTGGAATCTACGATTCTGGATATGACAGTTACGCCGCCTATGATTCTGCGTCCCGGAGCAGTTACGGAAGAAATGCTGGAAGAATTAATCGGTGAGGTGAGTGTGGACCGGACAATTCTTGACGCAGGCAGCAAAACGCCGCCGAAAGCCCCCGGAATGAAATACCGTCACTATGCGCCCAAAGCCGAACTGAGTATCGTGGAGGGAGAGATAGGACAGGTTGTATCTTTTATTAATGAGATAGTAAAGGAGAAGATAGAAGAAGGCTTTAAAGTGGGGATTATTGGAACAGAAGAGACGGTGGGACGCTATCCATACGGCGATGTAAAATGTGTAGGGACACGGGAAGATGAGATGACAATTGCAGGACATCTGTATGGGATTCTCCGGGAATTTGATACCGACGGCGTGGACTATATCTATAGCGAATCATTTGCCGCAGAAGGAATCGGAAGCGCAGTAATGAACAGGCTGTTGAAGGCGGCAGGACACCATGTGATTACTTTGTAAGGAGGAAGAAAACGATGGCAGAGGTACATGTTATGGATCACCCGTTGATTCAGCATAAAATAAATTTTATTCGCAGAAAAGAAGTAGGCTCCAAAGATTTCCGGTCGATAGTCGGAGAAATTGCAGCGCTGATGTGCTATGAGGCGACGAGGGATCTGAAATTGCAGGATGTGGAGATTGAAACGCCAATTTGCAAAATGGTGGGAAAAGAACTGAGTGGAAAGAAGCTGGCAGTAGTGCCGATTCTCCGTGCCGGTCTGGGAATGGTAGATGGAATGCTGAACATGATTCCGGCCGCTAAGGTGGGACATATCGGATTATACCGTGACCCGGAGACATTTAAACCTGTTGAATACTATTGCAAATTGCCCGCCGACTGCGATGAAAGAGAGGTCTTTGTGGTAGACCCGATGCTGGCGACGGGAGGATCCAGTTCAGCGGCAATCACCATGCTGAAGGAAAAAGGCGTAAAGCATATCCGCTTCATGTGTATTCTTGCAGCCCCGGAAGGCGTTGCAAGGATGCAGAAGGACCATCCCGATGTGGATCTGTATATTGGCGCGCTGGACGAATGTTTGAATGAACATGCCTATATTGTTCCGGGGCTTGGAGATGCAGGGGACAGGATATTTGGTACAAAATAACCGGAAGAAGGAGGAAAATGATGGGAAGCAAGCGGAAGGATTATATAAGCTGGGATGAGTATTTTATGGGAGTAGCGATCCTGTCAGGGAAGCGTTCCAAGGATCCGAATACGCAGGTGGGGTGCTGTATTGTGAGCCAGGACAATAAAATCTTGTCTATGGGATATAACGGGTTGCCGACAGGATGTTCTGACGATGAATTTCCCTGGGCGAGAGAGGGTGAGAATCCGTTGGAAACCAAGTATGTATATACCGTCCACAGCGAGCTGAATGCTATATTGAACTACCGCGGCGGAAGCTTGGAGGGAGCGAAGCTCTATGTGTCGCTGTTTCCCTGCAATGAATGCGCTAAAGCAATCATCCAGAGCGGAATCAAGGAAGTTATTTACGACAGCAATAAATACGAAGGAACGCCTTCCGTACAGGCATCCATGAAAATGTTTGACGCGGCGGGGGTACGGTATTATCAGTATCACCGGACAGGGCGGAAGATAGAGGTAGAATTGTAGGAGAGTGAGGATTGAATAAAAACATCGGGTAACCGGTGTTTTTTATTGCATACAGTTCTTTTAAGGTACATATGTATAGAAAAAGAACGAAAAGAGGGCTTCATATGTCTGAGCGGAGACCGGGATTTCTGGTGAATTTTTTCGTACGTGCAGTAATTGGGATGGCAATGATTTTTTTTGTAAATGAATTTCTTTCTATGAAAGAAATTCAGGTGAGCGTAGGATTGAATGCGGTTAGTTTTGTGGTATCGGGAGCGCTGGGAATTCCGGGTGTGGGGCTTTTATACGGAATTATGTTTTACAACATTATGTAAAACATATACGAAAATAGAAAAATATATTTATGTAAAATTCGTGAAAAACAAACAAAGTTTACATATTTTGAAAAAAGGTATAGACATTTGTGCGATGTGCGGATATAATACATCGTACAAGTTGTCATAACTTGTATCTGATTTGTTGAAATTTGTTGAATCTTGTTGAAATCTGATTATGTTCTGATATTCCGAAGCCTTATCGGCAAAGAATTCAAAACAGAAAAAAGAATATGAACTTACAGGAGGTAATAGTGAGCAGTAAGAATTTGGTCATCTGCGATCCGGAGAAAAGTTACGCCTCCAGACTTGCCGCATTTTTAAATGGGAAAAGGGGACTTGCCTTTCAAGTGAAAATATGTAGTGATCCCGAACAGGTGCGGGCAGTTCAGGAGGAGTTGACGGTTGATTTTCTGCTTATCAGTGATAAGTATCCTATTGAACAGCGAAAAGAACTGGCGGCAGAGGTTACAATCGTGCTTCTCTCTGAGATGTGCAGTACGACAGACAAAAATGAAAACAGTATATTCAAATATCAGTCGGCGGAGGAAGTGTTCAGCCAGATTATGAGAATTCTTTCGGAAAAAGAGAAGGAGGATGTTCTCTATGTCCGTAAAAAAGGAACCGGGAAGATGATAGGAGTCTTTTCTCCGGTACATCGAACCGGTCAGACGGTATTTGCGCTCAGAATGGGGAAGGAACTGGCGAAGAAGCAGAATGTTCTTTATCTGAATTTAGAGACTTATGCAGGAATTGACGGGCATTTTCCAAAGACAGAGAGAAATCTGTCCATGCTTTTGTATTATGCAAAACAAAGGATGGGGAATCCGGGAATTTTGCTGCCATCTTTAATCAGACAGATGGAACGGCTGGATTATATTCCCCCGGTTTCTCTTCCGGAGGAAATTAAGGCAGTGACGGAAAAAGAATGGCTGTGGTTGTTTTCGGAGATTTTGAGAACCAGTATTTATGAGGTGCTGATTCTGGACATAGGCGAGTGCGTCCAGGGTTTGTACGAGATTCTTAAAAGCTGTGATACTGTATATCTGCTTACGGCGGATGACCCGATTGCTGCTTCTAAATTGGCACAGTTTGAGCAGGTTATGTACCAGCTCGGTTATGGAGAAGTATGGGAAAGGATGGTGCCCTGTGATAAAGGCAGAACAATTATATGACAGGATCCTTGCAAAACTGGACCTGTCGCGAGAGGTGGAGGACGAAGAACTGCAGGAACTAATTTTCAGGGTCCTTGAGGAACAGAGCAGGCAAGAGTACATTCCGCTGCAGGAGAAAGCGGTTTTGGGAAGAGATTTGTTTAATGCGTTCCGTAAGCTGGATCTTTTGCAGGAGTTAATTGAGGACGATGAAATTACGGAGATTATGATTAACGGGACGCAGAATATTTTTATTGAGAAGAAGGGAAGGCTTTATCTGACGGACAAAAGATTTGCTTCCCGGGACAAGCTTGAGGATGTGATCCAGCAGATTGTGGCGGGATCTAACCGTATGGTAAATGAAGCTTCACCGATTGTAGATGCAAGACTTGCGGATGGTTCGCGTGTCAATGTAGTGTTGTATCCGGTTGCATTGAATGGTCCGATTGTTACAATAAGAAAATTTCCCAGAGAGCAGATAACGATGGAACAGTTGATACAGTTTGGGACGCTGGATGAAGAATTGGCGGATTTTTTGAAAATTCTGGTAGCCGCTGGATACAATATTTTCATAAGCGGGGGGACGGGATCCGGAAAGACCACATTTCTGAATGCATTGTCCCAATTTATTCCCAAGGATGAGAGGATCATCACAATTGAGGATAATGCGGAACTTAGAATCATGGGCGTGGCGAATCTTGTACGGATGGAAGCCCGCAATGCAAATCTGGAGGGAGTGGGTGCCATTCCCATCCGTGAGCTGATTCGCGCGGCGCTCCGTATGCGGCCGGACCGGATTATTGTGGGGGAGGTAAGGGGCCCGGAGACGATTGATATGATTCAGGCAATTATATGTACTATATAATAATTATATATATAACGTATATAAGGATGGAAAATATAGATTAGAGGGAGAGACATAGGAACGATATGAACATTAAGTATAGGTTATTGTGTAAAAGGTTAATAGAGGAAAGGAAGAGAGTAGGTGTCATTCAATATTATAATGTACTGTTCATAATGGAGTTAGTGTCAGATAAAGACATATGGTCTTTAGAACAGTGGGTGAATGGTATAAATAACATATATATGAAAGATATACATAATTGGTGTAGAATACATTTTGTTAAATATCACACTGTATTTGTTTACAGGAAAGAGTATCCGGTAAAAGCAAATATTTGGAATGGGTATTCATATATAAGGTGGCGGATGGAGCGGATGATGAATTTGGGATAAGATAAAATAGTGATTCTCTTATACGTTTGCCTATAAGTGCATAATTTATTTCCATGTCCTCACCTCCTTTCCATCACAACTTGACTTTTTTGTGTTGTAGATAGGAAAAATGGTGAGCTATACAACAGCAATTGGTTGTATAAAGAGAAGTATATCATATGTATATAGCAAAAAGAAGATTGTCGATTGATGGGAGAAAAAGGCGATAAGTTGTAATTGAACAACAGCGAAAAAAGGGTTATCACTTATGTATTAAAAATTATGTTTGGGAGGAAAATACATGGCAGATAAAGAGGAAATCAAAACACTGGAGGAATTAGAGGAAAAAGGAAGAATACTGCGGGAGTACAAAGAAAAATTCCGGCAGATGTGCCAAGAAAATAAAATGATAAAGGGTTCGACAGTGCTGAAACTATATGATAAAATTGAAGAAATACAAAGAGAATATGAGCATTTAGATAATAAGCTGACATTAATGGAATACAACTTTATATAGTTCTATTTTTTTTGTTTTAATACTACTGTTTCCCTTAGTAAATACTTGTAAGATACATCTCTAATATTTTTGCGGATTTCTAGTTACAATTAAGGTAACTACTATCGGAAAGAGGTGTATTTACTTGCGCACAGAGGATTATATTGCGGACAATATTATAGCTTTATGTAAAAAACGTGATATGAGTAAATATCGGCTGTCACAATTGACTGGTATATCTCAATCTTCGATTGGAAAAATTATTGCTAAAGAAAGTTTACCAACTATGCCTACTGTAGAAAAGATATGTGATGCACTGGGAGTAACAATGGCACAATTCTTTGCCGGAATGGATGTTCCAGTAAGCTTATCAGAATCACAACAAGAGGTTCTGAATATTTGGAATAATCTTGATGAAAAAGAACAGAATGTAGTGATACAAATGCTCCGGGGACTTCAAAAATAAAGGAAACAGTTGTAACGAAAATGTTGACTGTTTCTTTTTTTATGGAGTTGGGAGATTATGGTGATTGAAAAGAAATATTATGATATTGCACAGCGTGAATTGGAAGAAATGCAAAGAGAAATTAATGAAGAAAAAGCGCAAATGTCAGAAGAAGAGATACTAGAAGATAAAAAATGGCATGATGAACAATTGGAAACAATTATTAAAAAGGCAGAAGCTCATATGCGTCGTTTTAAGAAAGTTCCAGATTCTCAAAAAGTAGTGAAATTCACTTTTTTACAAAAAGATGCATTGGAAATTGCACGAAATATGCAGATGAATATAAAAACTGAGCGTAAAGAAGATGATTTATGGGGGACGATAGAAATGTCATTTAATAATATGTGGTTTTTAGATTCGGCTCCTAGTGAATGGAAAGATATTTGGAATAACTTGATGAAGGAAGCTCAGAGAGTGTATATAGAAGCAAAAGATAACATGATCATGTATCAATATTATTATGATTTGGCGGTAGAAGTTCCTTGTGTGCAGACACAATACAAATAATGATATATGAATGCTGTTCTGTAATAATTTTATGATATACTGTGGATATGATATGTAAAAATAGTCGGAGAAAGATTTGTGAATGCACGATTATTTAGGAGGAAAAAAGCATGACAGATGCAGAACAAAGAGAGGCTGCCCGTCAATTTGTAAACCGATGGATGGGAAAAGGGAAAGAAGATGAAGATGGACGTTCTTATTGGATTGATTTATTGACGAACGTTTTGGGAATGGATAATGTGACAGAACGTTTGAACTTTGAAAAGAAAGTTGTAATTGATGGAAATACAAAACGTATTGATGTATATATTCCTGAAACACGAGTAATTATTGAACAGAAGAGTCTTGGAAAAGCATTGGATCAGAAAATCAGGAATTCAGGAGATGTTGATCTTACTCCATTTGAACAGGCAGACAGATATAATGGAAAGCTGACTTTTGATGAAAGAGCTCGGTGGATTGTTACGTCAAATTTTGCGGAAATTTGGATTTATGATATGAACCAGAAACAGCCAGAACCGACAAAGATTGCTTTAGATGAATTACAAAGCAAATATCCATTGTTGGATTTCTTGGTAAAAAAAGAAGTAAAGACAATATCGCATGAAATGGAAGTATCAATAAAAGCAGGAGATATTGTTGGGCTTATTTATGATGCGTTTTTAAAACAATATCGTATACCGGATATTAAAGAAAAAGATGAAACGTCCGAACAGAAAGAAAAAAGAGAGCATAAATTAAAGAGCCTGAATGCTTTATGTGTACGGATTGTCTTTTGCTTATATGCTGAAGATGCTGGAATTTTGGGTAAGAGAAATATGTTTCATGATTATTTGGAAACATATGAAGTAAGGGATTGTCGAAGAGCATTAATAGAATTATTTAAAGTATTGGATACGCCGATATCAGATCGGGACGAGTATTTGGAGGAAGATCTTGCTCAGTTTCCATATGTAAATGGCGGGTTATTTGCTGATGAAACTATTGAGATACCACCTTTTACAGAGGAAATTAAAGAATTACTTCTTACAAAAGCGTCAGAAGATTTTGATTGGAGTGATATTTCTCCAACTATATTTGGAGCCGTATTTGAATCTACATTAAATCCTGAGACCAGACGTTCTGGAGGAATGCATTATACATCTATCGAAAATATTCATAAAGTCATTGATCCACTTTTTTTGGAGGACTTACAGGAAGAGTTTAATGCAATAAAACAAATTCAGGTAAAGCGGACTAAAGATAAAAAGCTGGATGAATTTCAGAATAAATTAGCAACTCTTACATTCCTAGATCCGGCATGTGGTTCTGGAAATTTCCTCACAGAAACTTATTTATCACTTCGACGTTTGGAGAATGAAGTGATACGTGAAAGAGTTGGCGGACAAATGACTTTAGTAGAAGCTCATAACCCAATTAAAGTCTCAATACAGCAATTTTACGGAATAGAAATTAATGATTTTGCAGTAACCGTTGCAAAGACAGCACTATGGATTGCAGAATCTCAGATGTTAGAAGAAACAAAAAGTATTGTTTATGGATTTAATGATGATTTTCTTCCTTTGAAAACATATGTAAATATTACAGAAGGAAATGCTTTAAGATTGGATTGGAATGAGGTCATTCCAGCAACAGGTCTATCTTATATTATGGGAAATCCACCTTTTGTTGGTGCTAGGTGGATGAATAAAGAACAGAAAAAGGATATGGAACTGGTATTTCATGGAATAAAGGATTTTGGAAACTTGGATTTTGTAACAGCTTGGTATAAAAAGGCAAGTGATTACATTCAGAACAGAGATATATTTACTGCATTTGTTTCAACCAATACTATTACACAAGGTGAACAGCCTGCAATATTTTGGAAGCCATTATTTGAAATGGGGATACATATCAATTTTGCTTATAGAACGTTCCGTTGGGATAGTGAGGCGAATTTAAAAGCACATGTTCATTGTGTAATTGTAGGATTTAGCCATGCTAAAAGTAATAAAAGAAAAGTCATTTATGATACGAATGGGGATATGAAAATTGCTGAAAATATTAATGCGTACTTAATTGATTCAGACGATATTTTTGTTGGTAGTAGAAAACACCCTATTTGTAGTGTACCGGAAATAGGAATTGGAAATAAACCAATAGATGGGGGATACTATTTATTTGATAAAGAAGAAATGGAGGAGTTTATAAAACAGGAGCCGAAATCTCAAAAGTATTTTCACCCATGGTATGGAGCAAGAGAATTTATTAATCGTACTCCAAGATATTGTTTATATTTGGGAAACTGTTCACCAAAAGAACTAAGAGAATTGCCAGAATGTATGAAAAGAGTGGAGGCTGTTAGAGAGTATCGACTTCAAAGCACAAGTGCAGGTACACGAAAAATTGCAGATACACCAACAAGGTTTCATGTATCCAATTTCCCTAAAGGGAGCTATATAGTAATACCACAGGTATCTTCTGAACGAAGAAGGTATATACCAATGGGATACATGGATGAAAGTGTGCTATGTAGTGATAAAGTTAGAATAATGCCAATGGGAACATTGTATCATTTTGGTGTACTTGAATCTAATGTACATATGGCGTGGATGAGAGCTATATGTGGAAGATTAAAGAGTGATTATAGTTACACAGTAAATCATGTGTATAATAATTTCCCTTGGCCAGAATTACAGGAAAAACAAAAAGAAAGAATAGAACAATCGGCACAAGGAATATTGGATGCAAGAGCATTATATCCAGATAGCAGTCTTGCAGATTTGTATGATCCTTTAACGATGCCAGTGGAATTAAGAAAAGCACATATTGCAAATGATAAGGCAGTTATGGCAGCTTATGGTTTTGGCATAAAAATGACAGAAGAAGAGTGTGTTGCAGAATTGATGAAACTATATCAAAAAATGCAAGGATAAGTAAGAGGAGTAGCGAAGAAAGATGGATGCACATAAAGCGTTAATTACCAATATTTTTAATAATTCGACATTGGTGGAAGTCCCTTTTTTTCAGAGATCGTATGTGTGGAAAGAAGATCTCTGGGGGCGACTTCTTGAAGATATGGAGTTTGTAGTAAAGACAAAAAAACCACATTTTTTGGGCTCTATTATTTTAAAAGAAGGTCGCAAACCTAGGCAAGGAGAAAATTTTGCAGATTGTAGAACTATAGTTGATGGTCAGCAGAGATTAACAACTTTTTTGATTTTTATGAAAGTGCTTTGCTTAAAATTAGGACAGACTGCACTGTTTGACTGCCAATTTAGAATCATGGGTCAAATGATTGCGCTTAGGCATGGAAGGAATGATATACAGGCTTTTGAAAAAGTAATGACATTAAGCAAAGCGGAAATAATCGACAATCCAGAGCCGGCGTCCAGAATAATAGGAGCATTTAATTATTTTGTGGAACATATTGACGAAAGTAAGTTGGACATTATGACAATATTTGTAAATACGCAATTTGTTCGTATTGATTTGGATGCGGATGAAGACGAACAGCAGATTTTTGATACAATTAATTCTTTGGGCGTGAATCTTACTACATCTGAGTTATTAAAAAATTATTTTTTCAATCGAGAGACTGTTGGCGAATATGAAAGAAAATGGGCAGATGTATTTGAAAAAGATGATGAGACTAAAGTATATTGGGATAGGGAAATTGAGACAGGACGAATAAAGAGAGCAATTATTGACATATTCTTTGATTCCTATTTTCAATTATTTATTCAGGATAAGCAGTACAATATTTCTAATGAAGACAAACTTATGTATTCCAGGGTAGACAGGCTTGCTCAGTCTTATCAGCATTTCATTAATAAGTATTGTGGTGGCAATAAAAATATTGTGCTAGATCAGATGAAAGAATATGCGGAGTGTTTCAGAAATAATTTGAAGCCAAATCAATGTGGAATGAGTATACCGAAGGAAGAAGGTATTGAACGTATAAATGTTGTGATTTTTGGATTAAAAAATACGACGATGATACCATATATTTTATATATTGCAAAAAACGTGCAGGACAAAAACGAGCTAAATAAAATGTATGGAATTTTGGAAAGTTATATAATGAGAAGAGTTGTGGTACATGCATCTACTAAAAGTTACAATAATTTATTTACTTCATTGATTTTGAATAAAGTGCTGGATTCGCAGACTTTAACTTTACGTTTAAAAGGAATTGGTGATGCAACTACATATTGTCCAGATGATAATGAAATGAAAATTGGCTTTGAAACATCAAAACTGGTTAATCTGCAATCAAAAGGAATTATTTATTTGTTAGAAAGTAAAATTCGTTCAGACAATAGTTCTACAGCATTGCTTGGATTTAATAATTACAGTTTGGAACATTTAATGCCAAAGAAATGGAGAAATAATTGGGGAGCTTGCGCGACAGAAGATGATGCAAAAAAAAGAGATTCTCTATTACTGACATTGGGGAATTTGGCGATTATTCCACAAGCTTTAAATGCATCTATACGTGATGCTGCATGGAATGTAAAAAAGGCAGGAAAGGGACAAAATAAACCAGGTTTACTTTTGTGTGCGAGCGGACTTTATACATTACATGACGTACTTCAAAAAAATGATTGGAACGAACATGAAATAGAAAATCGTGCAGAATGGCTCTTAGCTAATGCACAGAATATTTGGAAAATATAGAATATTCCAAATCCATAAAAGCTGAATGAAAACCAATATGGGAATTTTACAGGTGGTACAAAATTTGTAAAATTCTCATATTGGTTTTTTGGTAATCTGTAAAAATTATAAATTTGGATATCAAGTAAGGTTTCGGATTTTTGATTTTTATGTATTTTTCAATTTTGGATATGGCTCCGAAATTGGCAATTTTGCGGAAGTGTATCCACACTTCCTGTCCTTGCTGTTTTTATAATCACACAGTGATTTCACAGGGATATAGGGATATTTAGCCTATTTTATATCCCTGTGTTGTGACCGGAAAAATTCGGGGAACCAAGTGTATATTTATGCTGAATGTGAGGAACTGGGGAGCACAATCCTCAGCAAGATTCCTACGTCCGGAAAATACTATATTGCTAAAATAGCGATATGGTATTACCGGGGTGGATCTTGCTCTAGTGTGTACTGAGACCTCGGCATAAATAGAAAAATGGGTTTGGGGAATCCCCAGCAAGATGAAAACCTGATGAGAGAATATTGTGATGAAAGACAATATTGTTAAACACAGGTGGATCTTGCTCTGGGGTAAGAAAGAAGTATCTTTATATTATCAAAATGATATTTGGAGTTTATGTTGTTGGAAAGTCGTAAGCAGGAAGATAACTTCAAGTTGTTGGTGCAAATATAATGAATAGAAGTGTCCAGTACATTTTTGGTGATGGGTATTTTGGTGGAATCCATTTTTATTTATTTTTGAATAATATAATTTTGAATCTGCAGCCGATTCTGCCTGCCGGACAATGTTTTTAGATATCTGTAAACGTCACGGACTGGAACTTGATGAAGAACCATCGTATGATGGAAGAAAGTATTTGGAAACACGATAGAAGCAAACGCTGTACTTATCGTCTTGTCTGGCAGGGAAGATTATTAGGCATTAACCAGAGAGATATCGGCAGAGAAAACAGAAGTGATAGACAATGATATTTGTTAGATATGCTTCTTGTCGTTGGCTGCATCATATTAAAACGCTTTTTACGTTAAAAAAGTGCTGTGATCACAAGGCTTTTTGCAAGCAAAAATGAAAAGGCTATATATAGGTAGCCTGTGAAACTGGAAGTGCCCATTTTGGGCCTGATTTAAAGAATAATGTTCTGACAGAGACCAATGGAATGACTCTCTGCTGGGGCTCCAAAAGAAAGGAAAAATGATTATGGAAAAAATGATGAATACAAAAACAGAGGGTAACACATTTACAAAGAAAATCGGGCAGACAGTCTATGTTGACTATACTGCACAGTTTCCATGGGAAGCAAAAGAAGAATTTCCATTACTTTTTAATTCAATTTATAGAAACTACAAGACTGTCGAAGTAATTGCCAATAGCATTGGAGCGTATTTTGCTATCAATGCCTTATCAAATCAGCAAATAGAGAAAGCATATTTTATTTCGCCCGTTGTAGATATGGAAAGGCTTATTGCTGATATGATGATTTGGGCAAATGTTACAGAGGATGAACTCAAAGAGAAAAAAGAAATTCAGACAACCTTTGGAGAGACTCTTTCATGGGATTATCTTTGCTATGCAAGAGAAAATCCTATTATATGGGAAATCCCAACGCACATTTTGTATGGTGAAAAAGATAATCTTACCGCTTATGGAACGATATTTGAATTTGTACAGAGGACTAATTCAACACTTTCTATTATGAAAAATAGAGAGCATTGGTTTCATACGGATGAACAAATGAAATTTCTTGATGAATGGATAATAAAATCTTCCAAATAAATTCAAGTTTGGAGAATTGAGAAAATCGGAAGTTGCTGTGTCAACTGTACCGATATATCACTTCAGCAATTCCGGAACAAGATTACTGTAATACGCTGTCTTGCCTGACAGCACATCGTCATAGAATCTCTGCTTCCAGTCAATGTATGCCACTGCCTTTTGCAGTTCAACAATGGATTGGAGCAAGGTTTCTTTTTTTTCCGCAAGAATCACCTTACGTTCTGGAATTGTGCCTTCGCCCTCCATGCACAAAGCAAGATATTGCTTCATCTCTGCAATGCTCATTCCACAGCTTTTCAGGCAGTTCAGACTCTGAATCCATTTGATGTCATGTTCGTCAAAGACACGATAATTTCGTCTGTCTCGCTTGACATTGGGGACCAATCCCTCGTTGCAGTAGAATTTCAGATTTTCATAGGTCATATTGGTGAGAGTACAAGCCTCTTTCATAGAATACACAAAAAAGCCTCCTGTTTTTGAAAAAAATCCTTGACCGGTAGTAACTACCGGCTGTTACGATAATATCACAGAATAAAATTTAATACAACAGGAGGTTTTTGTTATGGACTATATTACTTTGAGCAATGGTGTGAAAATGCCACAGTTGGGCTATGGTGTATTTCAGGTGCCACAGGAGGAATGCGAACGTTGCGTACTGGATGCACTAAAGGCCGGCTATCGTGCCATTGATACGGCACAAAGCTATTTTAATGAAGAGCAGGTCGGTGCAGCAATCGAAAAAACCGGTGTTGACCGTAAAGATATTTTCCTGACCACAAAGGTCTGGATCGAGCATTACGGCTATGAGAAAGCTAAAGCGTCGGTTTTAGACTCTATGGAAAAGCTACGTACAGATTATCTTGATCTTTGCCTGCTGCATCAGCCGTATTCGGATTATTACGGGGCATGGCGGGCACTGGAAGAACTATACGAAGAAGGAAAAATTCGTGCCATTGGTGTATCTAATTTTTATCCTGACCGTTTGGTGGATATTTGCTCCTTTTCCCGCATTAAACCGATGGTAAATCAGGTGGAGGTACATCCTTTCTATCAGCAGGAAGAGGCAAAGAAGTGGATGGACAAGTACAGCGTACAGATTGAGGCCTGGGCTCCGTTTGGCGAAGGCAGAGGGAATATGTTTCAGAATCCTGTGCTGAATGAAATCGGCAAAAAGTATGGTAAAAGTGCAGCACAGGTTATTCTCCGCTGGCATTTGCAACGAGGCGTAGTGGTGATTCCAAAGTCCACACATATTGAACGAATGCAGGAAAACCTGAATGTATTCGACTTTGCACTCTCTGCGGAGGATATGGCAAGAATTGCCGCACTGGACACGAAAATGAGTGCTTTCTTTTCCCACTATGACCCGGCTAAGGTGGAATGGTTTGCAAATATGGTGGAAGAACGCAAAAAGAACCATGACTGTACAAAAGAAAAAAAGGATTGGTAAGGGAGGAAAAGGTTAGCAACGAAAGTACGTAACATAAGCAGATAAATTCCAGTTTGTAGAATTCAAAAATTTAATATGAAATGTGAGATAGAGCGTATGGAAATAATCTATACGTTCTATTTTTTTGCCTTTTTTGAAAAAGTGATTAAAAAACTATTGACATTTTGTTACTGGTAGAAGCAGATGGTTATAAAAAGCTTTTGATAACTATGAGTGCAAAAACAGATAGCTGCGAAAATTTATTATGAGCTAATAGCAAAATTTGATATTTTGTGATATTGAGGGTATGGGGAATCGTAATCTCCATTAAGTTCGTCAGAGAATCATAATCCAGAAATGGGATTTTGAGTTACTCTAGGCGATACTTGCTTTAGAAAATGATTTGCCATAATGAGTTAGAATATGGGAGGAGGAAGCGTTAAAAAAAGAGAGAGCCATAAGCAACTCTCTCTGTGATAAAATCAAAAAGTTATAGTATCAGTGATTCGGTAAGATTACAAAAATCCTTAACAGGAATATTTTCTTTAAGTGGTAAAGCTGTCTCTAAAAAGGTTTCGTCTGCAAATCTTTCGAGTTCAGAATCAAAATATATAATTGAAGCATTTGTATTTAATTGGAATGGTGGAATTGTAACAAAATAATCATAATCTTCGTAAGAAGGAGTGGCGCAAGAAACTTTGATTTTTCCGCCCAATTTCAATTTTGCAAATTCTCCATAAATGGCAGTTAAGGCTTTTTTCCTTTCTTCATCAGAAGTAATTCTATCTACATATCTAATATACCAATAATCTATATTTCCCTCTTTTAATTCAATTAAATAATCGTATGATCTGGGCGTTCCAGATTTTATTGTCCATTCAACTTTATGCAGACTTGTCATCATGGAAAGTCCACGCATTAAGGTAGAAAAAAACTTTTCATGCACCTGAACAGTAGAGAGATCCAAAGAAAATCCATTGTCTGCAATTATCTTTTTTCGTTCCCGTATTTTTTTAGAAGAATATCCCGTTGCATCATATAATTCTTGGATAAGTTCTGGATCATCAATGGCTTTTGCAATTTTATCAATAGTGCTTTTATATGGTCTTCCAGATCGGGCACCGTTGAGCATTCGTGAAATGGTTGCATTATTTAAGCCTGTTTGTTCAGATAATTCTTTTTGTGTTTTTTTCTGTAAAATGATTTGAAGTATATTGATGAATCTTTCCTGATCGTAAACGCTGTCAGGATTTATTAGTGTGCCTGAATTTGATATAAATTCGTTCATTCAAATCTCCTCTTGATTTCTTTGACTTTGTATAAATTGACTTCTTGTATTTTATCTTATCAATTATATCCCTAAAAATCAATTTAAAACATAAAGAAATCAAAAAATACTTTATTGATATTCCCTTAAAAGTCAAAGAAATCAAAAACGTAATTGACATTTTGACGTCTTTGTGTATAATGTAAATCAAGAAGTCAAAGAAGTCAAACAAATCAAAAAGAAAGGAAGGAGGGCTGTGGATTGAAATATAGGGTTGTTTCGATTTTGAAAGATAATAGACCACGTTTTTTGATTATTTCTGATATTGAAGAAATTGAAATCCTTCCATCAAAGTATTTGAAGCATCTGGATCAGATTAATGCTTCTCCGAATACTGTAAAATCCGCAGCTTTCGCACTTTCATATTATTACAATTTTCTGCAGGAGCAAACGATAGGATTGGATGAGATTATATTGCTATCTTATTCAGAGCAGAATAAACATTTTATTGATTTCTTGTATTGGGTTAAGAGTGGAAAGCATACTGAGCATAATACACAGACGAGCAATAAGACCTGCAATATGTATCTTGGTGCAGTCTTCAGATACTACCAGTTTTTGGCACTGGAAGATGTTTTGCCAATGCTTAAAGCCTTACGAGTAAAAAAAGTATCGTATTTTGACAGTATGGGAGTAAATCATCAAAATGCAGTGAATTCGTTTAAAGGTTTCTTCAAAGAAGAAGAACCTAATCTGGAAGAAATAACATCCGAAGAAATACAGGAGCTGATAAATGCCTGTTCGAATGATAGAGATCGATTGCTGATAGCAATGATGGCAGAAACCGGTCTTAGATTAGGGGAAATTCTGGGAATCCATTATACCGAAGATATTGATTTTGAAAGAAGAACGGTTCGGGTAAGGTATCGTGAATACAATACCAACTTGGCAAGAGCAAAAAATGCAGAATATAGAATGGCTTTGTTAAGTAATACAACTTTTGAGTTCTTGGTTAAGTACATTTCTGATAACCGAAAAAGTCTGATGAACTCGGAGTATTTATTTACAAAATTGACTGGAAAAAACAAAGGAGAGCCATTAGATGCGGATTCTGTGTATAGCATGTTGAAAAGGCTATCCCAAAAAACGGATATCAATTCTCATCCGCATCAGCTCCGACACTATTTTGCGGAGGAAAGAAGAAAAGAAGGATGGGATTTGAATGACATTCGTTTTGCCCTGGGGCATAAGAAAGTTGAAACTACCATTAAATACTTGGGTGAAAATAATGAACGATTGATAGAAGCGACAGATCAATACTACTCAAATAATGAAGATTTATACCAAATTGCAGATTTTCTGTAAAAGGAAGGAGGGATTACCTTGGCAGTATTAAAAATTGTTCCGAAGTTATATCAGGAAAAAATATCCGAGAAATTAAAGGAAGAAATATCTTTAGTTACGAATGGAGAAGCAAAATACTATAACCGGTTATACAAATTTTTCCAGTATACAGATATACAGTGTACTGCAGATATTAACTATGAAACGAGAAAAATGTATATGGATTCTCTTGAAAAAGAGGATATTTCAGAAAAATATAAAGCGGAATTACTGAGCTTATTTGATCGTTTAAAAATAGAAAATATGCCGGATGTCTATTCACAAGGAAATCCCTTCTCTGTAGAACAGGAGTTTTTTAAGCAAGACAAATTGTTTTTGCTGTATGTCCCCAATAAGAAGAAAGCACACTCTTTTCGTCAGGTGGTCGATAAGAATGATTTGTTATGGGACTTAACGAGGATACATTCATCACAGTTGGTGCGACAGACAAAAATATTGCTGTGTGAAATTCTGAATATGGATAAGGTACAAAGACATCGAAGATATTTTTTAGAACCATTAAAAGCACTTATACGGTTTTGCGATAAGTACGGAATAGATGATATTGAAGAAATGGAACAGGCAGATGAAAACAGATTTTATCTGTATTTAAACAAAGAGTCGGAAATTATAAAAAAACAGGCTTCTAAGATTGTTGAGTTTGCGAGAAGAACGTTATTTCTAACAGATTCAGAGACAAATTGGCAAGCGTGTATCTGGTATATGGATAGGTTTCAGTTTGATAAATCGAGAATCAATGCCAGTTCACCTGTTAAAAGCCTTTCATTTATTAATATTTACGAAAAAGAAAATCGTTGGTATTTACAATTATACGCAAAATATTTGGTCGGGATATCTGATCTGTCTTTATCAAATATCCGAAATACAATAAGTTTTATTTCACAATTTTTAAAATATCTGGATGGACAGAGTAAGAAAGTAACTGAACTGGAGATGCAAGATATAGCGGATTATGTGTCTGCTTTGGATGAGTCCGATATTAAGTATTCCACTTTTAACCGATATATCACACATATGCATACATTTCTACAGTTTTTGAAAATGAAAAATATTGAAGTGTTGAAGTTTTATCCGGAACGATTTTTAAAAAAAGGTTTTTCGGAACACAATGAAAGAAGTGTTCCAGAAAAAACAATTGCTCATCTAATTAAGGAGCTGCCGGCATTCCCAGAGCATTTACAGTTGATGTATTTGATTTTGTTTTGCACAGGAATTAGGAAAAGCGAGGTTTGCACAATAAAATCGGGAGCCTTTTATTCACAAGGCAATGAGAATTGGATGCGCATATATCAAAGCAAAATGCGGAGAGAAAAAGTCATTCCTGTTCCTAGTTTATTGGTTGGACTGGTGAATGATTATGAAAAAAAGTATGGAATAAAAAATGGGGAGTATTTATTCAAAAATAAAAAGGGTGGTGCATTTAATGGACAGACATTTTCAAATCAGATGATTCGGGAGTGTAAGGTTCGTGGGATTGCCTGCGGAGATTATATCTTTAGAGCACACGATTACAGACATAACCTTGCAACTTCAATGTACGGAAATGGGGTTTCTATACAAGGGGTACGAGATTATCTAGGACATTCAAGTGAGAATATGACAAAACAGTACATTGATTTCATGCCGGAACGTATTGTATCGGCTGAAGATAAATATTTCTTTAAAAATCAGTCATTTAAATTGAAAGGAGCAGAAGATGATGAAAGGTAATATTAATTTGATTTCGTATGACTGTTATCAACAAGCTACAGAAAAACAGTTGGCAGGACTGAAATGGAAGGAAAACAGGGTGTACTACATATCAGAGATTCATAATGAAAAGATGCAGGATGAGATTTATGGGTATATCGATGATAGATGTAGACGTTTGTCATTATCAACAGTAGTAAATGATATTTACAGATTTGATCTGTTGAAAGAATTTCTGAATGAGAAGTGTACAAGTTGTAGCAGCATCACTGATAAAAAATGGGAAGAACTGGAGAGAAGTTATAAAGCATTTTTATATAAAAAAGGATTGGCGCTGTATGTTAGAAGAAATAGACCGGATAGGCGGAATGTTGAGCAACAAAGTAGCGCTCAGATTTCTTTTCTGAAAATGTATTATGAGTATGTTGTGAAGTGTAAAACAGCAGATATTCCAGAAAATGAAAAAGATGTATGGGATATGAGAAAGTTGGATATTGTGCCAAGGAGTAATCCGATTCGTGGAAGATATAGATTAGATTTTCGTGAGATCAGGCAGAAAGAATTTAAAGAGATAATAAAGAAAATATTGTATAGCCACTGCCAGACAAAAGCAATGGGTAGTATAAAAGGTGAATTGCGTGGATTCCGTCGGTTTGCTAGTTTCATGTATGATCGATTCCCAGAAGTAAAGCACTTTACAGAAATTAGCAGGGATATGATAGAAGATTATCTGGTTTATATAAAAACGGATACCGGTCTTACATCAGTCAGTTACACGACAGAGCTGTCGGTTTTGGATAATCTGTTGGATGAAATAGGGCGTGAACTGGAAATAGGAAATATATGCAACCTTTTTCTGTCCAGTGATTGCAGAGCATATGACAACGCTTTACCAGAAGCGTATTCAGATGCAGAAATCAGAAGATTTAATTGTGCATTAACAAAATTAAAGCCCCAGTTAGGCAGATGTTTAATAATACATCAGATGCTCGGTACAAGAATAGAGGATACGTTGACTTTGCGAAGGGATTGCTTATCTGAGAAATCTGGACATTATTTTATAACTATTATCCAGCAGAAAACAAGGAAATACAAAAGACCAGTTAGCGATCAGCTGGCAGAATTGATTAGAAAAGCAATAGAAGTTTCAGAAAAGGAGCATCCAGATTCAGAATATATTTTTCTGCAAGATAATGGAAAATTGTATACAGATTCAATGCTGAAATATCATGTAAATATCATGATTTATGAAAATGATATCAGGGATGATAATGGAAATTATTTTGAGTTTCGTACACATCGTTTTAGACATACTTTTGGAGTAAAACTTACAGAAATGAAATTAGATGATGATAGCATTGCAAGGCTGTTGGGGCATAAGGATACACGAACCATACCACATTATCGGCGGTTAAGAAACGAAGCATTAGCGGAGGATACAAAGGCTGTACGAGATGAAATGAATGAATTATTAGCACAATACAGGAGGGAAAAGGAAAATGCAGAAACACGATAAAATGGTAGCACTGGCAAAAGAAAAAAGTGCGGAAATGACGGAAACAGCAATAACAGCTATTGAAACAATGTATAGAAAAAATATAAAAATTTCAGTTGCTGAACTTACAAAACTAACAGGACTTTCTAGAGGTTTTTTCTATAATAATCCGAATGTGAAACAGGTCATGATGGAATTGAAGGAAAAACAACAGGGAATGATATTGCGAAATCCTAAAAGTGATGCTATTGCAAAAGCACAGGAAGCACGGATTAAGAGTTTAGAACAGAAATTATCCGATAGTGTTCCGAAAAACGAATATGAAAGTCTTCAGAAAAAATATGAAGAATTACAGGTGAAATATAGTCAAATGAAAAAGGGAACACTGTTGAAGATGTACGACCAATTATAGGAAGAAAAGGAGAATATTTTATGCAGAACGAAATTTATGATGAGAAAAATGGACTTACTTATATGTTATGTGGTGATTATTATTTGCCAGAATTGGCACTTACAGATATCGAACCAACTTATGGGAAATATGGGATGCTTCGTAAAAGCTATTTACAGGAACACAGAAAGGCAAAATATCAAATATTGTTGTTACAAGGAAAACTTGTCGAGCATTTGAATCAGATTGATGCAGAAGCAAGGGATAGAGAAGAACAATTAGTAAAACAGATGATGGAGAAAGAAGGAATTACAGAGGAATTAAAAAGGCAAGACAACATGGAATGGACAAGGAGGATGAATACCCTTTGTCATGATGCAGAAGAGATGATTTTGACGGAAATGATATACACGAAAGGATAATGAACTGTATTGGATAGCAAGAATTTTGCAGCCCGGATAGCAAAAAAGTGGAAGTCCGGATAGCAAAAAAATGGAAGTCCGGATGGCAAGATTCTTGCTGTCCGGAAAGATAAAAAAGGGAGGGATTAAAAATGTTGGTTAAGTACATAATAAAAGTGTTTTTATATTTAATTCTTGCAGTAATGACATTGATTCACTGGTTATTAAAAATTCCGATGATATTGGGAAATATTTTGCTTTACTTTTTATCAATTATATTTATTCTGACAGGTGTTTTGAGTTATGGATTTGCATTGGAATCTGCAAGAGAATGTGGTCGAATGATAATAATTGGGATGGCATTTGGTGCAATACCAGATTTTGTCCCATTTTTGGGAAAAAGTTTAGAGACATTGGTTGCAAAACTGTTGAGTATGACAAATGAATGAGAAAGTCGATATGAAAGAGGGCTGTGAAAGGCGCTCTTTTCTTTTTGCAACTGTGGAATGGCAAGATAATAACGTTATATACAGTGTATATTAAGTAAAGCTATTGTATTTCTGCATGATGGGAACATAGGGAGTCCATATAAAGGCACTGTCTACCGGACACAAGGGAAGCTTAAGTACCGGGCATTCGGACAGCCCGGAGGATATGCTGCGCAGGCTGGAAACCATGGTGCTGATGGGAATGGAGATACCACTGGCAGCCATTCAGCGGCAGATTGCATCGGCGATAGACATTGTGATACATATCGGCAGACTTCGGGATAAGAGCAGAAAGGTGCTGCAGGTGGTGGAAGTTCTGGGATACCGGAACAAAAAGATTGAGACGCAGGTGCTGTATGAATTCAGGGAAAATCCGGAGAAAAAGGAGAGGATAACCGGTGAATGGAAGCAGATTCATGACCTTATTCATAAAGCCAAATTATTTTCGGCAGGATATTAAGAAGCGGGAATATCTGCTGACGGCAGTGCGGTGTATGGCACTTATGGGGCTGATTGCTTTTTTATATTATGATTCTTTCTGGGCAGTTCCGGCGCTTCTGCCAATAGGATTCGGGTATTTTCTTCAGTGGGAACAGGAATGCATGGAGAAGAAAAGAGTGGAATTTCAAAAGCAGTTCCAGGAAAGTATTCGGGCTTTATCCGCATCTCTTGGTGCGGGCTATTCGGTGGAAAATGCAATGAAGGAAACGAAAAAAGAGCTGTCGGTTTTGTATCGTGATACAGAACCGATTCAGAGGGAATTTACCTATATGATCCGGCAGATACATCTGCATATTCCCATAGAACAGATTATAGAAGAGTGGGCAGAGCGTACCGGGCAGGAGGATGTATATAATTTTGCGGCGGTTTTTGCAGCGGCAAAAAGGAGCGGCGGCAATATGACAGGAATTATAAAGAATGCAATCCGGCAGATTGAGGATAAGCTGGCGGTGGCGGAAGAGATAGAGACGATTCTTGCAGCGAAAAAGTATGAATTTAAGGTTATGTCGGCAGTTCCTTTCGGGGTGATTGCTTATATGAAAGTCAGTTTTCCAGAATTTATGGATGTTCTGTACGGCAGCAGTGTGGGAATTGGGGTGATGAGCGGATGTTTGGGCGTATATATCGCGGCATATTTGCTGGGACGAAAAATTATAAATATCGAAGTATGATACTGGTGTTATGTGGAACGGTCTTTCTGTCGCTGTCGCTTTTATATATGGATGTCCGGGAGAGCAGAAAGGAAGCAGAGGTTATAAGGCGTAATACTTATGGGCAGGGAAGCAAGACAGAAGAAAGGGAAGTCACCGTCGGCGGCGAGAAGATGGAAGAACCATTGGAGATTACCGTTGGCGAGAGACAGTATACAAGTGAGGAAATCAAGAAGGTATTTGAACAAAATATTCGAAGGCTGGATCTGTTGATCCTGGGAGAGAATAAGAGTCTGGATGAAGTTCGTTCTGACCTTGAGCTGATAACGGAGATTCCGGATGAGCCTGTGGAAATTGTGTGGGAATTGGACCGGTACGATGTAATGAATATGCAGGGGAAACTGCAGGAGAAAAAAATAGCAGAAGAAGTATCGGAAAATCCGGATATAAAGCGGGATGGAATTCTGGTGCAGCTTAAGGCGTTTCTCAGGTATACGGAAGACGAGACGAAGGAAGCTCTTTATGAAAGGGCAGTAAAAGTTTTTCCGCCCCGCTTAAGCGAAGAAGAAGAAAAAGTAGAAAAGATATTGGAGGAAATACAAAATGAAGAAAACAATAATTCGTCTAAAGAAACGATTGAATTGCCAAAGAAAGTGGAAGGTGAAAAAATTACATACCGCCGCCCGATAGATTTCAGGTGGTTCGGCGTATTGCTGCTGGGAATATTTGCGGCGGGATTGACAGGCTGTCTGATTCGCCAGGAAGAGAAAAAACAAGTAAAAAAGCGCAGGATACAGCTAATGCGGGATTATCCGGAAATTATAAATAAACTGTGTCTGTTGCTTGGAGCTGGTATGACGATTAAAAATGCCTGGAAGAAGATAACGGATGATTATGAAAAAAAGAAAGCGAAAACCGGAGAGCGTTTTGCTTATGAAGAGATGCTTGTAGCGTGCCGGCAGATGAGAAGCGGTATGACGGAAGCGGAATGTTATGAGCAGTTCGGGAAGCGATGTGAGACTCCTGCTTATCTGAAGCTGGGGGCGCTGCTGTCGCAGAATCTCAGGAAAGGAACCAAGGGATTGTCTGAGATGCTGCAGATGGAGGCGGTTCACGCGTTTGAAGAAAGAAAAGCGTTGGCAAAAAGAGTGGGAGAAGAGGCAAGTACGAAACTTTTGCTGCCTATGTTTTTTATGTTGGGGATTGTTCTGGTTATAGTGATTGTTCCGGCATTTTTATCTATACAAATATAAAAATTTCAACGAAGGAGGAAAGATTATGTGGAGACTGAAACATGCATTTTTTACAGTAAAAGAACGGTTGGAGATGAGTCTGCGGGATGAGAGTGGAATTGGAGTGGTAGAGGTTATTTTGATTTTGGTTGTGTTGATTGGATTGGTGATTATCTTTAAGTCACAATTAACCAGTCTGGTGGAGACCATTTTTCAGAAGATTACCAGCGAAAGTGCAGGAATTTAGAAATGCGGAAGGGGGAAGTAACAGCATTTTTAAGTTTGATATTTTTGTTGCTGATATCTTTCTCAGCGTCGATTATGGAGGCAGCTTCCATCCAGATGGCGAAAAATTACAGGCGTGCGGATATGAACCGCGCGGTGGAATCTGTGTTTGCAGAGTATAGAAAAGAACTGTTGGAAGAATTCGATATTTTTGCATTTGATGCGGGATACGAGACGGGAGAATATGAAGAAAACAAGATCAAAGAGCGGCTTGAATTCTATGGAGCATCCGGTATGGAGCAGAAGATTTCGCGGATTCGGCTCTTGACAGATCAATCCGGACAGGAGTTCTATGAACAGGCAGTCCGGTATGTACAGCACAGATATGGTCTGGATTTTCTGGACAGGTATGCAGGCCTGCCGTCTGTCTGGGAAGAACAGGAAGAACATGCGCGGGAGTATCAGGGAGAAGAATACGATGCAAGAGAAGAGCTGGAGCAGGGACTTCTGGAAAATGAAGGCGCGCTTCCCACTGAAAACAATCCTCTGCCAAACATGGAACTGTTAAGGAACCGTTCACTTCTGGATATTGTTATGCCCCGTGGAAAAGCGGTTTCTTCTAAACAGTTTTCTCTGAGTGAAATGGTATCAGAGAGGGAACGGCAGCAGGGGTATGGCAGTTTTGAAGATGTGGCCGAAGAAGGAACACAGTCGAAGCTTTTGTTCGGAGAATATCTTCTGGAGCATTTTTCTGTGGCAGTGGAAGAAACCGAGACGGCGGAGGATTCGATTGCAGAGGAAGATAAAGCTCTGGATTATGAGATGGAATATATTCTGGAAGGAAAGGGAAGCGATAGGGAGAATCTGGAAGCGGTGGCAAAAAAGCTGCTTCTCCTTCGCTTCGCCCCCAACTATGGGTGTATTTTGGGAAGCGCCGGAATGCGTGCGCAGGCAGAGTCGCTTGCATTGACATTGTGTACGGCGGCAGCGCTCCCTATGCTCACAGGGGCAGTGACGCAGGTTCTTCTGCTGGCATGGGCTTTTGGAGAAAGTATCATGGATCTTCGCTCTCTCCTGGGCGGCAGCAGGGTGGCACTTGTAAAGACAGAGGAAAACTGGCAGCTTCGTTTGACCGCTCTGCTTACTTTGGGGACGGAAGAGGATACAGGAGAAGGTGAGGATATGGCAGATGGTTTATCCTACAAGGAGTATCTTCGGATTCTTCTGTTTCTAAAGGAGAAGGAGAAGATGACTATGCGGGCGCTGGATATGACAGAGTTATGCCTTCGGAGAGAAAAAGGGCTTACCTGGTTCCGGGCAGACTGTTGTGTATGCAAAATGGAACTGGAGAGCACTTGTAGTCTGAGAAGAGGGATTTCTTATCAGTTCCGAACTTATTATGGATATAAATAAGAAGTGCATGGAGATGTCCTTATGGGGTTTCTCTAATGGAAATAAAATATGACGAAAGGAGTTATCGCATGATCCTCACAAAGCAAATACCAACGAATAGTATCACATTAACCCAAAATCCTCTTAACGCCCAAAGGACATCTCCATGCACTTCTTTCCATGAAAAAAGGAAAAGCCGGTGGAATGGGAAGCTTTGCGCCAGCATTACGGTAGAAGCGTCACTGGCGGTTCCGGTTTTCTTTTTTGCTATATTGACGTTTTTCTATATGTTTGAGGTGATGGCGGTTCGGACAAGTATAAGGAGCGGAATGCATTATGCCGGAAAAGCGTCGGCAGAGAAAGCTTATTTGATTTCGGTGGTTACGCCGGGGCAGTTGGAACAGGATATTGTAGAAGCAGTGGGAAGAGAAAGACTGGAAAGAAGTATTGTGGTGGGAGGGAGTAGTGGGATTCACTGTGAAGGGTCAAGGATGTCTCTAAAAACGTCCATATTGGAAATAAAAGTTTCTTACCGGGTGGAGCTTCCTGTTCCGCTGGTAGTTGGCGTATCGGTTCCCATGGAAGAAAACATGCGTTTCAAAGGCTGGTCCGGATATGAAAGAAACGCATTTGGCGGAGAGAATGACGAAACAGTCTATGTTACGGAGAACGGTGTGGTATATCACAGAAATTATCATTGTACCTATCTGGATCTTTCCATTCGCGGAGTAGCGGCTGAGAGTGTGGAGAATTTAAGAAATGAGAGCCAGGGAAAATATCATGCCTGTGAGAAATGTATGGGCGGCAGGATCCCGGCAAGTGTTTACATTACGGATTACGGGGATCGTTATCACAGTACGCTCGCGTGCAGCGGATTAAAGCGGACGGTTTATGCAATTCCTCTGTCAGAGGCGGTAGGAAAGGGAGCGTGTTCAAAATGTGGGAAATAGAGAAAATAAGCAAGGGGATTTGTCTGTGCTTTCTTGCTATCTGCAGTTGGCAGGATATAAAAAGGCGGGAAATATCCGTTTCTTTCCTGTGGGTGGGAAGCTTACTGGGGATTGTAAGTTTTATCTGCCGCGGCAGGGAATGTTGGTATTTGTATCTTTCAGGTGCCGGGATAGGGATAGTTTTCCTGATTATCAGTAAAGTTACCAAAGAGGCAATCGGTTATGGAGATGGGTGGATTGTCTGCATTATGGGGAGCTTTTTGGGAATTTGGAGTTTGTTAGAAGCGCTGGCGGCAGCCTGGATGTTCCTGGCCGCCGCGGCCATGGTATGTCTGGTGAAAAAGAAGTGGTCAAGAAAATCAGTGCTTCCGATGGTTCCTTTCCTGACAGCAGGGTACGTAGTTTCATTGGCGGCGAGGTGTGTATGATGTGTGTAAAAGGAAGTATGACGATAGAGATGGCTTATATTATGCCGGTAATTTTTCTGGTATTTTTTCTTAGCGTTACAGGTATTTTTTATTACCATGATAAAAATATTATCAGCAGTTGTGCTTATGAGACGGCAGTTGTGGGGAGTGTAAAGGCGAGAGAAAAAGACGGGATAGAAGAAGAGGCGTTAAACGCCGCTTTTCAGGAACGCATAGACGGGAAGTGCATACTTTTTGCAGGCGCACGGGCACAGATTTCGGTCGAAGAGGATGAGATCGCAGTTGCCGCGACAGCAAGAAAAGGCAAAATGAAAGTATCCGTCCGTCAGTCGGCCAGGGTTACAGAGCCGGAGAAATATATCCGGGATGTTCGAAGGGTAAAAGGAATTATAGAAAGATAGGAGCTGCGAAGATGAAAGAAAATAATATAGTGAAGATTCAAACAGAGTATAAAAGAGAATTAAATAAGACGCATTTACTATTAAAAAAAGCAGGCGTCTATTCGGAAGACTATCAGATACGGATGCTGAGAGAAAATCATATAGAAGGATTGCTGCCTCTGAAAACCTGGGGATTGGATGAAATGAGTGTCTGTGAATATGATATTAGTGGAATGCAGTCTTTGGAAAATCTATATGATAGAAAAGGAATAGTATCGAAAGAAATGAAAGAGTTGCTAGAAACAATATTGAAAGTTATGGAGGAGATAGACAAATATCTTTTAAATGCAAATTGTCTGTTATTGGATCCGGCTTATGTGTTTAAGGAAAATGAAGAGTATATTTTCTGTTATTGTCCTTTTCATGAGAAAGATGTCCGGGAATCTTTCCATGAACTGACGGAATTTTTTGTTCAGCATACGGATTATCAGGATGTGGACAGCGTGAAATTGTCCTTTCTTCTTCATAAAGAAACGATGGAAGAGAATTACAGCCTGGGGAAGATTCTGGATAAAATAAAGCAGGAAGAAACAGTCCGGAAGCCGACGGAAGAATACCGGCGGAAGAATATGGACGTATTATTTCAAAATTCCACCTGTGAGGATGCGGAGCATGACTGGATTGCCTGTCAGGAAATGGGGAATAATATTATGCGGGAGACAGACAATCTGTGGACTCCGGTAAGAAGATTTCTTCAAAAGCATAGGAAGCCCCGGTGGGGAGACTTTGACGGAATCTATATTGATGAAGAAGAGTTCTATTGATAAAAGCAAAGGGGTTATGCTATAATTCATCTATATTCTTCAGCGGAGGTGTTTTTCGTACCTGATGCTGAGGGAGAATTATGGTAAATGTTGTTCCGGCGTCTGGCATAGATTCTACAGAGATCTTGCCGTGATGCGCTGTGACGATACGGTCTGTAATTGCCAGTCCAAGGCCTGTGCCGCCTTGCTTATAAGTGACAAACGGGGTGAAGATATCGGAAAGATGCTCTTTGGGAATACCGCAGCCGGAGTCCTGGATTTTAAGGAGAATCTGACCGGAGGATATGTCACAGGCTGCAAAGAGATGGACTCTTTTGTCAGTGGACCGGTTGTCAACAGCGTCTGCGGCATTGCGGAGAAGATTCAGGATTACTTCTTTCAATTTTACGGAGTCACCTTCTATGGAAGGAAGATCCGGTGCTATGTAAGAGGTGAATTCAATATCGGTGTCTGCAAGAGACGCAGCGTAGGAGACGGCGATCTGCTTTAGCAGAGCAGAGAGGGAGAAGGAAGATACAGTCAGTTTACTTCCATTATGAAAAGAGGACAGCTCGTCAAGAAGCTGCTGCATGTATTCGGTATCTTTTTTCAGGGAGTCCCAGTGCCGGTATCCGGTTACTTCCGGGTGCTGATGTTCAATCAACTGGATGGTGCTGTATACAAGTGTTAATGGATTGCGGATTTCGTGGCTGATGATCCGCAGGGTTTCTGCCTGTGAGTCTAAAAGCCTCTGCAGCAGGGCCTTGTTTTCTGGATTTTCTTCCATTAAATGTAACAATTTGTCGTAATCTGTTTTTGTCAACATGTGATATTACCACCTTTCTGGAGTAACAGTTTATCACGCACGGTTTTAATATTCAATGAGAAAATGTAAGTCTAAGATTCAAGAAAGAAGGATGAGAAAATGAGAGATGAAAATTGTATTTTCTGTAAAATTGCAAATGGTGAGATTCCCTCAACGACGGTATATGAGGATGATGATTTCCGGGTGATTCTGGATCTGTCACCGGCATCAAAGGGACATGCACTGATTTTGCCAAAGGAGCATTATGCGAATTTGTATGAATTGCCGGATGAAGCAGCGTCTAAGGTTTTGATTGTTGCTAAGAATGTTGTCGCTAAGATGACGAAGGCGCTGGGATGCGATGGCTACAACCTGGTACAGAATAACGGAGAGGCAGCCGGGCAGACCGTATTTCATTTCCATATGCATCTGATCCCAAGATATAAGGAAGACCAGGTAGGGCTTGGCTGGAAGATGGGTGAACTGACAGATGCCGACAGAGAAGATATTCTTGCAAAGTTAAAAGAAGTGTAGTGTTTGGAAATATACAGAAGATGAAGGTAAAGTAATGTGGAAACAGAATTCAATACAGTATTTGAATTGTATCAGAATATAGTAGTTCAGGCCGCGGCACTTTATACCCGTAATCAGCATACAGCAGAAGATATTGCGCAAGAAGTTTTTCGCAGATATTACATTTATGCCGGTTGTGGAGAGGTAGAGAATGTCAAAGGATGGCTTTTAACAACTGCAAGAAATCTTGCATATAACTACGTGAGAGACCACAGAAAAGAAGTTCTTCTGGATGTGAATACAGAAGGAGAGACGCTCTTGGGATATGGCGACAGTCCTGAGAAAGCATTCTTCGAGAAACTTTGGACAACAGAGGTGCTGGAGACCACGGATACGATTTTGAGCGCACTTGCAAGAAAGAATGAGAAATGGTTTGACGCGGTAACGCTGGTGTATTGTATGGAGAAGCCACAGCGGGAAGTGGCGGAGAGTATGGGTATTAGTTACGAGGGCTTGCAGAGTATGTTATACAGAGCAAAGAACTGGATAAAAGAAAATTACAGAGAAGAATTCGACTGTATAAACAAAGCATAAAGAAGCAGGTGTCGAACGGACACCTGCTTTTACGCTAAGAATTGACAGCGGATTCAATTAATTCAATAATGGTATCGATAGAATCCTGCTGACCGGAGACGGTCATTGCCTTTTTATACTGTGCACGGTTGTCATATAGCTGATGTACGGCTGACAGAAGGGATTCGTCTGTCAGTTCTTCCTCTTCGAGAACCATGCTGAATCCCTGGCGCTCGAAAGAGCGGGCATTCAGAATCTGATCGCCGCGGCTTGCGCTGGCAGACAGCGGAATCAGAAGGTTCGGCTTGTGCAGCGCCAGAAGCTCGCAGATGGCGTTAGCTCCGGCACGGGAAATGACAATATCGGTTAGAACGAACAGATCCTTCAGTTCGTCCTTGATGTACTCATATTGCACATAGCCCTTTACTCCCTGCAGAGAAGTGTCCAGTTTATTTTTGCCGCAGAGATGAATAACCTGAAAGTCCTTTAAAAGCTCCGGAAGGACATTTCTGACGGCCTGATTAACTGCAGCGGCGCCCAGACTTCCGCCGATAATCAGGATGACCGGTTTGTCAGAGGTAAGTCCGGTAAATTCAATAGCTTTGGATTTGCTGCCGGACAACAGTTCCTGGCGGATTGGGGAACCGGTCAGAACCGCTTTGTCAGCCGGAAGAAGTTTTACCGTCTCAGGAAAATTGCAGCACACTTTGGCTGCGGAAGGTATGGATAATTTATTCGCAAGCCCCGGCGTCATATCGGACTCATGAATAATAGCCGGAACCTTGCATTTCTTTCCGGCTATGACAACCGGAACGGATACGAATCCGCCTTTTGAGAAAATAACATCAGGTTCTAAGAGTTTAATCAACTTTTTCGCTTCGCTGAATCCTTTGATAACGCGAAACGGGTCAGTAAAGTTCTGAAGACTGAAATAACGGCGAAGCTTGCCGGAGGAAATCCCGTGGTAAGGAATTCCGAATGGTTCAATCAGCTCCTTCTCAATGCCGTTATAAGAACCGATGTAGTGGATATCATATTGTAATTCTTTTAGACGCGGCAATAATGCAATGTTAGGTGTAACATGACCTGCCGTACCGCCGCCGGTTAAGATGATACGTTTCATAATGCGCCTCCGCTTTTATCATTATAAATGTAATTGTAAACGCAAGCGGGGCGCGGGTCAAGGAAAAGTAAAAAGTTAAGATTAATTTAAAGGGGAAACAGAATGAAAGAAGAATTAGACGGCTTCAAAGAAAAAATGAAAGAGGAAATGGAAAAAGATGCCGCCCGAATCGAGGAAGCCATCCGGGCAGATGAAGAGATCTCGAAGATGAAAGCCAGCGCCGAATTGAGGGATAAGGTGAAGGAGCGGATCGAGGCATATCAGAGAGAAGAACTTCTGTCCAAATTGTCGGAGGAAGACCGGGAGGCGCTGCGCCTTGGACGGGAGCTTCAGAAGAAGAAAGCCGGGGCAGAGCCGGATGTGGAAATTGCCGGGGAAATCGGCATAACGGCAGAAGATGTGAAGAAGGCACCCGTACGCAAGGGCAAAATTGTGTGGAAGCGTGTGGCGGTGCTGGCGGCGGCAGTTATTGCGGTCTTTGCCATTGGAATCACCAGCGTCGGCGGACCGGAGAGGTTTATAGAAAAGATGAAGCAGACGGTTGGCGGCAGGGAAATGACGCAAGTAGATTCGGATAATGATTATGTAGCAAATGGTGGAGAAGAAAAAGAGGAGGCGGCGTATCAACAGGTTAAGGATGAATATGGTTTTGACCCAGTGAAAATAATGGTAAAACCCCAAAAGATGGTCTTTGACCGGGTGGAGATGGATTCGGATATCCCGCTTGCCCAATTTGTTTATGATTTGGACGGTCAGATAGTCACTTACATTGCGGATGCCCTGTATCTGGATAATTCCTGGGGCCTGGATGTGGAAGACGTACTGCTGGAGGAATATGAGTATCCCCTGGAGAAGACGACGGCTATGGTGGAAGCTTATCGTATAGCTGACTCGGGAAACACTAGCTATGTGGCTCAGTTCGATTACCGGGATGTACATTATACCCTTATGGGGCTTACGGAGAAGGAAGATTTGGAATTAATTTTAAAAAATTTACATTTTTTGTAAAATTTGCGTCAGATTCTGCCGACTTGTGTGTCTTAATATATGTAAAGGAAAAAGAAAAGCATAACAAAACAAGTGTGGAGGTACGAAGATGAGGAAGAAGTTGGTGTCTGTGATTAGCGCCGTAGTATTGACGATGAGTCTGGTAGTAGGGATGGGAACCCTAAGCTATGCGGGAAGTGGCCAGCCGCTGGCGGACGGTTCTTACCTTACCCATGACGAAGAGTCAATTGGCCACGCGACGCTTATGACCAGAGGAGTAGACCTTCAGGCAGGATATTCTAAAGTAGCACGCCTCGGTCCTGGAAAATTATATGCAGGTGGAACAACCATTGCAAATCACAACGTAGAATCCATCCAGGTGAGTGTGCTGGTAGAACGATGCAAAAAGGAAGGTGCCCCATGGGAATGCGTGGATGGTTGGCACAAGGAGAATGAGGATACCAGTACTGTCAACTCCAGCAAGGTGATGACTGTGGAAGGGGGATATTATTACCGAGTAAGATGTACCCATTCGGCAGGCAACGACATGAGCAGCTCATATACCAACGGAATCTTTATCGAAGAACCGTAAGCACGGAGAGAGTGGAGAATTAATTCACGGAGGGTGGAACTGCCGCAGCCACTGCACTGCGGAGCGAAGGAATGATTCCTTACATTGAGAAGCCGTCAAGCATCCACAACCACAATGGGTGACACCCACAGTGCAGTGGCTGCGGCAGTTCGCTGAACATGGCTAAAATGTGAATTCAAACAAGGGAAGGCTGAAGCGTAGGCAACTTCAGACCTTCCCTTTCTCCATTTTGGCAGGTTAAGCCTGTTCTTTGGCGAGCTTCAGCGCTTTTGCCAGTTGATCCGGGCAGGAAGTGGGCTTGATGCCACAGGTGATTCCTTCCATGCGCTGAATTGCGTCGTCTACCTTCATGCCTTTTACAAGCTGGGAGATTCCCATTGTATTTCCGGCACATCCGCCGACAAATTCCACTGATTTTATAACATCGCCGTCCAGTTCTACATTGATTAACTGAGAACAGACGCCCTGGGGTTTGTATACCATATGATAAGCCTCCTTGATTTTTTATAAGATGTTCAGGGTTACTATTCACAGTCGATTTGGAATCCAATATGGATTCGTCGTGCTTGCACGTAAGAAGGTATATTGGATTCCAAATCAGGACTGTGGGGCAGTCACCCAACCCACATAAGCAGTCTTAGCTCCTTTAGGAGCGGGACTGGAGTATCGAAGATGCGACGAGTGCGCATGCTGGTGGGGTGCTGTGAATTGTAACTGTTCAGGAGGATTATAACAGATGACGGAGGAAAAAGCTAGCTTTCAAAAGAAGAAGCTGATACAATAGATATCAGTTCAGACGATGGAGGATGTGGAAGATGATAATTGGCATTATTGGAGCAATGGAGGAAGAAGTTGCAGTTTTAAAGGAAGAGATGGATGTTCAGGAGGTTGTGAAAGCAGCGTCTATGGATTTTTGCAAAGGTGTGCTGTGCGGAAGAGATGTGGTGGTGGTAAGAAGCGGCGTAGGCAAGGTGAATGCCGCAATCTGCGCCCAGCTTTTGGTGGACAGGTTCGGCGTGGAGATATTGATTAATACGGGAATCGCGGGTTCTCTGGATGCGCAGATTGATATTGGGGATATCGTGATTTCTACGGATTCTCTGCATCACGATATGGACGCCACTTTATTTGGTGATCCACTGGGGCAGGTGCCGAGAATGGATACTCTGGCATTCCCGGCAGATCAGCGGCTTGTGGAGCTGGCGGTGCTGGCGAATCAAGAAGCGAATCCGGATATCCATACGTTTACGGGAAGGGTAGTCAGCGGTGATCAGTTTATCTCATCTGCAGAGGTAAAGGACAGGCTTGTGAAGCAGTTCCATGCAAAATGTACGGAGATGGAAGGGGCAGGGATAGCTCATGCCGCCTATCTGAATAAAATTTCGTACGTCATTATTCGCGCGATTTCCGACAAAGCAGATAATAGTGCTACTATGGATTATCCGGTGTTTGAAAGGCAGGCAATCGCCCACAGCGTAAGGCTTGTGAAGAATCTGCTGCCAAGGATTTAAAGGATGAAAGAAACCGCAGAAGAAGCGGTGAATCGACAGCAATCCCGGCTTTCGACGGCAAAGTGTAGGTTTCGGGGATTGAACCGCACAATTTGGCGAACGGTTTTTCTACCCTCTTTCTGAGATTCAGGTATAATCGGAATCAAGAAGGAGGGTTTTACTATGTTAAAAGCGATTTTGGACAGGCATGTACTATTGATACTTATGGGAGTGTTCGCGGTTCTGGGGATTGTGAGCAAGTGCATTGCCGGCATTACACTAAAGAGGCTTGTACGGGCGGCGGGCAGTATGAACAAAAGCGCACATCCATTGATCCGGCTGGTGCGCGCCAAGTATGAACATGCATGTATGCTCAACGACAAAGTACAGAATGTGGGAGTATTTGTGGATAAGTATTTATACGAGTATAAGATCCTGGGGCTGCGCCTCTACCGGTGGAGACGGATGGAGAATGTGATGGCGGGATTGTGTCTGATTACCGGGGCAGCGGCGGCGTTCCTTACATACAGCGTTTACGGGATGTCGGACGCTGTGCTGAAGATGGGGGCCGGCGGAGCGGCTCTTGCAATACTGCTTTATCTCTTCCATTTGACGTCTGACGAAAATTATATGCTGGAGGCAGTGAAGACTTATATGGTGGATTATCTGGAAAATGTCTGTGCACGCCGTTATGAAAAGAACCAGCAGAAAGAAAAGAAGGAAATAAAAGGATTGGCAGTGCGGGAAGAGCCGGAGAATGCGGCAGAAGACAGAGCGCTGGCGGCGAAGGTGGAGAAGCTTGGAACTGCCGGAATAGAGGAAGACGTTCAGAAGTTACAAAAATCGGAGCCGAAAAAGGAAGAGGGGGCGGATGATGCTTCTGGGACAACGAAAAAAGAGATTCCGGCGGAAGTTCCACTGGAGATTCCGGAGCCGGGACAAGATCTGGAGAGGCTTCCGAAACCGGAAATATCAGCTGCATCGTCTAAAAAATCCAGGGAGGAGAAAAAGGAGCAGAAGCAGGTTTCGAAGGAAGTGCTGATCAGGGAGATATTAGAAGAGTTTTTAGCTTGATAAAAGCGTGGTAAACTGATAAAATAAGGATAGTGTATTTATAGAAACATAAGAGGGAAAGAAGGTATTGCGATGGCAAATAAAGTAACATTTGATTACGCAAAAGCAACAACATTTATTCATGACCATGAAGTGGAATCTATGAAAGGAATCGCAGAGGCGGCGAAGGAGGTTCTGGTCAGCAAGTCAGGCGCGGGCAATGATTTCCTGGGATGGATCGATCTCCCGGTAGATTATGATAAAGAAGAATTTGCACGTATCCAGAAGGCAGCCGCGAAGATTCAGAGCGATTCAGAGGTTCTGGTTGTAATTGGAATCGGTGGTTCTTATCTGGGGGCAAGAGCTGCGATCGAATTCTTGCGCCATAATTTCTACAACATGGTTTCTAAAGAAGTGCGTAAGACTCCTGAGATATATTATGCAGGAAACAGTATCAGCAGCACATATTTAAAGCATCTGATCGATGTGATTGGCGACAGGGATTTCTCTGTGAACATCATTTCCAAATCAGGTACGACAACAGAGCCTGCTATCGCATTCCGTGTTTTTAAGGAAATGCTGGAGAAGAAATACGGTAAGGAAGAAGCTGCGAAGAGGATTTACGCAACTACAGATAAGGCAAGGGGAGCGCTTAAGAATCTGGCGACAGAAGAAGGATACGAATCCTTCGTGGTGCCGGATGATATTGGCGGACGTTTCTCCGTACTGACAGCGGTAGGACTGCTTCCGATTGCTGTGAGCGGGGCAGATATTGAGAAGTTGATGGAAGGTGCTGCAGCGGGAAGAGAGATGGCGCTGAACCTGCCGTTTGAGGAAAATGATGCAATGCAGTATGCTGCTATCCGTAATATTCTCCACAGAAAAGGGAAAGCAGTGGAGGTTCTTGCCAATTATGAGCCAAGTCTCCATTATGTATCTGAGTGGTGGAAACAGCTCTACGGTGAGAGCGAAGGCAAGGACAATAAGGGAATCTTCCCGGCGGCGGTAGACCTTACGACAGACCTGCACTCCATGGGCCAGTTCATCCAGGACGGAAGCCGCATTATGTTTGAAACGGTTATGAATGTAGAAGAGTCCACAGAGGAGATTATTATTAATGAAGAACCGGTGGATCTGGACGGCCTGAATTATCTGGCAGGAAAGAATGTGGATTTTGTAAATAAGAGTGCGATGAACGGAACGATTCTTGCCCACACAGATGGAAATGTGCCGAACCTGCTTATTAATATTCCGGCGCAGAATGAGTTTTATCTGGGAGAGTTATTCTACTTCTTTGAATTTGCATGTGGTGTAAGCGGCTATATTTCAGGAGTGAATCCGTTCAATCAGCCAGGTGTAGAGAGCTACAAGAAGAATATGTTCGCGCTTCTCGGCAAGCCGGGATTCGAGGAAGAACGGGAAAAATTACTGAAGAGATTATAAGGACCGGAAGGTATGACATTATATCAGAGACTGAATGAGTACAGTGAATCGGACTATTACGGATTCCATATGCCGGGACATAAGAGGAACCGGAATCTTATGGGCAATGGATTACCGTACAGCATTGATATTACAGAGATTGAAGGATTTGACGATCTGCATCATGCGGCGAATGTGCTGAAAGAGGCGCAGGAGAGAGCAGCCAGAGTGTATGGAGCGCAGGAGAGCCATTTCCTTATCAATGGAAGTACAGCAGGAATATTGAGTGCGGTTCTTGGAAATACACAGAGGGGGGATGCGGTGCTTGTGGCAAGGAACTGCCACAAGTCCGTGTACCACGGGATTTATTTGAATGACTTGAAGCCGTACTATCTGTACCCGGAGTTCAGGCAGGATATTGAATTAAACACAGGAATTTCCGTAAGCGCAGTGAAAACTGCGCTTAAAGAGCATTCAGAGATTCGGGCGGTTATTATCGTATCCCCTACCTATGACGGCGTTCTGTCGGATGTCCGGGGAATTGCACAGGCAGTTCACGAGAAAGGGATTCCGCTGATTGTGGATGAGGCTCACGGCGCCCACTTCGGATTTCATCCGTATTTCCCGGAAAATGCGCTCGCGAAGGGAGCTGATGTGGTAATACACAGCGTCCATAAGACACTTCCTGCCCTGACCCAGTCAGCGCTGCTCCATATGCAGGGTTCTTATGCGAACCGCAGAAAAGTGCGTAAATATCTGGATATGTTGCAATCCAGCAGTCCATCCTATATACTGATGGCAGGGATTGATGCTTGTATGGATATGCTGGAGAACCGCAGAGAGGAAGTATTTGACCCTTATGTGGACAGGTTGAAAGCGCTGCGGGAATCTCTGAGGGAGCTAAAAGCACTGCGGCTGATCGAAACGGAGGGGGAGACTTACGACCCGTCTAAATTGCTGATTTCCGCAGGGGATACGGGACTTAGCGGCAGGCAGCTTTACAGGAAATTGTTGGAAGAGTATCATCTTCAGATGGAGATGGCGGCAGGCAGCTACGTGCTTGCCATGACGGCAGTAGGGGATACAAAAGAAGGATTTGACAGGCTGAGAGATGCTTTGTTTGCCATTGACGCTCAGGTTTTGGAGGGAAGATGGAAGGATATGCCGATAAGGAAGCGCGTATGCGGGAGACTTCCGGCGGCGGAGATGGTCTATACCAGCTATGAATTGGAAGCGCTTTTGGAAAATGCAAAGGCGCACGGTGTGCAGTTTGTTCCGTGGCAGAAAGCGGCGGGATATATTTCCACGGAGTATGCATATCTTTATCCGCCGGGGATTCCGTTGATTGTCCCGGGCGAACGGATTACAGAAGAAATTGCAGATATGTGTGCTGCTTATCATACTCTTGGATTTACCATTGAGGGATTAAAAGGAGAAGAAGGATACATTGAGGTTTTAGAAAATGGGTAGAATATATTATATCATGGGAAAAAGTTCGGCGGGGAAGGATACCTTGTTTCGGGAGATCAGGCACCGTCTGCCGGAGCTTCGAACCGTAATCCCTTATACGACCCGCCCGATCCGTGAGGGCGAAGAGAACGGAAGAGAGTATCATTTTGTAGAAGAAAGCCGTCTGGCAGAGCTTGAGGCGGCAGGCAGAGTGATTGAGATGCGCGCCTATCATACGGTGCACGGTGTCTGGAAATATTTTACGGTGGATGATGGGCAGATTGATGTCCGGACTGCGGATTATCTGATGATAGGAACGCTGGAGTCCTATGAGAAAATGAGAGAATATTACGGCGCGGAATCTTTGGCGCCGATTTATATAGAGGTGGAAGCCGGAGAACGGCTGTCCCGGGCGCTTG
Organism: Clostridiaceae bacterium; assembly: GCA_902362865.1. Lineage (GTDB taxonomy): Bacteria > Bacillota > Clostridia > Lachnospirales > Lachnospiraceae > Claveliimonas > Claveliimonas acetigenes. The sequence continues at coordinate 137,906 of CABIYE010000004.1, forward strand.
GGAGGGAGCGGATGCAGAGGTCGCCCAAGTACGGGGAGATGTGCAGAAGATTTCTTGCGGATGAGAAAGATTTTGCAGAAGAAAATCTGCACCGCCTGGGAATCACAAGAAGATTTATAAATGATGACAAAGAACAATGCTTAGAAGAGATTATCGAGGTAATACACAATGGGAAGCTTTAAAGACGTGGTAGGACACAAAGACATAATTAATTATATAAGGAATGCAGTCAGTGAAGATAAGGTCTCACATGCTTATATCCTGAATGGCGAGCGGGGTTCCGGCAAGAAGATGCTGGCAAATCTTTTCGCTTCGACGCTTCAGTGTGAGAAGGGCGGACCTGACCCGTGCAATGAATGTCATTCCTGTAAGCAGGCAGAGAGTGGCAACCATCCGGATATTATCCATGTAACCCACGAAAAGCCGAATACAATTAGTGTGGAAGACGTCAGGACGCAGGTCAATAATGATATTATGATTAAGCCCTATCAGGGGCCTTATAAGATTTATATTATCAGTGAGGCGGATCTGATGACGCCCCAGGCACAGAACGCCCTCCTTAAAACGATTGAAGAACCGCCGGAGTACGCGGTGATTTTCCTGCTGACGGAGAATGCCCAGATGCTGCTTCCTACCATTACTTCCAGGTGTGTGATGCTGAAGCTGCGCAATATTAAGGATACGCTGATTAAGAAGTATCTGATGGAGACTGTAAAAGTGCCGGATTATAAGGCGGACATGTGTACCGCATTTGCCCAGGGAAATATGGGACGGGCAATTATGCTGGCAAATTCGGAGCATTTTAATGAAATCCGTGAGGAAGCCGTGCAGCTTCTGAAATATATCGATGAGATGGATCTGAATGAGGTTGTGAAGGCGATTAAACGGATTAGCGCATATAAATTGGAGATTAACGATTATCTGGATATTATTATGATATGGTATCGGGATGTACTTATTTATAAGGCGACACAGGATGTTACAAAGGTAGTTTTTAAAGATCAGCTGTCCTGCATTAAGGCAAGGGCAAGGAAGAGCTCTTATGAAGGGATCGAGAAAATTTTAGAAAGTCTTGAGAAAGCGAAGAGCAGACTGAAGGCAAATGTTAATTTTGATTTGGTAATGGAGCTTTTGCTGCTGACGATAAAGGAGAATTAGAAATATGACAGAGGTAATAGGAGTAAGATTCCGTCCCGCGGGCAAGATATATTTTTTTTCACCGGGGAAGTTAAAAATCGGGACGGGCGACCATGTGATTGTAGAGACTGCCAGGGGCGTGGAGTATGGAACTGTGGTGACAGGACCTAAGATGGTGGAAGACGACAAGATTATGCAGCCGTTGAAGCCGGTTATCCGTATTGCGACACCTGAAGATGTGAAGAAGGAAGCGAAGAACAAGTCGAAAGAGAAGGAAGCGTTTGAAATCTGCCTGGAGAAAATACGTAAGCATGGGCTGGAAATGAAGCTGATTGATGCAGAGTATACTTTTGATAATAATAAGGTATTGTTTTATTTTACTGCAGATGGGCGGATTGATTTCCGGGAACTGGTAAAAGATCTGGCAAGCGTGTTCCGCACAAGAATTGAGCTGCGCCAGATCGGCGTGCGGGATGAGACAAAAATCAGAGGCGGCATCGGCATCTGCGGGCGTCCGCTGTGCTGCCATACGTATCTGACAGAATTTGCCCCGGTATCGATTAAGATGGCAAAGGAGCAGAATATGTCCCTGAACCCTACAAAAATATCGGGTGTGTGCGGAAGATTGATGTGTTGTCTGACTAACGAAGAAGAGACTTATGAAGAGCTGAACAGTCGTCTGCCGTCTATAGGCGACAGTGTGACGACACCGGAGAAACTTCATGGAGACGTGCAGTCAGTGAATGTCCTGCGCCAGCTTGTGAAGGTAATTGTTACGCTGGATAATGACGAGAAGGAAATCCGGGAGTACAAAGTGAGTGAGCTGCGGTTTAAGCCCCGCAGGAAGAAGAAGGATATCCGGCTGTCAAAAGAAGAATTCCAGGAGCTTAAAGCGCTGGAGGAAAAGAATGGAGCGTCCAGATTAGATGATGAATAGGTTAAAGGAAGGCGAGCGGCTGGATGACCTGCAGGTGAAAGGTTATGAAATCATTCAGCATCCGGGACGTTTCTGCTTTGGGATGGATGCGGTGTTGCTGTCATCATTTGCAAAGGTGAAGAGAAGGGAGCGGGCGCTTGATCTTGGATGCGGGACAGGGATTCTGCCTATATTACTGGAGGCGAAGAATGAAGGCAGCTATTATGCCGGGTTGGAGATTCAGGAAGAAAGCGCGGACATGGCGCGGCGGAGCATTTGCCATAATCGACTGGAAAATAAGATTGAGATTATAACGGGGGATATTAAAGAGGCGGCTAAAATTTTCGGTGCGGCCTCTTTTGAGGTTATTACTTCCAATCCGCCCTATATGATTGAAGAACACGGATTGAAAAATGAGATGGATACGCAATATATTGCAAGGCATGAGGTGCTTTGTACGCTGGAGGACATTCTGCGGGAGAGTGCAAAGATTCTGAAGCCAAAGGGCAGGTTTTATATGGTGCACCGCCCTTTTCGCCTGGCGGAAATTCTGGCGGGTATGAATCGGCATGGAATAGAACCTAAACGGATGCGCCTGGTATATCCTTATGTGGATAAAGAGCCGAATATGGTGCTGGTAGAGGGAATGAGAGGAGCCAGGCCGCGGATGACGGTGGAGCCGCCGCTGGTTGTGTATGAGAAGGATGGAAGTTACACGCGGGAGCTGCTTCGTATGTATGGGAGGAATTTATAATGGCAGGAACATTGTATTTATGCGCGACGCCTATTGGCAATCTGGAAGATATGACGCTGCGGGCCATACGGATTTTGCGGGAAGCAGATTTGATTGCAGCAGAGGATACCCGCAACAGCATTAAGCTTTTGAATCATTTTGAAATCAAAACTCCTATGACCAGCTATCATGAGTATAATAAGATAGAGAAAGGGCGTAAGCTGGTGGAACGGCTTTTATCCGGTGAGAATATTGCTCTGATTACCGATGCGGGGATGCCCGGGATTTCTGATCCGGGAGAAGAACTGGTGAAAATGTGTTATGATGCAGGGGTGGCGGTTACGGCGGTTCCGGGGGCGTCGGCATGTATTACGGCGCTGGTCCTTTCCGGGTTGTCCACAAGGAGATTTGCATTTGAAGCATTTCTCCCGGCTGAGAAAAAAGAACGAAAAAGCATATTGACGGAGCTTAAGGATGAGACAAGGACTATGATTATTTACGAAGCTCCGCATCGGCTTTTAAGGACGCTGGAGGAACTGTATGAGACGATGGGGGAACGGAAGATTACCGTATGCAGGGAGCTTACCAAGAGACATGAGACTGCATTTACCACAACATTAAAAGAAGCTTGCAGTTACTACCGTGCACAGGAGCCTAAGGGCGAATGTGTGCTTGTGATCGAGGGAAAGAGCAGACAGGAGCTTAAAGAAGAGGCGCAGGCAAGGTGGGACGATATGTCTGTCAAAGAGCATATGGAATATTACGAAAGCCAGGGCATCGGGCGGAAAGAGGCGATGAAGCTGGTGGCGAAGGACCGGGGCGCAGGCAAGAGGGATATCTATAAAGCGCTGCTTGAACAGCGGGAGGAAGAGTGAAATGGCAAGTGTATCACTAAGGCATATTAATAAGGTTTATCCAAATGGATTTGAAGCGGTGAAGGATTTTAACCTTGAGATTGAAGAGAAAGAATTTATCGTATTTGTAGGGCCGTCAGGCTGTGGGAAATCCACGACTCTTCGTATGATTGCCGGCCTGGAGGATATTTCTTCCGGTGAGCTTAGAATTGGGGGCAAGGTGGTAAATGATACGGAGCCAAAGGATAGGGATATCGCGATGATTTTTCAGAATTATGCTCTGTATCAGCGCATGACGGTATATGAAAATATGGCATTCGGACTGAAGTTAAGGAAGACACCCAGAGATGAAATTGACAGGATGGTTCGCGAAGCGGCAAAAATCCTGGAACTGGAAGCCTTGTTGGATCGCAGACCCAAAGCACTCTCTGACGGACAAAAACTGCGTGTTGCTATGGGACGGGCTATTGTCTGTGGACCGAAGGTCTTTTTGATAGGGGAGCCACCCTCAAATTTGGATGCGAAGCTTCGGCGGCAGATGCGTTTTGAACTTTTCAGGCTGCATCAGAGATTGGGAATGACAGTTATTTATGTAACAAATGATCCGGTAGAGGCTATGATGCTTGGGACAAGGGTTGTGGTTATGAATGGCGGTGTCCTGCAGCAGGCAGATACGCCGCAAATGCTGTGTGATTATCCCCGTAATCTGTTTGTGGCTGGTTTTGTCGGTTCGCCGCAGATGAATTTTGTGGATGCAGCATGTAAGGCTGCCGGCGGCAAATTGTATCTTACGGCAGGCTCTCTGGAACTTGAGATTCCGGTGGAGCAGGTAAAGAAGTTTACTGACGGCGGTTATGTTGGGAAAACGGTGGTGCTGGGAGTTCGCGGGGAGGATGCCGGCGCTACTTTGAAGGCGCTTACACAATCCCCGGAGGCTATGAAGAAAAAGATGATTCATATATTTGATAAGGAAACGGAGCTTGCCATTACAAGTTTGTCATAGTAAAATAAAAATAGAAAAGAAAGTACAGAAAAGACGGCGTGGGATGCGCCGTCTTTTTATATGTAGTCGGGGAATGCAGCAGGGCTTTCAGAGGATTCGGGCTGTTATGGCTGAACGGATATATTTTGTGCGGTGATGGGCGTCTTAATTGGCTGAACTGGAACAGGGAGTGAGGAGAGACATCGCTTACAACAAATGGCTGGCAGAACAACGATGGAAGCAATGGAAGAAAGAGGAAGAGCAGATTCTCAGAGAAGAGGGGGCAAGTGAGGAAACCATACAGAAGTTAAGAGAATATGATTGGGAAATGTTCAAACAAGAGAGGCGTTTTCTGGAAAGGCAGACGCCCATGGCAATGCATTCGGGAAGAGAGAGAATGCAAAGAGAAGAAATCTATGATGAAAAAGAACTGCTGGAGGCAATCGATCATGAGGCGTTGTATGAAGTGGTAAAGAGCTTAGATTCCGTAAGCCGGGAAATCCTGGTTCTGAAGCTGCAACAGTACAATACAGCCGAAATTGCCAGGAAATTAGGGATTACAGAAAAGGCGGTATACAGGCGGATGGACAGGATAAAAGAAAAAATTAAAAAAATTGTCGAATGAGAGGGGAAAAAAGCAGCTTCCCGACGGCTAGTATATAAGAGGGATATTTTACACGTAACATCTGAGCTCTGAAATAGCCAAGCCTTGCGGCTGGCAGAGATCAGCAAACAACGGCAGACAGAAAGAGAGGAAAGGACTTATGAAGAGAGATATTTTGATGATGGGGATACTGACTGTATTCGGCTGCTGGGGAGTGCATATCGGAAAGATAAATAGGGAAATCAGCAAATTTGACAGAGAAATGAAAGTCATGAAACAGGCACAAAATAGTTCCCACCAAAAGAAAAATATGATACAATGAGCGCATAGCGACGAACGCAAATCCGGGGGAAGATGCGCTGTCTGCTTGCAGACGAGAGCATCTTCACAGGGATTTATGTGAGTGCAACGGACACCGAGGGAAGGGAGTTCCCGAGGTGGCGTTCGGAGAAGGTAGGTAGTGAAAGAGGTGATGAAAGTATGTTAGATGAAAAAGATGTGTTTATCATAAAAGATATTGTAGAAAGTGCAATTGAAAAGAATAATTATATCCTGCGAGATGAGATGCGAGAGAATTCGGAGAATCTGAAGAAGGAACTACGCGAAGAGATGCGAGAGAATTCGGAGAATCTGAAGAAGGAACTACGCGAAGAGATGCGGGAGAATTCGGAGAATCTGAAGAAGGAACTACGCGAAGAGATGCGAGAGAATTTGGAGAGCTTGAAGGAAGAACTACGCGGGGAGATGCGGGAGAATTCGGAAGAACTACGCGGGGAGATGCGGGAGAATTCGGAAGAACTGCGCGGAGAGATGCGAGAGAATTCGGAGAATCTGAAGAAGGAACTGCGCGGAGAGATGCGAGAGAATTCGGAGAATCTGAAGACAGAGCTGCGTGGGGAGATTCATAGTGCAATTGAGGAGAATAACGAGTTGATTTTCGATGAAATGGAGTGTTATTACCAGATGACACACAGAGAGCTCGAGGCATTAGACAAGAAGGTAACAGAGATTAGCGATTATTATCGGATTAGGAAACTGGAGGATTCCACCAGCGATAAGCTGCTGCGGCTATATGAACAGCAGCAAGAAGAAATAGAAGAAATAAAAAAACAGCTTGCAATGTAGCGGCACGCGGGACATTCTGTCCCGCGTGTTTTGATACTTATTATAGTAACAGTTCAGCCCGCGCCATTCGCAAAACGCATCTACGATGCTTCTCCGCTGCTATGCAGCTATTTTTGCTCATAAAATGGCGCTCCGCTCATAAGCCGGATTGTATGTTCATTCATGCAAGCATGATTCACCCACAATCCGGCTTATGGCTGAACTGATATGTATGAATTCTAAGGTTACATTGACTTTTTATAGGATGCGTTATAAAATAACAGAAGCGAAGGCGACAGGAGGAGAAGCAATGGTGAAATTGTATGACAAAGGTGTCTATCTTGTGAATGGCACTGAAATTGTAGAAGATGTAAAAGAAGCAGAGCGTAAGGCTGGCAGGGCGTTTTCCAGGGATGAAGCCGCGGAACAGACAATGGCATATCGTATTTTGGCTGACCATAATACATCCGGAAATATGGAACGCCTGCAGATTAAATTTGATAAACTGACGTCCCATGATATTACTTTTGTTGGGATTATCCAGACAGCAAGAGCTTCCGGCCTTGAGAAATTCCCGGTGCCGTATGTACTGACGAATTGTCATAATTCTTTGTGTGCGGTAGGGGGAACGATTAATGAGGACGATCATATGTTTGGATTGACATGTGCCAAGAAATACGGCGGAGTCTATGTTCCTCCACATCAGGCGGTTATCCACCAGTATGCGCGTGAGATGCTTGCGGGAGGCGGCAAGATGATTCTGGGTTCGGACAGCCATACACGGTATGGAGCCCTTGGTACGATGGCAATGGGTGAGGGTGGACCGGAGCTTGTGAAGCAGCTTCTGAATAAAACTTATGATATTAAGATGCCGGGAGTTGTAGGCATTTATTTGGACGGCGAGCCGATGAAGGGCGTAGGACCGCAGGATGTGGCGCTTGCAATTATCGGTGCAACCTTCGGAAATGGATATGTGAATAATAAGGTAATGGAATTTGTCGGACCCGGCGTAGGCAAGCTGAGTGCGGATTTTCGTATTGGCATTGATGTTATGACGACAGAGACTACCTGTCTTTCTTCTATCTGGAAGACAGATGAGAAGATAAAGGAATTTTATGAGATTCATGGACGTGTGGAAGATTACAAGGAGCTGAATCCGGGAGAAGTTACATATTATGACGGCATGGTATATGTAGACTTAAGTGAGATTAAGCCAATGATTGCAATGCCGTTCCATCCATCTAATGTATATACGATTGATGAGGTAAATGCAAATCTGAAGGATGTGCTTCATGATGTGGAGCAGAAAGCGCTGGTAAGTCTTGACGGAGCAGTTGACTATTCTCTGCAGAGTAAGATTGTAGATGGCAGACTTTATGTGGATCAGGGAATCATCGCAGGATGTGCCGGAGGCGGATTTGAAAATATTTGCGCGGCAGCGGACATTATCCGCGGCAAATATATCGGTTCTGATGAATTTACATTCAGTGTATATCCGGCAAGTACGCCAGTGTATATGGAGCTTGTGAAGAACGGCGCCGTAGCTGATTTGATGGCAGCGGGAACCATTGTGAAGACAGCGTTCTGCGGACCTTGCTTCGGTGCAGGAGATACGCCTGCTAATAATGCATTTTCCATCCGGCATTCTACCAGGAACTTCCCGAACCGTGAAGGTTCTAAGCTTCAGAGCGGGCAGATTGCATCTGTTGCGCTTATGGATGCACGTTCTATTGCAGCGACGGCAGCGAATAAAGGATTCCTTACTCCAGCGACGGCAATGGATGTGGAATACAAGGGACAGAAATACCATTTTGATAAAAATATATATGCAAACCGTGTATTTGACAGCCATGGAGTGGCAGATCCGTCTGTAGAGATTAAGTTTGGACCGAATATCAAGGATTGGCCGGCAATGTCAGCACTTCCGGAGAATTTGCTTGTGAAGGTTGTTTCAGAAATCCATGACCCGGTAACCACGACAGATGAGTTGATTCCGTCCGGCGAGACATCTTCTTATCGTTCGAATCCACTGGGGCTTGCGGAATTTGCGCTGTCAAGGAAAGATCCTGCATATGTAGGCCGGGCAAAAGAGGTGCAGAAAGCGCAGAAGGCGATTGAGGCAGGTTTATGCCCATTGGATGCACTGGAAGAGCTGAAGCCGGTAATGGCGAAGATTCAGGAAACTTATCCGGAAGTGGGGCAAGGAAATATCGGTGTAGGAAGCACGATATTTGCAGTAAAACCAGGCGACGGTTCCGCAAGGGAACAGGCGGCGTCCTGTCAGAAAGTTTTGGGAGGATGGGCGAATATTGCAAATGAATATGCGACCAAGAGATACCGTTCTAATTTGATTAACTGGGGTATGCTGCCGTTTATTACAGAAGAAGACCATGAACATTTAAGCTTCAAGAATGGCGATTATATTTTCGTGCCGGAAGTAAGAAAGGCAATCGAAGAGAAAGCGGAGACCATTAAAGCATATGTGGTTGGCGATGAGCTGAAGGAGTTGAATCTGAAGCTTGGCGATCTGACGGATGCGGAGAGAGAAATCATCTTGAAAGGATGCCTGATTAATTACTATAGAGGATAACAATATCTATATGAATAGAAATAGAGGGGCTGTCAGGAAATAGACAGCCTCTTTTTATATAACAGGAAATTCCTTCGGAATCCCCTGTTATATAAAATGCACTTCGTGCAGTGATGCGCAGCTCGCGGAGATGAAATTACTGTGTTACAGTCTGCTCGCGCGCGGCGATTGCACACAAGGCGCAATCTTTTTTATAATATAGGGGACAGCCAGCGCGCTTCCATCCGGCGGAACCGCTCCATATCGTCTGAAAATAAAATATCTGACAATGCAGGCGTGTCTGAGCGCAGCGGACGCTCTTTTGGAAGTTCACATCCCCGGCAATGGTTCTCATAGGAATTGTAAAGTGTGGCGCCGCAGAAATCACATGTTTTAACATTCCATACAAAACAGTCCTGCTCTGCCCTGTAAAAATGATAATACATATCCCGTTCAAGAGCCGTCATCCGGCGCTCACGGAGAAGAAGCTCTTCGTGCCATCGCAGATAATCTTCGTATGCAATTTGTGCTGCCTCTTCTGATATTTGAAATATAAAGGATACGTCACGCGCATTCTGGCATCTGGCATAGTAAATAGCCATTCTGGGAGCCAGAAGATTTCCTGCGAAGAAGTTTGCCTCAATTTCATTGTGCCGGGTTTCATTCTTGTGCCCTAAAATATGATGCCCCAATTCATGGGCGAGGGAAAATCGGATCCGCAGGGGAGATTTGTCCTGATTATAGGCAATAATTCTATGTGCCCCGTCCCGAAAGGCTTCTTCTGAATAAGAAATACACATTTCATAAAGAGCTTTATTTTTTCGCCCAAGTTCCTGGTAGGTATGCAAAGTATATCCGTAGTGTTCCAGAAGACTTGTACAGTCAACAGGAAAAGAAAATACACTGCATTCAGCGAACACATCTAAAATACGCTTCTGAATGTCATAATGATTCAAAATATCAGACCTCTTTTGGATTATCAATTTCGGACAGGAGTTTAATCAGCTGCATCTTTTGTTCTATGGAAAAATCTTTTCCGTTGCGGGCAATCAGGTGTTCCACATCTTCATAGGATGGAGCCGCCGGTTTTGCAGTGGTTCCGTCTGCTGCCATTTCTTCCAATTCTTCAACAGTAATCCCAAGATTTCTGCAGATCAGGCTAACATTATTTACGCTTGCGCGTCCTGCGCCCTTTTTCAGAATGGTATAAAGAGTACTTTCCGGAATTTCACATTTCTGGGCAAAAGACCGGACAGAATAGCCCTTTTCTTTAATTAATTTTTCTATAACGGCTGCTTTTTTCATATTCTTCTACCTCATATCAATTTTATTTGGAATGCAGATACATTCTTATAGAAAGAGTTTCACTTATGTAACTAATTATAAGCGAAATCGAAGTAAAAGTAAACGGAAAACCATAATAGAAAGAATGTTTTTTGTTACCATTCACAGAACCCCACCAGCATGCGCACTCGTCGCATCTTCGATGCTCCAGTCCCGCTCCTATCGGAGCTAAAACTGCTTATGCGGGTGGGGTGACTGCTCCACAGTTCAGATTTGGAATCCAATATATCTTCTTACGTGCAAGCACGACGAATCTATATTGGATGTCAAATCGGCTGTGAATGGTAACGAAAGTCCGCAAAAAAACTATTGACAAATTACGGATATCCGATTATTATAAAGCCATAGATTTACGGAGAACAGCAAATAAACATCTGTTCGATAGAATGAATATATCATGTGGAAACATTCATGTCAAGGACGAAATCTATTACAGCGGCCGGGCGGACGCCCGGGAGTCCTACCGGCCGTGCGCGCGCAGAATATTCCGGAGCCGGAAGAGGGGAGAACCGGCGCCGGAATCCCCAATACAGAAAATAAAATGAAAAAGAAAGGAAAGAAAAAATGAATACAAATGTAATAAATAAAACAAAAGAGGAGAAGATTCTCACTGAACAGAAGGAGAAGCGTAATGCCAATACTAAATACTTCCTTACGGAAAACCACGGAGGCATTGCTGCGGTTTATCCATATCCGGTTCATTTTGAAGAGGATGGAGAATGGAAAGAAATCGACAATACATTGCAGGAAGAAAATACGGAAGAAGCAGGCTATCAAAATAAAGCCTCCCACTTTAAAGTGAAATTTGCTAAGCATGGAAATTCCAAGAAGCTGGTATCTGTAAAGCTAGAAGAACACAAGATTTCCTGGGGCTTGGAGCCGGAGGAAAAAAACGCTGCAGAAGCGTCTCTCCGGAGCGTGGAAGAAACCGGAGGCGGAGAAACTGCCATCTTCCGTATTTACGGAGAAAAAGTGCCTTCCGCAGAGGAAGAAACGCAGGAATCTTCTCTGGCGAGTGATGGAGATGAAGCGATTGAGGAGCCCGCGGCAGGTTCCGGGGATACACCGCTTGCGGCACAGGAAGATACCGCAGCATGGAACCACAGACAGATGCAGATAGAACGCGCAAGAGGCGGAGGTATCTATGAAAATGTACGGGAAGGCATGGATCTGCAGTATATCCTGGAGGGTGAGCGTTTAAAGGAGAACATTATTCTCAAAAAGAAAGAAGCGGCGGCGATTCCGATTCGTTTTCGCATCCGCCATAAGGGACTCACTGTGGAACAGGAAGGACAGGGCAGTATCCGTTTCTGCGACAGCAAGAATCCGGAGAAGGAAATCTTCCGTATGGCAGCGCCTTACTTGTATGACCGGGCAGGCGGACAAAGCGGCCAGGCATCCTATCAATTGGAAACCGGGGAAAAGGACGAGACGGTGCTTACTATTAAATTAGACAGGGAATGGCTGGAAAGTGAGGAGCGTCAGTATCCGGTGACGGTCGACCCGGGTTTGGAGACGTCCAGGACGGTTTCCAATATCATGGATACTTTTGTGAGAGAAAAATATCCGTCCAGCAGTGCAGCGGGAAGCTGGGGGTCTTTTGTAGTAGGAAATAATTCTAGTTATGGAAAGTGCAGGGCGATGTTAAAGTTCAATACGCTCCCGGCAATTCCGGAAGGAGCTGTCATCTATGATGCGAATGTATGCATCTGGCAGTATGGATTTTCTGCTAATAACGGGCAGAGCTTCTATGTGGAGGCACATGAGATAAAAACCGGTGAGGCAGGAGAGTGGCATAGCAGTACAGCAACCTGGAACAAACAGCCGGAATATGAGGCGGAAGTGCTGGATTTTGCAAAGATGGAAAATGTGGAAGCGCAGAGCGTAATTGCTCCAAAGCAGTTTCATGTGACGAAATTAATTCGTAAGTGGTATGAAGGAAACAATTATGGGATTTTACTGAAGGCGCAGAGCGAAGACGTTTTGGCAGACGCCCGGTTTGTAGCAAGCGAGTATGCGGTGGGAGACGGAACCGGAATCACCAGCTCTATGTTCCCGGCGGGAACGATTTATTATCGGGATTCCGTAGGGATCGAGGACTACTACAGCTATCACGAACAGAACGTCGGAAGGGCAGGAACCGTCCATGTCAATGATTTTAATGGAAATCTGGTGTTAGTCCATCCGGATACCCAGTTTACTGGGAATCTGTTCCCGGCAGGACTCTCTCATGTCTACAAGCTTTCCAATCGGAAGATAGACAAGAGCCTGGGGCTGGGATGGAGATTAAGCGCGCACCAGGAGCTTCTGGGGACAGGAATTCAGGATTATCCTTACCGTTACATTGATGAAGACGGCACCAGTCACTATTTCTATAAGGATACGACGGATAATAATAAATGGAAGGACGAAGATGGGCTGGGGTTTGTAATTACCCAAGTTTCCTCCGGTGATACGGAGAGTTACCGAAAGATTGAGACAAAAGATAAGACAGTTCTGACCTTCCGGCAGGATGGTTATCTGTCGAAGGAGACGGACCCCAATGGAAATACAATTACCTATACTTATACCAATATAGGTGGAAAGAATTGCCTGACAAAGATTACAAATGCGGCGGGCAAGACGATTTCTCTGCAGTATGGCACGGACGACAGGCTTCAGTATCTCTTCGATGAGGCGGGAAGAAGGTTCCTTTTCACTTATGAAGATGATAACCTGAAGAGTATTACTTACCCGGATGGGAAGACGAGCCGTTACGGGTATGATGTGGGAAGCCGCGCGAATGTGCTTAAATATGTAAAAGCGCCGGACGAATATGAGATGGAATATGATTTCGTGAGTGACTGCGGCACGGTTCGTGTATCTCATATCAAGGAGAAAAAAGGACAGAAGACCGGGCAGGAGATTCATATTACCTACAAAGACGGAAATATGACCGTGTTCGAGGAGCCGGGATTGGATGGGATGCTGTCAGGTCTGGCAGAAAATACCGGAGACGCTTCCTTAGATAACCGCATCTATACTTATCAGTTTGACAGCAGCGGACGCCCTACCTGTATTTGCGATCAGGATGGAAATGCGGCAAGTTACGGATATTTTAAGGAAGGGCAGAAAAACAATAAGCTGAGCAGCCAGGGTTCCACCATGAAGCCGGTCTTAAACCGTCTGATGAATACCCGGTTTGAGGATGGATTGAACAACTGGCAGTTATACGGAGGAACCAGTTCTCAGATCCAGGTGGTGTCCGGAAATAAGCTGGGATATGTGGGCGATAAATCGGTCAAGGTTGTAAGGACAGAATCGGGTTCCGGCGAGCTGGGTGTTCTTCAGACGATTCAGCTGGAAGAAGGGAAGACTTATACAGTCTCTGCTTACATGAAGGCAGATTCCATAACGGCAGGTTCGGATGGGAAGCTGGGGTTGATTGTCAGGGCGTTAAATAATGCAGGCAGTTGGGAGACGCTTGCGGAGTCGGATGGCGTCAGAGAGAAAACGGACGCAGGCATTGACAATGGCTGGAGACGGGACCAGGCGGTCTTTACGGTAAAGGCAGGAACTAATTATCAGTATCTGGTGGTAATCGGAGGATTCTTCCGTGCAGCAGGAACCGGGTATATGACCTGCTTCCAGTTAGAAGAAGGCAATGTAGCAAATCCATTTAACATGATGGAAAATGGTGATTTTGAATATGCGGCTTCTTCCGGCTCTATGGATCCGGCAACTTTCACCGGACTGCTTACCAGCAGCAGTTGTGCAGACGGCAGAGTACAGGGAACCACAGGAAAGAACGGAAACTGCCGGTATGGAACTCATTCCCTCCACATTTACGGGCAGCCAGGTAAGCGGAAAGGATTCTGGAAACGTATTCTTGTAAATGGAGATGAAACGGATGTATTCTCTGTTAGCGGCTGGGCAAAAGGGAAAGCCGTACCCGGCAAAGAATTCGGATTTACGGTAGGATTTGAGTACACGGACGGAACCTATAAATGGAGCAGCATTCCTTTCAACCCCTATATATCCGACTGGCAGTTTGTGAATCAGTCAATTTCACCGAACGACCAGGTTAGTGATACCGCGAAGAAATACCGCGCTATTCATTTCCATATCTATTATGGGGATAATGCTAACGATGTTTACTTTGACGGAATCCAGCTTATGCGAGATGACGGAGAGAGTTATGTCTATGATGATGACGGTAATCTGATTTCTGCAAAATCTGCGGCAGAGAAGGCAGGCTTTGCTCATGACAAAAATGGGAACTTAAGCAAAATGTCTGATATTACGGGGACATCTTTTGAGTATGGTTACGATACAAAACAGAATTTAAAACGAGCCGCAAGCTCGGAACAGTTGGTCTACCAATTCGAGTATGACAGTAAAGGCAACCCGGTTCGCACCCATGCCTACGGGGATAAACGCCGCGGGGCAGTACTGGCGGAACGACTCTATTATATCCGGGAAAAGGTATCCGGGAAATATCTAACCGTGCCAAATAGCAGCACAGCCAATGGCACGGCAGTGCAGCTACAGCCATTCAGCAAGAGTAATAATCAGAAATGGAAAGTGGTGGATATGGAGGCGGGCTATTATGTTCTCCTGCCAATGCACAATACCTCGCTGGCACTGGATGTTTATAACGGCAACGACGGTGATGGTGTGAAGGTACAGATCTACACCAGGAATAACCGGGATTCCCAGAAGTTCAAGCTACTCTCCCAGTGGAGGGGCGAGTATCAGATTGCAGCGAAATGCAGTAAGGATAAGAGGGTTCTCACCAATGCGGAGAATACCACCAGCGCAGGGGCGTTAATCACCACCTGGGGAGCCAATGAGGCTTACGACCGGCAGAAATGGTATTTTGAGCCGGCGGATTGGCCCGTAATTTCTGATGAACCGGAGGATGGCAGTATCTTTGCGATTCGTGCAAGGCACAGCGGGCAGTACCTGGACGTGCCGGGAGGATATCAGACGGAAGGACTGGGTCTTCAGCAGTATTACAATAATGGCAGTGAAGGGCAGAGTTTCTATTTTCAGAAAGAAGAGGGAACCAGTAACTATTCCCTACATCCTTTGTGCGCGCCGGGAATGGCGCTGACAAGGATTGCAAACGATTCCGGCATTAACAGACCGGCAATCGTATTGCAGACTTATTCCGGCACGAACCAGGCGCAGAAGTTCCAGTTCGTAAAGGTAGGAGATGTCTATGCCATCTATAACCCACAGTCTGCAGAAGGTATGGGAATTGTAGGAGGTGCAGAGAACTCCGTGGGCAGCGGTGCAAGAGTCGTGACAAATGGAGGAGACATCTCCACTTATGCAGACAATAAACTGTTCCTTCTGGAAAACCGTGGGAAGCAGATTGCATCTTCCATGACTTATACGGCGGACGGAAGGCAGGTAGCTTCTGTGACAGACGCCAGGGGATACACTACGCGGAATACCTATGACAGTGCCGGAAGGCTATTAACGAGTGTGACGGACGCCAGGGGAAATAAGACCGAGTATACGTATGAGGCTGCCAATGACCGCCTGAAGAGTGTGAGCATGGCAGTGAACGGGCAAAGGATCAGCAATACTTACACCTATGATAATTCCGACCGCCTGAGCAGTATCAACCACAATGGAACGGTCTGCTCCTACGAATATGATGACTTCGGCAACAAGGCAAAGGTAAAAATAGGCGACACGGCGTTGGAAAGTTATACGTACCTGCCCAATAATGGACCGCAGAAGACCCTGACTTATGCAACCGGCGAGACGTTCGAGAACGCCTACGATAATGACTTTCGCCTGATTTACCGCACGCTGACGGACAGCGCCGGGAAAAAGAGCATCCTGGACTGGAATACTTACGATGCTTATGATAAGCTCCTGCGCCATGAGGATCGAGTGCAGAATATAACTTACAATTATCAGTATGACCTGATCGGACGCCTGACGGCAATGGATACCAGCAAAACCCAGAAGCTGCGCCTGTCCTATGATAATAAAAACCGGTTGGAGAAGATTGTGAGCCAGATCGGAGGAAGTACAAAGACGACAGGCTATATTTATGGAAATGTAAGCGGCGGGGAGAAGCCGGGGCTGATGTACGGAATGCGCGTGGACAACTACCGGAGGAGTTATCTGTTCTATGACCAGATGTCCAGGTTAAAGGAAAAAAGAATCGCCCTCGGAGCAGGAAAGAACTACTATACCAGTTATACTTATGTGAAGGGACAGAAAGACTGGCAGACGACGACCCTGCCGGAGAGCATTAAAAACGGAAGCAATACCCTCACTTATAGTTACGATGCAGTGGGAAATATCACACGGATCCAGGAAAATGGCGTGAATAAGGCGTACTATAGTTATGATCCGCTGGGCAGGCTGACATTGGAAGATAATCTGTGGTTAAATAAAACATTCCGCTACTATTACGACGCAGGAGGAAATATCCTGTCAAAGGAAGAATATGCAAGGGGAGCATCAGGGACGGAGAAAAAAAGCATCTCCTATACCTATGGAAACAGCCAGTGGAAAGATCAGCTGACAGAATATGACGGCTATTCGATCCTCTATGACAGAATGGGGAATCCGGTTACCTATCGTAATGGCTGGAAAATGACCTGGGAGAGAGGACGGCTGCTGAAATCTGTTTCCCTGACGCCTTACAGGATCACCTATGATTATAATGCAGACGGTAAAAGGGTAAAAACCCAGGTTTATCAGAGTGAACAACTCAAAAAGGAGAGTGAATACTTCTGGAATGGCGATCAGATTGTGGCGATCGCAGATAACGGTAAGCTGCTACAATTCACCTACGACCAGGATGGGAATCCGTTCTCTATATCACAGGGAAGTAATACTTATTACTACCTCTACAATCTTCAGGGGGATGTAATTGGTTTGATTGACAGTGAAGGGACGCAGGTGGTAAGCTATCAGTATGATACCTGGGGAGTCCCGGTGTCCACGACGGATACTACCAGTATGAAGATTGGTACGCTGAATCCGTTCCGCTACCGTGGATACTGTTATGACGAAACGACAGGATTCTATTACCTGGGAAGCAGGTACTATGACCCGGTAGTTGGAAGGTTCGTCAATGCTGATGATGTGGATGTGCTGGGAGTGGAGAAAGATCTGCATGACAAGAATCTGTATGCCTACTGTGATGATAATCCGGTGAATAGGTCTGACAAAGAGGGCGATGTATGGCAATTGGCGCTGGCGGGCGGGGGAACATTAGCAGTAGAAGCTGGATTTTCCATGAGCGCTCTGGGGAGTGCAGTTATGGCTGGACTAGGAGCAATAACGCCGGTTGGCTGGGTCGTGATTGCGATAGGTGCTGCCGTGGTAGGTGGGAGTATTGCATACTCTAAAGCAAAGTCAAGGTACCGTCGAGAAGAGAAGAAAAAAGTACAACCCCAAGAAGAAAAAAAGGTAAAGGAGCGAAGCAAGCTTCCGCCGGGGAAACGTAAAAGGTATAAAACCAGAAAGCAAGCAGAGCAGGCAGCGAAAAGAGAATTGCGGAAAGTAAACAGAAGTAGAAAAACAAAAAAACAGGTTTTAAGGAATGAGCGGCATGTAGGTAGTAAAAACACTCAACCACATTTTCATCCTGGAGAAAGTCATGATCATTATTATTACCCGAGACGTTATTACTAGGATTATATAGTGATGAAGAATTAATGGTTATAGAATTACTATAACCATTAATTCTTAAGAAGCAAAGAGGTGTGAAAGTGAAAAAATGAGATGTTTTATAGTCTAAGGTGAAGGAGAAAAGCAGCATGAATAGTAATATTGAAGAAGAAATTGTTGATAGTTACTATCAGAAAAGATGCAGAGAAAGAATTAAATGGGAATTAAAGACACCAAGAAGAAGAGATGATGGAATCTGGAAGATGCGCTTAAAAAAATATTTGGACGAAGATAAAATGCATCATTTGGAATATCTTTCGATAGAACAATTAAAGAAAAAAATATTGAAGTTAGGAGGGAAGGAGACCGCATATTTAATTTCAATATATTTTGTCGGAGAAATTAATATTGCTGAAGGAATCGAAAAGGCACGCAATGATGATATGGGATGTATTTTATATTTTGGAAATGGTATAGGGTATTATCATGAAGGTGAACTGGGAAAAAATCCGCCAGAATTTTTAATGTTGAATGAAGTGAACGATAAGAATTAGAATTTCTTTATGGCGAAAGATGGACAGTAGTCATTGAAAGGGGAAAATTTATATGGAAGATATGGAAAAAGAACTCATAAAAAAATTTGTAAAAAAATCTAAGCAAGAAAGAATTCTTTGGGAATTGGGTTCACCTAAAAAAGGGAAGAGATGATAAAGTATCTTTTTGAATTAAGCGCTGCTTCGGATGTCTATTATATGGGGGAAAGTTATATCGGACATTTATTTTTGGAACAGGCGGCGGAAATAGGAGTTGTCTGTATTATTTATTGTGGAAAAGGAATTGGCTATTATCAGGGAGAACCAGGGTATGGAGCTCCACCAAGATTTATGTTATTAGCAGAAAAGTAAAGTTGGTTAGAAACAGGAAGTGGCCGCCACAATCCGGCTGCTTCCTGTTTTCATACTAATATAGGAAATTCCTGTGGATTTCCTATATCACAAAATGCTCCGCAGGATGCGCACGATGTGCAAAGGAAGGCTGCTTGTAGCAGCCGCACATCGGCGCCGCAAAGCGGAGCAAGGTCTGCATTTCATTTCGGTCGGTGCTAAGCGGACATCTGCAAGATGTCCAGCACCCCTCAAGGATTGAGGAATATAGGGAGTTCAAGGCAGACTTGTCCGCTTTGTTTTTCAGTATGTAAGGTGAGTTGCCAATGGCAGGTCATCTGCAAGAAAGAAGGTGAGAAATATGAGACAAATATTTATGGCTATAAACGGTATTGTAGGCGGTATCATCGCCGCCTGCTTCGGCGGCTGGGATACGGTACTGCAGACGCTGGTGTTATTTATGATAATTGACTGGGTTACCGGAGGAATTCTTCTTCCGGCGGTATTTAAGAAAAGTCCGAAGTCAGAAAATGGTGCGCTGGAGAGCCATGCGGGGTGGAAGGGGCTATGCAGAAAATCTATGATGCTGCTCTGTGTGCTGATAGCAGTCCGGCTGGATCTGTTGATGGGGACAGGCTATTTGAGGGATGCGGTGTGCATTGGGTTTATTGCAAATGAAGCCCTGTCTATTGTAGAAAATGCAGGACTTATGGGTGTGCCGCTGCCGGGCAGTTTGAAAAGGGCGGTGGATGTACTGCAGAATAAAAGTATGAATCTGAACGGAAATTGTGAAAGAAAAGAGGTGAGAGAGAATGAATAAAACAGAAAATGCGGCAGCATTTATGACAAGGATAGCAAATGACGCTTCTCATGGATATGATCAGCTTTACCGATGGGGCGAGAAGGGAGACTATGACTGTAGTTCGCTGGTGATTACTTCCTGGCAGAATGCCGGGGTTCCGGTGAAGAACGAAGGAGCGTCCTATACAGGAGATATGTATACGGTGTTTTTAAAGAAAGGCTTTCAAGACGTGACAAAGAACTGTAATCTTGCCACAGGAGGTGGCATGAAACGGGGAGATGTCCTGTTGAATCATGTACACCACACGGCAATGTATCTTGGAGATGGAAAGATTGCACAAGCATCTATGAATGAAAAGGGAACGGTTACAGGAGGGCAGCCGGGCGACCAGAAGCAGCTTTGGGGACAGAAGGGAGAGATTAATATTTGCGGATATTATAATTATCCCTGGGATTGTGTGCTGAGATATAAGGAAAACCTGGTGGGTGCGGACGAGGAGGCCCATGCGGGTAAGGGTGGAGCCCTTGTGATCGACGGCTCCTTTGGTCCTGCGACTGTAAGACGTACCCAGCAATTCCTTCATACAACACAGGACGGAAGAATCAGTAACCAGCCTTTGGAGAACAAGAAATATCTGCGTGCGGCAGATACAGGCTGCTGGGAATTTAAGATAAATGGCTATCGGGCAGGTTCCGAGGCAGTCCGGGGAATGCAGAAGCTGTTTGGGGCGAAGACTGACGGCTGGTTCGGAAAGAAATCGATTCTGTGTATGCAGGGATTTTTAGGGACAACGCAGGATGGTTCCATGGGGTCTGAGACAGTGAAAGTGTGGCAGAGGTATTTGAATAAGATGGAGGCTTAGGATGATAGGCCAATAATTACTGGAACGACAATCTGTTCTCCGTGTCACTGGGAAATGCTACTTACTATTACCTTTACAATATCCAGGGAGATTATAATTGGTTTGATTGACAGTGAAGGGACACTGGTAGTAAGCTATCAGTATGATACCTGGGGATCCAGTGTCCAAGACGGAAAAAACATAGATAGTATTTTTATCAGGGAGTGAATAAAGTGCATATATGGTATTTAGAAAACTGGAAAGAATGGATCGATTTAACTAAAGATAGTCATAGAAGTGGGTTACGGATGCGGTTTGACGCAGAAGTAGATATTCAAGTAAAAGAAGTGTGCAAAAATTTTGCAAAATGGTTAAGAAAGGAATTCTTTTTTCCTATTAGAGTTTATGTATATATAAAAGCACTTTATCGAATTAAAGCAAGAGATGGGGAGTTTGTTGTGGGGACTTTTCTTTGGCCGGCGGATTATGATACGGAACCGCATATAAGAATTGCGGCAGGTGATTATCAGGAATTAAAGAAAAAAAGAGGAGAAGAAGAGGCGATGTGGGCAATATTGGAAAGTATTGCCCATGAATTAACACACTATTTTCAGTATGTTAATGGTATTTCTTTGACGAAAATGGGGGAAGAAAGACAGGCCACAATGTATTCGGATTATATATTAAGTGATTATGATGAATATTTAGAAAAGGGAAAAGTGGTAAAAAGTAAAAAAGATATTTGGAAAAGTTATAGATGGGAAGAAAATATTAATTTTGAAAAAAGAAGCTCAAAGATGGGAATGCAGTTAAAATTTGATTCTGAAATAGATAGTGAAGTACGTAAAGTCTGCAAGGCATTTGCTGCATTTTTACGGAAGGAGTACTTTTTTCCGATAAGACTTCAGGTTTGTGTAAAGAAGACTTCAGAAATTATTGATGCGGATGGAAACAAAGTAATCAGCACATTACAGAAAAATGAAGACGATTATACTATTCAACCGCGTATATTTGTGGCAGTAGGAAAATATGCAAAATTTTGTAGTAAATGGGGCAGAGAAGAAGCTTTGAAAAATATTTTGATTACAATAGGGCGTGAGTTGACTTATTATTTTCAATGGATTAATGCTGTTGAGCTGACTCCGGTTGGTAAAAAGAGACAGGCAACCAGGTATGCAAGGAAAGTTGTAAATGAGTTTATTGAAGCCGATAAGCAAAAAAGCCGAGAAACCAGCCTAGACCGCACCACCCAAGTAAAAGAGGACACAGAAAATATTGATATGAAAGGGAGTAAGTTGTTTTGAGAAGGTTATGGGAATGTAAAGATTGGAGTGCTTTTTTAGATACTGATTGCAGAAAAGGAATAAGATTACGTTTTGATAAAGCAGTGGATAAAGAAGTAAGGCGGGCTTGTAAAGAATATGTTTTCTGGCTCAGAACACAATATGATTTCCCGATGCGGGTACCAATTTACTTTAAAGCATCAAAACAAGTGATTACGTCAACAGGAGAAAAAGGTTCAGCTCTTTTTTTCGGACCTTATGATAAATCTATAGAGCCATATATAAAAGTTTCGGTGGGGGATTATCAGGAGTCATTGGAGAGAGTCGGAAAAGATAATGCGTTGGCTGGAATCTTACATTCAATTACCCATGAACTTTCACATTACTATCAGTGGATCAAAGATTATGATATAGATATAGAAAAGAGTGAACGTCAGGCAAAATATTATGCGACAGTAATTGTTGAGGATTATGCAGAAACACGAGAGCATCCATAGAAAGAGTTGTCATTAAGCTAATCCTGTTTTGTATCCCTATAACCAGGCGCAGCAATTGGAGGAACAGTCGGAGCCGTTATAGGCGGTGGTTCTGGGTATGCAAAATACAAGGATTTTGGAATAGAAAAGGTTCACATCCGGTTGCTCGCTGGAGAATATGGGGGAAAGATGGAAATGATAAAAAAGCAGATGGATTTTAATGTGCAGCAAGAAATCATACAATGGGAAGAACAGTGTTGGATACTTTTTCAACAAAAAATGGGATTTTTTCGGCAAAAAGTTGAAGAGGAAGGCTTAGAATTGGTTTTAGAACAGTACTGGTACAATGATTATGAAAAGCAATTTATAGAAAGTCCTGAAAGAATAAAGTTTCTCCCTGGCTATACCTATTGTTGTCGGTTTTCTATTCGAAAAGACGGGCAGATATATGAATATAAAGGAGATGATGAAGATCTTGCTTGGTATATTTGTAGATTCGTTGAAATAAAAAATAAGCTTTGGCTTCCTCAAATATGGTATCGACATGGCGTTTTTCAAAGAAAAAAGCTTTATGTGGAAATGAAATTTGAAGAAGAATTTGATGACGAAGAAATACAGGAGACGGTAGAAGAATATTTAGAGGATATAAAGAAAGGAGATTATATGATTCCTTAATTAGGATTTGACAGAGAGCTTAAAACGCGTGACCGTTCTCGTTACTGATTTTTGTTTGGAGGTGGCGAGGGCGGTTTTTATAATCAGCAGTACATTTTAATATTATCCTGTCAGCGGGTGATTTGATAAGATAAAAATAAGGAATAGAGATACTGTAGAAAAAACAGTGAAAATACTGCTGAAATGACAACCAAATCGCGGCAATCCAAGACTGCGATTAGCTATCAGTATGATACCTGGGGAATCCCGGTGTCCACGACGGATATTACCAGTATAAAGATTGGTACGCTGAACCCATTCTGTTACCGTAGATACTGCTATGATGCAGAGACGGGACTGTATTATCTGGGAAGCAGGTACTATGACCCAGTGACTGGAAGGTTATAATCTGTATGCTTATTGTGATAATAATCCGGTAAATTTGTAAAAACAGGGAGGAAAATAAAGACTATGAAAATTGAAATAAAAAATGGAGATTGGGTAAAAGGGTATCATGCGGGATATTATCAAGTAGTAGGGTTTGGAGCCAGTTATGCGTTTGAAGATGTTGGTACGTCCAAAAAAGGAGAAAAATGTTCTACGTTAGCAAATTTAAAACAAGGTTTTACGTCAAAAATGAAATTTAAATTAGGAGCAGATGCAGTAGCGCTCGAATGGTTAAAACCAGTGTCAGAGGAAGTTTTACGTCAAATTGAAGATTATTGGAAAGAGAATCCTGAAAAAAAAGAAATATTTGACAGATGGCAAGTAGTTGAACAATTAGGAGATTTATGGTATCAATTGAACATTTATGAAGAGGGTATTGAATTTTGGCAGGAAAAAACGATGAATCTGCCGAAAAAAATTAATTATCAGCAATTTGCAGCGTGGTTTGATAAGACAATGATGGATTATGGGAAATTGTATGATGACAAAAAAAGCCGAAGAAGAAAAAAATTGTGTTTTGTATCGACAAAGGTAATCCCAGAAAGCGTTTCTTTGGGAAAAGTCCCATTGTATGAGCATCCTATTATGATTGTTGGTGATTAAAAAGATTTACCAATCCGATTTGGACCCTTGTCTACGGGGATAATATTGGATGATTCGTTATCAAAGCTAGAATCAGTATTAAAAAGATCAAACTTAAATTTAGTAGAAAGGAAAAATGGAATATGAATTCTAAAGCAAAAATTAACGAATGGACATCTGCGTTGGGGTATGATGGAGAAGAGGTACATGTAGGAGATTGGGTTAAGACGAAAATGTATAAAGGTTATTATAGAATAGTAGGATTTGAACCGTTTTATCATACTGTAGACAGACCGAGTGTTAATATAAGAAGAGGTGAATTTGTAGGTGTTCAAGTTAAAATGGAGCAGGTATTTACAGCTACTATGAAATTAAAATTGGGGATAGAAATAATGGCAATTGAATGGGTACAAAAGATTTCGGATGAAAAAAGAGTTGAGATTGAAACATTTTGGAAAGAACATCCAAAAGAACGCGAGAAATATGAAAAATTTGTAGTTGGAAAAGAACTAGGGAATGAATGGTGGGATTATTCGTGGTATCCGGATGAAGTGGAATATTGGAAAGAAGAAATATTGAAAAATTCGAAGAAGTTTACTCATGAACAGTTTCTTGCGTGGCTTAGAAAAACCAATAAAGCATGTTGTGAATTTTACGAAGACAAAAAATTGAAAGGTAAAAAAAATCAATATTACATTACTATTGATTTAATTGATGAAGATATTGAGGTGGGAAAGACCCCAATGTTTCATAATCCAAGAATACTATTTGGGAAGTAGATGTAGTTTAATAATAAAGATGGTTTGTATTTAATCCTTATTGTTGGAATAAGCAGCAACAAAGGAACAGGTAATAAAAATGAAGTTTTTTTTAAGTTTTGAAGCGTACGGAAAAGGTGCAAGTATTCTTTCTGATTTTCTTGGACAATATACAGAATTGTTGAATCAGTCATTAAATAGAAAAAATTATGGAGAAGAGCTTACAGAAATTGCTATTATATCCACGTGTATGCCGGATTCGGACACGTGGTATCGCGAAAGGTCGCTTTTTATAAGGAAGGATAAGAGCGCCGATATCCGTTTGCATATCAATTATAAAAGTATATGTAGGGCGAGTGCTTACCGGAGAAATAGGATATATCAGGAGCATTTGATTCAGTCAATAGAAACTTTGCGCCGTAAGGTCAGTAAGCAATTTGATTTTGAACGATTGATTTCAGATGTAAAAGAGGTACTGAATATTGCGCTGGGGAATAAAGCATGGACAGAAAAAAATATAGTTTCATTGGAGCAAGTGGAAAAAGATGATGTTATATATAGCTGGGATGAAATGAAACAAGAAAAAAGTCTGGGAAGATGTATAGATTCATGCACAAGTAATGTAAAGGAAATTATCGAAATTAAGATTTCAGGAGATAATTTTATATGTTCTGCAAATGATATGCTTTATGTACTAGAAAAAGGATGGGTTGAAGTGAATGAAATCCATCAGTATGATTTGATTAAGACAGGATTTGGCTCTTATGTTCGGATAGAAAAAATGAATAAAGAAATTTTTGAAGATGGTATAAAGTTACCACGAATAAAATTGGAAAAAGCGAATATAATGTTAATTTCTGAATCAGGTGTGTTATTAAAAGAAGCGTTTGAAGGATAATTATAAAGATAGGAAATTGCGTATGGGTGTTTGCTTTTTCTGACTTAAAGAAAAAAACGGATGATGGATAAATTTCTATTTTCAGAAAGAAGCAGGAACCAGTAACTATTCTCTACATCCTTTGTGCGCGCCGGGAATGGCGCTGACAAGGATTGCAAACGATTCCGGCATTAACAGACCGGCAATCGTATTGCAGACTTATTCCGGCACGAACCAGGCGCAGAAGTTCCAGTTCGTAAAGGTAGGAGATGTCTATGCCATCTATAACCCACAGTCTGCAGAAGGTATGGGAATTGTAGGAGGTGCAGAGAACTCCGTGGGCAGCGGTGCAAGAGTCGTGACAAATGGAGGAGACATCTCCACTTATGCAGACAATAAACTGTTCCTTCTGGAAAACCGTGGGAATCAGATTGCATCTCTGTCCGATCCTCTATGACAGAATGGGGAATCCGGTTACCTACCGTAATGGCTGGAAAATGACCTGGGAGAGAGGATGGCTGCTGAAATCTGTTTCCCTGCCGCCATGTAGGATCGTCTATGATTATAATGCAGACGGTAAAAGGGTAAAAACCCAGGTTTATCAGAGTGAACAACTCGAAAAGGAGATTGAATACTTCTGGAATGGCGATCAGATTGTGGCGATCGCAGATAACGGTAAGCTGCTACAATTCACCTACGACCAGGATGGGAATCCGTTCTCTATATCACAGGGAAGTAATACTTATTACTACCTCTACAATCTTCAGGGGGATGTAATTGGTTTGATTGACAGTGAAGGGACGCAGGTGGTAAGCTATCAGTATGATACCTGGGGAGTCCCGGTGTCCACGACGGATACTACCAGTATGAAGATTGGTACGCTGAATCCGTTCCGCTACCGCGGATACTGCTATGATGAAGCGACAGGATTCTATTATCTGGGAAGCAGGTACTATGACCCGGTGATTGGAAGGTTCGTTAATGCCGATGATGTGGATGGGCTGGGAGCGGAGCAGGTGCAGTGGTAATAGCATGTGGTGTTGCGGCACCAGCAATGTTAGGCGTTGCAGCGGTAACGGTTGCAGCGGGTGTATTGACAAGTGCAAATGGAGTGTCTGACAGGAGGCAAGAAAATATGAGAAAGTTAATTGTCAAAAGGAATAAATCTAGAGTAGGAATATGGATTAAATATTGGTGTGTTATTGATGGATCATTAACAGAATGTAAAAAAATATTTGGGACGGAGAATAGATGCAGCGGTGAATTTTATCCTATTGCAAATGGAGAGATACTTGAAATTCCCATAGAAAATAAAGAATATAATTTTTTTGTCATGGCACAAACATCAACAGGACTTATTTATAGTAATGAAGTGATTATAGAGCAAGGAGAAGAAAATGTAGTTTATGAAATAGAAACTCGATATAGTTTTATTAGAGGTAGCAAGCTATATATAAAAAAGATTATTGATTAAAGGATGGTTACAATGCCTTCATATCGGGTTATGGATTTATGTGGCGATAAAAAAGCATCAGGAGAAAAGAAAAAATTCTGAATAGGAAGCGAAAAGAGCGAATGTACTTTGAGACAAATATTTATGGTAATAAGTCTTTTTTGTAGTATAATGTGACTATTGATAAAATACTAGGAGGAGTTAGGTATGTTAGGCACATATATTGAAAATGTAAGGAAATGCGTGCCGCTTGTGCACAATATTACGAATTATGTTACGGTGAATGATGTGGCAAATGTATTGCTGGCTTGTGGCGGAAGCCCGATTATGTCGGATGAGCCGGAGGATGTGGCTGAGATTACTGCTATCTGTGGTGGATTGAATATTAATATCGGGACGTTGAATAAGAGAAGTATTGAGAGCATGTTTACGGCCGGAAAGAAAGCGAATGCTCTGAATCACAGAGTTCTGCTGGATCCGGTGGGCGCGGGAGCCAGTACACTGCGGACGGATACAGCGTTGAAATTAATGAAGGAAGTGAAATTTGATGTTATCCGTGGAAATATCTCTGAGATTAAGACGCTTGCCCGGGGAAGCGGAACCACAAAGGGAGTGGATGCGGATGTAGCTGATGCTGTGACAGAGGAAAATCTGGAAGATGCAGTGCGGTTTGCTAAGAGATTTGCGGAAAAATCTGGGAGTGTTGCTGCTATTACAGGTGCGATTGATCTTGTGGCTGACAGTGAAAGGTGCTATGTTATCCGCAATGGGCGCCCGGAGATGGGGAAGATTACAGGTACGGGATGTCAATTGTCCGGCATGATGACAGCGTTTCTTGTGGCGAATCCGGATCATATGCTGGAAGCTGCTGCCGCTGCTGTCTGCACCATGGGGCTTGCGGGAGAAATTGGATTTAGCCGGATGCAGGAAGGGGATGGAAATTCCACATACCGTAATCGGATTATTGATGCGATTTATAATATGGATAAAGATACATTAGATAAAGGAGCAAATTATGAGGTGCGATAAGAAGGATTTACTACTATATGCGGTGACAGACAGAAGCTGGCTTGGAGGGGAGACTCTGTACAGTCAGGTGGAAAAAGCGCTGAAGGGCGGAGCCACATTTGTTCAGCTTAGGGAAAAAGAGTTGGATGAAGGACGGTTTCTAAACGAGGCACGGGAAATAAAAGAACTATGCAGGAAATATCAGGTGCCTTTTGTAATTAATGACAGTGTGGAGATTGCGCTGGCAGTGGATGCAGATGGAGTTCATGTAGGGCAAAGTGATATGGAGGCAGGAGATGTAAGGGCAAAGCTCGGACCGGATAAGATTATTGGCGTGTCTGCCCAGACAGTGGAACAGGCGGTGCTTGCTGAGAAGCGGGGAGCGGATTACTTGGGTGTGGGAGCTGTTTTCCCTACTGATTCTAAGGCAGACGCCAGGGAAGTAGATCATAAGATTTTGCGGGCTATCTGTGAGGCGGTGCATATTCCGGTTATTGCCATTGGCGGAATCAGTAAGGAAAATGTGATGGAGCTTGCGGGAAGCGGAGTATGCGGCATTGCTGTTATCAGCGCCATTTTTGCTCAGAAAGATATCGAAGCGGCTGCGGCACAGTTGAGAGAATCCACAGAGAAGATGGTGGAGGTATAAGAAAGATATGATAAAAGGAGCTATCTTTGATGTGGACGGTACACTCTTAGATTCTATGTTTATTTGGAAAGATGTAGGAATTCGCTATGTAAGAAGCCGGGGAATAGAGCCGGAAGCGAATCTGAGTGAGGTTTTGTTTCCTATGACATTGGAGGAAGGCGCCGCCTATGTGATGCGGCGGTATGGTCTGAAAGAAAGTATAGAACAGATTGTACAGGGCATCCTGGATATGGTAAGAGATTTTTATTACTATGAAGCACAGCTAAAAGACGGGGCGAAAGATTTCCTGCAGGCAATGGATGAAAAAGGGATTCCCATGGTGGTGGCAACTTCCAGTGAACGGGATCAGATTGAACATGCTTTTAAACGGTTGGAGATACTGCACTATTTTAAGAGAATATTTACTTGCACAGAAGTAGGAGTTGGGAAAAGAAAGCCAGTTGTTTATAAAGAAGCGGAAAAGTTTCTTGGAATAGAAGCGAAAGAAATTTATGTCTTTGAAGATGTGATACATGCCATACGAACAGCGAAGACAGCAGGCTTTCAGACAGTGGGTCTATACGACAGTTCCAGTGAAGCTGTTCAAAAAGAAATAAAGGAGACTGCGGATATTTATCTGGGAAATCTGAAAGATTTTCAGAAATTCTGGACTTACGTGGCGAAAGGAAGAGAGAGATGAAGACAGCATTAACAATTGCGGGAAGTGATTCCAGCGGAGGCGCGGGAATCCAGGCGGATATTAAGACGATGCTTGCAAATGGCGTGTATGCCATGAGTGCGGTTACTGCTTTGACGGCACAGAATACGACGGGAGTGGCAGACATTATGGAAGTGACACCGGAATTTTTAGGAAAGCAGTTGGATAGTATTTTTACGGATATTTATCCCGATGCAGTGAAAATAGGGATGGTAGCATCTGCTCCGTTGATTTGTGTGATTGCAGATAAACTGAAAGAATATAAAGCAGAAAATATTGTGGTGGATCCGGTTATGGTTGCTACCAGCGGTTCAAGGCTGATTGGTAATGAAGCAATCCATACGCTGAAGGAGCGGCTTTTTCCGCTGGCAGCAGTTCTTACGCCGAATATTCCGGAGGCAGAAGTGCTTGCACAGATGGAGATTAAGAAAGAGGAAGATATGATCCGGGCAGCGGAGAACATTAATAAGAACTATGGATGTGCCGTGCTCCTGAAGGGCGGTCATCAGCTAAATGACGCCAACGATCTTCTCTGTCATGACGGTTCTTTTCGGTGGTTTTACGGAAAACGTATTGAAAATCCTAATACGCATGGGACAGGATGTACTCTTTCCAGCGCCATTGCATCCAATCTGGCAAAAGGGTTCTGCCTGGACGTAGCAGTAGAGCGGGCAAAGGCATATATTTCAGGGGCTCTTGAGGCAATGCTGGATCTTGGCAGAGGAAGTGGTCCGATGGATCATGGCTTCGGTCTTCAGGGGGAATTTTTAAGATAACTTTTAAAAAAGGGAAGCTTATGTTATACTGTCATTATACTGTATGTCAGAGCATACGCGGACGAAATTAGAGAAAGAAAAGGAGCTTATCGGTATGGATTTGATTACAATCAGAGAATTATACAAAAACAGAGAAGAATATCTGGATAAGAAGGTGACTGTCGGAGGCTGGGTGCGCAGTATCAGGGATTCCAAAACTTTTGGATTCATTGTGGTGAATGACGGGACATTTTTTGATCCGCTTCAGGTGGTATATCATGACAAGATGGACAATTTTGCTGAGATTTCCAGGTTGAACGTAGGAGCTGCAATTATAGTTACGGGAACACTGGTTGCTACGCCTCAGGCAAAGCAGCCATTTGAGATACAGGCAGATACGGTGGAAGTGGAAGGTGCTTCTGCGCCGGATTATCCTTTGCAGAAGAAACGGCATAGTTTCGAATATCTCAGGACAATTTCTCATTTGAGGCCGAGAACGAATACTTTTCAGGCGGTTTTCCGTGTGCGTTCTCTGACGGCTTATGCAATCCATAAGTTTTTCCAGGAGAGAGGTTTTGTATACGTGCATACACCGCTGATTACCGGAAGTGACTGTGAAGGGGCGGGAGAGATGTTCCGGGTTACTACGTTGGATATGGAGAATCTGCCGAAGAACGAAGATGGAAGTATCGATTATACGCAGGATTTCTTTGGGAAAGAGACGAACCTTACTGTGAGCGGGCAGCTAAACGGCGAGACTTATGCCCAGGCATTCCGCAATATTTACACTTTCGGACCTACTTTCCGCGCGGAGAACTCTAATACGACGAGACATGCGGCGGAGTTCTGGATGATAGAGCCTGAGATGGCATTTGCAGATCTGGATGATGACATGATGCTGGCGGAGGCTATGCTGAAGTATGTGATAGGTTATGTGCTGGAACAGGCGCCGGAGGAAATGAATTTCTTCAATTCTTTTGTGGACAAGGGGCTTTTGGACAGGCTTCATAATGTAGTTTCTTCTGATTTTGCAAGAATAACATATACAGAGGCAATTGAGCTTCTTGAGAAAAATAACGACAAATTTGAGTATAAAGTGTCCTGGGGAGCAGACCTGCAGACAGAGCATGAGCGTTATCTGACGGAAGAGGTTTTCAAACGCCCGGTATTTGTAACCGATTATCCGAAGGAAATTAAGGCATTCTATATGAAGATGAATGACGATAACAAAACGGTTGCCGCAGTGGACTGCCTGGTGCCGGGAATCGGAGAGATTATCGGAGGAAGCCAGAGAGAGGATGACTATGATAAGCTGCTGGGACGTATGAAGGAGCTTGGGCTTAAGGAAGAAGATTATGGCTTCTATCTCGACCTTAGAAAGTACGGTTCCACACGCCATTCCGGTTTTGGTCTTGGATTTGAAAGATGCGTGATGTATCTGACCGGAATGGGGAATATCAGAGACGTAATCCCGTTCCCGAGGACTGTGAATAACTGTGAATTATAAGAATGAAAGAGAGTAGTATGAATATATTAGTAGTAGACGATGAGAGAGAGATTGCGGATGTAATCGAACTGTATCTTCAGAATGACCAATATACGGTGTACAAATTTTATACCGGGCAGGATGCACTGGACTGCGTGAAGGAGCGGAAGATAGATCTTGCAATTTTGGATGTTATGCTTCCTGATATAGATGGATTCCAGATTCTTAAGAAAATCAGAGAAAAATATACATTTCCGGTGATTATGCTGACGGCTAAGACAGAATACATTGATAAGATTACGGGTCTTACTATGGGCGCGGACGACTATATTCCCAAGCCTTTTAATCCACTGGAGCTGATTGCAAGAGTGAAGGCGCAGCTGCGCCGGTATACTCAGTATAATGACGGTGGGAAGGAAACAGGTGATGTGATTGATTTCGGCGGATTGTTCCTGAATCGTACTTCCCACGAATGTATTTATAATGAAGTGTCCCTGACGCTGACGCCTATAGAATTTGATATTCTGTGGCTGCTTTGTGAGAATCGGGGAAAGGTCATAAGCTCGGAAGAGCTTTTTGAAAAGGTATGGCATGAACAGTATTATAAAAACAGCAATAATACGGTAATGGTACATATCAGGCACCTGAGAGAGAAGATGAGTATTCCGACCGGCAAGACGGATTTCATCAAAACAGTGTGGGGAGTAGGGTATAAGGTTGAAGAATAATTATCGGAAACTGAAATTTAGTATTCTATTGCAGACAGTGCTGGTGACTGCGCTGACTGTACTTGTTGGCGGCTTTCTTCTGAATTATGTGATTGACGGCATTTATAATGACACCTTTGCAAATGCATTCGTGAAGGTGATGATGGCCTTTCATATGGAA
Source organism: Clostridiaceae bacterium (assembly GCA_902362865.1). GTDB lineage: Bacteria > Bacillota > Clostridia > Lachnospirales > Lachnospiraceae > Claveliimonas > Claveliimonas acetigenes. The sequence continues at coordinate 170,315 of CABIYE010000004.1, forward strand.
GAACAGACCGCCATTGATTTATATTGGCAATTAATCGGAGATAATAAGATTTTTTTTATGATTTTGGGATTTCTGCTGCTCTTCGCACTGTTTTTCTATGTGGCGCTTTCTAAGATGACAACCTACCTGGATCAGGTGGGGGATGGAATTGAGAATATTCTGTCTGAGTCAACGGAGCCGATTCATCTGATTACAGAATTGAAGCCGATTGAAATCCGGTTAAATGAAATCAAAGCGACGATTAAGCGTCAGGAGCTGGAGGCGGTGGAAAGTGAGAAGCGCAAAAATGACCTGGTTCTTTTCCTTGCTCATGATCTGAAGACGCCGCTTACTTCTGTGGTAGCATATCTGACGATGCTGGACAGTCATCCCGACATGCCGGTGGAGGAGCGGGCGAAATATACGCACATTTCCCTGGAGAAGGCAATCCGGCTGGGAGAACTGATTAACGAATTTTTTGATATAACGAAATTTAATCTTCAGAACATGGAGCTGGAGCCGGTGGAACTGAATCTGACCATGATGCTGGAGCAGATTGCGGATGAATTGTACGGCGTGCTTCAGGAGAAGAAACTGACCTGCGAGGTAGAAGTCCAGGAGAACCTGGAGGTATATGGAGATCCGGACAAGCTTGCAAGGGTATTTGATAATCTTCTCCGTAATGCCATTGCTTATTGCTATGAAGGAACGACAATCCGGATAGAAGCACATGAAAAGCGAAGAGATGTGGAGATTATATTTACGAATGAAGGAAAGAAGATACCGGGTTCTAAATTACAGACAATTTTCGAGCGTTTCTACCGCCTGGACAATTCGCGTTCCACGGAAACCGGAGGCGCCGGACTTGGACTTGCGATTGCAAAAGAGATTGTGGAGCTGCATCATGGCAGAATTATTGCCAAAAGCGACGAATCCTATACCCGGTTTATTGTAACACTGCCATCCAGGGATAAGCAGGAGGGAGGAGAAAATCAGCATGAAGTTCATACACGTCGCAGACGTCCATTTGGGGGCAGAACCGTACGCTGGAAGAGAGTACAGCGCAAAGAGGAGCCGGGAAATCTGGAATAGCTTCCGACGGGTGGTAACTCTGTGTGAAGAAGAAAAGACGGATTTGCTTTTGATTGCGGGAGATCTCTTCCACAGACAGCCGCTTCGGCGGGAACTGAAGGATGTGGCATATTTATTTGCGGGACTTACGAAAACGCAGGTAGTACTCATTGCCGGGAATCATGATTATATAAAGAAGGGTTCTTATTATCAGGGCTATTCCTGGAGCAAAAATGTACATATGATTTTGAGCCGGGAACCGGAGAAGATTGTTCTGCCGGATATCGACACGACGGTGTATGGGCTGAGCTATCATAGCAGAGAGATAGAGGTTCCCCTTTATGACAGGATTGTGCCGGAGGGGAACACGAAGTATCATATTCTGCTTGCCCACGGCGGCGATGAAAGGCATATACCCATAAAAATAAACAATTTAATTGACAAAAGATATGATTATATTGCACTTGGACATATTCACAAACCTCAGGAGTTAGTCCCGGGCAGGGCGGCATATGCGGGGGCGCTGGAACCTATAGATAAAAATGATACCGGAGCACATGGATTTATAAAGGGAGAAATCACGGAGGAAGGTTGTGAGATTGCATTTGTACCTTTTGCATTAAGGGAATACGTCCATATGGATGTGGAAGTCAACCGGGAGATGAGCGGATTTGAACTGCGCAGCAAAATCTGCGGGCAGATCGAGCAGCGGGGTGTGCAGAATCTGTATAAAATTACGCTTACAGGCAGCAGAGATCCGGAAGTCGCCTTTGACCTGGAGGATATGGATACCCTGGGGAATATTGTCGAGATTACGGACCAGACGAAACCGGCGTACGATTTTGAAAAACTGTGGAGACAAAACCGGGATAACCTGATTGGCAGATATATCGAGAGTTTTGCAGAATGTCCGCAAGATGGCATAGAATATCAGGCATTGTGTGAAGGAATTCGTGCAATAATGGAGACGAAGAGGACATAGGCATGGAGATTAGAGAACTGGAGTTGAATAATTTCGGCAGGTTTACAGAGAAAAGGGTAAATCTGCAGGGAGGAATTCAGTTATTATATGGAGAGAACGAAGCCGGGAAGTCGACCGTTCACACGTTCATCAGAGGTATGTTGTTTGGAATGGAACGGGGGCGGGGAAGAGCTTCTGTGAATGATACCTTCAGCCGTTACGAACCCTGGGAGAATCCCAATTATTATGCAGGTGTGATGATATTTGAATGTGGAGGAAAACGGTTTCGGCTGGAGAGACATTTTGATAAATACCAGAAGGGTGCACGGCTGGTTTGTCTGGAGGATGGAGAGGAATTGTCGGTGGCAGACGGAGATTTGGAGATGCTGCTTTCCGGACTTGATGCCGCCGGATACGGAGACACCTACGATATCGGGCAGCTTCGGGCAAAAACCAGCCAGGCGCTGGCGGACGAATTGAAAAATTATGCTACCAATTATTATATGACCGGAGATGGTGAGATTGATTTGGCGGCAGCACAAAATGCGCTGCTGGCACGCCGGAAAGAGATAGACCGGGAAGAGAAGCGGATGATGGAAGAACGGCAGGTGCAAAGGGAGAAGTTGGAGCAAGAGGCATCCTATGTGTGGCGGGACATGCACAGGCTGGAAGAAGAGCTTGAGGACGTAGAGGAAGCAATTGCCTGCAGGGAAAAGCGGGAGAAGGAAGGCCGTGAAGCACAGGGACGGGAGAATAAAAGAATGATTGATGAAATCCGGCCGTCGAAATGGCGGATACATCCTCTGGAGGTTATCGGAATCCTGGCAGTTATCATAGCCGCTTTCCTCTTTGTGCCGAAGCCGTGGAACGCCTTTCTTACAATTGTTATCGCTCTCGCCGGAGGAATTTATGTGTGGAACCGTCTGAAGGAAAGTAAAAAAAAGGCGAAGACGCCGCCGGAAATTATTCTGGAAGAAATCACGCCGGAGGAAGAGAAAGCATCAAAAGAACAACTTTTGTGGGAGCGCGCCCATGTGAGCAGTGAGTGGAAGGAAAAGCAGATAGAATATGAGAATATGCAGGAACAGATGGAAGAATTGGCGGAGCTTCCCCAGGATTACCAGGAGCATGACCGCAGGCGGGCAGCTGTTACGATGGCAATGGAAAGGCTGGAAGAATTATCTGCAGATATACAGAAACAGATGACGCAGGAACTGAACCGACGGGCGTCTGAAATTATAGAAGAGATAACGGGAGGCAGGTACCATCGGCTTGTGGCGGATGAAAGCCTGCATATGAGTTTGATAAAGGCCGACCGAAAGATCGGGATGGAGCGGGTAAGCCAGGGGACATTGGAGCAGATTTACTTTGCGCTGCGTATGGCAGTGGGGCAGATGTTGTATGGCGGGGAGTATCCCATTATCCTGGATGACACATTTGCATTCTATGATGATGTCCGGCTGGAAAACACACTTAGATGGCTTGCCAGGCAGGAGAATCAGATTCTGCTCTTTACATGCCAGAAGAGGGAAGAACAGCTTATGAAGAAGATGGGAATCTCTTGCAAATTCCGGCTCATCTGACCACGCATTCCGCTAAGAGCTGATCAGTCTTTCCGGATGTAACTGAACGCGTTTCCGCTTCAGCTGAT